>NZ_JBVJMU010000003.1:0-617180 GCF_055584045.1 Streptomyces sp. NPDC104307
GATCTCCAATCTGCGGTGCGTTGCAGGTCAGAGAGATATTAGATCCGTTCTTACAAAGCAGATGTCGGCAGTTCGAAACTGCCCGCGCCCACCAGTGCAAAGGCCCTCAACCGATCATGGTTGGGGGCCTTTGACATCTACTTCTGACATCAACGGGCGTGGTCATCCACGGTCGGGACGCTCCCGCTTCAGCATGCGGTCGAGGTGACTCACGGCCTCGCGTTGGGTGTCCTGGACGACGTGGGCGTAGATGTTCATCGTGACCGCGATCTGACTGTGGCCGAGGATCTCCATCACGACGCGGGGAGCGACGCCGGCGGCGGTGAGCAGGGTTGCGCAGCCGTGCCGGGCATCGTGCAGCCGGATCACGCGAAGCCCGGCGGTGCCAGCGACCCGGGTGAACGAGCGGTACAGGTTGCGCGGCTCGATCGGCCGGCCGGTGCGTGTGGTGAGGACGTAGCCGGTCTCCTCCCACTGATCACCGGCTGATTCCCGCAGAGCAGCCTGCCGCAGCCGTTCCCAGCGGAGCGGAGCGACGCAGAGGGCGGGCAGGGGCAACGTCTGCTTCCTGCGACGCCCCTTGGGATCGTCCTCGTACGCCTCACCGCGGACACGCTGCCGCTGGGTACGGACCCGGATCTCCCGCTTGTCAAGATCCACGTTTTCCCACCGCAGACCGACGATCTCCCCGCGCCGGAAGCCGAGCGCGATGGCGAGGACGAAGGCTGCGTAGAGCGGGTCCTTTCGAGCGGCCGTGAGGAAGGTCAGCGTTTCGTCGAGCGACCAGGGCGACAGGTCCCGAGCCACGGCCGAGGGCGGCTCCACGAGAATGGCCACGTTCCGCATGACGAGTTCCTCGCGGCAGGCTGCCGTCAGCGCGGTACGCAGGACGCGGTGGGACTCCTTGGCCGTTGCGGCGGTGGTCTGCTGCTCCAGGCGGACGAGGAAACGCTGGACGTCAGCGACGCTCAGCGATTCAAGGCGCTTCGAGCCGAGCATGGGTACGAGGTACAGGCGGATGTGCGTCTCGTACTTCGCGTAGGTCGTCCGCTTGCGGCGCGGCTTGATGATGTTCTCCAGCCAGCACGGCAGCCACTCAGAGAGCTTGGCCGACCGCGTGGGCACGGGGACGCCCTGGTCCACTTTGGCGAGCAGGTCACGGCGCTTGGTGTCGCATTCGGTCCAGGTCTTGCCGTAGGCGAACTTGCGGGCGCGGGTGCCGTCCGGTTGGAGGACGTAGACCGCAGCTTGATAGCGGCCGTCCTTGCGCTTGGTGATGGTGCCGGCGCCGTTGGGGTTGCGCTTGCGCTGGGGAGGCATCAGGCGGCTTCCTCGATCTCGTTGACGATGAAGTCCCGCACGGCGTCGGCGGGCATGCGCCGGGACCGGCCGATGGTGATGGAGGTCAGGCGGCGGGAGCGGACCAGGTCGTAGAGGGTGGAGCGTCCGAGCTTGAGCCGCGCCATAACCTCGGGCACGGTGAGGAGTTCGGCGGTGGCGGTGGTCATGCGTCGGCCCCTTCCAGAGCAAGTCGGTCTTGCAGCTCGGCGCGGTGTTCGCGGGTGTGGTCGCGGTTGTGTTGGATGTCGCGGTGGATGTTGGCGGCGAGCCAGGATTCGCCGGGGGTGTGGCCGTGGCCGGCGTAGGTCCAGTGCGCGAGCGTGAGCGTCGTCGCCTCGGGGCGGCCGTCAGGATCGGGCAGGCCGAGGGCGGTACGTTGCTGGGCGGCGCGGTAGTCGGCGCGGACCTGGCGGAGGGCGCCGAGGGTGGTGGAGTACGCGCGGGATTTGGTGGAGAAGTGCCCTCGGAAGCCGAGCATGTGCGCCCAGTCGCGGAGCTTGCGATCGGGGTAGGCGTGGTGGAGATCCAGGCACGCTTCGATCAGCCGGCGGGGATGGTCCGGGACGCCGAGGAGGATCAGCGATTCCTTGTTGCCGACGCGGTGGTTCACGGTCCCGGTCGTCTCAGCCGCTTTCGTGGCGTACTTGGCGACGTAGGAGGCCACGGCCTGTTCGGTGAGGTCTTCGCCGTTGCCGAACGCTCCGATGGGCTGGACGTCGAGCTGTGTGCCCCAGCGCAGTACCCAGGGCGTGGGGAACCCGGCTTCCTCATTCGCGGGCACGGTGACCTCAACCCGAGCAGCGGCCGCAGAGATCGCGTCGTCCAGAAGGCCGAGGGTGGCCCAAGGCGGGGGCGGTGAGTCCGGCCCGTCTGGTCCGTCGAAGCGGATCACCGCGTGGAAGTGGACCGCTCCCCGCTTCTGATACTCCGCGACCTTGCCAAAGGACAGCCGGGACTGTTCGCGGGCTGCTTTCTGGGTGAGGCCGGCACGCTTCGCGATTTCGCGGCGGAGGTAGATCGTGAAGTAGCGCCAGAGGTCGGAGGCGTGGTTGTTCCACAGCACCGCGCCCGCGTAGTCGTATCTGTCGGGGTCGAGCGGGGTCCCCAGTTCCGGTGCGGTGTCGGCGT
The DNA here is from genome assembly GCF_055584045.1 of Streptomyces sp. NPDC104307. Lineage (NCBI taxonomy): Bacteria > Bacillati > Actinomycetota > Actinomycetes > Kitasatosporales > Streptomycetaceae > Streptomyces > Streptomyces sp. NPDC104307. The sequence continues at coordinate 2,470 of NZ_JBVJMU010000003.1, forward strand.
GGTGGGTGCCGCAGCGGCAGGGCCGGTTCCCGGGCCGGTTGTGGACGGGGCCGAACGAGGGGGCGGTGAGGGTGGCGAAGACCCGAGGGTGCTCCCGAACCGTATGGGGAGTGCCCTTGTCCGGGTCGCCGGTGAGGCCGGCGCGGATGAGGTGGTAGGTGTCGCCGGCGTAGGTCCAGGCGTAGGTCCAGGCGCAGGCGGGGCAGCGGGAGGCGCGGCGGTTGCCGCAGGCGATCCGTAACCGGCCGCCGGGCTCGGTGTCGGTCGTGTAGTGGTGCAGCAGGGTGCCGGTGGCCCGGTCGGTGGTCTTGGTGGCGCCGGTGAGGTGGATGGGCTGGGCGCATCCTCCTGTGCGGCGGATCTGCTCTTCCCAGCGGTCGAAGTCCGCGGAGCCGGCCACCCTCAGTAGTCGCTCAGGGCTACCGGGTCCAGGCCCGCCGCGGTGGCGGTGTCGGTCATACGAGCACCTCTTGCCGGCAGGTGAGAAACGCCGTCTCGATCCACTGCGTGTAGGCCGGGGGATCGCCTCGGTGAGTTCCTCGCGGATGTCAGTCCAGGTGATGCCCATCGCGCTCTACATCTCGGGGACGGTGGCCTTGCCGCCGCCGGAGCCGTACGGGGCGACGTAGGGCCCTTCCCGGTAGACGCCGTGGCGGTGGCCGCGGACGTAGCCCCGGTGCACTCGGTGGGTGGGACGGGGGGTGGTCCAGGTGCCGAGTTCGTTGAAGGGGTGGAAGACCTTTCACCCAGTGGCCTTCTTGCCGCGTGGATTGCCGAGCTGGATGGGCGTGTGGTGGGGCACGTAGCGGTCAACAGTCCGCAGCCAGAAGACGAGGTTGCACGTCTCTGGAGCGAGAAGAGCGGCGCCGAAACCCCACAAGTCGGTGTACTAGCAAGGCTCTTCGTTGCCAGCGACGCACGCAAGGGCTCCTCAGGGCAGTACCTTATGGACGCAGCAGTGTCTATGCCCGGGCGAACGAGCTGCGCTTGGTACTTGAGGTATTGACGAAGGACGCCGCAGCGATCCGCTTGTACGAGCGCCTCGGATGGCAGCGATTCGGCGAGACCACACACAACTTCGCCGGCAAGCGCTTTGATGCCGTCTGCTTCGTGGCACCCGCCTGACAACGTAGAGCTGTTACAGGTTTCTCTACCTCATCAAGGCACCCGGCTGCGCTCCGCTCCGCCGGGCGCGCTTCCCGGCTCTGGCTGCGCCCGCGCTCCTGCCTCCGGCCCGCTCGGCGCTGCCGCCGCCGACGCGCGCCCGCAGTGGATAGGCCCGTGGGGCATGAGACGAGAACCAAGCCCGCGGCTTCACGATGATGCCTCCGGCGGGGGCGCTCAGACTCCGGGATGGGAGGGGCGCCGTTCGCGAGTGCCGGCCGGAGCGGGGTGAGCGTCGTGGGGCTCCCATCCCGTCCGCCTTCGACCCAGGCAGAGCCGAGCAGTCGCGGCCCAGGGCGTCAAGGTCGTTCGTACAGTGGCGCGCTCCACCTTGACGCCCTGAACCACGCCCGCTCCACGACGTGTGGGTCGAAGGCGGACGGGATGGGAGCCAGGGCGAGTGGTGGGTTGAGCGAGCGCGCAAGCGCGAAGCACCTTCCAGGGGCAGGGGTGCGCAACTCCACTACCCGGCAGGAGAGTTATGTGCTTGTGGAGAACAGGGCGGCGGTAGCGTGCCGTTGACGCACACCACCACCCTCGACCGGAAGCCATCCACGATGTCTGGCCTTACCGACGTGCCGCGCGAATATGAACCCGAGACCGCTGGCAGTTACGAACCGTGGGTGGGGGATGTCCTGCATCACCTCGCTTACGAAGACCAGCGGCTATCCGAGGCCGATATGCTAACCCTCCTCCCCGAGGACTTCGTATTGACCTGGGAGGGCGTAGTCGCGATCCTCTCCGCCGCTTGGAAGGCCGATAGAGAAGAACTCAAGTGGACCATAAATGTTCAAATAGCCAGGCAGCTCAGATATGGCAGTGGCGGCGCTTACATCTTCCACAAAAGATATGGGTCACCTGACCGATACAAGCCGTACGTGCGACTTGAGAACGATTTCACCGCAGAATCGGATTCCACTTGGGGTCGCCTCGTTGAAGAGGTAATTGAATCCCTCAATGACCCAAAGCAAGAATATGGATGGAGTCTGGAGCCCACTCAACAGCACGAGTACGCGAACGGCGTTATCGCCTACCGGCGGGACGTAGCGACAGCGGAGCGCCGTATACGTAGGGCTCTCCTGTCGCGGTGGCTCCGGCTGGTACCGCTTGCGGTGGCGCCGCTAGTTCTCGCAGAGGCCGGGTGGGGAAACCTCTGGTCGGAAGACGTACCGGACCTACGCACGTTCAACATCGTGACCATCGCGGTGATACTGGTCCTAGTAGTGGTGTTCCTGGTCGGCTTCCTTCTGCGGGTGAAAGATGAGAAACATGGTGTCAGGTCGGCGTTTCTGCTCCGCAGGGAACTGGAGATCATTCATGATCAATGGATCCTCGGCGCCTCTCAGGCGCGCCCCACGCGGGAGCATAGGAACAGCTACCGGGAGCGCATACCGCGGGTGGTAGAGCGTCTGAGGCGGGATACGCGGTTCTACCGGCGTATTCATAACTGGTTCCAGTGGGGGGTCTTCTTCGCGTCCGTGGGTACCACGGCGACTACGGCTTTCTGGGAGACCCCGCAGCCGGGTAAGACGATCCTGATCGTACTGGGGTCGTTCCTGGCGTTCGCAACCGCGGTGACGGGCTATTTCAAATTCCGTGAGCGGGCATACAACCTTCAGCAGACTGCGGATCAGGTAGAGCAGCACGCCACGGCCTTCGATCTGGGCATTACGCCATACTCGGATGCGGACGCGGCGGTAAACCTGGAGAGGTTCGCGGAGAACGTAGAGATGCTGCGGGTGGAGCAGCGTAAGCGGGAACAACAGTTGGAGCAACCGCATCAGGGTCAGGCCGACGCCATCTGACTCGCAGTAGGACGGCAGTCAGTACGGCCAACCCGAATGAAGCGGCACCTCGTGTGAAACCCTTCTTCTCAGTCTTCTAGGCAGCACCCACCGGGTCAGACGAAGTCGACTTCCGGCACCACCCCGTCCCCCGGCTCGCCCGCGACCTACTCGAACCGCCCGGCGAGGAGTAAGGGATCGCATGAGGCCTGAGTGTCTAGCCGCGTGAGACCCCTGGATGCCGATCCTGGCTGTTCAGAGCGGTGCAACAAGCTGGAGAAGCACGGTTCGCAAAGTGCCGGAGCAGCGGGCCAAGTCCGGGACCGTTGAGGCCAAGGACCTGGAGCTGATCTACAAGCACTTCGACGGGCGTAAGCACGACTTCGAAGCAGTGGCCTCAGCAGTAGCAGCACGGGTGCTGCGTGGCGCCGGAAACAGCTACGTCGAAGGGTGGCTGACACGTCGATCGGGCGATGGTGGTCCCGACTTCGTAGGCCGACTCGACATCGGCAGCGGACTGGCCGGCACCAGCCTAGTCGTCCTCGGGCAGGCCAAATGCGTCAAACTCGACAATCTCGTCACCGCGGAGCAGATCGTCCGGGTCGTGGCTCGGCTTCGCCGCGGCTGGATCGGCGTGTACGTCACGACTGGTGCCCACTCCGTGCCGGCGCAGACAGAGATGGTCGAGGACCAGTACCCGATCGTCTTGATCAACGGCTTGGAACTGGCCAGGGAACTCAGGAGCATGGCCCGGGACGATCACGGAGGAGACCTGGGAGCGTGCCTCGGTCACATCCTCGCCCAGAGGGAGATCGCGATCACGAACCGACGCCCAGAAGAGATCCTGCTGGGTTAGCCCGTCCGTCGTGATCGTGCATGCCTCACCGCCCTGGGCCGAGATTCTGGGTTGCGTACGCGGACGCTGGGGCCCTGCTGGCACTGTTCATTGCGAGCGGTACAGCAGTGAAATACCGCAACCACAGCAACCAGCCGCGGACAACCCTAAGAGAACGACCCCCGACCGGTCCACCTGGCCGGGGACCATTCATCTGCCGGAGGGATGGGGCTGGCGCGGAGGCGCTACCCCTTACGTAGTTAGCTGTCGCCGACCTGTGGCGGCGAACTGGTCTACTAGGAGGAAGGCTCGACCTAGCCCATTGAGTGTCAGTTCGAACCGATAAAAGTCGACCTCGCCAGCGGAATTCATGTATGGGTGCAGGTCGCCCCAGTCATGACGATCGAAGGGATAGTCGTCGTAATCTGCATAGTCGTAGGTCTCTGCATGCAGGCCAACATGTGCCCATGCAAACAATTTAGGGACTACGTCGACGTAACTTGACAATCCTAGGTGCACAGTCCAACTGGCAAGTTGCTCCGGATCCTTACCGTCTTCGTGGTCCACACCTAGGGAGATTGCACCCCGACCTGAGGACTTATTAACCCATTCCTCGATATCGACTACAAGTCGCGCGCCCTCGGCAAGTTTCTCCATCCATGGTCGCGCAAGCTGGAGTTCGCGGATTCGAAGTGTGTAGGGATCGCCTTCGGCGGCTTGACTCAAAGAGGTCCTGGCCCGCTCGTCGAGGACTTGGGTCTCGGGAACTAGCAATTTCCACCCACCGTGAGAGGTTTTGGTGAGCGTCTCATGGCTGACCAACTGCCAGTAGCAACACTTTCTTTCTGGGTGGTAAAGAATTACCGCAACTGGCAATGAGTGATTATTCCAGTACTGAACATGCTTGGCATCTGGCCTGAACCACCACCCGTCTGGGCTCTGCTCTCTGAACCAGCTGAGGCCGCTTTTGATTTGCAGGGCGAGCAGCCGGCCGCTGACCCGCGCTGAGTCCACAACCTCAACATGCGCGTCAATTCCGTAGTCCTCGATTGGCTGCTCACGGAACAGCCAACCAAGTTCGGCCTGGATGGCAAGTTGCGTATGCGTTACACCAACGCTGCCTATCTCGGCGGTCGGGTTACGATGCATCATTCCTCCATCCTGGCCGATGTCTACGGTGGGTGTCTGGCAGATGGCAGAGGCTGATTCATGCGCTTCGCGGATCTGTACAGCAGCTTCGTACCGCAATCACGGTGACCGCCCCCGCTTGCCACCGTCTTTCCAAGGTCTCGTAGCGGTCGGTATGACCACTACTGGCCGATCCGGCTAGAGCTACGGATCAAGAGGCCCCTGACATCCACCTCTGACATCAACGACGCTGGACAAGGGCGTACGTGGGCGGCCCGGTCCGGCCGTCGCCGCAGCGGGAGGCGGGGGGCCGGTGCGGCACCCGGTCGAACTTACAAAGCAGATGTCGGCAGTTCGAAACTGCCCGCGCCCACCAGTAGGACATACGGAGAAGGCCCAGGTCACCGGCAGTATGCCGAGAGCCTGGGCCTTCTCCGTTCCCCCGCGAATCCGGCGGGGGGCGGGAACTGGGGTGAGTGGTGGGTTGGGGAACTGGAACCCGGTTCATTTGGTCGTTCGGCGATCTCTCGATCTCTCGATCTTGTAGAGCACTGGCGGGAAGCTCACGGAAGGTTCCGTTCTGGATGGGCGAGCTTCCAGGTCAACCGAACGAGGTCCGTCCAGAACCATGAGACTGAGTTCATGAAAAGCGTGAGAGTGCAAGACGTCACGTTCGTCAACGGGCAGGTGGAGCTGGCTGGTTCACTGCGAGTGCCGGTCGAGGCCGGACCGGCCGTTGCCGGCGTGGTGCTGGTCGGGGGGTCCGGGCCGACCGACAGGGACAACGGCACGTACTTCCTGCCGATCCAGCAGCACCTTGTAGAGGCCGGATTTGCCGTGCTCTCGTATGACAAACGTGGTGTTGGCCAGTCATCCGGTGATTGGCGCGCGGCGACCATGGATGATCTGGCGGCTGACGCAGTCGCCGGGCTGAGCTTTCTCCGTGCTCAGCCTGAGGTCCGACCTCAAGCGGTGGGGCTTTTCGGGCATAGCGAGGGTGGCTGGGTTGCTCTGCGCGCTTCTGCGGCGCGGGGTGACCTGCCGTGGGTGGTCACCAGCAGTTGCCCGGGGGTAAGCCCTGCCGAGCAGGAACGCCACGCCCTCAGCAACCACCTGAAGGGTCTGCATGGTGAGGGGCACCCTGAGGTCCGCAGCACCCTGGACCTGTACGACCAGCTGGCAGAAGCAGGCCGACGCGACGCCGACTTCTCCACGGCGCAACAGCTCGTAGACAACGCGGGAGCGCCGCCGGGACTCGCCTACTACTGGGGCGACGTGGACGAACGCCTCTGGTCGTTCCTGAAGCGAAAACAGGACCACGACCCGACTCCGGACCTGCTCCAGCTGCGCTGTCCGCATCTGGCGCTGTTCGGTGGTGCGGACACAACGGTGCCGGTTGCCGACAGCATCCGTATCTTCGCCACAGCCGCCTGCCACCCTGCCCGACTTCACCGCGCCACCCTGACTGTGGAGGTGCTCCCGGGCGGTGACCATCGTCTGCAGGCAGAGAGCTCGGCTGCCCTTGTTCCCGGATACCTCGACAAGGTGAGCCAATGGCTCGCAAACCACGTCATGCCGTCAACCGGCTGACCGATGCGGACTTCGACCTGGCCGCACGCATCGACCGGACGTTGCCGCCTTGCGTCAGGCCGTGCTGCGTCCCGCGTCGCGCAGGCGGTGCCAGGTGCGTACGACGGAGGCCAGTCCGGTGCGCTTGGTGCCGGGTGTGCCGGAGTCCCAGTTCCGGGCCGTTGCGGTGAACGTCTCCGGCCGGGGTGCCTCTCCGCCCGGTTGCCGTGCCTGCGTCTGCGTCTGCGTCTGCGCCGCCCGTGCGGTGTGGCGCAGGTCGTCCGGGGCGATCGTGGCGAGCTTCGTACGGGCGTGGTCGAGCAGGGTGGCGGCGGCGTCCGCGATCGCGGCTTCCCCAAGGGGGCGCGCGGGGATGTCCAGGTCCTCGGTCAGGCACTGTTGCAGGGCTGCTGCCAGGTCCCGCAGGGAGATGTCGCGGATCGTCAGGGACAGGTGGGCCGAGAGTCCGGCTTCGCCCACCGCGCGGTGGGCGAAGCCGCGCGGGATGTAGAGCACGTGGCCGGGTTCGAGTACGCGGCGCAGGAGTTGGGGCGAGTCCTCGTCGTCCGGGAGCTCGCCCAGCGACCAGTCCGAGGTCGTCGGCGCGCTGTGCACGTGCCAGGTCTTGCGTCCGGCCACCTGGAGGGCGAACACGTCGGCGTCGTCGCGGTGGATCGCGAGACCCTGGCCGTCGGCGGGGGTGACGAAGAAGAACGCCTCCACGCGCCGGTCCAGTTCGCCGGAGAGCCGGGCCACCAGGTCCGCAGTGGGGCGGTGCCACTGGTCGACGTGGCGCAGGAGCAGCGTCGCCCCGGCGCGCAGGAGGCCGACGACCTTCGCGCGGTCGGCGAAGCCGTGCTGCGTCGTGCCGTTGACCACGCGTGACGTGGTGTACGCCTCGGCCGGGACGGTGACCTTGTTGGAGCGGACCATTTCCAGATAGGGCGTCCGCAGCAGCCCGGAGTCGAATGCGGCGTCCAACTCGTCGAGGTCGAACGGCGAGGCGAGTGTCTCCGGCGTGAAGACCGCGGGCTTGTGCTGCCACTGGTGGCTGCTGAAACTCTCGACGTCACCGACCCAGTCGGCCAGCGTGGGCGATTCCATGGCGTTCCCGTGGTGTCAGCGCGGTCGGGGGGCAGGGTGCGGTGACGTCACGCTCCGGATTCCGCGTTGAACCGCACCGAGAGCAGGGAGCGCAGCGGGACGTTCGTCTCCTGCTTCGGGTGCTTCGGGGCGCGAATGGTGAGCCGGTTGTCGAGAGCGACGGTCAGCAGACGTTCGGCCAGGGGTACGACCAGGTGCTTGGCCCAGCAGCGGGCGCCGTCGAACCCGAACGGCATGTACGCGGGCGTCTTCTCGGGATCCGGCACCCCGGCCCACCGCTCGGGCCGGAAACTCATCGGCTCCGACCAGTAGTCCGGGTGACGATGCATCAGGAGCGGGAACAGTGCGACGTTGTCCTCGCGGCGGATCTCGGGGTGCAGGCCGGTGTACGCGTCCCCGCCCGTCCGGTACAGCATCCACGCGGGCGGCAGCAGCCGCAGCGTCTCCCACAGGACCGCGGTGAGTTCCGCGCGGGCCGCACCCTGTTCGCGCCCGGCCGGCCCCGTGAGCTGTTCCCGTCCGGCCGGGCCCGTGAGCTGTTCCCGTCCGGCCGGCCCCATGAGCCACAGCGCGTTGCCGGTCAGCGCGGCCACCCCGTCGCAGAGGGTGGCGGTCGCGCGACGGTACATGGCGATGGCCTGCCCGCGCTCCTGGGCGTCGGAGGCGCTGCGGATCTGCTCGGCCAGCGCGGTACGGCCGTGCCCGTCAGCGCCGGGATCCGGCCATACGGTGACGGCGCGGTCGACGATCCGGGAGAGCGCGGGGGAGCGTGTGATGCCGCGTTTCGACAGCAGGGAGACCGGCAGCGGGTCGGAGGCGAAGAGCCACTGGCGCAGATAGGAGGTGGCGGCGTAGGGCCAGGGGCCGTTCAGCCCGCGTGCCGGAGGCGGTGGGGTGCGGATGACCGCCATGACGTCCTGCCCCAGAGCACGGATCGTCCGGGTCGCACTGTCGTGGGGGATCTCGGCTCCGGCCGCCGGCTTGTAGACCGAGCGCTCCGTCGACAGGACGGGACGCGCCGCGACGACTTCGCTGATCAGGTCGCGGTGGGAGACGCCGACCGTGGTCGCGTCGATCCGGAAGACTTTCTCTTCTCTGTCCAGCAGGTCCTGAATTCGTGGGGCGTACACGATGGAATGGCTGCGATCCGATGCCGCTGCCGTTTCTTCCACGAGAATCACACCTCCATGAAAATGGCAATCAAATGGATTCCTCGCGGCGGGCGGGAATCCCGGGCCATGAACGGGCCGGAGAAGTGCTCAGGCGTCGGCGGGGGAAGCGGTGCGGCTGCTCCCCCCGCCAACGGAGTTGTACTAGATGACGTGCAGGACCCACGCGTGGTTGGCGAGGTCCTCGTCCTTCTTGAACTTCCGTACAAGCGCCTTGATCTTCTTCATGACTACTCCATTTCCTGGATTGCGGACGCGCCCGAAAGTGCGCCCGTGCCATAATCGAAAGGGGCTGTCTTCCCCCACTGGGGGAGTGCCACCGTTTCATTTCTCGCTCACGTTCCCCTAACGTTTCACTAACTTCGAAGAACAGGTCGGCCGCAAGCCCTGGGGTCAGCCGTCCAGGGCGTCGCCGGTGCGTTCGGCGGCCCAGGCGCCTCCGCAGATCTCTCCGGCTGCCTCGACGGCCGCCGTTCGGGCGGATGCCGGAACCTCAGCAGACGCTGGTGGACCTGCTCGGTGGTCGCCACGCCGCAAGAACCCAGGTGCCACAGGGCTGGGCGGAGTGGTGCGCGCTCCGCCACTGTGGGCCTTCACCTCGCAGGCACACCTTCCTCACTGACATGAACATGTGTTTTTTTACTAACGGGGCGACGACGTGGCGGACTTGACAGATCCTCATGATCGTCTGGTGATACGCTCGCGTGCACATGCCACGTGAGCTTTCGCCGTGGCATGGCTACAGCCAGGGGGGCTCTCCGGGCGGTGACGTCTGCCCACAGCCGAGGGTCCGCTTGGACAGATTTCGAGAGCTGGACTCCAGCCCCTCAATAGAGAGTCACATGACGAATTTTTGGCAGGATCCGACAGTCTGGGCGCTTGCCGTCGGCGTCGCTGTCGCCGCCACGGTAATCACTCGCCAGCGAAAAACGATCAAGGCGCTACGTCGTCAGAAGCAGGGCCTTCAAGGCGATCTGACCGCATCACAGGGCAGGGCCGCCGGCTTTGAGTCCAACGTCATCGAGCTGCGCAGCGGCTACGACGAGGTGGTCCGTCAGGCCAAGGAAGAGGCGGAGGAGGCCACAAACACCGTACTGAAGTCGGCCATGCGGACCCTTCAAGGTCTCGCCGCGGAGCAGCAGCGGGCCATCTCCGGGCTGCAGAAGAAGTACGGCGACTCGGCCGTGTTGCGGGACATGCTGGACATCGACCACATGAACTCGCAGTTCAACCGGCGTGCGCAGTCCATCGCTGTGCTGTGCGGTGGGTGGCTCGGCCGGCAGCGGGTGGCCGCATCGGTCTATGACGTGATCCGCGGGGCGCAGGGCCGCATCCGGCACTACCAGCGCATCGAAATCGCCTCACGGGTCGATTTCGCGGTGACCAGCCGTGCCGTCGAACCGATCGCGCTGACGGTGGCCGAGCTGCTCGACAACGCGACCAGCTATTCCGAGCCGTCCACCATGGTCGAGGTCGAGGTGCGGACGGTGCCCAGGGGCATCTGCATCGTGATCGACGACGCCGGTGTCGGCATGAGCGAGGAAGAACGGACGAACGCCACCGCTCTGCTGTCCAGCGGGTCCGCGGTGAGCGTTTCCGAGCTCGGCAACCCTCCCGCGTTCGGTTTCGCGGTGATCGGTGCCCTGTGTGCGCGGTTCGGGTTCACGGTCGCCATCGACAGCACCTCTCCCTACGGCGGCGTCCGCGCGGTGGTGATGGTGCCGAAGGAGTTGTTGACCGAGATGCCCGAGCCCCAGACACCCGCTTCCACGCAAGAGGTCAATGCCGCCGCCGCGAGCCGCGGTTCGGCTCCCGCGGCGGCAGAGGGCGGGCTGCCCCGGCGACGTAACAAGCGCGGCATGGCGCTCGTGCCGGACGGCGGCCGCAGGTCTGATGAAGCGCCGCCGGCCCGGTCAGCAGAGGCACGGGTGGCGGCCATGGGCGCGTTTCAACGGGGCACCCTCAGCGGCCGAGGTGCGGGGGTACCGGCCGCCGAAGGTGATCCCTCTGCCGATTCACACGAAGGATTCGATGCCCCGTGAGCGACGACCTGTCCTGGATGCTTGAGGACGCGCTGCAGATTCCGCATGCTCTCCACGCGGTCCTGATTTCTGCCGACGGCCTCCAGATGTCCCGTACCGCGGAGATCGACAGGGGTGATGCCGACAAGGTGGCCGCCGCCGTCTCCGGCCTGCAGTCGCTCAGCCGGGCCGTCAGCTTCTTCTGCGGTGAGCGCGGAGCGAACTGGCGCCAGACCCTCATCGAGTTCGACGGGGGCTGGGTCTTCCTGAACGCTGCGGGCGGCGGCAGCTACCTTGCCGTGGCGGCGTCGGCCGAGGTCGACATGCAGGACATCACGTACCGGATGCAGCAGTTGGTCAGCCGGCTGGGCAAGGCGATGTCGACCGGCCTTCGCGGCGACACGGTCACCTCATGACCGAACCCGGCCGTTCCGAGCCCGAGTTCGTGTCCGAGGCCGGAGAACTGGTCCGGCCCTACGTCATCACCCGTGGCCGTGACCTGCCCGATGAGGACGAGTTCGCCCTCATCACCCTCGTTACGACGGCCACCGACGAGCAGCAGCGCCCCCAGCGGCTCTCGCCCGAGGAGCAGCAGATCCTGGAGATGTGCTCCAGTGGCTACCTCTCGGTCGCCGAGATCGCCGCGCACTCCCAGCTGCCGCTCGGGGTGGTCAAGGTGCTGCTCAGTTCCCTCGCCGAAGGGGGCTATCTCGTGACCCGGGCGCCGGTGCCCTCGGCCCGTCCCACCAACAAGGCCTTGCTTAAGGAGGTGCTCGATGGCCTCAAGGCTCTCACTGTCTGAGGATGCCTATGTGCCCAGCGGCGCACAGCAGACTGCGGTGAAAATCCTGGTCGTCGGGCATTTCGCCGTCGGCAAGACCACCCTGATCGGATCGCTTTCCGAGATCACGCCGTTGTCCACAGAGGAGCGGATGACGACGCTCTCGGAGCGCGTCGACGACCTCAAAGGGGTCCAGGGAAAGACCACCACCACCGTCGCCCTGGACTTTGGCCGGCTGACGCTGAGCGAGCGCATCGTTCTGTATCTGTTCGGCTCCCCCGGACAGCAGCGCTTCGTGAGTCTGTGGGACGACACGGCCCGCGGAGCGCTGGGCGCCCTGGTCCTGGTGGACCCCGAGCGCCTGGCCGACTCCTTCGACGTCATGGATCTGGTCGAGAGCTACGGCCTCGATTTCGCCGTGGCCATCAATCACTTCGACGGCAGTACGGTCCACACCCCGGAGGCAGTCCGGGAGGCACTCGACCTGCTGCCCGACACCCCCGTCGTCACCATGGACGCACGCGACGAGAAGTCGTCCGTCGACGCCCTGATCACCTTGGTCCGCTATCTGCACGAGCGCGCCGACCTGGAGCACGCATGACAACCCCCTCTGTACCTCCGCCCGGCTGCCCCGCACACGGCAGCGGGCAGCGAATACCCCTGGACAGCGCGGAGTTCGCCGCCAATCCGCACGCGTACTACCGCTACATGCGCGAGCTCGGCCCCACCGCTCCGGTCACCATCGCCCCCGGCGTGGAGGCGACGCTGGTGACCGATTACAACGCGGCGCTGGAACTGCTGCAGGATTCGACGACCTTTCGCAAGGACTCACGCCGCTGGCGTGCACTGGCTGAGGGCCGCATCCGCCCCGACAGCCCGGTCCTGCCGCTGCTGGCCTACCGGCCGAACGCGATGTTCACCGACGGCGCCGAGCACGTGCGGCTGCGGCAGGCCATCACCGACTCCTTCGCCCGCGTCAGCAACAAGCGGCTGAACCGGATCGTCAGCCAGGCAGCCCAGTTCCTGATCAACCAGTTCAGCGCCCGCGGCAGCGCCGACCTGCTTCGCGACTACGCCCAGCAGCTCCCGCTGTACGTGTTCAACGACCTGTTCGGCTGCCCGGCGGAGATCGGTGACCGGGTGCTGTTCGGCATCTCCGGCATGTTCGACGGAGTCAACGCCGAGGCGGCCAGCCAGGTCCTGCTCGGAGCGGTCAGCGAGCTGGTGACGCTCAAGCGCGCCCAGCCCGGGGAGGACATCACCTCCTACCTGATGCAGCATCCGGCCCAGCTGAACGACGAGGAACTGGCGCACACGCTGGTGCTGCTCCTCGGCGCGGGCGGCGAGCCGGAGGGCAACCTGATCGGCAACGCCTTCTACACGATGCTGACCAACGAGGAGTTCGCGCGCCTGGGGCAGTTCGACAAGGCGGTGGACGACACTCTGTGGCGCAATGCGCCGATGTCCAACTACGCGCCCCACTACCCGGTGGTCGACACGGACGTGGCCGGCGACAAGGTGCGCGCCGGTGACCTGGTGCTGGTGTCCTTCGGCGCCGCCAACACGGCGCTTGCGGACCGCGGGGCCGACACCCGCGGTCACCTCGCCTGGAGCGCGGGCCCGCACGCCTGCCCCTCGAAGGAGCCGGCCAGGCTGATCGCCCTGACGGGCCTGGAGACGCTGTTCAACGCCCTGCCCGACGTTGAACTCGCCGTCCCCGCGGACAGCCTCGCCTGGCGGCCCGGCCCCTTCAACCGGGCCCTGGCCTCCCTGCCCGTCCGGTTCAGCGCGGTCACCCCGCGCGCCGCGGCCGCACCGGAGCCGACGGCCGTGCCCCAATACCCGGCACCCCCTGTCGCGGCCGCACCCGCGGCGCCGCAGCCCACCGGCAAGGCGGGGCGCTGGAGCAGCTTCAAGAAGTGGCTGCTGGCGGGCCAGTAGCCCACACCCCCTGTGATGCATGTGACACAGGCAGTTGATGTGGCCTGCATGAAAGATCAACTGCCTGGGTAGGACGGCGCGGAGTGTCTGGAGTGACACAAGATGAAGGAGAGGCAATGGACCGCGCAAGCATCTCCGCGCCCCCACCCGCGAGCGCCCGACCGGGCCCACAGCGCACCATCCCCAGTAGACGGAACCCGTACGGGGGCGGCGACCCCGACCAGCCGCAGGACCGAATACCCGCTGATCCCGGCAGCGGACCGGTCCTCGTCTCCTCCCTTGCCGGCGGAGCACGCCCCCGTACTTCCGCACCGTCCGGACGCGTTACGCGCCACGACGTGCGAGGCACCCGATGACCTCCCGGCCGGGCCCCGGCATACCGGCGACCAGCCCCGGTGAGACGACGCTCGGCGAGCACGTACTCGGTCAACTGCGGCGGCTGGGCGCCGGGGTGGGCCTGAGCGAGGCGGACACCGAGCTGTACGGGCAGGTCCTGGTCGACTCCCTCGCGGGCGCCGCCCACCGGCCGCTGTCCCTGCCGCCGGCCTGGCCCACCTTCCTCTCCGATGACCACAGCCCCGTCGAGTTCTCCCTCGCCAGCGCTCCGGACGCCGCCCCGTCCCTGCGCGTGCTCGTGGAGCCCGGGTGGGCCCACAGCGACATGGCCGAGAGCGGCCGCGCCGGGCTTGCGGTCATCCGCGCGATGGGCGCCCGCTGGGGCTTCGCCACCGACCAACTCGACGCCCTCGCCGACCTGTTCTTCCCCGACGGGGCCCAGGGCCCGCTGGCCCTGTGGTACGCGCTCGATCTGCGCGCCGGCGGGGTCCCAGGGGTCAAGGTCTACCTGAACCCCTCCGCCTCCGGCCCGGAGAACGCGGCCCGCACCGTGCGCGAGGCACTGCGGCGGCTCGGCTACGGCCAGGCCTTCGAGCAACTGCCCCCGGCGGCCGGATATCCGTTCCTCGCTCTGGACCTGGGCGCCTGGACGTCCCCCCGTGTCAAGGTCTACGTGAGAGACCCGAGCATGTCAGCGGATGACGCCTGCGCGCTCAGCCGTACCTCCGGAGCCACGGCGGCCGACATCCGCTACTTCTTCCACGCGGCCGCGGGCTCCCTCGCGCCGTCCGAGCGGGGCGGAGACGACACCCTGCGGCTGGTGCGGCGGCCGGCGCTCACCTGTCACTCCTTCACCGAAGGCGACAGCAACCCGAGCGGCTTCACGCTCCACATTCCCGTGCGCGACTACGTGCGCGATGACGAAGAGGCCCTCGCCCGCGCCACAGCCCTGCTGACCCGGGCCGGCATGGACCCCACCGTCCTGAACCGAAGTCTGGGAGCGCTCACAGAGCGAACCCTCGCCGACGGCGTGGGGCTGATCGCCTACCTGGCCCTGGTGTACGAGCGCGGCCGGCCGCCCCGGCTCACCGTCTACCTGAGTTCCGAGGCCTACCACGTCCGGCCGCCGCAGGAGCAGTACCCGCGGAGCACCTGGATGCCCGCGCGACACACCCGGAGCGTCCTGGACCTCGGGCACCAGGCCGTCGGCCACGTCAGCCCGCACACCGCACAGAAGGAAGTCACATGGAGCCCTACCGCATCAAGGTCGTAGAACCTCTTGCCTTCACCACCCGGGAGGAGCGCGAGGCCGCGCTGAAGCGGGTCGCCTACAACCCCTTCGAGCTGCGGGCCGACGAGGTCACCATCGACCTGCTGAGCGACTCCGGGACCGGTGCCATCTCCGCGGACCAGCTCGCCGCGGGAATGCAGGGCGACGAGTCCTACGCCGGCAGCCGCTCCTTCTACCGGTGGCACGAGGTCGTCTCCGAACTCACCGGCTACCCCCACATCCTGCCGGCACACCAGGGCCGCGCGGCCGAGCGCATCCTCTTCTCCTCGCTGCTGCGGCCCGGCACGAGTGTGCTGTCCAACACGCACTTCGACACCACCCGCGCCAACGTCGAACTGACTGGCTGTACGGCGTACGACCTGCCCTGCGCCGAGGCGAAGGACCTCGACAGCGACTTCCCGTTCAAGGGCAACATCGACCTGATCGCCCTCGAACAGGCCCTGGAGAACGCGGACCGGACGCCCGTTGGGGCCGTGCTGATGACCATCACCAACAACGGTGGCGGGGGCCAGCCGGTCAGCATGGAGAATCTGCACCGCACCGCAGAACTGTGCCGCCGCCACAACGTGCCGATGATCCTCGACGCGGCCCGGTTCGCGGAGAACGCCTGGCTGGTGACCCAGCGCGAACCCGGCTACGCCGACCGCACCCCGCGCCAGGTCGCCGAGGAGGCCTTCCGCCTCGCCGACGGCTGCGTCATGAGCGCGAAGAAGGATGGGATCGTCCACATCGGCGGCTTCATCGGCCTGAAGGACGCCGAACTCGCCGAGCGGTGCGGGGGTCTGCTCATCGCCACCGAAGGGTTCACCACCTACGGCGGTCTGTCCGGACGTGACCTCGACATGATGGCCCGCGGCCTCCTCGAAGTGACCGAGCCGGCCTACCTCGCCGAGCGTGCCGACATAGCCGCCCATCTCGCCGCACGCATCCGCGAGGCCGGCGTCGACATCGTGGAACCCGCCGGTCTGCACGCCCTCTACGTCAACGCCGGGCGCCTCCTGCCCCACATCCCCCCGCACCAGTACCCCGGCACCGCACTCGTCTGCGAGCTCTACCTGCGCGGAGGCATCCGCTCGGCGGAGCTGGGGTCGCTGTACCTCGGTGAAGAGGACGAGCACGGCAACCCCGTCAAGACGGCGCCCTACGAACTCGTACGGCTGGCTCTCCCCCGACGGGTCTACACCCGCAGCCACTACGACCACGTTGCCGCCACCCTCGGGGATATCGCGAAGAACCCCGAATCGGTCCGTGGCTACCGGGTTACGGGCCAGTCCCCGATCCTCCGGCACTTCAGCATCAAGCTGGAGCCCGTGAAGTCCGGCGACTGATCGCGCGGCGCTCGGCCGGGTCTGCCCGGTCGAGCGCCTAGCGTGGCCGGCCGTCGAGTTCCTGGGGGCTGCCGCGGAGAGCAGGGCGCCCACCGGCTCCGCCAGGACGTGGCAGCCGGGAACAGCTCGCGGAACGGGCGGCTGTTAGCGTCGGGATCATGAACGACAGCGTGTACGTGGGCAACGCGGGCGAGGACGCGGCACTGGACCGGGGGTGGCTGCTCGGGCACTTCAAGGACGCCGGGGATCCTCGTCACAGCGAGGCCCTGGAGATCAAGTGGGGCGTCCACCCGCGCGGTGACGAGCGGGCGCAGTGGGTGCGGGGTGAGGAGCGGACCGCCCTGCTGGTGCTCATCAGCGGTCGCTTCCACGTCCAGCTTCCGGGACGCGACGTGGTCCTGGAGCAGCAGGGTGACTACGTCGTCTGGGGCCGGGGTGTGGACCACTCCTGGTTCGCGGAGGAGGAGTCGGTGGTGTTGACGGTGCGGTGGCCGTCCGTCCCCGGCTATGCCGTGACACCGGATTAGGACAGGGCGGACGCGGGTAGCCTGGCCGCCTGTTCGCGGGGGCCGAAGGGCTGGACCAGGAGTTGGGCGACGGGCTGGAAGTGGACGGCGAAGGGCGGCATGCCGCGCGCCTCACCGCCGCCGGTCAGCAGTACGGGCCGGATGCCGCGTCGCCCCTGCGGATACCGGCCTTCCGCCGCTTCCTGCTGGCCCATCTCGTCTCCGCGACGGGGTCGGCCATGGCGCCGGTGGCGCTCGCGTTCGCCGTGATCGGTCATGGGGGCGGGGCACAGTCGCTCGGGATCGTGCTCACCGCGAACACCGTGCCGACCCTGGTCCTGCTCCTCCTGGGGGGCGTGCTCGCGGACCGGATGTCCCGCAGCCGCATCCTCTTCCTCGGGAACCTCGGGGCCGGACTGGCGCAGGCGGCGGTCTGCGTGCTGGTGGCGACCGGTACGGCGACGACGCTCGCGATCAGCGTCTGCGCCTGCCTCTCCGGGGCGTCGGCCGCGTTCATCGCGCCCGCCGCCCAGGGAATCGCGACCCGGCTCGTGGCGAAGGAGCAGCTCCAGCAGGCCAACGCGCTGGTCCGGGTGCCCGGGAACGTGGTCAGGATCGTCGGTCCGGTCATCGGTGGATTCGTCGTGGCGCTGGCGGGCCCCGCCTGGGCGCTCGGGTGGGACGCGAGCACGTTCGCCGTCGCGGCCCTTCTCCTGCTCGGGCTCCGGATCGCGGGCGCGGTCCCTTCCGGGGACGGCGTGGTGAGCGATCTGCGGGCCGGCTGGGCCGGGTTCCGCTCGCGGAGCTGGCTGTGGAGCTACACCGTGGCCGGAACCGCGGTCGTGGCGGCCTGGCTGGCCGGATTCCAGCTCCTCGGGCCACTGGTGGCGGCCGACAGCTACGCGGGCGCCCGGTCATGGGGGCTGGTGCAGGGCGCCTTCGCCGCCGGGCTCCTCGCGGGTACGTTCCTCTGCCTGGCCTGGAAGCCGCGACGGCTGATGCTGGTCTGCGTGGTGACCAGCGCGGGCATCATGCTGCCCCTGGCCGCTCTGGGGGCGGAACTTCCCCTCGTCTGCGTGCTCCTGGCCGCCGTCGTCGCCGGAATCGGGCTGGACGTCGCGATCGTCGCCTGGTCCACGGTCATGCAACAGCAGGTGCCGGACCAGGAGTTGGGGCGCCTCGGCGCGTTCAACGCCGTGGGTGAACGCGCCGCCGTCCCGCTCGCGTACCTGCTGGTGGCGGTTGCCTCGAAGTACTGGACCAGTCAGCACATTCTGCTGGTGTGCGCGGCAGTCATCCTCGCCGCGACCCTGGCCAACGCATGCGTCCGCGATGTGTACCGGATCAACCGCGCGTGAACCCCGTTCGGGCAGGGGGCAACGCCTGGCGGGCGGGGCGACCAGTGTTGGAAGGCTGGCCGCCGGTCCGCTCCGGCGGAAACGAATTGTGGCGGACCGCCGGGCGAGTGTGCCCGGCGGTTCCCGGGCCACCGTGGTCAGCGCCGCCAGAACAGCAAGTGGGTGACTCCGCTGGGGCTCGGCACCGTATCGAGGTGGTACCGGTCGAGCAGCTCGGTGTGGCTCTCCCAGAGCCGTTCGCCACGCCCCAGGTCGACGGGCGCCACGGCGATGTGCATCGTGTCGACGAGGTCGGCCTCAAGGAATTCGCGGATGGTGGCGACCCCGCCGCCGAGGCGTACGTCCCGGCCGTCGGCGGCCTCCTTCGCGCGGGCCAGCGCCTCCTGCGGTGTCGCGTCGAGGAAGTGGAAGGTGGTGTCGGCCAGGGTGAAGGAGGGGCGCTCGTAATGGGTGAGCACGAAGACCGGTGTGTGGAAGGGCGGGGTGTCGCCCCACCAGCCCTTCCACTCGTGGTCCTCCCACGGGCCGCGCTGGGGGCCGAACTTATTGCGGCCCATGATCTCCGCGCCCACGTTGCGGGTCTGTTCGCGGGCGAAGTAGTCGTCCAGTCCGCGCGTGCCGCCGGGCTCCGTGCGGTTCACCCAGCTCGCGGTGGGGCCCACCCAGGACATCAGGGTGGCGGGGTCGGCATGGCCGAAGGGCCGCTCCAGGCTCTGCCCCTCACCGGCGCCGAATCCGTCCCGCGACACGGTGATGCAGTGCATCCTCAACAGCTGTTCTGGCATGAGTTCTCCTCCGGGTGTCGACGAGCCGGGCGTCGAGAGGCCGGGCGCCGACAGGCAACAGGCGGTGCGTCCGCCGACTGACGGCAAACTGCAACCGGATGTGATGAGCAACCGGTTGCACAGTACTACGCTGTGGGCATGCCGCAACCAGTAGAGACGGGCCTGCTGCCCGTGCCGCCGGGGAAATCGGGCTGCCCGATCAACCTGACCGTCGAGCTGCTGGGCGACCGGTGGAGCCTGGTCGTGCTGCGGGATGTCATGTTCGGCGGACACCGGCACTTCCGGGAGCTCCTCGCCCAGTCGGTCGAGGGCATCGCGTCGAACGTCCTGTCCGCCCGGCTGTCGAAGCTCGTGGGGGCCGGTCTGCTCACCCGGCACGACGATCCGAGCCACCGGCAGAAGATCGAGTACCGGCTCACAGAGGCCTCGATCCAGCTCGTTCCGCTCATGACACAACTGGGCGACTGGGGCTCCCGCTGGCTCCCGACCGTGCCCGAGCTGTCGATCCGTGCCCAGCTCCTCGCTCGTGGCGGCCCCGAAATGGGGGAGAGGTTCATGGACGAGCTCCGCGCCACGCACCTGGAAGGCCGCCCGCAGCGCACCGACGGCGTACTGGCCGAGCTCACCCTGGCCTACGAACGCGCCCTCGCCGAAAGTGCTGTCTCCGAAGACTGAGAGCGCCTGGGCGGCGCAGGTGTCAGCGGCTGCCGGCGGGGCGGTCCAGCGCGTAGACCGTGACGGGGTTGCCGTTCAGCTCATCCTGCCGGCGAGGCGCGAAGCCGAGGCGCTCGGCCACCTTCACCGATGGCGTGTTGCCCGGTCGGATGAGGGCGGTGAAGTAGTCGGCGTCCAGGGTGGCGAAGCCCCAGTCCAGGCACGCCAGAGCCGCCTCGGTCGCGTATCCGTGGCCCCAGTGTTCCGCCCGGAAGGTCCAGCCCAGCTCGACTTCGTCGAACTGCTGCCAGTACTGCAGACCGCTCCGGCCGATGAACTCGCCGCTGGACCGGAGCTGCACCGCGCACAGGCCGTGCCCCCGCTCGGCCCACTGCCGCTCGATCCCGGCGAGCCGTTCCAGCGCCTGCTCACGGGAGTAGGCCCCGACGAACCGGTTGACCTCGGGATCGGCGTGCAGCTCGACGAAGGCGTCGGCGTCCGACGTCGCAAGGGGGCGCAGGATGAGTCGCTCCGTCTCGATCATGCCTGCGAGCGTAGTTCCTGACGCGGCCCGGGGGCAGCCCGTCGCTGCGAGGCGGGGGTGCCCCGATGCGCCCGGCAGGCGGTCCGGCCGTTCACCCGTTCGGCTGCGCCCGCGTGGCCGCCTCCTCAGGTGCCGACCAGGGTCGGTCTGACGTGTAGTTCCACCGGCCGAGGAGTTCCCATGGCACAGTCAGCGCCCACACCGGGTACGTCCCGTTCGCATGCCACAGAGCCGGGGGGCGGCAGCCCCTGGGCGGCCGGCGGGACCATGTTCGCCGGAGTCCTGCTCATCGTCGACGGTGTGCTGGAGGCGATCAAGGGCATAGCCGGAATCGCGACCGACGACGTCTACACGCGGGTCAACAACTACGTCTTCAAGTTCAACGTGACGAGCTGGGGATGGATTCACCTGGCTCTCGGTATCCTCCTCTTCCTGATCGGCTGGGGCATCCTCCGGGGCTTCGGCTGGGCGCGCGGGATCGGTGTGGGACTCGCGGCGCTCAACATGATCGCCAACTTCATGTGGCTGCCCTACCAGCCGATCTGGGCCGTGGTCTCCCTCGCCATCGACACCTTCGTGATCTGGGCCCTGTGCACGGACCGCTCGAAGCCGGTGATCTGACAGTCGCCGGGCGCGGTTGGTAGCCTCAACCGATGACATTGATCTTGGAAGACGCCGTCCGCGCCCGGCTGCGAGCCGCCAACATCTGGTACGTCGGCACCGTGTTCGCCGACGGAGCGCCGCAGGTCAGCCCGATGTGGGTGGACCTGGAGGGGGACGGGGAGCTGACGTTCAACACCTCGGCGGGCCGGGTGAAGGAGGAGAACCTGCGCCGCGACCCCCGGGTCTACCTCTCGCACGCGGATCACGCGAACCCCTTCGACCGGGTGCAGATCAGCGGTGAGGTCGTCCGCTTCGTGGAGGGCCAGGAGGCGCACGACCGGATGGACCGGCTCGCCCAGAAGTACCTGGGCAGCGAGCGGTTCGAGTGGACCATGCCGGGGGAGCGGCGGATCGCGGTGATCGTGCGCCCGGTCAAGGTGCGGCACATCGTGGGGGTGGAGCGGTTCCGGCCCGGCGGCCCCGTGCCCGCTCCCTGACCGGCCGGCCCGAAGACGGGCCCACCGGGTGACGGGACGTTGTCACGTGTGCCCGGGACGTTGTCAGTGGGGCGGTCCACACTTGATGTATGTGCCGCAGTATCAAGACCCTTCGCCCGCCGTCCCTCCCCGAAGAGGCCACGGAGGAGGACATCCGCGCCGCCGCCCTGCAGTTCGTGCGCAAGGTCTCCGGCTTCCGCGCCCCGGCCGCGCACAACAGGGAAGTCTTCGACCGTGCCGTCGACGAGATCGCCGCGTCGACCGCCGCACTGCTGGACGGTCTGGAAGTGCGGGGAGGTGTCAGGACGCCGTAGGGACCGAGCCCGGGGCGGCAGCGGCCGCGGCGGCCGCCGCCGCGGGGCGCCGCATGAGCAGCGCGGCGAAGGCGCCCGCGACGAACAGCGCGAGGACCGAGATCGCGGTGCCCAGCCAGCTCGCGCCGAGCCACTGCGCGCCGAAGTAGCCGAGCCCCACGCTGTAGCCGGCCCAGGCGACGCCCGCCACCGCGGACCACGGCAGGAATTCCTTCGCCTTGCGGTGCGAGGCGCCCGCGCCCAGGGAGACGACCGAGCGGCCGGCCGGGGCGAAGCGCGCGATGACGACGAGGACGCCGCCGCCCCGGTTGAGCGCGGCGCCGAGGCGTTCCTGCGCGGAGGTGAGACGGCGGGAGCGGGCGATGGCGGCGTCCAGACGGGCGCCACCGCGCCAGGCGAGCCGGTACGCGGCGAGGTCGCCCAGCACTGAGGCGCTGGCCGCGCAGAGGATCAGGGCCAGGAGCGAGGGGACCTCGGTGACGTGACGGGCGGCGCCCGCGGCGTCGGCGGCCACGGTGCTGGTGCCCGCGGCGGCGGCCGTGGCGGCGGTTATCACGAGGACCCCGCTGGGCAGTACGGGAAGGAAGACGTCCAGAAGCACCGAGAGGGCGACCACCACGTAGATCCATGGGCTGCCGGTCAGCGCGCCCACACTCTCCAGCACTTCTACTCCCCGATTCGTGACAACGCCGCGACGTCGCAGGGGAGCGGCAGGAGCGGCAGGTCCAGCTGTACAGCGTACGCCTGCCGTTCACCTGGAGATCCAGATATATGCGTGATGTTGGGCACCCCATGTGTATGTCACATGAGCCTCGGCCCTCACTCGCGGGTGTCTCGGCGCGCGATCGAGGTGCGAGTCCCGCCGGACGGCCCCGGGTACGCCTGGAAGCGGCATTCCCGGCGTACCCGAGGCTGTCCGGCCGGCCGTCCGGGTCAGACGGCGACCGGGGCGGCCGGTTCGGGTGCGCGCTCCTCGGCGGGCAGGGGAGCGGAGCGGGCGGTGAACAGCCGGTCCAGGGCCAGGGCGCCGGGACCCGTGAAGACGAGCAGCAGGAACACCCAGCTGTAGACGGCGGAGGGCTCGCCGCCGTTCTGCAGCGGGAAGAGCGCCCCCGACTGGTGGACGCTGAAGTACGCGTACGCCATGGAGCCGGACGAGACCAGGGCCGCGACGCGGGTGCCGAGGCCCAGTGCCACGAGCCCGCCGCCGACGAGCTGGATGACCGCCGCGTACCACCCTGGCCAGGTGCCGGCGGGTATGGATCCACCGCCCATGGCGCCGCCCAGGACGCCGAAGATCGAGGCGGCACCGTGGCAGGCGAAGAGCAGGCCTACGACGATTCGGAAGAGCGCGAGAGCGTAGGGCTGGGCCTGATTCAGACGTGAGTACATGGGGGGAGGCTCCTTCGGTCTAGTGGGGACGTGAACCGACTGAGCACCACAGGTTAGGTAGACCTCATCATTACTTGCAAGTTCAACGTTTAGTTGACTGGCTGAAAGTCGATGGCCCCTCATTGGTAAGCGAGCGATCAAATACCGTCTGGAGCTGGGGCCCTGTCCTCTTCGACTTGGCCTGAACCAATGACAGCGCAGCTTTCCGGCCATGCAACGTAAGTGTCATCAGCTGATTGCCGAACCGTGGCCCGTCCGTCTTGTGCCACTGGACCGGAGCTGTACCAGTGCGCCCGTGCCGGGCCAGCAGCCGTCCGAACCGCCGCCCCGCCCTGCTCCAGCCGAAACGGAAGAAGGCCTTGAGCGGGCCCGGGATCGAGTTGTGCACGGGAGAGCAGGTCAGTTGCAGGACGCGGGCCGTCGGCGCACCGTCAGGGGTCCCGGCGGGCCAGGCGGGTTCCGCGATGTACGCATGGTGCACATCGCCCGAGAGCACACATACCGTCGCCGGGGCGTCCGGGCCGCTGCCCACCTCCCGGATCAGCTCCGTCAACTGCCCGAACGAATCGGGAAAGGCCGCCCAATGCTCCAGGTCGGCGCGCTGCCGCAGGTATTCGCCGACCCGCGCCCAACGGCCGTCGG
Source organism: Streptomyces sp. NPDC104307 (assembly GCF_055584045.1). Classification (NCBI taxonomy): domain Bacteria; kingdom Bacillati; phylum Actinomycetota; class Actinomycetes; order Kitasatosporales; family Streptomycetaceae; genus Streptomyces; species Streptomyces sp. NPDC104307. The sequence continues at coordinate 26,216 of NZ_JBVJMU010000003.1, forward strand.
GGCCGCCCCGCTCACCCCGGCAGAGCGCCGAGCTCCACTGCTCCGCGTCGTGTACCAATGGAGGCAGCAGCCACGGGAGCGATGTGCCGATCAGGACATGGTCGAAGGAACCGGGCCCCGAAAGCATCTCCTCGCGCAGCCACCGCATCTCCTCGGGATGGATCATCGCCCGCCGCGATTCGTCGAGCACCCGGGCCGCGCGGCTGTCCACCATGAGCAGCCGTACTCGGCCGAAAATGCGTCGGTAGCTCCAGCGGGTACGGGTGGGGTCCGCGTCCGCCTCGGCCGCGAACCGGCGGACCTCCTCCGTGCCGTCCGGGGTGGCGTGCACCGCCGCGTAGAGCGGGTCAGCGGCCAGTTCGGCGGGGGAGAGGTTGCCGAGGTGCTGATAGACCCAGTACGACATCAGTCCGCTGACGATCCGCTCGTGCCACCAGGGGGTGGAGCGGATCTCGGTGAGCCAGGCGGCGCTGGTGTTCCAGTCGTCGATGACTTCGTGGTCGTCGAAGATCATGCAGCTGGGGACCGTGGAGAGCAGCCAGCGGACCTCGGGATCGCGCCATGACTCGTCGTACAGACAGGTGTACTCGTCGTAGTCCGCGACCTCCGCTCCCGGCGGCTCGTCCAGATCGCGTCGCGCCGCGAGCCGCTGCCGGGTCTCCTTCGAGGTCTCGTCCGCGTACACCTGGTCGCCCAGGAGCAGCAGGACATCGGGGCGTACGGCGTCGGGGTCCGCGGCGAGGCGGGCGGCGAGGGTGTCCAGGGCGTCCGGCCCGACCGGGTCGGACCGGACCGGCGCGTGTCCGCCGGCGGGGGGAGCCGCCCAGCGGCAGGAGCCGAACGCGATCCGGACCGTCGGCGTCCCGGCGCCCTCACCGTCCTCACCGGCTTCGTCGCCGCCGGTGGATATCGGCGGGGTGGTGATCGTGCTCGCCGGGAAGCCGTGGTTCTCCGGCGGCCACACCCGGTGGTCGTCGAGCAGTACCTCGTACTCCGTGGTGGAGCCGGGGGTCAGCCCGGTCACCACCACCAGGGCGTAGTGGTGGCCGGAGACCGCGAAGGTCGGGGACGAGCCGGAGGCCCCGTCCGCGCACCGGATCACGGCCGTGCACGGCCGGTCCGCCTCCACCCAGACGGTGGCGGTGGAGGCGGTCTCCCAGTCGACGTACCGCAGTAGCGGTCCCAGGCGCAGCCCGGCAGTCATGTGGTGCTCCTCGCGTCGTTCCGTACGGACGGTTCCGTACGGGGTGTTCGTACGGCGGGTTCGTACCGTACGGAACGACGGGGGAGTGCGGGGCGGTTCCGGAGTCGCGGATCAGCGGGCCGGCCGCCGTTCAGTGATCGTTCAGCAGCCGTTGAGTGCGGACTGCAACGCGGTCTTCTCGGCCGAGTCGACCGTCAGGTCGTAGTAGTGCTTCACGTGCACCCAGGCGCGTGCGTACGTGCACTTGTACGCGGCGCGCGAAGGGAGCCACTTGGCCGGGTCCTTGTCGCCCTTGGACATTGCCGAGCGGGACTTCCCGCGCTACAAGAAGGTCACCGCCGACGGCAGCACAGCTGTTGCCGACCCGGGCACGCACCGGGAAGGCGGAGAAGCCCGCCTGTGCCGCAGGCGCTTGCGAAGACATCTCGGACGCAACCGCGGGATACCTGCGGCTGACAGCAGGACGCCGGGAGTCCGGGCTCCGTCACCGGGCATGCACGGGCCCCGGAGAGCACTTCTCCGGGGCCGCCTCTCTTCCTGAACGTTTCCGGCGGCTCGTCCGTCATAGCAGGACCACTCAGAAGGGATGGTTCATGAGAGGACGCCGCACACCCCATGCCGCTGCGAGCTCGACGCCTGTGACGCCCGGCGCCCCTCGACCTGCGGAGGGGCATGAACGGCCCGGCGACGACATTGACGTATCACGCGTGCGGGCGGTCCTGGCCCTGGGAGGCGTGCCTTGGGACCACCTGGACGACGGGGTGCAGGAGGTCCGGCTGAAGATGCTGGAGCAACAGGCCGATCCTGGGCGCGCAGCGGTCCGCAATCCGTCCGCGTGGAGCAGCGTCGTCGCCTCCCGCGTCGCAGCGGACTGGCACCGTTCGGGAAAGCGGGACGGCGGGCTGCGGGAGCGCCTCGCCGCCCGCTGGGCGAGACGACCGGCTACGGAGCAGGAGGACGAACAGCGAACCCTCGCACTGGCAGTAGCCGCCGGCCTCGCCCGCTTGCCTGCCCAGCAACGACAACTGCTGACCCTGCGCTACTACTCCGACCTGACGGTGCGTTCCATCGCTGAGGTGATGGACATACCCGAAGGCACGGTCAAAAGCCGTCTGCATACGGCCGTGGACGCACTGCGCACACAACTCAGCGACACGAAGGTGATCCACGATGACTCGACCGACTGAGGACGAGGAGAACCAGCTTCGCCGAGCGTTCGCGCTCATCGGTGAAGAGGCGGCCGGCCCGGACTCTGCCGAAGAATCTGGGCAGGGAACGGGGCGGCGGAGAGTCGTGTACTCCCGGCCGGAACGGAGGAGGGGGCGAGCGGTCCTCTTGACCGCGGGAGCTGCCTGCGCGGCCGCTCTTGTCATCGGGGTTGCGGTGGCCACGAGCGGTGGCTCTTCCGCTCCCCTTGACGACGGGACGACTCGCGGACAGAAATTCCCCGAGCTCCTGGCGTGCTCGAAGATCATCGTCGAGGGCACGCTGAAAGATGTCCGCCCCGCAGGCAAGGCGCGTGTGCGGGTGACTATGTCGGTGGACCGATGGCTCAAGCCCAGGACAGGACCCGGCACAACCACCTTCGACCTGGCCGACCCCACCGTGAGAGACCCGGAAGAGGCTCATGGGCGGGGCGACCATGTACTCATGGTGATCCCGTCGAACCGAGACCAGATCGCTACCACCTTCCCCTTCCAGGGGCAGGAGATCCCGGCGACGCGTGACCGGATCATTCGCACGCTGCCAGGAGTAGCCGACGCCGACTGCCCGACTGACTTCCGCTGACCCGTGGGTCTCAGACGGTGACGGAGGCAGGAAGGCGCCTGAATAGCGGAGTTGGGTGGGCTGCTCACGTCCGGGTGGCATCTGCGGCTTCAAGAATCCCATCGGCTATGAACGGGAGTCCGCGCTGCCCTACTTGGCGGTCGGCGGCTGGCAGGGTTCGCGGTCGGCGGCTCGCCGCCGACCGCGAACGACATGTCCCCGCGACCGGTCTCAGCAGCCGTTGAGTGCGGATTGCAACGCGGTCTTCTCGGCCGAGTCGACGGTCAGGTCGTAGTAGTGCTTCACGTGCACCCAGGCGCGTGCGTACGTGCACTTGTACGCGGCGCGCGAAGGGAGCCACTTGGCCGGGTCCTTGTCGCCCTTGGACTGGTTGACGTTGTCGGTGACGGCGATGAGCTGGGGGCGCGTCAGGTCGTTGGCGTACGCCTGTCGTTGGGCGGTGGTCCAGCTCGATGCGCCGGACCGCCAGGCCTCGGCCAGCGGGACCATGTGGTCGATGTCCAGATCGGAGGCGGCGGTCCAGGTGGCCCCGTCGTACTCCGAGTACCAACTGCCGCTGACGGCGCTGCAGCTGGAGTTCTGCGTGACGTTCGTGCCGTCCCGCTTCAGGACCACTTCGCGGGTGTCGCAGGCGCCGGACTGGGTGATCCAGTGCGGGAACTTGTCCCTGCTGTAACCGTCGGAGGAGCCCTCCGCCTGCACGGTCAGCTGGCTCAGATAGGTGCGGGCGGTGGACGCGGCCACCGGCGTGGGCATGGCGGCCTGGGCGCTGGGAGCCGTGAGCAGCCCGGTGGTTGCGGCGAGGGCGGCGGATGCGGCGAGGACGGCTATGCGACGCGCGTAGACACCTGACATGCGAACTCCCTTGATGTGGGGGGACCTTGGCCCGGTCGTGCGGAACGGCCCGGCCATCGTGGCGGCGCCAGGTTTCCGTGGGGTGGGCGCCAGGTAACAGAGTGGCGACATGCGCACGTCACATCAAGGGTTCTGACGAAGAGGGCCGGGGTGCGGGGGCGTACGCAAGTGAGTGCGCGGGCGTACGGAACTGATGGGACGGCAGGTCCGCGCCGGAGGCGGAGCGCCCGAACCGCACTCGTCGTCGTGCGCCGGCTCGTTAGGGTGGCCACGTGCTGCTACCGGTCAACATCACGCTCGGAGTCGTACTCGCCCTGCTGCTCGCGGCGGCCGCCGGCATCGCCGCTCTCGCCTCACTCGGCCGGTCGCGGCAGATCGTCCTGGCCGGGCTGCGGGCCGCGGTGCAACTCGCCGCGGTCTCCTCGCTCATCGGCTGGGTGGTGCACGCCTTCGCGCCGACCTTCGCGTTCATCGCGTTGATGTTCGGTGTCGCGGTGTGGACGGCGGGTCATCGCGTCACCGGAAACCGCAGTTGGCGGTGGGTGGCCGTGCCGATCGGGGCGGGGGTCGTGCCGGTGGTCGCGGCGCTGCTGCTCACCGGGCTCGTGCCGGTCCGCGGCATCGCGCTGATCCCGGTGACCGGCATCCTGATCGGTGGCGCGCTGACCGCGACGGTGCTCGGCGGGCGGCGGGCGCTCGACGAGCTGGCGACCCGGCACGGGGAGGTGGAGGCGGCGATGGCGCTCGGCCTCCCGGACCGTGACGCGCGGCTGGAGATCGCCCGGCCCGCCGCGTCGGACGCGCTGCTGCCGGGGCTCGACCAGACCCGGACGGTCGGACTCGTCACGCTGCCCGGGGCGTTCGTCGGCATGCTGCTCGGCGGCGCCTCACCCGTACAGGCGGGCGCCGTGCAACTGTTCGTGCTGGTGGCGCTGATGGCCGTACAGGCAGCGGCCGTCGCGACCGTGCTGGAACTGGTGGCGCGGGGGCGGCTGCACCGTGACGGGGCAGGGGCGCCGTGACGGTGCGGGGGGTGCGGGTTACCGGGCGCTGATGTGCAGCAGGACCGATCCGTCGGCCGCCGCCTCGACCCGGATCCGCGTCAGGTCCTCGACGTGCGCGTCCGGGGAGAGTGCCGCCGCGCGCGGGCCCACGCCCACGACGCGCATGCCCGCCGCCCGGCCGGCCGCGATGCCCGCCTCCGAGTCCTCGAAGACGATGCAGTCCGCCGGATCGAAGCCCAGCCCGGCGGCGCCCTTGAGGAAGCCCTCCGGGTCCGGCTTGCTGGCGCCCACGCTCTCGGCGGTCACCTTCAGCTCGGGCATCCGCAGCCCGGCCGCGGTCATCCGGGCCTGGGCCAGCGCCTGGTCGGCCGAGGTGACCAGGGCGTGCGGGAGCGCGGCGATCGCGTCCATGAAGACGCCGGCGCCGCCGACCGGGACGACGCCGTCGGTGTCGGCGGTCTCCTCCGCGAGCATCACCCGGTTGTCCGCGTAGTTCTGCTCCACCGGGCGGTCCGGGAGGAGCACCGCCATGGTGGCGTACCCCTGCCGGCCGTGGACCACCTTGAGCGCGGCCTCCGGGTCCAGTCCGTGCCGCAGCGCCCAGCGCCGCCAGCAGCGCTCGACGACGGCGTCGGAGTTCACCAGGGTGCCGTCCATGTCGAGCAGGAGGGCGCGGGCGGACAGGACGGTGGCCGGCATGGGCGGGCTCCAGGCGGGGTGACGGTGCGGGGCGCGTGAGGCCCCGGGAAAGAGAACAAGCGGCCCCCGCCCGCCGGTCAGGGAGTGCGTTTGGGGGCCACTTTGTTCCATCACGATACAAAAACCTGCCGGGGAAAGCCAATCCCTGGCGGGAGCGGGACCGAGGAGCGGCCGGAGCGGGGCGGGGGCGGGGTGCGGGAGGCGGGTCAGTAGCGCCCCGGGGCGCGGGAGGCGGGTCAGTAGCGTCCGCGGCCCGTCGTGATCGCCTCCAGGGCCCGTCGGGTGTTCGGCCCGTAGACCCCGTCGTCGTCGCCCTGGATGTACATGTACCGCTGGTAGCGGTGCACGGCGTCCTCCACGCGGTCCGTGTAGTCGGCGTCGGCCGTGCTCATGAACAGCCCGATCTCCTGGAGCCGGCGCTGCAGCTCGGCCACCTCCGGGCCGTGGTCGCCGCGGCGCAGCGTGCCGCCCTCCGCCGACAGCGCGGGCGGGGCCGCCGGTTCGGTGCCGTCGGTGTCCGCCGCGTCTCCGGTGGACGCGGGGGAGGATGCGGTGGCCGGGGCCGAGGGGCCGGTGGACGCTGACGCGGACGCGGAGGTGCTCGCCGACGGTGACCCGGATCCGGATGCCGAGGCGGGCGCGGACGCGCCGGTGGAGGCGGACGGTGACGCCGGGGCGGACCGGGACGGCGACGCGGAGGCGGACGCCGTCGTCGAGGGTGACGGCGCGGCGCTCTCCTCGGGGAGGCTGGTCACGGTGGAGGGCAGGACCGGGTCCAGATCGGCGTCCCCGTTGCCGTCCCCGTTGAACAGCCCGCCGAGGAACGCCGCCGTGCCCACCACCGCGGCGACGGCCGCCCCCGCGGCCAGCGCCGCGAAGGGGCTGCGGCGGCGCGGCCGCACCGGGTCCGGGCCGGCGGTCGGGGCCGGGGTGCCCGGGTGGTCGTCCGGAGTGCCCTGAGTGCCCGGAGTGCGCAGTGGGCCGGGCCCCGCCGGGTCCAGGAACAGAGGCATCGTGGTGGCCGCGTCCCCCGCATGGCCCTCCGCCGGGTACCCCGCCGAGCCCTCCGCCGGGTACCCCGTCGAGCCGCCCCGGCCGGCCGCCGTCTCCTCGACCCCCGTCGTCGCCTCGGCCCCCGCCGTCGCCTCGGCCTCCGTCGTCTCCTCGCCCCCCAGCGTCACGTACGGCCGGATGCGCAGCGGGTCGAAGTCCTCCGCCGCCGCGAACTCGGCCGAGCGCCCCGCGTGGTGCTCCTGGACGACGCGGTGCTGTTCGGCCGCCCGCTGCTCCCGCGTGACGGGCCGCTGACCGTCGTCCCACGGCTGCCCGGCGCCGCCCCGGGGCGCGCAGCCGCAGCCGGGTCCGGTGCCGGGTCTGCTGTCCGTACCGCACTCCGGGCAGATATGTCCGGTCATTGTGGGTCCCCTCCCCTTGAACTGCCTGCGATTATGCAGCCCGCCGCCGGGAAGCCCAATCGTGCGGCCCCTCGGCAGGCCATAACGGCACAAAGCGGCCAGGATGGGTGTCCAGCGGATCCGAGGAGATGTCACATGGCCCAGCAGCTGAGCCCCCCGGCCCCGGCCCCGGGCGAAAACCGCTCCACCCGGTCGGTCCTGGTGGCGATCGGCGCCCTGCTGCTCGGCATGCTGCTCGCCGCACTCGACCAGACCATCGTCTCCACCGCGCTGCCGACCATCGTCAGCGACCTCGGCGGTCTGGAGCACCTGTCATGGGTGGTCACGGCCTACCTGCTGGCGTCGACCGCCGCGACCCCGCTCTGGGGCAAGCTCGGTGACCAGTACGGGCGCAAACGGCTCTTCCAGATCGCCATCGTCATCTTCCTGATCGGCTCCGCGCTCTGCGGCATCGCCCAGAACATGCCTCAGCTGATCGGGTTCCGCGCCCTCCAGGGACTCGGCGGTGGCGGTCTGATCGTGTTGTCGATGGCGATCGTCGGAGACATCGTCCCGCCGCGCGAACGAGGCAAGTACCAGGGCCTCTTCGGAGCGGTGTTCGGCATGACGAGCGTGCTCGGGCCGCTGCTCGGCGGCTTCTTCACCGAGCAGCTCAGCTGGCGCTGGGTCTTCTACATCAACCTCCCCATCGGCGTCATCGCCCTCGCCGTGATCGCCGCCGTGCTGCACATCCCGGTCCGCCGGACGAAGCACACCATCGACTACCTGGGCACCTTCCTCATCGCCTCGGTCGCCACCTGCCTGGTCCTGGTCGCCTCGCTCGGCGGCACCACCTGGCCCTGGGGCTCGGCGCAGATCATCGGCCTCGCCGTGCTCAGCGTGCTGCTGCTGGTCGCCTTCGTGTACGTGGAACGGCGCGCCGCCGAACCCGTACTGCCGCTGAAGCTGTTCCGGATCAGGACCTTCAGCCTCGTCGCCGTGATCAGCTTCGTCATCGGCTTCGCGATGTTCGGCGCGATGACCTACCTGCCGACCTTCCTCCAGGTGGTGCACGACATCTCGCCGACGATGTCCGGTGTCCACATGCTCCCGATGGTGTTCGGCCTGCTCCTCACCTCGACCGGGTCCGGCCAGATCGTCAGCCGGACGGGCCGCTGGAAGGTCTTCCCGATCCTCGGCACCGGCATCACGGCGATCGGCCTGCTGCTCCTGCACCGGCTCACGGAGTCCAGCAGCACCCTGGAGATGAGCCTCTACTTCTTCGTCTTCGGTGCGGGACTCGGCCTGGTGATGCAGGTGCTCGTGCTGATCGTGCAGAACGCCGTGAGCTACCAGGACCTGGGCGTCGCCACCTCCGGGGCGACCTTCTTCCGTTCCATCGGCGCCTCGTTCGGTGTCGCCATCTTCGGCACCATCTTCACCAACCGGCTCACCGACAAGCTCGGTGCGGCGCTCAGAGGGAGGCCCCTGCCGCCCGGGGTCAGCGCGGACAGCCTGTCCGCCGACCCGCGCGCCCTCGGCCAGCTGCCGCCCGCGCTCCGGGGGCCGGTGGTCCACGCGTACTCGACGTCGATCACCGACGTGTTCCTGTACGCGGCCCCCGTCGTCCTGATCGCCTTCGTCTTCGCCTGGCTGCTCAAGGAGGACAAGCTGCGGGGCTCTGTGACCGCTCCCGACCCCAGCGAGACCCTGGCGTCGAACCCGGTCGAGCGGTCCTCGTACGACGAATGCGCCCGCGCACTCTCGGTACTGGCCACCAGGGAGGGGCGCCGCGAGGTCTACGTGAAGATCACCGAGAAGGCCGGGCTCGACCTGCTGCCCGCCGCGAGCTGGATGCTGCTGCGCATCAAACGCCACGGCACCGTGGAGCCCTCCCGGCTCGCCGAGGTCGCTCCGGTGCCGCTGCGGGTGATCAGCGAGGCGGGCCGGCAGCTGGAGGAACGCGGGCTGGCCCGCCGGGTGGGCATGCAGCTGGTGCTCACAGAGCCCGGCGCGGAGGCCGTCGTGAAGCTCTCGCACGCCCGGGAGGAGTCCCTGGCGGAGCTGCTCGGCGACTGGTGGGGGCCGGACCGGCCGACCGACCTGGTCGCCCTGGTCTCGGAGCTGACGGCCGAGACGAGCGGATCGAGCAGGGAACGGCCGCACAGCCCGGAGCCGAGGCGCGACCACCAGGCCTGAGCGCGCGGGCCCTCACACGGTGGCGCCGAGCTCCTTGGCGAACCAGTGCTCCGCGTACATGCGGTGGTGGAACGCCGGGACCTCCAGATAGCCGTGCTTCGCGTACAGCCCGCGCGCCTCGACCAGGTCGTTACGGGTGTCGAGCCGGATCAGCCGGACGCCCAGGGCCCGCGCCCGGTCCTCGATCGCCGCGAGCAGCAGCCCGCCACCGCCCGTGCCGCGCACCTCCGGGCGTACGAACACCCGGGTGAGTTCCGCGACCTCGCCGGGCCCGGCCGCCCCGTCCGCCGTCCCCTTCACGATCAGCCCGGCACAGGCCGCCGCCTTCCCGTCGAACCGGCCGACGACGAACTCGCCGGTCGGCGGGGTCAGCAGCGCGGCACCGTCGTCGGTGAGCCCCTCGTCGATCTCCTCGGCGGTCGCGGGCCGCTCCCAGTATCGGCTGGCGACCTCGTCGTAGTAGTCCCGGCGCAGCAGGGCGGCGTCAGGGGAGTCGAAGCGTTCGGGCGTCACGGTCCACGGCATTGGGCCATTCTGTCTTCCGCGCAGCCGCGCGGAAAGCGATTTGAGTGCAGGGGGCATCGGTGACGCGGGAGACGGTATCGACGACGGGGGCCGGGGCGGTCCAGCGGCTCGGCGAGCGGTGGATACGGGAGCTGGCGGCGCCCGGCGGCGGGAGCTTCGTGTGCTCGCCGGCCGGGCTCTGGCTGGCCCTGGCCGTGGTCGCGGCGGGCGCGCGCGGGGAGACCGCCGACGAACTGCGGACGGTGCTCGGGGTGGCGGAGCGGCAGGCGGCGGACGCGGTGACGGCCGGGGTGCGCGAGCTCGCGGCCACCGACGCGCTCGGGGTGGCGACGCGGGTGTGGACCCGGGTGCCGGTCTACCGGGAGTACCGGGAGGCGCTGGCGGACATCGGGTTCGGGCCGATGGACGCCACCGGGATCGACGCCTGGGTACGGGAGGCCACCGGCGGCCTGATCGAGCGGCTGCCGCTGGACATCAGCGACGAGATGCTGCTGGTGCTCGTCAACGTACTGGCGCTGAAGGCGCGGTGGGACGAGCCGTTCGATCCGGAGGACACCCGCGACCTGCCGTTCACCGACGCGGCCGGGGTGAGCCGCGCGGTGCCGACCATGTGCGCGGAGCGCGATCCCTGGGACGGCTGGACGGTGCGCGGCACCCAGGTCGTCGAGCTGCGCTGCCGCGCCGAGCGCCCCGGCGGCGCCCCGGCCCGGGTCCGGCTGGTGCTGGGGGAGCCGGGCGCGGGGGCGGCCGACGTTCTGCCCGCGGCCTGGGCGCCGCAGCCGCTGCGCACCCCGCTGGACACGGACGTCCTGAGTATCGAGGTTCCGCGGTTCACCCTGCGTACGAACGTTCAGGTGACCGAGCAGCTGGCGGCGCTCGGGATCCGGGTCGCGACGGGGGGAGCCGCCGACTTCGGCTGGCTGTCGCCCGAGCCGCTCAGGATCTCCCAGGTGGTGCAGGAGGCCGTGGTGAAGGTCGCGGAGGCGGGCGTGGAGGCGGCGGCGGTGACCGTCCTCGCCGCACCGGCGGGCGCGGCGCCCGTGCACCAGCGCTTCCTGCGCATCGCCTTCGACCGCCCGTTCGGGATCGTGGTCCTCGACGGCGGCGGTGAGGTACCGCTCTTCACGGGCTGGCAGGCGGACACCCCGGTGGAGGGCTGAGCCCGGCGCTCACCGCAGCGGTGGCGGCGCCATGACCGGCGGCGGCGGTGCCACCGGTCGCCGCCGCCGCGAGCGCGCCACCAGCAGCACCGCCGCGACCGCCACCGCCACGGCACCGAGCAGCGTCAGCACCCAGGCCGGAACCGGACCCACGGTCAGCAGCTCGTCCCGGTAGTACGTGGTCCGGTACGGGGTGTCGGCGGCCGTCGCCCGTAGCTCGTGGTCACCGTCGATCCGCTCCGGCCGGGGGAACGACTGGCTGATCGCGGTGAGGAACACCGGCTTCCCGCCCGTCAGCTCGCCGAGCGCCGGGTACGCGCCGCCGTCCCGTCCGGTGTCGACCGGCTCCGCGTAGGTCACCTCCGGCTCCAGCCCGCCGATCCGGCCGCGCGGCTCCATGCGGTGCGCCGCCAGCACGTACAGCCCCAGCGACTGCGGTGTCGTGGCGAGCCGGGACAGCCGCATCGGGTAGACCGGCTCTTCGCTGGCGAAATGCAGCCGCAGCGGGTCGAGCCGGCCGAGCAGCGGACCGCCCTTCTCGCGCGGGGCGAGGCGGATCGCCACGTACTCCCACTTCTGCTCGACATAGGGCCGCAGCGCCGTCGACAGCCGGTCCGGGAGCTCGAAGCCGTTCTCCGTCAGCCAGCCCTCCAGGGCGGTCGGATCGGTCGCGGTCAGCCGGGCCACGTCGAACGGCCCGAGCCGCTCCCGGCCCACCACCCCGACCGGCGCCTCGGCCGAGGGGGCGGCGCCGGAGTCCCCCGACGCGCTGCCCGAACCGCCGAACGGCCAGTCATCGGCGCGTGGCCAGAAGTAGTGCCTGGTCTCGTGGACCGGCGCGGTGAGGGTTTCGAGCTCGGAGAAGAGCGAGGCGTCACCCAGCCCGACCGTGGCGCGGTGCGGCACCGGCATGATCCACGCCGCCTCCGGCGCGTTCCCCCGGACGGTGAGCTGCATCACGATCTGCTCGGCGCCGCCCGACCAGCTGACCACGGAGGTCTCCCGGTCCACCGAGACCTGGCTGTTCCGGTCCACCACCATCGCCCCGCAGCCGCAGGCGTACGCCGGTGCGATCAACGAGCCGATCTGCAACGACACCAGCATCATGACGAGTGACAGCGCGCGGACCGCCCAGGCCCGCTTTCCGGCCCGTACCCCTTGGTCCGTCCCCGTCCACCGCATCGCGGCTCCTCCCCCTTGAGGGCCGCCGTAGGCCCTGGTCACGGGCTCAGACGTGGGGGCGGGCCCGCCGGTTCCGGCCGTCCGGGCCCGGACCGGCCGGGCCGCCGGACATTCTTTCGGACAAAAGCCGGATGACAGTCAGGCGAAGAGGGGGTTGATTGTGTCTACCTCATAGCGCAATGCGAAGGTTTCACAGCATGCCCGGATCTAGGGTCGGCACAAGACGGCAGGAGGGTCGGCGCAGCGTGGCGAATGCGGAGCACAGTGTGCGCGGAGAGGCGACGGCAGGGACGAGGACCGGGGCGGCCCGAGCTGTTCTCTGGCTGGTTGTGGCCGCGTTGGCCGTACGGCAGATGGCGGTGGTGCTGCGGCAGCCGCCTGGCGAACGGCTCACCGATCTGGACACCTGGACCGGTGAGAACGGTGTGCTTCATGTGACGGGCTCGCTGTACGACACCGACCGGTTCACCGGCACCCCCTTCGCCGGTCTGGTGCTGAAACCGCTCACCCGGACCGCCGAACAGAGCCTCGGCGTCGCCTGGACCTTCGGTTCCCTGCTGCTCGTCGCCGCCCTCGGCGTCATCGTGGCGCGCGCCCTGCCCGGACCGGTCAAGAGACGCACGGCGCTGTTCGCCGCACCCGTCGCGATCACCCTGCTGATGCTCTCGCTGCCGGTCCGCAACGCCCTCTACCTGGGCCAGACCAGCATCCTGCCGGTCCTCCTGGTGCTCGTCGGCTGCTTCGTGGTCCGTGGCGAGCGCGCCTCCGGCGTCCTGATCGGCATCGCGGCCGCGCTCCAGCCGACCGTGCTGCTGTTCGCCGCGCTGCTCTGGCTGACCGGGAGACGCCGGGCGGCGCTGACCGGCGGCGCCGCGTTCGCCGCCTGCACCGCACTGGCCTGGGCGGCGATGCCGCACGACTCGTGGACGTACTGGGTGCACCACGTCGCCGGGGCAGGCCTCGGCGACCAGGCCGACAGCCTCGCCAACCAGTCGCTGCACGGCGCGCTGCTCCGGTTCGGACTGGCCGGCCCGCTGGAGATCGCGCTCTTCCTGGTGCTCGCGGCGGCGGTCTGCTTCCTCGGTCTGCGCCGCGCCGCACGGTACGCGCGCGACGGTCAGCTGCTGCTCGCGGTGGCCGTCACCGGCTGTGTCGTCGTCGCCGTCTCACCGACCGCCTGGCAGCACCAGCTGCTGTGGGTGCTGCTCGCGGTGGTCGGCCGGGTCGGCACCCGGGCCTCGGACCGGATGGTGTGGCCGGCCGTCGTGGTCCTGGTGGTCACGCTGCCCGGCAAGATGCTGCTGCCGAACATCGAGTCGATGTTCCCGGTGCGCGACAACGTACTGCTGATCGCCGCGCTCGGGGCCGCGTGCGTCGCTCCGTTCCTGCCGCGCACCTCGCCCTACTGGCTGCAGCCGGTCCCCACCGACCACGCGGCCCCCGTCCCGGCCCGCTGGAGCCGGGTGCCGCTGCTGCCGTTCTGGCGGCGGGTGCTCAGCCGGCCCAACCTGCTGCTGGAACTCCTGCTGATCAGGGTCGTCTACTCGGCCTACCAGCACGTCAGGCTGGCCGCGACGGCAGGCCGTGCCACCGCCGAGCACCACGGCCGGCAGATCCACGCGGCCGAGCAGTGGCTGCACATCGACATGGAGCACTGGGCCAACCACGCGGTGGTCAAGGTCGGCTGGCTGCGGGACTTCTTCGACTACTACTACTCGACGTTCCACTTCATCGTGCCGCTGTCGATCCTCGCGGTGCTGTACGTGCGCCGCCCTACGGACTACCGCTGGGTCCGCAGCTCCATCGGCTTCGCCACGGTCCTGGCCCTGGTCGGGTTCTGGCTCTACCCGCTGGCCCCGCCGCGGCTGATGCCGGGACTCGGCTTCATCGACACCGTCCACGGCGTCCAGGACTTCGCGAAGCCCGACTACGGCACGCTGACGGGCGTGACCAACCAGTACGCCGCGATGCCCTCGCTGCACTTCGGCTGGTCGCTGTGGTGCGGTGTGGTGATCGTGATGCTCGCCCCGAAGGTCTGGATGAAGCTCCTCGGGGTGCTGCACCCGCTGTTCACGGTCTCCGCGATCATCGCGACGGGCAACCACTGGGTGCTCGACGCGGTGGGCGGGGCGGCGGTGGTCGCGCTCGGCTTCGGGCTGACCTACGCGCTGTCCGGACCGCGCCGGCTCCAGCGGCCGGCGGCCATGGACCGGGAGCCCCTGAGGGCGGCCGGGGCCGCGAAGGCCGGGAAGGCCGCGCGGCCGGAACCGCCGCCGAAGGTGGACGGTGAAGCGGTGGCCGGAAAGCCGTAGCCGCCCGGCGGCCCAACGGCTCAGCACGTCCGTCCGGCACCCGCGCGGGGTGCCGGACGGGTGCCGGACGGACATTCGGGACGGACGTTCGGGACGGTCCGGGCGACAGGCGGCGCTCAGGCGTTCGTGCTGCTCACCTGGAGTTGCTTGATGCCGTTGAGCCAGGCGGAGCGCAGCCGCCGAGGGTCGCTCACCAGTCGCAGGTCGGGCAGGACGTCCGCGATGGCGTTGAAGATCAGGTTGATCTCCATGACGGCGAGGGACTTGCCCAGGCAGAAGTGCGGGCCGCCGCCGCCGAAGCCGAGGTGCGGATTGGGGTCGCGGGTGATGTCGAACTTCTCCGGGCTCTCGAAGACCTCGGGGTCGTTATTGGCCGAGGAGTAGAACAGCCCGACCCGGTCGCCCTTCTTGATCTGCTGTCCGCCCAGTTCGAGGTCCTGGGTGGCGGTCCGCTGGAAGGAGACCACGGGGGTCGCCCAGCGGACGATCTCCTCCGCGGTCGTCTCCGGCCGCTCGCGCTTGTACAGCTCCCACTGCTCGGGGTGGGTGAGGAAGGCGTGCATGCCGTGGCTGATCGCGTTGCGGGTGGTCTCGTTTCCGGCCACGGCGAGCAGGATGACGAAGAAGCCGAACTCGTCGGACAGCAGGTTGCCCTCGCCTTCCGCGGCGACCAGCTGGGAGACGATGTCCTTGGCCGGGCACTCCTTGCGCGCCGCCGCGAGGTTCATCGAGTACGAGACCAGCTCCATGGCCGCCTCCGCACCGATCTCCTCGGTGATCGCGTACTCCGGATCGTCGTAAGAGGCCATCTTGTTGGACCAGTCGAAGATCCGGCTCCGGTCCTCCTGCGGTACGCCGATCAGCTCGGCGATGGCCTGGAGGGGCAGTTCGACGGCGATGTTGTTGACGAAGTCGAACGAGCCGTCTTCGTCCGCGCCGGCCTGCGCCGTCTCCACGATCGAGCGCGCCCGGCCGCGCAGCGCCTTTTCGAGGGAGCGGACGGCGCGCGGGGTGAAACCGCGCTGGACGATCTGGCGGACCCGGGTGTGCTCGGGCGGGTCCATGTTCAGCATGATCAGCTTCTGGACATCGATCTGGTCGCGGCTGATCGTCTCGTTGAAGCGGATCACCGCGGTGTTGGTGTTCGACGAGAACAGCTCGGGATGGGTCGACACGTACTTGACGTCCGCGTGCCGGCTGACGACCCAGTAACCCTCGTCGTCGAAGCCGGAGATGCCGGCGGGCTGGGTGCACCACCAGACCGGCGCGGTCTCCCGCATCAGGGCGAACTCCGGGTGAGGAACACGTGATTGGAGCAGGTCGGGATCGGTGAAGTCGAACCCTTCGGGCAGATGGGGGCAGGGCATCGGCAGCTCCAGGTCAAGAACGCCAGGTCGGTCCGAGAGCCGCCCGAGCTTCGTCTGACGACCCATCAGAAGTTGCCCGAAAGGTAGTAACGAGTTCTACAACTGACAAGAGGCATGGCCCGATCTGTTGCGTGAAGCGTCCGTGAACCAGGCCGGTTTGTGATGGGTGCTGACGGTGAAGCATGGGCAAGGTCCGTGCAAGCCCCTTGCGTACCGAGGGTAATCCTCATAAGACTGCACGAAGAACTAGAACGCGTACTAGTTCCTTCCGTGGGCGCCGGGACGCCTCTGCGGAAGTGCGAGGAGAGGACGAGCTCATGGCCGCGGAACCCGTCATCGTCGAAGCCGTACGCACCCCCATCGGCAGGCGCGCAGGCGCGCTCGCCAATCTGCACCCCGCCTATCTGCTGGGTGAGACCTACCGTGAACTTCTCGGCCGGACCGGCATCCACGCCGACTGCGTCGAACAGATCGTCGGCGGCACCGTCACCCACGCCGGCGAGCAGTCCATGAACCCCGCGCGCAACGCCTGGCTCACCGTGGGGCTCCCGTACGAGACCGCCGCGACGACCGTGGACTGCCAGTGCGGCTCCTCGCAGCAGGCCTCCCACATGGTCGCCAACATGATCGCGGCCGGGGTGATCGACGTCGGCATCAGCTGCGGGGTCGAGGCGATGTCACGGGTGCCGCTCGGCAGCGGCTCCAAGCACGGACCGGGCAAGCCGTGGCCCGACGAGTGGAACGTCGACCTGCCCAACCAGTTCGAGGCCGCGGAGCGCATCGCCCGCAAGCGCGGCCTCACCCGTGACGACGTGGACTCGCTCGGCCTCCTCTCCCAGGAGCGGGCGGCCGCCGCCTGGGCGGAGGAGCGCTTCAAACGCGAGACCTACGCGGTCCAGGTGCCCACCACGGAGGAGGAACAGGCCGCCGGACAGGGCATGTGGCGGCTGGTCGACCGCGACGAGGGGCTGCGCGACACCTCGATGGAGGGGCTCGCCGGGCTCAAGCCCGTGATGCCCACCGCCATCCACACCGCGGGCAACTCCTCGCAGATATCCGACGGCGCCTGCGCGATCATGTGGGCCTCCAAGCGCATGGCGCGGGCCCTCAAGCTCAAGCCGAGGGCCCGGATCGTGGCCCAGGCACTCGTCGGCTCCGACCCGCACTTCCACCTCGACGGCCCCGTGGACGCCACCCGTGCCGTGCTCGGCAAGGCCGGGATGTCGCTCAAGGACATCGACATCGTGGAGATCAACGAGGCCTTCGCCTCGGTCGTGCTGAGCTGGGCCCAGGTCTTCGAACGGGACCTCGACGGGCTCGCGAAGGTCAACGTGAACGGCGGCGCCATCGCGCTCGGCCACCCGGTCGGCGCCACCGGGGCCAGGCTGATCACCACGGCCCTGCACGAACTCGAACGCAGGGACAAGGAGTTCGCGCTGATCACCATGTGCGCGGGCGGAGCGCTGGCGACCGGAACGATCATCCAGCGGCTGTAACGCCCCCGGGGGAACCCCACCCCGATGGTGTCGTCAGGTACACCCATGTCCGGGGGTATACGCGGATGTTGGCGACCGTCGCGGTTGCCTAGATTCATGGACATGGAAAACAACGCGAGCAACTCCGCCCGGACGACCGCCACTCGACGCCTCCTGGCAGCCGCCACCGTGGTGGTCCTCGCCGCACTGGGTACGGTTCCCGCCGCGGCGGCCGGGCACGCAGAGCCCGGCCGCCAGGCGTCGGCACACCACACGTCCACACCCGCCGCCCGGCACGACGAACGCGGCGGACTCCTCGCCCTCACCCCGGTGGCCCGCCTCGGCCGGGCCGACGTCGCGGACTTCCTCGGCACGGCGGGCATGGACACCGGCACCGTCAGACACGGCGTCCGCGCCTACCGCCTCACCTACCGCACCGTCACCCCGCAGGGCGCACCCACCACCGCCACCGGCCTCTTCGTGCTCCCCGAGGGCGGCGCCCACCGGCTGGACCTGGTCTCCGACACCCACGGCACCATGGTCAACCGGGACGACGCCCCCTCGGTCGGCGAGGACTTCGGCCGCTACGCCCCCTACCTCCAGGCATCGGCCGGGCGGGCGGTCGCCGCACCGGACTACCTCGGCCTGGGCAAGGGCCCCGGATTCCACCCGTACATGGACACCGGGTCCGCCGTCACGGCATCCCTCGACATGCTCCGCGCCTCGCGCACCGCCGCCCAGCGGCTGGGCCGCCCGCTCACCGGCGACGTGTACGCGAGCGGCTTCTCGCAGGGTGGCCAGGTGGCCATGGCACTGGGCAAGGCGCTCGGCGGCGGCGCCGACCGAAGCTTCACCCTGCGGGCACTGGCCCCCGTCTCGGGGCCGTACGACATCGAGCACGCCGAGGCGCCCGGACTGTTCGACGGCAGCATCAACGACACCAGCGGCATCTTCTACATGACGTACTTCCTCACTACGCAGAACCGTATCCACCCGCTCTGGAAGGACCCTTCCGAAGCCTTCCGGAAGCCGTACGCGGACATCGTCGAGAGCCTCTTCGACACGAACCACACGGAGGAGGAGATCTTCATGTCCCTCCCCGCGACGCTGAAGGAACTGGTCACCGACGACTACTACCAGAAGCTCCAGCACCCGACCGGTGCCCTGCTCGCCGCGTACCGCGCCCAGGACGGCAACTGCGCCTGGAAGCCGGACGTCCCGGTACGGCTCTACTCCTCCTCCGGCGACACCGACGTGCCCATCGCCAACGCCCGCAGCTGCGCAGCCGATCTGGCGCGGCGGGGGGTGAAGGCGCCGGTGATCGACCAGGGATCGACCACCCACAACGAGACCTACCTGAAGTCGGGTCCGCAGATCGTGCGCTGGTTCGACGCCGAAGGGGCCCGGCGCTGATCCCCGGCCCGCACGCCGACAACCCCGGCCGCGTCGCGGTCGGGGTTGTCGGTCATACGCGGACGGAGTCCGGGCCGGCTCAGTACCAGCTGTTGGCCTGCCAGAACGACCAGGCGCCGCACGGGCTGCCGTAGCGGGAGTTCATGTAGTCCATGCCCCACTTGATCTGGGTGGAGGCGTTGGTCTGCCAGTCGGAGCCGGCGGACGACATCTTCGAACCGGGCAGGGCCTGGACCAGGCCGTAGGCGCCGGAGGAGGCGTTGGTCGCGCTCGGGTTCCAGCCGCTCTCGTGGCTGACGATGTTGCTGAAGCACTGGAACTGCGCCTCGTCACCGATCATCTGCCTGGCCGTGTCCTGGGCACTGCCGCCGGCGGACGTCGGCGCGGCGGACGGGGCCGCCATGGCGGAGGTGGCGCCCACGGCGACACCGCCGACGCTCAGGAGGACGGCCGCACCGGCCATGACGGTCTTGCGGCGGGCGTTGCGGGGCTTGGCGAGAAGGGTGCTGGCGAACGACACAGAGAACCTAACGTCGGGAACGGTTGAGTCGCCCGCCGGTCCGAATCCTGCCTGGCCCGGTGCTCGTTGACCGCTGTCCCAATCCGGTGGACGCTGCGGCGCTCGGCGACGTCAACCAGTGTTAGCGGCGCCTTTCAACGACCGCAATGACCCCCATTACGACCCCGCTTCGCACCCAGGACCGAAGGTCCCGAACCACACCAAACCGCTTCATAGCAGGTAGGAGGGGATAGGTCGGGGGTTTACGCACGATCCCGGCGGCTCCTATTCCGCTTCGTAGAGGACCAAGGTCCTGTGGGTGCCCTCACTCCGCCGGGACGTCGAATGTGACCTGGGCCTCGAAGGCGGCACGCCGGGTGGCCCTGCGCAGCGCCTTCAGCAGCGCCGCCCCGACCGTCAGCGTCAGTACGACGGTGAGCACGGCCCGGCCCAGGTCCCAGCCGGCCGAGGTGGCCGCGCAGTAGGCGAGGAAGCGCACCAGGTTGTCGCCGAGCGGGTCACCGGGGTGGAAGGAGATCCCCGAGCCGAGGCCCGGCACGATGGTCCAGCCGTACAGATTCATGACCGTCCCGTACGCGAACGCCGCGACCGCCCCGTACGCCGCCAGCATCAGCAGCTCGGCGCGCCCGCGCAGCCGGTCCGGTGCGGGCAGCAGGCCCGCGCCCATCGTGAACCAGCCCATCGAGAGCATCTGGAACGGCATCCACGGGCCCACCCCGCCGGTCAGCAGCGCGGACGCGAACATCGTCACCGAGCCCAGCACGAATCCGAAGCCGGGCCCCAGCACCCGGCCGCTCAGCACCATCAGGAAGAACATCGGCTCAAGACCCGCCGTGCCCGCCCCCAGCGGCCGCAGCGCCGCGCCGACGGCGGCCAGCACCCCCAGCATCGCCACCGCCTTCGCGTCCAGCCCGGCGTCCGCGATCATCGCGACCACCACCCCGACCAGCAGCGGCAGCAGCGCGGCGAACAGCCACGGCGCGTCCTGCGCGTGCGCGAGGCCCGAATCGGCCCCGGCCAGCAGCGGCCAGCCGAAGGCGACCACCCCGATCGCGCTGATCAGCACCAGCGCGGCGACGGCCCGTGGTCCGAGCCGCACCGGCCGGGCGCTCCGGCCCGTCGTGCCGCTCATGCCCCGCCCTCCAGCGCCGCGCGTACCTGGGTCACGGTGAGCCACTCCTGAGGGGCCAGGATCTTCGCGATCTGCGGGGCGAACGCCGGTGAGGACACCACGACCTGCGGGGTCGGCCCGTCCGCCACCACCTCCCCGTCCGCCAGGATCACCACCCGGTGCGCCAGCTCGGCGGCCAGCTCCACATCGTGTGTGGCCAGCACGATCGCGTGGCCCTGCGCCGCCAGCGCGCGCAGCACCCCGACGAGCCGGGCCTTCGCCGCGTAGTCCAGGCCCCGGGTCGGCTCGTCCAGGAGCAGCAGCGGGGGCCGGGAGGTGAGCACGAGGGCGAGGGCCAGGGCGAGGCGCTGGCCCTCGGAGAGATCGCGGGGGTGGGTGGTGTCGGGTACGTCCGGCAGCAGCTCGGAGACCAGGGCCCGGCAGCTGCCCGGTGCGGCGCCCGCGTCGGCGTCCGCCGCCGCGCACTCGGCGGCGACCGTGTCCGCGTACAGCAGATCGCGCGGTTCCTGCGGTACGAGCCCGACCCGGCGCACCATCTCGCGCGGCGGCGTGCGGTGCGGGGTCCGGCCGCCGACCAACACGCTGCCGGAGGTGGGCTCGACCATGCCGACGAGGGCGGCGAGCAGGGTGGACTTGCCCGCGCCGTTACGTCCCATGAGCGCGACGGTCTCGCCGGGCGCGACGGTCAGGGTGACCCGGCGCAGCGCCTCGACCCGGCCGCGCCGCACCCCGAGGCGCTCGATCCGGGTGATGGCGTCGGTGACCGGCTCGGGCGCGGCGGCCACCCGGCCGAGCAGTCTGCCCAGCCCGTACCGCCGCGCGGCGGGGCTGGGAGCGGCGGTCGTCACCCCGGACGGCAGCGACGGCCCGGCCGCACCACCGACCGGGACCGGCTCCGTACCCGCCAGCCGCTCCCGCATCCCCGGGGCCCGCCGCCGGGCATCCCGCACCGAGAGCGGCAGCGGGTCCCAGCCCGCCAGCCGCCCGAGCGCCACGACCGGCGGATGCACCGGGGAGAGGGCCATGACATCGGCGGGGCTGCCCATCACCGGGGCGGCGCCCGGCGCGGGCAGCAGGACGACCTGGTCGGCGTACTGCACGACGCGCTCAAGGCGGTGCTCGGCCATCAGGACCGTCGTGCCCAGGTCGTGGACGAGCCGCTGGAGGACCGCGAGGACCTCCTCCGCAGCCGCCGGGTCCAGCGCGGACGTCGGCTCGTCCAGCACCAGGACCCGGGGGTGCGGGGTGAGCACGGAGCCGATCGCGACGCGTTGCTGCTGGCCGCCGGAGAGCGTGGCGATCGGCCGGTCCCGCAGCCCGGCCAGGCCCAGCAGATCAAGGGTCTCCTCGACCCGCCGCCGCATCACGTCCGGCGCCAGGCCCAGCGACTCCATGCCGTACGCCAGCTCGTCCTCGACCGTGTCGGTCACGAAGTGGGAGAGCGGGTCCTGCCCCACCGTGCCCACCAGATCCGCCAGCTCGCGCGGCTTGTGCGTACGGGTGTCGCGCCCGCCGACGGTGACCCGCCCGGTCAGCCGCCCCCCGGTGAAGTGCGGTACGAGCCCCGAGACAGCACCCAGCAAAGTCGACTTACCGACTCCCGAAGGGCCGATGAGCAGCACCAGCTCACCCTCGGGAACGGTCAGATCGACCCCCGACAGGGCGGGGCGCCCGGCCCCCTCGTACCGCACGGAAACATCGTCGAACCGGATCACAGCTGCTCCTCGAAGCCTGTGGGGGAAGGCGGGACGGGCGCGACCAGCGCGGGCAGCAGACCGATCAGCACCGCGGCGGCGGGCCACAGCGGCAGCACCGGCGCGACCAGCGGTACGACTCCGGGGTGCAGCGCCTCTGGATCGGCGCCGCCCGCCCAGATCATCGCCACCGCGACCGCCGCACCGGAGCCCGCGACCAGCCAGGCCCGTACGCCCCACCGGTCGGGCCGGTAGCGGGTCCGCACCGAACGCCTCCCGCCCAGGCGCAGCCCGGCCATCGCCGCGACAAGACCGGCGATCAGCAGCGGCAGCCCGTACACCGCGCCCTGCGCGGCGAGCAGCCCGTACGTACCGGCGCAGACCCCGAGCAGCCCGCCCAGGGTGAGGACGTTCGTGGTGTGCCGGACGGCGGCCGGCACCTGTGCGGTGCGCCCGTAGCCGCGCGCGTCCATCGAGGCCGCCACCGCGACCGACCGCTCCAGCGCACCCTCCAGGACCGGCAGCCCGATCTGGAGCACCGCCCCGACGCCACCGGTCGGCCGGCCGCGCAGCCGCCGGGCGGTGCGCAGCCGCACCACGTCTGCGACCAGGTTCGGTGCGAACGTCATCGCGACGACGACGGCCACCCCGGCCTCGTACAGCGCACCGGGCAGTGACTTCAGCAGCCGGGCCGGGTTGGCGAGCGAGTTCGCCGCGCCGACGCAGATCAGCAGGGTGGCCAGCTTCGCCCCGTCGTACAGCGCGAACAGCAGCTGCTCCGCGGTGACCCGGCCGCCGATCCGCACCCCCTTCGCCCAGTCCGGCAGCGGCACCTCGGGCAGGGTGAAGACCAGGTGCGTGCCGGGGATCGGGGAGCCGAGGAAGACGGAGAACAGCAGCCGCACCCCGATGACGAACAGACCGATCTTGATGAACGCCCCGTACGAGCGGGCCCACGGCGCGTCCGTCCGGCGCGCGGCCACCACGTACCCCGCCACGCCCACCAGCAGGCCGAGCAGCAGCGGGTTGGTGGTCCGGGACGCGGCGGTGGCGAGCCCCAGCGCCCACAGCCACCACGCCCCGGCGGGCAGCGCGTTGCTCCGGGTCGCGGCGGGGGCGCGCCAGACCGGGACCGGGGCGACGGCCGCCGGAGCGTTCCCGGTGCCGTCCGTCGAGCCGTTCATCCGCGGCGGCGGCGGGCCTGCGCGACTGCGGCGATGCCGAGCAGGAGGACGGCGCCGATCCCGAAGAGCACCCCGGCGGACGGACCGCCGCCGGAACCGCCGCTGCCGGAAGCGGACGCGGAAGCGGAAGCGGACGTGGGCGCGGGCGTCGTGGCCCGGCCGCTCTCGGTACCGGTGGTCCCCGAGACCTGCTCACCGCACCCCGCGGCCGGGTAGCCGGAGATCGCGCAGAGCAGCGCGTCACTCCCGTACCGCAGCGGCTTGGCCACGGAGGCGAGCGCCTCCGCACTGCTCGCGTCCTGGGGAACCCGTGCGCACGCGGTACGCGGCGGGGGCGGGGTCTCGCCCTGCGGCGCGTCGGCGGCGGTGCCGGGGTCGATGACGAGCGCGACCCGCTTGGTGCCGCCCTTGGCGGGGGTGTCCGCGCAGATCTTCGCGAAGTCGGGGGAGCGGCGCGGTTTCGCCGCGTCCTGGGAGTCGGCGCTCACGGCGAACCGGAAGCCCTGCACGGAGCCGTCGTCCGGCCGGACCAGGGACGGCCCCTGGGTGGCGTACGCCCACCCGCTGCCGGAGCCCTCCCAAAAGGACCAGTAGCGGTAACCCGCCGCCTGGGCCGTCCCGGTGCCGAGGAGCACGGACAGGACGGCGCCCAGGGCCACCAGCAGCGCGGTGGCCCGTCCTCGGCCGCTCACCGCTGCTGGTTCTTGCGGCGGCCGCTGATCAGGAATCCGGCGCCGGCGCCGACGGCGAGCCCGATCCCGACGAACCACCAGACACCGCCGATCCCGTCTCCGTCGCCGCTGTCCTTCTTCTCCTCCTCTGTGGCGACCGGCTTCGGCTTCGACACGGAGGCGGGCGCGGGACCGGTCGCGTTCAGCTGGGCGACGAGGTCGGCGCCGCCGAAGTCGTGCACGTCGGCGCCGGTCGAGTGGGCGGCCATGACCAGCTGGGCGTAGGCGGCGGGGCCGCTCTGCGCGGCCCAGTCGGCGGAGTTCTTCGCCAGCCACTTCACGGAGGCGGCGGCCTTGTCCTTGTGCCCGGAGGCGGACAGGGCGACGACCGCGTCGGCGGTGTTGCCGAAGTCGGGCTGCGGGGCGCTGTCCTCGGCCCCCGGCATCGGCGGCTGGTCGAGGTGCCCGGTCTTCGCGAGGGCCCCGGCGAGGTAGTGGGCGCCGTTCTGGGCGGCCCGCTCCGGCCTGAGCGGCTTGCTGGTCTCGCAGGTGGGGGCCTTGGCCGCGGCGGTGTCCCCGACGACGAGCCCCTTGCCGAGCGAGCCGAGCACGCCCGCGGCGGTGGCGTCGCCGTTGGCGGCGAGCTTGCCGGCCTTGTCGGGCTGGTAGGCGAAGGCGCCGCCGTCCTTGCCGCCACAGGGGATGGCGAAGGTGAGCAGGGCGTCGTACGGGGTCTTGCCGCCGTGCGTCGTGATGTCCCCGAGCTTCTTGCCGGCGCGGGCGAGGGCGCCGATCACGATCGAGGTGGAGTTCGCGTCGCTCGGGCTGCCGGCGGTGTACCCCCAGCCGCCGTCCTCGTTCTGGACGGACTTCAGCCAGTCGAGCCCGTTGGCGACGAGCTCCTGGTGCTTGCCGACCTCGTGCAGCGCCTGCACGGCGGCCGCCGTCGCGTTGGTGTCGATCATGGTCTTGGCGTCGCACGGCACGGAGGGGTCGGCGCGGTAGGCGGCGAACGCCCCGCTGTCGCACTGCTGCCCGACCAGCCAGTCCACGGCCTGCGCGGCGGGCATGACGCCCACGGACCGCTGCGAGACGAAGGCCAGCGACTGCCGCCACACCCCGTCGTACGTCGGGTCCGTCGTGCCGTACAGCCCCGAGGGCAGCGCCGTGGACGGGGACGGAGAGGGGGACGGCGCGGCGACCGCGGCCGGGGCTGCGGCTGCGGCCGCGCAGAGCACGGCAGCGGTGGCGGCGAGCGCGGCTGCGCTGCGGCGTACGGTCATGGCGGGCGGGGCCTCTCCTGCGGGAACCGGTCCCAGGCGCACACAGGCACCGGGCTCCGGCTCCGTATACCTCGACGGTGCCGGCCACCGGGGTCCCGGTGGCAGGAGCCGGTCACGACACGGACAGGGCATTTCGACTCCCGCCGAGGGGCGGTCACGACTGCGTGGTCAGTGCCGGATTCGCACCGGCTTCCCCCTGAACGGGCATGATGACGACTCGCACACTCTACCGGGCGGGTATCGCGGGAGCCCGGACCGGGCGCCGCCGCCCAGGCGGCCTGCGGAGGGGGTGGCCGGTGCGCGGCCGGGAGGCCGCGTCGGTCCTCAGTGGCTGCGGTGACCGGAATTCACCGGGCCGTTCGCGGTGGAATCACGGGCTGACCATTCGGTCGTGGGCCGGTTCCGGTACCGCCTGCGCGGGCTTCCCGGCCGGATGCAGGGCGATCGCCAGCACGGCTGCGCCGAGGAGCGCGATGAGCATGATCCAGACAGCGCCGACGTGCATGGCGTGAATG
The DNA here is from genome assembly GCF_055584045.1 of Streptomyces sp. NPDC104307. Lineage (NCBI taxonomy): Bacteria > Bacillati > Actinomycetota > Actinomycetes > Kitasatosporales > Streptomycetaceae > Streptomyces > Streptomyces sp. NPDC104307. The sequence continues at coordinate 51,792 of NZ_JBVJMU010000003.1, forward strand.
AACGCGTCGTCTGCGGCGCGCGCGAGGGCGGGCCGGTGGATCTCGGTGGCGACGTGCCGGGCCTGTTCGGCGGAGACCCGTACCCGGTCCCGCGCCGGGCCGGGTACGCCGCCCACCGAGGTCTCGATCGCCCGCCGGTACACGATCGACATGACCGTGCCGCCGACCGCGATCCCGATCACGCTGCCGGTCTGGCGCACGGTATTGGTGACGGCCGACCCGGCCCCCGCCCGGTCCAGCGGCAGGGAGCCGATCAGCGCCGCCGTCACCGGACCGATCACCGTGCCGATCGAGATCCCCTGGACGAACAGCATGATCTCGATCAGGGCGAGCGGGGTGTGCAGTCCGATGAGCCCGTACGTGCCCATGGCCAGCGCAGCCGCGGCGAGCGCGGGCACGCTGACGGCACGCAGTGACCAGCGGCGGACCAGGCCCGCCCCGACAGTTGCCCCCAGGAGCGCGCCGAGCGCTGTCGGGAGGCCGGCCAGGCCCGCCTCCATCGGCGTGAAGCCGCGTGCGCCCTGCAGGTAGAACGCGCCGTAGAACGTGACGGCGGCCATGGCGAAGAGCAGCAGGCCGAGCGCCGCGTTGCCGCCACCGAACACCCGCTGCGCGAGCAGCCGGGGATCGAAACCGGGCATCCTGCTCCGCAGTTCGACGAGGACGAAGACGGCCAGCAGACACCCGCCGACGGCGATCGGCGCCCAGACGTCCGTACGGCCCCAGTCGGCGACCTGCCCCGCCCGGATCAGCCCGTAGGCCAGTGCCGCGAGCCCGCTGATGGACAGCAGCATTCCGGCCGGATCCAGCGGCCGCCGGACGGGGCTGCGGAAATTCGGGACCAGTACGGCGATCCCGACCAGCGCCACCACCACGACCGGGACATTGACCAGGAAGACCGAGCCCCACCGGAAATGGTCCAGGAGCACCCCGGCCAGCACCGGGCCCGCGGCCATTCCGACCCCGGCGGATGTCGAGGAGACGGCGATCGCGGTCGACCGCGCCGGGCCGCTGAAGGTCCACATAAGGATGGCCAGGTTGGCGGGCACGATCAGCGCGCTGCCCACCCCCATCACGGCGCGGGCGGCGATCAGCTGGCCGGCGTCGCCCGCGTACCCCGCCCGCAGCGAGGACCCCGCGAAGACCACCAGCCCGGCCACCAGCACGGTCCGGTGGCCGAAGCGGTCACCCAGCGCGCCTGCGGTGAACATCAAGGTGGCGAAGGCCAGGGTGTACGCGCCGGTGGCCCACTGCAGCTCGGCCGGACCGGCGTTCAGTCCGCGGACCGGGTCCGCGAGGGTTTCCAGAGTGGTGCTCAGGACGGTGTTGTCCAGCCAGATCAGCAGGGAGCACGACATCAGGACGGCAAGGATCAACCGCTGCCTGGACTTCGGCAGCGTCAAAGACGCGGTCATGAATACCTTCGGACGCGATCGATAAAGATCTGACGACCGGACCGTAAGTAATCGGAGTGCCTCTGTCAATTCTCAAGTGCCTTAAAAAAACCAGGATTTGAAGATTGCTGTCCGGCCACAGCTTTTCGCGTATGTCAATTCCTTGCCGTCGCGAATTTGATTCGGGCTCAGGCTATTCGGGCGGTCATAAACTCACGCCTTTTGTCAATTGGTGGGGTCACACGGCGACGAACGTCACCGGGCCGCTTCCCGTGACCGCCTCCGCGCGCCCCAGCTTGACCAGGCGGCGCACGTGCGCTTCGGCCTCGGAGACGGCGATGTTCCGCGATCCGTAGGGGATCTGCTCCCAGGGGCGGTTCCACTCCATCCGTTCCGCCAGCTGCCACGGTGTGAGCGGTTCGGCCAGGAGTCCGAGGAGGCCGGTGAGGCGTTCCTCGTGGTGGTCGAGGAGTTCGCGGACGCGGCCCGCGGCGTCCGCGAAGGCGTGCTGGTGGGCGGGCAGCACCTCGGCCACCCCGAGGCGGCCGATCCGTTCCAGGGAGGCGAGGTAGTCCCCGAGCGGGTCGGTCTCCGTCGCGTCGTCCGGATTCTCGTAGAGGCCGACGTGCGGGCTGATTCCGGGGAGCAGATGGTCGCCGGAGAAGAGGCGTCCACGGCCGGGCAGTTGGGCCGGGTGGTCCTCCTCCAGGTGCAGGCAGACATGGCCCGGGGTGTGGCCCGGGGTCCAGATCGCGCGCAACTCGCGGCCCGCCAGGTCGAGGAGCTCGCCGGGCACGATCTCGCGGTCCGGGAGCGCGGCCCGCAGACCGGGCAGGGTGCGCATGCGGCCGCCCTTCTCGCGGGCGGCCAGCAGCGGGGCGATGTGGTCCTCGGGCGCGCCCACCGTGGCCAGCTTCGCCGCGAGGTACGACAGCCAGGTACCCGGTTCCGACTCCCGGGTGCGGCGGACGATCGCCGTGTCGGCGGCGTGCATCGCGATCCAGGCCCCGGACGCCTCGCGCACCTGGCCGGACAGGCCGTGGTGGTCGGGGTGGTGGTGGGTGATGACCACGCCGTGGATGTCGGTGACGTCCACGCCCACCGCCGTGAGCCCGGCCGTCAGGGTGTCCCAGGCCTCGGGGTCGTCCCAGCCGGTGTCGATCAGCACCGGGCCCCGGTCCGTGTCCAGGACATGGACCAGGGTGTGGCCCAACGGGTTGTCAGGGATGGGGACTTTGATGCTGTGGACGCCACCACCGTGGTTCATCACCTGCGTCATGGACTCCCCATCTCCTCGCGGTCTCGGCGGCGCGCTGGTACCGGCCACGGCGCGCCGCGTCCACTGTAACGAGAACTTGTTCCAGTGGTAGCCCCGGTCGACCACCTGGTCCGCACCGGTTACCCGGTCAGGGTGGACTTCGGCCGCACGATGCAGAATTCGTTGCCCTCCGGATCCGCGAGCACGGTCCAGGACTCCTCGCCGGTCTGCCCGACGTCCGCATGGCGCGCACCGAGTGCGAGGACCCGCTCGATCTCCGCCTCCCCCTCGTCAGGACCCGTGGTCAGGTCGAGGTGCAGGCGGTTCTTCACGGTCTTCGTCTCGGGTGCGGGCATGAAGCAGATGCCCACCGGGGCGTTCGCGTCCGGTCCGATCACCACCTCCCGCTCCCGCTCGGAGAGGACGCGCCATTTGAGGACGGCGGCCCAGAAGCGGGCCAGGGCGGGCAGATCGTGTGCGTCGATGACGATGTGGTGGAGGGATGCGGTCATGAGGCCCAGTCTGCATCGTCGTCCCGCGCTTCGGGAGTTGTCCCAGCCGTGGACTCCTGGAACTGGAACTGGTATCAGTTCTGACACAAAGCCATCTGACATCAAGTCAGATGCAGGACCGGTCCAGCAAGTCAACGAGTCGGGTCACGTGCCGCGTCGCGGGAGGCAGCAGCCATGAGCGAGCTTGTCGAACACGGAAAACTGTTCATCGGCGGGGAGTTGGTCGATCCGCTCGGGCGGGAAGTCATCGAGGTCATCTCCCCGCACACCGAGCAGGTCATCGGCCGGGTGCCGCATGCCGCACAGGGGGATGTGGACCGGGCCGTCGCCGCCGCCCGCCGGGCGTTCGACGAGGGGCCCTGGCCCCGGATGGCACTGGACGAGCGGATCGCCGTCGTCACCCGGATCAAGGACGCGTTCGCCGCGCGGTACGAGGAGATCGCCCGGGTCATCAGCTCGGAGAACGGCACCCCGTACAGCTCCAGCGTCATGGTGCAGGCCCTCGCCGCGATGATGGTGTGGGACGCGGCGATCACCGTCGCCCGCACCTTTCCGTACGAGGAGCGCAGGGACGGGGCGCTCGGGCCGCTGCTGGTGCGCCGTGAGCCGGTCGGGGTGGTCGCGGCCGTCGTGCCGTGGAACGTGCCGCAGTTCACCGCCGCCGCCAAACTCGCGCCCGCGCTGCTCGCCGGGTGCTCGGCCGTCCTGAAGGTGTCGCCCGAATCACCGCTGGACGCCTACATCCTGGCGGAGATCGTCGCGGAGGCGGGGCTGCCCGAGGGCGTGCTGTCGATCCTGCCGGCCGACCGCGAGGTCAGCGAGTACCTGGTCGGGCACCCCGGCGTCGACAAGGTCTCCTTCACCGGGTCCGTCGCCGCCGGACGGCGCGTCATGGAGGTCGCTTCGCGAAACCTCACCCGCGTCACCCTGGAGCTGGGCGGGAAGTCCGCCGCCGTGATCCTCCCCGACGCCGATCTGGAGGCCGCCGTCGCGGGCATCGTGCCCTTCGCCTGGATGATCAACGGGCAGGCCTGCGTGGCCCAGACCCGGATCCTGGTCCCGCGTTCCCGGTACGAGGAGACGGCCGAGGCGTTCGCCGCGGCGGCCGGTGCGCTCAAGGTCGGTGACCCGCTCGATCCGGCCACCGAACTCGGCCCGCTCGTCGCGCGCCGCCAGCAGCAGCGCTCCCTCGACTACATCCGGATCGGGCAGGAGGAAGGCGCCAAGATCCTCACCGGCGGCGGGCGTCCGGCCTCGCAGGAGCGCGGCTGGTACGTGGAGCCGACCCTCTTCGGGGACGTCGACAACTCCATGCGCGTCGCCCGCGAGGAGATCTTCGGCCCGGTCATCTGCCTGCTGCCGTACGGCGACGAGGACGAGGCGGTGAAGATCGCCAACGACTCCGAGTACGGTCTCAGCGGCAGCGTCTGGACCGCCGACACGGAGCGCGGCATCGACATCGCCCGCCGGGTCAGGACCGGCACGTACAGCGTGAACACCTTCAGCCTCGACATGCTCGGACCGTTCGGCGGCTACAAGAACTCCGGCGTGGGAAGGGAGTTCGGGCCCGAGGGATACGGGGAGTACTTCGAGCACAAGATGATCCATCTGCCCGCCGGGTACGGGGGAGCGTCCTGATGGGGGACCGGTGGAGCGTCGAGGTCGACCGAGGCGTCTGCATCGGCTCCGGGATGTGCGTCAACCACGCACCGGACGGCTTCCGGCTGGACTCCGCCCGGCAGTCGCACCCCGTGGACCCGGAGACCGACGCCAACGAGCGGGTGCTGGCCGCGGCCGAGGGCTGCCCGGTCGAGGCGATCACGGTCGCCCTGTCCGACACCGGGGAAGTGGTGTTCCCGCCGGAGGAGTGAGCGCCGCAGCACCCGCCCGGGGTGTGGCCCGCCACACCCCGGGCGGGTGGCGGACCGCAGTGACCGGGCGGGGGGCGTCGCGACAGAGTCACCAGCATGTCCACAACGACACCACCCACCACCTGGCCCGGACCGTCCCGCACCGCGGGTGTACCCGTCCGCGCGGCCGTCCTGCTCACCGCTCTCGCGGCGGCCCTCGGCACCGCCTTCGTGCTCGCCCCCGGACCGGTGGCCCGGAGCCTGTCGGGCGGTGGCTACGGCAGCCGGCCCGAGCTCCAAGGCCGCCTCTCAGCCTCGTTCGTCGACTACTGGGCGGCCGGTGAGCGGAGCTTTCCCGCCGGTCTGCGCGGCCTCGTCGACTACTGGTCCCGCTACCACCTGGTCAAGGCCGTGACCGCAGGGCTCCTGCTGGCCGTGCTCGTCGCGCTCGGCGTGCTGCTCCGGAAGGCGTACCTGCGGGCCGGCGGGCTCACCGCGGGGAGGCGGGCCGCTCTCGCGTCCGCCGGGGCGGCCGTCACGGCGCTCGCGCTGTTCTCGCTGGCGATGGTGATGGCGAACGTCCAGGGGACGTTGGCGCCCTTCTCCTCGCTGATGTCGATGCTGCCGCTCCACGGGCCTCACGGAGTCCCGGCCGGCACGCTCGACGAGATCAGACGGCAACTGGCCGCCTACCCGGACGGGGGCCAGAGCTCGCCTCCCGTCGAGGTGATGGTCAGCGACTTCGGGCGGTACCACGCCGTGCTCGCGGTGGCCGCTGCGGTGGTGGCGCTCTCCGCTGCCGCGATCAGCGCGGTGTCGTGGCGGAGGTTCGCGGTGGCGGCGTCCGACCGGCGGACCAGGCGCGTGCTCCGGTCGTCCGGGCTGTTCTGGGCCCTGATGGCGGCGGCCGTCGCCGTGATCGCGGTGGCGAACACGGCCACCACCGCGGACCCCGCCCCGGCGCTCCTGGCCTTCTTCGAAGGCGGCTGGTGAAAGGGCGCCCTCAGGCGTTGAGATGGGCCAGGACGGCGAGCACCCGGCGGTGCCGGGTGTCGTCGGGCGGCAGGCCGAGCTTCGCGAAGACGTTGCCGATGTGCTTCTCCACCGCGCTGCCGGAGAGCACCAGGCGCCGGGCGATGGCCGTATTGGAATGGCCCTCGGCCATCAGCGCCAGCAACTGCCTTTCCCGCGCGGTCAGTTTCTCCAGCGGGTCGTTCCGGCGCTGCCGGGCCAGCAGCTGGGCGACGACCTGCGGGTCGAGCACCGTCGCGCCACCGGCGACACGGACCAGGGCGTCCAGGAACTCCTCGACCCTGGCGACCCGGTCCTTCAGCAGATAGCCGACCGCGCCGGCCCCGTCCGCGAGCAGATCGGCGGCGTAGGACACCTCCACGTACTGGCTGAGCACCAGTACGGGGGCGCCGGGCAGCCGGCTGCGGGCGGTGGCCGCCGCCCGCAGCCCCTCGTCCGTGTGTGTCGGGGGCATGCGCACATCGACGACCGACACGTCAGGGCGGTGCGTGAGCACCGCCTCGACCAGGGCGGGGCCGTCGCCGACCGCCGCCACCACCTCGTGACCGTCCTCCGAGAGCAGCCGCACCAGCCCCTCGCGCAGGAGCACCGCGTCATCGGCGACGACGATCCGCAGCGGCTCGCGCGGCGCCGGGACCACCGGTCCTCCCTGCGCAGCGCCGTCCCGGGTCAGTGACACGGGAGCTCCGCCGTGACCGTCGTCGGGCCGCCCTCAGGACTGTCCACCGTCAGCCGGCCGCCGACCGCCCGCGCCCGGTCGGCCAGACCCAGCAGCCCGTGTCCCTCGGCCGGCGCGGCCCCGCCCACCCCGTCGTCCGTCACCCGGACCCGCAGGACGTCCCCGGTGCGGCGCAGCCCGACCGTGCACCGGCGGGCCCGGCTGTGCTTGGCCACGTTCGTCAGGGCCTCTGCGACCACGAAGTACGCGGCCGTCTCGATGCCGGGCTCCAGCCGGCCGCTCAGCGGAGCGGCGTCGAGTTCGGCCGGGACGACGCTGCGCGCGGCCAGGGCGCGCAGCGCCTCCCTGAGCCCCCGGTCGGTGAGGACCGGCGGGGCGATGCCCCGTGACAGCGCCCGCAGTTCGTCCAGGGCCTCCTGGGTCCGCAGGACCGCGTCCGCGAGTGCGGCCCTGACCAGTTCCGGTCTGCGGTCGAAGTGGTGCTGGGCGCGGCCCAGTTCCATCGCCAGCCGGACCAGCTGCTGCTGGGGCCCGTCGTGGATGTCCCGCTCCAGCCGCCGCAGCGCGGCGGTCTCCGCCGTCACCGCCGCGACGGCCTGCGCGCGGGCGGTGTCGCGCTCCTGCTCAAGGCCGCTGATCCTGCGGTGCAGCGCCGACATGTTCGACAGGAGCGCCTGCCCGAGCCCGGCCTGGGCGGCGACGCACGCCCGGGTCACCAGTGGCAGGGACGACAGCATCAGCACGCCGACCGAGAGGGCGAACGCGATCCGCCCGGACGGTGACGTCAGGCCCAGGCTCAGCGCGACATGGGACCGGTCGCTGCCCGCGTACAGGGTCATGGGCCGCAGCGAGCCGGGCGCGACCTCGTTGCGCAGGGGGTACGTGACGGTCGCGACCCCCACGAACCACCACAGCGCCGTCACCACCGAGGTGACCAGGACGACGGGGAGCACCAGCACCGCGTGCGCCACGTCGAGCCACAGCTCCGGGTCTGCCGCGCCGTCCGTCCCCTTCGGCCTCGGCCGCCGGCCCGCGCCGCCCGCCCCGCCGGTCCGGGTGCGCACCGCGCCGATCCGCCACCACTCCAGGTCGCCGGGCCGCCGGGCCAGTGCCAGGGCGCGGGCCGCGACGGGCGACCCGCTCGGCACCAGCGAACCGGCCGCTGCGGCACTCAGGCCGCCGGCCACCAGCAGCAGACCGGCGGCCGCGCTCAGCGGCGCGGTGAGGAGGTACAGGGATTCCACGAGCGTGCGACGCCCGGCGCGGACAGCGGGACCGACACCAGGCCGCCACCGGCCGGCGACCACGGAGGGCAGCGTCTCAGCCATGTCCTCAGCATAATCACGCGGGCCGGCGGCACTCCGGCCCGACGGCCCGGCACGGAGAACAGGACGGAGGGCAGGACGGAGGACAGGACAGAGAACGGGACGGAGGACAGGACGGAGAACAGGACTCAGGACCTCAGCGGTCCGGGGTTCCCGACAGCAGGTGCAGGCGCAGCGCCAGCTGGAGTTCCAGCGCGCGGTCCGGCTCGTTCCAGTCCCGTCCCAGCAGCACCTGGATCCGGTCCAGCCGCTGCACCACCGTGTTGACGTGTACGTGCAGCTCGTCCTTGGCCCGGATCAGGCTGCCGCCCGCGCGGAAGTACGCGCCGAGTGTCCGCACCAGGTGGGTGCCGCGCTGGGCGTCGTACTCCAGCAGCGGCCCCAGTGCGGCGGAGACGAAACCGCCGACGTCCTGCCCGTTGCCCAGCACCACGCCCAGGAAGCCCAGTTCGTCCACGCACGCGCCCTCACCCGTCCGCCCCAGCACCCGCATCGCCCGCAGGCAGCGCGCCGCCTCCGCGTACGCGGAGGCCAGCTCCCGCGCGCCCCTCGCCGGGCCCGTGGCGGCGACGGTGACCGGGGCCTGGGCCAGCTGCCCGAGCTGGGCCGCCGCCGAGCGGGCCACGGCCCCGGCCGCCGGGCCGGAGCCGTCCGCCTCGATCAACAGGACCACCGCGCCCGCGTGTTCGGCGCTCACACCATGGATCTCCCCGCCGAACAGGTAGCGCATCGCGGCCGGGGCCAGCCGTTCCCTGGCGCCGGTCTCCGCGACCAGCAGCAGATGCGGGCGGTCCAGGTCGATGCCGAGGCGGCGGCCGCGCTCGACGAGCCCGGCCGGGTCGCGGACGGGGTCCGTGAGCAGGTCCGCGATCAGTTCGCCGCGGATGCGGTTCTCGGTCTCGGCCACCGTGCGCCGCAGCAGCAGGAGGAGTCCGGTCACCACGGAGGAGCGCTCGAACAGCCGCCGGTCGGAGTCGTCCAGCGGCCGGCTCCGGTGCAGCACCAGCCCCGCGAGGAGCTCCTGTCCGGCGAGCACCGCGCAGACCACCCGCCCCTCCCGGTGCACGGCGCGGGCACCGGTACGGGACTCCTCCGCCGCCTCCGCCAGCCAGCCCGCGTCCATGCTGTCGGCGGCGAAGCCCGTACCGTCCGGGCGGACCGCGGCCAGCGGGCGGCCGCCCGGGTCGTGGATGGTCAGGGGGGAGTCGAGCAGCGCGGCGACGGCGGCCGCCACGTCCTTCACGTCCCGGCCGCGCAGCACCAGGTCGGTCAGCCGGTCGTGCGACTCCTCCGCCCGCCGCATCGCCGCCGAGTGGGCCCGTACGGAGGCGTTGGCCTCGGCCAGCTCCGCGTTCGCCTCCGCCAGTTCGGCGAGGGCGGAGGTGGTGTCGGCCAGGGCGCGGGCGGTGTCGATGGCGATCGCGGCGTGCGCGGCGAGCGAGCACAGCAGGGCCACCTCGTCGGGGCTGAACACCCGGGGCGCCCGGTCGGCCGCGAACAGGACGCCGATCACCTTGCCCGTACCGCCCCGGCTGGAGCCGAGCAGCAGCGGCACGCCCAGGATGGCGACCAGGCCCTCGTCCAGCACCCCGGCATTGATGTTGCGGGTGTGGTGGAAGCGCTCGTCGGTGCGGTAGTCCGGCGTCGCGTACGGGCTCGCCGTCTGCGCCACGAGACCGCCGAGCCCCTCACCGAGTTCGAGGCGCAGCCGCTGGAAGAGCAGCGACACGGAGCCGTCCGTCACCCGCATGTAGGTGTCGCCCGCCTCCTCGTCCGGGAGCGTGAGGTAGGCCGTGTCCGTGCCGAACAGCATCCGGGCCCGCCGCACGATCGCCTTCAGCACGTCGTCCAGATCGCGGGAGGCGGCCAGGTCGCCCGCCGTGTCGAAGAGCGCGGTGAGCTGGAGCTCGCGGCGCCGGTGCTGGCGCAGCGCGCCCCTGATCCGCAGCGCGGTGGCGGTGGCCCGCTCCACCTCGGCCAGCTCGCCCGCGGGTACCCCGTCGGCCCGTGCCGTCGACAGGACCGCGCCCAGCACCTCGGCGGGGGCGTCGTCGGCCAGCAGCTCGAACAGGTGCCGGAGGTGGGGCGCGGCGGAGGGGAACGGCTCGGACATGGCGGCCAGCATTCGTAGACGTGCGCAGACAGGGGGGCAGGGGACAGGGGCAGAGGACAGGGAGCAGGGGCGACAGGGTTCAGTTGGCGGTCCAGCCGCCGTCCATGGAGAGCGAGGTACCGGTGATGTGACCGGTACGCGGACCGCACAGCCACAGGACGGCCTCCGCGACGTCCGCCGGATCGATCAGCCGCTTGATCGCGCTGCGCTCCAGCATCACCCGCCCCACCACGTCCTCCTCCGAGATGCCGTGCGTACGGGCCTGGTCCGCGATCTGGTTCTCCACCAGCGGGGTGCGTACGTAACCGGGGCTGACGCAGTTGCTCGTCACCCCGTGCTCCGCCGCTTCGAGCGCCACCACCTTGCTCAGCCCCTCCAGTGCGTGCTTGGCCGTCACATAGGCCGACTTGTACGGGCTGGCGCGCAGCCCGTGCACCGACGAGATGTTGACCACGCGCCCCCAGCCGCGTTCGTACATGCCCGGCAGGGTCCGGCGCAAGATGCGGAACGGGGTCTCCACCATCACGCGCTGGATCAGCGCGAAGCGCTCCGGCGGGAACGCGTGGACGGGGGCGACGTGCTGGAGCCCCGCGTTGTTGACCACCACGTCCGCCTTCGCCGGCAGCGTTTCGACGACCGAGGGGTCGGCCAGGTCCACCACCCAGGCCGTCCCGCCGATCTCCGCGGCCAGGTCCCTGGCGGCCGCACCGGCCTTGTCCACGACGTGCACATGGGCGCCCGCCGCCGCCAGCGCCTGCGCACAGGCCCGCCCGATCCCGCTCGCCGCACCGGTCACCAGCGCGGTCCGCCCGGCCAGCGAGAGTGCCGTGGGTGCCGGCGCCGGTCCGCCGTCCGGGGCGGGGGCGGCGGGTTCGCGATCGGGTCTGCGGGAAGTGTCCATGGCCGTCACCGTAGGTACGCGGCGGCCCCTGTCACATGGCGCCGGTGCACACACCCTCCCGCCCCGGCATGGTGGCGGCGTACGTGGTGCGTGCCCCGGCCCCGGGCCGTCAGTGCGCGGCGTCCAGCACCGCCCGCTGCTCCTCGGTCAGCTCCAGGTCCACCGCCGCCAGGCTCTCGTCCAGTTGCGCCACCGACGAGGCGCCGACCAGCGGGACGACCGGTACCTCGCCGCCGATCAGCCAGGCCAGCACCACCTGGTTGGGGGTGGCCCCGGTCTCCTCGGCCACCGCCCGCAGCGCCGTCTGCCGGGCGGGCGTGCCCGGGTGGTCGAACTCCGGCCCCAGCGGCCGGTCCGCCCGGCTGTAGGCGCCACTGAGCAGCGGTGAGTAGGCGACCGGGACCAGGGCCGGTTCGTGGCGGAGGTAGCTCAGCAGATCGCCCGTCAGCACGCCCTCCTGACCGTCCGGGGAGCGCGGGCTCGGCTGGTCCGTGCGCTGCCGCAGATAGCTGTGGTGGTACTGGAGGACCTCGTACCCGGGCAGACCGGCGGCCGCCGCGAGCGCCCGCGCCCGCTCGACCTGCCACGCCCAGTGGTTGCTGACGCCCAGCAGCCCGACGGTGCCCTCCGCGACCAGTTCCGCGAAGGCCCCGACGGTCTCCTCCGGCGGCACGGAGTGGTCCTGCACATGGGCGTAGAGCAGATCCAGCTTCTCCACCCCCAGGTTCTCCCGGCTCCGCTCGGCCGACTCCCGGACGGTCTTGGCGGACAGGCCCTCGATATCGCGGGTGAACCCGGTGCTGGGCGAGTTCGGCCGGGCCCCCAGCTTGGTCGCGATGACGATCCCGTCGGCCGCCGCGCCCCGGCTGCGGCGCCAGCGGCCGAGCAGCAGCTCGCTCTCCCCGCCCTGGGTGCCGTCGACCCAGAACGAGTAGTTGTTGGACGTGTCGACGAAGGTGCCGCCGGCCTCGGCGTACCGGTCGAGGATCGCGAACGAGGTCTCCTCGTCGGTGAGCGTGCCCATCCGCATGGCACCGAGGCTGAGCACGCTCACCTCGCGACGGGTCTTCTGACTGGTGCCGATGGTGCGGTAGCGCATGCGGGTCCCTTCCCCAGCAGCCCGCAGAAGTACGGGCGTTGGGCGGCAGTCTGGGTGCTGGAGCGCACTCGATGTCAACCGCCGGGACCGCCGCGCAAGGGCGGCGGCGCACACAGACCGGGCCCGGGAGTGTCCGCCGGTCCCATGGGCGCGGGCGGGCGCTGCTCGTAGGTTCCGGCAGCAGCCCGTACCCCCGCACGTACCGACCAGGGAGGCACCCGTGCGCCCATCGATCCTGAGACGTCTCTGCCGCCGTGCCGCGTCCACGGCCGTCCTCGGCCTGCTCGCGGCCACGCTGAGCACGACCGCCGCGCAGCCGGCCGCCGCGGCGGGGGGCCTCCAGCAGGTCACCGGTTTCGGCTCCAACCCCGGCAACCTCCAGATGTACGAGTACACGCCCGCCGGCCTGCCCGCGAACGCGCCGCTGGTCGTCGCCCTGCACGGCTGCGCGCAGACGGCCGACGCCTACTACACCAACTCCGGCTGGCCGGAGCTGGCCGACCGGTGGGGCTTCGACGTCGTGTTCCCGCAGACCACGTCCGCCAACAACGCGCTCTCCTGCTTCGGCTGGTTCGACCTGGCGGAGGACACCCGGGGCAAGGGCGAGGCCGCCTCGATCGTGCAGATGGTGGAGAAGGCGAAGCAGAGCCGGGGCTCCGACACCGGCCGGGTGTACGTCACCGGCCTCTCGGCGGGCGGCGGCATGACCGCCGACCTGCTGGCCGCCTACCCGGACGTGTTCGCGGGCGGCTCGGTCGCCTCCGGGCTGCCCGCCCAGTGCGCGACGAGCCAGGCGGCCGCGTCGGGCTGCCAGACCGGCCCGCAGAAGCTCACCCCCGCCCAGTGGGGCGACAAGGTCCGCGCCGCCTACCCCGGTTACAGCGGGCCCCGGCCCCGGGTGGCGATCTGGCAGGGCAGCTCGGACTACACCGTGTACCCGGCCAACGCCACGGCCCTGCGCGACCAGTGGACGGACGTCTGGGGCATCGGCCAGACGCCGTCCGCCACAGACACGCTCCCCGGCAACACCACGCGCAGCGTCTACAACGACTCCGCCGGCCGGCCGGCCGTCGAGACGTACTCCGTCTCCGGTATGGGCCACGGCCTTCCGGTGAGCCCCGGTACGGGGGCTCAGCAGTGCGGGAAGGCGGCCGCGTACTTCCTGAACACGATCTGCTCGTCCTACTACACGGGCGTCTTCTGGGGCCTGGACGGCGGCAACCCGGGCGGCGGTGACGACGGGCTGCCGGCCCCGGCGGGCGTGACCGTCACCGGCACCACCGGCACCACCGCCTCGCTCTCCTGGAACGCGGTCGCGGGCGCCGCCTCGTACGCGGTCATGCGCGACGGTACGAAGATCGCGTCCCCGTCCGGCACGACCCACACGGACACCGGCCTCACCGCCGGGACCGCCTACCGCTACACCGTGGCGGCCGTGGACTCCTCAGGTGCGGTGGGTGCCGCCTCCGCCCAGGTGACGGCGACCACGACCGGCGGCAGCGCCCCCGCGAAGTGCTGGACCGCGACCAACTACGCGCAGGTGGCCGCCGGACGGGCCCACACCACAGGCGGCTACGTCTACGCCAACGGCTCCGAGGCGAACATGGGCCTGTACAACGTCTTCGTCACCCACACCCTCAAGGAGTCTCCCGCCGGGTACTTCGTGATCGCGGACAGCGGCTGCACCACGGGCTGACGAGTGCGGCGGTGCGGGGCCCGGCAGACAACCGCCGGGCCCCGCAACCTGGTTCAGGCCCGCGCGTACGCTGCCGGGCCCCGGCCCCGGTTCAGGCCCGCGCGTACGCCACCAGACGGCCGGCGATCTCCCGCGCGCCCGCCTCGCCCGTGAGCACCGTGTAGTGGTTCACATCCGGTACCGCGACCGGCGTCAGCCGGGTCCCGGCGAGGTCCGCCGCCGCGAGGCGCTTCTCGTCGTACAGGCCCTGCTCCTCGTCCATCAGGCCTCGGGCCGCCCACAGCAGCGTCGCCTCCACGGGCAGTTTCCGCACGGCGGCGAGCACCTCCTCGTCGAAGAGGCCGATGCCGTCCGTGCGGACTGCCTCGATCCGGCACGTCGAGCGCATGGCCGGTTCCGTGCCCGTCAGATCGCGCTGGATGTAGGCGTCCACCTCGTCCGACCAGGCGGCCGCGAACGCCGGGTGCGCCTGCCAGAAGGCCCGGTAGGCGGCCCGGTCCGGGAACGTCATCGACAGCCGGTCCATCGCCGGGCCGATCACCGCCGTCATCAGCTCGTCCGGCGACAGGTGCGTGGGCGCGGGGAAGCCGATGCCGCCGTCGACGAGCAGCAGCGGGCCGAACCGGTCCGGGTACCGCACAGCGGCCAGCGCCGCGACGAACGCCCCCATCGAGTGGCCCGCCAGCACCACCCGGTCCACGCCCAGCGCCTCGGTCAGGGCGGCGACGTCGTCCGTGTGCGCGGTGACGCCGTACGGGCCGGGCAGGTGCGAACTCCCCGCTCTGCCCCGCAGATCCGGGGCGACCAGGGTGACGCGCCCGGCCAGCTGCCGGGCCACCGGGCCCCAGGAGAGCGCGTTGGCGGTGATGCCGTGCAGCGCGACCACCACCGGCGCGTCCGGCTCCGCGGCCGGCCAGCGAACGGCGGCCAACTCGCCACCGCTCACCGGGACTTTGATCTCCTCGTACGGAATCACTGGTGTCCGGTCTCCTTCCGGTACGGGACGGCTTTCAGTCTGGACGGCAGCCGGGCCAGACCTCCGGGCAGCAGATGTACCACGGCCACGAACAGCACGCCCAGCAGGAACAGCGGCTGGGAGAGCGGGACCCGGAGCACCGCCGGGAGTCCGGCGACCGCGCCGGAGCCGGCCAGGTCTCCGAGCCGGTGGTCGGCCCAGGTGTAGAGGATGCCGCCGGCCATCGGGCCCCAGCGGGTTCCGGAGCCGCCCAGCACCACCATCACCAGCAGCGACAGCGTGAAGTCGGACGTGGTGGTCTGGGGGGTGGAACCGCCGGTCAGCAGCAGGTGCACGATGCCGCCGAGCGCCGCGAGGGCGCCCGCCAGGACGAAGGCCGTCAGCTTGAACCCGTACGGCTTCAGCCCCAGCACCTCCACCCGGCGCTCGTTCTCCTTGATGCCCTCCCAGACGCGTCCGGTGGGGGAGCGGACCGCCCAGTGGACGACGCCCAGGGTGAGGACGAGATAGGCGAGCGAGATCCAGTACAGGTTCGCGGTGTGGTCGATGCCGACGAGCCAGGAGGGCAGCAGATCGGCCGGTGCCGCCCGGCCCTCCTCGCCGCCGGTGACGCCACCGGGGTCGCGGGAGACCAGGATCGAGCCCGCCTGGGCGAAGGCCAGCGTCACCATGGAGAAGCCGATACCGGTGACGCGCAGGCTCACCGAGCCCAGGACCAGGGCCAGCGCGATCCCGAAGAGCAGTCCGAGTGCCGCGGCGAGGGCGAAGGGAAGTCCCGCCTCCAGCAGGAACACGTTGGTGGCGTAGCTGCCCGCCGCGAAGTACAGGGCGTGGCCGAACGAGAGCAGTCCGGTGCGCCCGAGCAGCAGGTCGTAGCCGGTGGCCAGGGCGCCGAACAGCAGGCAGGTGGCGAGGAGTTGCAGGCTGCCCGCGCTGCCGAGCGGCCCGTCGAGCAGGCCCGGTACGGGTACGGCGCTGTACGGCGCCACGACCAGGACGAGCAGCACGGCGGCGGGCCACCAGCGCAGCAGCCGGGTGCGGGCCGGGGGAGCCGGGGCTGCCGGGGACGGGCCGTCGGTGCGTTCCGGTGTCTCGATGGCGGTGCTCACGCGAGCCTCCCCGTCAGTCCGCGCGGGCGGATCAGCAGCAGCGCGGCGAGCAGGACGACGACCGCGAGATCGCCGAGCCCCGCCGCGGTGTAGTAGTTGGCGAACTGCTGGACCAGGCCGATCACCACGGACGCCACGGCGGCGCCGGTCACCGAGCCCATGCCGCCGGTGACCACCACGACGAACGCGAAGATCAGCAGCGAGGTGCCCTGGCGGGGGTCGACCGAGCCGAAGTACAGCCCGCCGAGCGCCCCGCCCAGGGCCGCGGCACAGCCCCCGATCGCGAAGACGAGGGTGAACGCCCTGCGGACGTCGATACCGAGGGCGGTGACCATCGCCCGGTCCTCGACCCCGGCCCGTACGACGAGGCCGTGCCGGGTCCGGCCCAGGAAGAGCCGCAGCGCCACCAGGACCACGACCGCCGCCGCCACCAGGACGAGCCGGTTGACCGGGACCTGCGCGCCCAGCAGCCCGAAGGTGCCGGACAGCGCCTCGGGGCCGGGGAAGGTCCGGGCGTCCGCGCCCCAGATGCCCGACAGCAGCGCGGGGACGGCGAGCCCGACCCCCACGGTGGCGAGCACCTGTTCGCGCGGCCGGGTGTAGAGCGGGCGGACGACGGCGAGTTCGAGGAGTACGGCGGCGGCGGTGCCCACCGCCGTGCCGAACAGCACGGCGAGGACGAAGCCGGCCCCGCCGGGGCCCGCGCCCGGCAGGTTCCCGGACGCCGCCCACCAGGTGCCGTACGCGCCGATGGAGAGCAGCGCGCCGTGCGCGAAGTTGAGCACGTCCATCAGGCCGAAGATCAGCGAGAGTCCGGACGCGACGAGGAAGTAGAGGGCTCCCAGACCGAGTCCGGTCATGGTGAGCAGGACGAGGGTGGACATCAGGAATCCGCCTCCACGGAAGGTGCTTCTGCGGCCGGTCCGTGCCCGACGCCGAGCAGTCGGCGGGCCGCCTCCGCGTCGCCGAGCAGCTCGTCCGCCGGGCCCCGGTGGGCGGTCCGGCCGTCGGCCAGCACCACGCAGTGCCCGGCGAGCCGGCGTACGACGGCGAGGTTCTGTTCCACGAGCAGTACCGGTACCGCCTCTGCGGCCCGCTCCAGCACGTGTGCCACCTCGGTGACGACCTTGGGCGCGAGGCCCTTGGTCGGTTCGTCCGCGATGATCAGCCGGTTGGCGTTGAGCAGGGTGCGCCCGATGGCGACCATCTGCTGCTGACCGCCGGACAGTGTCCCGGCCAACTGACGCGCCCGCTGCTTGAGTTCGGGGAAGAGTTCATGGACGAGTGGGTAGTCGGGCTCGCCCGCGCCCGGCCGTTCGGCCAGCCGCAGGTTCTCCGCCACCGTCAGCCCGGCGAAGATGCCCCGGTCCTCCGGCGCGTACCCCACACCCCGCCGCACCACGGCGTGGGTGGGCAGGGACACGGTCTCCTCGCCGTCCAGCCGGACGCTGCCGCTGCGCGGGACGAGGCCCAGGATGCCCCGTACGGTGGTGGTCTTCCCGGCGCCGTTGCGGCCCAGCAGCGCGGTCACGCCGTGGGCGGCGACGTCCAGGGCGACGCCGTGCAGGATGTGCCGGCCGCCGATCAGGACCCGCAGGTCCCGTACGTCGAGCAGTGGGTGCTCGCTCACAACCCCTCCCCGAGGTAGGCCTGTTGGACGGTCCGATCGGCGGTGACGGCCTCCGGGGTGTCCAGGGCCAGCAGCTGACCGTGGTGCATCACCGCGAGCCGGTCGGCCAGGCCCAGGAGCACGTCCATGTGGTGTTCGACCATGAGGACGGTGCGCCCCTCCTCCCGGTGCAGGGTGCGGATGAGTTCGGTGAGCGCGGGGACCTCCTCGGCGCTCACCCCGGCCATCGGCTCGTCGAGGAGCATCAGCCGGGGCTCGCCCACCAGCAGCACGGCCAGCTCCAGCTTCCGCTTCTCGCCGTGCGACAGTTCGGCCGCCGTCGCCCCGGCCCGGTGGCCGAGGCCGGTGCGCTCCAGCACCCCGGCGACCTCTGCGGTGTACGGCTCCGCACGCCGCCAGAGCCGGTACGAGCCGCCCCGGGCGGCCTGCGCCGCCAGCCGCACATGGTCGGCCACCGTCATCGCGGGCCAGAGGCTGGACGTCTGGAACGTCCGGCCGATCCCGCGCCTGGCCCGTACGTGCGCGGGCCGGTCCGTCACATCGGTGCCGTCCAGCGTGACGGTGCCGGAGGTCGGCATGACGAGTCCGCTGATGAGGTTGAACAGGGAGGTCTTTCCGGCCCCGTTGGGGCCGATGAAGGCGAGGAACTCGCCCTCGCGGACGTCGAGCGTGACGTCCTGGAGGATCGTCGCGCCACCGACGCTCCAGCCCAGCCCGTCGAGGGCGAGCACGGGACCGGCGGGGTGCGCGGCGTCCGCCCGGCCGTCCCGGTGGCCGAGGGGGTGCGGTGCGGTCATGGTTCAGCCCGCCGAGGGCTGCACGGGCGGCGCCACGGCGTCCATCGGCTCGGTGTCGAGCAGCTCCGGCTTCGCGGCGGCGCCCTTGCCGGTCAGCCGGGCCACGAACATCGGCTGCACCAGGGCGTGGTCCTCTGCGCGGACCTGTGTCTTCCCCTTCACCCCGTCGAAGCTCCAGCCCTCCAGGGCCTTGACCATCGCGGCCGGGTCCGTTGCGCTGCCCTCGGCCACGGCGCGCACGACCATCTGCGCGGCGGTGAAGCCGTCCGGGGTGAACAGGTCGGGGGTGCCGCCGGCCTTCTTCACCGAGTCGAGCATGGCCTTCTCCGCCGCGTTGCCGCCGCCCGCGCCGGGGAAGTAGTGGGCCAGGAAGGACACCTTGGCCCCGGCCGCCCCGAAGACCGGGTAAGAGGCGGTCCCGGCCAGCCCGGTGACGACCTTGCCCGCGCCCAGCACGCCCTGCTGGTCCAGTGCGGTCCACAGCGCCGGAGCGGTGGAACCGGCCCAGGCGACGAAGACCAGATCCGGCCCGCCCGCCTTGACCTGCCGGGCGAACGGCGTCAGGTCCGTCGCGCTGGGCGGCGCCAGTACGGAGCCCACCTTCGCGCCCTTCGCACCGAGCACCGCCTTGACCGCGGTGACGTTCGCCTGGCCGAACGTGGAGTCCTGGGCGAGCACCGTGACCTTCTTGCCCTTGGCGTCCCCGAGCATCGCGCCCGCCGTGAGGATGTCCTGGTAGGACTGGCGGCCCGAGCGGAAGGTGTAGTCGTTGATCCCGGTCACCGCGTCGGTGGCGGCAGGGCCGCTGATGTACAGCACCTTGTTCTGGGCGGCGAGCGGCGCCATCTGGAGGGCGACGCCGGAGTCGGTGGTGCCGGCCAGCACCTTGTAGCCCTTGCCGATCAGGCTCTTCGCCGCCGAGACGGCCTTGCCGGGGTCGCCCGCGTCGTCCTGCTCGGTGACCTCGATGCGGTGGCCCGCGACCTTGCCGGTGCCCTTGGTGGCGTAGTCCAGGCCCGCCATGAAGCCGTCCCGGTACTGCTTGCCGTAGTCCGCGAGCAGCCCGGTCCTGGAGTAGACCAGCCCCACCTTCACGGCCGACGCGCTGCCGGACTTACCGGACCCGGAGTCCTCGCTGCCCGCCTTGCCCGCGGCGCTGCACCCCGTCAGCAGCAGCCCGGCCACGGCCAGTACGGCGACGGCCGGCAGGGCCGCGGGCCGGACGGTGCGGGTGGCCCCGACGGTGGTGCCGGCTCTGCTCGTACCGCTGCTTGTTCTGCTGGCTCTGCGACCCATGACGACCGGCTCCTCGGCGTGTTCCTGTGATGTCGCCGAACCGTATGAACACCGTGCCGTCGTCGATATGGTGCAGGGCACCTCACCTGACCGGGGAGGCGTGTGGGCACCGCACATGGGCGGCGCCCGGGGGCCGCTCAGCGGGGCGGATCCGTTGACGTCACGTCGATCAGCCGGCACACCGTCTCGATGTCTATCTTCACCTGCGCGATCGACGCCCGGCCGGACAGCCAGGTGATCAGCGCCGAGTGCCAGGTGTGCTCGATCACCCGGACGGCCGAGAGCTGCTCGGGCGTCGGGTGCTCCAGCCCCATCGAGTCCAGGATGATCGCGGTCGTGAGGCGCGAGACGGTGTCCACCTCGGGGCTCACGCTGCGGTCCGCGAAGGTCAGCGCGCGCACCATCGCATCCGCCAGATGGGGTTCGCGCTGGAGCGCGCGGAACGCCCGCATCAGGGTGTCGGCGACCCGGTCAGCCGCGTCGGCCCCGGCCGGCGGGCGTTTGCGCAGCGTGCCGTGCATGTGCTGGAGCTGGTCCTGCATGGTGGCGACCAGCAGGTGGACCTTGGACGGGAAGTAGCGGTACAGGGTGCCCAGGGCGACCCCGGCGGCCTCCGCCACCTCGCGCATCTGGACGGCCTCGAAACCGCCCCTGCTGGCGAGCTGCGCACTGGCGTGCAGGATGCGGCGGCGGCGGGCCTCCTGGCGTTCTGTCAGGGGCGGCGATGCCGGTCTGGCTTCCGCTGTCATGTGTCCCATCCCCGTGGCTTCTGTCCGCGCCCGCGAGGACGCGTGGGCCGGTGCGGCGGCGCACAGCATGCCAGGGTGTGTGCCGTGGCGCGAATCACCTGATCCGGCCGTTGCACCGTCGCTACCTGCCGGTAGATTCGTAGCTCGTTGAACGATCCGGTCTATAACTTGTTCTAGATTAGCGTGAGCGGTTACGCTCCGGCGAACACGCAGTGAGAAGGGGGCCGAGTGTGACCGCTGAGGCCATAGAGTCGGGCCCCCGTACGGGCGTCGGTACGTCGGACACGGAGGCAGGCCCCGAAGGCGACCGGCCGTTGCGCATCGCACTCCTCACCTACAAGGGCAACCCCTTCTGCGGCGGCCAGGGCGTCTACGTACGCCACCTCGCCCGCGAACTCGCCCGGCTCGGCCACAGCGTCGAGGTCATCGGCGCCCAGCCCTACCCGGTGCTCGACGAGGGCGTCCCGCTCACCGAACTGCCGAGCCTGGACCTCTACCGCCAGCCGGACCCGTTCCGCACCCCGAAGCGCGGCGAGTACCGGGACTGGATCGACGCCGCGGAGGTCGCCACCATGTGGACCGGCGGATTCCCGGAACCGCTCACCTTCAGCCTGCGCGCCAGACGCCATCTCGCCTCCAGGCGCGGCGAGTTCGACGTCATCCACGACAACCAGACACTCGGCTACGGGCTCCTCCCGGACCTCGGCGCCCCCCTCGTCACCACCATCCACCACCCCATCACCGTCGACCGGCAGCTCGACCTGGCCGCCGCGCCGAACCGCCGCCGCCGCGCCTCGGTACGCCGCTGGTACGCCTTCACCCGGATGCAGAAGCGGGTCGCGCGCCGGCTGCCGTCCGTGCTCACCGTCTCCGGCTCCTCCAAGCAGGAGATCGTCGAGCACCTCGGGGTGGACCCCGGCCGCGTCCACGTCGTGCACATCGGCGCCGACACGGAGCTGTGGTCACCCGACCCCGCCGTCGAAGAGGTCGAGGGCCGGATCGTCACCACCTCCAGCGCCGACGTCCCCCTCAAGGGCCTCGTCCACCTGGTCGAGGCGCTCGCCAAACTCCGTACCGAGAACCCCGCGGCGCACCTCGTGGTCGTCGGCCGCCGGGCGGAGGACGGGCCGGTCGCCCAGGCCATCGAGCGGCACGGGCTCGGGGACGCCGTCGAGTTCGTCAAGGGCATCAGCGACGCCGAACTCGTCGACCTGGTGCGCGGCGCCCAGATCGCCTGCGTCCCCTCGCTGTACGAGGGCTTCTCGCTGCCCGCCGCAGAGGCCATGGCCACCGGCACCCCGCTCGTCGCGACGACCGGCGGAGCGATCCCCGAGGTCGCGGGCCCGGACGGCGAGACCTGCCTGGCCGTACCGCCCGCCGACGCCGGGGCGCTGGCCGACGCGCTGGGCCGGCTGCTCCGCGACCCCGCGCTGCGCGAGCGGCTCGGGACGGCGGGCCGCGCCCGGGTCCTCGCCAAGTTCACCTGGAAGCAGGCGGCGATCGGTACCGCCGCGCTCTACCGGGAGGCCATCGCCGCCCGCGCCGCCACCCGGCCCGACGGCCGCCGCTGACTCCGCACCGCCCCCGGACGCCCCGGCGTCCCGCCCCCTTCGAACCCCGACCGCGAAAGCAGGCATTCGTGCTGACCGTGGATTTCACCCGCTTCCCGCTCGCCGCAGGTGACCGAGTGCTCGACCTGGGCTGCGGCGCCGGACGCCACGCCTTCGAGTGCTACCGGCGCGGCGCCCAGGTGGTGGCTCTCGACCGGAACGGCGAGGAGATCCGCGAGGTCGCGAAGTGGTTCGCCGCGATGAAGGAGGCCGGCGAGGCCCCCGACGGCGCCACCGCCACCGCGATGGAGGGCGACGCCCTCAACCTGCCGTTCCCCGACGAGTCCTTCGACGTCGTGATCATCTCCGAGGTGATGGAGCACATCCCCGACGACAAGGGCGTGCTCGCCGAGATGGTCCGGGTGCTCAGGCCCGGCGGCCGGATCGCCGTCACGGTGCCGCGCTACGGCCCCGAGAAGATCTGCTGGACGCTCTCCGACGCCTACCACGAGGTCGAGGGCGGCCACATCCGCATCTACAAGGCGGAGGAGCTGCTCGCCCGGATGCGCGGCGCCGGCCTCAAGCCGTACGGCACCCACCACGCGCACGCGCTGCACTCGCCCTACTGGTGGCTCAAGTGCGCCTTCGGTGTCGACAACGAGAAGGCGCTGCCGGTACGGGCGTACCACAAGCTGCTCGTCTGGGACATCATGAAGAAGCCGATGGCGACCCGGGTCGCCGAGCAGCTGCTCAACCCGGTCGTCGGCAAGAGCTTCGTCGCCTACGCGACCAAGCCGCACCTGCCCGCCACCGCGGCCACAGAGGTTCCCGCGCGGGCCGACGACTCCGCCGGGGCCGGGGCGTGACACTTCCCGAGCGCACCGAACACCTCGTGCTGCCCGGAGTGCTCACCGCCGGGCAGGCCGCCGAGACCGTCGCCGCGCTGCTCGCGGTGCAGCGCGAGGACGGCGCGCTGCCCTGGTTCCGGGGCCACCACCTCGACCCGTGGGACCACACGGAGGCCGCCATGGCACTGGACGCCGCGGGCGAGCACGAGGCCGCGGAACGCGCCTACGAGTGGCTGGCCCGCCACCAGAACGCCGACGGCTCCTGGTACGCCGCCTACCACGACGGCGACCCGGAACGGCCCACCGACCGAGGCCTTGAGACCAACTTCTGCGCGTACGTGGCCGTCGGCGTCTGGCACCACTACCTGGCCACCGGCGACGACGCGTTCGTCGACCGGATGTGGCCGACCGTCTTCGCCGCCGTCGAGTTCGTGCTGGGGCTCCAGCAGCCCGGCGGCCAGATCGGCTGGAAGCAGGAGGCCGACGGCACCCCGGTGACGGACGCGCTGCTGACCGGCTGCTCCTCGATCCACCAGGCGCTGCGCTGCGCGCTCGCCCTCGCGGAATGCCGCGAGGAGCCGCAGCCCGACTGGGAGCTGGCCACCGGGGCACTCGCCCACGCGATCCGCAGCCACCCGGAACGCTTCCTGGACAAGAGCCACTACTCGATGGACTGGTACTACCCGGTCCTCGGCGGCGCGCTCGAAGGACCGGCGGCCACCCGGCGCATCGAGGAGGGCTGGGACCGCTTCGTCGTCCCGGACCTCGGGGTGCGCTGCGTGCTGCCCAACCCCTGGGTGACGGGCGGCGAGAGCTGCGAACTCGCCCTGGCTCTCTGGGTGATGGGCGAGTCCGACCGGGCCCTGGAGATCCTCCAGTCCATCCAGCACCTGCGGGCCGGGGACGGGATGTACTGGACGGGGTACGTCTTCGAGGGCAACCGGGCCTTCTGGCCGGAGGAGCGCACGGCCTGGACCGCGGGTTCGCTGCTGTTGGCGGTGGCCGCGCTCGGTGGGGACGAGGCGACCACCGCGGTCTTCAGCGGGGAGAGGCTGCCGAAGGGGCTGGAGCCGGACTGCTGCGGCTGACCTCCCGCCCCGGGCTTCCTCAGCGGCGGATGCGACCGGCGACCGCGTGCCCGATGAACAGGTACACGACGGCTGCGAGCCCGTAACCGGCGACGACGTTGGCCCACGTCTTGTCGAACGTGAACAGGTCGTACGACCATCCGGCGAGCCAGCGTGCGCTGTGCCGCACGAACTCGACCAGGTCGTTGCCCCGGTTCGCGTCGAGCAGGTACATCAGGATCCAGAGGATGATGATGAAAGCCATGATGTCCGCCACCACGGCTATGACACGTGCTGCGGTGCTGCTTCCGTTGCCTCTTGAGTACGACATGGACTCCGGATTGCCGCTTTCGGTTGAGTGAAACCCGGACGGCTTACCCCGGTGGCGGGCGGGCAGGCCCGGCGCCAGCCTTGCGGGGGAGTGCCGGGCCCCGGCACCCGTCCTGATGTGCCCGGCCAGGGAGGCCCGCCGTGCCCCGTTCCGTACCGCTCCGCCGTCTGTTCACGGCGCTGCTGCTGTCCTGCGCCGTACTGATGGGCACCACCGCGTGCGGCGGCGACGACGGAGACAGCGACAGCGGGACGAGCAGCAGTTCGGCGTCGCCCACCGGGACATCGTCTGCCGAGGCGCAGAAGTTCGCCAAGACGCGGTTCGTCACCAACGCCGGGCTGGCCGCGGGCGCCACCTACCAGTGGGTCGTCAAGCCGTACCGGGCGGGCAAGTTCAAGAAGGGCACCGACGGGCGCACCTTCGCGCTCGTCAAGGCCGGGCTCGCGGGCGGCTTCGCCTACAACCGGCTCAAGGCCGCCACCGAGAACGCCAAGGGCGACCCGCTCCTCTCGAAGGCCGTCGCACCGCTGACCGCGGGCATCGCCTCGCTCAAGGGCATGGCCACCAAGCTCCGCAAGGGCGAGGCGGGTGAGGGCGACATCGGCGCCTTCGAGAGCGTCATCAGTTCCATCAAGGACGCCGGGAAGAGCGCGGGCGCCGAGGTGAAGGACAAGGTCCCGTCCGCCTCGCAGCTCGCCGGATAACTCCTGGGTCGGGTGGTGCGGCAGCCCGTAGGCTGCGGGCATGACCCCTCTCACCCATGCGCGCTACTGCGACGAAATCGTCCTGCGAACCGACGCGTTGAGGTCCGCGGTGGCCGACGGCGACCTCGACGCGACCGTGCCGACCTGCCCCGAATGGACGCTGCGCGACCTCGCCGTCCACGTCGGCGGCGCCCACCGCTGGGTCGGTGAGATCGTGCGCACCCGGGCCACGGAGGAGGTCCCGGACGAGCGGGTGCCGCACTTCACCCCGGACGGCGACGACCCCGAGGTGCTGGACGCCTGGCTGGCCGAGGGGGCGGCGCGGACCGCCGGAGCGCTGCGGGAGGCGGGACCGGAGCTGCCGGTCTGGTCCTGGTCCTGGGACCGCAGCGCCGGGTTCTGGGCCCGGCGCATGGCGATCGAGACCGTCGTCCACCAGGCGGACGCCGCCCTGGCCGCGAAGGTGCCCTACGCGATGGCACCAGACCTGGCGGCGGACACCATCGACGAGTGGCTGGACATCGTCGCCTTCGCCGCCTCCTCCGGATACGACCCGGAGGCGGCGGAGCTGCGCGGTGCCGGGCGCTCCATCCACCTGCACGCCATCGACGTCCCCGGTGCCGAATGGCTGATCGAGTTCGGCGAGGACGGCTTCACCTGGCGCCGCGCGCACGAGAAGGCGACCGTGGCCCTGCGGGGACCGCTCACCGACGTGATGCTGGTCTTCCAGCGCCGCCTGGCCCTGGACAGCGACCGGGTCGAGGTCCTGGGCGAGGCGGAGCTGCTGGACTTCTGGCTGGCCCGGTCGTCCTTCGGCTGACGGGGAGGCGGCCGGGCGGTGACGCGGCCGGTGTGCGGGCCGGGCGCCGCTGCGCCAAGCTGGAACGGCAGCCCGTCCCCGTCCGGCGAGGAGGTTCCGATGGACCCGGTCAGGGCCCTGGAGCGGATCGCCTTCCTGCTGGAACGCGGCGGGGCCGACACCTACCGCGTCCAGGCCTTCCGCACGGCCGCCCGCACCGTCACCGCGATGGCCGACGGCGAGGCGGTGCAACGGGTGACGAACGGCTCGCTGGAACGGGTCAAGGGCATCGGCCCCAGGACCGCGCAGGTCATCCGGGAGGCGGTGGCCGGAGAGGTGCCCGGCTACCTGGAGGGGCTGGAGACCGAGGCCGAGGAACACGGACCGCTCGCGGAGGGCGGCGAGCGGCTGCTCGCACTGTCGCGCGGCGACTGCCATCTGCACTCCGACTGGTCGGACGGCGGCAGCCCGATCGAGGAGATGGGCCGTACGGCGGCGGAGCTCGGCCACGACTGGGCCGTCCTCACCGACCACTCGCCCCGGCTGAAGGTGGCCAACGGGCTCTCGCCGGAGCGGCTGCGGCAACAGCTCGACGTGGTGGCCGAACTCAACGAGCGCTGGGCGCCGTTCCGGCTGCTCACCGGCATCGAGTGCGATATCAACCTGGACGGCACCCTCGACCAGGAGGACGAACTGCTGGACCGGCTGGACCTGGTGGTCGTCTCCGTCCACTCCAAACTGCGGATGGACCCCGGACCGATGACCCGGCGCCTCCTCGCGGCCGTCCGCCACCCCCGGGCGAACGTCCTCGGGCACTGCACCGGCCGACTGCTCACCGGCCGGGGCCGCCCCGAGTCGCGGTTCGACGCGGACGAGGTCTTCGCCGCCTGCGCCGAGTCGGGCACGGCGGTCGAGATCAACAGCCGCCCCGAACGCCTCGACCCGCCCCGCCGCCTACTGCGCCAAGCCGTGGACGCGGGCACCCTGTTCGCCATCGACACCGACGCGCACGCGCCCGGCCAACTGGCCTGGCAGGCCTACGGATGCGCCCGCGCCGAGGAGTGCGGCGTCCCGGCGGAGCGCGTGGTCACGACGTGGACGGTGGACGAGCTCCTCGGCTGGACGCGCGAGGGCGCGGTCCCCGATCGGGCGGCCCCTAGAGGCTGAGCTCCGCCAGTACCCGCAGGGTGTGCGGGTCCGGCGCGGTCACCAGCAGGTCGGTCACCGGCCCCTTGCGCCACAACTCCAGCCGCTCCGCGATCCGTTCGCGCGGGCCGACCAGCGAGATCTCGTCCGCGAACGCGTCCGGGACGGCAAGCACGGCCTCCTGTTTGCGGCCCTCCAGGAAGAGCCGCTGAATCCGCCGGGCCTCTTCCGCGTACCCCATCCGCGCCATGAGGTCCGCGTGGAAGTTGCGGGCGGCGGCGCCCATGCCGCCGATGTAGAAGCCGAGCATCGCCTTCACCGGCAGCAGCCCCTCCGCGACGTCGTCACAGACCTGCGCACGGGCCAGCGGCGCGATCATGAACCCGTCGCGCAGGCCGGTGAGCGAGGTCTCGTACACATCGGGTCGCAGCGGCGACCAGTACAACGGCAGCCAGCCGTCCGCGATTTCGGTGGTCTGCGCGATGTTCTTCGGGCCCTCCGCGCCGAGCAGCACCGGGAGGTCCGCCCGCAGCGGGTGGGTGATCGGCTTCAGCGGCTTGCCGAGCCCGGTTGCGTCAGGGCCGTTGTAGGGGTGGGAGTGGAACCGGCCCTCCAGCTCCACCGGCGCCTCGCGGCGCAGCACTTGGCGCACCACGTCGATGTACTCGCGGGTCGCCGTGAGCGGGCTGCGGGGAAACGGCCGCCCGTACCAGCCCTCGACGACCTGCGGTCCGGAGAGCCCGAGCCCGAGCATCATCCGGCCGCCGGAGAGGTGGTCGAGGG
This sequence comes from Streptomyces sp. NPDC104307, assembly GCF_055584045.1. Taxonomy (NCBI): domain Bacteria; kingdom Bacillati; phylum Actinomycetota; class Actinomycetes; order Kitasatosporales; family Streptomycetaceae; genus Streptomyces; species Streptomyces sp. NPDC104307. The sequence continues at coordinate 79,436 of NZ_JBVJMU010000003.1, forward strand.
TCAGCGCGTGCATGGCGGTCGCGGTCGGGGTGCGGGCCGCCATCTGCGCGATGGCGGTGCCCAGCCGGATGCGGGAGGTGTGGGCGGCGATCCAGGTCAGCGGGGTGAAGGCGTCGGAGCCCCAGGCCTCCGACGTCCACACCGAGGTGTAGCCCAGGTCCTCGGCCTCGCGGGCGAGGTCGAGATGGGCCGGGTCGGGGCCGCGGCCCCAGTATCCGAGAGCGAGTCCGAGCCGCATGTCGCTGCCTCCCAGTATCCCTGGCATTCTGACGGTGCATCAGATTTAGCCGGAGGGTACGACAGCGGCCCCCCGCCCGGAAGGGGCGGGGGGCCGCTGTCGGTGATGCTGTGCGCCGGGTGTCAGCCGCGCTGGATGCCCGTCGTGTCCTGGAGCACGCCGCGACGGCCGTCCTGGGTCTGGGCGATGAGCGCGGCACCGCGCTGCTCCACCGCGAGGTACCAGGTGCCCGGAGCCAGTTCGGCGATCGGGGCCGGCGAACCGTCCTCGCCGTACAGCGGACGGGCCACCGGAACCGCGAACCAGAACGGGGTGAAGTCACCGGCCGGTGCGGCGTCGGCCGCCGGGGCCTGCTGGGCCGGCGCGGCCGCCTGCTGCGGCTCGGGCTGACCGGGCTGACCGGGGTGACCGGGCTGGCCGTGCTGCTGGGCGCCGTACGGCTGCGGCTGGCCCGGCTGCTGACCGCCGAAGGACGGCTGCTGCTGCGCGCCCGGGTAGCCGTAGCCCTGGCCGGGCTGCGGGTGGCCGCCGTACGGCGGGTGCACGGCCTGCGGCTTCGGGGCGCCCGCGAGCGGGGCCTTGAGCGCGGGAACCATCGGGGACGCGACCGCGGCACCCGCCAGCACCAGAGAGGCGATCAAGCCGAGGATCAGACCGGCGCCGGCGTCGATCGAACCGAGGTCGAGGATCGTCCAGAGCAGGTGCCAGGCGGTGATGACCGTGGCGGCCACACCGAACGCGGCCAGGTCCAGTCCGAGGACCTTGCGCGGCTGGGGCTGCGAGCGGGAGAGCACGATCAGTGCCGCGCCGGCCACTCCGACCAGGTAGACGCCGATCGCGATGCCCAGCGAATCCCAGGCGTTCGGCGCGTCGATGCTGGAGTTCCCGTAGGAGTAGTAGTCGAGGAAAGAGGCGATGAACAGCACGACCGCTGCTCCGATCACCACGCCATCGCCTCGAGTGAGCGAGCGGATATTCACGTGAAGGTCCTTAGTCGGTCGTCTTTTTCGGGGCGGTCGTCGCTGCCACCGGTACGGCGGACACGGCGCGAAGCTCGGGGGCGGCTCCCCATCGTACGGATGAATCTATCGTCTGACCGGTCGGGTTGTGCCCCCCGTCCGGACGCTGGTCCGGCATCCCCCCGAATTCATCGCAGAACCACCCCTTACTACCCGTTGAGGTAGCTGCTGATGCCGTCAGCGATGCCCTGGGCCGCCTTCTGGCGCCAACTCGCACTGGTGAGCAGGGCCGCGTCCTTCGGATCACGCATATTGCCGCATTCGATGAAGACTTTGGGCACGGTAGACAAATTCAGTCCGCCCAGATCCTTGCGGGTGTCCAGTCCGGTATTGCCGCCGATGTAATTGGAAGGCGCACTTCCGGTAGCCCGGACGAAGAGTCCGGCGATACGCGTACCGAGATCGCGCGAAGGACCGACGATCAGCGAGGTGTCCGCGCCGCCGCCGCGCACCGGTGCGGGAAGGATCACGTGGAAGCCCCGGTTGCCCACCGCGGAACCGTCCGCGTGGACCGAGACGACCGCGTCGGCCCCGGCCTTGTTGCCGATCCGTGCCCGCTCGTCCACGCACGGGCCGAACGGCCGGTCGTTGTCGTACGTCAGCAGCACCTTCGCGCCCTGTGCCTTGAGCAGCGTGCGCATCCGGTGTGCCACGTCGAGGGTGAACTCGGCTTCCGCGTAACCGCCGTTGGTGGAGGTGCCGGTGGTGTCGCACTCCTTGTGCGTGGTGCCGATGTCCACCTGGCGGGCGATCTCGGCGGTGTGCAGGTGGTTGCGCGGGTTGTGCCCGGGGTCGATCACGACCGTCTTCCCCGACAGCGGCCCGGACGCGGCGTCCGGCGCGGACGGGGAGGGAGCGGGGCTGTGCTTGGCGGAGGCCGGACCGCTGTGTGACGGTGCCGGGGACGGCGCGGTCCTCGCGGGGGACGGCGAAGCGGCCCCGGTTCCGTCCGGCCCTGGCCGGGCCTGCGCGGTGTCACTGCCACCGCCGCCGCAGCCGGCGGCGCCCAGACACAGCACGGTCAGCGTCGCGGCGGCGAACAGGGCCGGGCGGCGCGGGGTGGGGGGAACGCTCTTGTCGTCACGCACCCGGCGATGCTATCCGGCGCCCCGTCCGGCTTCCGGCGTCCCGACGGCCTCCCCGGCCCGGTGCGCCGCCAGATCCCGGCTCCCCGCGCGGGGAGCCGTCAGATCCCCGGCCCGGTGCGCCGCAGGACCCGCAGCGAGTCGGTGACGGAGATCTCGGTGAACGCCCCGGAGGCCAGCGCCCGCAGATAGATCCGGTACGGGGCCTGCCCGCCGTGCGCCGGGTCCGGGAACACGTCGTGGATCACCAGCAGCCCGCCCTCCGCCACATGCGGGGCCCAGCCCTCGTAGTCGCCGTTCGCGTGCTCGTCGGTGTGGCCGCCGTCGATGAAGACCAGCCCGAGCGGCCCGCCCCAGACCGCCGCGACCTGCGGGGAGCGCCCCACCAGCGCCACCACGTGCTCCTCCAGACCGGCCGCGTGCAGCGTCCGGCGGAAGGTGGGCAGCGTGTCCATCCGGCCGACCTCCGGGTCCACCACGGTCGGGTCGTGATACTCCCAGCCGGGCTGCTGCTCCTCGCTGCCCCGGTGGTGGTCGACGGTGAGGGCCGTGGACCCCGCGGCGCGGGCTGCGTCCGCGAGCAGGATGGTGGAGCGCCCGCAGTACGTGCCCACCTCAAGCAACGGCAGCCCGAGCGCGGCGGCCTCCGCGGCGGCCGCGTACAGGGCCAGCCCCTCCACCACCGGCATGAAGCCCTTGGCGGCCTGGAACGCGGCAAGAATCTCCGGCTTGGGCTCGGCGGCCACGGGCTTCCTCCAGTTGGGGCGGGATACGGGGACGGGGCACGTCAACGGCGCCCCATCGTGCCGTACGCCCCCGCCGAAGACATCGGCGGGGGCGTACGGGTGGGGTGAGCCCGGGTCGGGGCGGGCCCCTGGCGGAGCCTTGACGGAGGGATCAGCAGCTCTGCCAGAGTCGGGTCATGACGCGGACGCCGAAGCGCAGTCCCTCCAGCGGGACGCGCTCGTCCACGCCGTGGAAGAGGCGGCCGTAGTCCAGGTCGTGCGGGAGCTTCAGGCCCTTGAAGCCGAAGCAGCGGATGCCCAGGTGGGTGAAGGCCTTGGCGTCCGTACCGCCGGGGTTGCAGTACGGCACCGGGTGGCCGTCCGGGTCCTCCGCGCGCACCGCGTCGCACATGGCGTCGACGAGCGGGCCGTCGAAGGTGGTCTCCATCGCGATGTCGTGGTTGACCCACTCGCGGCTCACCGAGGGGAGCAGCAGCTTGTCGATCGTGTCGATCAGCTCCTGCTCGTGGCCGGGCAGGAAGCGGCCGTCCACACGGGCGGTGGCCTTTCCGGGGATGACGTTGGTCTGGTAACCGGCGTTGAACATGGTGGGGTTCGCGGAGTTGCGGAGCACCACCTGCATGAAGTCGGAGACCGGGCCGAGGCGGGCGAGGCTGCCCTCGATGTCGTCCTCGTCGAACTCGACGCCGTAGAGCCGGGCGGCCTCTTCGAGCAGCGCGCGGACCGGTTCGATCAGGCGGATCGGGAAGGTCTCGCGGCCGATCCGGGTCAGCGACTCCGCGAGGTCGGTGACCGCGTTCTCGTCGTTGGGGGACGAGCCGTGGCCGGCCCGGCCGGTGGCGGTGAGCTCCATCCAGGCCATGCCGCGCTGGGCGTTCTCGATCGGGTAGAGGCGCCGGGTGTCGTCGATCGCGAAGGAGAACCCGCCGCCCTCACCGATCGCCTCGGTGACCCCGGCGAACAGCTCCGGACGGTGCTCGACGAGCCAGTGGGCGCCGAACTTGCCGCCCGCCTCCTCGTCCGCGAGGAAGGCCAGGACCAGATCGCGGGCCGGCTTCGTACCGGTGCGGGCGAAGTGCCGGGCGGTGGCCAGCATGACGGCCACCGTGTCCTTCATGTCGATCGCGCCCCGGCCCCACAGGTAGCCGTCCCGGATCTCGCCCGAGAACGGCGGCACCTGCCACTCGGAGGCGTCGGCGGGGACCACGTCCAGATGGCCGTGGACCATCAGCGCGCCGCGCTCCGGGTCGCTGCCCGCGATCCGGGCGATGACGCTGGCCCGGCCCGGCGCGGACTCGATGAGCTCCGAGTCGATGCCCACCTCCGCGAGGCGGCCCACCACCCAGTCGGCGCTCGCGCGCTCGTCGCTGGTGGGGTTGGAGGTGTCGAACCTGATCAGTTCGGCGCAGAGGTCGATGACCTCCGCCTGGGCCTCGTCGGAGGCCGGGACCAGGGGGGTGGACAGGGGGGCGGTGGGTTCGGTGGTGCTCATGCTGCTCCCACGGAGGTGGTGGTGCGGGTATCGGGGACCGGGCTGTCCGCGTCGTCCTGGACGGTGGAGGTGCCGTACGGCTTCACCCAGCCCAGCAGGCCGAGCACGCAGTACAGGACGAAGGCGGTGGCCAGCGAGTTCAGGGCCGGGATGCCGCCGTCGTAGAACTTGCCGACGCAGAAGGCGACGATCCAGATGACGATGGACATCGGCACCCAGGTCGGGGAGGACGCCGGCAGCGTCTCGGCCTCGCGGGTGTCGTCCAGCGGCTTGCGCATCTTCTTCACGACCCAGTACTCGGCCACGATGATGCCGCCGATCGGCGGGATGGCGACGCCGAGGATCGTGAGGAACTCGGTGAAGTGGGTCATGATCCCGACCGCGGACAGGAGCGTCCCGGCGATGCCGAGGACGATCGTGACCGCGCCGCGGTGGACGCGCTTACCGAAGACGACCTGGAAGAAGTTGACGACGCCGAGCGAGGAGCCGTACAGGTTCCAGTCGTTGATCTTGGCGGTGGACATCAGGACCACGACCACACCGAAGGCGCCAGAGGTGGAGAGCACGATGTGCGAGACCTCGTTGCTCTTGACCAGGTGGCCCAGGAGCACGCCGGTCAGGCCGACGATGTACTCGGAGAGGATCATCGAGGAGGCGCTCTGCAGGAAGACGTGCGAGCCCTTGCGGTTGTAGCGGGTCATCTCGGGGGAGACGATCGCGCCGGTCATGTAGCCGCCCGCGATGGCGGTGGCGGCGACGGCGAGGGGGATCGTGTCGCCGGGCGGCGGCGAGTGGATCAGGTCGCTGAACGAGTGGTCGCTCAGGGTCCGGATGACGGAGAAGGCGACCATCGCGAAGAACAGCGGCGTGACGACCTTCGCGAAGTTGGCCATGTACTTGAAGCCGAAGATCACCAGGGCGGTGATGGCGATGCCCGCCAGCACGCACCACATCCAGGACGGTCCGCCGACCAGCGCGGAGACGCTGTCACCGAAGATCGTGTTCTGGACGCCGAACCAGCCGACCAGGCTCACCGCGATGACGAAGCTGACCAGCGCGGAGCCGTTGCGGCCGAAGCCCACCCAGCGGGTCAGCATCGGGGTCGCGAGGCCCTCGCGCATACCGGCCAGGCCGATCGCGAAGATCACGATCTCCAGGATCACCGCGCCGAGCGTGAAGGCGAGGAAGGCGTTGCCGAAGGTCATGCCGACGCCGATGGTGGCGCCGAGCGTGAACTGCGAGATCGAACCGGACTGCGCCAGCCACTGGAGCAGCATGGACCAGAAGCCGAACCGCTTGTCGCGCGGGACGCGCGAGAGCGAGTAGTCGTCGCTGCCGATGCTCTTGGTCTCGTTGACCGCGGCGTCGGCCGGAGGGGCGGCAGCCATCAGGACTCCTGGGGTGTGCGGCCGAGGGTCTGCAGGTGGGACAGCGACCCGTAGCGGTTGACGAGGTTGTCGAACTCCACCGCGTCGTGGAAGTCCAGGTGGCCCGCCCCGTAGGCCTTGGCGACCTCCACGGCGTAGCGGGCGGCGGAGGCGATGTCGCTCTCGTGACTCGCGCCCGTCTGGCAGCCCGGCACCGCGGCGGCCGAGGTGACCGCGAGGCCGACCACGGGAGCGGCCGTGGCGGTGGCGGGCTGGAGGATCGAATTGATGTGGTGTGCCCCATTACCGTACGGGGTGATGTCCTGCGTGGTCACGGGGTACGTGACCAACGGCTCACCGGTCACCACGGCCAGCAGCTCACCGAGCTGCTCGCTGACGCGGAGCACCCAGCCCTCCTTGACGGTGGGCGACAGGGCGAGGCCCTTGTGGTTGATGATGCGGTTGCCCTTGGTGGTGTCGATGGAGAGCACGGCCTCCATGGCGTCGGTCACCTCGTGGCGGTTCATGGTGGCGATGTCCACGGGCGAGCCCATGAACGGCACCGGGTCGTGCGGCTCGGTCGGCGCGTCCGGGCAGATGTGGGTGGCGACGATCACATCGCCGGGCAGCACATCGCCGCGGCGGCGCATGTCGAGCAGCTTCGCGGCGGTGGTGACGGCGGAGACGGCCCCGTCGGCGTCGGAGACCATTCCGGTCATCTCGGGCCGGGCGCCGATGCCGCCGAGCCGGCCGACCACACCGAGGGTGCGGGCGGTGCCCCCGGCCGTGCGGCCCCGGGAGCCGGGGATGCGGACCATCACGAAGTCCGTCGAGCCCCGCTCGCCGGCGACCGTGGTGACCTCGGCCGACGAGCCCTCGGCACCGGCCACGGAGTCGAGGTACTCGACGACCGTCTTGCCGTTGGCCTGCGGGTCGTCGAGGAGGTCGACGATGTCCAGTACGTACTTCAGCATGGGGGGCCTTTCTCGCGCATCCATCACACCCGTCCGGCGCCCGGCAGGGAGTGGGACGCCGGACGGGGTGCTGAGAGCAGATTCGGGATCGGATAGCGTTGTACGCAACTGTTTCCCGTTATTTGCAACTCGGGTCTGAATGGCGAGATGGGTGAAATGACGATGACGGACTTCGATCTGGACCGGCGGACCCCGGCCGGTGCCCTGCAAACCGTCGACCGGGCACTCCTCGTACTGCTCGCGTTCGAGCGGACCAGACCCGACTGGGGCGTCACCGAGGTCGCGGAGGAGTTCGGCTGGGACACCTCGGTGGCCCAGCGGCTGCTCGCCACCCTCGCGGGCCGGGGCTTCCTGGTCTCCGACCCGGCCACCCGCCGCTACCGCATCGGCCCCGCCGTGCTGCGCCTGGGCAGGCTCTGGGAGCGCTCCGGATCGCTTGAGCTGCTCGCCGGACCCGTCTTGGAGGAGCTGCGCCGGGTCACCGGGGACACCGTGCTGTTCAGCCTGCCGGACAGCTTCCACATGCGGTGCGTGGCCGCGGAGGAGGGCGAGACCGGGCCGCTGCGCTACTACCCGCTGGTCGGTGAGCTCTACCCGGCGCACGCCGGGGCGACCAGTAAGTCGTACTACGCCTATCTGCCGGACGAGCAGCGCCACCGGCTGTTCTGGGGCCGCCCGATGGCCCGGTTCACCGACCGGACGGTGACCGATCCGGATGTGCTGGAGCACCAGCTGCTGAAGGTGCGCGGCCAGGGGTACGCGTGGACGGTCGGGGAGTACGACACCGGCGTCGCGACCCTCGCCGTGCCGGTCTTCCTGGGGCGCGAACCGTACGGCAGCCTCAGTCTGGGCGGTGCGGAGGAACGGTTCGAGGGGGCGATGGAGAACAAGCTCGAAGCGCTGCGGAAGGCGGCCGACCTGCTGGAGCGACGCCTCACCCACCCGCCGCAGCGCTCGAAGCCCCGTTCCCGCCGCACGACCTGACCGGCAGCCGGACCCCGCTCCACCTGAGAGACGGCCGGGCCCCGCTCCACCCGCACGACCTGACAGCCGGCCGGACCCCGCACGACCTGACCCGAAGAGAACCCAAGAGGAACCCCGTGAATCTGCTCCTGCTCTCCAACTCCACCCAGTACGGCTGCGGTTACCTGGAACACGCCCTCGACACCGTGCAGGCGTTCCTGCCCTCCGGCGCCCGCCTCGCCTTCGTGCCGTACGCGCTCGCCGACTACACCGCGTACACCACCCGGGTCCGCGACGCCCTGGAACCGGCCGGCATCAGCGTCCGCGGCGTCCACGAGAACGCCGACCCGGTGGCCGAACTCGCCGCGTCCGACGCCGTGTTCATCGGCGGCGGCAACTCCTTCCGGCTGCTCAGCGCGCTCTACCGGACCGGGCTGCGGGACGCCGTGACCGGGGCGGTGCGCGAGGGGCTGCCGTACATGGGGGCGAGTGCGGGGACGAACATGGCGGCGCCCACCCTGCGTACCACCAACGACATGCCCATCGTGCAGCCGCCGTCCTTCGAGACGCTCGGCCTCGTCCCGTTCCAGATCAACCCGCACTACCAGGACCCGGACCCGGACAGCACCCACAAGGGCGAGACCCGCGAGGAGCGGCTCACCGAGTTCCTGGAGGAGAACGACGTCCCCGTGCTCGGGCTGCGCGAGGGCTCATGGCTGCGGGTGAACGGGCGTCAGGCCCGGGTCCAGGGCGCCCGCCCCGCCCGGCTGTTCACCCGCGGCGCACAGCCGCAGGAGCTCCCGGCGGGGACGGACGTCTCTCATCTGCTCACGACGGCACCGAGGTTCGACGCGCCGGTGCGCTGAGCGTCAGCTCACGACGGCACCGAGGTTCGACGCGCCGGTGCGCTGAGCGTCAGCACCAGATCGGTCTCGGCGGGCCGGCCGCTCGCCGGATGCGCCGCCGGGTAGGCGCGCGGCGCGTATCCGGCGGCCGATCCGGCCAGCACGAAGCTGCCGCCGGCCGGGGCGGCAAGCGCGTACCGGCCCTCCGCGTCCGTCGTGGTGAGCCCGGCCTGCCGGCCCTGCCGGTCGATCAGGGTGACGTTGGCAGCGGCCACCGGGGCCCCGTCGGCATCGACGACCCGGCCGCGGAAGCCGGAGCCGGGCAGCGGGAGCGGGAGGCCGGACAGCCGGGCCGTCTCGTCGCCCGCGCTGCTCGCCAGCAGGACCGGCGCGGCGGCCGCCCGCTGCGAGGGCAGGAACGCGGCCAGCACCAGTCCGGCCAGCACCGCGCCCGTCGCGATCATGAACGAGGTGCGGAACCCCTGCATGCTGGGCACCGCGACAGAGCCCATCTGCGTCGAGGTGTGCGCCAGCACCATGCCGATCACCGCGCTCGACACCGAGGTGCCGATGGAGCGCATCAGGGTGTTGAGCCCGGTCGCCGCGCCCGTCTCGGAGGCGTCGACGGCACCGATGATCAGTGCGGGCAGCGAGGAGTAGGCGAGCCCGATGCCGGCGCCGAGGACCACCGCGATCACGATGGTCTGCCAGGCGGCGCTCATCAGGCCGAGCCCGGCCCCGTAACCGATGGCGATGACCGCCATGCCGAGCATCAGCGACACCTTGGGGCCGTACCGGGCGGACAGCCGCGCGTACAGCGGGGCGACGAGCATCATCGTCAGGCCCAGCGGCGCCACGCACAGTCCGGCGACCACCATCGACTGGCCGAGGCCGTAGCCGGTGGACTTCGGCAGCTGGAGCAGCTGCGGCAGGACCAGCGAGACGGCGTAGAAGGCGACGCCGACCATGATCGAGGCGAGGTTGGTGAGCAGCACCTCGCGGCGGGCGGTGGTCCGCAGGTCGACCAGGGGTGCTTCGCTGCGCAGCTCGAACACGCCCCACAGCAGCAGCACCACCAGTCCGGCGGCGACCAGCCCGAGGGTGGTGGGGGAGGTCCAGCCCCAGTCGCTGCCCTTGGTGATGGGCAGCAGCAGGAGGACGAGTCCGGCCGAGAGGCCGAGCGCGCCGGTCATGTCGAACCGGCCGGGGGCCCGCAGCACGGGCTCCGGCACCGCGAGCAGGGTCAGGCCCATGGCGACCACGCCGAGCCCTGCCGAGCCGAAGAAGAGGGTGTGCCAGTCGGTGTGCTGGGCGACCAGGGCGGCGGCGGGCAGCGCGAGTCCGCCCCCGACGCCGATCGAGGAGCTCATCAGGGCCATCGCGGAGCCGAGCTTCTCGCGCGGCAGCTCGTCGCGCATGATGCCGATGCCCAGCGGGATGGCGCCCATGGCGAAGCCCTGGAGCGCGCGGCCCACGATCATGATCACGAGATCATCGGTGAAGGCGCATATCAGGGAGCCGATCACCATCACGGCGAGGCTCGCCAGCAGCATCTTCCGCTTGCCGTTGAGGTCCCCGAGCCGCCCCATGATCGGCGTGGAGACGGCTCCGGCGAGCAGCGTCGCCGTCATCACCCAGGTGGCGTTGGACGGGTCGGTGTCGAGAAGGGCGGGCAGGTCCTTGATGACGGGGACGAGCAGGGTCTGCATCACCGCGACGGTGATACCCGCGAAGGCGAGCACGGGGACGATCCCCTTGCCGGTCTTCGACGCCCCCGGATCAGGAAGCTCCGCGGACTGCTGTTCGTGCGTCGTCTGTGGCATACGTGCGGCCTCCGGGCAGCGGAAGAGGGAGGAGTGAGGGAAGGCGTGCGGGCAGCGCTGCCCGCCAAGTGTGTGCACGGTGAAACCTTCCGCATGTCCGAGGTATTCCGGTGAACGGGGTGCGAACAGGACACAGTCGCGGCCGGTAGCGGCCGACCGGCCGTAAACAGACGCTCATCTGACCTTCCGTCAGATTGAAACGTGTTCTACTCTTGCGCCGTTCCAGTGGCTGCGACCGGCGAGGATCCGCATGGGCATCGGAATCACCGAAGAACACAGGGAGCTGGCGCGGGCCGTACGAGGATGGCTCTCGCGCGCCGTACCACCCGGGGAAATCCGCAAAATTCTTGACGCGGACGCCCCCGCTGCCACCGGCGCACGCCCCGAACACTGGGACGGACTGGTGGAACAGGGCCTCCTCGGCATCCATCTCCCCGAGGAGTACGGGGGAGGGGGCGGCGGGTTGCTCGACCTCGCCGTCGTCCTCGAAGAGGCGGGACGGGCCGCGCTCCCCGGCCCCTTCCTGGCGAGCGCCCTCGCCTCGGCCGTACTGCACGCGTCGAACCCGCGCACCCCCGGCACGGACGAACTGGTACGGGACCTCGCCGCGGGCCGCCGCATCGGCGCTGTCGCCCTCGGCCCCGGCAGCCTCACCGCCGTCGAGCAGGAGGACGGCCACCTGCTCGACGGGGAACTCCCCCCGGTCCTCTCCGCCGCCGGGGCCGACGTACTCCTGCTCCCCGCCGCCTCGGTCACCGGCACCCGCTGGTTCGCCGTCGACGCCTCGGCCCGGGGGCTGGCCGTCCGCCCGCACCACAGCGCGGACCCGACCCGGCCCACCGCCGAGGTCAGGGCCGAAGGCGTCCTGGTCCCCGCCGGGCGGCTGCTGCCCACCGACTCCGCACTCGTCCGCGACCTCGCCGCCGTACTCCTGGCCGCCGAGGCGTGCGGCACCGCGGCCCGGTCCCTGGAGACCGCCACCGAACACGCCAAGGTCCGCGAACAGTTCGGCCGCCCCATCGGGCAGTTCCAGGGCGTCAAACACCTCTGCGCGGACATGCTCGTACGGGTCGAGCAGGCCCGCGCGCTGGCCTGGGACGCCGCCCGCGCGGCCACCGAACCCCCGGAGACCCGGTCCATGGCCGCGGCCCTCGCCGCGTCGACCGCCCTGGACGCCGCGTACACCTGCGCCAAGGACGCCATCCAGATCCTCGGCGGCATCGGCTTCACCTGGGAGCACGACGCCCACCTCTACCTGCGCCGCGCCCTGGTCGCACGGCAGCTGCTGGGCTCCGGCGACGTCCACCGCCAGCGCGCTGTCCGGCTCGCCGCCGCCGGGGCCCGCCGCGGCCTCACCCTGGAACTGCCGCCGGAGGCCGAGGCGCACCGCGCGGCGGCGCGCGAGGCCGTCGCCGCCGCCCGGGGCCTGGACCCCAAGGCCGCCCGCAGCGCCCTCGCGCCCACCGGCTACGCCGCCCCGCACCTGCCCGCGCCCTACGGACTGGACGCCGGACCCGTACAACAGCTCGCCGTACAACAGGAGTTGCGCGAACAGGGCGTGAAGCTCAGCGACCTCTCCATCGCCACCTGGGTGGTGCCCTCACTCATCGCCCACGGCACGCCCGAGCAGCAGGACCGCTACCTCGCGCCGACCCTGCGCGGCGAACTCCAGTGGTGCCAGCTGTTCTCCGAACCCGGCGCCGGTTCCGACCTCGCCTCGCTGCGCACCCGCGCCGAACGCGTCCCGGAGGGCTGGCGGATCAACGGCCAGAAGGTGTGGACGAGCGCCGCCCAGTGGGCCGACCACGGCATCCTGCTCGCCAGGACGGACCCGGACGCGCCCAAGCACCGGGGGCTCGGCTACTTCCTGGTCGACATGAAGAACACCGAGGGCATCGACATTCGCCCGCTGAAGGAGATCACCGGCGACTCCCTCTTCAACGAGGTCTACTTCGACGACGTGATCCTGCCCCCCGACGCCCTCGTAGGTGAGCCCGACGGCGGCTGGCGGGTCGCCCGCAACACCCTGGGCAACGAACGCGTCCACATGGCCGACCAGATGTCCTTCGACACCGGACTCGAAGCCCTGATCGACCACTCCGCCGGACTCGACGGCGCCTGCCGGGCCCGGATCGGCGCCCTCGCGGCCGAGGCCCACGCACTGGCCTGCATCGGACTGCGCACCACGCTGCAACAGGTATCGGGACTCGAACCGGGCGCGGGCGCCTCCGTACGCAAACTCATCCAGACCGCCCACCAGCAGAAGGTCGCCGAACTCACCCTCGAACTCCTGGGCCCCGCAGGTGCGGTGGCCGAGGGAGCCGGGGAACGGGCCGTACACGGATTCCTGATGTCCCGCTGCCTGACCATCGCGGGCGGCACCACTCAGGTTCAGCTCAACGTCGTGGCCGAACGCATCCTCGGCCTGCCCAGGGACTGACAGGGACCGGACAGGGACTGGCAGGGACGGACAGGGACTGAAGGGAAACCATCATGAGGTCATACATCGTCGGCGTCGGCATGACGAAGTTCGAGAAGCCCGAAAGCCGCGACTGGCAGTACTGGGACATGGTGAAGGAGGCGGGCACGGCGGCGCTCACCGATGCCGGTATCGGGTACGAGGACATCCAGCAGGCCGCCGTCGGCTACTGCTTCCAGGCCTCCACCGCCGGACAGCGGGCCGTGTACGGACTCGGACTGACCGGGATACCCGTCTACAACGTCAACAACAACTGCGCCACCGGCTCCACCGCGCTGATGATGGCCCGCCAGTTCGTCGAGGGCGGCGGCAGCGACTGCGTCCTCGCGCTCGGCTTCGAGAAGATGGCGCGCGGATCACTCGGCGGCGGCGGCTCCGACGGCGGCGCGGGTGATTTCAAGACGTCCCCCGTCGCCCGCCACTACGGGATCATGGCCGCCGCCCACGGCTTCGAGATGACCCCGCCCACCGCCCAGATCTTCGGCAACGCGGCCCGCGAGCACATGAAGAGGTACGGCACGACCGAGGCGCAGCTCGCTGCCGTCGCCGCGAAGAACCACCGCCACTCGACGGGCAACCCGTACGCCCAGTTCCAGGACCCGTACACGGTGGACGAGGTCCTCGCCGCCAAACCGATCCACCACCCGCTCACCCGGCTCCAGTGCTCACCGACCTCCGACGGGGCGGCCGCGGCCGTCGTCGTCTCCGAACGCTTCGTCGAGGAACACGGTCTCGGTGACCGGGCCGTCGAGATCGCCGCCCAGGCCATGACGACCGACACCGAGGCCTCCTTCGCCTCCGGCACCTGCATCGACGCGGTCGGCCTGCCTATGTCACGGGAGGCCGCCCGCCAGGTCTACGAGAGCGCGGGCATCGGCGCCGAGGAGCTCGACGTCATCGAACTCCACGACTGCTTCTCCATCAACGAACTCCTCACCTACGAGGCGCTCGGGCTGTGCGGCGAGGGCGAGTCCGGCGCGCTCGTCGAGTCCGGCGCCACCACCCACGGCGGCCGCTGGGTGGTCAACCCCTCGGGCGGACTGATCTCCAAGGGCCACCCGCTCGGCGCCACCGGAATCGCCCAGGCCGCCGAACTCACCTGGCAGCTCAGGGGCGAGGCCGGCCCCCGCCAGGTGCCGGACGCCCGCACCGCACTCGCCCACAACATCGGGCTCGGCGGCGCCGCGGTCGTGACACTCCTGCGCCGCTGACCCCGGCGGGCCACCCGCGCCCCGGTCCTACGCCGCTGGACGGACCCGGGTACGGTCCGGAAACCGATGTACGGGGTGCGGGGCGGCTGCGACTATGACGTCATGGTTGACGTCTCGACGCCCACACGCCGCACCGGCCGTCCCCGCACCCGTACTCGCACCTGGGCGGTGGTGCTCGCCGCCTGCGTCGGCCAGTTCCTCGTCGTCCTCGACGTGTCCGTCGTCAACGTCGCTCTCCCCTCCATGCGGACAGACCTGGGGCTGAGCACCGCCGGGCTCCAGTGGGTGCTGAACGCCTACTCGATCGCGTTCGCCGGATTCATGCTGCTCGGCGGGCGGGCCGCCGACCTGTACGGCCGCAAGCTGATGTTCCTCGTCGGCCTCGGCCTGTTCACCGCCGCCTCGCTGGCCGGCGGACTCGCCCAGGAGGGCTGGCAGCTGCTCGCCGCCCGCGCCGCGCAAGGCCTCGGCGCCGCCGTACTCGCCCCCGCGACCCTCACCCTGCTCACCGCGGCCGTGCCCGAAGGACCCGCACGGGCCAGGGCCATCGGCACCTGGATGGCGGTCGGCGCGGGCGGCGGCGCGGCCGGCGGGCTGATCGGCGGGGTGCTCACCGACGCGCTCTCCTGGCGGTGGGTCCTGCTGATCAACGTGCCGGTCGGCGTGCTCGTCATCGCCGGCGCCGCGGTCTACCTGGCCGAGGGCCGGACCGGCGAGCGGAGCCGGATCGACTTCCCGGGCGCACTGCTCGTCACGGCGGGCCTGGCCTCCGTCGCGTACGGCATCGTGCAGACGGAGGAGTCGGGCTGGACCGCGTCCGCGACCCTGCTGCCGCTGCTCGGTGGAGTGGCGCTGCTCGCCCTGTTCGTCCTGGTGGAATCCCGTACGGCGAGACCGCTGATGCCGCTGCGGGTGCTCGGCGCACGGGCGGTGGCCTCGGCCAACGTGGCGATGTTCCTGATCGGCTCGGCCACGTTCTCCATGTGGTACTTCATGACCGTGTACGCGCAGAACGTCCTGGGCTACACCGCGCTGGAGGCCGGACTCGCCCTGATGCCGACCTCGGTGGCCATCGTCGTCGGCTCCAAGTGCGCCCCCCGGCTGATGGCCCGGGTCGGAGCGAAGAACCTGGCGCTCGTCGGCACGGTGGTCGCCGCCGCGGGCTTCGGCTGGCAGTCCACGATGACCGCCGACGGCGACTACCTCACCTCGATCTGCCTGCCCGGCGTGCTGATGATGGCCGGCACCGGCCTCGCGGCCACCCCGCTCGCCTCGCTGGCCACCTCGGGCGCGGCCCCCGGCGAGGCCGGACTGGTCTCCGGACTCGTCAACACCTCCCGCACGATGGGCGGCGCGCTCGGCCTGGCCGTCCTCTCCACGGTCGCCGCCGCCCGCACGGACGGCGGAACGGGCCCGGCAGACCTCACGGCCGGCTACGCCCTGGCCTTCCGGACGTCGGGCTCGGTCCTGCTGGGCGGCCTGCTGCTGATGATCCTCTGGCTGCCGCGCCACCGGCCGTCCGTACAGCGCTGAACACCTGGG
This sequence comes from Streptomyces sp. NPDC104307, assembly GCF_055584045.1. Taxonomy (NCBI): domain Bacteria; kingdom Bacillati; phylum Actinomycetota; class Actinomycetes; order Kitasatosporales; family Streptomycetaceae; genus Streptomyces; species Streptomyces sp. NPDC104307. The sequence goes on from NZ_JBVJMU010000003.1 coordinate 95,220, forward strand.
GCGGAGTCACTGGTCGGAGCGGCGAAGAGCCCCGACCGGCGGGTGACCGGACGGGGCGCTCCATGCTGCTCGCCTCAGTTCCGTGGCGGGGTGCGGGCGGCTATGAGCGTGATGTCGTCGCGGGTGTCGCCGAGTTCGCGGGCCAGCTGGGCGCACAGTTGAGGCAGTGGCAGGTGCTGGTGGGTGGTGATGTGCTGGCGCAGGCGGGTCATGCCCGCGTCGAGACTCTGGGTCCGGGATTCGATCAGTCCGTCGGTGTAGAGCAGCAGGGTCGCGCCGGGCGGCAGCTGGATTCCGGCGGTGGGGCGCTCCGTGCCGGGGCGGACGCCGAGCAGGAGTGACTTTCCGCTGGTGAGGTAGGTGGTGGTGCCGTCGGCGGTGATCAACAGAGGCGGCGGGTGGCCGGCGATCGACCAGGCCAGATCCCAGGATCCCGCGTCGCCGGGTCTGAGTCGGGCGAGGACGGTGGTGGCGGAGTCGGCGAGGGACAGCCGGGCCTGGGCGGTATCGAGCCGCCGGAGGATCTGTCCCGGGCGCTCTTCCGGCCGGTCGACGGCCAGAGCGCGGAGCATGTTGCGCAACTCGCTCATCCGTGAGGCTGCTTGGATGTCGTGTCCGGTGACGTCCCCGATGACCAGGGCGGTGTCGCCGCCTTCCAGCGGGAACGCGTCGTACCAGTCGCCCCCGACCTCCGCGGCGTGCTGAGCGGGCTGGTAGTGCGCGGCCAGCTCCAGTCCTGGTACGTCTGGCAGGTTGGTGAGCAGGGCTCGCTGGAGCGTGGCGGCGATGTCTGCCTGGGCCGTGTGCAGGCGGGTGTTCTCCAGCCCCAGCGCGGTACGGCGGGCTACTTCCTCGGCCACGACCCGGTCCGCCTCGTTGTACGGCTGGCCGGCCGCGGAGCGGATCAGCGTCAGGGCTCCGAACGTGGTGGTGCGCAGCCGCAGCGGGACCACGACGATCTCGGCTGCGCCGACCGCACCGAGCAGGTCCGAGCCGGGGCGGTCGGTGGGTGGGGTGAGGTGCTGGATGCCGTCCCCCCGCATCACCCGCCCCAGCGCTTCGGCGTGGGCGGGTGCGTCGGGAAGGGAGTGGGTGTCCGAGGGGTGTGCGGGCAGCACATCCGGTGCGTGGTGAGCCCATGCCGTGCGTTCCGGTGTGTGGCTCTCACCGAGATGGATGACCGCGGTGTCAGCCAGGCGCGGCACCAGGAGCCGTACCAGGCGGCGCAGTGCTTCGTCCGCTTTCAGGGTGCTGACCAGGGCCAGTGTCACTTCGGCGAGCCAGGCGATCTCCGCGAGGTCGTATTCGGCCTGCTCGCGCATCGTCTCACTGTGCGCGTAGCGGTCTGCTCGCTGCCCGTCACGCTCACGCTGCGCGGAGACGTCATGGAAGACGACGACCGCACCGCTGCCGTGCCGGGCGTCGGAGGGCAGCGGTGCCGCGCTCCACCAGACCTGGAGCGCGCTGCCGTCGGCCCGGAGCAGGACCGCTCGGTCGCCGCTGGAGCGCTTGCCCAGGGCGACGTCTTCGAGGACGGAGCGCTGGGCCGGCAGGCGGAGTCCGTCGCCGGAGTGGGGGTGCAGGGCCTGGTCTGCGTTGACGCCGATCAGGGTGTGCGGCGCGTAGCCCAGCAGGCGCTCCGCCCACGGGTTGCAGGCGATCACTACGCCGTGTGCATCGACGGCGTACATGCCCGCGCGTGCGCCGGCGAACAGGTCGGACATCAGCGCGTCGCCCACCGGGGGGACGGTGTTTGCACCCGCTTCGGAGCTTTCCATCCGGCTCTTTTTTCCCGATGCCCGCGTGATAATCCCGATGCCCACGTGATGAACAGCAGGCCGGAGACGCGCGGGAGACATCAGGGGGCCAGGAAGCAAGCGCGGCGACGGCGTAGGGAAACGCGCACCTCGCTCTTCCTCTTCGCGAGCGCGTTGCAGAACATCCGTTCAGCTCTGTAATGATGCCGTGTGACAACTATGAGAGAGCCCTCATCGCGAGGGGAAGACGCAGATCCGGTCCTGGAGGTCGTCGGCGACGGCGTCGTGTTGGTCCGGGTCCAGGGCAGTCTGGACGGCTGGGCGGGATCCGCCGCGTTGGTCGAGACGCTGACGAATGCGGCCGGGAACGGGGGGCGGCGAACAGTGGTGGACCTGTCCGGCGTGGACTTCGCCGACTCGTCCGGTCTGCATGCCCTGTTGCTCGGCAAGCGCAAGCACGACAAGGCCGGGGTGACCATGGTCGTGGCCGGCCCCCTGAGCGCGAATGTGCGCCGCTTGTTCGAGGTCACCGGCACCGACAGTGCGTTCCGGTTCGCGGACGATGTTGATGCGGCCGTCACTGGATGAGAGACAACTGTCCGAGAGAACGGCGTGTGGGCGAGGTCCGGCCGGGCATGCGATGAAGACGATGCACGGGGAACGAGAGATGGCGGACGACGGCGCGAATCCAACCGATGGGTGGGATGAGTCCGTGACTACTCCCGTCCCGGAGAACGCGGCTGCGGCCCGTGACACTGTCATGCGGCTCCTGACGTCACAGTTCGGGGGGCTGGTGGGCGAAGGGCTGGCAGCCGACGTGATCGTGGCCGACGCGCTGCTCATCACCTCGGAACTGGTGACCAACGCCGTTCGGCACGGCGGCGGACTCACCGGATTCGCCGCCGAACTCACCGACGAGGGACTCCGCCTCGCGGTGGCGGACGCCAGCCCGGACCTGCCGGTCACCTGCGACGCCGACGACGAGACCTCAGGTGTCGGCCGCATCGGGGGCTACGGCTGGGCCCTGGTGCGCCGGCTCGCCAAGCAGGTGTCCGTCACCGCCCACCCCGGCGGTAAGAGCATCATCGCCCTGATCTCCCTCACGTGAACGCCCTGATCTCCCGCACGTGAACCAACGCCCGTCCCGACCGGACGGGCCTGCGTGGAGGCCGCAGGGCGTGTGGCCACCCGGGAAGCGCGACCTCGGTCCCGGGCGCGTACGGGCCTCAGGCGGCAGGAGCATGTTCTGCCATGCCGCACAGAGCCCTGTGGCCGAAGACCGGTCGGCTCTCCTGAGGCTGCCGCCGCCGGTGGGAGAAGGCCCGTCGGGGCGGCAGCTCCGGGTCAGTGGTGACGAGGTGATGCGGCGGAGGCATCGGTGAGGTTGGCACCGGTGTCGGCGTCGCGCTGGGAGCTGTCGGTGCCGTGCCAGTCCAGGCAGACGACGGTCGCGTCGTCCTCCAGGTGGCCTTCGCCGGCTTCGGCGACCGCGCTGATCAGGGCGCGGGCCGCCTCCCTGGGGTGCAGGCCGCGGGTGCGGACGATCATGTCCGGGAGGTCCACGGTCTTGACGTTGCGTTCGAGCATGCCGTCGCTGAACAGCACCAGACGGTCGCCGGGCCGTACGTCCAGTTTCTGCGCCCGGTAATCGTGCCGGAGGTGGACGCCGAAAGGCATGTCGACCTCGGGGACGACCTGCTCCACCTGGCCTTCGCGCAGTCGCAGGGGCCAGGGGTGACCGGCGTTGACGAACTCGGTCCCACCCTCGCGCAGATTGATCCGCAGGAGCTGGCCGGTCACGTATCCCGGCTGGTCGTGCTGCCGCAGGGCCTCATCCGCCTGGCGTGCCTGTTCCACCAGGTCGGCACCCGCCCGCCGGGCCCGGCGCAGGGCACCGACCGCCAGAGTGGCCAGCAGGGCCGCCCGCACGTCATGGCCCATGGCGTCGGTGATCGAGATCTGTACGGTGTCGCGGTCCAGGACGTAGTCGAAGGTGTCGCCCCCGACGTGGTCGGCCGGCTCCAGCGCCCCCGCGACCGCGAACTGCGCCGCCTCGCACGTCAGCGACGACGGGAGCAGCCGGTGCTGGATCTCCGCGGCCAGGCTGAGTGGAAGGGTGCGCCGGCCCCACTGATACAGGTCGGTGAAGGGCCGGTTGGCGATGACGACATAAGCCAGCGCGTGCGCGGCCTCACCGACCTCCTGCAGCACCTCGGCATCCGGCGCCGAGGACAGGGACAGCTCCAGCAGTCCGATAGCGTCCCCGCGGTTGGTCACCGGCGCCACGACCCGCACCAGATCCCCTCGGCCCGCAGCCTCCACCGTCGGGCGCTGGGAGCGGATCACGTCGTCGTAGATGGTTCCCGCCAGCGGGATTCGCCGGGCCCGTTCACCGGTTTCGACACTGCCCGCGGTACCCAGTCGGACCACCGAGCTTCCGGTGAAGTCGGTGATCAGGAACGACACGGCGACGGCTCCGAGCCGTTCCTTCAAGATCCGGGCGACCACATCGAGGGACTCCACCGGCGGCGCGTTCTCCGCCGCCCGCAACAACTCCGCCAACGTCGTCCCAGCGCCCCCGGCCGTGCCACGGCCAGAAGCGCGCATGCCTTCGGTATCCGGCTCGATCGCGGTCACTGCAGCACCTCACTTATCTACAGCCCCCAAGGCGGCGCCCCGGGAGCACGGGGGTCCGTGCCACCTGCGACGCAGACGGGACATCGTGCTGCGGGAGCTCACCGGCCCCGCAGTCGCTCGCCTCACGCCTACCCCGTCGGCCCCACATCCTGCTCGTGACGGGTGACATATGTGCGGCCCCGCGTCCGTGCGGGGCCGCACATATGAAGAGGTCCCAAGTCGCCTGATTGGCAGGTGCGTTCAGGGGTATGCGACCAGATGGATCTCGCAATGGCGCGTGCGCCGCTGCGCATCCACCCAGCCGGACGGCAGCGGGTATCCCATGACAGGCGGTCTCGCCGCCTGGGGCATCTGCCCCGACACCGGACTATGAGGAGTACTTCACCGTGCTGAACCCCAGCCCGCAGGACCTGCGTGTAGCCCTGGCCCGCTATGCCGACGCCCGCATCCATGACGACCGCTTCCCCACGGACTCCACGGCGGGAGCGGTCGAGGACGCCGCCTACACCCTGTGCGTCATGACCGGCACCCGTGACGTGCCGCAGGCCCTGAGCGTCGCCGACGCGCTGCTCGGGGAGCACACCACGATCTTCCCCGTCGGCTCCCCGAAGACGGTCTCCGAACGGGGCGAGGGCCTGCAGGCCGCCTGAACGGGCCTTCTTGGATCCACAGTTGGGTCCCGGGCCCCCTCCGTGCCGAGTCACACCCGGTGACCGGCTCGCGGTGACTGTCTCGCCGCGGGGGCCTGGAGCGGACGACCGGTCGAGCGGTCGGGCGTCCGCCCGCCCCGCGGGTTGGCAACAGCTGTGGGCTTCGGCCTCACGCGAACCGGCCTGGGTTCCGCCTGCGGCTACGCCCTGGCCTTCCGGACGTCGGGCCCGGTCCTGCCGACCGGACTGCTGCTAATCCTCTGCCGCGCCACCGTTCCTCCGTACAGCGCTGAGCACGGCCCTCGCGGACCGGCCCTCAGAGCCAGCCCTGCTGCCGCGCGGCCCGGACCGCCTCCATCCGGTTACGGGTGGCGGTCTTGCCGATCGCGGACGAGAGGTAGTTGCGCACCGTCGACTCCGACAGGTGCAGCTTCGCCGCGATGTCCGCGACCGTCGCCCCGTCCACAGAGGCCATCAGCGCATCGCGCTCCCGGGCGGTCAGCGGACTGGGGCCCGCGCTCAGCGCGGCGGCGGCCAGCGCCGGATCGATGACGGTCTCCCCGGCCAGCACCCGCCGGATCGCCTCTGCCAGGTCCTCGACCGGCCCGTCCTTCACCAGGAACCCCGCCGCCCCGGCCTCCATCGCCCGCCGCAGATACCCCGGCCGCCCGAACGTGGTGAGGATCAGCACCCGGCAGTCCGGCACCTCCTCCCGGAGATCGGCGGCCGCGTCCAGACCGCTGCGCCCCGGCAGCTCGATGTCCAGCAGCGCCACATCGGGCCGCGAGGAGACCGCGGCGGCCACGATCTCGTCCCCGGCCCCGACCTGGGCCACCACCTCGATGTCCGGCTCCAGCCCGAGCAGCAGGGCGAGCGCGCCCCGCATCATCCCCTGGTCCTCTGCGAGCAGTACGCGTACGGACTTGACCGGCCGGTGATCCTGCGGCATCTCGTTCACGGGGAACAGGGTATGGGGGGTCGCCTGTTCGGGTGCGTCGACCGGCCGGGGCGGCGGGCCGACGGCGTACCAGGGGCAGCCTTCGCCGGGGCACTCGCCCCTGTCGGCGCTCGCGGTTCCTGGGGACCACGGACGTGAAGAGGTTCACCATCGCGGTGACCGCTACGGACGACTCGGGCATCGAACCCCGGGCCAACCCCACGACCAGGACCTGGAAGACCGTGAGCGCCGGCACGTTGGCTGACGACGGTGACCGTATGCTGCGGGGATGTTCACTCGAATGCTTGCACGGGCGGGCGGAGGCCCGGTGGACGTCGACGCGCAGGTGCTCGCCGGCGTCGTGCGTCCTGGAGACACGGTCCCCGGCCAGGTGGTGGTCCGGGGCGGCCTGCTCGGCACGGAGATCCAGGGCTTCTCCTTCGAGGTGCTGGCGACCTGGCCCGCCGCCCCCGGCTCCGGAGCCGGGGACGACGAGGTCAATCGCGGCTATGCGTACGGCCCCTTCCCGATCCCGAGGGGCGAGGAGGTCGTCGTGCCGTTCACGGTCCGGCTGCCCTGGGCGACGCCCTTCACCGAGGTGGCGGGGCGTGCGCTGGGGATCGTCCTGGAACTGCGGACGCGCGTGGAGGACAGCGCGCTCAGGCCCGGTTCGGACGAGGACCTGCTGCACGTCTCGCCCCTGCCCCTGCACGAGGCCGTCCTCGACGCCTTTGCCGGGCACGGATACACCTGCGAGGCGGGGCGGTTGGTCGAGGAGTGGATCCCGGACGTCGACCAGGCCTTCGACTTCTACCAGTTGCTCGAACTGCGGGACCGCACGACGGACGGGATCGGCACGGACCTCGAACTCGTCCTCCTCACCAACGCGGTTGGCTGCGAGGTCCTGCTGCGACGCTCCGGCCACGGCATCCAGTCCTGGGACGAGAAGCCTCCGGCTGAACGATTCGTAGTGGCGCACCACGATCTCGACCGCACCGACTGGCACCGCCTGGTGGGCGACTGGCTGCGCCGAGTGAGGGCGGTCTGAGCCTCCCGCACGGCTGAACTCCCGCGGTGAACCCGGCTGACCCGGCCGCACATGCCCGAAGGCGAGCCCTGGCGCGTTCCCGCCCGCTCCGAACATCGAAGGGTTGCCGGCCAAGTGACAGATACGGACTTCACGCCAACGTTCCGACAGTGGATCGCCGAGCACCAAGCTGTACTCAGGGCTCAAGGGATCGAGTGCGAGTCAGGAGAGAACCCAGAAAGTGCGGGCAGTGATCCCGTCATGTGGCTGGACCTTCTCAAAGGTGTGCGGGGAGGGCGACTCGCACTGTGGCGTGGGGGCGACGTGGAGTTGGATGTCGCTGACCTGGACAGTGGACAGGCCATTCCGCAGCACTTTGCGGTCTCGTCTCCGCAAGACATCGTTCCGTTCATTGATCGGCTGCTCGAATGGACTGAGGCCGGTGAGGCAGGCAACGAGTTCTGAGGGCCGGACGTCCGGTCGTTGCCGGCCCCGCTCGGACGACGCGGCGATCAGGCGCGTCATCGGCACCGTTACCGCGCGGGCCGTTACCGCGCTACAGGAAATGGGTGCCTGAAGTCCTTCCGGCGCCAACTACAGGCGCGCAGGCTTCTCCCCAGCAGAGCGGGCACGAGGTCTCGTGAAGCCCGGCCCGTTCCATACGGCATCCTCTCTTTCCGTGGGGCCGCCGGTTGAACAGAGTTACGGAACTGGCCGGAAGCCCGTTGCCTGATCAGCCCTGCCGGTCGATTTCCCGTACTGGCGGGCGGTCTATGACTTCCTCCTCCGTAGGCGGTACTGCGACCAGGTGCGAGGGGCTGTACGACTGCGTCGCCTCGCGTGCCTCGGCGAGGGCCTGCTGCCGGATGTCGCCGAACAACTGAACCGTGGTGGCGGCCAGGATGTCGTCCCTGCCGATGGTCCGCGCGTCCCCTCTGCGGGTGGACAGGGCCCCGAGGTAATTCTTGAGGGAGGACGGGGCCGGGGCGTCCGGTTCGCCCGACGTCGCGAGGGAAACCGTGCCGAAGCGTTTGACCCCGCCCTCGCGGACGACCATGGCCGCGTCCCGGGCGAGGTCCGTCAGGAACACGCTCACGATCCCGTCCAGGTCGCGGACCATCGCCGGGACGGCCGTCACCCCCTGGTTCCGCAGCAGCTTCTTTACCCCGGCCTCGAACCGGTGGGCGCCGACCACCGCGCTCGGCCTGCGCGACCTGCTGCGCTTAGGAGGGAGCACGATGACACCCTCGGCGTCGTACTGGACACCGTTCAGGTCTTTGAACGTCGGGCTGTAGCCGTACCACGTGTTCGCCACTTGGACCTCGACGTTCCGGTCGATCGCCGAGATGAGGTCCCTGGGTATCAGCTTCTTCCGGGCCTCCTCCGCCGCAGCTCTCCGCGCGCCGGCGATGATCTCCGCCAGCACGGTCCGCGTCACAGAGGCGGCGGCCCACGTGGCCGACCGGGAGACGTGCATCGGGGTCACGTCCCCGAAAACCGCTCTGACGAGAGAGGGCTTGAACGGCTCGGGACTGATGAGCCCAGGGCGTGCGGGCTGTGCGGTCATGGGAAGAAACCCTTCCTCGGGAGCGGGTGGCGGTCCTGTACCCACGGTCGGCCTCTCGGCTCGGCTGATCGAGAGATGTGCTGCGGTCGTACGGACCGACTGTGGCACCGTCGGCTTCCGTACAGCGAGGGCGGGGTCGGCCTTCTCGCGGCCTGGTACACCGACGCTCAGATCAAGCAACTGAGCGACCACGTGCGCGCCGCCTTCGACCACCTGACCGGCTGACCACTACGGACGGTCGTCGCCTCTGTCGCTGAACCGTGGACCTGTTCACACCACGGTGCAACGGTGCCGCAGTATTCTCGCTCTGTTGCTTACGCGGGCTCACGTGCGGGGGAAGGCGGCGCGACGTGCAGGAGCTTGGGGACGGGGACCCGAGGCAGATCGGCGGATACCGGTTGCTGGGGCGGCTGGGCTCGGGCGGAATGGGCCACGTCCACCTCGCCCGTTCGGACCGGGGGCGCACGGTCGCCGTCAAGCTGGTGCGCGAGGAACTGGCCGCACGGGAGGAGTTCCGGGCACGGTTCCGGTACGAGGTGGAGGCGGCGCGGCGGGTCGGCGGACACTGGACGGCGCCGGTGCTGGACGCCGACACCGAGGCCGCCGTGCCATGGGTCGCCACCGGCTACGTCGCCGGTCCCAGTCTCCAGCAGGTCGTCGGGCACGACCACGGTCCCCTGCCGGAGCGCTCGTTGGGCACGCTGGCCGCCGGCCTCGCCCACGCCCTCCGGGACATCCACACCGCCGGGCTCGTCCACCGCGACCTCAAGCCGTCCAACGTCCTCCTCACCATCGACGGTCCCCGCGTCATCGACTTCGGCATCGCACGGGCCCTGGACACGGTGTCCGACGGCGGTGTCACCCGTGCCGGTGCGCTGGTCGGTTCGCCCGGATTCATGGCGCCCGAGCAGGTGCGCGGCGACCGGATCACGCCCGCCTGCGACATCTTCTGCCTCGGCTCGGTCCTCGTCTACGCCGCCACCGGCAAGATGCCCTTCGGTACTGCCCAGACCGGATCACACGTGCTCATGTACCGCATCGCGCATGAGAAGCCCGACCTGAGGGGCGTACCGAAGGCCCTCGCGGGCCTCGTACTGGCCTGCCTGGAGAAGGATCCCGCGGCGCGTCCCGGTCTCGCGGACGTGCTGCGGCACGCGGGCACGCAGGACACGGTCTCCGACGGCGTGTCGCACGACCCGTGGCTGCCCGGCTCCCTGGTGGCCCAGCTGGGCCGGCACGCGGTAAGCCTCCTGGACACGGAAAACCCGGAGCCTCCGGCGCCCTCACCCCCGCGTGACACGCCCCCGGCCCCGGCCCCGGCAAGTGCGCCGGGCCCGGCGGCGGTCTCGTTCGTGGGCGCCGCCCCGCCGCACCAACTCACCAACCCCGGCACGGACCAGAGCCCTCTCCCTCCCCAGCCCTCTCCCTCGCCCCAGCGCCCGCCCGCCCGCAGGCGCGGACGCGTCGCGCTGCTGATCGTGGCCCTGGTCGCGACGCTGAGCGCCGGGAGCGTGCTCTACATCCTGACGAGGGGGGACGGCGAGCACGGCACCGGCTCGGAGGACGGCTCGGTGCCGACGGCGTTCCTGGGTACGTGGACCGCCGTCGACAACGATTCCGGCACGGGAACCCTCAGCCTGACCATCAAACAGGGAGACGTGGGTGACACGGTCCTCTCGCTCGTCGCTGACGGCCCCAAGAAGAACGGCGACGGCACCTACCACTGCGTCTTCAAAGGCGACCTGGCGGACGCGTCGGGCTCCGACGGCCCGGTGCACATCGACGCGACCGACCCGGTCGTCGCCGAGCCGTCCTCATCCTGCGCGCCGGGCAAACCCACCACCCTCACGCTGCTGCCGAACGACACCCTGCGCAGGCTGGTCGACCACACCGAGCGGAGCCTGACCTACACCCGCAAGTAGTCCCACAGGTCAAGTAGCTGCTGCCTGTACGCGCGGCCGGCATCGCTGGCAGCGCCTCGCAGCATGTAGGAAGCCTGGTCTGGTCGGGACACACCAAGAGCCGAGGACATGCAGTCCAGTGAAACACGCACACGCCGGGCTCCGCTCTCGCAGTGCTTTCGGGTACGAGCTCAATCGGAGGACGCGACCGGGGACCGCAAGCCGAGCCATTGCTCGGCGTCCCAGGCCTCGAACCGCTCGACCTCGGTGAACCCCAGCTTCGCCGCGAGGCGCATGGAGCCGTAGTTGGCGCTCTGGGTGGTGAGAACCACCGGCTCGCCGGGAAGGACGCCGTCGAGCCAGCCGAGTGCCGCTGCGCACGCCTCGGCGGCATACCCGAATCCCCACGCCTGCGGCAGGAAGAGATAGCCGAGATCGACCTTCCCCGCGGCAGCCGGGCGACGGTGCCCTGTTGCTCTCCTGAGCAGGACCTGGCCGATCATCGACCCGTCGAGCTCAACGACGAAACTCCCGGGCCACCGCTCGGGCACCCTGGGCATCTCACGCTCAAGCTCGTCACTGGGGCGGGGGCCGCCGAGGTAGGTATGCACCTCTGGCGACGCGAGCAGCTCGACGAACGCCGGACGGTCACGGGCCTCGGGCTCACGGAGCACGAGCCTCTCGGTCTTGATCGGGGCAGGCGGCCAGGCAAGATCATTCATGCCGGCCACTCAATCAGCGGACTCGGCAGCGATCAATGGCGTCACCAACTCGCCGGCCCTCCTGGGACGAGCGCGGTCACCGTGCAAGGGCTGCGCAGCCCGCCAGGATGAGGACGATACCGGCGAGGAACCGCTCGCGGTCGTCGTGATCGGGCAGCTGGTGCGCGAAGCTTCCTTCGGGCTGTCAGATTGTCTCGGACAGCTCCGCGAGCCAGGCACCAGCGCTCAGCGGCCACGGTGGATCAACTTCCATGCCCAGCTCAGTGAGTGCCAGCACGTAGTCGGACTCTCCCAACGGGAGCGCGAGTAGGTCACGCAATTCGCCGGCCAACTGCGCGAGCAGGCCCGGGTCAGTTTCGTTCGTGTATTCCTGAAGTGCCAGATCGTGGTCACCGAACTCGTCCACCGTGTCCTGCGAGAACCAGCCGCCGAGAAGCTGCCCCAGCTCGGGGAACCGGGCATGCCATTCCCAGTGGGTGCGGGGGGTCGCGGGCTTCGGGGCCGCTCCGTTGTCGACGCTCTGGCTCAGGCGCTCGGCAAGGGTAAGCAGCCAGGCTTGAATCTCCGAGTCAGGAAGCCCCACGTCCGGCACCGGGTAGAATTCCCCCAGGCGCAGCCGCAATCGTCCCGGGGGAGTTCGAGCGTATTCGCGCAGTTGGTACGCGGCTGTTGCGATAGCCCATGGGCGAGTCCGCCAACTGTGCCGGAGATAGGCCTCCAGAGCTTCCTCGTCATCCGGCGTGCGGCCCAGATGGGCCCGGACCACTTGGTCCAACTCGCCGAACTTTCGGTCGTGTTCAATCGGTTCTGCCGAATGGTCACGAGTGCTCTCGCTGCATGTGGTCGTTGACAGTGTCGATGATCTCGTGAAGCCGTTCCCGGGTCGCCCATGAGAGATGCTTCTTCATCCCGTCCGGCCCGGGGAAGATAACGAGGGCGCGCTGCGCCTCAGTGGTGTAGGAAACTGCCCGTTCGGTGCAGTACGGATGCTCATCCGTCACGGACGAACGAATAAGATCCATGAAATCACGATCCCCCTCGTCTGTCAGGATGGCACCGAATCCGAACAGGTAAGGAAATGTTTGCAGGAATTCTCTCGACCCCATTGCCAGCTCCCCGTACTCCGGAGCACCCTGCCGATCGGCCATACGCACCAGTTCCGCCAAAGTGCCCAGGTACTCCGCCGGATCCATATCACCTGCTGCGCGCTGCACTTTTCTTCTAAATTCTGACGGATGCGAGTCCAACATTCCGAGCCGTTCGAGAGATTCAGAAACGGCATCCAGAACTCCGGACGAAGGATATACCGAGCAATTCCAGTTGGCTACCCAATCGTAACGGATCAAGCGAATGTAGCGTCGAAGTTCTTCGTCTAGGGAAAGCTTTCCATTGGACTCCTGGACCGCGACAGCGATTTCGAGAAGTCTTGGCACGGGTCCATCGGAAAGCAATGCCGGCGGAAAAATTTGCAAAGGATCAACCTTCCTCAAGGGGCCGCATGCGGCATGGCGGTCAGGACAATAAAGGGCGGCTCCAGCCCTTCCTTGTAGATGAGTCGCACCTGCCCCCTGTATCTCGCTGACGTGGACCGGCCAACAAGCCAAACCCGACTGATTTTAGATTCCTGGCTGCCGGAACTGTAGGACGTTCGGTGCAACTACCCGCCATGGATGAAGCGTTGACGACCAGAGCGACGTGACGGAGGTCGAGCCCCGTCGAGCCATCTGACGCAGTGGGTCTGGATACTCCTGCACTCAGTCGGTTGCGCGGGCATCCATGAGTGAGGGGCCCCCGGGTAGCGGGCTTCACTCGTGCAGGAGGTCCTCGAACTCCCAGGAGTGTCCCGGCGCGTGGTCGGCGAACAGCATGCAGGCCTGTCGCAGGTGGGGAGCGAGGACAGGGTCCACCATCTCGCACGGCGCGGCACAGACGTAGGTGAAGTTGTCGCCGCTCCAGCGCACCCACACGTCGAAGGTCCCGCGCCCCATGTCCTCCAGTTGGTTGGCGTGTTCCTCGGAATGGCCCGAGGCCAGTTCGCAGACAAGCCACTCGGGCAGCCCCGCACTACCCTCCTGTGCGTGCGCCTGCGCGGCCTCGGACCAGGGCGGGCGGGAGCGGGAATTGCAGTGGATCACCGTATGGCCTCCGGTTGAGGGGGCATGGGGCCCGGCCCGTGCGACGCGCGGCAGCGCATGGGCTGGGAGAGGGGGCGGGAGTGTCGTATCCGGCTACGGCACGGCGTTGTCGGACGGGCCACCCGGCGAGCGTCACCAGCAGCCCGGCCGCCGGGTCGAGCACGGTGAGCAGATCGGGGCCCCCGGCCGCCAACCGCTCCATCGCGTGCTCCTGTTCGTCCGGGGCCTTCGCCCACGCCCGTAGCCCGTCCGGAACAGCGGGGCTCCGAAAGCTGATCGACGGTTGGGGCTCGGTGGCGCCGAGCCCGTCCGCGAGCCGGTGCGCCTGCTGTCGAAGCCACCGAAGCGCGAGCCGGCGGTTCGGCAGGACGGCCCGGCCGAGCGAGCTTGCCCTCCCGCCGGTCGTTGCGGTGATCTCCGCCGCGTAGGGGACGCCGGTCACGCGGCCCGCTCCCCGGCCGGGAGCCGGACCAACGAGTTCAGCGCCTCGGCTGCCGCTTCGGCGAACGACGCCAACTCGGCTTCTGTTGCGCAATGTTCGGCAATCGCTCGGTCCAGCTCGGCGCGGAACAGTGCGCGGGTTTCGTGGTCCGACGCGATGCGGTCCAACTCGGCGTCCAGGTCGTGCGCCGGGACTCTCACAGCACCTCACCCCGACTCCGTGCGTTGCACCGCGCGTTCTGGGCTCGCAGCCGCTCTATGGGGTCCGCCGGGCGTACATGCTCGGGCTCGGCTTCCCATTCCTGTCCGCCGCAGATCGGCCGCAGCGACCAGTACGGGCCTGCGAGGCCCCGGAACTCGCCTACCTGGTTGCTCCGGCTGGTGTCCACCATGAGCGTGCCGGGGGAGGGGGCGGGGTGAGCGTGTCCGCTCGCGGGATCGGTATCTGCGCACACGATCGTGCCTCTCCGTAGTCATTCCACTACCAAGGCGACCCAGCGTGGCCTACGGTCAGGTCGTATTCAATGTTCTGAAAACGGAGGGAACGTTGGTAAACATCAAGGAGTTGAACCCGAGCCGTAGCCCCCGGGCGGCGTTCGGAGCACGTCTGCGCAAGGTACGGGAGGCACGCGGCCTGAAACAGGACGAGCTTGGCGTGCTGATGGGCTACTCGGGACGGCACATCTCGGGCGTCGAAACTGGCAACAAACCGCCGAGCCGCAAATTTTCACGCAGCATCGATGTTGCCCTCGGACTGGCCGGGACCGCCGCATCGTTCGAACGTGCTTGGGGAGGGCTGCGGAACGGAAGTCTCCTGGAGGGGTTCCCGGAGTACGTGGGGTATGAGGGGCGAGCAGCGGAGATCAGGCTGTTTGAGTGCGGCGTGATTCCCGGTCCACTTCAGACGCGTGAGTACGCGCAGGCCCTTGCTGGAAACTCTGTCAGGCGGGGAGTCATCACACGCGAACAGGCAGAGGAGCGAGTCTCGTTCCTCATGGAGCGGCAGACGGCCTTAGTTCGCCCGGTGCCGCCGTTGGTGATCGCCGTGTTGGATGAGAGTTGCATCCTTCGGCCGGTCGGTGGAGCAGCGGTTATGGACGCGCAGCTGCAGCGCCTGATCGACTTTGCCGAGCAGCCGAACACCATGCTCCAACTCGCGCCCTTCGACCTTGGGGAGCGTCGGACCTTCGATCGCCTGGTGAATCTGCTGACCCTCCAAGACCGGTCCGTACTCTCGTACGTTGAGTCACAGACCCAGGGATACCTGGACCGCGAACTCAACTCAGTGTTGCCGCTGGTGAGGGCCTACCATCAGCAACAGGCCGAATCGCTCTCCCAGACGGCGTCCGTGGCCATGATCAACGAGGTACGAAAGGGCACCCCGTGACGACTGACTCTTCCCCTGCTCGCTGGCTCAAGTCCTCCTACAGCAACAACGGTGGTTCCTGTGTCGAGTGGGCGCCGGCACACGCAGCTGCTACCGGCGCCGTTCCCGTCCGCGATTCGAAGGATCTGAGCGGTCCCACGCTGTCCTTCCCGGTCGCCTCGTTCGCTTCGTTCGTGACGGGTGTCAAGGCAGGTAAGTTCGGCGCCATCTGACCGCCCCACAAGTCCACACCGCCTCTCTGGCGTCCATGTGAAAGGGCACCCTGTGATGACCGAATCCCCCCGCTGGTTCAAGTCCTCCTACAGCAGCAACGGTGGCGCGTGCGTCGAGGTCGCGGACAACCTTGCTGTCTCGCGCGGCGTGGTACCCGTCCGTGACTCCAAGGATCTGAGCAGCCCCGTCCTGGACATCCAGACCCACGCGTTCACCGCCTTCGTGACGGGCGTCAAGGTGGGGGAGTTCGGCGCCATCTAAGCGCCCGGCAGGCGTACACCCGCCTCTTTGGCGTCCATGTTGCAACGGCGAAAGGGCACCCCGTGATGACCGAATCCCTCCAATGGTTCAAGTCTTCCTACAGCAATAACGGCGGCACATGTGTCGAGTGGGCGCCGGCACACGCAGCTGCTACCGGCGCCGTTCCCGTCCGCGATTCGAAGGATCTGAGCGGCCCCACGCTGTCCTTCCCGGTCGTCTCGTTCGCTTCGTTCGTGACGGGTGTCAAGGCAGGCGAGTTCGGCGCCGTCTGATCGCCCCACAAGTCCACACCGCCTCTCTGGCGTCCATGTGAAAGGGCACCCCGTGACGACCGAGTCTCTCCAGTGGTTCAAGTCCTCCTACAGCAGTAATGGTGGCCAGTGCGTCGAGATCGCGGACAACCTTGCCGTCTCACGGGGCCTCGTCCCCGTCCGTGACTCCAAGAACCTGCGCGGCCCCGTCCTGGACATCCCCGCCCACGCGTTCAGCGCCTTCGTGGCGGGCGTCAAGGCCGGAGGCCTCGGCACCGTCTGAGCAGGCCATCCGGCGCCGCCCCATCGTGTCCCGCACGGTGGGGCGGCGTTGTGACCAGCCGGGCTGCCAGCGGCTCCGGGCCGGTCGGGGCCGGTACACCGTGACGCGGCGGCCGTGTTCGCTGACCTCGGAGCAGCGGACGAAGCGCTCCCTGAGCATGCGCCATTTGGTGCGGTCGCGATCCGTGTGGGCGGACGGCGCACCGTCGTCGCTGACGACCAGGATGCGGCTCGCCGTCAGCATCGCCGCCGCTATCTGCGCTGGGGTGCCCTCCACACCGTTCATGGAGCTGGATTCCAGGGGGTCCCGGACCAGTGCCAGATCCCTGAGCCCGGTGAACGCGCTGGGCGAGACGAGGGCGGTGTCACGGCGTGCCGCAGGTATGTACAGCACCCCGTCGCCCGCCTCGCGGACCGTGGCGACGGTCTCGGCCGTGGCGAGTACGTCGTCGATCCGGCCGGCCGAGGCGCGGAGCGACAGCTGGACGGGAAGCAGTGCGAGGAAGGCGACGGCTGTGACCGCGATGATCAGCCGACGCGGGGGTGTGCGCAGACGGAGCGTGAGTCCGTGGCACGCCGCGCCGATGAGCAGGGCGAGCCCGAGGTAGCTGAACAGGACGTAGCGGGTGAGGTAGACCGGCTGGGCCAGCGAGGCGGCCAGCAGGAGGAGTTGGGGTACGGCGAGCAGGGGCGCGGCCATGGCGGCGAGCTGGGTCCCGGCGCGGCGGGGCGCAGCTCGCCGCGACGGCCGGGCGAGCCAGGCGCAGAGGGCGCCCGCGAGGAGGGTCAGCAGGAGGCCGAGCAGGGTGCCTCGGTGGACCGGGGGTATCCAGGCGACCTGCCTCGTCTGGGACTTGCTCGCCAGGATGAGGGGGAGCGTGCCGAGCACGGCGGCGGACGAGGCGGCTCCCCAGCGCAGGACGGCCGTGCGGGGCGGGCGGGTCAGGGCCAGCGTCGCGGCGTGTGCGGGCAGCAGCAGGAGCGAGAACCAGTTGAGCAGCGCGGCCAGCAGCACGGTCGTGCCGTACGCCGCCCAGAGCCCCGCGCCACGCTTGCTGGTCGCGTCGATCGCCTCGACCAGCAGCAGGCAGGCCAGCGCCGCACAGGCGGTGACCAGGGCGTACGAGCGTCCCTCCTGCGCGTACTGCTGGACCCCCGGGATGAGGGAGAAGGCCAGGCCCGCGGCCAGTCCCGTGCACGGGTCGGCCAGCCGGGCGCCCAGGAGGGTGATGACGGCGGCGGCGCCCGCCATGGCCAGGACGGAGGGCAGCCGCAGGGCGAGGAGGCTGTCCCCGAATACGGCGAAGATGCCGTGCGCGAACAGGTAGTAGAGCCCGTGGACGACCTCGGCCGTGTCCAGCAGGTGCCACATCTCCGGGATGCTCCGGTGGGCCACCTGCCACGTCGCCGCTTCGTCACGCCACATGCTGTCCTCGCGGGTGATCCCCCACAGCCCGAGTAAGAGGCTGAGGGCCGCCGGACCGGCCGCGAGTGTCGTTCTGGGCATGGCGAAGCTCCGGCTCGATGCGTAGGGGAGGCGAGCGGAGCCCCTGAAAGCCGTCGGAGGGCTCCGCGTACCTTCAGCACGCTAGGCGGCAGCTGTGATCCGGGTCGTCACCTGCGCTGACGATCCGGGAGGCCGTCGCGGGAGCTACGCGAGGTGCGGAGAGGGTCCGTCGCAGGTGCTACGCCGGGGCCGCCATCGGCCGTGCGATCTACTCCCCGGTGCCTGGAGTCCGGTTCCGGTCCGTGCCTCGGCTCCGGCTCCGGCACCCGTTCTACGCGCCCGGGGCCGGGGCGGGCGCCACGCCGTCGTCCCCGCCCGGCTCGTCCGCCGGAAGCTCCGCCGTCACCACGAAGCCGCCGCCCGGACCCGGGCCCGCCTCCAGGGAGCCGCCCGCTGCCGCCAGTCGTTCGGTGAGGCCTTTCAGGCCGGTGCCGCCGATGCCAGGGGTGGGCGCCGCGGCCGACGTGCGGCCGTCGTCGGTGACCGTCAGGCGGACCCGGTCCGGGGTGCCGTCGATCACGAAGTCGCAGCTGGTGGCGGTGGAGTGGCGCAGGACGTTGGTGACGGCCTCCCGTGTCACCCAGCCCAGCAGCGCCTCCGCCTGCGGTGGGAGCGGCGGCCCTGAGCGGCGGACCGTGGGTTCGATACCGGCGGCGATCAGCGCGGACCTGGCCCGGTCCAGCTCGGTGGCCAGGCTGCCCTCGCGGTAGCCGGTGACCGCCTCACGGATCTCGGTGAGCGCCTGCCTGCCCACCGACTCGATGTCGGCCACCTGCTGGAGCGCGTTGTCCAGGTCACGGGGCGCGAGTCTGCGCGCGGCCTCCGCCTTGACGACGATCACGGACATCGTGTGGCCCAGCAGATCGTGCAGATCGCGGGAGAAGCGCAGCCGCTCCCTCTCCACAGCGCTGCGGGCCAGTTCCTGCCGGGTGGAGCGCAGCTCCATCACGGTCTCGGACAGGGTGAGCAGCGCGGCCGTCACCGCACCGGAGATGAAGGTGCCGTACGCCAGGGTCCACGGGGTCCCGGTGCTGTCCTCGCGCCACACGGAGATCACGCACGCGGTCACGGCGAGCACGAGCAGACCGACCGCCAGCCACTGCTTGCGCAGGACGGTCCCGCAGGCCAGCGAGAGCAGCGGGAAGAACAGCAGCCAGCTGCCGCCGTACCCGGCCGCGAGCCCCACCGTGATGGCTGTCAGCGCGGCCAGCATCACGTACGTCACGCGGCTCTCGCGTGCCTCCTTGTGGAATCCCCTGAACACCAAGGAGATGTAGAGGGAGTTGAAGGCGAAGAGGCCGATGCCGCCGACCCAGGGGTTGGGGCTCTCACCCTGGAACAGATTGGAGAAGGCGCCCAGGCCGAGCAGCAGCCAGGGCAGCAGGACGTACGGCCCGGGAGGTCCCGGACGCCGGTGCTCCCTGCGCCACTCCCGTCGCTCCGCACGCCGCCTGCGCCGTGCCTCGCGCGCTTCCGATCCGTTCCCGAACATGTCCACTCCTGTCACACGGTCCTCGCGGACCGACGGTACGAGACCACGGCGTACCCGCCGAACAGCAACAGCCACCCGGCGAGTACGCCGATGGTCGCGGCGCCGGGCGCGTGTCCCTCGGTGGCGGCCCAGCCCAGTTCGGCGAACCGGTTGGCGGGGGTGAACCCGCCGATGGAGCCGAGCCAGCCGGGGAGCAGCTCCAGCGGGAACCACAGCCCGCCGACGATCGCGAAGCCCATCAGGCAGGCGACGTTGACCACGCCGGTGCCCTGCGGGGTCAGCCGGTAGCCGTTGCCGATGCCGAGCAGGGTGAAGGGCAGCGCGCCGATCCACAGCAGCAGGACCAGCGCGGTCCACTGCCAGGCCGCCAGCTCGACCCCGTTGACCAGCCCGCCGGCCAGCAGCACGGTCAGGATCGTCGGAAGCACCGTCACGGAGCCGCTGATCGCGCGGCCCACGACCGCCTGCGACGGAGAGAGCGGAGTGACCCGCAACTGCTGGAGCCAGCCGAGCGACTTGTCGGATGCGACCCCCGTACCGATCGCCATCGCGGAGCCGAGCGCCCCGTACGCGGCCATGCCGACCATCGAGCCGGTCTTCCAGTCGCCGTCGCCTCCGCCGCCGCCGATGTTGGTGAAGAGCAGGTACATCATCACCGGCATTCCGGAACCGAAGAGCAGGAAGAAGCCGTCGCGCAGGGTCCGCCGGATTTCGAGCAGTATGTACTGGAACATCAGACGGTCTCCTTCTGGTCCTGCGGATTCTGGTCCTGCGGAACAACTGCGGCCTGTGCGGCGGAGGCTGCCGGTGCGGTGAGGGAGAGGAAGGCGGTCTCCAGCGTGGCGGGGGAGACCTGGAGGCTCCGGATCAGGCCCAGCCGGGCCAGCTCCACGACGGTGGCGTCGGAGTCGGCCGTACGCAGCAGCGCCCGGTCCCCGGTCACCTCGACGGTGGCCACGCCGGGCAGCACCTCAAGGCCCTCGGTGGACCCGCCCGCCAGGTCGAACGAGACCAGGTGCAGACCGGCCGCTTCCTTGATGGAATCGGCGCTGCCGTCCGCGACGATCCGGCCCCGGTCGATGACGACGATCCGGTCGGCGTTCTCGTCGGCCTCCTCCAGGTAGTGGGTGGAGAAGATCACCGTGTTGCCGCGCCTGGCGTAGGCCCGCATGGAGTCCCAGAAGCCTCGCCGGGCCTCCACGTCCAGGGCCGCCGTCGGTTCGTCCAGGACGATGAGTTCCGGGTTGCCGGCCAGGGCGACGGCGAACCGGACGCGCTGGAGCTGGCCGCCGGAGAGCTTGTCGATCCGCCGGTTCGCGTACTCCGCGACGCCCGCCAGGTCCAGCGCCTCACCGATCGGCATCGGGCGCGGGTAGGTGGAGGCGACGAAGGCGATCAGCTCGCGGACGGTCACCCGGGGGATGGGCTGCCCCTCCTGGAGCATCGCCCCGATCAGACCGGCCCGCACTGCCTGGTCCGGGGTACGGTCCAGCACCCGCACGCTGCCGGAGTCCGGCTCGTCCAGGCCGAGCAGCAGGCTGATGGCGGTGGACTTCCCGGCGCCGTTGCGGCCGAGCAGCGCGACCGTCTCGCCGCGCTCGACGGTCAGCCCGATCCCGTCCACGGCCCGTACGCGCTCCCCGCCCCGGCCGAAGGTCTTGACCGCCCCGGTGAAGACCACCGCGGACCCGTTCCCCGTTGTTGATTTCATGGACATGACGCTACGGAGCCGGGGTGCGGCCCCGGCAGAGGCGCATGTACGGACTCCGTGATGACAAATGTCACCGGCCGGTCGGCCGGACGGGCAGGACACTCCGGCCGCGATGCGACCGGCCGAATCTGTGACTGGCGCGGGTATGGCGGGAGTGGTTCGGGCCGGGCGGCACCCGCCAGCGGTACGTCACACCTCAACAGGCGAGCCCACCAGTCACCAGTCGAGGCCGGATCACCTGCGAAGCCGAGAACGATATTCGCCAGGGGCCGTGCCTCGGGCACGTCTGAAGGCACGGCTGAAAGCGTGCGGAGAGCCGTATCCGACCGCGCCGGAGATCGACTCGACCGGGTCGTCGGTGTCGCGGAGCCGGACGGACGCCAGGTCGATGCGCCACTGGGCCACGTAGGCGCCCGGCGTCTGTCCGAGGGCGGAGCGGAAGTGCCTGGACAGCGTCGCTCGGGAGACGCTCGTCGCGGCGGCCAGGGTCGCCGTGGTCCAGGGGTGTTCCGGTTGGGCGTGGACGCATGCCAGAGCGTCGCGCACGACCGGATCACGCATCGCTCCCAGCCATGAGGCGGACTGCTCCTGCGGGTGGCGGGCCAGCCAGGCGCGTACGAACTGGACGAGCAGAAGGTCGACGATGCTGTTGATGGCGGCGGTGGTGCCGATCTGCGGCTGTGCGAGCTCGGCAGCGAGTAGTTCGACGGTCCTTCTGAGCTGCGCGTTCTCCCGGGCTGTGACGTGCATTGGCCGGGCGAGGGAGGTAAGCACCGGTGTGCGCACCTCCGGGTCCTGCTCGTAGCGCAGGACGATCACTTCCGTCTGCACCGGCGCCGAGCCCAGCCGCAGGGCCCGGCCATCGGCGAAAGACCGGGCCGCTGCCTCGTGGTCGCAGGAACCCATCGTCATGCCGGCGCCGCCGGCTATTCCGTGTGGGGTGCCCGGCGGCACCAGGACGGCGTCTCCGGCCTGCACCTGAAGAGGTTTCTCGCCCGTGGCGTGCAGCCACATGGTGCCGCGGGACACCACGTGCAGTGCCGCTCCCGGGGAGGAGTTCAGCCGCAGGCCCCAGGTTCCTCCGGCCTTCAGCATGACCCCGAGCCCTCCACGCGCACCCGAAACGCGCAAGACCTCCGCCAGCACATCCATGGTTCCATTCTCGTCCACCGCCGCGAACCGCCCACCGGCGGGCGAGGCGCACGTGTCCTCGTCCGTGGCGTCAGGCCACGTCAAGAACGGCCTTTCCGTGCACCTTCCGCGCGAACAGCGCCTGGACGGCGTCGTCCACGCCCTGCCAGTCGCCTCGCAGTCCGACCGGTGCCGAGAGCCTCCCGGCGGCCATGAGGCCCAGCAGGTCCGTCAGCTCCCCGCCGGTCGGCGTCATGTCGCCGTAGGTGGCGATGCTGCGGGGTTCGCCGAAGCCGAACAGCGTCCCTGACGGGAAGGTGGTGTCCTGCCCCGAGGAGTAGCCGACCAGGTGGATGGTGCCGCCCTCGGCGAGGGAACTCCACGCCTGGGGCACCAGTGGCCCGCCGACCGTGTCCAGGACGAGGTCGAACCGGTCCCCGGTCTCGGCCAGGTCGGTCAGGACCTTGTCGGCCCCGAGTTCGCGGAGCCCGGCGGCCCGCTCCGGCGAACCGACGAGTGCCGTCACCCGGGCGCCCGCCAGCGCCGCCAACTGGACGGCGAAATGCCCCACGCCCCCGCTGGCGCCGGTGACCAGAACGTTGCGCGCCAGCAGGGAACGTGTGCGCAGCACCCGGAGAGGGGTGACTCCGGCGATCCCCAGCGCCGCGGCGTCGGCCAGATCGACACCCTCGGGGACGGCGCCGAGCGAGGCGGGGCTGACTGCGACCCGCTCCGCCCACGCGTGGGGAGCCATCCCCACCGCGACGCGCGTGCCTTCGGGCGGACCCGAGCCGTCGGACGCGGCGCGCACCACGATGCCCGCCGCGTCGTGACCGTGCACAGCGCCGGCCGGCCACTGGCGCACGTAATTCAGCTCTCCGAAGTTGAGACCGATGTGCCGTATCTCCACCAACGTCTCACCGGTGGACGGTACGGGCTCATCGACATCGGCAAACCGGACGGGGCCGGCTTCACTGTGATCGACCACAAGGGCGCGCATAAGGGGTGTGTCTCCTTCTCTCGTGGGTGCGCCTGAACACTCGGCGCGGCAACAGATCGAGTGCGCAAACGCCGCACTGCCGCCTTCTTGGAACCCTTTCGCAGGGCCGGGACAGCGACCAGACCCGCGAGAATCAATCAGTTGACGATCTGTCTCAGTGCAACCCACGACGCGTCGAGCCCTGCCCCGTCCGGTGGATGACGCCGTGACGGTCACCGATACGCCCGGCAATGTAATGATCTTGAGGTGCCGGCGCTTGCGTCGGGCGGCGGAGTCGCGCTGGGCAACGTGCCGGACGACCGCGTCGGCGCCGGGCCGGAGGATCCTGGAACCGGTACGCCCCCGGCGACCACACACAGTGACGCCAGGCGCGGCCTCAACGAGGAATACGTGACTGAGCTCGTATCTGAGCGTTCTGGTTGGCGAACGGGGCCAGACAAGGCACTCAGTCACAGAATCGCGTCCGGACACGATGATCTGACGATACGTCAGCAGTCTTCACAACTGCTGGGCGCTGCGTTATACATAGGGCCACCGGCTAGAACGCGTTCTAGAACGGACGCGGCCTCCGGTCCCGCACGACCTCGGTGCGGCCGACGGTGCGGAAGGCCGCGCCGAGGTCTTTCCCACCATCAAGGAGCAGCCTTTCCATGCCCATTGATGCCGCAGAGGCGGTTGCCGCCGAACCCCGCTCGACCTCGATCAGCTGGGACCACAAGGACGTCCAGCTCTACCACCTGGGCCTCGGGGCGGGCACGGCCCCCGGCCGGCCGGACGACGCCACCGACCCGGACGAGCTGCGCTACACGCTGGAGTCCCGGCTGCACGTCCTGCCGAGCTTCGCCACCGTCGCGGGCGCCGGTCTCGCGATGGCGGGCGGCCTCGCCGCGCCCGGGATCGACGTCGACCTCGCCGCCGTGCTGCACGGCGGTCAGTCCGTACGGCTGCACCGGCCGATTCCGGTGCGGGGCAACGCCGTTCAGACCTCGAAGGTCGCCGCCGTGTACGACAAGGGAAAGGCGGCCGTCCTCGTCCTGCGTACCGAGGCGGCCGACGACGAGGGCCCGCTGTGGACCAACGACGCACAGATCTTCGTGCGCGGCGAGGGCGGATTCGGCGGCGAGCGCGGCCCGTCGCAGCGGCTCGACGCCCCGGACCGCGAGCCGGACCGGGTGGTGGAGCGGCCGGTCAGGGCCGATCAGGCGCTGCTCTACCGGCTCTCCGGCGACTGGAACCCGCTGCACGCCGACCCGGAGTTCGCCAAGCTGGCCGGCTTCGAGCGGCCGATCCTGCACGGGCTCTGCACCTACGGGATGACGCTCAAGGCGGTGGCCGACACCCTGCTGGACGGCGAGGTGTCCCGCATCAGCTCCTACAGCACCCGGTTCGCCGGGATCGTCTTCCCGGGCGAGACCCTCCGCATCCGGATGTGGGCCGGTGACGGCCGGGTCCAGGTGCGGGTGACCGCCGCAGAACGCGACGACGCACCGGTTCTCGCGGACACGCTCGTCGAACACTCCTGAAACACCTGACTCACCTACCGCACGTACCGACCCCGAGGGGAGCCGCACCATGCGCGCAGCCGTACTGCACGAGACCGGCCAGGACAAACTCGAAGTCCTCGACGACGTCGAGGCGGTGGGCTTCGGGCCCGGCAAGGTCAGGCTCCGCATCCGGGCCACCGGGCTGTGTCACTCCGACCTGTCCGCGATGAACGGGGTGCTGCCGCAGCCCGCCCCCTTCGTGCCCGGCCACGAGGGCGCCGGCGAGGTGCTCGACGTCGGTGACGGGGTGACCGGGCTCAGCGCCGGGGACCGGGTACTCGTCTGCTGGCTGCCCGCCTGCGGCGCCTGCGCGTCCTGCAAGCGCGGTCAGACGCACCTGTGCCTGGCCGGATTCATGAACGCGGGCACCCCCAACTTCAAGCGCCCCGGCGGTGACGTCTTCGGCTTCGCGGGCACCGGCACCTTCACCGAGGAGGTCGTCGTCAGCGCGGACTGCGCGGTCCCGATCCCCGACGACGTGCCGTTCGAGATCGCCGCGCTGATCGGCTGCGGCGTTACCACCGGACTCGGCGCCGCCATCAACACCGCCCAGGTGGAGGCCGGTTCCTCGGTGGCCGTGATCGGCTGCGGTGGCGTCGGCATCTCCGCGATCCAGGGCGCCAGGGTGCAGGGCGCCGCCCAGATCATCGCCGTCGACCCGGTGGAATCCAGGCGCGAGGCGGCGCTGCGGTTCGGCGCGACGGAGGCGGTGTCGCCCGAGGCGTTCGCCGACGCCAAGGCGCGCGTCACCGCGGGCGAGGGCTTCGACTACGTCTTCGAGGTCGTCGG
The DNA here is from genome assembly GCF_055584045.1 of Streptomyces sp. NPDC104307. NCBI lineage: Bacteria > Bacillati > Actinomycetota > Actinomycetes > Kitasatosporales > Streptomycetaceae > Streptomyces > Streptomyces sp. NPDC104307. Next base: position 120,562 of record NZ_JBVJMU010000003.1, read on the forward strand.
CAAGTCGGTCACCGCCCGCACCGCGTACGAGAACACCCGGCGCGGCGGCACCCTCTGCGTCGTCGGCGCGGGCGCGATGGACGACAACTTCCAGGTCAACATGTTCGAGCTGTTCTTCGACGAGAAGCGCATCCTGCCCTCCATGTACGGGGGAGGGGACGTCCTCCGCTCGTACGAGCGGGCCATCGCGCTCTGGCGGGCCGGTCGCATCGACCTGGAATCGATGATCACCCACCGGGTGCGGCTCGACGGCATCAACGACGCCCTCGACCAGATGCGGACCGGCGAGTCACTGCGTACCTGCATCGAGCTCTGAGCCACCGACGTACTGCCCCGCCCCCTCCCGAGAGGACCCCGAGATCCGATGTCACTTCCCCTGGACGGACTGTCCGCGATCGTCACCGGAGCCGGCCGAGGACTCGGCCGCGCCGAAGCGCTGGAACTGGCGCGGCTCGGCGCGGCCGTCGTCGTCAACGACTACGGGCAGCCGGGCCGCGACGGCTCGGGCGAGGCGTCCGCCGCCCCAGCCGAGCAGGTGGCGCAGGAGATCCGGGAGGCGGGCGGGCGGGCGGTCGCGCACCTCGGTGACGTCTCCGGCCACGAGCAGGCCCGCGCCCTGGTGGAGCTGGCCGTCGAGACGTACGGGCAGCTCGACATCCTGGTCAACAACGCGGGCATCCTGCGTGACCGGATGATCTTCTCGATGACCGAGGACGAGTGGGACTCGGTGATCCGGGTCCACCTCAAGGGTCACTTCAACACCACGCATTTCGCCGCCGCGCACTGGCGGTCCCGGTCCAAGGCGGCCGGCGGACCGGTCTATGGCCGGATCGTCAACACCTCCTCCGAGGCGTTCCTGGCCGGTTCGGCGGGCCAGCCCAACTACGCGGCTGCCAAGGGCGGCATCGTCGGGCTGACCACCTCCACCGCGCTGGCCCTGGCCAAGTACGGCGTCACCGCCAACGTCATCTGCCCGCGCGCCAGGACCCGGATGACCGAGGACGTCTTCGCGGGCTTCCAGGAACCGCAGGACGGCGGGCTGGACGCGCTCGCCCCCGAGCACGTCTCACCGCTCGTCGGCTATCTGGCCTCCCCGGCGGCCGCCAAGGTCAACGGACAGCTGCTGGTGGTGCACGGCGGGATGGTCGCGATCGTGGAGCGGCCGAAGGTGGCGGCGAAGTTCGACGCGTCGAAGGAGACGTTCTCCTTCGACGAGCTGGACGAGCTGATCTCCCCGTACTACGCGGACCGCCCCCCGAACGAGACGTTCGCGGCGGCGGAGGTACTCGGCCTCAAGCGCGACTGACCGGCCGTCCGAAGGGGCCGCGAGGCCGCGTACAGGGGAGGGCCCCCGCAGCCGGTGGCCGGCTGCGGGGGCCCTCCCTTTCCCCGTGTCCCTCGTTGTTGTTCCGGCGGTCAGGCCGCCCTGCTCTCCTCTTCCGAGGTGCGGCGGTGGCGGCCGAGCGGCTGTGCTGCCGAGTCGTCCGGCGCCACATCCCCTCGGTGCTTTCCGGCGCCGCCGGCTTCGGCCCGCCCCGCGCCCGCCCCCGGCGGACGCGTCTGGGTCGTGTCGGTTCGGGCTTCAGACATGTGGGAAGTCACCCCGTTGTGATCGCTTACGTGTGTGTCTCCGGGGTCATCACGCCACCGCCACCCGGGAAGCGGTCACCTTCGGCAACCGCCGTGCGCGAATGCGTGATCCCCCGGCCCAACTTTAGACCGGTGCGTCTAGTCAGTGGTGGTCCGCCCCACGAGTGGCACGGTCCGCCCCACGAGTGGCGCCTGCCCCAGAGGAACCGGCCTACACACAGAAGGAGGCGCCACGGCCCCGGACGGTTGCATACCGTCTTCCGGATATCCGGCGGAGGCCCGTACCGCAGCCGGTTCCTCGTCGGCCGGTGCCGTCAGGAGCGCCACCGCGCAGGCCGTCTCCCTGTTGGCGTACGGAAGGGCGAGTACGCCCTCGCGGGACCAGACACCGCTGCCAGCCAGCCAGCCCTCCGGTACCGGGAGCTGGTGCAGCCGACGGCCGGCCGGCCGCCACACCCCCAGCCAGCTGCCCGCCGCCGCGTCGATCCGCAGGGCGACCGCGCAGCTCTCCGGCATCAGCATCTGCCCCGGCTGCACGGCGAACGGCGTCACCGCGGCGTCGGGCAGCCGCAGGCACTCCGGGAAGCGCACCGGCAGACAGCTGCCCAGCACCCCCCAGCCGAGCCGGTCGTGCCCCGGCGCGTCCGAGCGGATCAGCAGGAGACCGCTGTCCGGGTCCGCGAGCAGCAGCCGGTCGTCGCTGTCCGGCGCGATCTGGAGCAGCGGCGTCATCTCGGCGCCCCGCCCGAGGTCCACCGCGACCGCCTTGACCGGACCGCCCCCCGCCGGTTCCCGGTCCAGGGCCAGCAGCCGGCCGGCCCGGTCCAGCCAGACCCCGCCGGAGCAGCGCCCCGGCAGCTCCGCGATCTGCTCGGGCCCGTTCGGACCGCCCGCCACCAGCCAGAGCCCGGTGGAGTACGCCCCGGTGGACAGGGCGTACGCGCTGAAGCCGTCCGGTGAGGGCGGCAGCAGGGTCAGCTCGTCGCACTCGACCGCGCCCAGCAGCAGCTCACCGGTGCCGGGGCCGGTCGGGTAGAGCAGCGAGAGGGTGTGCCCGTCCGCGACCCGGCGCCGGAGGAGCACCCGCCCGTCGGCCAGCGGCAGCACCTGGGAGCCGGCGTCCTCCGGCTGGTTGAGCGGGAGCGGTACGGCGTACGGCTCGGGGCCGTCCAGCGTCCAGCGCTCCGGGAACCAGGCCGTATCGCCGTCTTCCGGGGCCTCTCGGTGAGCGGCCGTGAGCCGGGCCGCGTACGCGCCGTTCGCCGTGATGGTGAACGCGGGGGTCGGCAGGACCGTTTCAGCAGTCGGTTGTTCCGGCACCACTTGCGGGCAGACCGCCTCCGTCGCCGTGTCCGCCGCAGCGATCAGGGCACCGTTCAGCGCCGCGACCGCTGCCGGATCCACCGGATCCGGAGGCTCCGCGACCTCGTTCTGGTCGTCGGACCCCGGTTCCACCGTCTCCACCGTCTCCACCGATTCGCCGGCTTCGACCGCTGCCGCGGTCCCGTCCTCGATGGCACAGGCAGTCATCGAATCGTCACCTCCGGCCACCGAAGCTAGTTTTCGCACTTCCTGCCGAACAACACGAGACCTGCCACTTCACACATATGGGTGGCGATGCCCGGAATCAGCTGAGAGGGAGGGGGTGAGTGTGCTGCAGGATCAGGGCGTGTCTAAGGTTAGGCAGTCCTAAGTCTTGTCTGTGCAACCCGCAACGTAACCCGCAACTGGAGCAAGTCATGTCCCTTCGACGCCGCGGCACCGCCGCAGTCGGTCTGGCCGTAGTCGCCGCCCTGTCCCTCTCGGCCTGCGGAAGCGACGACGGCGGGTCGGGCGGCTCCGGCAAGTCCGAGGCCGGCGGCGAGAAGAAGGCCGCGGTCGCGACGGGCGGCAAGGACTTCGGGGACGCGGCGAAGAAGACGGCGGAGTACGGGACCGACGCCCCGGCGGGCACGTTCCCCCGCACCCTCACCCACGCCATGGGCAAGACCGAGCTGAAGTCCGCCCCGAAGCGCGTCGTCGTGCTCGACGTCGGCGAGTTCGACAACGTGGTCTCGCTGGGCGTGAAGCCGGTCGGCTACGCGCCCTCCGAGGGCGACGCGGCCATTCCCTCGTACCTGAAGAAGAACGCGGGCAACCCCAAGAACGTCGGCACGATCAACAACCTCAACCTTGAGGCGATCGCGGGCCTCAAGCCCGACCTGATCCTCGGCAGCCAGCTGCGCGCCGCCGACAAGTACGACGAGCTGTCCAAGATCGCGCCGACCGTGTTCTCCATCCGTCCGGGCTTCACCTGGAAGGAGAACTACCTCCTCAACGCCGCGGCGCTGGACAAGACCGCCAAGGCCAAGTCCGAGCTGGGCGCCTACGAGGCCAACGCGAAGAAGCTGGGCGAGGACGTCGGTCCGAAGAAGCCGACCATCTCGATGGTCCGCTACCTGCCGGACAAGATCCGCCTCTACGCCAAGGCCTCCTTCATCGGCACGATCCTCGACGACGCCGGCCTGCCGCGGCCCAAGAACCAGCAGATCAACGAGCTGGCCGCGGAGATCAGCCCCGAGAAGATCGACGAGGCCGACGCCGACTGGATCTTCACCGGGGTGTACGGCGCACCGAAGGCCACCAAGCGCGACACCACCCAGTCCAACCCGCTGTGGAAGAACCTCACCGCGGTCAAGGAGGGCCGGGCCAAGAACGTCTCCGACGAGACCTGGTACCTGGGCCTCGGCGTCACGGCCGCGAACCTGGTCCTGGACGACCTCCGCGCGGACCTGGTGAAGTAGCCGGTTCCTCGCGGGGGCGGCCTCCCCTGCCGACCTGGTGAAGTAACGATTCATGACCGGCCGCCGTTCCGCCCGTACGGGGTGCGGCGGCCATGGACTGCGGGGCACGGCGGACAGGTAGCCTTTCCTCCGTGCCCCGTCTGTCTGAAGTCATCTCCGAGCTCGACGCCCTCTGGCCGCCCGAGCGGGCCGAAGGATGGGACGCGGTCGGCACCGTCTGCGGCGATCCGGACGCCGAGGTCGACCGGGTGCTCTTCGCCGTCGACCCCGTCCAGGACATCGTGGACGAGGCGCTGAAGCTCGGCGCCCAGCTGATCGTCACCCACCACCCGCTCTATCTGCGCGGTACGACGACGGTCGCGGCCGGCACCTTCAAGGGCCGGGTCGTGCACACGCTGATCAAGCACGACATCGCGTTGCACGTGGCCCACACCAACGCCGACTCCGCGGACCCCGGTGTCTCCGACGCCCTCGCCGGCGCCCTGGACCTGCGCGTCGAGCGGCCCCTCGTACCGGACCCGACCGACCCCGCAGGCCGCCGCGGTCTCGGCCGGATCTGCACGCTCGGCAACCCCGAGACCCTCGGTGAGTTCGCCGCCCGCGCCGCCGCCCGGCTGCCCGCCACCGCGCAGGGCATCCGGCTGGCCGGCGACCCGGACGCCCTCGTGCGCACCGTCGCGGTGAGCGGCGGGTCCGGCGACAGCCTCTTCGACGCGGTGCGCGCGGCGGGTGTGGACGCCTTCCTCACCGCCGACCTGCGCCACCACCCGGCCTCGGAGGCCGTCCAGCACTCTTCGCTCGGCCTGGTCGATGCCGCACACTGGGCCACCGAATGGCCGTGGTGCGAACAGGCCGCGGCACAGCTCGACGCGATTTCCGACCGCCACGGATGGGACCTGCGGGTCCACATCTCGAAGCAGGTCACCGATCCCTGGACCACCCACCACTCTTCTGGAGCCCCCAACTGAACGCCGCGCCCGCCGACCAGATCCGACTCCTCGACGTCCAGGCCCTCGACCAGCGTCTCTCCCAGCTCGCGCACAAGCGCGACACCCTTCCCGAGCACGCCGAGATCGAGTCGCTCACGACCGACCTCGCCCAACTCCGCGACCTGCTCGTCGCCTCCACGACCGAGGAGAGCGACACCGCCCGCGAGCAGACCAAGGCCGAGCAGGACGTGGACCAGGTGCGCCAGCGCGCCGCCCGCGACCAGCAGCGGATGGACTCCGGCAGCGTCACCTCGTCCAAGGACCTGGAGAGCCTCCAGCGCGAGATCGTCTCGCTCGCCAAGCGCCAGGGCGACCTTGAGGACGTCGTCCTTGAGGTCATGGAGCGCAGGGAGTCCGCCCAGGAGCGGGTCACCGAGCTGACCGACCGGGTCTCCGCCGTCCAGGCGAAGGTCGACGACGCGACCGCCCGCCGGGACGCCGCGACGAACGAGATCGACGAGGAGGCCGCGACGGTCACCAAGGAGCGCGAGATCGTCGCCGGTTCCGTCCCCGCAGACCTGCTCAAGCTGTACGACAAGCTCCGCGCCCAGCAGGGCGGGGTGGGCGCCGCCCGCCTCTACCAGCGCCGCTGCGAGGGCTGCCGCCTGGAGCTCAACATCACCGAGATCAACGACGTGAAGGCCGCGTCCCGGGACACGGTGCTGCGCTGCGAGAACTGCCACCGCATCCTGGTCCGCACCGCGGACTCGGGTCTGTAGTGACCCCTGCGCGCCAGTTCGTCATCGAGGCCGACGGCGGCTCCCGGGGCAACCCGGGGCCCGCCGGGTACGGCGCGGTCGTCATCGACCCGGTGACGGGGGAGACGCTCGCGGAGGCGGCCGAGTACATCGGCGTCGCGACGAACAACGTCGCGGAGTACAAGGGCCTCATCGCCGGTCTGCGGGCCGCGAAGGCCCTCGTGCCGGACGCCCCGGAGGACCCGGACGCCCTGGATTCCCCGGACGGCGGCGGAGTACGGGTGCACGTCCGGATGGACTCCAAGCTGGTCGTGGAGCAGATGTCGGGCCGCTGGAAGATCAAGCACCCGGACATGAAGCCCCTCGCGGCAGAGGCCGCCCGGATCCTCCCGGCGTCCGCCGTCACCTACGAGTGGATCCCGCGCGAGCGGAACAAGCACGCGGACCGGCTCGCGAACGAGGCGATGGACGCCGGTAAGCGCGGCAGGCAGTGGGAGCCGTCGTCCTCGACGGCCGCCCTGGACCGGCCCGCCGCAGCGACTCCGGAAGCCTCCCGGGAAACCCCGCAGGCCTCCGGGGAATCCCCGCAGGCCTCGCGGGAAACCCCGCAGGTCGGCTGGGGCACTGCCCCCGACCTGGGCGCGCCCGCCACCTTCGTGCTGCTGCGGCACGGCGAGACCGCGCTCACCCCCGAGAAGCGGTTCTCCGGCAGCGGCGGCACCGACCCCGAGCTCTCCGCCACCGGCCGCGAGCAGGCCGCACACGCGGCCGAGGCGTTCGCCGCCCGCGGCGCCGTGCAGGAGATCGTCAGCTCCCCGCTGCGCCGCTGCCGCGAGACGGCCGGTGCGGTGGCGGCCCGGCTGGGCCTTGAGGTCCGGATCGAGGACGGGCTGCGCGAAACGGACTTCGGTGCCTGGGAGGGCCTGACGTTCGGTGAGGTCAAGGAGCGGTACGGCGCCGATCTGGATGCCTGGCTGGCCTCCGCGAAGGCGGCCCCCACCGGCGGCGGCGAGAGCTTCGCCGAGGTCGCCCGCCGGGTCGCCGCCACCCGCGACCGACTCGTCACCCGCTACGCCGGCCGCACGGTCCTCGCGGTCACGCACGTCACGCCCATCAAGACCCTGGTCCGGCTGGCGCTCGGCGCCCCGCCCGAGTCGCTGTTCCGGATGGAGCTCTCGGCGGCGTCCGTGTCGACCGTGGCGTACTACGCGGACGGCAACGCCTCCGTACGACTGCTGAACGACACGTCCCACCTGCGGTAAGGAGCCCTGTCTGGAGCCTTCCGGACAGCGCTCGGCCCCATCGGAGGGGGGAAGCCGATGGGGCCGAGGCGGTTCCGGCGGGCTGGGGGATTGCCCGCCGGAACCCGGGTCACCCGGAGTCCGGGTCACGTGTCCCTGAAGGTCTCGTGCCCTGGCTGCCGGGGAGCATGCACGCGAAATCGCGCCAAATGTTCCGCCTTTATCTCGCCCCCGGTCTTTCGCCCCTCAGCCGCGCAGCGCCGCCGCCTCCGCTGCCAGCCGCTCCACCCGGGCCCAGTCACCGGCCGACACCGCGTCGGCGGGCACCATCCAGCTGCCGCCCACACAGCCGACGTTGGGCAGGGCCAGATAGGACGGCGCTGAGGCGAGCGAGATGCCGCCGGTCGGGCAGAACCGGGCCTGCGGGAGCGGGGCGGAGAGGGCCTTCAGATAGGCCGTGCCGCCCGCCGCCTCCGCCGGGAAGAACTTCATCTCGGTGACCCCGCGCTCCAGCAGCGCGACCACCTCGGACGTCGTGGAGACGCCCGGCAGGAACGGCACCCCCGACGCCTTCATCGCGTCCAGGAGGGCATCCGTCCAGCCGGGGCTGACCAGGAACCGGGCATCAGCGGCCACGGTGTCGGAGACGTTCCGCGCCGAGATCACCGTGCCGGCGCCGACCACCGCGTCCGGCACCTCCGCCGCGATGGCCCTGATCGCGTCCAGGGCGGCGGCGGTCCGCAGCGTCACCTCGATGGCCGGGAGCCCGCCCGCGACCAGGGCGCGGGCGAGCGGCACCGCGTCGGCGGCGTCCTCAAGGACGACGACGGGCACGACGGGGGCAAGGTCCAGCACGGAGGAGGTCATGCCCTCATCCTGCCGCGAAGACCGCACTCCACGCAACGAGCGTTGCGTATGTTGCAACAGGCTGGGTCCGGGCTCGAACCGAGCTGGGTCGGAACGCGGGGCTCAGTTCGCGGGTTCAGTGAATCTCCGTCACCACGACATCGAGCTCCCACGCCCGCCCGGCCCGCGCGGGGGCCTCCGCCTCGACCACGTATCCGAGATCACGCAGGACACCCACCAGCTCAGCGGGCCCCTTCGGTGCGGCGCCCGACCGGAGGAGATCGCGGACCATCCGGCCCTTCGTGGCCTTGTTGAAGTGGCTGACCACAGACCGCTTCTCCACCCCGTCCACCAGCTGGGAGTGCAGCACCCGGACACTCGCCGTGCGCTCCGCGACCTCGCCCTTCGGCTTCCACGCCGCCGCGTACGCGGACGAGCGCAGATCCAGCACCAGCCCGTCCCCGGCCGCCTCCGGCATGACCTCCGCCATCGGGGTGCGCCAGAACGCCCCGAGAGCGCCGAGCCCCGGCAGCTTCACCCCCATCGAGCAACGGTACGGAGGAATCCGGTCGCCCACCCGGACCGCGCCCCACAGCCCGGAGAACACCAGCAGCGACTTTCCGGCCCGGCGGCGGGCGGCGGTGTCCAGGGACGCCAGGTCCAGTGCGTCGTACAGCACCCCGGTGTAGAGCTTCCCGGCCGGGCGGGTGCCGGCCGTCCGCAGCTCGACGTTCTTCGCGATCTCGCCGCGCAGGCCCTCGCTCAGCCCCAGCACCACGCGGGCCTTCTCCTCGTCCGCCACGGACAGCTCCACGAGGGCCTCCAGCACGGCGGCCCGCGCCTCGGCCAGGCCCGGCAGCGACAGCGACTCCGGCTTCAGAGGTGCTCCCCGCCCCGAGGCGGCCTTTCCTTCGGAGGGCGGCAACAGCACGAGCACGGCGGTTCTCCTTCGTACGAACGGAAAGGGGGACGACCGGCGGTGCGGACCGGTCCACGGCTCCCGGCGGTGTCGCCCGGGTCCGTGAAATCCCCTCGCGCCAGCGTACGGGCTCACGCGGGTGGACCCGGCGCGGCGAAGGTGCTGTCCGCACCCGCCTGAGCGACCCTCGAACCCGGTCTCGTACGATCGCGCCTTCGGCCTCCCTGCCCTGTGAATCCGCCTCCACGAACTGCCCCCCGCGAACCCTCCTCCACGAACCCTCCCCACGAACGAAGGACCGGCGTGACCGACCTCGCGGACCCGCCCGCCACCGACCGCCCCGGCCAGATCGTCACCGCCGCGCGCACGCTCCTGGAGCAGGAGGGCCCGGAGGCGCTCACGATGCGCCGCCTCGCCGCCCGGGTGGGCATCACGGCGCCCTCGCTCTACAAGCACTTCCCGGACAAGTCCTCGGTGGTGAACGCGCTGGCCGGCGTGATGCTGCGGGAGACCGCGGAGGCCCTCGAAGCGGCGGAGGCCGCCGCCCCGGGCTCGTTCCCCGCCCTGGCCACCGCCTACCGCACCCACGCCCTCGCCCACCCCCACCTCTACCGCCTCACCACGGGCCGCCCCCTCCCTCCGGACCTGGAGGAACGCGCCGCGGCCCCGCTGTTCCGCGCCCTCGCGGACGACGCGGACCGCGCCCGCGCGGCCTGGGCCTTCGCTCACGGGATGGTGACGATGGAACTGAACGGCCGTTTCCCCGTGGGCTCCGACATCGCGGCGGCGTGGACGGCGGGGATCACGGCCTTCGCCGCTTCGGTCCGCCTCTGACGCGGGCGCGACGCCCTGTGCCACGATCGGGGGAAGCATCCCCATCTCACGGACGGCGGATTCCCCGATGTCTCATTCTGGCGAGCGACCGAGGAAGGGGTGTGACATGTCTGCCATGCCGCACGAACCGCTCTCGCAGGCAGAAGTCCTGCTTGAGGGCTTCCTGGCGCTGGATACGCCGGAGGGCTTCCGTGCCGAGCTGATCGAGGGGGAGATTGTCGTGACGCCGCCGCCGGACGGGGACCATGAGGACTACCTCAGCCTGATCATTAACCAGGTGATCAGGCAGTCCCGGACCGGTATGGACTTCTCCGGGAACAAGGGCCTGAAGCTGCGCAGCGGCGGGGGGTGCCCCAAGAACCACGCCATCCCCGACGGCACCTTCGCACCCACCGAACTGCGCCTGTACCGGGGGGCGGAGCCCTGGATGCCCTGCGAGGGCGTCGCCCTGGTCGTCGAGGTCACCTCGTCCAAACCCGCCGCCGACCGCATCGGCAAACGCCACTGCTATGCGCGGGGGCCCGTCCCCCTCTACCTCTTGGTTGATCGCGAGGAGTCCTCGGTGACCCTGTTCAGCGACCCGCAGGGGGACGACTACCGCCAGCACTGCACGGTCCCGTTCGGCAAGGCCGTCCGTCTCCCGGAGCCCTTCGGGCTGGATCTGGAGACCGAGGCGTTCCTCTGATCAGTCCGCTGATCAGTCCGCCCGTCCCGGGCGGGTAGCATGGGCGCCACGGCAGACGAGCCGGGCGGACGGCCGCGTGAGGATCTTCGGACCCTCCCGAGGAACGTCCGGGCTCCACAGGGCAGGGTGATGGCTAACGGCCACCCGGGGTGACCCGCGGGACAGTGCCACAGAAAACAGACCGCCTTGGACTTCGGTCCTCGGTAAGGGTGAAACGGTGGTGTAAGAGACCACCAGCGCCTGAGGTGACTCAGGCGGCTAGGTAAACCCCACCCGGAGCAAGGTCAAGAGGGGTCGTCGCAAGACGGCCCTGCGCGAACGTCCGAGGGCTGCCCGCCCGAGTTCGCGGGTAGACCGCACGAGACCGGCAGCAATGCCGGTCCTAGATGGATGGCCGTCTCCCCGGCCGCCGCGAGGCGACCGGGAGACAGAACCCGGCGTACAGCCCGACTCGTCTGCCGCTACCCGCGAACGCGCCCTGGAATGGGCCTCACGCCATGAACCGGCAGGCAGCGGCCACCCCTCCCGCCCTACTCGAAGAACTTGAGGCTCCAGCCCGTGTCGGTGGTCGGGCCGGGAACATTGGCGCGGCTGTAGGTGGTGTTGCCCCACCAGGCGAACGTTCCGGTGTACCAGTACCGGTTCTCCCACGCGTACGGCGTCCCCTTCGGCACCGCGTGGAACATCGAGGGGAATCGGGGGCCGGCGGGCGGGCTGGTGTTGATGTCGCCGTTGAGCAGGACGAAGCTGTGGTGGCCGGGGCCGTTGACGTACAGGGTCGGGTCCCAGCCGGACATCATCGTCGCCCGGTTGGAGCCGAACAGGCAGCCGTTGGACTTGTACCAGTCCCAGACGTAGGCCGGGTCACCTCCGGCGCGCAGGCGCAGGTCGGCCAGGCAGTACTGCTCGCTCCAGCTGCCGTTGGCGGAGTACACGATGTGCAACTGCCCGTTCGGGTCCTTGATGGCCTCGGGGCCCTCATTGATGAACGGGTTGCCTACCACCCGTTCCCAGCTCTCCCGAGGCTGTGAGATGACGTAGCGTGCGCCGGTCGGTGTGGTGGGGCTGCTCATACGCGCGATGTAGAGGTTCTGCTCGACGTTGGTGTCACCGGCCCAGCCGGACCAGACGAACCAGCGCTGCCCGTCGAAGGTGAACAGAGTCCCGTCGATCGCCCACTTGCCGTCCGGCAGGGCCAGCTGACTCTCCCCGGTGTAGCCGCTGTCCGGGTTCGCGGAGCTGATGACGTACATCCGGTGGGCCGTTCCGCGGCCGGCCGAGAAGTAGATGTAGTAGCGGCCGCCGTCCGTGACGATCTCCGGGGCCCAGACCTCACCGTGACCGGCCGTGTCCGACCACACCTGTCGGGCGGGCGCGGATGCCAGCGCGGCCGTCGAGGACGCCTGTCGCACGGCGATTCCGCCACCGGTCGACTGCACCGATATGTAGGTGCTGCCGACCCGGATCACACTCGGGTCCGCGGCCCTGATGGTCTGTTCCGCCCGTGCCTGTTCTGCGGACGACAGGGACATGATCGCAGCGAGCAGGCCGGCCAACGCGAGGACGTAGGCGCGGGTAAGACGGTGAGTGAGTTTCATGGTCCCGTTCCAAGGTCGGCCCCCGCTGCGACGACGCACGAGTCGGCAGTGGCGTTTACATCGATGGAAGAGCGCCCTCGCAGCATTCCAAGTGGTCCTGGACATGTCAACAGAAGGAAACTGGCGCGGATGATCCGGCCTCCGCGGGCTTGCCCTCCGGGCGGACGACGCGTCTTTGCGGACACGCTCTAGCATGTGCGCATGGTGGCCTACGTCCCGGCAGTTCTGATCTTCGTCGCCTTCTGCGTCGGCACGCTCCACGAGCGCCGGCGTTTCAGCAACGCCGTCCTCCTGGGACTGTCGCTCACCTTCGCCGCGGCCGCCTGGCTCTCCGGGCTCGCCCGGTCGCAACCGGCCGCGGGGAGGGAGATCGGCATCGTGCTCGTCCTCCTCGTGGCGGTGGGCATCGCGATCCTGTCCTGGTTCCTGATCTCCAACGGCGTGACGATGGTGCGCAAGGAGGGCAGAAGTCCCGCCAACCTCCTGTCCCTGCTGACAGGGCTTGCCCTGGTGGTCCTTCTCGCGCTGATGATCACCGCCCTGATCCTGGAGAACGTCACCCTGGTGGTGGTGACGGGCACGGTGCTCGCCCTGGCCGGCTACATCGCTTTCCTGTTCGTCTGCTTCGTCGTCTACGCGTTTCTCTACGGCCGCCTCCACATCCACCGCAAGGCCGACTACGTGGTGGTGCTCGGTGCCGGTCTCATCAACGGGGCCACGGTGTCGCCGCTGCTGGCCGGCCGGCTTGAGCGGGCCCGAGCCGTGCACACGAGGCTGATGGCTCGCGGCAGGCAGCCCGTCCTTCTCGCCTCCGGCGGTCAGGGGCCCGACGAGAGCCTGCCGGAGTCACACGCGATGGCCGAGTACCTGATCGAGCGTGGATTCCCGGCCGCCCTGATCGAGCGCGAGGACCGCTCGACGACGACCGAGCAGAATCTGCGGTACAGCAAATCGATCATGGAGAAGGCTCATCCCGACTACCGGTGTGTCGTGGTCACGAACAACTACCACGTCTTCCGCGCCGCGGTGACCGCCCGCCGGGCGGGGGTCAGGGGCCACGTCGTCGGGTCGCCCACTGCCGCGTACTTCTGGCCCAGCGCGATGATCCGCGAGTTCGTCGCCATCCTCCGGACGTACTGGCGCATCAACCTGGCCGTCTGCCTGCTCCTTGTCCTGGGCGGGGCATGCATTTGGCTGCTCAGCTGACCGAGTGATCGAGGCCCGCCGAATGCGGCCGGGGACGTGTCCGGACGACCGGCTCCCCGGGCCGTCGCACCCGCTCGGCATGCGATCACGACCGGTCGGGGTCAGGATCGAGGTGCGGGCGGCGGTGGCCCGGCCGGCGCCGTTCGGGCTTTCATCGTGTGCAGCGGTGACCCGGCCGCACCCGCCACGGGCCTGGAGGTATGCATGCCGCGACCCCTGTGGACCGGGGCGATCAGCTTCGGGCTGGTCACGATCCCGGTCAAGGTGATCAGCGCGAGCGAGGATCACGCGATCCACTTCCACCAGTTCCACCTGTCGGACATGGGCCGGGTGCGGACCCGCAAGGTGTGCGACCTCGACGGCGAGGAGCTGTCGCAGGACGAGATCGGCAAGGGCTACGAGATCACGAAGGACGAGACCGTCCCGATCACCGACGAGGAACTCGACCGGATGCCGCTGCCGACCGCGAAGGCGATCGAGATCGTCTCGTTCGTCGACGCCGACAGCATCGACCCGGTCCGGATCGCCGACTCGTACTACCTGGCGACCGGCGGCCAGGTCGCCGCGAAGCCGTACACCCTGCTCAGGCAGGCGCTTGAGCGCTCCGAGAAGGTCGCCGTCGCCAAATTCGCCTGGCACGGCCGCGAGCGGCTCGGCATGCTCCAGGTCCGCGAAGAGGCGATCGTGCTCCACGTACTGCACTGGCCCGACGAGATCCGCAGCCCGGACTCCCTCGCGCCGAAAGACGTGGAGCTGGACGAGAACGAGATCGAGCAGGCCGTCCAGCTCACCGAGACCATGGCCGCCGACGACATCTCCGGCTTCCGGGATCGCTACCGCGAGGCCCTGGAGCAGCTCATCGAGGCGAAGTCCGAGGGAAAGGAGGCTCCGGAGCCGGCCGAGGACACGGAGCGGGAATCCGGGCAGGTCATGGACCTGATGGCCGCCCTGAACGCCTCCGTGGAGGCCGCGAAGGAGAGCCGGGGCGCCGACGAAGGCGATGCCACCGATGCCACCGATGCCACGGTGCACCCGATGCGGTCGCGCGGGAAGGCCCCGGCGAAGAAGACGGCAGCGAGCAAGACGGCAGCGAGGAAGACAGCGGCGAGGAAGACGGCAGCGAGGAAGACGGCGGCCGGGAAGTCCACGGCCAAGAAGTCGACGACGGCGAAGAAGACCGCCGCGACGCGGTCCCGCGCGAAGAAGGCGACGGCCGGGAAGAGCGCGGCGGAGAAGCGCAGCGCGTCCTGACCGGCTGCCCCGGCAGGTGGGGGCCGGGGCTCACGTCTCCTCCGTCGTCCCCGTACCCGTACCCGTACCCGTACCCGTCGAGAGCGTGTTCCGGATGCCGTGCCGGACGAAGGCGCGTGCCTGCTCGCCCCGTCGGACGCGTTCCGCCTCGCTGATCGGTACGGGGTCCCCGTACCTGCGCTCGTGGATGCCGTGGACCAGGTCCGCGGGGGCGCCGAGGGCCGGCAGCTCGGTCAGCGCCTCGCCCTTCGTGATCAGCCGGCCGTCGCGCAGCGTGACCGTGGCGCGGGCCAGGACCAGCGGGCCGAGGTCCACCCAGATGTCCTGGAGCCAGAGGTGAGGCTTGTCGGTGGCCGGGAGCCAGTACTCCCGCAGGTCGAGCCGGATGTACTCCTCCAGCTGCCCGGGGGCGAGCGGCGGGAGCAGGCGCGTGGGCGGCGGCCCGTGGAGGGCGAGTCCGCCGTCGAGCAGCTCCCGGCGGGTGACCGGGGTGACCGGGCGTTCCAGGATCATCCCGTGCGCCCAGGTGACGTGATCCGTCCCGGCCTCCGCCAGCGACGTGCTGGGCAGGTACGAGCAGTGCAGCGCGGCCGCCGCGGGCTCCTCGTCCATGAGCAACTGGTGGAACTCGGCCAGCCGCTCCCGGTGCGCCGTGTCCAGCGGGCCGTCGACGATGGCGATGAGGTCCAGATCGCTCCGCCCCTCCTGGAAGTCGCCGAGCGCCAGTGAGCCGTGTGCCCAGACGGCCACCGTCGGCACCAACGGCCGTATACCGGCGACGAATCGCTTGAGCACCTGATCCGTTTCGGTCGCTGTCATGGCCGGGATTCTCGCAGAGCGTCCTGCCGGGCGGGCGACTGTTTCGGGGGCGTGCTTGTTTCACGCCATAGTGCCCGGCTCTCCGTTCTCAGCGATGGCCCAGCACGTTGACGACCCGGCCGTTGGGATCGCGGACGAAGAAGCGGCGCACGCCCCACTCCTCGTCCTGCGGGCCGTACACGATCTCCGCGCCCGCGCGCACCAGCGCCGCGTGGGCCGCGTCCACGTCCGCCACCTGCACGCTGACGTCCGGGTTGACCGGTGCGGTCAGGTCGGCGGTCATGAAGCTGATCTGGGCGGTGGGTTCCGAGGGCGGGGCGAGCGTCATGATCCAGCCGTGGTTCATGACCTCCTCGAACCCCAGCAGCCCGTAGAAGGCGGCATTCGCCCGCATGGTGCCGGCTTCGCCGTCGGGACCGGAGCCCGCGACGACGGGGATGTTGGGGACGACACGGCGGACTGACATCGACGGCTCCTGTCACATGGCTGACTCGACGTCACCGACATTACGGCCCCTCGCACCGGACCGCCCGGTATGCTTTGGCCCTACCAAGCCGACCGTTCCGGTGGTCAGTTGGGGGTGCGGGTCTGGGGCGGTACGGTTTCGAGGAGGCGGAGAAGACGTTCACCGCGATCTTCGGCCATATCCAGAGTGGCCAGAACGGCCGGCGTCGAGATGCTCGGCAGTACGTAGTGCAGCAGCACCGAGATGCGCCGCCCGAGGTCCTCGCGTTGGGACAGGACCTGCGACATCACCTGGATACCCGAGAAGGATCCGGCCAGCATCTCGGCGGTCTCGCCAGGGTCGACGTGCGGCAGCAGCTCGCCCTGGCCCTTCGCCGCGCTCAGCAGGTGTTCGAGCCGGTCTATCCAGGCACGGAAGGGCGTGCCCCGGTCGAGGCCCTCCACGGCCTGGTCCATGGCCAGGCCGACACTGGCCCGTACCAGCGGCTCATGGCGCAGCCGGTAGGCGAGGATCATGCCCTGGTCCACCAGCTCCTGGAGCTTGGTCAGCTGCGGCGGCAGCGGATCGCTGTGCAGCTGTATGTCCATCACCCCGAGCGCGAGATCCTCCTTCGAGGTGAAGTGGAAGTAGAGCGCGCCCTTGGTCGCCCCCGCCCGCGCGAGGATCTCGCTGATGGTCGCGCTGCTGTAGCCGCGCTCGTCGAACACCTCGGCGGCCGCCACCAGGATCGACCGGCGGGTCTGGATCGCGCGCGCCTGTTGTGCCATCAGCTTCTCTCTAGTGGTGGCGGGGTTGGTGTCATATGGGGTTGGCTGGAAAGTAAAACCGGGCTGTCAGTATCTTACTGCGGGGCGGCTCGGCTCTGTGACTCGGATCCTCCTGGGGGAACTTCATGGTTCAGATCACCTCACGCAGTGTCTCGGTACCGGCCGGCGGCGCCGGGTCCGCGAGGAACACCGGTCGCACCGAGGCTCCCGGCGGAGTTCCGGACCACGCTCCCGCCGCCGGAATGGAGCAATCGATGCGAAGAAGGAGCTCCTCGGAACACCTCAGACAGCTGGTGCACCGGCCCGATGCGCAGGACGTGTTCCCGACCGGGCTGACCAAGCTGACCGACTCCCAGTTCTCGGTGTCGGCCCACTGGCCGAGGCCGCACCGCTTCTTCACCCCGGTCGCGGGCCACCAGGACCCCCTGCTGATCGCGGAGACGATGCGGCAGACCACCATGCTGATCGCGCACTCCGAGTTCGGGGTTCCCCTCGGGGAGGCGTTCGTGATGTGGGAGCTGCGGTACGCCTCTGAGGCCGGGCGCCTCGTGCTGGGCGAGGAGCCCTGGGACATCACGGTGGACGTGTCCTGCTCCCGGATACGGCGCCGCGGCCGGAGCCTCGGATCCATGGAGCTGGAACTCCTCCTGCACCGTCACGGCACCGTGCTGGCCACCGGCGGCGGGCGGATCAGCTGCACCTCGGTCAAGGCGTACCAGCGGGCGCGGGGTCACCGCAGCGACATGCTCGACGCGCGTATACCCCTCCTGCCCGCCGTCGCACCCCGGACCGTGGGCAGGACCTCCGAGCATGACGTCGTCCTCGCTCCCGCGGCGGCTCCCAGCACCTGGGCGCTGCGGCTGGACACCCGGCATCCGACGCTCTTCAGCCATTCCAACGACCATGTTCCGGGCATTCTGCTGCTGGAGGCCGCCCGACAGGCGGCCCAGGCGGCCTCGCCCGGCCGCACCTTCCTCCCGACATCGATACAGGCCGACTTCCTCCAGTACGTGGAACTCGACCGCCCCTGCTGGATCGAGGCCCTGCCCGTCCCCGCCGACGGCATCTCGCCCGCCGGGGTACGCATACGGGCCGTCCAGGACGACGAACCCGCCTTCACCTGCACCCTCCGTACGCCGGATCTCCGTCAGACCGGCCTCAGCGACGCCCGGAGCCGCCGCTCATGACCACGCGCATCCTCATCACCGGGGCCACCGGCTTCGTCGGCAGCCGGGTGGCCGCCGCCGCCCGCGCGACCCCCGGCGTCAGCCTCCGGCTGATGACGCACCGCACCGAGCCCGACGCCCCGGCCCTGACGGCCGACGGGCCGGTCTTTGAAACGGTGTACGGGGATCTCACCGATCCCGGGACGCTGCGCGGCAGCTGCGAGGGCATCGACGCGGTGATCCACTGCGCCTCGCACGTCGGCTCCGGCGAACAGACCGCCCGGACCGTCAACGACCTCGGCACCCGGGCCCTGGTCGACGAGGCGGTACGCAGCGACGTCGGCCGGATCGTCCAGCTCAGCACCGCGTCCGTCTACGGCCGGGGCCCCTTCACGGCGCTGCTCCCCGGAATGGCCGAACCGGCCCCCGCCTCGGCCGTCAGCCTGACCAGGGCCGCCGCGGAACAGCACGTCCTCGCGGCCGGCGGGGCCGTCCTGCGCCCGCACCTCGTCCACGGGGCGGGGGACCGGTGGGCGATTCCCGGACTGGTCGCCCTGCTGCGGTACCTGTCGGCCGGACCGGTCGGCTGCGACGCCCGCCATTCGATGATCGACGTGGCCACGCTGGGCCGTGCGCTCCTGGGGGCGGCGCTCTCCGAGAAGGCCCCGGCCGGCGTCTATCACGTGAACCATCCGGAGCCGGTGAGCTGTTCCGAGGTCCTGTCGACGGTCCTCACCGAGCTCTCGCTGCCGTGGGCGAGCACGGAGATCGGGATGGACGAGGCCCGCGCCCGGCTGGCCGGTGTCCCCTACGCCAAGCACCATTTCGAGATGCTCACCGTGGACCACTGGTTCGCCGACGAGCGGGTCTGGCGGGACTTCGGCTGCGAACCGGGTCCGGATTTCCGTACGTCCTTCGCCGAACACGCCCCCTGGTACCGGAAGTTCCTCAGCCGCTGAACGGCTGCCGGACCGCCGCCGGGATCCTGGTGCCCGTGCCGCTCACCCTGACCCGCGTGTCACCTGCCCGCAGCGTGACGGTGAGCGTGCCGGGCCGGCCCATGTCCTCACCCTGGTGGAGGGTCAGCCCGACGGCCTCCGGGACCAGGGACAGCGCCCGCAGATACGCGCCGAAGGCGGCGGCCGCCGCACCCGTCGCCGGGTCCTCGACCACACCGCCGACCGGGAAGGGGTCGCGGACGTGGAAGACGGTGTCGGAGGCGCGCCACACCAGTTGCAGCGTGGTCAGGTCCAGCTTGTGCATGAGTGATTCGACGCGGCCGAAGTCGTAGTCGAGGGCGGCCAGCCGCTCCCGGGTCGCGGCGGCCAGCACCAGGTGCCGGGCGCCCGCGTAGGCGATGCGGGGCGGCAGGTCCGGGTCGAGATCGGTGGCCGGCCAGCCCAGACCGGCCAGCGCCTCCGCGAGGTCGTCCGCGGAGACGTCCGCGATGTGCGGTTCCACGCTGGTGAGGGTGGCCCGCAGCTCGGTGCCCTCGCGGACGACGGTGACCGGCACAGGGCCTGCGGCGGTGGCGAACTCCAGGTCCCCGGGGCCGTCCCGCTCTGCGAGCGCCAGGGCCGTCGCGACGGTGGCGTGCCCGCAGAAGGAGACCTCGGCCTTCGGGCTGAAGTAGCGGATCGCGTAGCCGCGCGCGCCCGGCGCCGCCGCCTCGGCCGGCCCGGTCAGGAAGGCCGACTCGCTGTATCCGAGGTCCGCCGCCACGGCGAGCATCTCCGACTCGTCCATCGCGGACGCGTCCAGCACCACGCCGGCCGGATTGCCGCCGTCCGGGTCGGCGGAGAAGGCGGTGTAGCGCAGGACTGTGGATGGATGGGTCTCATTCATGTGCCGCACAACCGCTGCGAGTTCCGGAAGATTCCCGCGCGACCGGGACCGCCACGGATCGCCACGGACCGTGACGGCCCCGACCGTGCGGGCCACGGGCCGCGACGGCCCGGGTCCCGTCGACGGGTCAGCCCCGTCCCACGTATGGCATGGCCGTCGCCAGCACCGTGGCGAACTGCACGTTCGCCTCCAGCGGCAGCTCCGCCATGTGGACCACGGTCCTCGCCACGTCCGCGGCCGCCATCACCGGCTCCACGGCCAGCTCGCCGTTGGCCTGGAGGATTCCGGTCCGCATGCGCTCGGTCATCTCGGTCGCCGCGTTGCCGATGTCGATCTGCCCGCAGGCGATCCGGTACGGGCGCCCGTCCAGCGACAGCGACTTCGTCAGACCGGTCAGCGCGTGCTTGGTCGCCGTGTACGCGACCGAGTGCGGGCGCGGCGTGTGGGCCGAGACCGAGCCGTTGTTGATGATCCGGCCGCCCTGCGGGTCCTGCTCCTTCATCCGGCGGTACGCCGCCTGCGCGCACAGGAACGCCCCCGTCAGGTTCACGTCGACCACCGTGCGCCAGTCCTCGTACCCGAGGTCCTCGACCGGCACGCCGCCCGGACCGAAGGTGCCCGCGTTGTTGAAGAGCAGGTCGAGGCGGCCGAAGGACTCGTGTACCGAGGAGAAGAGCGCGTCCACCTCCTCGGGGCGCGAGACGTCGGTGGGGACGGTGATGACGTGGGCGTGCTCCCCGGCCAGCGCGGCGGTCTCGGCGAGCGGCTCCGGGCGGCGGCCCGCGAGCGCCACCGACCAGCCGGCGCCGGTCAGGGCGAGAGCCACCGCGCGGCCGATCCCGGAGCCCGCGCCCGTGACCACGGCCGTCTTCCTCGCGGAGTTCAACAGTTTGTTGCTCATGGTGCGGCAGCGTACGCCCAGGGCCCGGTGCCGGTGGAGGGCCCCGGCCGACCGGCGGCGTTCGTACGGGTCAAGGGGTGCTCCCGGAGGGCGGGTTCGTGCCTCCGGGGGGTGAACCCGGCGCCGGATTCCGGCGATTCCATGGCTGTCGGGGCCAGAGTTAACGATCATGGTCCTGGCCGCATTCGCGGACTTTGCCCCTGGGGACCCAATCCTGCCGCAATCCTCATCCCGGCGACGCCCGCACGACGCGAGCGCGACAACCGCCGGATGTGCTGGACCGGTGGACTTCCCCTCACACCACCAGTCAGGGGAGGGACAGATGACGCACTCATCGCACCAGCAGGACCAGGAGCTGCGCGACGCCGCCCGGCACACGGGCCGCCGCCGATTTCTCACCGTCACCGGTGCCGCCGCCGCGCTCGCCTTCTCGGTCGGCCTGCCGACAGCGGGCGCCGCGGCCGCCGCCGAGCTGGACGCCCGGCGGATCGGCGAGGACCCGTTCACCCTCGGCGTCGCCTCCGGCGACCCGTTGCCCGACTCCGTCCTGCTGTGGACGAGGCTCGCGCCCCGCCCGTACGAGCCCGACAGCGGACTGCCCCGCGCCCGCGTCGAGGTGAGCTGGGAGCTGGCCCGCGACGAGCGCTTCACCCGGATCGTCCGGCGCGGCTCCGCCACCGCCCACCCCGAGTTCCACCACAGCGTCCACGTGGAGGTCGGGGGACTGGACGCCGACCGCGTCCTCTACTACCGCTTCCGCACCGGCAAGTGGACCAGCCCGGTCGGCCGGACCCGCACCGCGCCCGCCAACAGTGCCCACAAGCGCGAACTGACCCTGGCCGCCGTCACCTGCCAGGCCTACCACGACGGCTACTTCACCGCCTACAAGCACCTCGCCCAAGAGGACGTCGACGTCGTCTTCCACCTCGGCGACTACCTCTACGAGTACGCGGTGACCGCGACCGGCGGAGCCCGCAACTACACCGACCGCACCCTGCCCGCCCTCTTCAACCGGGAGACGACCACGCTGGAGGACTACCGGCTGCGGTACGCCCTCTACAAGTCCGACCCCGATCTGCGCGCCGCCCACGCCGCGCACCCCTTCGTCGTCACCTGGGACGACCACGAGACCGAGAACAACTACGCCGGGGACACCTCGGAGGACAACCTGCCGCCGGAGGAGTTCCTGATCCGCCGGGCCGCCGCCTACCGCGCGTACTGGGAGAACCAGCCGCTGCGCGCCCCGCAGCGGCCGACCGGCCCGGACATGAAGCTCTACCGCCGTCTCCAGTTCGGCCGGCTCGCCCAGTTCGACATCCTCGACACCCGCCAGTACCGCAGCGACCAGGCGTACGGCGACGGCTGGCAGACCCCCGGACCGGAGTCCGAGAACCCCTCGCGCACCATCACCGGCGCCACCCAGGAGCGCTGGCTGACCGACGGCTGGCGCCACTCCCGGGCCACCTGGAACGTCGTGCCGCAGCAGGTCACCTTCGCCCAGCGGCGCGACCTGCCGACCGACGCCTACAAGCTCTCCATGGACTCCTGGGACGGCTACACGGCCTCCAGGGACCGCATCCTGAAGGGCGCCCAGTCCGCCGGGGTGGACAACCTGATGGTGCTGACCGGCGACGTGCACGTGAGCTACGGCTTCGACATCAAGCGGGACTTCGACGACCCGGCGTCCCGCACCCTGGGCACCGAGATCGTCACCACGTCGATCACCAGCGGCAAGGACGGCTCGGAGAAGCCGGCCAACTGGAACAACCTGATGCAGGCCAACCCGCACCTGAAGTTCTACAACGGGCGCCGCGGCTACGCCGTCGTCACCCTCCAGGAGCGCCACGCCCGCGCCGACTTCCGTACGGTGTCCGCCGTCACCAAGCCGGGCGCCCCCCTCACCACGGCCGGCTCACTCGTCACGGAGGTGGGCAACCAGGGCCTCACCCCGGCCTGATCCACTCAGCGCACGGCCTGGTCCGCCGGGTAGCGGACGCCGACGCGGTCACGTACCGCGTCGAGCGTCCGCATCACCGCGAGTGAACCGTCCAGCGGCACCAGCGGGGACTCCGTCTCGCCCGCCCGGACCGCCCGCATCACCTCGGCCGCCTCGAACTGCATCCCCGACAGGCCCTGCGGACCCGGCCCGGAGGTGACCTCCTCGGGCTCGCGGCCCGCCCGGTGCAGCACGAAGCGCCGCGGATAGAAGAAGCTGTCCGGGAAGTCGATGCGTCCGGCCGTTCCGATGACCGTGGCGGCCGTCGGGTGGTGCCCGACGATCGAGCAGGAGAGCAGGGCGGTGGCGCCCGAGTCCCAGCCCAGCAGCATCCCGGTGTTCAGGTCGACGGCCTCCGGTGACAGCAGCGCGTCCGCCCGCACCCGGTCCGGCTCACCCAGCAGCAACTGCGCGAACGACACCGGATAGACCCCGAGGTCCAGCAGCGCACCGCCGCCCAGCGCGGGATCGCGCAGCCGGTGCTCCGCGCCGAAGTCACCGGCGAAGCCGAAGTCGGCCTGCACGGTGCGGATCTCACCGATCGCCCCGTCCCGCACCAGCTCGGTCATCCGCCGGATGACCGGGTTGAGGTACGTCCACATGGCCTCCATCAGGAAGAGGCCGCGGCCGCGCGCGAGCTCCACCAGCTCCCGTGCCTCGCGCTCGTTGAGCGTGAACGCCTTCTCGCACAGCACGTGCTTCCCGGCCTCCAGCGCGAGCCCGGCCGCCTCCCGGTGCGCGGAGTGCGGCGTGGCCACGTACACCACGTCGACGTCGTCGTCCGCGACGAGTTCGGCCCAGCTGCCGTAGGCCCTGGGTATCCCGAACCGCTCGGCGAACGCCTTCGCCGCGGTGTCCGTACGGGAGGCGACGGCCACCACCTCCGCATCGGGCATCGCCAGCAGGTCGGCGGTGAAGGTCGCCGCGATGCCACCGGTCGCCAGCACGCCCCAACGGACGGTCCTGCTCATGCGCGCTCCCAAAAAGGTGTCGACCATTCCGGCTGAGCTGAGAGCATAGAGGCGGATTCAACAACAATGGAGATCAGAATGCCGGAGAGCGGCGTCAGCCGAGCCCAGCACATACCCATAACCGACACCGCCCCCGACACCCGCGCCGACGCAGGCGCAGGCGCCGGCGTCGCGAACCGGACCGGAGCCGGACTTCCCGGCACCGTTACCTCCGCGTCCCGGCCGGCCGCCACCGCGGCGGCCCGACGCACCGGACTTCTCGTCACCCTGGTCCTCGGCGGCCTGACCGCGCTGCCGCCGCTGTCCATGGACATGTACCTCCCGGCGCTGCCCGCCGTCACCGACGCGCTGCACGCACCCGCCTCGACCGTCCAGCTCACCCTCACCGCCTGCCTCACCGGCATGGCGCTCGGACAGGTCGTCGTCGGGCCGATGAGCGACCGCTGGGGCAGGCGCCGCCCGCTGCTCCTCGGCATGATCATCTACGTCCTCGCCACCGCGATCTGCGTCTTCGCCCCGACCGTCGAACTCCTCATCGGCTTCCGGCTGATCCAGGGACTCGCGGGCGCGGCCGGCATCGTCATCGCGCGCGCCGTGGTGCGTGACATGTACGACGGCATGGAGATGGCCCGGTTCTTCTCCACGCTGATGCTGATCTCCGGCGTCGCCCCGGTCATCGCCCCCGTCATCGGCGGACAGGTCCTGCGGCTCACCGACTGGCGGGGCATCTTCGCCGTCCTCACCGTCGTCGGCACCCTGCTCACCCTGGTCGTCTGGAAGTGGCTCCGGGAGACCCTGCCGCCCGAGGACCGCCACACCGGCGGCATCGGTGACGCCCTGCGCACCATGCGCGCCCTGCTCGCGGACCGCGTCTTCACCGGCTACATGATCGCGGGCAGCCTCGCCTTCGCCGCCCTCTTCGCGTACGTGAGCGCCTCGCCGTTCGTCGTGCAGGAGATCTACGGCGCCTCGCCGCAGACCTTCAGCATGCTCTTCGGCATCAACTCGATCGGCCTGATCGCCGTCGGCCAGATCAACGGCAAGATCCTCGTCGGCCGGATCAGCCTCGACAAGGCGCTCGGCTTCGGGCTCTCCGTCATCGTGCTGGCCGCGACGGCGCTGCTGCTGATGACGTCCGGGGTCTTCGGTGACGTCGGACTCGTCCCGGTGGCGACGGGACTGTTCGTGCTGATGTCGGCGATGGGACTGGCGATGCCGAACACCAACGCCCAGGCCCTGATGCGCACCAAGCACGCCGCCGGATCCGCCTCCGCGCTGCTCGGCACGTCGTCGTTCCTGATCGGAGCCATCGCCTCGCCGCTCGTCGGGATCGCCGGAGAGGCGACGGCCGTACCGATGGCCGTCGTGCAGCTGGTGTGCGCGGTGGGCGCGATGGGCTGCTTCCTGGCGCTGTGCCGGCCCTGGCAGCAGGTGGCCGCCCGGCCGTGACGGGCGGCGGACCGGGGAGGGGCGGCGGACCGGAGGGCGGCCGGGCTCCGCCTACACTTCGTCGGTGAACGACACCCTCCCCACCGCGGACACCCTGCGTGCGGCACTGGCCGGACTCCTCGACGGGCTGCCGCCCAAGCAGGCCGCCCAGGCCGTCGACCGGCTCATCGCCAACTACCGGGGGACCACTCCCACCGGCACCCCGCTGCTCCGGGACCGCTCGGACGTCGCCGCGTACGCCGCCTACCGGATGCCCGCCACCTTCGAAGCGGTACGGTCCGCCCTGCACGCCCTGCGCGAGGCCGCCCCGGACTGGGTGCCCGCCACCCACACCGACGTCGGCGGCGGCACCGGAGCGGCGAGCTGGGCGGTCGCCGGGGCCTGGGAAGGGCCCAGGACCACCGTGCTGGACTGGGCGGAGCCCGCGCTCGCCCTCGGCCGCGAACTGGCCGGCGCCGCCGGCACCCCGGCGCTGGAATCCGTCCAGTGGCAGCGGGCCCGGATCGGCGAGGACCTCGATCTCGACCCCGCGGACCTGGTGACCGTCTCCTACGTGCTCAACGAGCTGACGCCGCAGGCCCGCACCGCGCTCGTGGACGCCGCGGCCCGTGCGGCGCAGGCCGTGGTGATCGTCGAGCCCGGCACCCCCGACGGCTACGCCCGCGTCATCGAGGCCCGGGACCGGCTGACCGCCGCCGGGTTCACCGTCGCCGCGCCCTGCCCGCACAGCGACGCCTGCCCCATCGAGCCCGGCACGGACTGGTGCCACTTCTCGGCCCGGGTGAGCCGCTCCTCGCTGCACCGCAAGGTGAAGGGCGGCTCGCTGCCGTACGAGGACGAGAAGTTCAGCTACGTCGTGGCGACCCGGTTCGCGGTGGAGCCGGTGGCGGCCCGGATCACCCGCCGCCCGCAGATCCGCAAGGGCCAGGTGCTGCTGGAGCTGTGCACCCGGGACGAGGGGCTCCAGCGGGCCACGGTCACCAAGCGGCACGGCGAGCTGTACCGCGCCGCCCGGGACATCGACTGGGGCGACGCCTGGCCGCCGCCGGGGGACGCCGGCTAGAGGCTGTCCTGTCCGCGCAGCTCCTGGGTGCAGCACTTCACGCTGCCGCCGCCCTTGAGCAGCTCGCTCAGGTCCATCGGCAACGGCTCGAAGCCGCGCGCCCGCAGCGGGTCGAACAGGCCGGTGGCGGCCTGCGGCAGCAGCACGTTGCGGCCGTCGCTCACCGCGTTCAGCCCGAGCGCGGCGGCGTCCGCCTCATCGGCGATCAGCGCGTCGGGGAAGAGCCGGGCCAGCACCGCCCGGCTGCCCGGTGAGAAGGCGTCCGGGTAGTACATGATCTCGTCGGACGCCTCGTCGAGCACGCTCAGCGCCGTATCCAGGTGGTAGTAGCGCGGATCGACGAGATCCAGCCCGATCACCGGCCGCCCGAAGAACTCCTGGGCCTCGTCGTGCGAGAGCGGGCTCGACCGGAAACCACGCCCCGCCAGCAGGTACGAGGACGTCACCGCGAAGTCGCCCTCGCCCTCGTTGACGTGGTCCGGCTCATGGATCTCCGTGAAGCCGTGCTCGCGGAACCAGTCCCGGTGGGCGGCCGCCTCCGCGAACCGCTCCTGATAGGCGAACCGGGCGCCCAGCACCCGGCCGTCGACCACGGTGGCCCCGTTGGCGGCGAAGACCATGTCGGGCAGCCCGGGGTCGGGGGTGAGCAGCTCCACGGTGTGACCGAGGGCGCGGTAGCGGTCGCGCAGATCCTCCCACTGGGTCTGCGCCAGCGGGAGGTCCACCGGCTTGGTGGGGTCCATCCACGGGTTGATGGAGTACGTCACCCTGAAGTGGGCGGGGGCGCACATCAGGTAGCGGCGGGGTGTGGCTTCACGAGGCAACGAGGGCTCCTCACGAATCGTCGCGGCGGCATTGGTGGCCGCCGCGGCCGGTGCGTCGCACGGGTATGTGCGTGAGCCCATGGTGCGCCGTCCGGGGCCCGCCGCGCAGTGAACCGATCGGGTGGTTCCCGCGGAGTGCGGAGTGGCGGCGTACCGCAGCCTGCCTTCGCGGTGAGCATTCCCGCCGTGCATTTCATGACAAGGGGTGTGATAGTGCTCACCGCGCGCCGTCGATCCGCCCACCCCGCTTCCGGAGTCTGGCCACCCGAGGCGCAGGATGGTGGGACGATGGACAGGGGCAACGCAGAGGTAAGGGGATAGATGGGCGCCGATTTCGGCCGTAGTCGCGGCTCAGAGAGCAAGTTTTCCCACTGGCTGCGCCGACGACCCAAACCGCAGCAGAGCGAGGTCGACGACACCGCACGGGAGGCACTGCTCCTGGCTGTCGCAGAGGCCGGAATGCCGATCGCGCCCGCTGCCCATCCGGTGGGCTACCGATGTTCCTGCGAACGCATGGGCTGTCCGACCCCCGCCAGGCATCCGATCTCGTTCGCCTGGCAGACGCAGTCCACGACCGAACGGTCCCAGATCGAGCGGTGGGCCCGCAGCCAGCCGCAGGCGAACTTCATCACGGCGACCGGCATGATCCACGACGTTCTCGACGTCCCGCTGTCGGCGGGCGAGCAGGCGCTGGAACGGCTGCTCGCCGCCGAGATCGAGGTGGGCCCGGTGGCCCGGTCCGGCGACGACCGGATGCTCTTCTTCACGGCGACGCGGGGTACGCCGGAGGACGAGGACGAGTGGTGGCCGTGTGAGCTGGACTGCCATCCCGAGACGATGGACGAGCACCCCGGGCTGCGGTGGCACTGCCGGGGCAGCTACGTGCTGCTGCCGCCCGCGCGGCTTCCGGGTGAGCTGGACGTGCGGTGGGTGCGGGGGCCGGAGAATCCGCTGCCGGATCCGCTGACGCTGCTGGAGACGCTGACGGACGCGTGTGCGCGGTTCGTGGGGTCGGCGGAGCAGAGCGATGTCGATCATGAGTCGGTGGCCTGGCCGCTGAGCCGGTAGGCGGTGGCCTGTGCGGGGGTGGGGCGGTGCCGGGGCCGCCCGGTGGCGGTGTTGCCCTCAATCGCCGGGCGGGCTTGGTTTGCGCTCGGGTGGGCTTGAAAGGTTGCCCTCAATCGCCGGGCGGGCTTGGTTTGCGCTCGGGCGGGCTGGAAGGTTGCCCTCAATCGCCGGGCGGGCTTGATTTTGTGCTCGGGTGGGCTTTAAAACTGCGCGGGGCACGCTTGGTTTGGTTGTGGTCAGGAGCCCTTGGCCGAGGTCAGGCCCGGGAGGCGGTTCAGTACGGTCACCTTGGCCGTACCGGCGCCCTTCTTCGGGACGTACACCAGCTGGCTGGAGACCCGCTCCTTCGTGAGGGTGCTCTTCACCTCGCCGGACAGCAGCGCCCGCACATCCGGGGTGACCGTCGGGCGCAGCCCCTTCGCCGCCGTCTGGCGTTCGAAGTGCTTGCTGCTGAAGAAGACCAGTGCCCCGCCGTCCGCCGTCTCCAGGCCGAGCGGTCCGAACGCGCCGCTGTCCAGCGGCTGGTCGATGTACTGGTACGAGAATCCCGCCCGCCGGGTGTTCTGGCGCGTGGTGCGCCAGAGCGAGGTGGAGGCGCCCGGGGTGAAGACGTCGGGTGTGCCCTTCTGCAGGTAGTCCGTGTACTGCTTGCTCAACTCCTGCGGGGCCACCGCCAGTCCGGTGCTGTCCGCCGGGACCGGCTTGGCCCGGCCGTCGTCGTCCTTCGCGAAGCCGGGCAGCCGCGACGGGGCGACGACCGACAGGTAGATGGCTTTCCAGCCCGCGTCGGGGCCGGACTTGGTGAAGACGACGAGCCAGCGGGTGTCCAGCTTGCCGTTGTCCTGGTCCCGGTTGGAGTCGGTGTCCGCGACGAACCACCTCGGCCAGCCCGCCTTCTTGGGGATGACGTAGTGCGCGTCGGTCAGCTCCAGCGGCTGGTGGTTCGCGTTGCCGTCCGGGTTGTTCGTGTGCCGGGCCTTGAGGCCCGCCTGGTTGATCGCACCGAGCGAGCCGCCGATCTCGTCCGCGTCCAGCGCCGGATCGTAGGCCTTGTCCGCCGCGTTGTACGCGGCGGTGAACGTCTTCAGAGCCTGCGCGGCCTCAGACTTCGTCGCCGCCGGTACGACTTCCAGTTCGCCGTGGACCGTCATGCATCCGCTCGCCGTCACGCTCAGCACCGTCGCCGCCGCGAGCCCCGTCGCCAGCCGAACCGGCCTCAGACTTCTCATCCGTTGCTTTCCGCGCCTTCTGGTCCGTCGCCCCCACTGACCGTGCGAACCCTACCGGGGCGAGGAAGAGCGCGAGCGTGGGGATCAGATACAGCGCCCACACCGTGATCTGGAGAACCGTCGGATCGGGCTGGAAGTTGAAGGTGCCCTTCAGCAGCGTGCCGTACCAGCTGTCCGGCGGGATCGTGGCGCTGATGTCGAACGCCCGGTTCTGCAGGCCCCCGAGGAACTCGGCCTCCTGGAGGTCGTGCACCCCGTACGCGAGCACGCCCGCCGCGACGACCACCAGCATGCCGCCGGTCCAGGTGAAGAACTTCGCCAGGTTGATCTTCAACGCGCCCCGGTAGAACAGCCAGCCCAGCACCACCGCGGCGGCGATGCCCAGCACCGCGCCGATCATCGGATGCCAGCCGTCGTCCGCCGCGTGCACCGCCCGCCAGACGAACAGCGAGGTCTCTAGACCCTCCCGGCCCACCGCGAGCAGCGCCGTGGCGACGAGCGCCCCGGTCCCCATCGCGAGCGCCGCGTCGAGCTTGCCGTGCAGCTCCGTTTTCAGGTGCCGGGCGGTGCGCCGCATCCAGAAGACCATCCAGGTGACCAGGGCGACGGAGAGGATCGACAGCGAGCCGCCGAGCGCCTCCTGCGCCTTGAACGTCATCTCCTGGGAGCCGAATTCGAGCCCCGCGCCGAACGCCAGACTGACGACGACCGCGATCCCGACACCGACCCAGATGGGCAGCAGCTTGTTCCGGTTTCCGGTCTTCACCAGGTACGCGATGAGGATGCAGACGACCAGGCTGGCCTCAAGGCCCTCGCGAAGGCCGATCAGGAAGTTACTGAACACGATTCGGATCCCTTTCCGCTTCGGGGTGCTTGAGAACGGCTACGAGAACAGCGCCCGGCCCCACCAGTCGTCCTTGTCGCGGACGCCCGGCGGGACGGCGAAGTGCGCCGAACCCACGTGCTGGATGTACTCGTTGAGCGCGTCGTGCGCCGACAGTCGCCGCTGGAGCGGTACGAACGCTTTGCGGGTGTCGCGCTGGTACGCGAGGAAGAACAGCCCGGCGTCCAGCCTGCCCAGGCCGTCCGTCCCGTCGGTGAAGGAGTAGCCGCGCCGCAGGATCGTCGCCCCGTCGTTGCTGTCCGGGTGCGCGAGCCGCACGTGGGCGGTCGGCAGCATCGCCTTCAGGAACGGCTCGTCGCGCTCCTTGGCCTTGCCGACCGGGGCGCCCTCGCCCTTGTCGCGGCCGAAGACGTCCTCCTGCTCCTGGAGCGGGGCGCGGTCCCAGGTCTCGATGTGCATCCGGATGCGCCGGGCCACCAGGTAGGAGCCCCCGGTCAGCCAGCCCGCCCGGTCCTTCCCGCCGACCCAGACGTGCTCGTCCAGGGCCGCGGTGTCGCTGCCGGAGATGTTCCGGGTGCCGTCCTTGAAGCCCATCATGTTGCGCGGGGTCTGGGCGTCCGGTGTCGTCGAGGATGTTTTGCCGAAGCCCAGCTGGGACCAGCGGATCGCGGTGCGGCCCATGCCGATCCTGGCCAGGTTGCGGATGGCGTGCACCGCCACCTGCGGGTCGTCCGCGCAGGCCTGGACGCACAGGTCGCCGCCGCTGCGGGCCGCGTCGAGGTTGTCGCCGGGGAACCTGGGCAGGTCGACGAGCGCGTCGGGCCGCCGGTCCTCCAGGCCGAACCGCCCCTTGGCGAACAGCGAGGGACCGAAACCGATGGTCAGCGTCAGCCGGGACGGCTGGAGGCCAAGCGCCTCGCCCGTGTCGTCCGGCGGGGCCTCGGCCAGGCCCCCGTACGCCCCGTCGCCGACCGCGTGGCCGGCCGTCATCCGCTCGGCGGCCCGGGTCCACTCCTTGAGCAGCGCGACGAGTTCCGCCCGGTCCTTCGTCGTCACGTCGAACGCGGCGAAGTGCAGCCGGTCCTGGACGGCGGTGGCGATCCCGGCCTGGTGCGCACCGTGGAACGGCACCGCCGCGCCGCTCTCCGCGGCCGGGACCCGCGCGTCGTCGGAGCGGACCGCGGCGACGGCGCCGCCGGCCGCCACCGCGCCCAGGGCGAGTCCGGCGCCGCCCCAGCCGAGCAGCGCCCGCCGTGAGGGTGCGCCGCCGGGGCCGGGAGCGGCCGGGGGCCCGGAATCCGGGCCGTCGGTGGCCGTGTCCCGCGTCTCCTCTGACATGCCCGGATCCTCTCCGCTTCTCTCTGCGTCTCTTTGCGCCGGGGTTACTTGGTGACCGCGGCGGCGAGCCTGGAGAGCGGCTCGGCCAGGGCGTTGACCGCGTCCGACAGGTCCTTGCGGTCCGCCTTGCCGACCTTCTCGTACGAGGTGAACGCGTAGGAGGTCTTGTCCTTGCGGTAGGTGTCCAGCAGCTTGTTCAGCTCTGCGAACCGCTTGTCCAGGGTGGCCGACAGGGCTGCGTCGTTCTTCGAGGCGATCGGCTTCAGCAGCTCGTAGGACTTCTCCGCGCCCTCGACGTTGGCCTTGAAGTCGATGAGGTCGGTGTGGCTGTAGCGCTCCTCCTCGCCGGTGACCTTGCCGGTCGCGACCTCGTCGAGCAGTTCCTTGGCGCCGTTGGCCATCGAGGTCGGGGTGATCTCCGCCGTGCCGACCCGCTTCTGCCAGTCGAGCAGGTCCTTCTGGAGGGTCGGCGCGAGAGCCTTCTCCTCGGTGCCCAGCTTCTTGTCCTGCCACAGCGCCTTCTCCAGGCGGTGCCAGCCGGTCCACTTCTGGCCGTCCTCCAGTCCGTCCGCGCGGACATCGACCTTGGGGTCGATGTCACCGAAGGACTCCGCGACGGGCTCGGTCCGCTCCCAGCCGAGCCGGGATTCGGCGTAGACCTTCTTGGCGGCCTCGATGTCCCCGGCGGCGACCGCGTCCGTGAAGAGCTTGGCCTTCGGCAGCGTCGCGTCGGCCTGGTCCTGGACGTAGGTGCGGTAGGCGGCGACGGCCTTGTCCATCTCGGGGCTGCGCTTGGCCGCGCTGCCGCCGCTGATCTCCAGCTTCTGCCGGATGCCGTGGCCCTTCATGCCGGGCTTGCAGGCGATCTCGTACGAACCGGCCTTGATCTCCGCGGTGATGGTGGCCTTGGTGCCGGGGCCGATGTTCTCGCGCTCCGCGACGATGCGGTCGTCCGGGAACAGGACGTAGACCTCGGTGACCTTGGAACCCTTGTTCTGCACGGCCAGTTCGACGTGACCGGCCGGCAGCTTCTTCTTCGACACCTCGCAGGAGTCGTCCTTCGCGACGACCTGGACGGCGCCGTCACCCTTGCCGTCGCTCTTCTCGGCGCAGCCCGTGACAGCGGTCAGGGCGGCCACGGTGGCGGCAGCGGTGACGACGGAGAGACGAACGGCTCGCATACGGGCTCCACATGAGGATGAAGGAAGAAAACGGAAGGACCGGACAAGGGCAGGTGAGGCGGACCTAACTTAACCGACCCTTACCTGGCCGGTACCCACCCGCGCAGTGATTCAGCTCTCACCGCACACCCGGGGGAACGGGGCGATCACGACCGACCCATGGGCGAGCCCGGCAGGGGTAAAGCAAGGGTCAAGCGGTCCGGTCCGGTACCACCAGCGGCACCCCGGTCCGAGGATGCGGAAACACCTCGACCGGCTGCCGGTAGACCTTGCCGAGCAGCGCGCCCGTGAACACCTCCGCGGGCGGCCCGGCCACCGCGATCCGCCCGTCGTGCAGCACGGCGGCCCGGTCGGCGTACGCGGCGGCCAGTCCCAGATCGTGCAGGACGACGACGACCGCGTCACCGGCGGCGGCCCGCTCCCGGCAGATCCTCAGCACCAGTTCCTGGTGGCGCAGGTCCAGCGCGGCGGTCGGCTCGTCGAGCAGCAGCAGCGGGGCGCGCTGCGCCAGCACCCGGGCCAGCGCTACCCGGGCCCGCTCGCCGCCGGACAGTGCGGAGAACGGGCGGGCGGCGAATTCGGTGACCTCGGTGGCCGCCATCGCCGCGCGGACCGCCGGATCGTCCTCGTCCTCGCGTTCCGTACCGGCCCAGGGAGCTCGCCCCATCCGGACGATGTCCTCCACCGGAAAGGGGAAGGAGAGCGCGGCGGACTGCGGCAGCACCGCCCGGCGCAGCGCGAGTTCGGGCGCGGACCAGTCGAGGACCGGCCGCCCGTCGATCCGTACGGTGCCGCTGGTGGCGGGCAGGTCGGCGGCGAGCGCGGCCAGCAGCGTCGACTTCCCGGCCCCGTTCGGGCCGACGAGCGCCAGCACCTCGCCCGCGTGCACCGTCAACTCGATGGAGTCGAGCACCTGGCGCCCGCCCAGCCGGACCCGCAGGCCGCGCGTCTCCGCGACCGGCGTACCGGGGGCGGCCGGCGCGGGGAGCAGGCGTTCGCGCCCCGCGAAGAGGTTCCGCAGCGTCCTCATGCCCAACCACCTTGCTTGCGACGGGTCCTGCGCAGCAGCCAGAAGAAGAACGGGCTGCCGATCAGCGCGGTCAGTACTCCGAGCGGCAGTTCGGCCGGGTCCGCGACGGTACGGGCCGCGAGATCGCCCGCGACCAGCACCAGCGCACCGCCGAGCGCACTGCCGGGGACCAGGAAGCGGTGTCCGGGGCCGTTCGCCATCCGCAGCAGATGCGGCACCAGCAGCCCCACGAACGAGATGATCCCGGCGACCGCCACCGCGGCGGCGGTCAGCAGCGCCACGACGAGCACCAGCACGACGCGGAGCCGTTCCACATCGACGCCCAGGTGCCTGGCGGGCCGTTCGCCGAGCGCCAGCAGGTCCAGCTTGCGGGCGTAGAACGGCGCGATGACGAGTCCGAGCACCGCGCACGGCAGCACGGCCAGCACCTTCGGCCAGGTGGCCTGGGCCAGCGAGCCGAGCTGCCAGAAGGTGATCTGGCTGATCTGCGCGTTGTCCGCGAAGAAGATGAACAGACCGATCAGCGCACCCGCGAAGGCGTTGACGGCGATGCCGGTGAGGATCAGCGTCACGACCTCCGTCCGGCCGCCGGAGCGCGACAGTGCGTAGACGAGCAGCACGGTCAGCAGTCCGGAGACGAAAGCGCAGACGGTGATGGTCCAGTTGCCGAAGAAGCTCAGCCCCAGCGCGATCGAGGCGACCGCGCCGACCGCCGCGCCCGCCGAGATGCCGATGACGCCCGGCTCCGCGAGCGGATTGCCGAAGACCCCCTGCATCAGGGCGCCCGCGCAGCCGAGGGAGGCCCCGACCAGCAGCGCGAGGACGACCCTCGGCAGCCGGACGTTCCACAGGACGCTCTCCCCGACCCGGTCCAGGGCGTGTCCGCCGAGGCCGGTCCGGTGCTGGAGGGAGGCGAGGACGTCACCGAGCGGAATGCTGTACGCGCCGAGTCCGGCGGAGAGCAGGGCACACAGGACGAGGGCGGCGAGCAGCCCGGCGGTCAGGGTGACGGCCGTCGAGCGGCGGGCGCGGGGCGGTGTTGGAGCCGGCTCCGTATCCGTCCGCCCGGCGGGTGTTTCGCAGGTGGTGGTCACTTGGCCGCACCGTCCTCCGGGTGGAGCTGGGCGACCAGTTCGCTCAGCACCCGGTCGGTGCGCGGCCCGTAGTTCAGCAGCACCCCGTCGTCGATGGAGAGGATGCGCCGGTCCATACCGGCCGGGGTCTCCGCGACGCCCGGGATCTTCACCAGACCGTCGACACCGCCGACCGAGTCGAGCCCCTTCGTCATCACCAGGATCGCGTCGGGAGCCGCCTTGGCCAGTGCCTCGCTGGTGATGGCGGTGAAGTCCTTCTTCAGCCCGGACGCCTTGCCCGCGTCGACCGCGCCCGCCGCTTCGAGCAGTGAACTCGCCCCGGACTCACGGCCCCCCAGCAGATAGACGGAGGCGGAGCCGCGCAGGTAGAGGAAGGCGACCCGGGGCTTCTTCGCCCCGTCGGCCGGTGCGGGCACGGACTTGCGGACGGCGTCGATCCGGTCCTGGGTGCGCTGCTTCAGCTCATGGCCGGACTCCGGTACGCCCAGAGCGGCCGCCACCGTGTCGATCCGGCGGCCGACGTCGGCGAGCTCGGTGGCCGGATCGACGACGACGAGCGGAATCCCGGCGTCCCGGATCTGGCCGATGGCCTCCGCCGGGCCGGTCGTGGTGTCCGCGAGGACGACGGTGGGCCGCAGGGAGAGCACGCTCTCGGCCGACACGTCATGGGCGCGGGTCACCACCGGGAGCTTCTCCGCCTGCTCGAAGGTGGCGGTGATGTCGCGGGCCACCACCTGCTTGCCGAGGCCGAGGGTGAAGACGATCTCGCTCAGGCTGCCGGTCAGCGGCACGATCCGGTCGGCCGAAGTGATCGTGGTCCGCTTGCCGTCCGCCGATTTCACGGTGACGGGCAGGTGGGGCGAGGGCACGGTGGCCAGCGGCTCGATCCGGTCCGCGTCGGCGGCCGAGCCCTTCTTGACGCCCGCCGTCTTCGCCGCCGGCGTCCCCGTACCCCCGCAGCCGGCCAGCAGCAGCGCGGCCGCCAGGGATATCGCGGCCGTACGGAGGCCGGTGCGCCGGCCAGGCCGTGTCCGCGAAGTCCCGCCTGCCCGGCGGCGCCTCGGTCGCCCGGTGTCGCGGCCCGGCGGGGCGAAGTCCTGCGAGAAGCGCACTGGGGCACCGTCCTGTCGTTCTGCGGCGTGCAGTTGGGAGGGGATTGCGAGGAATGTGACGGAAGGGGGTACCGGCACACGATGTACATAGCTTAGGTTAGCCTTACCTCATCTTCTAGATCTCGGAGGGGTTCATGCCGCCGTTCAGACCTGCCCGCGCGCTCGCCGTCGCGCTTCTCGCGGTACTGCTGGGAGCCCTGCTCCCGGCCACCGCCGCGCAAGCGGCGAGCCGGACGGTGCAGGGCGGCCGGCTGGACTGGGGCATCAAGTCCTCCTTCCAGAGTTACGTCACGGGCCCCATCGCCCACGGCAGTTGGAACCTGACGGGCGGCGCGGCCACGGTCGGCGGAAGCCAGTTCCGCTTCCACTCCGCGACCGGCTCCTACGACCCGGCGAGCGGCGCCTTCACCTCCGGCTTCTCGGGCGGTGTCCACTTCACCGGCCACAAGAAGCCCGACGGCTCCAACGAGCTGGACCTCACGATCAGCCGCCCGGCCGTCCGCATCCAGGGCGGCAGCGGCACCCTGTACGCCGACATGGTCAGCAAGGAGCGGGGGAGCGGCCGGGTCACCTCCGCAGCCCAGGTGCCCCTGGCCACGCTCGGCCTGTCCGGGATCGACATGCGGGGCGGTTCCACCCCCATCGCCCTCAACAACGTTCCGGCGACGCTCACTTCACAGGGCGCCAAGTCCTTCGCCGGTTACTACACGGCCGGTACGCCGCTGGACCCGGTCACCCTCTCCGTGGACACCTCGGCCCCGGCCGGGAAGCCCGCCGCGTCCAAGTCGCCGGAGAAGCCCGCGGACAGCGCGAAGCCGAAGGAGACCGAGGGCCGGATCGCGGACGGTGCCGTGGACTGGGGCGTGCGCCGCACGTTCCGGGAGTA
Source organism: Streptomyces sp. NPDC104307 (assembly GCF_055584045.1). NCBI lineage: Bacteria > Bacillati > Actinomycetota > Actinomycetes > Kitasatosporales > Streptomycetaceae > Streptomyces > Streptomyces sp. NPDC104307. The sequence goes on from NZ_JBVJMU010000003.1 coordinate 157,251, forward strand.
CGTCACCGGCTCGATCGGCCAGGGCAAGTGGACCCTGGCCGGGGGAGCCCAGGACGGCGGCGCGCTCTTCCGCTTCCCGAAGGGGAAGGGCACGTACGACGCGAAGAAGCAGACCCTGGCCGCCGCCTTCGCGGGCAGCGTCCGCTTCACCGGGGCGGACGGCCTCGATCTGACGCTCTCCCGGTTCGCGGTGGGGGTGAAGGCGGACCGGGGCACCCTCAGCGCCGACGTCCGGACCAAGGGCGACACCGCGAAGGCCGTGCCGCTCATCACCTTCACCGCCAAGGACTTCGCGCCGAAGGGCGGCCTGGCGGTCCTCACGGAGGCCCCCGCGAAGCTGACCGCCGACGGCGCCAAGGCCTTCGGTTCCCTCTACAAGGCGGGCACCGCGATGGACCCGGTCTCGCTCGCCGTGGCCCTCGACGCGAAGGCGAAGCTGCCCGCGCTCCCCGACCTGGGCAGCGACCCGGCCCCCGTCACGCAGCCGTCGGACACCCCCGGGCCGAAGGCCGCCGCCGCCACGGCGCCCGTGGCATCGGCGGCTGACAAGGGGTCCTCGACCGGGCTCTACCTGATCCTCGGCGGCGCCGCCGTGCTCGCCGCGGCCGCGGGCGGCGTGCTGTTCCTGGTGCGCCGCAACCGCTCGACGCCGGGCACCCCTTCCTGACCCGGACCTCTCCCCGCCCCCCCCACGCACACATCACCCCATCCCGCTCCACCCCGTCCCCGCCCCCACCCCCGCTGATCCTGTTCATCCCTGAGGAGACCAAAGACCATGGCAGCCACCCGCCGCCCCATAGCCCTCGCCGCAGCCGTCGCCACCGCGGCCGCCCTCGGCAACGCCTTCGCGCTCCCGGCGTTCGCGGCCGGCCAGTCCGGCTCGGACGGCGCCAGCGCGGCCGCCCCGACGATGGAGCTGAAGGACGGCACGCTGGACTGGGGCTTCAAGGAGTCCTTCCGCAAGTACATCGGCGCCGCGGGCAAGATCACGGTCAAGGACGGTGCCACCCAGGCGGCCGGCAACGGTGTCTTCACCTTTGTCAATGGCAAGGGCACGTACGACATGACCACCCACGGCACCGACACCGCTTTCGAGGGCGGCGTCAACTTCTCCGCCCACGGCGGCGTCCTCGACATCACGCTCTCGGACGTCAAGCTGTCCACCGCCGGCAAGGGCGGCGCGATCACCGCCGACGTGGCGACCCCGCAGGGCACCCAGAACGATGTGGCGGTCGCGGACCTCGACCTGTCGGCCGTGAAGCCCGGTCAGGGCGCGGGCGGAGCGATGGTCTTCAAGGACATCCCCGCGAAGCTGACGAAGGCGGGCTCCGAGGCCTTCAACGGCCAGTACCAGACCGGCGAGGTCCTCGACCCGGCCACGCTCACGGTGAAGGCGGTCACGCCCCCGACCGAGAAGCCGACCGAGAAGCCCACCGAGCCGACCGGCAAGCCGACGGAGAAGCCCACCGAGAAGCCGACCGTGAAGCCCACGGACCGGCCCACCACCCAGCCCACGCCGAAGCCCTCCCCGAGCACCACGGCCACCGACAAGCCGGCCGCGGACCCGGGCGCCATCGTCGACGGCACCCTGAACTGGGGCGTGAAGGCCTCCTTCCGTACGTACGTCACCGGCCCCATCGCCCACGGCAAGGTCGAGACGACGGGCGGCGCGACCGCGTCCGGCGACGGCTACCGCTTCCCCGACGCCACCGGCCACTTCGACGCGGACAAGAAGACCCTGAACGCCGAGTTCGACGGCAAGGTCCGCTTCCTGGGCCACCAGGAGGACGGCGCGTACACGCTCGACCTCTCCCTGAGCAACCTGCGGATCCAGGCCGACGGGACCAAGGGCAGGCTCATCGCCGACGTCTCCAGCAAGGACCGCGAGACGAAGAAGATCGCCACCTACACCGGTCTCGCCGTCGCGGACCTCAAGCTGCCCGCCGGCGGACCCACCGCCAAGGACGGCGTGGTGACCCTCTCCGCCGTCCCGGCCACCCTCACCGCCGACGGCACCAAGGCCTTCGGCGGAATGTACGAGGCGGGTGAGCAGCTCGACGCGCTGACCGTCGCGGTCGCCCTCGACAAGAACGCCGAACTCCCGTCCACCGGCGGCTCGTCCACGGGCGGCTCGGCCACCGGGGGTTCGTCCACCGGCGGCACCGTGGGCGGCGGCGGTACGGTCGGCGGCTCCGGCGCGCTGGCCTCCACCGGCTCCGACGTCCCGGCCGGCGCGCTGTTCGCCGCCTCCGGCCTGATCATGGCGGCCGGTGCCGGCGCGGTCGTCGTGGCCCGTCGCCGCCGCACCGCGTGACACCACCGCCCGGGTGCCGCCCCTCTCACCGGGGCGGCACCGGGGCGGTGCTTGAATGCGCTCGTGAGCGACTACGACGTACCCGCCGGCATCGACGTACTGCGCGTGTTCTGCGGCCCCGACGGCCGGCACGGCAACGCGCTCGGCGTCGTACGCGACGGGCGGGACCACCCGGACCGGGCCTCGCGGCAGGAGCTGGCCCGGCGACTCGGCTTCAGCGAGACCGTGTTCGTCGACGATCCGGAACGCGGGCACCTGGAGATCTACACCCCGGGCCTGCGGCTGCCGTTCGCCGGACACCCGCTGGTCGGCACCGCCTGGCTGCTCGATCTGGAGGTCCTGGAGCTTGAGGTGGGGGAGGTGTTCGCCCGTCAGGACGGCGAGTTCAGCTGGATCACCGCCCGCCCCGAGTGGGCCCCGCCGCGCACGCTGGAGCAGTACGGCTCCGCGGCCGAGGTCGAGGCGCTGACCGGCCCGCCGCCAGGAGAGGGCTGGCTCTACGTATGGGCGTGGGAGGACGAGGCGGCCGGCCGGATCAGGGCGCGGGCGTTCCCCCGGCGGGGCGATGGCATCGACGAGGACGAGGCGACGGGGGCGGCCGCGCTGCTGCTCAGCGACCGGCTGAACCGTGCGCTGAACATCAGGCAGGGCCGCGGCTCCCAGATCCTGACCGCCCCCGCACCGGACGGCTCGGTGGAGATCGGCGGCAGGGTCGTACTGGCGGCCCAGGGCTGAAAACCAGCCCGCCCGCCGGGAACCCAAGCCCGCCCGCCGGGAACCCAAGCCCGCCCGCCGGGAACCCAAGCCCGCCCGCCGGGAACCCAAGCCCGTCCGCGGAAAATCAAGCCCGTCCGGCGATTGAGGACAGAACGAAGCGGCGGGGCACCCGAACCCGGGCACCCCACCGCCGGCCGCCAAGGCCTACGCACTGAGCGGGAAGGCCTCTCCCAGCTCCCGGAACACCGCCGTGTTCAGCGCGAACGCCCGCTTGCACTCGTCCACGATCCGCTGCTTCTCCAGGTCGTCCGCCTCCACCGCGTCCAGCAGCTCGCGGTAACCCCGCTTGAAGGAGGCGGGGTTGGAGATCCCCTCGAAGACGTAGAACCGCACCCCGTCGCCCTTGCGCTCGAAGCCCCAGGTGCGCTCCGCCTTGTCGCGGATGATCTGGCCGCCCGACAGGTCGCCCAGGTAGCGGGTGTAGTGGTGCGCGATGTACCCCGCGGGCCAGCTGCGGGCGCACTCGGCCACCCGCTCCGCGTACGCGGCCGTGGCCGGCAGCGGCTCCAGGCCCTCGCGCCAGTCCGCACCCCGCAGATGGGCCAGATCGCGCTCCAGCTCGGCGGTGCGCATCAGCTCGGGCTGGATGAACGGACCGGCGACCGGGTCCTCGCGCAGCGTCCCGGCGCCGTCCTCCAGGGCGCGGTACACGAACCACAGCTGCTCCGTGTAGCGCGTGTACGCGTCCACACCGAGGCGCCCGCCGAGCAGGTCGCTCATGAAGGTCGAGGTCTCCGCCTCGACGTGCTGCTCGTGCGACGCGGTGCGGATCAGCGTCGAGAAGGGAGTGGCGGCGACGGTTGCGTCCAAGGCGGGCCTCCGGGGACCAAGGGGGACGGGAAGTCCAGAAAGAGACGGAGATACCGGCCCGCCGCGACGGTGTGCCGCAGCGCCGGCCGATGTCCCGATCTTCCTACTTAGGCTTACCTAAGTCAACTGTTTCCCGACGACCTGTCGGTAAAAACGGCCGGAGACACGGAAACGGCCGCCCGGGAGGGGCGGCCGTCTGGAGTCGGGGTCGGGGGAGGGGCTACGGGAGCGTGAGGATCTCGGCGCCCGTCTCCGTCACCACCAGCGTGTGCTCGAACTGAGCGGTGCGCTTGCGGTCCTTGGTCACCACGGTCCAGCCGTCGTCCCACATGTCGTAGGTGTGGGTCCCGAGCGTCAGCATCGGCTCGATGGTGAACGTCATGCCGGGCTTCATCACCGTGGTGGCGTGCTCGCTGTCGTAGTGCGGAATGATCAGGCCGGAGTGGAACGAGGAGTTGATCCCGTGCCCGGTGAAGTCCCGCACCACCCCGTACCCGAAGCGCTTCGCGTACGACTCGATGACCCGCCCGATCACGTTCACCTGGCGGCCCGGCCGGACCGCCTTGATCGCCCGCTTCAGCGACTCCTCCGTGCGTTCCACGAGCAGCCGCGACTCCTCGTCCACGTCCCCGCAGAGGTAGGTGGCGTTGGTGTCGCCGTGCACCCCGTTGATGTACGCCGTCACGTCGAGGTTCACGATGTCGCCGTCGCGCAGCACCGTCGAGTCCGGGATGCCGTGGCAGATCACCTCGTTGAGCGAGGTGCAGAGCGACTTGGGGAAGCCCCGGTAGCCGAGCGTGGACGGATAGGCGCCGTGGTCGCACATGAACTCATGGGCGACCCGGTCGAGTTCGTCCGTCGTGACGCCCGGGGCGATCAGCTTCGCGGCCTCACCCATCGCCTGCGCGGCGATTCGCCCCGCGACGCGCATGCGCTCCACGGTCTCGGCGTCCTGCACCTCCGGGCCGGTGTACGGCGTCGGGGCGGACTTGCCGACATACTCGGGGCGCCGGATGTTTCCGGGCACGGAACGGACGGGAGTGATCTCCCCTGGTACAAGCAGCGACTGGCCAGACATGCCAGCGAGTTTAGGGCCTACCATTCGGATCATGCCGGGCTCGCGGGGTCCGGCACGCACATCTGCCGCGTTGTCGTCGGTCGTCAATGCTCCTTCCCCAAGCTCTCGGCTTCGCTCGAGCAGGGGAGACCCCATCTGACTCCCTCCTCCGCCTTGCAGCTGCACGCACCGGACCCCGCTCCCTGATCCGGCCTGATCCGAATGGCAGGCCCTACGAGCGTTCCCGGGGCACCATGGCACAGAGGAAAGGAGCCGGTGATGGCCCTGTTCAAGAAGCGCACGGTCGGCAAGCCGGGCGAGTGGTACTACTGCCTGGAGCACAAAAAGGTCGAGGAGGGCCCCGAGTGCCCGGCCAAGGACCGCTTCGGCCCGTACGCCTCCCGCCAGGAGGCCCAGCACGCGATGGACACCGCGCGGGAACGCAACCTGGAGTGGGAGACCGACCCCAGGTGGCACGACCGCCAGGGGCCGGACGAGAACGCGGGCGGCTGACGGCGGCACCCACGGGCTGAGGGGCCCGCGCCCCGGGCTCAGCCCGCGGGCGCCGCCTCCAGGCCGTCCTCGCGCTGAGCGCGCCTGCGCAGCGCGTCCGCGTCGGTCTCCGAGTCGTAGGTGAGGAGCTTCGGCAGAGCCGCCGCCAGCAGCGCCACCGAGGCGACGCAGGCCACCCCGCCGCTCCAGACGGCCGTACGCGTCCCCGTCCACCCGGCCATCCCGCCGGCCCGGACCTGGCCCAGCTGCGGGCCGACGCTGTACGAGAGCACCTCGATGCCCGCGAGGCGGCCCCGGAGCTCCTCCGGGATGGTCTGGTTCCAGATGGTGGAGCGGCCCAGGCCGCTGAGCATGTCGCCCGCACCCGCCACCGCCAGGCAGACCAGCACCAGCCACACGTTGCCGAACCAGCCCGCCGCCGCGATGGCAAGGCCCCAGACGGCGGCGCCGGACACCACGAACAGCCCGTGTCTGCGCACCCCCCTGGTCCAGCCGCTGGTCAGGCCCAGCACCAGCGAGCCCACCGAACCCGCCGCGTACATCAGCCCCAGCGACCACTCGGCGTCCAGCTCGTCGCTGAGGAACGGGAAGATCGCGTTCGGGAAGGCGAAGAACATCGCGGCCATGTCGATCGCGTACGTCCCCAGCAGCACCGGCCGGCTCCAGGCGTACCGAGCCCCCTCCGCGATGCCGCGCAGCGACGGCTTCTGCCCCTTCTCCACGGGCGGTGCGGGCGCCAGCCGGCGGCACAGGAACACCGAGACGGTGAACGTGACGACCGTGATGGTGTAGGCCGTGGCGTGACCGGCGTACGCCACCACCACACCGGCCAGCGACGGGCCCATGATCGCGCCGGCCTGCCAGCGCAACGAGTTCAGCGCGGCGGCGGCACCCAGCTGGTCGTGCGGCACGATCCGGGCCATCAGCGAGTCCAGCGCGGGCCGCTGGAGCCCCGAGAGCGCGGAGACCCCGCCGGCGACCACGTAGAGCGGCCAGAGCAGTGGGTCCGGCAGGGCGGCGTTGACCAGCAGGACGAGCGCGAGCAGTCCGAGCCCCGCCTCGGTGCCCAGGATGACCTTGCGGCGGTCCACGGCGTCGGCGAGCGCGCCGCCGTAGAGGCCGAACACGACCAGCGGCACCAGTTCGACCGCGCCCATCGCGCCGACCGCGAGCGGTGAGCCGGTGAGGTGCTTGATCTGGAGCGGCAGCGCGACCAGCGCCATGGAACTGCCGAAGAAGGTGACGAGCCCCTGCACCCACAGCAGCCGGAAGTCGGCCGAGGACCGCCAGGGCGAGAGATCGGGAAGGAGCGCGGAGAGCCTGGCGGCGAGGGAGGAGCGAGAGGTCACGAGGAGACATGGTCCGTCGAGATGCCCGGCCGGGGCAAACGCGTTTCCGGAACCGTCCCGTCCGGCCCGGCGCGAACCGCCTTGCCCGGCCCGGCGCGAACCGTCCCGTCCGGCCCGGCACGAACCGCCTTGCCCGGCCCGGCGCGTCCCGTCACCAGCGTGGCGGCGGGGGAGCCGTCAGCTGGTCGGCGAGCCGGGACAGCCGGTCGCGGAAGCGCCGCCGGCCACGCGGCACGGGCGCGCTGTTCTCCCCGGCCGCCGCGCTCACCAGGTGCTGGACCGTGTCCAGGTCCACCTCGTCGCCGCCCGCCACGGACAGCGCCTCATGGGCCAGGCCCCGGACCTCCGGATCGCCGTTGTCCAGCGAGAGCACCGTCGCCCCTGCCCGGCGCGCGTCGTGCACCCGCTCCAGCAGGCCCTCGCCGGGCGACCGGGGCGCCACCACGAGCAGCGTCGCGCCCCGCCCGGCCGCCTCGATCCTGCCCAGGCCCACCGCCAGATGGGCCGGGTCCCCTGGCGCCACCCGGTGCCGTACCAGCGTGGGCGCCAGCTCGGGCAGCCCCGACCAGGTGGACTCGTCGACCAGGTGCGCGGCCAGATGCCACGGCTCGTACTCCTCGCTCCCCACCAGCAGCAGCCCGCCGCCGTGCGGGACGACGGACGAGCGCAGCGTCCCGGCGAACCGCCGGGTGGCGGCCGGCCACTCCGTCCCGGCGAGCACCTCACGCAGCAGCGCCACACGTACGGCATCCATGGCCCGGCATCCTGCACCACGGGCCGGGCTTCCCAGGGCGGAACGGCCACCGGACCACCCGAACGGGGCCGGGAACGTGATCCGGATCGCGGTCCGGCGGCGGGGCGGGCCCCAGGGCCTGTCCGGTGGATCCTGACCCCGGCCCTGATCCACCGGACACGCCCTGGCCACCTGGAAGTACTGTCGGGGCCATGACTACGAATGACAGCGGCAGCGCGCCCAAGCCCCCGGCCAAGGACCCCTGGGACCTCCCCGACGTGTCCGGACTGACCATCGGCGTACTCGGCGGCACCGGCCCGCAGGGGCGCGGACTCGCCTACCGGTTCGCCCGCGCCGGACAGCAGGTCGTCATCGGCTCCCGCGCCGCCGACCGCGCGCAGACGGCCGCGGAGGAGATCGGCCACGGCGTCCGGGGCGCGGACAACGCCGGATGCGCCCGCGACAGCGACGTCGTGATCGTCGCCGTGCCGTGGGACGGGCACGCCAAGACCCTGGAGTCGCTGCGCGAGGAGCTCGCCGGGAAGCTCGTCATCGACTGCGTCAACCCGCTCGGCTTCGACAAGAAGGGCGCCTACGCCCTGAAGCCGGAGGAGGGCAGCGCCGCCGAGCAGGCCGCCGCCCTGCTGCCGGACTCCCGGGTCACCGCCGCCTTCCACCACCTCTCGGCCGTGCTGCTCCAGGACGAGGCGATCGAGGAGATCGACACCGATGTGCTGGTGCTGGGCGAGGCCCGCGCCGACACCGACCTCGTCCAGGCACTGGCCGCCCGTATCCCCGGAATGCGCGGCATCTTCGCCGGACGGCTGCGCAACGCCCACCAGGTCGAGTCGCTGGTCGCCAACCTGATCTCGGTCAACCGCCGCTACAAGGCACACGCGGGGCTGCGCACCACCGACGTGTGAGCCGCGCCGCCCCGGCCGTACCCCGCTCGGAGCGGTCCGGGGCATGGGGGACACTGGAGGGGACCGCGCACCACCCCCCGACAGGAGCCCTCCCCATGCCCCGCCTCGCTCTCTACGCCGTCGTCGTCTGCGTCCTCGCCGTCGTCGCGGCCGTGATCTCCTTCGTGCAGGGCAGCTGGCTCCTCGGGGTCCTCTGGGTGCTCCTGGTCGGCCTCTCGTCCAACATGGCCTGGTACTACCTGCGCCGCCGGCGGGCCACGCAGAACGCCTAGGTCCCTGGGGCGGCCCTCAGCCGTTCAGCGAGCAGATCTCGTTCGGCGTCTGCCAGAACCGGTAGGCGTCCAGGCCGCAGTACGTGTCGAAGTCACTGACGCCGAGCGACCGCAGCAGCGCGTCGACCGCGTCGAAGAACGCCGCGTTCACCCCCGGCACCCACAGCAGGGCGAACACGGCGATCAGCCCGAACGGGGCGAACGGCTCCACCTGGCGGCGCACCGAGTGGGAGAGCCAGGGCTCGATCACCCCGTAACCGTCCAGACCCGGAACCGGTACGGAGTTCAGGATCGCCGCCGTCACCTGGAGCAGCGCCAGGAAGCCGAGCGCGTACCGGAAGGCGGCCGGGACACCGCTCAGGGCGTCCAGCCAGAACGGCGCCGTGCACACGACCGCGAACAGCACATTGGTCAGCGGGCCCGCCGCCGAGATCAGGCTGTGCCGCCAGCGGCCCCGGATCCGGCCGCGCTCGATGAAGACCGCACCGCCCGGCAGACCGATCCCGCCCATGATCACGAACAGCACCGGCAGCACGATGCTGAGCAGGGCATGGGTGTAGCGGAGGGGATTGAGCGTGAGGTATCCCTTGGCGCCGATGGAGATGTCACCGCTGTGCAGCGCGGTTCTGGCGTGCGCGTACTCGTGGAGGCAGAGCGACACCACCCAGGCGGCCGTGACGAAGAGGAACGTGGCGAACCCCGGCTGATCCGCGAAATCCGTCCACACCGCCCACCCGGACACCGCCGCGACGGCGGCGATCCCGAGGAAGACCGGGCTGATCCGCCGGTCGCTGCGCGCTGGTGCGGTGGTCATCGGTGGCTCCTGGTGGCTGCGGGGAGGAACGGGAGCGGGCGGGCGGCGAGCCCCGACCGTACAGGCGACACGGCCAGAACGTCTGGCATCCTGCCGGTGGTTCCGTAAAGGGTGGGGGCATGACAGGCAGTACGGATGCCGGTGGTTCCGTAGAGGGTGGGGCATGACAGGCAGCACGGCGGACGGCCGGCACGCATCCGGCGGGGCCGTGGTCCCGCTTCCGGCCCCGGTCACGGAGAATGGGCGCGTGCGCTACAGCATCCTCGGTACCACCCAGGCACTCCGCGACGACGGCACGGCCGTCGCCGTCGGCGGGGCGCGGCTGCGCGCCCTGCTCACCGTCCTCGCGCTGCGGGCCGGCCGGACGGTGCCCGCCGCCGTGCTCGTCGACGAGGTGTGGGACGGCGATCCGCCCGCCGACGCGCCGGGCGCCCTCCAGGCACTCGTGGGCCGGCTCCGGCGGGCGCTCGGCCACGCGGCGGTCGCCTCCGCGGAGAACGGCTATCGGCTGGCCGCGGAACCGGACACCGTCGACCTGCACCGCTTCGAGCGGCTCGCGGGGGAGGGGGCGCGGGCCCTGGAGGAGGGCGATCCGGCCAAGGCCGTGGGCGTCCTCGACGACGCGCTGGGCCTGTGGCGCGGGCAGGTCCTCGCCGACCTGCCCGACCGGTACGCCGAAGCGTCCCGCTGGACCGCGCGCCGGCTCGACGCCCGCCGCACCCGGCTCACCGCCTCGCTCGCCCTCGGCCGGGCCGAGCGGGTGCTGCCTGAACTGGCCGCGCTCTGCGGCGAGCACCCCCTCGACGAACCGCTCCAGGCGCTGCGGCTGCGCGCCCTGCGCGACGCCGGACGCACCGCCCAGGCGCTGGCCGCGTACGAGGAGGTGCGCACCGTGCTCGCCGACCGGCTCGGCGCCGATCCGGGCGCGGAACTGAGGTCCCTGCACGCGGAGCTGCTCCGCCAGGAGCCGGTGCTGCCGGTCATACCCGAGGCTGCGGCGGAGCGCGCCGCGGCCCCCGGCCGCCGCACGGCCCCGGGCCGTCCGGCCCCCGCGCCCGCCGCTCCCGCCGTCGCCCCGCCCGGCAACCTCCGGGCCAGGCTCACCAGTTTCGTCGGCCGCGAGAGCGACATCGAGACCCTGCGCGGCGACCTCGCGGACGCCCGCCTCGTCACCCTGCTCGGCCCCGGCGGCGCGGGCAAGACCCGGCTCTCCCAGGAGGCCGCCGAATCCGTCGATCCCGGCACCTGGCCGGACGGGGTCTGGCTGGCCGAACTGGCACCGGTCGAAGAGCCGGAGGCGGTGCCGGAGGCCGTCCTCACCGCGCTCGGCGGCCGCGAGACCGTGCTGCGCGGTGCGGGCGCGGAGGAGCTCAGGGCCGTCGAACGCGGCGCCGGGGAACCGCTCGCCCGGCTCACCGAACACCTCTCCGGGCGCCGCGTGCTGCTGCTCCTGGACAACTGCGAGCACGTCATCGAAGCCGCCGCCGCCCTCACCGACCACCTGCTGGCCCGCTGCCCCGAGCTCACCGTGCTCGCGACCAGCCGTGAACCCCTCGGTGTACCGGGCGAGTTCGTCCGGCCCGTCGACCCGCTGCCCGACCCGATGGCGCTGCGCCTGTTCGCGGACCGGGGCGCCGCCGCGCTGTCCGGCTTCCGGGTCGACGCGGACGAGCGGACGGCGGCCGCCTGCGCCGAGATCTGCCACCGCCTCGACGGGCTGCCGCTCGCCATCGAACTGGCCGCCGCCCGGCTCCGGATGCTCACACCGCGCCAGATCGCCGACCGGCTGGACGACCGCTTCCGGCTGCTCACCGGCGGCAGCCGCACCGTGCTGCCGCGCCAGCAGACCCTGCGGGCCGTCGTCGACTGGTCCTGGGACCTCCTGGACGGACCCGAACGCACCGCCCTGCGCCGCCTGTCGGTCTTCTCCGGCGGCTGGACCCTGGCCGCCGCGGAGGCCGTCTGCGCCGACCGGCCGGACGACGCGCAGGATGTCGCCGCGGTGCTCGGCTCACTCGTCGACAAGTCGCTCGTCGTCGCCGCACCCGCAGAGGACGGCGGGATGCGCTACCGCCTCCTGGAGACCGTCGGCGAGTACGCCGCCGAACGGCTCGACGAGGCGGCGGAGCGGGACGCCGTCGAGCGCCAGCACCTGGTGTTCTTCCGGGAGCTGGCCCGTACCACCGACCCCGGGCTCCGGGGCGCAGGGCAGCTCGCCGCGATCGGACAGTTCCAGAGCGAGTACGAGAACCTGCGCTCCGCCCTGCGGCACGCCGTCGCCGCAGGGGACGAGCAGGAGGCGCTCTGCATGGTGCTCTCGCTCTCCTGGTACTGGCACATACGCGATCTGAGCACCGACGCCCTGCACTGGGCCGACGCCGCCGCGGCCCTGGGCCCCGATCCGTTCACCCCGCCCGGCAGCCCCGCGCCCTCCCTGCACGAACGCTGCACCGACGCGCCCCCGCCGATGAGCCCCGAGCTGCTCCAGGAGGCGCGGCGGCAGGTGTCGCTGGTCCGGATGGTCAGCTCGGACAACGGCATGGACGAGTGGACGAGCATCGACAGCATGGCGCGGCTCCGCGCCATCGCGCACACCTACCGGACGGGCCAGCCGCAGACCTGCCGCTTCCCGGCCTCGCTCTGGTTCTTCGCGGTGCTGGTCACCGGGGACATGGGCGCGGTGCGTGTCCTGCTGGAGGAGACGGTCGGGGCCGCACGGGGCTTCGGCTACGAGTGGGAGCTGGCCGCGGCGCTCCAGATGCGCGCCAACGTGCTGGCCAACCGGCTCGACTGGTCGGGCGAGGCCCGTGCGGACGCCGACGAGAGCCTGGACATCTTCCTCCGGCTCGGGGACGACTGGGGTGTCGCGGAGGCGCTCTCCTCCCGGGGCGAGGCCAACGAGAAGCGGGGCGACTACGGCCGGGCGGCCGAGGACTACCTGGCCGCGGTCGGCTATGCGGAGAAGATCGGCGCACGGGCCCAGGTGTCGGTGCTCCGCACCCGGTACGCCTCCGCCCTCACCGAGCTGGGCCGCGGCCCGGAGGGTGAGGTCATCCTGCGGGAGGTGCTTGAGGAGACGTGGCACGTGGGGCACGGGGCGAAGTCCTTCGCCCGGCTCTTCCTGGCCATGTGGCTGGGGCGCTCCGGCCGTACCGGCGAAGCCCGCGTGCACCTCGGCGCGCTGTGCGAGGAGTTCACGGCGGAGACGGAGGCGGTCTTCCACGGTTTCGTGGTGGGCGCGGTGGCCTGGCTGGACACCATCGACGGGCTGTACGCGCAGGCCCTGGACCGGAGCCGGGAGGCGCTGGAGCGGTCCGACGACCCGCTGACGCAGATGGTGGCGCCGCACATGGCCGCGACCCATCTGGTCACCGCCGCGCGGGCGCTGGGCGGCCTCGGCGGGGAGCCCGGTGCGGCGCTCGCGGTGCGGCTGCTGGCCGCCTGCCGGGACCTGCTGCCGAGCGGGCACGTGCCGACGTCGATGGAGCGGGAGAACCACGAGGCGGCGGAGGAGCTGGTCAGGGCCGTCCTCGGGGACAGCGCCTTCGAGTCCGCGTACGCCGAGAGCGGCGGCCTCTCCGTGAAGGAGGCCGCCGCTCTCGTCGAGGCGTACCGGAGCTGAACCCCGTCCGCCAGGGGACAGGACTCAGGGCCGCCCGGCAGAGCCGGGGTCAGGACTTCTTGCGGAACTTGGACACCGCGATCGGTGCCATGATCGCGGTGATGAGCACGGTCCAGCCGAGCGTCAGCCAGACCGAGTGGCCGACCGGGGTGCCCATCATCAGGGCGCGGGCCGAGTCGGCCAGGTTGGACAGCGGGTTGTAGTCGGTGAACGACTGGAGCCAGCCGGGCATCGTCGTGGGCGGGGCGAAGATGGAGGAGCCGAACTGGAGCGGCATCATCACGATCATCCCCATTCCCTGAACCGCCTGGGTCGTCTTCAGGCTCAGCCCGAGCAGGATGAAGATCCACATGATGGCGGCGCCGAACGCGGCCGCCAGTCCGATCGCGCCGATCAGCCCGAGCACCGAGCCGTGCAGCTCCATGCCGAGCGCGAAGCCCATGCCCAGCAGGATCAGGGTGGCGACCATCATCCGGCCGAGCTCGACCACGATCTTGGCGATGAGCACGGAGGACCGGGCGATCGGCATGGTGCGGAACCGGTCCATGACCCCCTTGCGGAAGTCGTCGTTGACACCGGAGCCGACGGCCATGGCGATGTTCATGCCCATCATCGCCATCAGACCGGGGATCAGGTAGTTCAGGTACTCCTGGCGGCCGCCGCCCATGCTGCCGCCGACGGAACCGCCGAAGACGTACACGAACAGCAGGACGAAGATCACCGGCATCAGGAGCGCGTCGAACATCGACTCCGGATCCTTCTTGATCTGGAGCAGGTTGCGCCGCACCAGCGCCCCGATGTGCCGCAGGTTGTTCCGCAGCCCTATCCCGCCCTCGTCGTGGACCTTCGCGGCCGGGGCGGCGGGCGTCGTGCCGGTGGGGGCGGGGGTGGGCGTCAGAGTCGTCGTGCTCATGCCGCGACCTCCTGGGGAATCGTCTCGGTCTCGGTGACGGTGGCCTTGCCGCCGGTGATGGCGAGGAACACCTCGTCCAGGCTGGGCAGCGCGGTGGCGACGTGCGCCAGCGAGAAGCCCCGGGTGCCGAGCAGGCCTATGACGGCGGTGAGCTGCTCGTCGCTGAGGATCGGTACGTACAGCAGTCCCTCGTCCGGGACGGCCTGCGCGCCCGCGACGCCGTCGAGACCGGCCTCGCGCAGGGCCTGCGCCATCGCGGCCAGCTCTGCGGGGTCCGAGGGGCGGATCTGCAGGGTGCGGCCGCCGACCTTGGCCTTCAGCTCGTCGACACCGCCGCGGGCGATGATCTTGCCCTGGTCGATGACGGTCAGCTCGCTGGCGAGCTGCTCGGCCTCTTCCATGTACTGGGTGGTGAGCAGCACGGTCGCCCCCTCCGCGACCATCCTCTGCACCTCGTCCCAGACCTCGTTACGGGTACGGGGGTCGAGCCCCGTCGTCGGCTCGTCCAGGTACAGCACGGCCGGGCTGCCGATCATGGACGCGGCCAGGTCCAGCCGGCGCCGCATACCGCCGGAGTAGTCCATGGCGGCCTTCTTCGCCGCGTCGGTGAGCGAGAAGCGCTCCAGCAGCTCGTCGGCGCGCGAGCGGGCCTTCTTGCGCGGCAGGTCGAGCAGCCGCCCGATCATGTAGAGGTTCTCCCAGCCGGAGAGCTTCTCGTCGACCGAGGCGTACTGCCCGGTCAGGCCGATGGTGCGGCGCAGCTGGCGGGGCTGCTTCACCACGTCGTAGCCCGCCACGACCGCGTGTCCGGCGTCGGGCAGGATCAGGGTGGACAGGCAGCGTACGAGAGTGGTCTTGCCGGCGCCGTTGGGGCCGAGCACGCCGAGGACGGTGCCCTCGCGTACATCGAGGTCCACGCCGTCCAGAGCCTTGGTCGAGCCGTAGTGCTTGACCAGTCCCCGTACCTCGACGGCGTTTCCGCCGCTCCTGGGGTTCTTGTCGATTCGCGTCATGTCCACTATCAGAACAGCCGTCACCGACAGCACACCGACAAGCGGCCGACAGCCCGCCGACGGGGGAAGTCGGCGGGCTGTCGGTGGTGGGGAAGCGGTCGTACGGGCGGTGCGGTCCGGTCAGTGGAAGGTGTGCTCCGGCGCCGGGAAGGTGCCGCCGACGACCTCGTCCGCGTACGCCTTGGCGGCGTCACCGAGGATCTGGCGCAGGTCGGCGTACTGCTTGGTGAAGCGCGGCACCTTGCCGCCGGTCAGCCCGACCATGTCGGTGTAGACGAGCACCTGGGCGTCGGTGTCCGGACCGGCGCCGATGCCGACGGTCGGGATGTGCAGGGTGCGGGTGACCTCGGCGGCCAGCTCGGCCGGTACGAGCTCCAGGACCACGGCGAACGCGCCCGCGTCCTGCACGGCCTTGGCGTCGCGCAGCATCTGCTGGGCGGCCTCCTCGCCTCGGCCCTGCACCCGGTAGCCCATCGCGTTGACGGACTGCGGGGTCAGGCCGATGTGGGCCATCACCGGGATGCCGGCGTCGACCAGGAGCTTGATCTGCTCGTGGCTGCGCTCGCCGCCCTCCAGCTTGACCGCGCTGACCCCGGACTCCTTGATGAGCCGGGTGGCGTTGCGCAGGGCCTGGACGGGGCTCTCCTGGTAGGCCCCGAAGGGCAGGTCCGCGACGATCAGGGCGCGCTTGGTGCCCCGTACGACGGCGGCGGACAGCATGGCGATCTCGTCCATCGTGACGGGCACGGTGGTCTCGTAGCCGAGGTGACAGTTGCCCATCGAGTCACCGACGAGCATGACCGGGATGCCGGCCTCGTCGAAGACGGACGCGGTCATCGCGTCGTAGGCGGTGAGCATGGGCCACTTCTCGCCGCGCTCGGTGGCGGCGGCGATGTCGTGGACGGTGACGCGGCGGTTGCTCTTTCCTCCGTACAGCGCCTTGCTGCTGTCGGCGGGGGCTCCCGCGGTGGGTGTGGCGGACTGGTTGTGCGCAGCCTGAAGCGACATTGCCAACGGCTCCTTCGTCATCTCGAGGCGCCCTGACGGCGTCCCCGGATCCCTTCCATGGTGGCATCCCGGAGCCGGTCACGGGAAGTGGGCCCGCGCATCGGCCTGGCACCGGGTGCCATATCGCCCGGTAAAGACTTTCCAATACGAGACGGTCTCGTATCGAAATGAGGTTAGGCTTTCCTTCATGTCCATACCGTCCGGCGCTCCCGCCGTCGTGCCCCAGGTCCCGGAGGCGGTCCACCGCCGCCGCTGGGCGATTCTCGTTGTTCTGATGTTCAGCCTGCTCATCGTGGTGCTGGACAACTCGATCCTCAACGTCGCCGTCAAGACGATCGCTTCCCCCGCACCCACCGGACTGGGGGCCACCCAGAGCGAGCTGGAGTGGGCGATCAACTCCTACACCCTCGTCTTCGCCGGACTGCTCTTCACCGCAGGACTGCTCGGTGACCGCATCGGGCGCAAGAAGATGCTCCTCCTGGGCATCGTGCTCTTCGGCATCGGCTCGGCCTTCGCCGCGATGTCCGGCTCGCCCGGCGAACTCATCGCCTGGCGCGCGGTGATGGGCTTCGGCGCCGCCTTCGTGATGCCGGCCACCCTCGCCGTCCTGATGAACGTCTTCGAGCGCGACGAGCAGCCCAAGGCCATCGGCATCTGGGCGGGCAGCGTGGGCCTCGGCATCGCGATCGGCCCGATCACCGGCGGACTGCTCCTCGAACACTTCTGGTGGGGCTCGATCTTCCTGGTCAACGTGCCCGTCGTGATCATCGCGCTGATCGCGATGCTGATCCTCGTGCCGGACTCCAGGGACCCGAAGCCGGGCCGGCTGGACCCGGTCGGAGTGGTGCTCTCCATCATCGGCCTGGTGCTGCTGGTGTACGGCATCATCCGCGGCGGCGAACTGGCCGACTTCACCGCCGTCTCGGTGCTCCTGCCGGTCATCGGCGGACTCGCCGTCCTGGTGGTGTTCGTCCTCCACGAGAAGCGCAGCGCCAGCCCGGCCATCGACATCACGTACTTCAGGAAGCCGGCCTTCTCCGCCGCCGTCGCCGCGATCGCGCTGGTCTTCTTCGCGCTGATGGGCGTGACGTTCTTCTCCGCCTTCTACATGCAGAGCGTGCGGGGCTGGAGCGCCCTGCAGTCCGGGCTGCTGATCCTGCCCCTGGCCATCGCCCAGATGGTCTTCGCGCCCAGGGCCCGGCTGGTGGTCGCACGGTTCGGCGCCCGCGCCGTGTGCACCGTCGGCATGCTGATGGTCGCGGTCGGACTCGCGGCGTTCGCGCTGTTCGACGCCGACACCCCCGTCTGGCTGATGTGTGTGGTCTTCTTCGTGCAGGGCACCGGCATGGCCCATGTGATGCCGCCGGTCACCGTCGCCGTCATGCAGGCGCTGCCGCGCGAGAAGGCCGGCTCCGGCTCGGCCGTCAACAACACGTTCCGGCAGGTCGGCGGCGCGCTCGGGATCGCCGTCCTCGGCTCCGTGCTCTCCGCCGTCTACCGGAGCGACATCGAGAGCCACCTCGGGGCGCTCCCGGCCGCCGCCAGGGACACCGCGGCGGAGTCGATCGAGGCGACGCTCGGCATCGCGGAGAAGATGGGGCCGAAGGGCGCCCCGCTGGTCACCGCCGCGCACGACGCGTTCCTCAGCGCCATGCACGTCACGGCCATCAGCTCGGCCTTCGTCGCCCTGCTCGGGGCGATCGTGGTCGCCCTGTTCCTGCCGGGCAAGGCACCCGCCGCGCAGCCGCCCGTCCCGGGCGGCGCCCAGGACGATCCGACGGTGCCCGCGCCCGCGGCACGCTGACGCCGGAACGGGCCGGCCCCGGGGGGATGCCGCCGGGACCGGTCCGTTCGGGGAGAATCGGGGGCGGCGAAAGGTGGTTTCACGTGCAGGCTCAGGCAGCGGACCGGGACGAGCAGGCCCCGGGCGAGCACGACCGCGACCCCGGTGAGGAGCAGGAGCCCCGTCGAGGGCGTCCGCGCAGCGCGGCGGCCGAGCGCGCCATCCTGGACGCCGTCGTCGAACTGCTGGAGGCCGGCGAGCCCCTCGCCGGCCTGTCCATCGAGCGGATCGCCCGCACCGCCGGGGTCGGCAAGGCCACCATCTACCGGCGCTGGGCCGACAAGGAGGAGCTCTTCGTCGACGTCCTGCGCGACATCGAGCCCCCGGAACCCGACGTCTCCGGTACGGCCGGCCTCGGTGACCTGCGCGTCCTGCTGGAGTCGATGCGCAGACGCGGACTGGCCCAGCGCTCCTCCGTACTGCTGCACAACGTCTTCGCCCAGATGAAGAGCCACCCCCGGCTCTGGGCCGAGTACCAGTGCACCGTGATAGCGCCCCGCCGGGCCGCCATGCTCGCGGCCGTCCGGCGGGCCGTCGAGGCCGGTGAGCTGCGCGGCGACGCGGACGTGGAGCTGATGGACGACCTGTTCCTCGGCCCCATGCTCGTACGCACCATCCACCGGCCCGACGCGCCGCTGCCCGAGGACCTCACCGACCGCATCATCCAGCTGCTGGTCGAGGGGATCGGGCCGAGGCCGCCGGGCGGGGCTGACGCGCCCGGACCCCCACGCATGTGATCGTTCTGTCACAAGCCCCCGCAGACCGCCCCCCGCCGGAACCCGCCGCGCCTCCTCGTTCGTCCTGGTGGCAGTACGGCCGTCGTCGACGGCGGGAATCGCGTCGCTCATCGCCTAGGGTCGTGGGCGCGGCGATGTGCACGGCAAGGCAGTGAGGACAGCGCGATGGTGCAGGCGTACAGGGCGGACACCGGAAACGGCGGCGGAGGACCGCAGCCCACCGGCCCCCGCTTCCGGGACCTGCGCGACAGACTGAGCGACAGGCTGGGCAGGCTGGCCCGGGACCGGGGCATCTGGCGGCGCGGGCTGGTCCTGGCCGGCTGCTCGGTCCTGCTGACCTTCGTCATGCTCCTGCACTCCCACATCCCGAACACCATCGGCAACCTGGGCAGCCTCACCGAGACGTTCCTGCCGTGGATCGCCGTCTTCGTACCGGTGCTGCTCGTACTGGGCCTGGTACGGCGCTCCGCGACCGCGCTGATCGTGCTCCTGCTGCCGGTCATCGTCTGGTTCAACGTGTTCGGCGGACTGCTCACCGACAAGTCGGGCGGCGGCGGCGACCTCACCGTCGCCACCCACAACGTCAACGCGGACAACGCCGACCCCGCGGGCACCGCCCAGCAGGTGGCGGGCTCCGGGGCCGACGTCATCGCCCTCCAGGAACTGCCCGCCGGCAAGGTGAAGACCTACGAGTCGGCGCTCGCCGGGCGCTTCCCGTACCACTCGGTACAGGGGACCGTCGGCCTCTGGAGCAAGTACCCGATCAGCGACACCCGCCCGGTGGACATCAAGATGGGCTGGGTCCGGGCCATGCGGACCACCGTCACCACCCCCAAGGGCAAGGTCGGCTTCGTCGTCGCGCACCTGCCCTCGGTCCGGGTCAAGCTGCACGCCGGTTTCACCGCGAACCAGCGCGACCAGAGCGCGGACGCGCTCGGCGAGGCCATCGCGGACGAAGGGCTCGACCGGGTCGTCCTGCTCGGAGACCTCAACGGCACGATGAACGACCGCTCGCTCAACGCGGTCACCTCCCAGATGCGCTCCACCCAGGGCGCGGCCGGCGACGGCTTCGGATTCAGCTGGCCCGCGTCGTTCCCGATGGCCCGGATCGACCAGATCATGGTGAAGGGTGTCGACCCGGTGTCGTCCTGGACGCTGCCCGCGACGGACAGCGACCACCTCCCGATCGCCGCCCGCGTCAACCTCTGACGTCTCCGGATTCCCGACGCTCCTGAGTTCCCAGGCGCCCCTGACATCTGTCACGTCACGGTCCGTTTACCTCCCGGCATAAACCATCTGAGAGTATTTGTTCCGATCAGAGACCGAGGCCGACCGGCGATGGAGCCGGTCCGCTGTCGCGTGCTCCGCCCCCTTCGGAAAGGTCTCTCCTCATGCCCCTGGCTCTGCTCGCCCTCGCGGTGAGCGCCTTCGGCATCGGTACCACGGAGTTCGTGATGATGGGCCTGCTGCCCGACGTCGCGGACGACCTCGGCACCTCCGTCCCCACGGCGGGCTATCTCGTCTCGGCCTACGCGATCGGTGTGGTGCTCGGCGCCCCGCTGCTCACCGCCCTCGGCTCCCGCGTCCCGCGCAAGCGGATGCTCCTGCTCCTGATGGCGCTCTTCACCGTCGGCAACCTCGCCTCCGCGCTCGCCCCCGGCTTCGGCTGGCTGATCGCGGGCCGGATCCTGGCCGGGCTGCCGCACGGCGCCTTCTTCGGCGTCGGCGCGGTCGTCGCCGCCCGGCTGGTGGCCGACGGGCGCCAGGCACGGGCTGTGGCGACGATGTTCCTCGGCCTGACCGTCGCCAACATCGTCGGAGTGCCCGCCGCCACGTTGCTCGGCCAGCACCTCGGCTGGCGGGCCACGTTCCTGGTCGTCGCGCTGATCGGGCTGGGCGCGATGGCCGCGCTCGCCCGGCTCGTTCCGCAGATCCCGGTCGAGGCCCACCAGGACGTCCGCCGCGAGCTGCGCGCCCTGGGCAACCGGCAGGTGCTGCTCGGACTGCTCACCGCCGTGTTCGGCTTCGCCGGGGTCTTCGCCGTGTACTCCTACCTCTCGGCGATGACGACAGAGGCGATGGGCTTCGGGGAGTCCTCCGTGACCCTGGTGCTGGCGCTCTTCGGCATCGGCATGACCCTGGGCGCGCTCGCCGCGGGCCCGCTCACGGACCGGGCACTGCGTCCCACGCTGTACGGATCGCTGGGCGCGCTCGCGGTCGTCCTGGTCGTCTTCCCGTTCGCCGCCCAGGTGCAGTGGGCGGCGCTGGTGATGGTGGTGCTGCTGGGCGGGGTCGGCTTCATGACGACGACGCCGCTGCAGATGCTCGTCATGAACAAGGCCAAGGACGCCCCGACCCTGGCGTCCGCCTCCAACCACTCCGCGTTCAACCTGGCCAACGCGGGCGGCGCCTGGCTGGGCGGCATGGCCATCGCGGCAGGCTGGGGCTGGACGTCCCCCGCCCTGGTCGGCGCGGTCCTCGCCGTGGCCGGCCTCGCGGTGGCGGTCACCGCGGGCGCCCTGGACCGCGACCGGGGTGTGTCCAGGGTCGTGGCGGGCGCGGTGGCCGGCCGCCAGGAGACGAGCGTAGACGCGCACTGAGCAACGGCGCCCGGCAAAACCAAGGCAACGACGCCCGGCACCCTCAAGCCCGTCCGGCGATTGAGGACAAGGGAAAGCCCGTCCGGCGATTGAGGACAACCCCTCAGCCGGACGGGCCCGAAGCCGAAGCCGTACCCCACCCCCCGGCGTCAGCCGGACTCGCGCCACCGGTTCGTGATCGGCAGCCGCCGGTCCTTGCCGAAGCCCTTGGGCGAGATCTTCGTGCCCGGCGGATACTGCCGCCGCTTGTACTCCGCGGTGTCCACCATCCGCAGCGTCTTCGCGACCAGCGCCGCGTCGAACCCGGCCGCGACGATCGCGTCGAGCCCCTGGTCCCGGTCGACGTACAGCTCCAGGATCCGGTCCAGCACGTCGTAGTCCGGCAGCGAGTCCGTGTCGACCTGCCCCGGGCGCAGCTCCGCGCTGGGCGGCTTGGTGATGGAGGCCTCCGGGATCGGCGGGGTCTGCCCGCGCTCCTCCGCGGCCCGGTTGCGCCACTTCGCCAGCCGGAAGATCGCCGTCTTGTAGACGTCCTTGATCGGCCCGTACGCGCCGACGGAGTCCCCGTAGAGCGTCGAGTAGCCGACCGCCAGCTCCGACTTGTTGCCCGGCGCCAGGACGATCTGGCCCTCCTGGTTGGAGACGGCCATCAGCATCGTGCCGCGCAGCCGCGACTGGAGGTTCTCCTCGGCGAGACCGGTGAGCCCCAGCGACCCCATGTACGCGTCGAACATCGGCTCGATCGGTACGGTGCGGAAGTTCAGCCCGGTGCGCCGCGCCAGCTCGGCCGCGTCGCCCTTGGAGTGGTCGGAGGAGTACTTCGACGGCATCGAGATGCCGTAGACGTTCTCCGCCCCCAGCGCGTCGCAGGCGATCGCCGCGACCAGCGCCGAGTCGATCCCGCCGGAGAGCCCGATGAGCACGCTGCTGAAGCCGTTCTTCGCGGCGTACGCGCGCAGGCCCACGACGAGCGCGGAGTACAGCTCCTCGTCGTCGTCGAGCCGGTCCGCGTACCCGCCGGCCAGCTCCGCCTCGTACGGCGGCAGCGGCTTCTCGGAGAGGACCACGTGGTCGATGCGCAGCCCGTCGTTCACCACGCCCGAGGGCGCGTCGGGCGCGGCGGCCGGCAGGTCGAGATCGATGATCACGCTGCCCTCGGCGAACTGCGGCGCACGGGCGATGACCTCGCCCCGCTTGTCGACGACGATCGAGTCGCCGTCGAAGACCAGCTCGTCCTGGCCGCCGATCATCGCGAGGTAGGCCGTCGTGCAGTCGGCCTCCTGGGCCCGCTTGCGGACCAGTTCGAGCCGGGTGTCGTCCTTGTCCCGCTCGTAGGGCGAGGCGTTGATCGAGAGCAGCAGTCCGGCCCCTGCGGCCCGCGCGGCCGGCACCCGGCCGCCGTCCTGCCAGAGGTCCTCGCAGATGGCGAGCGCGACATCGATCCCGTGCACCCGCACGACGGGCATCGAGTCGCCCGGCACGAAGTACCGGAACTCGTCGAAGACGCCGTAGTTGGGCAGGTGGTGCTTGGCGAAGTTCAGCGCGATTCCGCCCCGGTGCAGCACCGCGGCGGCGTTGCGCGGGGACCCGGCGGGCTGGCCGTAGCGCGGCGCGGCGAACTCGGAGCGGTCGAGGTATCCGACGACGACCGGCAGCTCCCCGAAGCCCTCCTCGTCGAGGCGGGCGGCGAGCGCGCGCAGCGCGTCCCGCGACGCCTCGACGAAGGAGGACCGCAGGGCCAGGTCCTCGACGGGGTAACCGGTCAGCACCATCTCGGGGAACGCCACCAGGTGGGCGCCCTGCGCGGCGGCGTGCCGGGTCCAGTGGAGGATCGCCTCGGCGTTGCCGGCGAGGTCACCGACGGTCGAGTCGATCTGATTCAGTGCGAGGCGTAGTTGAGGCACGCCGCCCAGTGTAATCGTCTGACTGACGCGATGTCCTGGCGGGCCGCGTAAAAGGCCGTGCGGCCCGCCGGACGGCCCGCCAGGTGGCAGGTCAGCTCCGGTAGCCGACGACCGTCATCATGCCCGCCTCCGCGTGGTACAGGTTGTGGCAGTGGAGCATCCACAGCCCCGGGTTGTCCGCGTCGAAGTCGACGGTGAGGGTTTGCCGGGGCAGCACGATCGCGGTGTCCTTACGGGCCCCGGACGCGTTCCCGGCCAGCGCGAAGGTGTGCCCGTGCAGATGGACGGGGTGCCACATCAAGGTCGCGTTGCGGAACTCCAGCCGGACCCGTTCCCCGGTCTGCACCGGATGGCGCTGGTCCGCGCTGTACGGCTTACCGTCGAACGCCCAGTCGTACGCGGCCATGGAACCGGTCAGCCTGATCCGCACCGTCCGGTCGGGCGTCCGGCCGGACAGCGCCACGGACGCGTCCGGTACCAGCCGGTCCGAGGTCACCAGCTCACCGTCCAGCTCCTTCGGCCGCACGGTGGCTGCGGGCGCCGCCCCGCCCCCGGTCCGCAGCAGCGCCATCGCGGAGGCCTTCTTGCCCTCGGCCAGCGCGGTCAGCGGGAACACCCCGTCCCCGGCGGTCACCAGCACGTCGTACCGCTCGCCCATGCCGAGCAGCAGGGCGTCCGTCGTGGTGTGCCGGACCGGGAAGCCGTCGGTGTGCGTGACCGTCATCCGGTGGCCGCCGAGCGCGACGCGGAAGGCCGTGTCACCGCCCGCGTTGATGATCCGCAGCCGGATCCGGTCGCCGGGCCGGGCGCTGAAGGCGGCCGGGTCCTGCGGGACGCGGCCGTTGACCAGGTAGTACGGGTAGCCGACATCGCCCGCGTCGCCGCCGAGCAGCTTGCTGGTGGCGCCCATGAGCATGCGCGAGGGCCCGGTTCCGGCATCGGCATCGGCATCGGCGGAGGGCATGTCCTCCATGCTGTGCCCGCTGTGCCCCTTGGTGAGTTCCTGGAGCACCGCGTCGGGGGTGGAGCCGTCCACCCCGTCGAGCCAATCGTCCAGGACGACGACCCACTCCTTGTCGTACGAGAGCGGCTCCTTCGGGTCGTCCACGATCAGCGGCGCGTACAGCCCTCGGTCCAGCTGGACGCCGGAGTGCGGGTGGAACCAGTACGTGCCGGGGTCCGGCACCGCGAACCGGTACGTGAAGTCCTTGCCCGGCTCGATCGCCCGCTGGGTCAGTCCGGGGACGCCGTCCATGTCGTTGCGCAGGGCGAGCCCGTGCCAGTGCATCGAGGTCGCCTGCGGAAGGTGGTTGGCCAGGGTGAGGGCGAGCGTGTCGCCCGTGGTGACCCGCACCTCCTTGCCGGGCAGCCGGTCCCCGTACGCCCAGGTGCTGACGGTGTGCCCGCCGCCCAGGTCGAGCCGGGACGGCGTGGCGGTGAGGGAGACCTCGCGTACGGGGCCGGAGCCCCGGCGCTTCTCGGCCGCCGCGACCTCGGGGCCGTCGGGGGACACGTACCCCTCGGGGGCCGCGGTGCCGGACGGCCCTGCGTCGCCCATGGCGGAGTGGTCCATGCCGGAGTGGCCGGAGCTCGTGCCGCCGTCGGAGCAGGCGGCGAGGGCGCCGGTACCGGCGAGGGCGAGCGATGCGCCGAGCACGGCGCGTCGGGTGTGCTGAACGGGCATGACTGAGTGCACCTCAAAGGTGTTGTCGGTGTGGTGAAGGGCGGACGGGGCGCGGTTCGCCCCGGACGGGGGCGCGGGCGCCGCCTATATCCGCAGTACCGACAGACCGGTGAGGACGGCCTTGCGCGGCCGTGGTGGGGGAGGGGGCCGGGGCCTGCGCGAAGAACCGGCGACGGTTGTCCGCGGCAGACCGCTCGCGGGCCGCCGCGCCGCCATGAGAGCGGTGAGCAGGGCGAGGCCCCAGACCGAGAGCACGGCGAGACAGACGGCCATCGGGTCCATGCCGCGCATCGGCGCCGGGTGGACGGGGCGCCGGAGGTCCGGGTGCGCGGCGGCCTCCGGGGCAGCCGCCGCGTGCGCGACGGCCATGGGTGCGGCCGCCGCGTGCCCGGCGGCGGCCATCGGGGCGGCAGCGCCACCCCGCCCGCCGTGCTCCGCCGGGTGACCGACCGTGTGCATGGTGAAGATGCCGAAGAGCAGCGCGGCGAACAGCAGCAGCTGCCCGTACCTCGCACTCCTCGTCCCGAACATGGCGGCCACCCTACCCCTACCGGGTATATAAACGGCGGCGGCCCGTCACCCCGCGCGGCGGATGACGGGCGCGTCGGGCGGCGGAGGACGGGCGCGTCGGGCGGTCAGGCCGTACGCGGTGCGGGTCAGTCGCGGTGCGGTCAGTTGCGGGAGTAGACCTTCTCGGCCCAGGCGGCGATCTGGTCGTCGGAGAGGTGCTGTGCGAGATCGGCCTCGCTGATCATGCCGATCAGCTTCTTGTTCTCGACGACGGGGAGCCGCCGGATCCGGTGGTCCTGCATCTCGTGCAGCACGTCCTCAACCTCCGCGCCCGCGTCGATCCAGCGCGGCGTGCCCTGAGCCAGGTCGCCCGCGGTCACCTTCGACGGGTCCTTGCCCATCGCCACGCAGTCGACCACGATGTCGCGGTCCGTCAGGATGCCGATCATCCGGTCCTGGTCGCCCTCGGCCGAGATGGGCAGCGCGCCGACCTTGTGCTCACGCATCAGCTGTGCGGCGCGGTCGAGGGTCTCGTGCGCCGGGATCCAGGTGACGCCGGTGTGCATGATTTCCTTGGCGGTGGTCATGGGGGACTCCTCCTGCGTGCCGGTGGGCACTGCTCTACGACCCCGAGCGAACCCATCGTGAGGGGCCCGTTCGGGGTACGCGAGCGCTGTCACCCATTCGGGTGCATCTGCGGTACGCGGGAACTCTCAGCCGTGGACTCGGGGCTTCGCTCCACGGGGCTTCGCTCCACGCTCGGCGAGCAGGTCGGCCATCGCGTCCAGCTCGGACTGCTGGGCCTCGACCATGCCCCGGGCGAGCCGCTTCTCCACCTTGACGGTGCACAGGTCCGCGCAGCCGCGCGCCATGTCGATGCCGCCCTTGTGGTGGTCGGTCATCAGCTGGAGATACAGGATCTCGGCCTGCTTGCCGCCGGCCTCGCGGAGTTGGCGGAGCTCGGTGCGGGTGGCCATGCCGGGCATCAGGGACCCGTCGTGCGCCTGGTAGGCGTCCCCGTCCATGCCGGGCATCCCCGCCATGTCATGGCCTTCGTGCCCACTCCCGCCACCCCCGGCCATCCAGGCCATCGGCTCCTGCCCGGCGGCCACCTTGGGCAGCTCCCACAGATCCAGCCAGCCGAGCAGCATGCCCCGCTGGTTGGCCTGGGTGTTGGCGATGTCGTACGCGAGCCGGCGTACGTCCTCGTCCCGCGTGCGGTCCCGGACGATGAAGGACATCTCGACGGCCTGCTGGTGGTGGACGGCCATGTCGCGGGCGAACCCGGCGTCCGCCGAGTCCGTCCCGGGCCCCGTCGCGGGCCCCGTCCCGGGCGTGCGCGGGGCGGACCCGGCGGCGCTTGTGTGCTCGCCCGCCCCGTCGTCCCGTGCCGAGGCCACCGTCGCGGCGCCCGCGAACAGCACCGCGAGCGCCACGGCCGAACCGGCCACCCAGCGGGTGCGCCGGGTGCGCTCCGTAACCGTCATTCCGCCCCCCGCCCGCCGGTGCACGCCGCACCGGGCTCCGGTGTCTGCGGCCCCTGCACGTACTTACTGAAGAACTGCGCCACCCGGGGGTCACCGGCGCCGTCCACCGTCAGCTGCTTGCCCCAGGCGCTCAGCATGATCGTGCCCGCCTGGTCCTTGTACGGACTCATCAGCGAGTACGGGGTCTTCGAGACCCGGTCCGCCAGCGCGGCCACGTCGGCGGCCGGGGCCTTGTCCGTGTACGTCACCCACACCGAACCGTGCTCCAGCGCGTGCACGGCGTTCATGTCGGGGATCGGCTTCTTGTATACCTCCCCGTCGCAGTTCATCCAGACGGGGTCGTGGTCACCGCCGACCGGGGGCTTCATCGGGTACGTCACCGGCTTGGTGACGTGGTTGCGGCTCAGCTTCTTCGCGTCCCAGGTCTTCTCGCCCTCGATCGCGTCGCCGCCCGCGTCCTTCCCCTCCGCCCCGGGCTGCTCCGAGGCCTTCGCGTCCGAGGACTTCTGGTCCGCCGACGCCTCGGACCTGTCGAGCAGCGTGTAGCTGCCGAAGGCGACGAGACCTGCGACGACGACGGCGCCGATGCTTATGGCGGCCACACGGTTGCGGCGGTCCCGCGTGCGGTCGGCGTTGCGCATCTGCTCTATGCGCGTCCTGCGGTCGTGGCTCTCGTGGCTCATGTCGTGGGTCCTTCTGCGAAGGGGCGATGAGGGTCTGGAACGGGCCGGAAATCCGGTGTGCGCAGGGCGGTTGCCGGACTGCCGCGACCCGTGCACACCATGGCCGACGATCGTAGTGGGTGGCCGAGTGCTCCATCTCACGTCGTGTGCGTAATCTGGGTGAAATCCCGGGTCGTGATACTGGCAGTGTCTCCCCTACCCCGGGCGGTGGTGCACGGACCGTCTGAACTGCAAGGATGTGGCTATGGACAAGCAGCAGGAATTCGTCCTCAGGACACTTGAGGAGCGGGACATCCGGTTCGTCCGGCTGTGGTTCACCGACGTGCTCGGTTATCTCAAGTCCGTGGCCGTGGCCCCTGCCGAGCTTGAGCAGGCGTTCGACGAGGGGATCGGCTTCGACGGCTCGGCCATCGAGGGCTTCGCCCGCGTCTACGAGTCGGACATGATCGCCAAGCCGGACCCGGGCACGTTCCAGATCCTGCCCTGGCGCGCGGAGGCCCCCGGCACCGCCCGCATGTTCTGCGACATCCTGATGCCGGACGGCTCGCCGTCCTTCGCGGACCCGCGCTACGTGCTCAAGCGCATCCTGGCCAAGACCTCGGACCTGGGCTTCACCTTCTACACCCACCCGGAGATCGAGTTCTTCCTGCTGAAGGACAAGCCGGTGGACGGCAGCCGCCCCACCCCGGCGGACAGCTCCGGCTACTTCGACCACACCCCGCAGAACGTCGGGATGGACTTCCGCCGCCAGGCGATCACGATGCTCGAATCGATGGGTATCTCGGTCGAGTTCAGCCACCACGAGGGCGCCCCCGGCCAGCAGGAGATCGACCTGCGGTACGCGGACGCGCTCTCCACGGCCGACAACATCATGACGTTCCGTCTGGTCATGAAGCAGGTCGCGCTGGAGCAGGGCGTGCAGGCGACGTTCATGCCGAAGCCGTTCTCGGAGTACCCCGGCTCCGGCATGCACACCCACCTCTCCCTCTTCGAGGGCGACCGCAACGCGTTCTACGAGTCCGGCGCCGAGTACCAGCTGTCCAAGGTCGGCCGCTCCTTCATCGCGGGTCTGCTGATGCACGCCGCGGAGATCTCCGCCGTGACCAACCAGTGGGTCAACTCCTACAAGCGCATCTGGGGCGGCTCCTCCCGCGCCGCGGGCGCCGGCGGCGAGGCCCCCTCGTACATCTGCTGGGGCCACAACAACCGCTCCGCCCTCATCCGGGTCCCGATGTACAAGCCCGGCAAGACGGGCTCTGCCCGCGTCGAGGTCCGCTCGATCGACTCCGGCGCCAACCCGTACCTGACGTACGCGGTCCTGCTGGCCGCCGGCCTCAAGGGCATCGAGGAGGGCTACGAACTCCCGGCGGGCGCCGACGACGACGTCTGGGCCCTGTCCGACGCCGAGCGCCGCGCGATGGGCATCGAGCCGCTCCCGCAGAACCTGGGCGAGGCGATCTCGCTGATGGAGAAGAGCGAACTGGTCGCGGAGACGCTCGGCGAGCACGTCTTCGACTTCTTCCTTCGCAACAAGAAGCAGGAGTGGGAGGAGTACCGCAGCGAGGTCACGGCCTTCGAGCTGAAGAACCTGCTGCCGGTGCTGTAGTCCCTGATCAGCGGCACGGAGAGCGCACTGCGGGCGGGTCACCCGGTTCAACCGGAGTGGCCCGCCCGCAGTCATGATCAGCTCTGGGCCGTCAGGCCCGGACGGGCGGAGCGCCTTGATGTTCGCTCCGGCGTCCAGGAGCACAGAGGCGTAGAAGTGCCGCAGGCGAAGACTCGTTCCGCAGCCCAGGGCGAACTGGTGCGGGTTCCGTGCCGGGGCCCGCGGAGCGGCTGAGTGGCGCGTATCTTCGGCATATCGAAAAGCGGATACGCGCCGGCAACACGGGGCCGACTTGGCTGGCGCCATGTCCTACCGCGAACCAGCACCCCTGTTCCTCCCTGTGACACTGACCGTCGCGCCGATCAGCGACGCCGAGCACCTGGCCTTCGTGCGGGCGCGTCGGTCGGTGAACTTTCTGCAGACTCCGGCGTGGGGGCGGGTGAAGACGGAGTGGCGCAGTGAGTCGCTCGGATGGTTCGACGGCGGTCGGCTTGTGGGGGCGGGGCTTGTCCTTCACCGGCCGGTGCCGGGGCTGTCGCGGTTCACACTTGCGTATGTGCCGTGGGGTCCTGACATCGACTGGTCCGGGGACATCGGTGCGTGGCTCGACCCGCTGGCGGCATATCTCAAGGTCCGTGGCGCGTTCGCGATCCGGCTGTGCCCGCCGGTGCGGACGCACACCTGGGATGCGGCGCAGGTCAAGGACGGCGTGGCCGATCCTGCGGTGGGGCGGCTCACCGGACTCCCCGACGGGCACGTCGATCCGACCGGTGCCGAGGTGAGCCGACGGCTCCGGGCGGGCGGCTGGCTGCCGCAGAGCCCTGAGGACGGGTTCGGGGCCGGGCAGCCGCAGTTCACGTACGAGGTGCCGCTGGTGGGAAGGTCGGAGGACGACGTTCTGAAGGCTATGAACCAGCAGTGGCGCCGCAACATCAAGAAGGCCGCGAAGGTGGGGGTCGAGGTCACGGTCGGTGCCGCGTCGGACCTCGCGGCGTTCCACGAGCTCTACGCGCACACCGCCGCGCGCGACGGATTCACGCCGCGGCCGTTGACGTACTTCGAGACGATGTTCGCGGAGTTGAGCGCCGAGGATCCCGGACGGATCGTGCTCTATCTGGCCCGCCACGAGGGTGAGTTGGTGGCCGCGACGATCCTGGTGCGGGTCGGCGGACACGCCTGGTACGCGTACGGCGCCTCCTCGACGGCCAAGCGTGAGGTGCGGGGTTCCAACGCCTGCCAGTGGGCGATGATCCGTGACGCTCTGGCGGCGGGCTGCGACGTGTACGACCTGCGCGGCATCACGCCAACGCTCGACGTCGCCGATCCGCAGGTGGGCCTGATCCGGTTCAAGGCCGGCACCGGGGGGCGGGCGGTGCGGTACGTCGGGGAGTGGGATCTGCCGCTGCGACCGCTGGTCTACCGCGCCTTCGACCTGTACATGCGCCGGCGCGGGCGCTGAGCCCGCGCCGCACGGTTACCCGAGTGCGGCGGCCACCTCGTCGAGGCGGGCGCCGCGCGACGCCTTCACGAGGACGATGTCGCCGTCGGTGAGGTGCTCGCGCAGCCAGTCGACGGCCGCTCGGTTGTCGGTGAGTGCGACCGCCCGCATTCCCGCGGCGGCGGTGACGGGGCGGGCGGTTTCGCCGACGACGGCCACCAGGTCGGCGCGCGCGGCTGCGTATTCGCCCACTGCTCGGTGTTCGGCCTCGCTGTCGGCGCCGAGTTCGAGCATCGCGCCGAGTACGGCGATACGGCGGTGGCCTGTGATGGCCGCGAGTGTGTCCAGGGCGGCTCGGGTGGAGTCGGGGTTGGCGTTGTAGGAGTCGTTGAGCAGGGTCGCGCCGCAGGCCAGGGGGCGCACCTCCATGCGCCATTTGGACAGTGAGGCGGTGCTGAGGGCCACCGCCGAGGTGACCAGGGGGATTCCGGCCGCGAGTCCCGCCGCTGCGGCGGCCGCCGCGTTGAGTGCCTGGTGGGCGCCCACGATCGGCAGCGCGACACGGGCCGAGGCGCCGGAGGTGCGTAGCGTGAAGGTCGCCCGGCCCAGGCGGTCGAGGACCAGTTCCTGGACACGAATGTCGGCGTGTTCGGCGCGGCCGAAGGTCAGGACCGGCCCGTCGGTCAGCGCACGCATCGCGACGACGCGGGGGTCGTCGGCGTTGAGGACGGCAGTGCCGCCGGGTGCGAGGCCACGCACGAGTTCGCCCTTGGTCCGTGCGATGGCCGCACGCGAGCCGAACTCCCCGATGTGGGCCTGGCCGACATTGAGCACGACCGCGATGTCGGGTGCGACCAGGCCGGTGAGGTGGGC
Organism: Streptomyces sp. NPDC104307; assembly: GCF_055584045.1. NCBI lineage: Bacteria > Bacillati > Actinomycetota > Actinomycetes > Kitasatosporales > Streptomycetaceae > Streptomyces > Streptomyces sp. NPDC104307. Next base: position 188,734 of record NZ_JBVJMU010000003.1, read on the forward strand.
TATGTCGCCGAGGTGGCGGGCGCCCATTTCGAGGGCGAGGAAGCGGGTGTGCGCGTCGGCGCGCAGCATGGTCAGGGGCACGCCGAGTTCGTTGTTGTACGAACCGTGTGTGGTGACGGTCGGCCCGGCGCCAGAAAGGACCGCGGACAGCAGGTCCTTGGTGCTGGTTTTGCCCTGCGAGCCGGTCACCGCTACGACGGTGAGCCGCTCGCGCAGCCGGGCCACGGAGTGGGCGGCGAGTGTCTGCAGTGCGGCCGGTACGTCGTCGACGACGACGGTGGGGAGCGGTGTCGGCCGGGAGCCGAGCACGGCGGTCGCCCGGGTGCGGCCGACGTAGTCGTGGCCGTCGGCGTGCTCACCGGCCATGGCGACGAAGAGACCGCCCGGTTCGCCGTGCCGACTGTCGAGTACGGTCGGCGCACTCACTGTGACGGTCACGTCACCCGTGACCCGGCCGCCGACGAGCGCGGCGATCTCGGCGAGGGAGAGGTGGTGCGGGGCGGGGGACAGCCGGCTCTGAGTCATGGCTCCAGTGAAGGCGGCGGGGTGTTGCCGGGGCGTATGCGGTTCTCGATACGCCGGCGATAGGTGGTGGTTCTGGTGGGGCTGCCCTTAGCTTTCGCCGTTCGGCGTCCGGGGACGCCGGGGCTCCGCCGGACCGGCGGAGCCTCGCGGTATTCATCCCAGGCTCACTTGTGTGATGGGAAAGTCGAAATACGTGTCCGGGTAGGGCTCGTCCTTGAGCGTGTAATGCCACCACTCGCAGGCGTAGGAGCTGAATCCGCTGGTCTCCATGATGGAGCGAAGACGTCTGCGGCTGTCCGCCGCGGCCTGCGGGATTCCATCCGCTCCGTGGTGCGAGACCGTGTCCATCAGATCGTGGTCGCCACCCATGGCGGCGAGGTCGCCGCTGTCCAGGCAGTACAGCGTCAGGTCGACCGTACTGCCGCGGCTGTGGCCCGACTTGGCGGCCACATATCCGTTCTCGAACATCTCGGGCCGGTCGATATTGGGGTAGTGGCGGTGCTTGGTGCGGCCGTCCTCCGGCTGCTCCGACCAGCGCAGGAAAGAGTCCACGGCGCGCTGCGGACGGTAGCCGTCCCAGAGAAGCAGGCCGAACCCGTACGAGGCCGCCTCCTCTCGTGCGCCCTGCAATCCCGCACACAGAGCCCTGGTGCCGACGATGCGATTGGCCAGGTATCCGACGACCGGTCTTCCGGTGAAGTTGTCCCACGTGGCGTACTTGGCGTCCCAGCGGACCCCGGGCATGAACTCGTCCATGAAGACGAAGTCGTTACGCATCGGCCTGCTCCGTCGAAGGCAGGGACCGGGCGAGCACCCCGGTCACCAGACGGTCGATCACATCGGACAGCGGAACCCCGGCGGCGGCCATCATCCTCGGATAACGGCTGTAGGAGGTCATGCCGGGGAACGTGTTGACCTCGTTGAGGACGACCTGTCCGTCGTCCTTGAGGAACAGGTCCACGCGGGCGAGGCCGCTGCAGCCCAGGGCGCGGTAGACGGCCTTCGCCACTTCCTGGACGCGTGCCCGGGATTCAGCCGGAATATCGGCGGGGACAATCGGCGTCGAATTGTCGGAGCCGGTCTCGGGTTCGTCCTCCTGGTGGATCCGGAAGAAGCCGTGGGACAGGGCGATCCGGTCGACTTCCCCCGCGATCAGGTCCGTTCCCCCGCCCAGGATGGCGCATCCGACCTCGCTGCCGACGACCGCCTCCTCGACCAGAACCTTCGTGTCATACCGCCGGGCAACGCGCAGCGCGGCCGGAATGTCTCCCGCATGCGAGACCTTGCTGACCCCGAAGGAAGATCCCGAACGGGCCGGCTTCACGAAGACGGGATAGGTGAGCCGGTCGGCGTCGATGCCCTCGCCGGCCGGGACCGTCCGGAAATTCGGCGTGGCGATCCCGGCGTCCGCCGCGACGACATAGGCGAGGGACTTGTCCATGCTCAGCGCGGAACTCTGGACATCGCAGCCCACGTAAGGGATTCCGGACAGTTCGAGCAGACCCTGGATCGCGCCGTCCTCCCCGAGTCTGCCGTGCAGGACGGGCACCACGGCATCCAGGCCGATCGTCTCGTACTTTCCCTGATCGAGGACGAGCAGTCCGCGCACACCTCGGTCCGGGGACAGCACGGCGGACCGGTACGCGACGGCGCTTTCCCAGTCCGCGGCGGGGCCTTCGCAGAGTTTCCAGGCGCCGCCGCGCGTGATCCCGATGAAGTGCGGCTCGTACTTGTCCGGGTCGAGGTTCCGCGCGATCTCCTGCGCTGACTTGACGGAGATGGGGTGTTCCTCCGAGCAGCCTCCGAAGAGGATTCCGACCTGAAGTTTGGCCTTAGACATGCTGATTCCCGCTTTCGAATTCCAGACAGTTGATGATCGAGTTCTCTACCGTGTCGCTCAGGGCGCGGTCCGTGTAATACGCGATGTGCGGACTGATGAACGCGTTCGGCATTTCCTGCAGCCGCAACAGTGACTTGCTCTCGATGGGCGCGTTCCGCCGGTCGACGTAGAACACGCCTTCCTCGCCCTCGACGACATCGAGGGCGACACCGCCCAGGTGTCCGTCCTCCAGCGCCGCGACCAGCGCGGCCGTGTCGATGAGGGCACCGCGCCCGGTGTTGACCACGAACGCGCCGGGTTTCATGTGCCGGATGCGCGCACGGTCGAGAAGGTGGTGCGTCTCGGCGTTGAGTGGCGCATGGAGCGTGACGACGTCGCTCGACCTCAGCAAGTCATCGAGCGACACCACGTCGCCGGGGTCGCCGGCACGATTTCCGTGCGCCAATATCCGGCATCCGAAGGCGCTGAGCCTTTCCGTGACGGCCGTGCCGATGCGCCCCGTTCCGACCACGCCGACGGTCAGGTCGCGCAGCTCTCTCCCTCGTACGTCGTGCAGTCGGTAGTCGTGCACATCCGTGCGGCGGACGGTGGACTTGGCGTGGCGCACTGCCATCAACAGCATCATCACCGTGTAGTCGGCGACGCTGTCGGGCGAATAGCAGACGTTCCCGACGGAAATGCCGAGGCGAGCCGCATAATCCACGTCGATGTGGTCGTACCCGATGCTTCTTGTGGAGATGTAGGAGACGCCGACTCGGCTCAGCACCCGAAGTCCCGCCGGGGTGATCCGGGTCTTGTGTCCGACGCTGATGCACCGGTTCCCGGATGCCAGGTAAACGTCATCCTCCGACACCGCGGATTCTGTGATCGTCAGTGTCACGCCGAATCGGGGCGCCAGTTCACGGAACCGAGCGGCTTCGTCCCGCCCACATCCGAAGGCGGTGATTCCCACTGGTTCGCTGTAGGTCATGCCTCCATTCAAGGAGACCGAGTGTTGCCGGCACGTATGCAGTTTTCGATATGCTGCCGATACGTTGGCGCGGTGCTGGTCACCCGGCCATAGTCGACGGGCGGCACTTCGACGTCGGCCGAGGGGCCCTGGCCCCAGCGTCCTGGCCTATGACGGACGAAACCCACCGTGCGATCCGGCCGAGAGCATCCTGTACTTCGGCATGCTCGTGGTCCTGTCGGATGAGCGCGTATCACGACCGCGGGGAGGTGCCTGCGGGCAGTTCCACCGTGATGCGCAGGCCGCCCGTGTCACGCGGGGTGAGGGTGAGGGTGCCGTCGTGCGCGCGAGTGATGGTGGTGACGATGGCCAAGCCGAGGCCGACGCCCGTCTGGTTGGCGTGGATACGCTCGGTGCCCCTCTGGAATGGTTCGGTGAGCGTCGAGACCATGTGTGGAGGCAGTTTCTCGCCGGTGTTTTCGACCGTGAGTATCACGGTGCCGGAGTGGACGCCGGTAGTGACCCACACCCTGCCCTGTTCGGACAGATTGTGGACGATCGCGTTGTGCACGAGGTTCATGGTCAGTTGCATCAGTAGCGCCGGCGATCCGCTCGTGGGGGTGATGTCGCCGCGGGTCTCGATGGTGACGCCGTTCTTTTCCGCGAGGGGGAGAAGCGTTTCGGTGGCTTCTTCCGCCATGAGGGACAGGTCGACCTGTTCGCGGGCGAAGGATCGCTGGTCGGCTCGGCTGAGCAGGAGCAACGCTTCAGTGAGGTCGATCGCTCGGGTATTGACAACCTGGAGGCGGTCGAGGACTTCGCCGGTGTCGTGTGATGGATCTGTGCGGGCCACGTCGAGAAGTGACTTCGAGATGGCCAGCGGAGTGCGCAGTTCGTGCGAGGCGTTCGCCGCGAATCTCTGCTGCTCGGCGACGTGTGCTTCAAGCCGAGCGAGCATCGCGTCGAAGGCGTCGGCAAGTTCGCGGAACTCGTCCCGGCGGCCCGGCATCTGGATACGGTGCGAGAGCGATCCCGTAGCGGCCGTGCGGGTAGCGTTGGTGATGCGGGCCAGGGGGGCGAGCATACGACCAGCGAGGATCCATCCTCCCATGAGGCCGAACACGAGGAGGAGCACCATTACTGCGGCTGCCGTTGGCGCGAAACCCTGCACGAAGTCGATGACCGGGTTTCTTTTCCACGCCCCCTCTTCGTTGGTTTGCAACCACCCCTGTCGCAGGAGGAACACTCCTGCGGCGGCGAGCGCCAAGGCACCGGCGAGCATGAGGAATCCGGCGTAGCTGAGGGTGAGCTTGAGGCGGACACTCAATCCAGGCGCTCTATCCATGGTTCCCTCCCCCCTCTCCGGCCTGCGGCTGTGCATCGATCCGGTAGCCGACGCCGGGGACCGTGGCGATGATCCACGGCTCACCGAGACGCTTGCGCAGTGCTGAGACGGTGATTCGGACAGCATTGGTGAACGGATCGGCGTTCTCGTCCCACGCGCGCTCCAGAAGTTCCTCGGCGCTGACGACACCGCCCTCGGCGGCGATGAGGACCTCAAGTACGGCGAACTGCTTGCGCGTCAGCGCGACGTAGCGGCCGTCCCGGTAGACCTCGCGTCGGAACGGGTCCAGCCGCAGCCCTGCGATTTCACGGACCGGAGGCCGGCTGTGGGCCCGCCTGCGGTCGAGTGCCCGGAGCCTGAGGACGAGTTCCTGCAGTTCGAACGGTTTTGTGAGGTAGTCGTCGGCGCCGAGTTCGAAGCCGGATGCCTTGTCGTCGAGGCGGTCGGCCGCGGTCAGTATGAGGATCGGCATGCCGCTGCCCGAGGCGACGATGCGTTTGGCGATCTCGTCACCGGAAGGGCCGGGGATATCGCGGTCGAGGACGGCGATGTCGTATCTGTTGATGCTCAGCATTTCCAGGGCGGTGTCGCCGTCACCCGCGAGGTCGGCCGCGATCGCTTCCAGGCGCAGGCCGTCGCGGATGGCTTCCGCCATATAGGGTTCGTCCTCGACGATCAACACACGCATACTCTCGATGTTACGAGCGGGCACATATCGTCCGCGTATCAAAAACCGCATACGCGCCGACAACACCGTGCCACCGGCTGTCAGCGCATCGCGACCGCCTTCGACGAACATCCCGGAAAGACATTCGGGTACCGCAGCGAGGCCACCGCCTTCTAGCTGAAGAACCTGCTGCCTGTGTTGTAGTCCCTGATCAACTCTGGGCCGTCTATCGCTAGCCGTTCGCGACGCCGAGCAGGCGAAGGACAGCCAGCACTCGACGGTGGTCGGCCTCCGCCCTGGGCAGGTCGAGCTTGGTGAAGATGCTGTTGATGTGCTTGGCAACCGCGCTGTCGCTGATCACGAGTCCGGCCGCGATCCCGGCGTTGGACCGGCCGCCCGCCATCAGTTCCAGCACCTCACGCTCGCGCGGCGTCAGCCGGTCGAGCGGATCGCTGTGGCGCCGCACCAGCAATTGTGCAACGACCTGCGGGTCCAGCGCGGTGCCGCCGGCCGCGACCCTGCGTGCCGACTCCGCGAACTCCTGGACGTCAGCGATCCGTTGCTTGAGCAGGTAGCCGACGCCGGACGTGTTGGTGGCGAGGAGATCGACCGCGTACCGCTCTTCCACGTACTGCGACAGCAACAGCACGGCGGTGTCCGGCCACTGCTGACGGATCACGAGAGCGGCTCGCACCCCCTCGTCGGTGAATCCGGGCGGCATCCGGACGTCGACCACGGCGATGTCCGGCCGATGCTCTTCCACCGCCGTCAGCAACCCCGCCGCGTCGGCCACCTCGGCGCACACCTCGAAGCCCGCCATCTCCAGGACCTTGACCACCCCGATCCGCAGCAGGACGGAATCCTCGGCGATCACGGCGCGCACGGCAGCTCCACGGTGACAACAGTCGGGCCCCCGAGGGGACTGCGGCAGGAGAACGTGCCGTCGACAGACGCGACGCGCTTGGCGAGTCCCGCGAGCCCGGTGCCCGAGACACCCGAGGGATCCGCGCCTCCTACGCCGTCGTCCGTGATGGCGATCAATAGTGTCCCCCTCGTCTGTTCGATGGTCACTTCGGCTTTCGAAGCCTGGGCGTGCTTGACCACGTTTGTCAGGGTCTCGGAGACCACGAAGTACGCGACCGCTTCGACGGTGGGCGATGAGCGCCGCTCCATGTTCACCGACAGGCGGACCGGCAGGGGAAGCCGGGCGGCGACGCCGGAGAGGGCGGCGTCGAGCCCGCGGTCCTCCAGAACCGCCGGATGTAGGCCACGTACGAGATTGTCCAGCTCGGAGATGGCCTCCTTCGCCTCGCGGTGCGCCTCGTCAATCACCCTTCGGGCATCCTCCGGCAGGTCACCGAGTGTGGCCTTGGCGAGGCCGAGGTTGACCGCGAGCGCCACCAGACGCTGCTGCGCACCGTCGTGCAGATCGCGCTCGATCCGTCTCCGCTCGGCGTCGGCCGCGTCGACCACGCCCGCGCGGCTCTCGGCGAGGTCTTTCACGCGTCGGGTCAGTTCCTCCTCGCGGCTCGGCCCGAGCAGCGCGTTCGCCGCGCGGGTGTCCCGGCGTGCCAGCCCGTTCGCCAGCCAGGCGGTCAGGTAGAGCAGGGCGACGCCTGCGGCGGTGACATACGCCGCCTTCACCGCATAGCCCGCGTTCTCCGCCCGCCACTGCCACGGGGTCACCCAGAGCCACACACAGACCGAGGCCGCGGCACCCCCCGCTGCCCACAGCACCAGGACCGCCAGACCGCCGAGCGCGCACAGCGGACCCACGAGCAGGTGGTAGCGCAACTGGCGGCGGCCCGGAGCCGAGCTCAGCCACTGCCGGATGCCCTGCCGTCCGGGCCGCTCCGCCAGGCCCGCGGGAGCGGGCACGACCACGTCCAGCCGGTCTCGGAAACGTGCCCGTTGCACCCGGGTGAGCAGCGGACCGGCGAGCACCACGGTGGCCGACGGCACCACGACGGCCACCGTCACGGCCCACAGCGCCGCCGGCACGAAGTAGATCCATGGCAGCGCCAGGACCAGCAGCACACCGAACTGGATCGCGATGCCGGCGCAGTGGAACGCCGTGGCGCGGCCCGCACCTCCGAACGGCCGCCGCAGAAGATCCGGTTGCCACGTTCTGAAGTGCATGCCCGAAACAGTAGAGCCGCTCGCCACCGCCGGGCCATGACGTCTGCGCCCGGGGCCGGGGTGCACTTTTCTCCACCCCAGGCCGGATAGCTGCGTGACTGACGGTGCCTGGGTACGAGACGGAGGCTGGAGGTCGTAAGGGAAGGGAACGCGAAAGGGAGCGAGAGCATGCGAGAACTGGCCTCACATACTGAGCGGTTCGTAGCCGGAGGCGGCGAGGGTACGGAGGGCGGCGAGGGTGCGGAGGGCGTTCTGCCGCACGACCGTGCGCGGCCGGAGGGGGCAGACCGGGTGGTGGCCGAGGCCGAGCCGGGCTCGCGGCTGGTCGGCCGGGCCGGGTGGCTGCTGGTCGTGTGCGGGCTCGCTCTGCTGCCCTGGCTGTACGTGCTGGCGACTGGGCTGCCCGCCGCCGCGACCGCCGCCCGCTGGCAAGTCCCCTGGATGGGGCTCGATGCGCTTGAGGCGGTCGGCCTGATCGGCACCGGAGTCCTTGCTGCCCGTGGCGACCGGCGGCATCGCTTGGCGGCCACCGCGGCCGCCACTCTGCTTGTGGTCGATGCCTGGTTCGACACCACGACGGCTGCTGCGGGGAGCGACCTCGTCACGGCGATAGCGATGGCGGTCTGTGCCGAGCTTCCGCTGGCCGCGCTGTGCGCATGGCTGGCGGTGCGGGCGCCGGGGCGGCGGGCCTAAGACCCGACCCTGCGGACCTGCCGACGGCCAGGCACCCTGCGGACCTGCCGACGGCCCAGCCTGCGTAACTCCCGCGCGGCGCTGCTGAGTACCGTTCCGGGCGGGATCACCACCGCCTCCGCACCGCCGCCTTGCCACCCGTCACCAGGCTGGCCGGTGGAACGTCATCGGCCACGACGGAGCCGGCGGCGATGACCGCGTCGCGGCCGATGCTGACGCCCGGCAGGATCTTGGCTCCGGCGCCGATCCACACGTTCTCCGCCACGTCGATGGGCGCGCCGGTCAGCCATTCCCGCCGCTCCCCGGGATCGACCGGGTGGCCGAGGGTGATGAACATGACGTTGGGTCCGACCATCACCCGCTCACCGAGCCGGATGCCCGCGTAGTCCAGGAACGTGCAGTTCTGGTTGATGAACACCCGCTCGGCCAGGTCCAGTCGGAGCCCGTGGTCCGTGTAGAAGGGCGGGTAGACCGTGACCTTCGGGGGCAGCGGTCTGCCGAGGATCTGATCGAACAGCTCGGCCTTTCCCGTCTCGTCCTCGAAGGGCAGGACGTTCAGCCGGGAGGTGAGCCGGGTGGCCAGCAGGACCCGCTCGGACATGGCACGGAACTCGGGGCTGTGGACGCGCATGAGGCGGTCGTTGGACATGCCACGATCCTTTGCGGTGGTGGGGTGCGGTGACGGGGACGACGGCCGGTTCACGTTGCCCAGGTCGGGCGCCAGACCGGTCCGGCGAGAGGCGGCAGGCCTTCGAGGTGGGCGATGACCCCGCGCAGCCCCGGATGGGGGTTCGCCGCGGGGACGATGAGCGACAGCGGGTACGCGAGGGTCGGACTCACGACCGGGATGCGGCGCAGGTCGTACTCCGCCGGCCAGGTGTACCGGTCGCGCGCCCCCACGAGGGTGGCCACCTGCCCGGACTCCGCGAGGGTGTCGAGGAGCACCTCGTCACCGAAGTGCGGCCCGGCCGCGTCGATACGCAGGTCGAACGCGGTGACGAGCTGGTCGTAGAAGTCCGACCACTCGCTCAGTGGCGCGATGCCCGGCACCCAGATCCGGTGCTTGCGCAACTGCGCCGGTGTCAGGCTGGACGCGGAGGCGAGCGGATGCGCCGGGCCGACCAGGAGTTCCAGGGGAGAGTCGAACGCGTGGATCATCCGCACCCCGGGCGGCAGCGCGTCCGGGTCCGTGACGGTGCGGAACGAGGCGTCGATATCGCCCGCCGCGACGGCGGCGGCCGCCACACGCGGGTCGTTGACCCGGAGGGTCACCACGTCGAGGCCGGACTCCGGACGCGACCGCCAGTAGTCGTGCAGCACGAGGGCCTGCGCGCTCCGCAGGCCGAGGACGTCGATGCGCAGGGCCCGTGAGCCCGGCCTGACCGCGGCGACGGCGCGCTCGACACCCGCCACGATGCTCCGTGCGTGGGGGAGGAAGGCCTGACCGTCCAGGGTCAGCTCAACCCCTCGGGGGGTGCGGGTGAACAGGCGGACCCCCAGCTTCCGCTCCAGCGCGGCGATCCGCTTGGAGACCGCCTGCTGCGTCACGCCCAGCTCATCGGCCGCATGCCGCAGCTGCCCGAGCTCGGCGGCCCGGACGAACGATCGCAATGCCTCGGTGTCCACGTCGTCATCCTAGGCAGCCACAACCAATCGTTGTGGCTTGAAGAGGGCTGGTGGTGCGACGGACTACTCGCAGTCCGGTGCAGGATGCCCCGATCGGCCAAGACCTTGCTGAGGTGTTGGCATCGGTGACCGAGAGGGGATGACATGGCGGGCGTACCGCAGCCGCTGACCGACGGGGAGATCGCGGAGCGGCTGGCCGCGCTCCCGGAGTGGACGCGAGACGGAGACGAGATCCACCGTCGCGTCGACATCCGCTACCACGCAGGCGTCGCGATGATCGTGCACATCGCAGACCGGGAGCGGCGCATCGGCCACCACGCCGACATCGATCTGAGGATTGACCACCTGCACATCGCGGTCACCACACACGACGCCAACTACAAACTGACGGAGGCGGACTTCGACCTGGCCGCCCGCATCGACGCCATCGCGGCGGCCCACCAAGACACGCCCCTCGACTGACACCCGAACGCACCGCGCGGCGCGGTGTTGGTCCTCTGTTCCTCACGTCATCGGGCTCCGGAACGGGCCGCGCCTGCGGAGCCCAAGGTTCCGGTGGACCGTACCTGTCCGATCACTGACAATGAAGCCAAGGCAGCAAGGGACGGGGGAGCCATGGTCGAGATCTTCGTACTGCTCGGTGTGCTGTTCGCGGTGATCGTCTTCCTGATCGTGAAGCTGATGCTGAAGGAACGGCGCCGCTCCACGGACAACTTCGACGGCCAGCAGATCGAGCGACACCACAGCGCCGAGGCCCGGCACACCCGGGCGGCCAACACCTCGGTCGCCGTACACAGCCGCTTCATCGACGGCGGCAACGACTGGCGGCCCCGGAAGCGCTGACGCCCAGCGGGGTCCGGCACGCGCCGGACCCCGCTGGGGTAGGGTGACGTTCCCCCGTACGGGGACGTACGCGCGATTCCCCGCACGGGGACGCACCGCAAGACAAGACCCCGCACGGGGACGTACCGAAGGAGGTGGGACCCATCACCGCTGTATCAGGCTGGGTGCTCGCCCCTCGTCAACGCGTGGCCGATCGGACATAACCCGGCCGCGGAGCACCCATCGGCGTTTTTCCCGAAAGGCTCCGCTCCATGCCGGTCCCGCTGTCACCGCTCGACCTCTCATCCGTCATCACCACCCTCCGCACCGCCGGCTGCGTATTCGCCGAGGACGAGGCGGAGCTGATCGCCTCCACCGCTGCCGACCCCGCCGCGCTCACCGCCATGGTGGAGCGCCGCGCCGCCGGTCTGCCCCTGGAACACGTCCTGGGCTGGGCCGAGTTCAGCGGGCTCCGGATCGCCGTGGACCCCGGGGTCTTCGTTCCCCGCCGCCGCACCGAGTTCCTGATCCGGCAGGCCGTGGAACTCGCCCCGAGACCCGCCGTCGTGGTCGACCTCTGCTGCGGCACGGGCGCGCTCGGCGCCGCGCTCGCCGCGGCGCTGGAGGATGTCGAACTCCACGCCTCCGATGTCGAACCCGCCGCCGTGCGCTGCGCCCGGCGCAACGTCGGTGAGCTGGGCCGGGTCTACGAGGGCGACCTCTTCGCGCCGCTGCCCGGCTCGCTGCGCGGGCGTGTCGACGTACTGCTCGCCAACGTGCCGTACGTACCGACCGGGGATGTCGCACTACTCCCCGCGGAGGCGCGCGTGCACGAGCCGCTGGTGGCGCTCGACGGCGGCGGCGACGGTCTCGACGTCATGCGCCGGGTGGCCGCAGAAGCGCCCAGGTGGCTGGCGCCGGGCGGCAGCCTGCTGGTCGAGACGAGCGAACGGCAGGCCGCCGCCGCAGAGGAGATCGTCGGCGGCAGTGGCCTGATCCCGCGCGTGGTCAGTTGCGACGAGCTGTACGCCACCGTCGTGACCGGGACCATGCCCGACCCGTCCCGGTAGCTCGGGCGGGACCATGCCCGAGCTACCGGTGCCCGAGACCCGGTCGCTCAGGCGAAGCGCCACCGGGTCTGGGTGAACCGCTCGCCCTTGCCGAAGCCGAAGACCGTGCGCGGGGAGACCGCGAAGACCTCGGCCCGGTTGCCCTGAGCACCCACGAAGACGCCGTCCGCGACGTCGAAGTGCCAGAACTTCCCGTACTTCGCCTCCCAGGCCTGGGCGAGAGCGGTCAGCGAGGCCGCGTCCGTCACTCGTTCCGCCCGGCCCTCCACCACCACGTCGAAGCCCTCGGTCCAGGCGTTGGTGCCGGTCGTGAGGACCACTTCGGGGTTGGCGGCCAGGTTGCGGCCCTTGCGCTCCTCCGCGCCGGTGGAGAAGTACAGCGCCCCCTGCCACCAGACCCCGATCAGCGGGGTGACGTGCGGGCGGCTGTCGGGGCGGACCGTCGTCAGCCAGTACAGCTCGGCATCGGACAGCAGTTTCCGCGCGTCGGCCCAGCGGGCGGGCTCCGCGCCGGCGCTGCTGTATCGGGGGTCCAGCTCGGCGTGCGGTTCGGCTGCGGACATGATCGGGCCTCCAGAAGGATGCTGAACGAGATTTGCCGGTGAAGTACAGACTGTGCGACCGCCCCGTATTCATCGGTGCGGGACTAGGCTCGTAAGACTGGTACGTGATCGGGCGGCGAGCAGGAGAGAGCACGGAATGACGACGTTGCCGGGGCGCAGGAGCAGCACGTTCACCCGATTGCTGCGACACGGATTCACCGACCCGTCCGCCGCCGAACGGCTGCTCGACCTGCCGGACCTGACCTCCGTACGCTCCGACCCCGTCCTCCTCGAAGCGCTCGGCGCCACCGCCGACCCCGATCTCGCGCTGCGCGGCGTCGTACGGCTCGTGGAGGCCGAGGAGGCGGACGAGCGGCAGATCCTGCTGGACACCCTCGTCACCGCCAAACCGCTGCGGGACCGGCTCCTCGGGGTGCTCGGGGCGTCCGAGGCGCTCGGTGACCACCTGGCCCGCCACCCCCGCGACTGGCAGGCACTCGTCACGTACGAGGCCACCGATCTGCACCCCGGGGTGGCCGAGTTCGAGCACGAGCTGGCCGGGGCCGACGACCAGGACGCCCTGCGCGTCGCCTACCGCCGGTGCCTGCTGTCGATAGCGGCCCGGGACGTGTGCGGCACCACCGATGTCGCCCAGACCGCCGCCGAGCTCGCGGACCTGGCCACCGCGACCCTGCGGGCCGCCCTCGCCATCGCCCGTACGGCGACGCCGGAGGACGCCGCGCAGTGCCGCCTCGCCGTCATCGCGATGGGCAAGTGCGGCGGCCACGAACTGAACTACGTCTCCGACGTGGACGTCATCTTCGTGGCGGAACCCGCCGACGGCGCCGAGGAGAGCGCCGCCATCCCGGCCGCCACCCGGCTGGCCGCGCACATGATGCGGATCTGCTCCGACACCACCGTCGAGGGCACCATCTGGCCCGTGGACGCCAACCTCCGCCCGGAAGGCCGCAACGGGCCCCTGGTGCGCACCCTCTCCTCGCACCTCGCCTACTACCAGCGCTGGGCCAAGACCTGGGAGTTCCAGGCGCTCCTCAAGGCCCGGCCGGTGGCCGGTGACCCCGCGCTGGGCGCCGAGTACGTCGACGCCGTCTCGCCGCTCGTCTGGCAGGCCGCCGACCGGGAGAACTTCGTCCCCGACGTGCAGAAGATGCGCCGCCGCGTCATCGACACGATCCCCGTCGACCGGGTCGACCGCGAGATCAAGCTCGGCCCCGGCGGGCTGCGGGACGTCGAGTTCGCCGTACAGCTGCTCCAGCTCGTGCACGGCCGCAACGACACCGCCCTGCGCAGCGGCTCGACCCTGGAGGCCCTGGGCGCGCTCGCCCGGGGCGGTTACGTGGGCCGGGTGGACGCCGCGCAGCTGGACGACGCCTACCGCTTCCTGCGGACGATGGAACACCGCATCCAGCTCTACCGGCTGCGCCGCACCCACCTGGTCCCGGAGGACGAACCGGACCTGCGGCGCCTCGCCCGCTCGCTGGGCATGCGCACCGACCCCGTCACCGAGCTCAACCAGGCCTGGAAGCGGCACGCCTCCGTGGTGCGCCGGCTGCACGAGAAGCTGTTCTACCGGCCGCTGCTCGACGCGGTCGCCCAGCTCGCCCCCGGCGAGTCCCGGCTCAGCGCGAAGGCCGCCGCGCACCGGCTCGAAGCCCTCGGCTACGAGGACCCGGCGGCCGCGCTGCGGCACCTGGAGGCGCTGTCGTCCGGCGTCTCGCGCAAGGCCGCCATCCAGCGCACCCTGCTGCCCGTGCTGCTCGGCTGGTTCGCGGACTCCGCCGACCCGGACGCCGGGCTGCTCGGCTTCCGCAAGGTGTCCGACGCCCTGGGAAAGACCCCGTGGTACCTGCGCCTCCTGCGCGACGAGGGTGCGGCGGCGGAGAACCTCGCCCGGGTCCTGTCGGCCGGCCGGCTCGCCCCCGACCTGCTGCTCCGCGCCCCGGAGGCGGTGACCATCCTCGGCGACCCGCAGGGGCTGAAGCCGCGCGGCCGGGACGCCCTGGAGCAGGAGGTGCTGGCAGCGGTGGGGCGCTCGGGAAGCGCGGAATCGGCGGTGGCGGTGGTGCGCGGGGTGCGCCGGCGCGAACTGTTCCGGACCACCTCCGCAGACCTCATCAGCTCCTACGGCACCGAGGACAGCCCCGCGGAACAGGACCCGGGCGCGCTCGTCGACCGCGTCGGCACCGCCGTTACCGACCTCAACGCCGTCACCATCGCCGGGGCCCTGCGCGCCGCCGTGCGCGCCGAATGGGGCGACACCCTGCCCACCAGGTTCGCCGTGATCGGCATGGGCCGCTTCGGTGGCCAGGAGCTCGGATACGGCTCCGACGCGGACGTCCTGTTCGTCCACGCGCCGCGCGAGGGCGTCGACGAGCAGGAGGCGGCACGGGCCGCGAACCGGGTGGTGGCCGAGATGCGCAGGCTGCTCCAGCTGCCCACCGCGGACCCGCCGCTGATCATCGACGCCGATCTGCGCCCCGAGGGCAAGAGCGGACCGCTGGTCCGCACCCTGAAGTCGTACGAGGCGTACTACCGGCGCTGGGCGCTGGTCTGGGAGAGCCAGGCGCTGCTGCGCGCCCAGCCGATGGCCGGCGACGCGGATCTGGGCCGCGACTTCATCGAGCTGATCGATCCGCTGCGCTACCCGCCCGAGGGACTGGGGGAGGACGCGGTCCGCGAGATCCGGCGGCTCAAGGCCCGGATGGAGTCCGAGCGGCTGCCGCGCGGGGCTGACCCGACGCTCCACACGAAGCTGGGCCGGGGCGGGCTGAGCGACGTCGAGTGGACGGTCCAGCTGTTGCAGATGCAGCACGGCTGGGCGGAGCCGGGGCTGCGGACCACCCGGACCCGTGAGGCGCTGGCCGCGGCGTGCGCGGCGGAGCTGCTCTCCGCCGAGGACGCGCAGACGCTGGACGAGGCGTGGGTGCTGGCGACCCGGGTCCGCAACGCGGTGATGCTGGTACGGGGGAGGCCGGGCGACACGTTCCCGTCCAACCCCCGGGAGCTGACCGCGGTGGGACGGTACCTGGGGTACGAGCCCGGCCACGTCGGCGACATGCTGGAGGACTACCGGCGGATCACCCGGCGGGCGCGGGCGGTGGTGGACGAACGGTTCTACGGGGCGGCGGTGTGAGGCGGGGCTGCCCCGGGCTAATCAAGCCCCTCCGGCGATTGAGGAGCGGGGTCCGGGGCGGTGCCCCGAAACCCGGGCGCGCCCGGCCCGTCTCACCCCGTCCTCAGTTCCGCCCCACCGCGGCCTTCGTCCGGTGGACCGACAGCGCGGACAGCCGGGCGCGCCCGGCGTCCTTCGGGGGAATCCGCCTCGGCAGATGGTGCGGCAGCGCTCCGTACCAGGCGTACGACACCGCGTAGCCGAAGGCCAGGCAGGCCATGCCGCCCACCGCGTCCAGCCAGAAGTGGTTCGCGGTCGACACGATCACCATCAGGGTGACCACCGGGTAGAGCAGGCCCAGGATCTTCGCCCAGGGCGCGGAGGCCAGTGCGAACACGGTCAGCCCGCACCACAGCGACCAGCCGATGTGCATCGACGGCATCGCCGCGTACTGGTTCGACATCTGTTTGAAGTTGCCCGAAGCCATCGAACCCCAGGTCTGGTGGACCATGACCGTGTCGATGAACGTGCTGCCGTTCATCAGGCGGGGTGGCGCCAACGGGTACAGGTAGTAGCCCGCCAGCGCGGCCGCCGTGGTCGCGAACAGGGCCAGCCTGGCTGCCGCGTAGCGGCCCGGGTGACGGCGGAACAGCCACACGAGCACAGCGATGGTGACGATGAAGTGCAGTGTCGCGTAGTAGTAGTTCATCGACACGATCAGCCATGTCACCGAGTTGACCGCGTGGTTGACCGACCGCTCCACCGCGATGCCCATGAACCGCTCGACCGACCAGATCCAGTCGGCGTTGGCCAGGGCCGCCGCCTTCTGCTCGGGGACGGCGTTGCGCACCAGCGAGTACAGCCAGTAACTGACCGCGATCAGCAGGATTTCGAACCAGAGGCGTGGCCTTCGCGGGGACCGTGGACCACGCAGCCCTGCCAGGGTGCGATCGCGCAGTCTTCGCATCCGGTTCACGTTGCCGGGTTGCTTCGTGTTCGCCTCGGGAGCCGCCTCGTTCACGATGGGTGACGGGGTGGCCTCCGTACGGCCTTCCTGTCGTTTCACGCTCAATTCACCCATAGGCACAGAGTCTGCCAGATTCGCCCCCTCCGCCTGATGATCCTCCGGTCGGGAGCGGCCCGCACGTCCTGCGGGCCGGCGGACTGCCCGCACGTCCTGCGGACTACGGGTGTGCGTGGGACCCTTGGACGGGCGGGGCGGGCGATACCGCGCCCGGACCGGGACCTGCGGCCGTCGAGCCGCGCACGACCAGCTCGGGCATGAAGACGAACTCGCTGTGCGGGGCGGGAGTGCCGCCGATCTCCTCCAGGAGCGTGCGCACCGCGGCCTGGCCCATCGCCGTCACCGGCTGCCGGATCGTGGTCAGCGGCGGATCGGTGAACGCTATGAGCGGGGAGTCGTCGTAACCGACCACCGACAGATCACGCGGCACGTCCCTGGAGAGCCTGCGAGCAGCACGGATGGCGCCCAGCGCCATCATGTCGCTCGCGCACACCACCGCCGTGCAGCCCCGCTCCATCAGCGCGGAGGCGGCCGCCTGGCCGCCCTCCAGCGTGTACAGGGAGTGCTGGATCAGCCCCTCCACCTCATCCGGAGTGAGGTTCAACTGCTCGCGCATCGTGGCGTGGAAGCCCTCGATCTTGCGGACCACGGGGACGAACCGCTTGGGCCCGACGGCCAGTCCGATCCGGGTGTGGCCCAGCGACACCAGGTGCGTCACCGCCAGCCGCATCGCGGCCCGGTCGTCCGGTGAGATGAACGGCGCCCGCACCTTGGGCGAGAAACCGTTTACCAGTACGAAGGGGACTCCCTGGGCGCGCAGTTGCTCGTAGCGCTGCATATCGGCCGAGGTGTCGGCGTGCAGCCCGGAGACGAAGATGATTCCCGAGACGCCTCGGTCGACCAGCATCTCGGTCAGCTCGTCCTCGGTGGAGCCGCCGGGGGTCTGGGTCGCCAGCACCGGGGTGTAGCCCTGCCGGGTCAGTGCCTGGCCGATGACCTGGGCGAGCGCCGGGAAGATGGGGTTCTCCAGCTCCGGCGTGATGAGGCCGACCAGACCCGCGCTGCGCCTGCGCAGCCGTACGGGCCGTTCGTAGCCCAGGACGTCGAGCGCGGCGAGGACGGATTCGCGGGTGGCAGCGGCAACCCCGGGCTTGCCGTTCAGTACACGGCTGACCGTCGCTTCGCTGACCCCCGCCTGAGTTGCGATATCGGCAAGCCGTGCGGTCATGGGACTGGACTGTACCGGGAGCGGGTCGGATTGCCCACCATGCACAGGATTCGGACGCCGGCGGCCGGGGGACCGGCCCGCGGCTCTGCCACCCGGCTCCTCCCGAGGTTCTCCCCGGCTGCTCACGCGGCACCTCCGGTCGAGCCCTTCGGCAATATCTTGCAACATCTTGCGGAGCTGTACTGCGGGCTGCGGTCAGATCGTCGCACTGCGGAATCAGGGGCGCTGGCCAGCCCCTGTCAGGGTTCATGGCCGCGCGTCAAGGGGCTTGACGGCAACCGTGAGGACACGCGAATGTAACGATCGCCGGAGCTTGCAGAAATCTTCCGCAAACTCTTTCGGCCTTCTTTCATCCTTGTTACGTTCACGTCGACCCGGCGCCGCGACGGAGCGGTACGGCAGTTGAAGGAGTTCAGATGCGACGTGGCATAACGGCCACCGCCTTGGTCGCGGCCCTGGCGCTCGCGGCGACCGCCTGCGGCAGCGACGACGACAGTTCCAACGGCACCTCCAAGAGCTCGGGCGAGCTCTCCGGCACCGTCACGTGGTGGGACACCTCCACGGCGGGCAGCGAGGACAAGGTCTTCAAGAAGATCGCCGAGGGCTTCGAGAAGGAGCACCCCAAGGTCGACGTCAAGTACGTCAACGTCCCCTTCGGTGACGCGCAGAACAAGTTCAAGAACGCCGCGCAGTCCGGCTCCGGCGCCCCCGACGTGATCCGCTCCGAGGTCGCGTGGACACCCGAGTTCGCCGACCTCGGCTACCTCGCCCCGCTGGACGGCACCCCCGCCCTCCAGAAGGCGGACGACTTCCTGAAGCAGGCCGCCGCGTCCACCAAGTACAAGGACAAGACGTACGCGGTGCCGCAGGTCATCGACTCCATGGGCATCTTCTACAACAAGAAGATCTTCAAGGACGCCGGCGTCCAGGTCCCCAAGACCGTCGACGAGCTGAAGACCGCGTCGAAGAAGATCAAGGACAAGACCGGCAAGACCGGCCTCTACCTGCGCGGCGACGACGCGTACTGGTTCCTGTCCTTCCTGTACGGCGAGGGCGGCGACATGGTCGACGCCTCCAACAAGTCCGTCACCATCGACAACCCGGCCGGCGTCAAGGCGATGAAGGTCGTCAAGGACCTCGTCGACTCCGGCGCCGCCAAGACCGACGCGACGGACGGCTGGGAGAACATGCAGGCGTCCTTCAAGGACGGCAAGGTCGCGATGATGATCAACGGCCCCTGGGCCGTCGCCGACACCTACACCGGCAAGGAGTTCAAGGACAAGGCCAACCTGGGCGTCGCCCCGGTCCCGGCCGGCTCCGCCGCGCAGGGCGCCCCGCAGGGCGGTCACAACCTCGCCGTCTACGCCGGTTCCAAGAACCTCGACGCCTCCTACGCCTTCGTCGACTACATGACCTCCGTCAAGACCCAGGCCCAGGTCACCAAGGAGCTCAACCTGCTGCCGACCCGCACCTCCGCCTACGCGCAGGAGAGCGTCGTCGACAACGAGATCGTCGGCTTCTTCAAGCCCGTCGTGGAGAGCGCCGTCGAGCGCCCCTGGATCCCGGAGACCGGCAGCCTCTTCGCGCCGCTCGTCACCGAGTACACGAAGGTCCTCACCGGACAGACCTCCCCGGAGAAGGCCGTCAAGACGACCGGCGACTCCTACCGCAAGCTCCTCAAGGGCTGGAAGTAACCCAGGAAGGCAGGCCGGCTGATGGCTGTCCACACCAGCCAGTCGGTGGCGAAGGCCGCGGGCGACGACACCGTCGCCCGCGGCCGGAGCCGCGGTACTGGCAACCCCACGCCCCCGGGCCGGATCCGGCGGGCGCTGTCGACCCACTGGTACGCCTGGACCATGGTCGCCCCGGTCGTCATCGTGATCGGCGTGATCATCGGGTACCCGCTGGTCCGCGGCATCTACCTGTCGATGACCGACGCCAACGAGCGCAACGTCGAACGGTCCATCGGTGTCAACCACATCCCCGCGACGTACGAGTTCGTGGGCCTGGACAACTACACCGACGTACTGAAGGGCAGCGAGTTCCTCGGCACGCTCGGCTGGACCCTGGTGTGGACGGTCTCCTGCGTGACCATCACCTTCGCCCTCGGCATGGGGCTCGCCAACATCCTCAACCGCCGGATCGCCGGGCGCTCCGCGTACCGGATGGCGCTCATCCTGCCCTGGGCCATCCCCGGCTTCGTCTCCGTCTTCGCCTGGCGCTTCCTCTACAACGAGGACCGCGGGCTGCTCAACAGGATCCTCTCGGGGAGCGGCTTCGACGCCATTCCGTGGCTCAACGACCCCACCTGGGCGAAGATCTCCGTCATCGCCGTCAACGTGTGGCTCGGTGTGCCGTTCATGATGGTCGCCCTCCTCGGCGGGCTCCAGTCCATCCCCAGCGAGCACTACGAGGCCGCCGAGATGGACGGCGCCACCGCCTGGCAGCGCTTCCGCCACATCACCCTGCCCGGACTGCGACCGGTCTCCACCACGGTGATCCTGCTCTCCACCATCTGGACCTTCAACATGTTCCCGGTGATCTTCCTGCTGACCGGCGGCGGACCCGGCGACGCCACCCAGATCCTGGTGACGCAGGCGTACAAGTTCTCCTTCGAGATCAGCCCGCGCGACTTCGCGCTCTCCTCCACCTGGGGCGTGCTGATCCTCGTACTCCTGATGCTCTTCGCCGCTGTGTACCGGCGAGTCCTCCGCACCCAGGGAGATGACTGGTGACCACGGCACCCACCCCCGCCGCGCGGCACTCCGCGTCCAAGGTCCGGCTGCGCGGCGAGCGTTCGCCGCTGGCCTCCACCGCACTGCACCTGACGCTGATCGTCGCGTCGGTCATCGCGGTCTTCCCCGTGCTCTGGGTCCTGCTCACCTCGCTGAAGCCCGCCCAGTTCGCGACCACCACGAACTTCTTCAAAGAGACGACGTTCGAGAACTACACACACCTGCTCCAGGACACGAAGTTCCTGACCTGGTTCGGCAACTCGGTGGTCGTCGCGGGGCTCACCACGCTCCTCGGCGTGATCGTCTCCGCCTCCACCGGCTACGCCGTCAGCCGGTTCCGCTTCCCCGGGAAGCGCGGACTGATGTGGACGCTGCTGATCACCCAGATGTTCCCGGTCGCCGTCCTCATCGTGCCGATCTACAACATCATGGCGACCATGGGACTGCTCAACAAGCCGGCCGGTCTCGTCATCACCTACCTCACCATCTCGGTGCCGTTCTGCGCCTGGATGATGAAGGGCTTCTTCGACACCATCCCGCGCGAGATCGACGAGTCGGGGCAGGTCGACGGCCTCACCCCGTTCGGCACGTTCTGGCGGCTCATCCTGCCGCTGGCCAAGCCCGGACTCGCCGTCACCGCGTTCTACTCCTTCATCACCGCCTGGGGCGAAGTGGCGTACGCCTCCGCCTTCATGGTCGGGGAGGACAACCTTACCCTCGCGGGCGGACTCCAGCTGTTCGTCAACCGCTACGGGGCGCAGTGGGGTCCGATGACCGCCGCGTCCGTGCTCATCGCGATACCCGCGGCCCTGGTCTTCCTGTTCGCGCAGAAGCACCTGGTCACCGGCATGTCCGCCGGAGCGGTCAAGGGCTGAGCCGAGAGGGTGCTGCCGTCCGCGCAGCACGACCGTACGACCCGCACGCACCAGTCACGGTGGCGCCGGCATCCCGACCCGGTCCCGGCGCCACTCCCCACCCAGACACCCCAGGGACGACATGACCCAGCACCTCGCTGCCCCCTCCACCGGCACGTCCGCCGACGCCCCGGGCCACCGCACCGGCTGGTGGCAGGACGCGGTGATCTACCAGGTCTATCCGCGCAGTTTCGCCGACGGCAACGGCGACGGCATGGGCGATCTCGCAGGCGTCACCGCCCGGCTCCCGTACCTCAGGGACCTCGGCGTCGACGCGGTGTGGCTCAGCCCCTTCTACGCCTCCCCGCAGGCCGACGCCGGGTACGACGTCGCCGACTACCGGGCCATCGACCCGATGTTCGGCACCCTGCTGGACGCCGACGCGCTGATCCGGGACGCCCATGAGCTGGGCCTGCGGATCATCGTCGACCTGGTGCCCAACCACTCCTCGGACCGGCACGAGTGGTTCAGGCGCGCGCTCGCGGAGGGCCCCGGCTCCGCCCTGCGCGACCGTTACCACTTCCGCCCCGGAAAGGGCACGGACGGCGAACTCCCGCCCAACGACTGGGAGTCCATCTTCGGCGGCCCGGCCTGGACCAGGACCACGGACCCGGACGGCACGCCCGGCGACTGGTACCTCCACCTCTTCGCGCCCGAGCAGCCCGACTTCAACTGGGAGCACCCGGCCGTCGCGGACGAGTTCCGCTCGATCCTGCGCTTCTGGCTCGACATGGGCGTCGACGGCTTCCGGGTCGACGTGGCGCACGGCCTCGTCAAGGCCGAGGGCCTGCCCGACCTGGGCACGCACGACCAGCTGAAGCTGCTGGGCAACGATGTCATGCCCTTCTTCGACCAGGACGGGGTGCATGCGGTCTACCGCAGCTGGCGCACCATCCTCGACGAGTACCCCGATGCAATGGGGCCCGAAGGGCCTTCGTCAGAGGGGCGGCGGCGGGCGACGGGCGGGCGGATCCTGGTGGCCGAGGCCTGGACCCCGACCGTCGAGCGCACCGCCAACTACGTGCGCCCCGACGAGATGCACCAGGCCTTCAACTTCCAGTACCTGGCCACCGCGTGGGACGCCGAGGCGCTCCGCGAGGTCATCGACACCTCGCTGAACGCGATGCGCCCGGTCGGCGCCCCCACCACCTGGGTGCTCTCCAACCACGACGTCACCCGGCACGCCACCCGGTTCGCCAACCCGCCAGGGCTCGGCACCCAGATCCGTACCGCCGGCGACCGCGAACTGGGCCTGCGCCGCGCCCGCGCGGCCACGCTGCTGATGCTGGCGCTGCCCGGCTCCGCCTACGTCTACCAGGGCGAGGAGCTCGGCCTGCCCGACGTCACGGAGCTGCCCGACGAGGCCCGCCAGGACCCGTCGTTCTTCCGGGCCGAGGGCCAGGACGGCTTCCGCGACGGCTGCCGGGTGCCGATCCCGTGGACCCGCGAGGGCAGCAGTCACGGCTTCGGCACGGGCGGCAGCTGGTTGCCGCAGCCCGTGGGCTGGGGCGAGCTGAGCATCGAGGCCCAGACCGGCGAGGCCGGCTCGACCCTGGAGCTCTACCGGTCCGCGATCGCCGCCCGCCGGGCGCACCCCGGACTCGGCGCGGGCACCGCGGTGGAGTGGCTGGACGCGCCGGAGGGCCTGCTGATCTTCGCCCGCCCCGGCTTCGTCTGCACCATCAACACCACGGACACCGCCGTCCGTATCCCCGTACGCGGCACCGTCCTGCTGTCCAGCGCCCCGGTCACCGCCGACGGCGCCGAGATCGAGCTCCCGGCCGACACCACGGTGTGGTGGACGGTGTGACGGTCCCCCCGCCCAGGGCCGGCAGCTCACTGAGGCTCTCCGACATCGCCGGACAGGCCTCGGTCAGCGAGGCGACCGTCAGCCGGGTGCTCAACGGCAAGCCGGGCGTCGCGGACACCACGCGTCAGCGGGTGCTCGCGGCGCTCGACATCCTCGGCTACGAACGCCCGGTACGGCTGCGGCAGCGCAGCGCCGGACTGATCGGACTGGTGACACCCGAACTCACCAACCCGATCTTCCCGGCGTTCGCGCAGTCCGTCGAACAGGTCCTGGCGGGCCACGGCTACACGCCGGTGCTCTGCACCCAGCTGCCCGGCGGCGCCACCGAGGACGAACTCGTCGAGCAGCTCGTCGAACGCGGCGTCGGCGGCATCGTCTTCCTCTCCGGACTGCACGCCGATACCTCGGCCGACCCGGCGCGCTACGCCGCGCTGACCGACCGGGGCGTCCCGTTCGTCCTGATCAACGGCTACAACGAACGGATCAGCGCCCCGTTCGTCTCGCCCGACGACACCGCCGCCGTCCGCATGGCCGTCGGCCACCTCGCGGAACTGGGCCACCGCAAGGTCGGCCTGGCGATCGGCCCGCAGCGCTACGTGCCCTCCCGCCGCAAACGCGACGGCTTCCTGGACGCGGCGGTGTCGCTCCTGGGGATGGACCGCTCGGAGGCCGAACTCCTCGTGTGCTCCACCCTGTTCAGCGTGGAGGGCGGCCAGGTGGCGGCCGGCGCCCTGCTCGACCGGGGCTGCACGGGCATCGTCTGCGGCAGCGACCTGATGGCACTCGGCGTGGTCCGCGCCGCCCGCGACCGTGGCCTCGCGGTGCCGCGCGACGTGTCCGTGGTCGGCTTCGACGACTCCCAGCTCATCGCGTTCACCGACCCCCCGCTGACCACGGTCCGCCAGCCCGTCCAGGCGATGGCGGCAGCGGCGGTGGGCGCCCTCCTGGAGGAGATAGCCGGCAGCCCCGTCCAGCGCACGGAGTACGTGTTCCAGCCGGAGCTGGTGGTACGGGGATCGACGGCGGCGGTGGCGTCGGGGGTGCGCGGGGGCTGACGTCGGCGCCGCGCCCCTCAGCCCTGCCCGTCGCCCTTCTTGAAGAGCCGTACGGTGCTGAGGATCTTGCGGATCGTGGTGTCGGGGACCTCGTCGGGCACTCCGTGGGCGCCGACGTAGGTCCAGGACACGAAGGCGCCTTTCGCGTTCTTGAAGGCGAACGTCACCGCCTTGCCGTCGCCGTCGCACTTGCCCTTCTTGGGCGTACCGGACGAGGTGACGGTCACGAGGCTGCCCTCGATGCCCGCCTTCGTGCGGTAGGACTCGGGCTCACCGATGGTCAGCCGGGTTCGGTCGGGCTGGGTGTAGGCGCCGTAGACCCAGTTCGTCGCGGTGTCCTTCGCGGCCGCCGCCGTGCTCTTCGAGCCCTTCTCCCCGGTGGTGCCCGTCGAGGCGAGCGGGGTGTCCTCCTCGGTGCCGCTCTTGTCGTCGTCGGAGGTGCACCACTTCTCCTTGAGCACCGCCGGGCCCATCATCGCGACGAGCGGTTTCTCCTCGGGGTCGTCGTCCTTCGCGACGTAGCTGACCCAGCTCGCGGACTGCCGTGCCCAGGAGGCCGGTACGTCGAACGTGATGCCGCGCTGGGCGTTCACCACGGTGTTCCAGCCGGGGACGAGGGGGCCGTTGCCGCCAGTCGCCGTCCGGTCGGTGCTGCCGGGGCTCGCCGAGGCCGATGCCTTCGGGTCGGCCTTGTCGCTCCCGCCGCCTCCGTTGTCGCGGAGCACCAGGAAGCCGGTGACCGCGCATGCCGCGACGACCACCGCGGAAGCGGTCACGACGGTGACGGTGGTCCGGTTCCGGGGGCGGCGGGGCGGTTCGGGGGTACCCATGCCGATCGTGGGGGCGGCGTGCCAGTCGGGGTTCGGCCGGCCGGACTGCGTGGGACCCGAACCGCCGTACGCGTTCGGGGAGTTCGGCTGTTCGGGGAGCGACTGCTGTCCTGGCCACATGGGGAGTCAGTCTAGTTGGCCCCGTTCGAGCCGTTGGAACGGCGTGTTCCCTGTCTGTAGAACGGTGTGTTCCCCGTCTGCAGAACGGCGTGTTCCCCGTCTGTCCGGCACACGCGGGAGAGCCCCCGAGATCGGCCCGGGGTGGGCCGGCGGGGAAGCGAGCTCGGGGCCCCTCCACGTCGTGACCGGCCCGGCCGGCCGGGCGCGTGGGGCCCGGGTAACGGGACCCCCGGCCGACCGGACCGGAGTCGGGAGAAACGTAACAGGGCTGCAATGTCTTGCGTAAGACCTTGCAGGAAGAAATCTGCGGTATTTCGTTGATGTGAGCAGGGCGTGAGCGGTTCGTGTCCAAAGGGTTGACCGGGTCCCGGTGGGCTCGTACGGTCTCCCCGCAGCAAGGTTTGCATTCTTGCAGCAAGAACCTTCAGGAGCCTTGAGGGCAGGGTGCGTTGCCGGACGAGGCTGAACCGTCACCCGCATTTCCCCCACCGCAGGAGGAAACAATGGCCAGCAGACCCCTGTCCGCCGCGCTCGCCCTGATAGCGGGCGCCGCCGCCCTCGTGGTCCCCGCCACGGACGCGCGGGCTTCCGCTCCGGGCACCAAGGACGTCACCGCGGTTCTCTTCGAGTGGAAGTTCGACTCCGTCGCCAAGGCGTGTACGGAGTCCCTCGGCCCGGCCGGTTACGGCTTCGTACAGGTCTCGCCGCCCCAGGAGCACATCCAGGGCGGGCAGTGGTGGACCTCGTATCAGCCGGTCAGCTACAAGATCGCCGGACGGCTCGGCGACCGTGCCTCGTTCGCCGCCATGGTCAGCGCCTGTCACAGCGCGGGCGTCAAGGTGGTGGCCGACTCGGTCATCAACCACATGTCGGCCGGCTCCGGCACGGGTACCGGTGGGTCCTCCTACAGCAAGTACGACTACCCCGGCCTGTACTCGGTCAACGACATGAACGACTGCCAGTCGCAGATCAGCAACTACGGCGACCGCGCCAACGTCCAGAACTGCGAACTCGTCGGCCTGGCCGACCTGGACACCGGCGAGGAGTACGTACGCGGCAGGATCGCCGGATACCTCAACGACCTGCTCTCGCTCGGCGTCGACGGCTTCCGCATCGACGCCGCCAAGCACATCCCCGCCGGGGACCTCGCCACCATCAAGTCCCGGCTGAGCGACCCCGGCGTCTACTGGAAGCAGGAGGCGATCTACGGGGCCGGTGAGGCCGTCTCGCCCGACGAGTACACCGGCACCGGGGACGTCCAGGAATTCCGTTACGCCCGCAGCCTGAAACAGGTCTTCAAGAACGAGAACCTCGCCAACCTCAAGAACTTCGGTGAGGGCTGGGGCTTCATGCCCTCGGCCAAGGCCGCGGTCTTCGTCGACAACCACGACACCGAGCGCGGCGGCGACACGCTGAGCTACAAGGACGGCGCCGACTACACGCTCGCCAGCGTGTTCATGCTGGCCTGGCCCTACGGCTCGCCCGACGTCCACTCCGGCTACGAGTGGTCCGACAAGGACGCCGGTCCGCCCAACGGCGGCACCGTGAACGCCTGTTACAGCGACGGCTGGAAGTGCCAGCACGCCTGGCGCGAGATCGCCTCCATGGTCGGCTTCCGCAACACCGCCCGAGGCGAGTCCGTCACGAACTGGTGGGACAACGGTGGCGATCAGATCGCCTTCGGCCGGGGCTCCAAGGCGTACGTCGCGATCAACCACGAGGGCTCCGCACTGTCCCGTACGTTCCAGACCTCGCTGCCCGCCGGTGACTACTGCGACATCCAGTCCGGCAACGGCGTCACCGTCGACAGCTCGGGCCGGTTCACCGCCACGCTCGGCGCCAACACGGCCCTCGCCCTCCAGACCGGCGCCCGCACCTGCTCCGGCGGCGGCACGGACCCGACCGACCCCGGTACGGGCACCTCCGGCGCCTCCTTCGGCGTCAACGCCACCACCCAGCTCGGCCAGAACATCTACGTGACCGGCGACCAAGCGGCCCTCGGCAACTGGAACCCCGGTGCCGCGCTGAAGCTCGACCCCGCCACGTACCCCGTCTGGAAGCTCGACGTGAGCCTGCCCGCCGGTACGTCCTTCGCGTACAAGTACGTCCGCAAGGACGCGAGCGGCAACGTCACCTGGGAGAGCGGTGCCAACCGCACGGCCACGGTGCCGGCCTCCGGCAAGGTCGCGCTGACCGGTGACGTCTGGCGCAGCTGAGGCCTCTGTGCGGGCCGCGCGGTCTCCGGCCGCGCTGTGTCCTCAATCGCCGGACGGGCTGGATCGCCCGTCCGGCTCCACACCCCTTCGAGGAGAACCCGAGTGATACGTCCGTCCCCGCGCGTGCCCGCGCGAAGAGCGGTGCCCGCCGTCGTCGTCGCCGCCCTGTGCGCGGCCCTCGTGCCCGCGCTGCCCGCCGTGGCGGCCAGGCCGCCCGCCGCGCCCTCGGACGCGAAGCTGGCCGCAGAGCCCGCCCGGCACGATCTGACCCGCGAGCAGTTCTACTTCGTGATGCCCGACCGGTTCGCCAACGGGGACACCGGCAACGACCGTGGCGGGCTGACCGGTTCGCGTCTGGAGACCGGGTACGACCCCACCGACAAGGGCTTCTACCAGGGCGGCGACCTCAAGGGGCTGACGAAGAGGCTCGACTACATCAAGGGGCTCGGCACCACCGCCATCTGGCTCGCGCCGATCTTCAAGAACCGGCCCGTCCAGGGCACCGGAAAGGACGCCTCGGCCGGGTACCACGGCTACTGGATCACCGACTTCACCCAGGTCGACCCGCACTTCGGCACCAACGCCGACCTGACGAAGCTGATCGACAAGGCCCACGGCAAGGGCATGAAGGTCTTCTTCGACGTCATCACCAACCACACCGCCGACACCGTCGACTACGCCGAGAAGACCTACGGGTACCGGCCCAAGGGCGCCTACCCGTACCTGGACCGGACCGGTCGGCCCTTCGACGACGCGGAGGGCATGGCGAAGACGGACGCCGACTCCTTCCCGTACAAGCCGGTCACCTCCGGCGGCAAGACACCGGCCTGGCTCAACGACCCGACGATGTACCACAACCGGGGCGACTCCACGTATGCCGGGGAGTCCACCACGTACGGCGACTTCTCCGGGCTCGACGACCTGTGGACCGAGCGGCCCGAGGTCGTCTCCGGGATGGAGAAGATCTACCAGAAGTGGGTCCGGGACCTCGATATCGACGGGTTCCGGATCGACACCGTCAAACACGTGGACATGGACTTCTGGACCCAGTGGGCCACCGCGCTCGACGCGTACGCGGCGAAGCACGGGCGCAAGGACTTCTTCATGTTCGGGGAGGTCTACTCCGCCGACACCTCGGTCACCTCGCCCTACGTCACCCAGGGGCGGCTGGACGCGACGCTCGACTTCCCGTTCCAGGAGGCGGCCCGCCAGTACGCCTCGCAGGGCGCCCCGGCCTCGAAGCTCGCCGCCGTCTTCGGCGACGACTACCGGTACACCACCGACAAGGCCAACGCCTACGAGCAGGTGACCTTCCTCGGCAACCACGACATGGGCCGCATCGGGACGTTCCTGAAGCAGGACAACCCGGAGGCCGGGGACGCGGAGCTGGTGAAGCGGGCCCGGCTGGCGAACGAGGTGATGTTCCTGAGCCGGGGCAACCCCGTCGTGTACTACGGCGACGAGCAGGGCTTCACCGGCGCCGGGGGCGACAAGGACGCCCGCCAGACCATGTTCGCCTCGAAGACCGCCGACTACCTCGACGACGACGAGCTGGGCACGGACCGGACGCACGCCTCCGACGCGTACGACACGAAGCACCCGCTCTACCGCACCATCGCCGCCCTCTCGAAGCTGACCCGGGACAACCCGGCGCTGCGGGACGGAGTGCAGACCGACCGGTACGCCGAGGGCTCCGTCTACGCCTTCTCCCGTACGGACCCGGCGCGCGGCGACGAGTACGTCGTGGCCACCAACAACGGCACGGCCGCGAAGACCGTCGAGCTGCCCACCGGGTCCGCCCGGATGGACTTCCGTACCCTGTACGGCGGTTCCGGTACGGTCCGCAGCGGCTCCGACAAGAAGATCACCGTCACCGTCCCGGCCCTCTCCAGCACCGTGCTCCGCGCCGCGAAGCCGCTGGGCGCCCCCGCCGCCGGGCCCACGGTCGCCCTGAAGGCCCCGGCCGCCGGAGCCACCGGCACCGTCGAGCTCACCGCCGATGTCAACGGCGGCTCCCTCGACCGGGTCGTCTTCGCCGCCCAGCAGGGCAACGGGAAGTGGACCACGCTCGGGTCCGCCGACCACGCCCCGTACAAGGTCACCCAGACCATCGACAGCGCGACCGCCGCCGGAACGCCGCTTCGGTACAAGGCCGTTGTGGTCGACCGCGCCGGGCGCACGGCGAGCGCCCTCGCCTCCTCCACCGCCGGTCAGGCACCGCCGCCCGCGAAGCCCGTCGCCGTCGAGCGCGACTACGCCGTCATCCACTACAAGCGCGCCGACGGTGACTACGACGGCTGGCAGGCCAGGTCCGGCGAGACCACCGCGGACTTCGCCGGGCGGGACGCCTACGGCGCGTTCGCCTGGATCAAGGTGCCGGAGGGCGCCGGCTCCGTCCCGTACACCGTCGAGAAGGCCGGGACCGCCGACGGGCCGCAGCGCACCGTAGAGCTCGCCGCGACCGGCCAGGTCTGGATCGCGCAGGGCGAGGACGGCCAGGCCGGCACCGCCCCCGACGGCGCCTACCCGCCCCAGGACACCGGCAAGGCCGTCCTGCACTACTACCGGGCCGACGGCGACTACGACGGCTGGGGGCTGCACACCTGGACCGGCGCCGCAGAGCCCACCGACTGGGCCAAGCCGCTCCAGCCGGTGAAGAAGGACGCCTCCGGCCTCACCTTCGAGGTCCCGCTGACCGAAGGGGCCACCTCGCTCAGCTACATCCTGCACCGGGGCGACGAGAAGGACCTGCCCACCGACCAGTCACTCGACATCGCGAGCCACGGCCACGAGGTCTGGATGCTCGGCGGCACGGCGGGATACCTGCTGCCGCAGACCGGCGGCGTCCCCGCCCCCGACCTCACCAAGGCCGAGGCGCAGTGGATCGACTCCGACACCGTCGTCTGGAAGGTGAAGGCCACAGAGGCCACCAGCCAGCAGCTCGTCTACGCGAAGGGCGGCGGGATCTCCGTCGTCGACGGAGCGCTCTCCGACGAGGGCCGGTGGCTGCGGCTCAGCCCGTCCGCGCTGACCGACGCGCAGCAGGCGAAGTACCCGCACCTCAAGGACTACCCGGCGTTCACCGTGGACGCCCGCGACCGGGACCGGGTCCGCGACGCCCTGCGCGGCCAGCTGATCGCCACCCAGCGCGCGGCGAACGGCGCCCTGCTCGCCGCCACCGGGGTACAGAGCGCGGGCGTGCTCGACGACCTCTACGGGAAGCGGGCGAGCGGCGCCGCGCTCGGACCGGTCTTCCGGCACGGCGCGCCCACCCTCTCCGTCTGGGCGCCCACCGCCCGTACCGTCTCGCTCGAACTCGACGGCAAGGCGGTACCGATGCGGCGCGACGACCGCACCGGCGTCTGGTCCGTCACCGGGAAGAAGAACTGGACCGGCAAGCCCTACCGGTACGTCGTGAACGTCTGGGCGCCCACCGTCCGGAAGATGGTCACCAACAAGGTCACCGACCCGTACTCCACCGCCCTGACCACCGACTCCGCCCGCAGCCTCGTCGTCGACCTCGACGACACGAAGCTCGCCCCCAAGGGCTGGAGCACCCTGCGCAAGCCCGCCGCCGTACCGCTGCGCGACGCCCAGATCCAGGAGCTCCAGATCCGCGACTTCTCCATCGCGGACCCCACCTCCAAGCACCCCGGCGAGTACCTCGCCTTCACCGACACCCGCTCCGACGGGATGAAGCACCTCAAGCAGCTCGCCGACTCCGGCACCAGCTACGTCCACCTGCTGCCCGCCTTCGACATCGGCACCATCCCCGAGAAGAAGAAGGATCAGGCCAAGCCGGCCTGCGAGCTGTCCGTCTACGCCCCCGACTCCGCGGAGCAGCAGGCCTGCGTGGCGAAGGCCGCCGCGAAGGACGGCTTCAACTGGGGCTACGACCCGCTGCACTACACCGTTCCGGAGGGTTCGTACGCCTCGGACCCGGACGGCACCCGGCGCACGGTCGAGTTCCGGCAGATGGTGCAGGGGCTCAACGGTGCCGGTCTGCGGACCGTCATGGACGTCGTCTACAACCACACCGTCGCCTCCGGCCAGGACGGCAAATCCGTCCTCGACCGGATCGTGCCCGGCTACTACCAGCGGCTCCTGGAGGACGGCACCGTCGCCACCTCCACCTGCTGCGCCAACACCGCGCCCGAGAACACCATGATGGGCAAGCTCGTCGTCGACTCGATCGTCACCTGGGCCAAGGAGTACAAGGTCGACGGCTTCCGCTTCGACCTGATGGGACACCACCCCAAGGCCAACATCCTGGCCGTCCGCAAGGCCCTCGACGCCCTGACGACCGCCAAGGACGGCGTCGACGGGAAGAAGATCATCCTGTACGGGGAGGGCTGGAACTTCGGTGAGATCGCCGACGACGCCCGCTTCGTCCAGGCCACCCAGAAGAACATGGCCGGCACTGGCATCGCCACCTTCTCCGACCGGGCCCGCGACGCCGTGCGCGGCGGCTCCCCGTTCGACGAGGACCCCGGCGTGCAGGGCTTCGCCACCGGCCTCTACACCGACCCCAACACCTCCACCCACAACGGGACGAAGGCCGAGCAGAAGGCCCGGCTGCTGCACTACCAGGACCTGATCAAGGTCGGGCTCACCGGCAGCCTCGCCGGGTACACCTTCACCGACAGCTCCGGCGCCACGGTCAAGGGCTCCGACATCGACTACAACGGGGCCCCGGCTGGATACGCCGCCGCCCCCGGTGACGCGCTGGCCTACGCCGACGCCCACGACAACGAAACGCTCTACGACACCCTCGCCTTCAAGCTCCCGGCGGACACCCCGGCCGCCGACCGGGCCCGTATGCAGGTCCTGGCCATGGCGACGGCCACCCTCTCGCAGGGCCCCTCGCTCTCCCAGGCGGGCACCGACCTGCTGCGCTCCAAGTCGCTGGACCGCAACTCCTTCGACAGCGGCGACTGGTTCAACGCCCTGCACTGGGACTGCCGCGCGGGCAACGGCTTCGGCAGGGGACTGCCGCCCGCCGCCGACAACGAGGCCAAGTGGCTGTACGCCAAGCCGCTGTTGACCAACCCGTCGGTCAGCCCCGGCTGCGCGGCGATCAACGGCGCCTCGGCCGCGTACCGGGACCTGCTCACCATCCGCGCCACCGAGAAGGATTTCGGCCTCTCCACGGCCGGGCAGGTGCAGTCCGCGCTCTCCTTCCCGCTCTCCGGCAGGAACGAGACCCCGGGAGTGATCACCATGCGGCTCGGGAAGCTGCTGGTCGTCCTCAACGCCACCCCCGGCACCACCACCCAGAAGGTCACCGCCCTGGCGGGCCGGAACTACGCCCTGCACCCCGTCCAGGCGGCGGGCGCGGATAATACCGTCAAGAAGGCCACCTACGGGCGGAGTTCAGGAAGTTTCACCGTTCCGGGACGCACAGTGGCGGTGTTCTCGGCACGCTGACCGGAACAGGTCTACCGTGAGGCCAGCCGCCGGGGAGAGTCGCAACCTCACACTCCCGGGCGACCCCTCCCCAACTCCACCCGGCCGGTCCCGGCCCCGAACCCGTACGCACCGCCAGCCGCGCCGTCGGCCCCGGTGCCGTACCGGGCCCGGGGGCCGGGCACCGGCCTCTCCACCTGTTCAGCGACGGTGACGATGGTGAGCTACATCCCCGAGGAGAGCACGAGCTTCGTCGGACGGAAGACGGAGCTGGGCCGGATCGAGCACGCCCTCGCCACCCGTCGGCTGACCACGCTCACCGGCTCCGGCGGCGTCGGCAAGACCCGACTCGCGGTCCGCGCGGCCGGCCGCGCCGAGCCCGGATTCCGCGACGGCGTCTGGTGGGCCGACCTCGCCCCGCTGCACGACGACGGACTGCTCCTGGCCACCGTCTCCGACGCGGTCGGGCTCAGCGACCACACCCTGCGGATGCCCATGGACGTCCTCTGCGAGTGGCTCGCGGACAAGCGGCTGCTGCTCGTCCTGGACTCCTGCGAACATCTGCGCCCCGCCTGCGCCCACCTCCTCGGGGAGATCCTCACCACCTCACCCGGGCTCACCGTGCTCGCCACCAGCAGACAGCCCCTCGGCATCAAGGGCGAACAGCTCGTCGAGGTGGACCCGCTGCCCGTCGACGGCGCGGCCGACGCCCTCGAACTGTTCAGGGCCCGGGTCGCCGCGGCCGCCCCGGACACCCGGTTCGACGAACCGGGCACCGCGGAGGCGGCCGCCGAGATCTGCCGACGGCTGGAAGGCATCCCGCTCGCCATCGAACTGGCGGCGGCGGGCACCGGCAGGCACACCGTCGAGCAGATCGCGCTGCGCATCGGCTCCCGCCTCGACCTGCTCGCCGACGACTCGATCCGCCCGCAGCGCCACCGCACCCTGCGCACCACCATCGGCTGGAGCCACGAGCTGTGCACCCCGCTGGAACGGCTGCTCTGGGCACGCGCCACCGTGCTGCGCGGCGACTTCGACGAGGCGACCGCCCGCGAGGTCTGCGCCGGGGGACCGCTCACCGGGGACGGAGTGGCCACGGCGCTGCGCGGACTGGTGGCCAAATCGGTCGTCGTGCGCGACGGCACCCGCCACCGGATGCTGGACACCATCCGCGAGTACGGCCGGATGTGGCTCGCCGAACTCGGGGAGGAGCGCGCCGCGGCCGACCGGCACGCCGCCTGCTTCCTGCAACTGGCCCGCAGCGCCCACGCGGGCTGGACCGGCGACGACCAGATCAGCTGGTACCACCGCATCGCTGACACCCACGCCGACCTGTGCGCGGCCCTGGACCACCTGCTCACCCACGACACCGCCGCTGCCCAGGAGATGGCCGGCCGGATCGGCTTCTTCTGGTGCTGCTGCGGCCACCTGCCGCAGACCCGCGACTACGCCCAGCGCGCCCTGGACGTCGGCCCGGCACAGGGCCCGCACCGCACCCGGGCCCTGTGGGTGCTCGGCATCTGCGTGATGCTCCAGGGCGACTACCCGGCCGCCGAGCGGATCGGCAGGGAATGCGTACGGGCGGCCGCGGAGGACGGCTCCGACGAGGGCGTCCTCGCCGCCGCGTACCTGCGCGGCCTCACCCATCTGATGGTCGGCCGGCCCGAACTGAGCCTGCGCGAGGTGGACCGGGTGCTGCGCAGCACGGAGGCCGGCACCCCGCTCGAATCGACCTACCGGCTGCGCTGCCACCTGATCACCGTGTTCGCCCTCACCGGCCTCGGCCGGCTGGACGAGGCGGCCGAGGCGGCGGTCGTCCTGCGCGCGGCCTGCGAGGCCATGGACGAGTGCTGGACCCGCAGTTACGTCGACTACCAGCTCGCGCTGATCGCGCTCCTCCAGGGCCGGGCAGACGCGGCCGCCGCGCACGCCCGGTCCATGCTCTCCGGCAAGCACCGGCTCCGCGACAGCTTCGGCATCGCGCTCGGCCTGGACATCCTGGCCGCCGCGGTCGCCGCCCAGGGCGAGGGTGCCCACGCCGCCCGGGTGTACGGCACCGGGCAGCTCTACTGGCGGATGGTCGGCCACCCGCAGCGCGGCACCCCGGAGCTGGGCCCGCTGCGCGAGGCCTGCGAACGCCAGGCCCGCGAAGCCGTCGGTGACGCCGCCTACCAGCGGGCCTTCGACCGGGGCCGGGCGGACAGCGCGGAAGCGGGCCTCGCGCTCGCCCTCCACGGGGAGCTGCTCACTTAGAGGTCCCCCGTACCCGTTCCTGGAAGTCGACGCCATATGACCATGTATGCCGCCTGTTTGCACGGGCAGACGAAGACGCATGGCTGTACTGAGAAGAATCGCCCGCCCGCTGCTGGCCGCCCCGTTCGTCGCCGAGGCGGGGCACGCGCTGCGCAGCCCACGCCCCCTCGCGACCGGCACCGCCTCCCGGGCCCAGCAGTTCGGCGTCACCGTTGACGACCCGCTGAGACTGGTCCGGCTCAACGCCGCCGTCCAGATCGTCGCGGGCGGGGCGCTCGCGCTGGGCCGCTTTCCCCGTTCCGCCTCGCTGGTCCTGGCCGCGAGCCTCGTGCCGACCACCCTTGCCGAGCACGCGTGGTGGAAGGAGAAGGACCCGGAACTGCGTAAGAACGAGCAGTTCCACTTCGCCCGCCGCGTCGGCCTGTTCGGCGCGCTGCTGCTCTCCGCCGCCGATACCCACGGCAAACCGTCGACGGCCTACCGCGCCCGGACAGCGGCGCACACCAGCCGGAAGAGGGCCCACAGAGCCACGGCCAAGGCGGGCGGGCACCTCCACTCGGCGATCGAAACGGTGGGCGCGAGCATGTCCGACGCCGCGAGCGGAGCCGGCCGGGCGGTGAACTCCGCCGCCGAGTCCGCACGCACGATGCTGCCCGGCCAGTAGGACGGGGGACGCGGGACGGGCCGGAGGGGTTCCTCACGGACCGGTCTTCCGCCCACCCCGTCTGATCTGCGCGTTGAGGGGCAGGAGAGGCTACGCAGCAGTGGTGGGCGGGCCAACGGGCCCGCCCCGGCGGCGCCCCGGGCAGGTTCGTCAACCGAACGGGCCCGTGAACCGCACCGACGCCGAAGGAAGGTCACTACCGATGTCTCCTGTGACGGAGCAATGGGCCGATGAACTCACCACCCACTTCGCCCTCGGTGAAGAACCCTCCGCCGTACGGGCAGCGGCGGTCTACTCGGCCGAATCAGGATTCTTCGCCGTGGCAGGCCGCGGCGGAGAGGACGGCCGACCGCACTTCGCCCCTGCGGAGGGGACCGGCGCACAACCGGGTTCAGACGCTTTCGCCCCCCGTCTCGAAGCCCTGTGGACGGGCGGCGCGGAACACGCGCCTCCGCCGCTCCTCCACCTCGGTGAGGTCGTGTGGCGCCGCGAGAGCCTGGAGCAGGTCGCAGACGCGGTGACCGGTACCGAACTCGACCTGATGCTGCTTCGTGAGGGAGACCGGAGCATGTGGGTCGTACGGACCCGCAAGGGCATCTGCATCTTCGCGCTGGTCGACGGGGCCAACGAGGGCCACGTTGCCGAAGCCCGCTCGTTCGCTCTCGACTTCGACTCCTTCCTGGTCGGCCAGGGGTACTGATCGGGGAGACCGGAGGCCGCATCAGCGGGAAACAGGAATCTGACAGCTTGCTGACATCCTCTCCGTACCCTCCACCCATGCGATATCCCGCCCACGACGGTCGCTGACCGACCGGGCCCGGCGGGTCACCAGCCATCGCAACTATCGAATCTACGATCCGCATGGGTGAGGCCGATATGAGACATGGACGCACAGGGCGTGCGAGGCTGCTGCTGTTTGCGGCGCCCGTAACAGCCTGCGCTGTCACCTTCACCTCGACAGAGGCGTTCGCCGCCGCCGGCGAGTCCCGTACTCAGCCCGCGCGGCACGGGGTGAGCGAGGTGCGTTACGACCTGGGCGACAAGGCCTTCCCGCCGCCCAAGTCCTCCGGATACGTGGGCGACAACGAGCTGAACGGGGCTGTTTACTACCCCGACGACATCTCCTCCGGCACCCACCCGCTGATCATGATCGAGCATGGATTCTGGGACACCTGCGCCGATGCCGACGCCGCCAGGTCACTCGCCGCCGCGCAGGCCGCGCTGGCGAAGGACGAGCAGAGCGGTGACACGGCCGACGGGGCGAAGCAGGAGGCGATCATCGAGGCCGCCTCGGAGCGGCTGTCGGCATGGCCGTGCGCACCCGGGGTGCGGCAGATTCCCAGCTATCTCGGATACGACTACCTGGGCCGTGATTTGGCGAGCCGGGGGTTCGTCGTCGTCTCCATCGGGGCGAACGGCATCAACTCGACGTCCGGAGGCCAGGCCGACACGGTCTATCAGGAGCGCGCGGCACTGATCAACGCCCAGTTGCGCATGTGGCGGACATTGTCGTCGACGGGCGGGGGGCCGCTGCGTGGCAGCCTCGTCGACGCCAGGTCCGGACGTCCGTCACCGGTGAACTTCAAGAACCATGTGGACGTGCGGAACGTCGGGCTGGTGGGGCACTCCATGGGCGGCGGCGGAGTGATGCAGGAGATCGCCGACAGCAGCCGTGCCACGTGGCCCGAAGGCGTGTCCATCAAGGCCGCGTTCGCTCTCGCGCCCACCGCCACCTGGGACGTCGCACCCATCACCAAGACGCCGTTCGCGGTGATGTGGGGCACGTGTGACCAGGTGAACACCGGAGAGTTCTTCGACTGGAACAAGGACCACAACAGTGCGCCGATAGCCCAGTACACGGTGCGCGGCGGTGTTCACGACTTCTACAACAAGCAGTGGTCGCCCAGCAGCGGCCAGGTCAGCGCACATGACGACGCCGTGCCCGGCAGCAAGCCGGGCACCTGCGAGTCCCAGTTCCCCGGAGCCACCGCCCCCGGAACCGATCAGAGGGAACTCTCGGAGCAGCGGCAGCGCCGGATCACCAAGGACTACGTGGGCGCCTATTTCGCCGCCCACCTGCTCGGCCGGACGCGGTATGAGCCCTACCTGACCGGAGAGAAGTCGTTCCCCGGGACGGGCGGTGTCGTCAGTACCCGCTTCGACGGGGGCGTCAACTGAGCCCTTCGCACGCCGAACCGCTCACCCAGTGATTCCCGCTTGTGCGAGTTCCCCGGGGCGGGAAAGGGTGGGGGCGTACCGTCCCTTCCCCTTCCCGCCCCGCCCAGGAGCCCCGCCATGCCGCAGATCACCGTCGACTACTCCGCCGCGCTCGACGACACCTTCGACCGGGCCGGCTTCACCGGCGCACTGCACCCGCTGATCGCCGAGACGGTGGCCACCAAGATCACCGCCTGCAAGACCCGCTTCCGCCGGGTCGAGGAGACCGCGGTGGCGGACGCGCCGGACGGTGACGCCCTCGTGCACATCGAGATCGCGCTGCTGGCCGGCCGCACCCCGGAGACCAAGGCCCGGCTCACCGAATCGGTGCTGGAGCTGCTGGCCGCCCGTATCCGGCCGGCCGAAGGGCTGGCTCTGCACCTCTCGGCCGAGACCCGCGATCTCGACCCCTCCTACCGCAGCGCCTGACGCTACGGGAGGCGTTGCGGAGGCACGGCCGGTACGGCGGGCGCCAGCGCGGAGAGCCGCACCAGCAGGTCTCCGAACGGCCCGTCCGCCGGCTCCTGCGCGAGGATCCGCAGCACGATGCCCGCCATCTCCTCGTTGTACGCGGCGCTGACGGCGGTCAGCGCCGCGAAGTCGTGCACGAGCTGCAACTCCAGCTCGGCGCGCGGGATGTGCCGTCCGTCCAGCCAGATCAGGGCCGTCGACTCCGCGAGTGACACCCAGGACCTGACGGCCAACTCCAGCCGGGCCGGGGGATCCTCGACCCCCAGGTGGGACAGGATCTGCTCGCAGGCCGCCTGCCGCACCCCGTCGATCATCGCGTTCGCCGTCGACGAGCCCACGGCCGGGCCGCCCCGCATCAGTGCGGCGAAGCCCGGTCCGTGCTCGTCGACGAAGTCGAAGAACCGCCCCATCACCCGCAACAGCCGGGCGCCCAGGGGGCCTTCGCGCGGCTCCAGGAAGCGGGTCGCCAGCTCGTCGGCCGCCCGCCGCAACGCCGCCTCGTACAGGCTCTGTTTGCCCGGGAAGTAGTGGTAGACCAGCGGCCGCGAGATCCCGGCGGCGGCGGCGATCTCATCGATCGAGACCTCGTCGGGGGAGCGGTGGCTGAACAACTCCAGCGCGACACCGATCAGCTGCTGCCTGCGCTCCTCGACGCCCATCCTGCGCCGCACCCCGGTCGTCATGGGGAACAGCGTACCGACCGGCAGGTCCGACGGGTTCTACAGGTCCAGTACCAGCCGCTCGCCCCGGCACCGGGACACGCAGAGCAGCATCGAGTCCGCCCGCTCCGCGTCGTCGAGCAGCTCGTCCCGGTGGTCCACCTCGCCCTCCAGCACGCGCTGTTGGCACGTACCGCAGAAACCCTGCTCGCAGGAGTACGAGACGTGCGGCAGCTCCGCGCGGACGGCGGCCAGCGCCGACTGGCCCGCCGCCACCCGGACCGTGCGGCCCGAGCGGCGCAGCTCCACCTCGAACGGGGCGGTGCCGGTGGCGTCCGGGGCGGCCGAGGTGAAGCGTTCCAGGTGCAGGGTGCAGCCGGCCGAGAGCGCGGCGGCGACCGCGTCCATCAGGGGCTGCGGACCGCAGCAGTGCACCGCCGTGCCCGGCGCCGCGTCCGCCAGTGCCGCCGCGACATCGGGGTGGCCCGCCTCGTCCTGCGGTACGACGGTGACCCGGTCGCCGTCCGCGTCCAGCTCCGCGATCTCCGCCAGGAACGGCATGGTCGCCCGGCTGCGGCCTCC
Organism: Streptomyces sp. NPDC104307; assembly: GCF_055584045.1. Classification (NCBI taxonomy): domain Bacteria; kingdom Bacillati; phylum Actinomycetota; class Actinomycetes; order Kitasatosporales; family Streptomycetaceae; genus Streptomyces; species Streptomyces sp. NPDC104307. The sequence goes on from NZ_JBVJMU010000003.1 coordinate 228,269, forward strand.
GTACAGCAGCCGCCAGTCCGCTCCGGCGGCGGCGAGCGCCCGCAGCATCGGCAGCACGGGCGTGATCCCGATGCCGCCCGCGACCAGTACGTACGCGGGGGCGTCCGCCAGCGGGAAGCGGTTGCGCGGACCGCGCACCTCGATCTCGTCGCCCTCGCGGAGCCGCTCGTGCACCTCCCTGGAGCCGCCCCGGCCGTCCTCGTCGAGCCGGGTCGCGACGGTGTACGTGTCGACGTCGGCGGGGTCGCCGCACAGCGAGTACTGGCGGACCAGACCGGACGGCAGTACCAGGTCCAGATGGGCGCCGGGCTGCCAGCGCGGCAGCCCGTAGCCCTTCAGACGGAGCAGCACGACCCCGTCCGCAGGGGTGGACCGTTCGGTGACCGTCAGCCGCCTGCCGGTGGTCGAACGGCGCTGCGAGTGACCGGATATGGGCTCGTCGAGGGCCGGCAGCGGCCACAGCGGGGACGTCTCTATGCGGCGGCGCATCGCCCGCTTGGCGAGCAGCGCGGCGGCGGCCAGCACGACGACGGTGCGCGGCCGGGGGAGGGGCAGGGGCATGGTCAGCCGGCTTCCGTCGTACGGGCCTCGGCCGCGACGGCGGCGGGCGAGCGGTTGAGGTAGTCGACGGCCTGCGCCGTACTGCCCTCCTGCGAGGGGTGGTAGGAGCGGCTCAGGTAGCGCGGTATGGACCGCAGCATCGAGGGGGTGCTGGGCAGGGTGCCGCGCCTGCCGCTGCGGTAGAACTGTCCGAAGGACGCCTTTCCGTCCAGCAGGCTCGGGTCGTTCTCCATGAAGAAGCGGGCGCCGCGCTGCCAGAGGAAGGCCAGCGCGGAGAACGCCGTCGCCCAGGTCCGCACCCGCCGCCGGTATCCGCCGTCGACGTGGCAGAACACATCGAAGGCGACAGAGCGGTGCTCGACCTCCTCCGCGCCGTGCCAGCGCAGCAGGTCCAGCATGGTCGGGTCGGCGCCGCGCCGGTCCAGCTCCTCCGCGTTCAGGACCCAGTCGCCGAGGAACGCGGTGTAGTGCTCGATGGCCGCTATCGTCGCCACCCGCTCCATCAGCCACCACTTGCGCGCCCGGCCCGGCGGCAGCGTCCGGTCCCCGAGCAGCTTCTCGAAGAGCCAGTCGACCTGGGCCGTGTACGGGGTCGGGTCGAGGCCCAGCTCCCTCAGGTGCGGGAGTACGTCGTCATGGGCCTGGGAGTGCATCGCCTCCTGGCCGATGAACCCGATGACGTCCTCGCGCAGCTGCTCGTCGTGTATGTACGGCAGCACCTGGCGGTAGACGTGGATGAACCAGCGTTCCCCGGCCGGGAGCAGCAGATGGAGCACGTTGATGGTGTGCGTGGTGAACGGATCGCCCGGTACCCAGTGCAGGGGCGTCCGGTCCCAGGCGAAGGAGACCCGCCGGGCCTTGAGCGCGATCCGTTCCGACGCGACCGCCGCAGGCTGCGTGTTAGACATGTTGTCAATGTACTGAGGGGTAGGCCCGGGGAACAGGGGCCTGCGGAGAATTCCCGCAGCTGTTCCCGGCCGGCCCTCACCGCAGGGCGCCGACCCGACTGCCGTCTCTCAGCCGCCCGTTCAGCCGTGCCCGGTCGCCCGCGTCGGCGGGCACCGCGAGCAGCCGTCCCCGCGCGCTGCCCGTCACCCCGCCCGAGGTGGTCAGTGAGGTGAACTGCTCGCTGCCCGCCGCGAGCACGTACCAATGGCCCTCGCGCGACTTCCACAGCACGCCCGCCAGCACCCTCGGGGCGCGCTTCCCGCACGCGGGCGAGTCCTCGGAGCGCGCCGCGACGGCCCCCGGCGGACGGCTCCCGGGCGGTCGCGCGGAGGGCGCCTGGAACTGGGCGAGCACCAGGCTCCCGGTGCCCCGCCAGGTCTCCGCCCGGGTGCACAGCCACCGGGCGGAGCCGCCGCCCTCCGGCAGCGGCTGCGTTGCGTACGTCCAGGAGTTGACCGAGCGCACCCCGTGCGAGCGCACCGCCGGGAGCAGACAGGCGGTGCGTGCCCAGCTCTCCAGCTCCGGCCGCCCCGCCACGTCGTGCGGCTCCGAGGGCGGGCCGGAGGTCAGCCGGGCCGGGGCGAGTTCACCGAGATCCGTCACCAGCCGGTCCGTTGTGCCGTCGGACAGTTCGACCGCTTCCCAGGACCGGCAGCCGCCCGTGGACCCGGTACCGGCCGGCGCCTCGGTCACCCCGTCCGGGGTACGGTGCAGCGGGCGCGGCGCACGGTCCGGGGCGAGCAGATCGCGCAGCGACGCCCTCCGCACCCAGGGCGCCGTCAGGTAGCGGACCCGGCCCGCCGCGCGCTCCACGACCAGGGCGCCCGCCGATGCCCCGCCCGCCCCGTCGACCCGGGCGAAGTCGAGCGCCGCGCCCTCGGACGGATCGGCGTTACGGGGCTCCGCGTACCGCACGACGCGCAGTCCGTCGTAGAACAGCACGACGGCCGACGCGCCCACCTCGCCCGCGTACAGCAGCTGCGGGGCTCCCATCGGGGGGCCCATGGGTGTGCGGGGCGTCGCCGACGTCCGCACCCCGCCGCCCGGCCGGGCCCACACCGCCAGCGCCCGCCGCAGCAGCCGGACGTCCTCCGTGCGGTCGCCCCGGGTGGGCCACGCGGTGAAGTCGGTACGCGGTGAGCGCCGCCAGAACGTCGCGGGCACCATCCGCAGCGCCCCCGGGTCCAGGGCCTCTTCCGCAGCCGGATTGCGCGCGTACGGGGGCGCGGCCGGATCCCCGCGCCCCCAGCCGCCGCCCGGCAGCCCGAGCAGCGTCCCGCACACGGCGGCCGCGGCGACTGCGGCCAGCGCGGCCCGCGCGTGTCTGCGCCGGCGCGGCAGGTCCGGCGGCCTGGCCTGGAGCGAGCACGGGTCGAACTCGGGCGAGGCCAGCAGCGCGTAGGGCGCGGCGACCCCGTCCGCCTCCCGCAGGGCCGCGTGCGGATCGGCCACCCCGGCGGCGGCCAGCTCGCGGCGGACCTCGCCGTCCGCGAGCGACTCCAGGCCGCGCAGGACGAACGCGGCGCGTGCCGGTCCGCGGAGCGCGGAGAGCCGCTGCTCCAGCGCGAGTTCATCGGCTCCGCCGGAGTGCGGGAACAGCCGCAGCCCCCAGACCAGCGGCAGGGCGGGCGGCAACTGGGCGCGCCTCGGCCACCACCACTGCCGAGGCAGCTCCGCCGCCAGGGCGCCGCGCAGCACCCGCTGCCGGACGGACGCGTAGTCGGGCCCGGCAGCCGCCGCCGTACGGCCGGAACGGCGTGGCAGCGGGAGGCCCGTGCCCTGCGCCGGACCGGCCCGGCGCGCGGCCTGGAGGGAGCGCTGGGCCAGGGCGTGGGCCGCCAGAACGCGCCGGGAGCGGCCCAGCGAGGGCGGCAGGACGAGATAGCCGAGCCGGACCAGTCGCGGGTAGTGCTCGACGAGCGAGGCCTCCGCCTGCTCCGCATCGACCGGGGCGGCGGCTGACGGTACCTCTGGCAGTGGGCGCACGTTCAGCTGAACGAGCGAATCGTGCGATGGTCACCCCGGGGCCGGGCGCCTGAGCGGCGGCCGGCCGGTCCCTGAGTGGCGGCCTCCCGGTCCGGGACCTCAGGCGAACCGGGCCAGCTGCGGATCGACCGGGGCCGCTGTCATCCGGTTGGCCAGGGTCGACATGGTGTAGGCGCCGATCCCCAGGACCACTTCCAGCGCGTTGCGGGAGGTGTAGCCGTGGGCGAGGAACGACTGGAGGGTCTCGTCGTCCACAGCCCCGCTCGACTCGATCGCGGCGACGGTGAACCGGCGTACCGCCTCCAGTCGTTCGTCGGGCAGCGGCAGGGGGCTCTCGCCGCGCAGTGCGGCGATGAGCGCGCCGTCCGCGTCGAGGGCGGTGAGCTTCGCGGTGTGCATCGCCACGCAGAGGTGGCAGTCGTTGCGGGTGGCCATGGTCATGATCACGACCTCCCGGGAGAGCTGGTCCAGGGTGGTTGACTCGAAGAGCGCGCTCATCTTCAGGAAGCCGTTGAGCAGCTCCGGTGAGGAGGCGAGAAGGGCGACGGCGGTGGGCAGGTAGCCCTGTTTCGCCGTCACGGCCGCCATGGCGGGACGGGACGCGGCGGGAGCGGATTCGGGGGTGTGGTCGGTGAAGACGGATGCGGGCATGGCTGTCCCCTCGCGGTAAACTCGACAACGTGATTGACGAAAAGGTAAACCAAGTTGTCGAGTATCGCAATGGCTGAGCGCACCGGGCGGGGCTCTTCCGGCGGTGCCGGTACGGGCTTCGAGCTGCCCATCCTGCTGTTCGCCGGCTTCCGTTCGATCATCGACGACCTCCACCGCGAGCTGGCCGGACAGGGGCACCCCGAACTGCGTCCCGCCCACGGCTACGCACTCCAGGCGGTCGGCCGCGACGGGGCGACCGCCAGCGAGATCGGGCGACGGCTCGGCGTCTCCAAGCAGGCTGCCGGGAAGACCGTCGACCGGCTCGAAGCCCTCGGCTACGTCGAGCGCGCCGACGATCCGCAGGACGGCCGCCGCAAGCTCGTACGGCTCACCCCGCGCGGGATCGACGTACTGGCACGGTCCGCCGCGGGCTTCGACCGGCTGCGCGCCGAATGGGTCCGGGTGCTCGGCGCGGAACGGGTCGCGGCGCTGGAGGCCGACCTCCGCACGATGGCCTCCGCAGAAGCCTTCCGGCTCGATGTGGCGAGCTGGATCAACAGCTGACCGGATCGACAACTGACCCGGTCGGCAACTGGCGGAATGTGCCGAGCGCTTGGACTTTACGCACTAGAGATAGGACGTATCTGGTAGACACCCTTCCCGAGGGCCACTCCGTGCGGCAACATGCACGCGTCGGTACCCAAGAGATCCGACCACTCGTGGTCGAGAATGGGAGGGAACCATGGCACGACGCACCCATGTGCTCAGCGCGCTCGCACTGGCGGCCGCCACCGCGCTCATCCCCGTGACTGCCACGGCGCAGCAGCCGGCGCATCCCGCCGCTCCCTGCGGCGCACCCGTGAGGCCCGCTTCGCAGATGAGGGTCGAGGCCTGCGACAGTCCGGACCGGATCATCGAGAAGGCCGCGAACATCGTCCCCACGACGGGACAGCTGGCCTGGCAGCAGCGGGAGGTCACCGCCTTCACGCACTTCGGGATGAACACCTTCACCGGCCGTGAATGGGGCTCCGGCACCGAGGACGAGAAGCTGTTCGCGCCGAAGAGCATCGACGCCGACCAGTGGATGCGCGCCTACAAGGCCGCCGGTATCAAACAGGTCATGCTCACCGTCAAGCACCACGACGGCTTCGTCCTCTACCCGAGCCGCTACACCGACCACTCGGTCGCCCTCAGCCCCGGCAGCCCCGACGTCGTCGCCCTCTATGTGAAGGCCGCCCGCAAGGCGGGACTGAAGGTCGGCCTCTACCTCTCGCCCTCCGACGGCGCCGAACTCCCGCACGCCTGGCACGCCGACTGGGTCGAGGAGATCCGTGCCAAGGAGGCCGCCGGGGAGACGCTGAGCCTGCCCGAGCGGATGGCCCTGGAGGACGGCGACCGCGCCCCCGCCGGTCAGGGCCGCTTCGGCAACGGCAGCGCCGTCACCGAGCGCACCATCCCCACCCTCGTCCCCGGCGACGACCGCGCCGCCCGGGTGAGGAGCGGCAAGCTGCCCACCTTCAAGGTGAAGGCCGACGACTACGACGCGTACTACCTCAACCAGCTCTACGAGATCTTCACCCAGTACGGCCCGGTCGAGGAACTCTGGCTGGACGGCGCCAACCCCTGGTCCGGCTCCGGCATCACCCAGAAGTACGACGTCAAGCAGTGGTTCGACATGGTCAAGGCGCTCTCGCCCAACACCGTCGTCTTCCAGGGCCCGCAGGGCGTCCGCTGGGTCGGCAACGAGAACGGCGTCGCCCGCGAGACCGAGTGGAGCGTCACCCCGCACACCACCGACCCGTGGACGGGCCTCGGCAGCCTGCCCAACGACTCGACGGAGCCCGACATCGGCTCCCGGGACCGGCTCCTGGAACCCGGCGTCAACTACCTCCAGTGGTACCCGGCGGAGGCCGACGTCTCCAACCGCCCCGGCTGGTTCTACCACCCGCAGGAGAAGCCCAAGACCCCGGCGCAGCTGATGGACCTGTACGAGAAGAGCGTCGGCCGCAACGCCTCGCTGCTGCTCAACGTCCCGCCCGCGCCCGACGGACGGATCGCGGACGAGGACGTCGCGTCCCTGACCGCCTACGGCGCCGACGTGCGCCGGATCTACGGCACCGATGTGCGCAAGAAGGGGCCGGGCCCGTACACCTTCGACCGGGTCGCCGTCCGTGAGGACATCCGGCACGGACAGCGGGTGGAGAAGTTCGCCGTGGAGGCCCGGATCCACGGGACGTGGCAGCGGATCGCCGACGGCACCACCATCGGCCACGAGCGCATCCTGCCGCTGTCCGAGGCCGTGACCGCCTCCGACGTCCGGGTCAAGGTGCTGGAGTCCAGGGCGAAGCCGTACCTGGCGGCCACGACACTCCACCTCACCACCGCACCGGTCAAGCCCTAACCCCGGTCCAGATAGGCCAGTACCGCGAGAACGCGGCGGTTGTCGTCGTCGGAGGGCGGCAGGCCGAGCTTCCCGAAGATGTTCGAGGTGTGCTTGGCCACCGCCCGCTCCGTGATCACCATGTGGGCGGCGATCGCCGCGTTCGAACGGCCCTGTGCCATCTGCTCCATGACCTCCTTCTCGCGCGGCGTCAGCCCGCCCATCGGCTTGTCCTGCGAGCGCCGCGACAGCAGTTGCGAGATCACCTGCGGGTCCATCGCGGTGCCGCCCGCCGCGACCCGGCGGACCGCGTCGATGAACTGTTCGGCGTCGAAGACCCGGTCCTTGAGCAGGTAGCCGATGGCGCCGTTGCCGTCCGCCAGCAGCTCACGCGCGTACAACTGCTCGACGTGCTGGGAGAGCACCAGCACCGGCAGGCCCGGTCGGGCACGCCGGGCCGCCAGCGCGCACTGCAACCCCTCGTCCGTGTGGGACGGCGGAAGCCGGACGTCGACCACTGCGACGTCCGGCTTCAACTCGGCCAGGGCCCGGGTGAGTTCGGGCCCCGTCTCGACGGCGGCCGCGATCTCGAAGTCGTACGCCTCCAGCATGCGCACCAGGCCGTCGCGCAGCAGGAAGAGATCTTCGGCTAGGACAACTCGCAAGGGATCTCCATGGTCACCATGGTGGGACCGCCCGCGGGGCTGCTGACGGCCATGATGCCGTCGAATGTACCGAGTCGGCGTTCGACTCCGCTCAGGCCCGAGCCCGATCCGGCGCTCGCACCGCCCTTTCCGTTGTCCGTGACGGAGATCCGCAGCATGTGGTCGCCATGGTGCAGGTCCACCCAGATCCGGTCCGCGCCCGAGTGCTTCGCGGCGTTCGTCAGGATCTCGCTGACCGCGAAGTACGCGGCCGACTCGACCGGCGCCTCCGCGCGGCCGCTCAGCTCCACCTCGACCTCGGTCCCGATCGGCATCCGCAGCGCCAGCGCCTTGACCGCGTCGCCGAGCCCGCGCTCGGCCAGGACCGGCGGATGGATGCCCCGCACCAGATCGCGCAGCTCCGTGAGCGCCTCCGCCGACGACGCGCGGGCCATCGCCAGGAGCTTCTTCGCCTGCGCCGGGTCCTTCTCGACGAGCGCCTCGATGGTGCCCAGGTTCATGCCCATGGCGACCAGCCGGGCCTGCGCGCCGTCGTGCAGATCGCGCTCGATGCGCCGCAGCTCGGAGGCGGCGGTGTCGACCGCCTCGTGCCGGGTCTCGGTCAGCCGGTCGACGCGCAGCGCCAGCTCCTGCTCATGGGTGGGTGCCAGCACCGAGCGGGCGATCGCGAAGTGCGCGTGCAGCAGCCGCTCGCTCAGCAGCACCCCGGCCCCGAAGATCACCACGCCGAGCGCGGCCGCGGCGAGCGCGGTCGCCTGGCTGTCGACGGGCACGAACCCGTACCAGTACCGGTCGTCGGTGAAGACGCGCCACAGCCCCGCCGCCAGGACGAAACCCTCCACCGGGTAGACGAACAGCGCCGCCGCCAGGATCGACACCACGTAGCCGGCCGTCATGTCGACCAGCAGCCACCGCATGTCCCGCCAGGTCGCCGGGTCCTTCAGCATCAGCGTGGTCCGCTCCACCTGCCCGGTGAACCCGCTGCGGACATCCTTCGGGAACGGCCGGTACGGGACCGGGATCCGGACGTCCGACCAGGTGATCGCCAGCAGCCGGCGCTGATTGGCGTGCTTGCGGACCGCCGTCAAGACGTACGGGGTGGTCAGCAGGCCGATGCCCACCGGGATGAGCGCGATGGAGACCGCCGCCAGCACGAACAGCGTGACCGACCCCACGATCGACGCGAACGACAGCGCCAGTCCGCGCCCAGCGGCCAGCAGTGCGGCCCTTGTCCGTCCGTGCGGCGTCTTCATATCGGTCCCTCTTCTCTCGCCGGCACTCGTGGCAGCCCCGGTCCGCACACAGTCTGACGCCTGGGGCGGGCCGGGAGTCAGCCGCTCTGACACCCGGCGGGGGTGTACCCAGCACCACCCCCGCGGCCTCGCCCTACGTCGCGGGGGAGTGGGTGTTCCAGCGGCTGGGGCGGCGGTCCCCGGATTCCTAGATTCGAGGTGTCCGGACAACCGGTTCTTCCAACGACTCTTTCAGGGGGCGAACACGCCATGAGGCCTAATCTCGCGGCACGTATCGGTGTGTGGAGCGCACACCACCGAAAGACGGCCATTCTCGGCTGGCTGCTCTTCGTCGTGCTCGCCGCGGGCATCGGCGGTGCGTCGGGCATGGTCGAGATGACCAACGCGGAGAACGGTGCGGGCGACTCGGCGCGGGCCGAGCAGATCCTCTCCGACGCCGGCCTCAGCCACCGGGCGGGCGAGCTGGTCATGGTGTCGTCGGCCGAACCCGACGGCTGGAAGACCGCGGCGCGGGAGCTGACCACCGCGCTCGGGAAGACCGGTGAGGTGACCGGCCTCAAGGCGCCGGTCGCCGCCGAGAACGGCAAGGACGCGCTGATCACCTTCGAGATGAAGGGGGACGCCGCCACCGCGTCCGACCGGGTGCAGCCCGTCCTGGACGCCGTCGAGGGGGTCCGGAAGGGACAGCCGGACGTCACGGTGCACCAGTTCGGCGACGCCAGCGCCGGCAAGTGGCTCGGCGACCTGCTCTCCGACGATTTCAAGAAGGCCGAGTTCACCGCCGTACCCCTGGCCCTGGGCATCCTGCTGGTCGCCTTCGGCGCCGTCGTCGCGGCGCTGCTGCCCGTCGGACTCGCGCTGACCGCCTGCATGGCCGCCTTCGGTCTGCTGTCGCTCGCCAGCCACCAGCTGCACCTCTTCCAGACCACGTACTCCGTGATGTTCCTGATGGGCTTCGCCGTCGGCGTCGACTACTGCCTCTTCTACCTGCGGCGCGAGCGGGACGAGCGGGCGGCGGGACGTGACGCCGAGACCGCGCTGCGGATCGCCGCGGCGACCAGCGGCCGGTCCGTCCTGGTCTCCGGGCTGACCGTGATGGTCGCGATGGCCGGCATGTTCCTGTCCGGGCTGCTCCTGTTCAAGGGCTTCGCCGTCGCCACGATCATCGTGGTCTTCATCGCCATGATGGGCTCCGTGACGGTACTGCCCGCCCTGCTGTCCTGGCTGGGCGACCGGATCGACGCCGGTCGCGTGCCGCTGCTCAACCGGCGGAGCAAGCGGGGTGCGCACAAGGAGAGCGGCCGGTTCGCCGGAAAGCTGTTGCGGCCCGTGCTGTCCAGCCCGAAGTTCTTCGCCGCCGCCTCCGTCGTCGTGCTCCTCGTGCTCGCCGCGCCCGCCCTCGGCATGAAGACCGAGTCGCTCGGCCTGGAGAAACAGTTCGGCTCCCAGTCCGAACTGGCCGTCGCCTACCGCGACATCAGCGAGGCCTTCCCCGGCGGTCCCGCCCCGGCCCAGGTGGTCGTCGAGGCCGACGACATCGAGGCCCCCGCCGTACGCAAGGCACTCGACGGCTTCGACAAGGTGACCGTCCACCGGGCGCGGAACGTCGCCGAGATCGAGGTCCCGATGGAGCGCGGGAAGGCCGATCTGACCGAACTGCGCGAACACCGGCTGCCGGCCGCCTTCGACGGAACGGGCGCCCGTGCCTATGTGACCGGCGAGACGGCCGGGTCCGTGGACTTCACCGCCCAGCTCAAGAGCGGCATCGCGCCCGTCTTCCTCTTCATCGCCGCGGTGACGTTCCTGGTGATGCTGTTCTGCTTCCGCAGCTACGTCATCGCCGTGACCGCGATCCTCCTCAACCTCCTCTCGGTGGGCGCCGCCTACGGAGTGATGGTCGCCGTCTTCCAGCACGGCTGGGGCGCCTCGCTGATCGGCTCGGAGGGCGTCGGCGCGATCGAGTCCTGGATGCCGCTCTTCGTGCTGGTCGTCCTGTTCGGGCTCTCGATGGACTACCACGTCTTCGTGGTCTCCCGGATCCGCGAGGCCCACGGCCGGGGCCTCGCCACCCCGGCCGCGATCGACGAGGGCATCCGCCGGACGGCGGGCGCGGTGACCGGCGCGGCCGTGATCATGGTGGCGGTGTTCGCGGTCTTCGGGACGCTGTCCATGCAGGACATGCAGCAGATGGGCGTCGGACTGGCCGTCGCGGTGCTGCTGGACGCGACGATCGTCCGGATGGTGCTGCTGCCCTCCGTGATGGCGCTGCTCGGTGAGCGGAACTGGCGGACCCCGCGCGGACTGTCCCGGCTGCCCGCCCTGGACCACGGCGAGCCGGAGCCGGAGCCCGGCCCGGCGCCGGCCCCGGTGGGCTCGGTGCGGCACGGCTGAACCCCCGGCAGATGCGGGTGGGCCCCGGTTCCGGTACGTACCGGAACCGGGGCCCACCCGCATCTGCCGGGGGTCAGGGCGTGTACTTGTACCCGACGCGCCGCACCGTCTGGATCGACCGGCGGTGCTCGGCGCCCAGCTTGCGGCGCAGCCGGGCGACATGGACGTCGACGGTGCGCCCGTCGCCCACGTGCCCGTAGCCCCAGACGGTGGTGACCAGCTGGTCGCGGGTGTGCACCCGGTTCGGGTGCGCCACCAGATGGGAGAGGAGCTCGAACTCCAGGTAGGTGAGGTCGAGCTTGTCCCCGTTCACCGAGGCGGTGCGCTGCACGGGGTCGATGCGCACCGGGCCCGCGCCCGGTTCCTCCAGTACCTCCGGCACCACGTACTGGCCGGCCCGGACCGCCGCGGCGGGCGGCTGCTGGTCGGCGGGTACGAGCACCAGGTAGCCGACCATCGGCGGCCGGCCCGGCAGCGCCGGCAGGGTGTGCTGGGGTGCGGGCAGCCAGGTCGTGCCCGGCGCCAGGAACGCGGCCACATCGGCCGGCTGGAAGACCTCGTCCGGCGCGACGGCCCGCAGCCGGTGCCGGTTGGGGGAGGGGGGACGGGCGGTGGTGGCCGCAGCGGCCGCCGACTGGGCCGCGGTGGCAGCGGATGCGGCGGAGAAGGTACGAGTGTTCGCCATGGGGTCAGCTCTTTCGCGCGAGGAGTCGTCTGTGGACGGACTTGCTGCGTGCGCGCGGACCGAAGACCGGGGTGAGCGGCTTTAGGGGGCCAGCGCGTTCAACGCGCGGCAACACACCCGGTCGAAGTCGTGATGCTGACGGGAAGGCCAGAACGGCTCCAGGTCGCTGCGACCTGTCGAGGTGTGCTGGATGCTGGCCATGCCCCCATTGAACCAGAGAAAACGGCCCCGCAGCAGACTTCTCCCAGCCGTCGGTACGGACGCTTCGTGTTGGCTTCCTCACCCCCGGGCACACCAAGAGGCGCCCACCGGCCGTGCGGTGGGCGCCTCTTGGTGTGCGGGCGGGATCAGAATGGTGTGCGGGCGGGCTCAGACCTGGGCGGCCTTCTCCAGCGCGGTGCAGCAGGTGTCGACGATCAGCCGCGTGACGACGTACGGGTCGACGTTGGCGTTGGGGCGGCGGTCCTCGATGTAGCCCTTCCGGTCCTGCTCGACCTGCCACGGGATGCGGACAGAGGCACCGCGGTTGGAGACGCCGTAGCTGTACTCGTTCCACGGGGCGGTCTCGTGCAGACCGGTCAGCCGGTCGTCGATGCCGGCGCCGTAGTGCTTGACGTGGTCCATCGGCTTCGAGCCCTCGCCGAGCGACTCGCACGCGGTGATGATCGCGTCGTAGCCCTCGCGCATCGCCTTGGTGGAGAAGTTGGTGTGGGCGCCCGCGCCGTTCCAGTCACCCTTGACCGGCTTCGGGTCCAGGGTCGCGGAGACGTTGAAGTCCTCCGCGGTGCGGTACAGCAGCCAGCGCGCGATCCACAGGTGGTCGGAGACCTCCAGCGGGGAGACCGGTCCGACCTGGAACTCCCACTGACCGGGCATGACCTCGGCGTTGATGCCGGAGATGGCCAGTCCCGCCTTCAGGCAGTTGTCCAGGTGCTTCTCGACGATCTCGCGGCCGAAGATCTCGTCCGAGCCGACGCCACAGTAGTAGCCGCCCTGCGCGGCCGGGAAGCCGCCCTCGGGGAAGCCGAGCGGCCGGTGGCCGTCGAAGAACGTGTACTCCTGCTCGATCCCGAAGACCGGCTCCTGGTCCGCGAACTGCTCGGCGACCGGGCGCAGCGAGGCCCGCGTGTTGGACTCGTGCGGGGTCATGTCGATGTGGAAGACCTCGCACAGGACCAGCACGTCGTCGCCGCCGCGGATCGGGTCCGGGCAGGTGAAGACCGGCTTCAGCACCCGGTCGGAGGCGTGGCCCTCGGCCTGGTTGGTGCTCGATCCGTCGAAGCCCCAGATGGGCAGCTCGGCCACATCGGACGACGGGGAACCGGGCATGATCTTCGTCTTGGAACGGAGCTTGGCGGTCGGCTCGGTGCCGTCGATCCAGATGTACTCAGCCTTGAACGTCACGGAAGCCATCCTTTGGGGGTGCTGCGGTCTATGCAGCGCAGCTTCGCAAGACGCGATTTCCCGTCCGTTGCTCTCGTGTGAACCCCGTGTTACCTAGGTTTCCCGCACAGGACGGGCGTGTTGTACGGGCCTCAGCCGCAGGCCCGCAGCGGCGTCCCGGCCCCCGCGGCCCGCGTATACAGGGTCAATGCGGCCGCCCGCCCGCACACCCCGCCACCGGATTCCTTCGAGGCGTCATCCGCACCGGGCACACTTGTGCCATGACGACATCCGTGAAACCCCTGCGTATCGGCCTGGTCGGTACCGGCCCCTGGGCCGGCAACACCCATGCACCCGCCGTCGCCGCGCACCCCGGCGCCGTGCTGAGCGGGGTGTGGGGCCGCCGGGCCGAGGCCGCGCGGGAGCTGGCCGAGGCGCATGGGGCCCCGGCGTACACCGGTGACGCGGGGCTCGACGAGCTGTTCGCCGCGAGCGACGCCATCGCGTTCGCCCTGCCGCCGGACGTCCAGGCGCCGCTGGCCGCCCGCGCCGCGGCGGCCGGCTGCCATCTGCTGATGGACAAGCCGGTGGCGACGAGCGTGGCGGCGGCCCGCGAGTTGGCGGAGGCGGCGGAGCGGGCCCGGGTCGCCTCCGTCGTCTTCTGCACGCTGCGGTTCGCCCCGGAGACCTCGGCCTGGATCGCGGAACAGCACGCGAAGGGCGGCTGGTTCACCGCGCACGCCCACTGGATCGGCGCCCTGTGGGCGCCCGGCGCGGACAGTGAGTACGCCGCGTCCCCCTGGCGTCACGAGAAGGGCGGCCTCTGGGACGTCGGCCCGCACGCGCTCTCCGTCCTCATCCCGGTGCTGGGCGACGTGACCCGGCTGACCGCCGCCCGCGGCCCCGCCGACACCCACCACCTCATCCTCCGCCACGCCTCCGGGGCCTCCAGCACGGTGACGCTCACCCTGGCCGCCCCGCAGGCGGCGACCGGGGTCGAGGTGGAGCTCAGGGGCGAGCACGGCACCGTCGGGCTGCCCCGGTGGGACGGCGCGGTGGGCGCCTTCCTGGCGGCGGTGGACGCGCTGATCGAATCGGTGCGTACGGGGGTGGCGCACCCCTGCGACGTACGGTTCGGGCTCCGGCTGACGGAGCTGCTCGCGGAGGCCGAGGCGCAGGCGGGGGCGGGGGAGTAGCGGCGCGCGTCCCCGGACGGGCCGGGCGTTCCCGGGACCGGTGGCGGGTCAGGGTCGCGGGGGTGTGCCTACCGGTCCGAGGGCCGGGCCCTTCCCCGGGGCCGCGTCGCCCGGTCCCCGCGACAGCGCGGTGTGGAAGCCGTCCAGGAAGCGCCGGACGGCGGCCACCTCGGCGTCGTCGAATCCGCGCAGCAGCTCGACGGCGCTCCCGATCGCCGGTCCGAACGCCGCCCACCCCAGCTCCACCGCCTGCGGCGTCACACGCAGCAGCACCCGGCGCCGGTCGCGCGCGTCACGGGACCGGGTGAGGTGGCCGAGCCGCTCCAGCCGGTCGATGAGTGACGTCGTGCCCGCCGAGTTCAGCCCGAGCTCCGCGCCGAGCCTGCCTGCCGTGACATCGGTCCCGTTCCGCCCGGCGTCGAGCAGGCAGATCAGGGCCCGCACATCGGTTGGATGCATCCCGTTCCGGGTGGCGAACTCGGCCTGACGCAGACCGAATTCGACCGTGACCCTGCGCAGCAGATGGACGATCTCCATTTCACGGCCCTGGTCGCTCATCACGGCTCCTCGTCTATTATCTCGCTCAGCGAGATAATATCCAGGTGTACGGAGTTGAGGGAGCATCCCATGACATCCACCCGGCAGTCCGCGACCGGTGACGCGGTCTTCCTCGCGGCGTACGAAGAGGTCATCACGGCCAAGTGGCCCGCCGGAACGACGCGGAGCGACATCCCCACCGTGTACGGCACCACCCGCCTCAACAGCCACGGCCCCGAGGACGCGCCACCCCTGATCCTGCTGCCCGGCGGCGGCGCGACCTCCACGGTCTGGTATGCCCAGGCCGCCGAACTGGGGCGCACGCACCGGGTGCACGCCGTGGATCTCGTGGGCGAGCCCGGACGCAGCGTGGCGGGGGAGCGCCCCATCCGCACTGTGGACGATCTGGACGCCTGGCTCGACGCGGTACTGGACGGCCTGGGCGTCGAATCCACCGCGCTGTGCGGCCACTCGTACGGCGGCTGGATCGCTCTCCAATACGCTTTGCACGCAACCCACCGGGTCAGCGAGCTGGTCCTCGTCGACCCGACCGGCTGCTTCGCGGGCTTCCGCCCCGGCTACATCCTCCACGCGCTCCCGATGCTGCTGCGCCCGAGCCCCGCACGGACGCGCGCCTTCCTTACCTGGGAGACGGGCGGGGCCGCGCTCGACCCGGCCTGGCTGCGGCTGCGCGAGGCGGCGGCCGGATTCCCCTCGGCCCGGCCGGTCACCGGACCCCGCCCGTCCCCCGAGGCCCTGCGCGCACTCGACGTACCGGCACTGGTGCTGCTCGCCGGAGCGAGCAGGGCCCATGACGTGGACCGGGTGGCGGCCGCCGCGAACAGGCTGCTGCCGCAGGCGGAAACGGTCGTCCTGCCCGGCGTCTCCCACCACGCGCTGCCGCTGCACGGGCCGACGGCCGCCGAACTCAACCACAGAACGGCCCAGTTCCTCGACGAGGCGCGATAGCGGTCCGCGGCCCCCGCCTCAGCGCCCCATCGCGTCCCGTACCGCCTCGTCCGTGCGCGCGACCACCGCGGTGCCGTCCTCGGCCGTGATGATCGGCCGCTGGATCAGCTTCGGGTGCTCCGCGAGCGCCGTGATCCACCGCTCCCGCGCGTCCGCGTCGCGCGGCCACTCCTTCAGCCCCAGCTCCTTCGCGTCCGCCTCCTGCGTCCGCGTGATGTCCCACGGCTCCAGCCCGAGCCGGTCGAGGACATCCCGGATCTCGTCCGGCGACGGCACGTCCTCCAGGTAGCGGCGGACCGTGTAGTCGGCGCCCTCCGCGTCCAGCAGCCGTACCGCGCCGCGGCATTTGGAACAGGCGGGATTGATCCAGATCTCCATGGGGCCAACGGTACGGGATGGACCCGCGAAAACCCCTCTGGCCAGGGGCGATTGTCAGTGCCGGGCAGTAAAATGAAGGGAGTTCGTGAGGGTTCCACCACCGTGCCAGGAGGTTGCCAATGGCCGTTGCCGCAGTCACGACCAAGCCGCTCCACAAGCCCCTGCAGAAGAAGCGCCTGCCCGCCGGCCGTCCCCGTGAGTGGTACGTCACCCACAACCGGCGGCTGAAGGCGATGCGCCTGGCGATAGTCCTGCTCGACAGCGGAGTTCACCAGCCGTCGAGCGCGAGCAACGCCCGGATACGTACGACCGCCGAGCTCCTCGGCATCCACCCGCCGTCCGACACCACCTGCCGCATGGTCCGCGCGCTCATCCGCTACGGCCGCTGACCCGGGCCGCCGGTCCAGCCCGCTGCGCCCCCGGGAGATCCGGGGGCGCAGCCGCGTCTCAGTACCCGTCGCAGGTGGCGGTGGCGAAGGCGCCGGAGGCCCGGCCGGTCCGCCGGGTGATGTCGTCCACCTTCACGGAGCACGCGACGTCGCCGCCGGACCTCCCGAGGCTGACGGCGAACGAGCCGCCGTTCATGAACCCCCTGGTCTCCAGCTCCCCGGCCCACGGCAGCGTCCGCAGGGTCAGCCGTCCGGTGGACAGGGCCTCGCCCTGCCAGGTGCTGTAGGTGAGCGTCACGTCCTTGGCGGTGCCGGTGACCTCGTACCTGATCCGCAGCCGCTCCGAGCTCTGCTCGGAGAGCCCGTGGGCCAGCACCGCGGCGACCGCGCCCGCGGCCAGCGCCAGGAGTACGACGGCCATCAGCAGCACCCACGGCCAGAGCCGCCGCCGAGGGGGCCGCGACGTGTCCGGCTCGTCCGGGCCGTCATCGCTCGCCTGCTCGCTCATGCACCCACCCTCCACGCTCCGGCCCCGCCCCGCGACCCCGCCGCCCCCTCACCCGTCCGGCCCACAGCGCATGCGGTACCACCTGCCGCCGCCTTGACTGGGGACGGTCGACGAGTGCTGGTGCTGGGAGGCGCGATGACGAGGCGAGGCGTACGGGGCCTGGGCACCGTGCTGGTGGCGGTGGTCGTGGCGGCGGGGGCCACGGCGTGCTCGGACGACGGGGACAGCGCGTCCAGCTCGGCGTCGAGGGCGGCGTCGGCGGCCTCCTCGCTGGCGTCCAGGGGCGCCGACGCGGTCGCCTCCGCGACGGCCGCCGCCCAGGACAAGCTGAACAGCTTCAAGGACGGCGTGAACGCGAGCGGCGACGTCAAGACCGGTGCGGCGGCCACTGACAAGGACGGCCGCGCCACCTCGAAGGTCACCGTGCGCAACAGTGGGGACTCGAAGCAGTCCTACGGCGTACAGATCAACTTCCGCGATCAGAACGGGAACCTGCTCGACTCGGTCGTGGTGACGGTCGACGACGTCCCCGCCAAGGCCACCAAGGACGCCACCGCCCGTAGCAACCGCAAGCTCGACGGCGACGTCAAGGCCGAGGTGGGCAAGGCGCTGCGGCACTGACCAGGACGGGCGTCAACGGATTCGGCCGGTCCGGAGACGCCGGCACGGGCAGCGGACAGCCGTACCGCAAAACGGGCAACTGATCGTTGCCATGGCCCAGTTGGCCATGAGACGGTGATTTGGGACACTCCGCACGGTCGTCGCGGGGGCACTCTTCGGCCGACAGAACGGGAAACCGTCTCCATGAGTCATCCGAACGACCCCGGTCCGTCGGCGGCAGTGGGGGCGAGCCGGCTCCTCGCGGTCAGTGACCTGCACGTCGGCATGGCCGAGAACCGCCTGATCGTCGAGTCGTTACGCCCGTCCGGCGACCAGGACTGGCTCATCGTCGCCGGCGACGTCGCCGAGAAGCTGGCTGACGTGGAATGGGCACTCAAGCTGCTCTCCGAACGGTTCGCCCACGTCATATGGACACCCGGAAACCACGAGCTGTGGACGACGGAGAGGGACCCGGTGCGACTGACCGGGCAGGCACGCTACGAGCGCCTGGTCGAGCTGTGCGGAAAGCTGGGCGTGAGCACACCGGAGGACCCGTTCCCGCTGTGGCGGGGACCGGGCGGACCGGTTGCCGTCGCGCCGATGTTCCTCCTGTACGACTACACCTTCCGGGTCCCGGGCACGGCGACCAAGGAGGAATCCCTTGCCCGTGCCCAAGAGGCCGGCGTCATCTGCACGGACGAGTACATGCTGCACCACGACCCGTATCCGGCACGGGATGACTGGTGCCGGGCCCGGGTCGCCCTGACCGAGCAGCGGCTCGCCGCTCACGCCCCGGACATCCCCTTGGTGCTCGTCGGCCACTGGCCGCTGGTACGGAACCCCACATCGGTGCTGTGGCACCCGGAGTTCGCCCAGTGGTGCGGAACAGAGCTCACGGCGGACTGGCACCGCCGTTTCAACGTCGAGGCAGTGGTGTACGGGCACCTCCACATACCCCGCACCACGTGGTACGACGGGGTGCGCTTCGAGGAGGTGTCGATCGGCTACCCCAGGGAGTGGCGCAAGCGGGGCCACCCCCACGGACTGCTGCGCCAGATCCTGCCGTACGAACCACCGCCGAAGGAGCCGGACAGCCGAGGGGAAGCGGCCGGGAGCCGGCAGGGGTAGGTGTCGTGATCGAGCGGCTGGTCCCCGCCTCGGTCTCCTGTGCCTCCTCCCACGAGGACCACTGGGGCGCCGACACGCTCTTCCCCGAGGAAGCGGCCCAGGTGGCGCGGAGTACGCCCGCCCGCAGAGCCGAGTTCGCCTCCGTCCGTGCCTGCGCCCGGCGGGCCGTGGCCCGGCTCGGCCGCGCGCCCGTGCCCGTCCTGCGCGGCCCCAGGGGCGCACCGCTGTGGCCGCCGGGACTCGTCGGCAGCATGACGCACTGTCAGGGCGTCCCCGGCCTCGGGTTCGACGACGGCGACCGGAAGTTCATGGTGAGCCCCGAGGGCATTGCGCTCTGGCTCGGCGAAGGCGCGGAGCTTCCTCCCTCGCCCACCAAGGGGACGACGTTCGAGACGGTCGACGGGGTGACCGGGGAGATCCGCAGCTACCGGCCGCTCGACCGCATCCGGGCCACTCGCGGTACGACGACGGTACAGCTGGCGGTCTCCAGCTCCGGCGACCGAAGCGTCCTGCGGTTCCACCAGGAACACCTGGCGAGCGCGGAGCAGCGGGAGCAGCAACGCGCCCACTGGCAGGGCGTGATGGAGCGGGTCACGAAGGAGCTGAACTGACCGGGAAACCCGGTCCGCTCACCGCGCCGATGCCGCCGAGCGCTTCGAGCTCCACGGCAGACCGGTATAGCCCTGAACTGCAGGTTTCCTAGGACCGAGCGTTCACCGGTGCACGTGTCGGATTTCTTCGCAGTCTGGAGGCGGCAGCCTTGCCGTTCCGCTGGCTCGCAGACTCACCACCGGCACAGGTCCTGGTGTTGGCGTATCACCGCTCAGCCGAACAAGCGGGTGCAAGCAGTGTGCAGGCGAAGCACCGTGGACGCCACGTCCTTCGTGTCCACCCCTCACACCCACGGCGGTGCGCGCGCAGGGTGCTGATCGCGCCAACGCCAAGCACGTGGCGGACCACGCCATGGTCGGTGTCAGCGGGTCTGCTTCAAACCTGCCTGGGCCTGGCCGCAGCCAGCGCCGCAACGAGCGCGTCCAGGTCTCCCGCGTAGACGATGACTTCTTCATCGTCGGCCGGGGGGTCGAATCGGGCGAAGAAGTCGTCGAGGGCTTCGGGCGTGACGGCGAGGGCGTTGGCGTCCTCGCGCTGATTGCGCTCGGCGAGGCGTCGCAGCAGCTCCTCCCGGTCGGCGGGGAGGTAGACCACGACCGGGAGGCCCCCCGCTCCGCGGGCGGCCCGCTGCCAGTCGTCGCGCTCGGCACGCCGCCACAGCCCGTGGTCCAGGACGACGTTGCCACCAGCCTCCAGCTCCTTGACGAAGCGCTGCCGGATTGCACTGACGACGGGCCGTTCGCGCTCGAAGTAGGTGTGCTCGGCGTAGTCCACGCCGTATCGGCCGTGGAGGCGATGCACTTCCTCGTCCACGGACAGCCGTGTGTAGCCGTGGTTGGCCAAGGCTCGGGCGACGGTGGTCTTCCCGGAGCCGGTGATGCCGGCCAAGAGAACGGCGAGGGGCACGTGGCCATCCCTTCCGCGACAAGATGTCCGTGGGCGCGTTCATTGTGTCCAGTCCTGACCGGTGCGCGCGTGCGATCGCCAGGCCGTGACAATGCTACGGGCCTCGCTGGGCCAGCTGGACGGCATGCGGTCCAGACTCACCCGACGGAAGGCGAAGCGCGGATCGCTGGTGTTGATCACGCCGCCGTGCTGGTCAACGTGCGACAGAAGACGGCCGGCCTCGTCGCGCACGGCCGGGGTCTGTTCCTGCCATGTGCCGGAGGAGAAGTGCTGGACCCGGCGGCGGAGGTCGTCCAGGACGCCTGAGCGCCATTTGAAGTGGTGAACCGCGCAGAAACGGTCGGCATCCGGACGCTGTTCGGGGGCCCTGTGGTTGCCGCCCGCCACGGTGACGGTGTGGCGGGCGAGAACGATCTTGCGGGGGTCTCCGTGCAGGAGCCGGTGGGTGAGGTGCCCGCCGAGAGGATAGGCGAGATCCAGTCCGACTTCTGGGCCCCAGCCGGTCAGGCGCCCACTCGCGGTGATCCGGTCGAGCATCAGGCCGCCCACCACTCGGTGCCCGGACTTCTCGGCCTGGGCGATCACCTCACTCAGCGAGGACGGGTACTGCTGGAACTCGTCGGCGTCGGCGAGCAGGTGCCAGCCCGGCCCGGCCCGGTGCCGCAGGGAGTCCCTGAGCTGGGTGTTGGTGTGCTCGTGCCACGGGCCGATGCTGGTGCCGGTGGGGATGATGCCCAGTTTCCGGCTGGCGTCATGGAGTTCGTGCCGCTGCTGGTCGGGCACGTGCTCGGGAAAGTGGAAGGCAATCAGGAACCGCTCGACGCCCAGCAACCGGTAGTGGCCGATCCAGGCGGCCAGCAGCGAGGGCTCGACGGGGCCGACGACGGCGATCAGCGTGGGAGGGCTGCTCAGCATCGGGGCTCCTTGGTACGCAAAGAGGTGAAGGTGCGGGTGAGAAAGTCGGCTTGGTCGGCGGCCGACCGCATCCCCAGCAGGTGGGGCGCCTCGGGGCCGGGCCGCTCGGGCGGCTGACGGATGACGCTGTGCAGGGCCTCGGCGAGGGCGTCCGGGGCGCTGGCGGAGAAGGTAAGGGCCCAGGGCCGGCCGCTCAGGCGGGCGGTGAGACCGGGGTCGTGGTCGGAGACGACCAGGGGAACGCCGAGGCGGGCAGCGTCCATCACGAGCCCGGACTCCTTGCCGACGCCGGGGCGGCGGGTGACCAGGGCAACGTCGGCGGCGGCGTAGACCAGACGCAGCACCGATTCGCTGACCGGTCCGGGCACCGTGTGCAGGCGAACGTTCGGCAGGTCACGCCAGCGGGCGAGCATGGCTTCGTCGAGTGGGATGCCGGTGACCAGCAGGTGCAGCGGATCCTTCAGCAGGGTCAGGGCGGCGTCGATGACTCCGATGTCCTTGTAGGGCCACCAGCCGCCGACGAGGCACACCGCGGCTTCGCCGGTGGGGATGTCGAAGGCGGTGCGGCCGCCGTCGCGTTCGGCGTCGGTGAGGCGGCGGCCGTCGTCGACCGCGAAGGCCCGCACCGCGGCGGGCAAGTCCGGGAAGGCTGCTGTGAATTGATCGCCTACGGCCTGGGTCGGGCACACTGCCAGAACCTGTCTCTCGCCTCGGCGGGTGAGTCGGCCGAGGAACCGCACTGCGGCGTCCTCGGTAGTGACTTGTTCGTGGACGAACCGCAGGTGCGGCAATCCTCCGAGGAGAGCGACGGCACCGTGCAGGGCCTCGCTCGCGCTCAGGATCACCACTGCCTGGACGCCGGGCGCCAGTCGGCGGGCGGTCCGCAGGGCCGACGCCTCCGCAAGGCACCGGGCGATGAGGGTGATCTGGTGAGGAAGCCGCCGCAGGTAGCACGGCCAACGGCGCGAGCGGAAGACCCGCAGCCCAGCTCTGGAGAGCCCGGCCGCGATGCGAGAGGCGGCCAGCAGTACGGCCGCCGGGTGTCCGTCCGGTGCGGTCGCCAGCCCGGCCCCGGCCTCGCGCAGGGCCACCACCGCCTCGTGGACGATCCCGTGCGGGGCGACCACCAGGCTCCAGGGCCGGGCTTGGGCAAGGGCCACCAGCGTGCGCTGGTGGTGCCCGCCCAGACGGTCGGCGTACGGCTCGATCAGCACCAGGGGGCCGGTCATCCGGCCACCGCCTGGTCCCCGTGGGCGGCAGCGAATCGAGCCCGCAACCACATGGGGTCGTTGAGCCGATCGAACGGTCCGGAGACAAGGGCGAACTCCTTGGCGAAGGCGACCCCTTCGCGAGCGCCGGCCGCGGCGTACGGTGCAAATTCTCCGTTGCGGCTGTTGGTCCACGCCTCCACCCGCTGGCGGGAGTCATCGTCGGCCATGCCGTACTCGCTGCCGCGAGCGAGCATCGAGCACTCCCGGAAGCCGGCCTTCCAGGCGTGAAAGGGGCTCTGGTTGAACCTCGTGATCCCCGCGGTCTGCGGGGCGAACTCGACCCGTCCGGGCAGGGCGGCCAGCACGTCCACGGCCTCGCCCATTTCGCGCAGGGCACTGCGGCGAATGAGCTTGAGCCCGCCGTATCCATAGGTGAGGGACCGGGTTGATCGCCTGCCACACCCGCATGGAGACCCCCTCGTCCAATGGTTCGATCGCAGCCGCATCGAAGTCGGCGGCAATGGCGAAGTCCCCGTCGGCGAGGAGGAACTGCTCGCGGTCCGCGACCTCGGCACACAGCCGATAGGCCCTGCGCATCCCGCGCACTCCGTGCAGGCGTTTGACCGAGCCCCCGAGGATCCGTTGCAGCCGCGAGTGCAGTGCGTCGGCCATGGGTTCGTCGTACGAGAGGAGAACGGCGTCGAAGAGGCTCACGACAGGGCCTCCAAGTAGCGTGCGGCGACCCGTACAGGCGTGAAGTCAATGGTGGAGGCGTACGCACGCTTGGCGTGCACGGCGTGGAACTCGTCGTCAGCGGACAGACGTTCGGCGAGTTCGACGGCTTCTGCTGCTGTGGTGAAGCACAGCTCGGGATCGATGTGTTCAGCGAGCCAGCCCAGCCGGGGCGCGATGACGGGTAGGCCCATGCCCTGACAGTCGATCACGCTCATGGACCAGGGGCAGCCGGCGCGGAATGGGGCGATGCCGAAGCGAGCACTGGCCAGGAGGTTCTTGTAGCGGAGTCGGTCACCTCGGTCGGACACGAGCTGCACGTGCGGCAGGGCCGCGAGCTGGTCGCGCATCCGTTCAGGGCTGTCGTCCAGGCTCTTCCGTTCCGCGCGGCGTGGCCCGAAGAGATCCATGACCCGCAGCCGGACCGTCCCGGAAGCGGCGAGATCCCGTGCGAGATCCACGAACTGATCGGTGCCGTAGTGCGCGTACAGCCGGTGGTTGTAGACGCCGATCGAACCGGCGCTGTACTCGGGCTTGGCGCGGTCGGGGTCGCGAACGAGCCGTTCGTCGCGGGGAGCGGGTACGACCCGCAGCTTGTTATCGAGATTCACCGTCATCCGTGCGGCAGCGGCGGACACCCAGGACGCGGCCACTGCGGAGTGGACCAGTACCCGGTCGCAGGCGGCCAACCCGGCCGCGAACGCCAGCAGTACGGGCCTGCCCAGTCCGGCGTCGTTCAGGGAGGGGTCGAGCGCGAGCTGTCCCTCAGCGGTGAATGAGAACGGAAGGTAGTGGCAGTAGCCGACCAGCAGTGCGTTCGATCCGGCCTCCAGCAGGGCGATTCGTAGCGCGGGAGCCTCCTCGATCTGGTTCGCCACCACAACATCCGGCCGCTCTTCCTGGATCAGTTCCACCAACTCGTCGAGGTCGGGCGAGAACCGCGCCCGGTACTTCGTCTTCGGCACCCCGGTCAGGTAGAAACCGCACCGTTCGTCCCCGACTGCCGCCGGTGCGGCTACGGTCACGCTTGCTCCGGCGTCCACCAGGGCCGGAGCGAGCAGGTCTGCGAAGATCCACCCCGAATCCGCAGACAGACGATCAGGGTTGGAGATGTTGAGCAAGTACAAGATGTGCATCGGGTTTCGCCTTCCTGAGCTGCCCGGACAGGTCGATCCGGGGTGATGAGGGAAGGAAACCTGTGACACCGGCCGTGACGGGATGATGAACTGGTATCACTCACGGTTCATTCACGCTCACTGACCATCACGCGGGGGCGGGTCTTTCGATGGACACGCAAGGCGAAGAAATCACCGCTGACCAGGCGGCCGCAGACTTCGCAGCAGAAGTGGCGCGCTGGCGCGAGGTGCGCGGCATGTCCAAGCGCGCTCTGGCCAGGGCGATGGGGTTCGACCCGTCCTACGTCAGCCATGTGGAGTCGGGCCGGCACAAGCCCAGCGAGGACTTCGCCCGGCTCGCCGACGAGGCTCTGAATGCGGGGAAGGCCATCTGGCGACGATGGCGCGAGTACGAGAAGGCACGGGCGCGCAACGCCGTCCCACCTTCAGCTCCGTCGGCTCCCCGCCGCCCCGAGCAGCCGTACGCCACCGATTCAGCTCTCGTGGTCGAACACGACGCGGCCCTTCTGCACTACGACGGTCGCTCCTACCGGCTCACCATGCGCCGACTACTGCGCAACACCGGCACCGAGCCGGTGAGCCGCTACCTGATCCGCATCTCCGTGGATCGCTACCCCGGCGACCCCGAGCAATCCAATGCCCATTACCGAGCACACCCCTTGACCTGGGACGAACTCGACCTCAATGCCACCTGCCGAGGGGAATCGATGCGGTGGCAAGCGAAACACGACCGTGACGCCTTCAAGGAAGTGTGGCTGCTCTTCGACAACGAGCACGGCCGCTTCCCCCTCTACCCGGGCGAGTCCGTCTGGATCGAATACGCGTACACCGTGGGCCACGAGAAGTGGGGCAACTGGTTCCAGCGAGCCGTACGTCTGCCCACCGAGCAACTCGAAGTCCAGCTCGTCTTCCCGGCCGGCCTTGACCCCGTCGTCTGGGGAACCGAGACATCCATGACCGCCGAAGCTTCCCCGCTGCGAACCCCACCCATCCGCAGTGACGACGGCGAACAGCGGACTTTTACCTGGAACACGACCGCACCCGCACTGCACGCTCGGTACCGTCTCGAATGGCGGTTCCGGGCACAGCCCGAACCCGAGACGAACCAAGGGGAGTTCAGTTGACGGACATGCGGCCCAGCCAGCGGATGCGAGACCTCGGCGTCGTACAGCAGGGTGCCGCGATCCTCGCCGAACCGACCCGTGCTTTTGACCTTCCTGCCGAGCGGCATGAAGCAGAGCGTGTCGTAGACGAGTTGTTCGCTGCCATGGATCGCATCGGCCAAGTCCACCCCTTCGCCAAGGGCATGGGCCTCGCGGCCCCACAGATCGGCAGCAGCCGCGCCGCCGCTGTCGTTCAGCCGTCCGACGACGCGCCCTCAATTGTCCTGCTCAACCCAAAGGTCACTGCCCGCTCGGACGAGACGGACGAGCAGTACGAAGGCTGCCTGAGTTTCTTCGACGTCCGAGGCATGGTTCCAAGGCCCTTGCAGATCACTGTCGAGACCACCTCCCTGACCGGTGAAGCGGTTACTGTCACGTACGAGCGGGGTCTCGCCCGCCTCATTCATCACGAGATCGACCACCTCGGCGGGCTTGTCTACACGACTCGTATGCCAGCCGGTGTTACGCCGATCCCTGTGGAGGAGTACCGGCAGACTGGTAGGGCTTGGGCCTACAGGGGCGAGTGAGTCTTTTGCGATCCTCTGTATTGCTCCGGGTCCCCGAAGGGGCAGCGCTGAGGCGCGTCACTCCGCAGCGTCAAGACTGATCGCATGGATAACGCCGTTTCCAGTGACGGCGTACAGAACCTTCCCGTGCAACAGGGGCATGTCCTGAACGTCCGGGTCCCAGAGCACGCCGTCGAGGGTGCCTACGAGACGTCGGCCGGTGCTCAGATCCCAACCCTGGAGCACTCCCGCGCGACTCACTGCCCAAGCCGAGTCGCCCGCCAGGTACGCGGGGGTGAGAAGCGCGGAGGTCGGCCGGACCGCGCCGCGCCATGCGACCGATCCTTCGACATCGTCCAAGGCTATGAGCCGACCTGGGTCCCAGGACGTGACCAGTACGTGTTTGTCCGCCTCCACCGGCCCGGTACGGAGTGAGTGTGCGACCTTGACTGTCCAGCGGTGTTCGCCGGTCACCGCGTCCCAGGAGGAGACCTGGCCTGTCGGGTGAGCCAGATGGAAGGACTTGCCGGACGAGGTCGGGCTACCGACAACCAGGTCCCTCAATGGCTGCTGCCACAGGAGATTGCCGCTGTACAGGTCGTACGTACCCAAACGCGGCATCTTCGCCCCAGGTTCCGGAGCCACGGTGACGACTCTGTCGTCGGAGATCAACCAGTGCTGCGGAGGACAGAGACGGAGCGGTTCGCGCCAGCGTGCTTTGCCCGTCTCTGCGTTGAGAGCCTGAAGCGCCCATGAGCGGGACGAGTCGGAGCAGGACCAGGTGACGAAGACAGTGTCATCGACCACGCGCGGAGCCTCAAGGAAACCTGGGACCGTCGGCTCGGGACGCCAGTCCCACAGATGCTGACCCGACGCCGTGTCGTAAGCATGCAAGGTGCCCGTGAGATCTGGCATGTACAGCGTGCCACGATCGCATGCTGCCTGTGCCGCCGCGCACTGTTCCAGGCGAGGGCCGGTCTCCGCTCCTGAGCGGATATCGCGAGGGCGGAGGGTATGACGCATCCCCGAGGTGAAGACGGTGGTGCCGTCCACGGGCGGCTGGTTATCGCGTCCCATCGCCTTCGGTGTCCACAGTCGATGGCCTGTCTTGGCGTCGATGCCGTGAAGGACGTGGCCGTCCACGACCAGCAGGGTGTCGCCGTGAAGCCGGGGCTGACGGGCACCTGGCCGCAATAGGTCAGGACGCGACCACAGGGTGCGTGGAGCCCTACGAATCGCGGCTCGTCCGCGTTGCGGTCGTGGCGTGTCCGGTGGAGTGGGTGCACTCGGGGCCTGGGCGAGTGGCCAGCTTGCGAGTGCCTGGAGCAGCGACTCGCGGGTCACGATCGCACCGGTCGGAGCGTAGTCGCTCGCACACTCCCTCAGCCGCGAGAACAGCGCGGATCCGTCGGCCGCTGCTCCCTGGGCTGCTATCGGCTGGAGTCGTTCCACGGCCGCTGTGCGATCTACGGGACGAACCCCCTCCAGACGAAGGTCCAGAATGGAGAGGTGAGCCAGGAGCCGAAAAGCCAGGCCATACGAGGAGAGTCCGGAGTCAGGGGCACCGGCGTTGACCGCACCCGCGACCAGAGCCTCCAGGTATCCGAACGTGCGGTGCGCCGTTTTGTCCAGTCGCTTCGGCTCGGCCATGAGGTCACGAAATACGCGGATGCTTCCAGCGGCGGCCACGGCGGTAATACCCAGATCGTACAAGGGCTTTGCTCGCGGGAAGGGGGGAAGCCACGGCCACCGCCAAGTGCCAGCGGCCTGCTTTCAGAAGCGCCCACTGCTCCTGCAGAGTGGTCAGGAGCGAGGTCATCAGCTTGACCGACGGGGGATCCGAGACGGCCAGTTTCGGGCGGCGGCGCACGGCGACGGACAGACTGTGCCGAGGACCGTTGTTCACGCTGCCGATGACCAGGTAGTCGTCGACGGCTGCCACAGCACGGGCCTGGAAGCGGACCTCAACAGGTGTTACCTCGTCACGAAGGCCGGGCACAGGAGTGGCGGTAAGCAGGTGTGAGAGCAGGACCGCACCGTAGTGATGCTCGAATACGGTCCCGCCTCCACCGGTCGAGTACGGACTCGCGCCGGCCGATGCGTTCATGTGGGCCCTTGTCCTCTCAGGCCGTCCCCATGACTGCCTCCCGCTGAGCTTCATACCGCCTGAGCAGGTACGAATTTGCCGCCCAAGAGTCTACGCACGGGATACAGATGAACGAGGGGCGCTACCCCGTGCGCGGGGTAGCGCCCCTCGTTCATGTTGTTGACCTCATGTCAGCGGATCAACCACGCACCCTCGGTGTACACGGGGGTGGAAAGCAAGCGGTGACCGTGAGAACTGCTGAGAAGAGTTTTCGCTGTTCACCGTCTGCTTCCAGGGCTTCGGGCCAGGTCGCCCGGTCCCGAGTTTTAGAGGTCGAAGTACAGCTCGAACTCGTGCGGGTGCGGGCGCAGCTGGATCGGGGCGATCTCGTTCGTGCGCTTGAAGTCGATCCACGTCTCGATCAGGTCGGGCGTGAAGACGCCGCCCGCGAGGAGGTACTCGTGGTCGGCCTCAAGGGCGTCGAGGACAGCCGGGAGGGACGTCGGGACCTGCTGGACGTTGGCGTGCTCCTCGGGAGCCAGCTCGTAGAGGTCCTTGTCGATCGGCTCCGGCGGCTCGATCTTGTTCTTCACGCCGTCCAGGCCGGCCATCAGGAGGGCCGAGAAGGCGAGGTACGGGTTGGACGACGGGTCCGGGGCGCGGAACTCGACGCGCTTGGCCTTCGGGTTGGAGCCCGTGATCGGGATGCGCATCGCGGCCGAGCGGTTGCGCTGCGAGTAGACCATGTTGACCGGGGCCTCGAAGCCGGGGACCAGGCGGTGGTAGGAGTTCACCGTCGGGTTGGTGAACGCGAGCAGCGACGGGGCGTGCTTCAGGATGCCGCCGATGTAGTAGCGCGCCATGTCCGAGAGGCCCGCGTAGCCCTGCTCGTCGTAGAACAGCGGGTCGCCGCCGGCCCAGAGGGACTGGTGGACGTGCATGCCCGAGCCGTTGTCACCGAAGATCGGCTTCGGCATGAAGGTCGCGGTCTTGCCGTTGCGCCAGGCGACGTTCTTCACGATGTACTTGAAGAGCATCAGGTCGTCGGCCGCGGCGAGCAGCGTGTTGAACTTGTAGTTGATCTCGGCCTGGCCGGCGGTGCCGACCTCGTGGTGCTGGCGCTCGACCTGGAGGCCGTTCTTGTCCAGCTCCAGGGAGATCTCCGCACGCAGGTCGGCGAAGTGGTCCACCGGCGGGGTCGGGAAGTAGCCGCCCTTGTAGCGGACCTTGTAGCCGCGGTTGTTCTCCTCGGAGCCGGTGTTCCAGGCACCCGCCTCGGAGTCGATGTGGTAGAAGCTCTCGTTCGCCGACGTCTGGAAGCGGACGTTGTCGAAGACGTAGAACTCGGCCTCGGGACCGAAGTACGCGGTGTCCGCGAGACCGGTGGAGGCCAGGTACGCCTCCGCCTTCTTGGCCACGTTGCGCGGGTCACGGCTGTACTGCTCGCCGGTGATCGGGTCGTGGATGAAGAAGTTGATGTTGACGGTCTTGTCGCGGCGGAAGGGGTCGACACGGGCGGTCGACAGGTCCGCGCGGAGCGCCATGTCGGACTCGTGGATGGCCTGGAAGCCGCGGATCGACGAGCCGTCGAAGGCGAGCTCCTCGGTCGGGTCGAAGACCGCCGCCGGGATGGTGAAGTGCTGCATCACACCGGGCAGGTCGCAGAACCGGACGTCGATGAACTTGACGTCTTCGTCGGCGATGTACTTCTTCACGTCGTCGGCGTTCTGGAACATCCAACTCCTCCTACTCCCGGCCCGGGGTGGGACGGGGTTGCAGCTCGTTGTGCGGCCAGTGCGGTGGCACACGCTGGACCCGACCATAGGCAGACCGGATTTCTCAAGCATGACCCATTTGTTTCGCTGAAGTTAACCGGGCCGGGTGTGAGTAGCGCCTCGTGATCGTGCGGTGACCGGTTCCGGACGGGTTCCGGGCAGGTTCCGGGCCGGTTTCCGGGGGTGCCGGAACGTGGCCCCTCCACCCGCCCGGCAGGGGCCCGGGGCGGGCGCAGTACCGTGGTCGGGTGGACAATAGGCAAGCAATCGGATCGTGGCTCTCCGGGCCGCGTGCGGCCGCCGAGGACATGGGCGCCGACTTCGGGTACCGGGGCAAGCGGCTCGGGCTCCCCGAGCAGGGGCCGGGGGCCGCCGCGCCGCTCGGCCGCCGCTTCGGCGCGATCTTCATCGACTGGGCCCTGTGCATGGTGATCGCATACGGGCTGTTCGCTCGCGGTGACCAGCAGGCGGCAGGCAACTGGGCGGTGGGGATCTTCCTCGTACTGAGCCTGCTCACCGTCGGCACCATCGGCTGCACGCCCGGCAAGCGCCTCATGGGCATCAGGGTCGTCGCGGAGGGTGGCGGACGGCTGGGGCTCGGGAGGGTCCTGGTGCGCACCGTGCTCCTGTGCCTGGTGATCCCGGCCCTGGTCTGGGACCGCGACGGACGGGGACTGCACGACCGGGTGGCCCGCGCCGTCCAGGTACGTGGCTGAGTGAGTGCGCGGACGTCGGACGTGAGGGCGGGTAGCGGACCGGATGGTTCGCTACCCGCCCTCTTTCGTTCGTGCCATCAGCGCATTCCTCCATTTTCGGAGCACAAAAGGTCATGCGTCTCCTGATGCCTTGCGCTGACAATACGATCGAGCAGACCACATGAGTGGACCCCCCGGGAGGGCCTGAAGAACGCTCCTGGAGGGTCCCGCCAGTCACGGAGGGACTGACATGGATAAGTCTGTCATGAGCGCAATCGGTGCCGCAGCTCAAGCTATGGCGGGTATGCGGTTTCGAGCAGTCGACTACCTGCGCGTGTCCACCGAAGAGCAGGTAAAAGGGTATGGAATCGCCTACACAGGCAAGCTGACCGCTGCCCACATCGCCCGCAAGGGCTGGGAGCACGTAGACACTTTCATCGACGAGGGTGAATCAGGAACCCTTGCCTGGCAACTGCGCGACAGTGCCAGCAAGATCATGGAGCTCGCAGCGGGGCAGCCCCGTCCGTTCGAGCTCGTGTGCGTCTACGAGACGCGGGCGATCGGGCGAGAGAAACGGGTCTTCTGGGAGTGGGTCTGGACGCTCCAAGACCTCGGAATCTTCGTGGCTGTTGTTGATGAGGACTTCGACAATGCTTCCGAAGAGGGTGAGTCGCGCATGCGTGACAAGGCCAATGAGGCGTTCGGAGAACTTGCCAGGATTCGCAGGCGTACGCAGGGAGGCATCCAGGAGAAGGCGGAAACGGGCGGCTTCCCCGGCGGGCAGCCTCGCTACGGCTACCGGATCTGGCACAAGGGAATGAAGGGCGAGCAGAAGTGGGTCTTGGACAAGTGTGATGGATCGGACGCATGCATGCGATCCGTTCGCTGCGAGGCCGTTCACGAGGCCGACGTTCTTGTCTTCGCTCGTGCCGTGGCTGTTCGGGTGGAAGGGAACTGGCGCAAGGTTGCACTGCGCCTGAATGCGGAAGGGTTCCTCACGCGCTCGGGCAGGCCCTGGACAGCTGCGAACGTTCGAGGACGTCTCATGGACGAGAGCCTTCTGCGTGCCCGCTTCGTGTTCCGAGACCCGAAGAACGGTACACAGCTCGGCCCGGACGGTGAACCCGTCTGGGGAAACTCCGTCACGATCCCTCTCCCGCCCCTGTTCACCCCTGATGAAGTGGCGGAGCTGAGGGCCGCGGTGGCTGCCTCTCCAACTCGGCGGCGCCCCGCCGCAGGCCGGGTATACCCGCTCTCCGGGCGGCTGCTGAGCCTATGCGGTGCGCACTACGTAGGAGGCAGCCCCGTAGCGGCCGAGGCTCCTCACTACGTATGCGCCGGTAAGCGGGAGGCCTATGCCGGTGCTGATGTGTGCTCCTGCCCCCAGCTCTGGGCGGAAGGCGTTGACGCCTGGGCTTGGGAGGCGGTGTGTGCCGCGTTGGGCGACAAGGAACGACTGCTGACACCGGCGGATCAATGGGCCGTCTCGGCGTCGACGCAGCAGGTCGACTTCTGGTCCCGCCTGGCCACTTTGGATCGGGAGATCGCTGAGCGGAACGACATTATCGACCTGACGACGGTCGTCGCGGTAAAGCTGGTGACTCGCGAGGGTCTGACGGGCGCCGGCGCCGAGGCCGCTGTCGAACGAAAGCTCCGTCCCTTGCACGAGGAGCGCGCACGCCTTCAGGCGGAGCGGAAGGAGATCGAGGTCTGGCAGGCCGAGGGCCGTCTGGCCGACCAGCGGGCGAAGGACCTGCTGAAGCTCGCCGCGTCCGCGCATGGAGGGTGGGAGGAGTTCGCATCCTCGCGGCAAGCTGAGTGGCTGGCCCTTCTGGACGTCAAGGTCAAGATCCTGGAAGAGCCGCCAGCAATGCGACGGGGGCTCGCCTGCCCCATCGGGGAGTGGTTCCGCGAGCACGACCGACCGGTGCCTGCTCTCGATGACCGGACGTGGGCTCGGATCGTCGAGACGGAGGACTTCCGTGGTGGAGGGCTTGTGCCGCGTCAACGGGGAGGCCTCGCTCCCCGGACAGTTCTCGAGGCGTTCCTGCATAAGGCACGTACGGGGGCTGCCTGGCCTGAGCTGGACGCCGAATGCGGTTCTACGGGCTTGATCGGTCATTGGCGGCGCTGGAGCGGGCAGGGGCGGTGGCAGCGTGTCATGGACGCCATGAACGGCTGTGACGGGGAACCCGTGGCTCCCCGTCACAGACTGCCGAAGATGGAATTGACCGGGGTGCGCGACCTGGCGTCCTGGGCCGTGTCCGCCACATAGCGCCGTCCGCCCGCAGGGCGGGGCTCGCGGCGCCTGGTGCGTGTGATCGCAAGGCGGAGGATCGCCCGTGTACTGGACGTACTCGGGCGACTCCGACAACGCCGCGAGCGATGGGGCCTCCCCTGCTCAAGCGAAGCCGAGAGCTCGGGGAAGTGCCAGGCGTCGCGAGCCAGGCGGTATGTGGCAGACAGGGCCTAGGCCCTGTCGTCAAACTGCCGCCCTTCGGGCAACGACGGCAGTTTGACGACAGGCCCTAGCGGGGGCGAGGGGGGCGAGCGGAACCGCCACGACCAGGAATCGGGCCCTTTGGCAACGGCATGTTGCTCATCAGGTCGCCCATCGCGCGCAGCCGGTCGTTGGCGGCGGTCACCTGGGGGCCGGTCAGGACGCGCGGCAGCTTCAGCATCTTGGTGCGCACCTTCTTGAGCGGCACCTGGCCCTCGCCGTTGCCGACGATGATGTCGTGCACGGGTACGTCGACCACGATGCGGGCCATCTTCTTCTTCTCGGCCGCGAGGAGGGACTTCACCCGGTTCGGGTTGCCCTCCGCCACCAGCACGATGCCCGCCTTGCCCACGGCACGGTGGACGACGTCCTGGCTGCGGTTCATCGCGACCGCCGGGGTCGTGGACCAGCCGCGGCCCACGCGGTCCAGTACCGCCGCGGCGGCGCCCGGCTGCCCCTCCATCTGCCCGAAGGCGGCCCGCTCGGCACGCCGTCCGAAGACGATCGCCATCGCGAGGAGGGCGAGCACGAAGCCCAGGATGCCCACGTAGATCGGGTGGTTGATCAAGAAACCGATCGCGAGGAGGACACCGAAGGTGACGATTCCCACACCCGCGACGACAAGACCGATCTTGGAGTCGGTCCGCCTGGTCATCTTGTAGGTCAGGGCGATCTGCTTGAGTCGCCCCGCGTTCTCGGCGCTGTCCGCGCCTTCAGTGGATTTTGCCTTCCTCGCCATGCAATGAAGTTTACGTGGCCTAAGAACGGTGCTCGGCCACGGCCTCCAGTACGGACTCGGACTCGACCCGGTCCTTGGCCCGGCGGCGGTCCTCCAGGACGGCCGTCCAGGCGTTGCGGCGGGCCGTGGCCTGGCCGCTGCTCAGCAGCAGCGACTCGACGGCGCGGAGGGCGTTGGTGACGGACGGAATGGCTGTGGCGCGTACCGGCGCGGCCTGCATCGTGGAAGTCCCCTCGGAACGGATGCGCGGACTGAGCGGCGCTCAGTGGGCGGACTGTGTTGCGCGGACTGGATACGGAAGCGGCGTGGCCAGCGGCCGGGAAGCCACTGCGCTGCGTGCATCCAGGGTCACTGCTCGGTGTTACCAGCGCATGACCGGTCGGTCAAACACCAATGAAACCTTGATAGCGGCGCCGCGCACGTCGGCGCGGCCCATCCGCGCCTCCGACCTGCGAGGAGCGGACGGGCCGCGCCGAATCAGCTATTACTGTTCAGTAACTACTTGTGCCCGGTTTCACACGGGCGTCCGGCTACGCGGTCGGCGCGGCGGCGCCCTCGCGCCGCTCCATCGCCTGCTGGAAGAGCCGGCCCGCGCGGTACGAGGAACGGACCAGCGGCCCGGACATCACACCGGAGTAGCCGATCGCGTCGGCCTCGTCCTTGAGCTCCACGAACTCGTGCGGCTTCACCCAGCGCTCGACCGGGTGATGGCGCGGGGTCGGCCGCAGGTACTGCGTGATCGTGATGAGCTCGCAACCCGCGTCGTGCAGGTCGCGCAGCGCCTGGCTGACTTCCTCGCGGGTCTCGCCCATGCCGAGGATCAGGTTGGACTTGGTGATCAGACCGGCCTCGCGGGCCCGGGTGATGACCTCCAGGGAACGCTCGTACCGGAAGCCGGGGCGGATCCGCTTGAAGATCCGCGGCACCGTCTCCACGTTGTGCCCCAGCACCTCGGGGCGCGAGGCGAAGACCTCCGCGAGCTGCGCGGGCTCGGCGTTGAAGTCGGGGATCAGCAGCTCCACCTTGGTGTGGCCGCCCTCCCGCTCCGCCGTCTGCGCGTGGATCTGGCGCACGGTCTCCGCGTACAGCCAGGCACCGCCGTCCTCCAGGTCGTCGCGGGCGACGCCGGTGATGGTGGCGTAGTTCAGGTCCATCGTGACGACGGACTCACCGACGCGGCGGGGCTCGTCCCGGTCCAGCGCCTCGGGCTTGCCCGTGTCGATCTGGCAGAAGTCACAGCGCCGGGTGCACTGGTCGCCGCCGATGAGGAACGTGGCCTCGCGGTCCTCCCAGCACTCGAAGATGTTGGGGCAGCCCGCCTCCTGGCACACCGTGTGCAGACCCTCGCTCTTCACGAGCTTCTGCAGCTGGTTGTACTCGGGGCCCATCTTCGCCCGGGTTTTGATCCACTCGGGCTTCCGCTCGATGGGGGTCTGGCTGTTCCGGACCTCAAGGCGCAGCATCTTGCGCCCGTCGGGTGCGACAGCGGACACTCCGGCACTCCCCTTTGCTTTCACTGCATTGGATTCTTCGGCGAACACCAGGGTACGCCCGTGGTTCATGCGGCTTTACGTCTGGACCAACCCGTGGCCAGCAGGGCCTATTCCCGGTGCGGTGTTCCGAGCGTCACGCCGTGGCCACGGCATCGGTCGGCCGCTCGACGACGCGCGGAGCGAGTTCGGCGTTCTCCAGGACGTCCCGCAGGTGCTTCTCGATGACCGGGAGCACGTCCGTGATCGTGAGATCGCGTCCCAGCTCGTACGCCAGTGAGGTGACGCCCGCGTCCCGGATGCCGCAGGGCACGATCCGGTCGAACCAGGTGTTGTCCGGGTTCACGTTGAAGGAGAAGCCGTGCATCGTCACGCCCTTGGCGACCCGGATGCCGATCGCGGCCAGCTTGCGGTCCTCGCGGCGCTGTCCGGCGTTGGACGGGGCGTACTCGGGGCCGTTCAGCCGCGCGTCGAACTCCTCGTCCTGGAGCCTGGGGTCGAAGTCCAGGGAGAGGCCGCCGATCGCCGGGCGCTCCTCGACCGGGTCCCCGAGCACCCATACGCCGCTGCGGCCCTCGACCCGGCTGGTCTCCACCCCGAAATCGGCCGCCGTACGGATCAGCGCGTCCTCCAGGCGGCGGACGTGCGCGACGACGTCCACCGGGCGCGGCAGCTTCTGGATGGGGTAGCCGACCAGCTGGCCGGGCCCGTGCCAGGTGATCTTGCCGCCCCGGTCCACGTCGATGACCGGCGTGCCGTCCAGGGGGCGCTCGCTGTCGAGCGTGCGCCGGCCCGCCGTGTAGACGGGCGGGTGCTCCAGCAGCAGACAGGTGTCGGGGACGGTGTCCTCGAACCGGGCCGCGTGCACCTCGCGCTGCTTCTGCCAGGCCTCCCGGTAGTCGACGGATTCCTCGCCGAATCCCAGACGGACGAACCGAAGCTCAGTCACGGCAGCAGCCTTTCTCCTTGCGGTGCCGGAAGCCGGGAAGGGTCCCCGCACCGCGTCACCATGCACCGAATCGCGCCACCCGCAACTGTACGACCGGCGTTCGGGTACCGGCCGGGCAGGTGGTTCCCGTCAGCTTCTCCGCAATCCTCACACGATCGGATGAAAGTGAAGCGAAGGTGGCCGAGGTCGCCCCGGAGGCCGCTAAATTCGCGCCGTTCCATAAGGGCTGCCCGCCCGGCCCCGAAGGCAGGAGACCGTACAGCTGATGTCGGATCGACCTCCGCAGCGCACGCCCAACCGCCGACTCGCCTCGCTCATCACCGAAGCCGGGTTCTCCAACGCCGGCCTCGCCCGCCGGGTGGACCAGCTCGGCCTCGAACACGGCCTGGACCTGCGGTACGACAAGACCTCCGTGACCCGCTGGCTGCGCGGACAGCAGCCGCGCGGGACCACCCCGGCACTGATCGCGGAGGTCTTCACCCGGCGGCTGGGACGCAGACTCTCCGCCCAGGACCTGGGCCTCGACGCCTGCGCCCCGGTCTACGCGGGCCTGGAGTTCGCCGCCACCCCCGCGGAGGCGGTCGACATCGTCAGCGGGCTGTGGCGGAAGGACTCCGGCAGTCATGCGGAGCTGCGGAAGATCGCCTTCACCCCGGCAGGCCTGGTCGTCCCCAGCCGGGACTGGCTGATCGGCCGGGCGGACGAGTGGGTGGCGCGCGGCGTCGAGCCCGGAGCGGCCGTGGGGGCGGCCGGCGGACCGGTGAGGACCGGTGGCGCTCCCGGTACCGGCGCGGCCGGGCGGACCCCCGGCACCCAGACACCCGGTGGCCCGCGCGGGACGTCCGGACCGAACGGACCGAACGCTGGTCACGGCGGCTACGGCGGCGGAGCGAACGGTCACCCCGGCGGCGGTCTCGGCGCGGTGCCCGAGCAGGGCGGGGCCCCCGGTCCCGGCGGCAGGCCCGGTCCCCGGGGGCCTGCCTCGGTCCGCCCGCCCGGCTCACCCGTGGCCAACGGGCTTCCAGGAGCCCTCGTCCCGCCGGGGGCGCCCGGGACACCGCACGCCCCGGGTCTCCCGGGCGTGCCCGGCGTGCCCCGGCAGCGGCAGACGGAGCGGGGCTCCGGCCAGAAGGTCAGCAGTGGAGACGTCGCCGCCCTCAGGTCGGTCGCCGAGCTCTTCCGCACCCTCGACAACGCCTACGGCGGCGGCCATGCCCGCCAGGCCCTGGTGCGGTACCTGGAGCACGAGACGGAACCGATGCTGCGCGGCACGTACGGCGAGGCCACCGGCCGACGGCTGTTCGCCGCCGCGGCCGATCTGACCCGCCTGGCGGGCTGGACCTCGTACGACATCGCCGCGCACGGGCTCGCCCAGCGGTACTTCGTGCAGTCCTTACGCCTGGCCCAGGCCGCAGGGGACCGGGCCTACGGCAGCTACGTCCTGATCACCATGAGCAGGCAGGCCGTCTACCTCGGCCACGGCAGGGAAGCGGTGCAGCTGGCGCGGGTCGCTCAGCAGGGCATCGGCTCGGCGGCGCCGAACGCGGTACTGGCACTGCTGCACGCGGTCGAGGCGCGCGGGCACGGCGTCCTCGGGGAGGCCAAGGCCTGCCTGGCCTCACTGGCGCGGGCCGAACGCGCGCTGGAGGTATCGCGCCCGGGGGACGAAGTGCCGCACTGGGCGCGCTACTTCGACGAGGCCCAGCTCGCCGACGAGTTCGGGCACTGCCACCGGGACCTCCAGCAGTACCGGGCCGCCGCGCAGCACGCGGAGCGCTCGCTGCAGCTGCGAGCCCCCGCGTACGCCCGCAGCCGGCTGTTCTGCCGGGTGGTGCTGGCCTCCGCGCGGCTCGGGCTCGGGGAGCTCGACCAGGCCTGCCGGCTGGGCGCGGAGGCCGCTCAGCAGGCCACCGAGATGCGTTCGGTGCGCGCCACCGAGTACGTACGCGACTTCGAGCGCCGGCTCGAACCGTTCCGGGACGCCGCCCCGGTACGCGGGTACCGGGAGCGGGTCGCCGCACTCGGCTGAGGGCGGGACAGCCCTCAGGCCGCCGCCGGGAACGCGGAGGCGCTGCCGTGGCCCGGCCGTACGCCCAGGTCGGTGAGGATCGCCTCGGCCGCGCGGCGGGCCGAGGACAGCGCGCCCTGGACGGTGCTCGTGTCGCGGTGGTCGCCGCACACGTACAGCCCGGCGAGCAGCCGGACCGGGCGGTGGGGGTCGTGCGGGGCCGCCATGGCGGGAACCGCCTCCGGGTCTTGGTGAACGGCCAGCAGCTCCCAGTCGTCCGTGGGCGTGCCGTACAGCACGGCGAGATGGGCCAGGACCGCGCGGTCCAGATCGGGCGGCGGGGTGCCGAGCACCGTCGAGCTGACCAGCGTCCGGCCGTCCGGGGCGCGGACGGGGTCGACCTCGCTCATCACCGCGGTGTGCGCGACGGGGCCCGAGCGGTCGGCGTCCAGCACCAGGGAAGCGCCGGTCTGCGGGGGAGCGGGGGCGGTGTGGTGAAGGACCGTCACCGGGTGGAAGGACGGCACCCGCAGACCGGGCAGCAGTTCGGCGGCGGCGCCCGCGCCGGTGGCCAGCAGCAGCGAACGGCAGCCCAGTTCGCCGTGCTCCTTGGTACGCACCGAGGTGATGTCGGCTGCCGTGACGTGGACGCCCGTCCGTACCGTGCCGGGCGGCAGCGCCGCCGCCAGCAGTTCCGGCAGCGTGCCGGAGCCCCCCGACGGCACACAGAGCCTGCCGCTCGCGTAGTCGCGCAGGGCGAGATCGGCGCACCGGCTGGATGTGGTGAGCCCGGGGTCGCTGAGCAGTGCGGTGAGCAGCGGGCGCACGAAGCCGTTGAGCGTACGGGGGGAGAGGCCGCGTCCGGACAGGGCTTCCAGCGCGGTCCGTTCGGGCCGGGCCAGCACCCGGGCCCGGGGGGTGGCGGCCAGCCGGGACAGCGCCGCGCCGAGCCTGGCCTGTTCGATCGCGCCGCCCATGGCCCCGGTGATGGCTCCGCCGAGCGGCGCCCTGGGGGCGCTCGCGAGGGCGCGCGCTGCCTTGAGCGCGCCGCGTGCGTTGCGCGCGCCCCGGGTGCTTCGTATCTCGCCGGTGCGCTGGCGGCGGCCCTCGCTGTGGACGAGCACGCCGGGGGCGAAGTTCCGCAGGACGAGTTCGCCGAGCCCCGGTGCCGCGTACAGCTCGGGATAGGAGGTGTTGAGGAGCGGGCCGAGGAGGTCGAGCCGGAACCCGTCCACCTCCTCCGTCATCATCCGGCCGCCGACCCGGGGGCCGGCCTCCAGGACGCTGACGCTCACTCCCGCGCTGGTCAGCTGGTGAGCCGCTGCCAGGCCGGCGATCCCGGCCCCGATGATGACGACGTCCGCGTGGTGTGCCGTGCTGAGCACGTGCCCTCCCCGAGTCGGCGCGATTGGTGGGAGGGTTGTGCCCTCAACAGGCCACCGGAATGCGCGAGTTCGCCATGAGGCTAGGAGTGCGGCCGGATATCGGCGCAGTCGCGCGCAACGGGGCACCGGTGCACGGGGTCGCACATCCGTCTGAATCGGCCTATGGGTGGGGTTCCTGGGGTCGCTGGGGCTTCCGGGGCCCGGGGCATGCGTCAGCCGAGCGGGGCGGCGGACTCGCCGCCGTGGTCCGCGGTGGGCCGGATCAGCGCAGTGCCGCGCGGATGGCGGCGTCGATCCCGGGGAAGGCGAACGAGAACCCGGCGTCCAGCAGCCGCCCCGGCAGCACCCGCTGACTGCCCAGCACATCCCCGGCGAATTCGCCCAGGGCGATCCGCAGCGCGGGCGCGGGCGCGGTGAAGAGGGTCGGCCGGCGCAGCACCCGGCCCATCGCCGCCGTCACCTCGCCGTTGGTGACGGGGTCGGGGCCGGTCAGGTTCACCGCCCCGGACAGCTCCGGGGTGTCGAGGATGTGCCGCAGGGCCGCGATGTGGTCGTGCAGCGCGATGAAGCTCCAGTACTGCCGCCCGTCGCCCAGCCGCCCGCCGAGACCCGCGCGGAACAGTGGGAAGAGCCGGCCCCAGGCCCCACCCTCCCTGGCGACGACCAGACCGGTGCGGGCGTGCACGGTCCGCACCCCCGCCTCCTGCGCGGCGGCCGTGGCCTCTTCCCACTCCACGCACACCGACGGCAGGAACCCGTCACCGGGCGGCGCGCTCTCGTCGACCGCCCGGTCACCGGTGTCGCCGTAGAAGCCGATCGCGGAACCGGCCAGGAGCACCTTGGGCGGGGTGTCGAGCGAGGCGACGGCCTCCGCGATGGCGGCGGTGCCCAGCACCCGGCTGTCCCGGATCTCGCGCTTGTACGCCTCGGTCCAGCGGTGGTCGCCCACCCCGGCCCCGGCGAGGTGGACGATGGCGTCGCAGCCCACCAGACCGGCTACGTCGACGTAGCTCCGCTTCGGGTCCCACTCCACCTCGTCGCCCGACCGGGCCGGGTGCCGGACCAGCCGGACCACCTCGTGCCCGTCGGTGCGCAGGGAGCGGACCAGGGCCGCTCCGATGAGTCCGGTCGATCCGGTAACGGCGATACGGGAGTGCGGCATGGGGCCATCCTGCCGTACCGGGCGGGCGGAAGGGGCGTGGCACAGTGGCGCGCATGTCCGAGATTCATACGCACCCGGCCCACTCCGTCCGCCCCTCGGTTCTCTCCGACGAAGCCGCGCTCGGCGAACTGGACCGCGCCACCTGGTCGACGCTGCACGCCGTGTCGCCCCGGCCGCAGCCCCCGTACGCCCCGTTCTTCGACGACAACCACCGGCCGCCGGACTTCCTGGTGGCCGAGGTGCCGGACGCGACGGGCGGGACGCGGCTGGCCGGGTACACCAGGCTCGTCCCGCCGACCCCGCTGGCCTGCAACACGCACGTACGCCAGATACAGGGCTTGGCCGTGGCCGACTGGGCGCGCGGCCGGGGGATCGCCAGGGCGCTGCTGCGGGCGGCGATGGCGGCTGCGCGCGACGAGGGCGCGAACCGGCTGACTCTGCGGGTGCTCGGGCACAACGCGCCCGCGCGGGCGCTGTACGAGTCGGAGGGGTTCGTCGTCGAGGGGGTGCTGCCCGGGGAGTTCTTCCTGGCCGGACGCTATGTCGACGACGTGCTGATGGGGCGCCCGCTCGCGCCCTGAGCCGGCCGGCCTGCCCGGTCAGCGGCTGAAGAGCCGCATTCCACCCGTGAGTTCGTGCAGACAGCGGACCGCGAGCTCTGCGGGGGAGCCGGCCCCGGCGGCCGGGGCGTCGGTGCCCGCCCAGGTCTCCAGGGCGACCCGTACCGCGTCCGTGGCGGCGGCCGCGGCGAGCCGGATCTCCAGCGGGTCCGCCGCGTCGCCCGCCAGCCGGGTCAGCACGGGCAGCAGCCGCTCCTCCGAGTCCTGGTTGACCCGGTACCAGACGGCTCGGAGTGCCGGATCGTCCTGCGCCGCCCGCAGCAGCCCGCGCGTCTGGCCGAGTTGCTCCGCGGCGTACTCGTCCCCGGGGCTGAGCGCCTCCGTCACCGCCCGCTCCAGAACCCCGGCGAACGGGGCGCCGGGCTCCGCCGCGTCGAGCAGTGCCTGCCAGCGCTCTGCGCCGCCGGTCAGCAGCGGTCCCACCGCGTCCTGCTTCGAGCGGAAGTAGCGGTAGAAGGTGCGCAGCGCGACGCCGGCCCGGTGGGCGATGTCCTCCGCGGTGGTGCCGTCGGGGCCGCGCTCTGCGAAGAGCGCGGCGGCCGCGCGCGCGATGTCCAGCTGGGTCGCGGCCTTGCGGCGTTCGGTGAGTGACGGCTGCGGCGGGTTCATTCCCCGCAGATTACCCCGACCGGGCCCGGATCGCATCGAACGAGTGCGCACAATGTCGTGATGGCAAAACGTGCCACATAGGCGTACGGTGGACAGTGAAAGGGATCGTCATCGGGGGATTCGAGATCGGGAGACCTCATATGAACCGTTACGAAGGCCGACGCGTACTCATCACCGGCGCGGGCTCCGGTATCGGGCAGGCCACCGTCCACCGCGTCCTCGCGGAGGGCGGCCTCGTCGTCGCCGCCGATGTCAGCGAGGCGGGGCTGAAGGCCACGTACGCGACGGCCGTGGCGGACGGCACCGCGGAGCGCCTCACCACCACCGTCCTGGACATCTCGGACGAGACCGCCGTGCGGACCGGTGTCGCGGCCGCCGTGGCCACCCTCGGCGGGCTGGACGTGCTGGTCAACGCCGCGGGCATCCTGCGCTCCGAGCACACGCACAAGACCTCGCTGGAGTTCTTCAACAAGGTCATCACGGTCAACCTCACCGGGACCTTCCTGATGATCCGTGAGGCGATACCGGCACTGCTCGCGGGCGACAGGCCGGCCGTCGTGAACTTCTCGTCGACGTCCGCGAGCTTCGCGCACCCCTACATGTCCGCCTACGCGGCGAGC
This sequence comes from Streptomyces sp. NPDC104307, assembly GCF_055584045.1. NCBI lineage: Bacteria > Bacillati > Actinomycetota > Actinomycetes > Kitasatosporales > Streptomycetaceae > Streptomyces > Streptomyces sp. NPDC104307. The sequence continues at coordinate 270,696 of NZ_JBVJMU010000003.1, forward strand.
AAGGGCGGCATCCAGTCGATGACCCACGCGCTGGCCGCCGAGTACAGCAAGCAGGGGCTGCGGTTCGCCGCCGTCGCGCCCGGCTCGATCTCGTCCGACATGACCAGCGGCAACGGCCCGGGGCTCCCGGCCGACGCCGACATGTCCCTCTTCGCGAAGCTGTCCCCCGCCCTGGGCGAGGGCTTCGCCAGCCCGGACACCGTGGCGGGCGTCGTCGCGATGCTCGGCTCGCAGGACGGCGCGTTCATCACTGGTACGGAGATCCGCATCGACGGCGGCACCCACTACTGACCGGGGTGGGAGGGCAGGGCAGGGCGGTGCGGGGCAGGTCCCGGGGGCGGGTGGGGCTCAGACGCCGCCGAACCGCTCCCGGAGCGACGGAAAGCGCTCGGCCAGGGCCGCTTCGTCCTCCAGGCTGAACGGGGTGCCCTCCGGCTCTGCGGGCTGGGGCGGCAGACCGAGGTCCGGCGTGACCACCCCGGTGAGCTGCTCGTACGCCTCGTCGGCGGCGTAGCCCAGCTCCTCCGCGTCCCCGTCCAGCTCCTCGTCGAAGTCGTCGAGGAGCTCGGCGAGGCTGTCCGGATCGTGTACGGCGCCCTCGAAGACCTCCCGGCCCTGGCCGATCAGCCAGCAGCGGAAGTAGTCGAAGGCGTCGTCGCTCGCCCCGCCGAGCAGTACGGCGGCGGCGCCCCACAGCTCCCAGCGGTAGGCGCGGTTGTAGCGGGCCTCGAAGTGCCGGGCGAAGTCCAGCACGGAATCGGGATCGAGCTGCACCAGCCGTTCGACCAGCAGATCGGCGTGGTCCTCGGGGTCGCCGTCGGCGGCCTCGCGAGTGCTGTCGATGATCTCCCAGAATTCCGTCTCGTCCATCACGGGTCCAGCATCTGCCCTGGCGGCGGGCGATGCACGCGGAGACACCGAAATGAAGCCTTACGGTCTCCACCGCAGGGGTGATCGTTACCGGGGCCGCCGGTAGAGCGAGTGCAGCCGTTCGGCCGCGTCGGCGAACCGGGTCCGCAGTCCGGCCGGTTCCAGGACCTCCAACTCCGGTCCCAGGGAGAGCAGCTGGCCGTACGCGACATCCAGGGACTCGACCGGCAGAGTGACCGTGACCCAGCCGTCGGGCCCCGGCGGCCCGGCCGCGTCCAGGGCGTCGGTGGCGGCGGCCCGGTCCACGGTGTGCGGCAGCAGGGCGGCAGCGGCCTCCGAGAGACGCAGCGTCACCTCGGTACGCAGGATCGACCGGGCGAACTGCGCCGCGCGTTCGTCCCAGAACCCCGGCAGGTCGAAGCTCTCGTCCCGGACGAACCGGGTGTCGGAGACGGTGACGGCCGTGAACCGGTCGATCCGGTAGACCCGGAAGTCGTCCGCCGCGCGGGCGCAGAGGTACCAGACCCCGGCCTTGAGCACGAGTCCGTACGGCGACAGCTCCCGCTCCACCTCGGTGTCCCGGCCGGGTCGCCGGTAGCGCGCCAGCACCGTCCGGTCGTCCCGGACCGCCTCGGCGACGGCGGGCAGCAGCTCGGGGGTGACCGGTTCCCGGTACCAGCCGGGCGCGTCCAGGTGGAAGCGGCGGCTGACCCCGGTGGAGGCGTCCCGCAGGGCGGGCAGCAGGGCCGCCGACACCTTCAGCCGGGCGGCGTCCCCGGCATCCGCCAGCCCCATCTCGCGCAGCGCGGAGGGCAGCCCGGACAGGAAGAGCGCCTCGGCCTCGTCACGGGCGAGCCCGGTGAGCCCGGTGCGGTACCCGCCGACGAGCCGGTACCCACCCGCCCGCCCCCGCTCCGCGTAGACCGGAATCCCCGCCTCGGAGAGCGCCTGGGAGTCCCGGGTGACGGTCCGCTCCGACACCCCCAGCTCCTGGGCCAGCTCGGCGGCGGTCATGGCGGGGCGGTTCTGCAGGAGCAGCACCATTCTGATGAGCCGGGCAGCACGCATGCGGCCATTGTGGCCGCGGTTCGGGGTGCGTGTGCCTGCGGCCCGGCGCGCCTGGGTGGCCTCAATCGCCGGCCGGGCTTGGTGTGTGGCCTCAATCGCCGGCCGGGCTGGGTTTGGCCTCAAGCGCCGGCCGGGCTTGAAGTGTGGCCTCAAACGCCGGCCGGGCTCAAAAGACGTCCTCAATCGCCGGACGGGCTTGGGGGCGCGCCCTGCCGCGCATGAAATCGCTGGAGCAGGCAAATCAAGCCCGTCCGGCGCTTGAGGACAAGGCCTTGGGCCGGGAAACCTCGGAGAGTCCAAGCCTGTCCGGCGTTTGAGGACGCGGCCTCGGGCCGGGGAAGCCCGGAGAATTCAAGCCCGTCCGGCGATTGAGGACAGAGCCTCTGCCGGACGGGCTGGAAGAAGCGGAGGACGGGGAGCAGGGGGACCCGGGCCCCGTCCTCCGGGCCGTCAGAGCCCGTACCGCTCGCGCGCGTCCTTGACCGCAGACGCCGGCACCTCGCCGCGACGGGCCAGTTGGGCCAGGGCCGCGACGGTGACCGACTGCGCGTCCACGCCGAAGTGGCGGCGGGCCGCCTCGCGGGTGTCGGAGAGGCCGAAGCCGTCCGTACCGAGCGAGGACCAGTCCTGCTCCACCCACTGGCTGATCGAGTCCGGCACCGCGCGCATCCAGTCGCTGACCGCGAGGACCGGACCCGGAGCGCCCTCCAGCGCCTGGGTCACGTACGGCGTCCGCTGCTCACCGCGGAGCAGCGCCTCGTCGCACTCCAGCGCGTCGCGGCGCAGCTCGCCCCACGAGGTGGCGGACCAGACGTCGGCCGTGACACCCCAGTCCGAGGCCAGCAGCTCCTGGGCCTCCAGGGCCCAGTGGATCGCCGTACCGGACGCCATCAGCTGGAGGCGCGGCGCGTCCGCCTTCGCCGGCGTGCCCTCCTTGAACCGGTAGAGGCCCTTGACGATGCCCTCCTCGACGCCTTCCGGCATCGCGGGCTGCGGCTTCGGCTCGTTGTAGACCGTCAGGTAGTAGAAGACGTTCTCGGCGTCCGGGCCGTACATCCGGCGCAGACCGTCCTGGACGATCACCGCGATCTCGTACGCGAACGCCGGGTCGTAGTTGAGCGACGCCGGGTTCGTGGACGCGATCAGGTGCGAGTGCCCGTCCGCGTGCTGGAGGCCCTCACCCGTCAGGGTCGTACGGCCCGCCGTGGCACCGACCACGAAGCCTCGGCCGAGCTGGTCGCCCAGCTGCCAGAACTGGTCACCCGTGCGCTGCCAGCCGAACATCGAGTAGAAGATGTAGAACGGGATCATCGGCTCGCCGTGCGTCGCGTATGACGTGGACGCGGCGATGAAGTCGGCCATCGCGCCGGCCTCTGTGATGCCCTCGTTGAGGACCTGGCCGTCCTTGGCTTCCTTGTAGTACATCAGCTGGTCGCGGTCGACCGGGTCGTACGTCTGACCCAGCGGCGAGTAGATGCCGGCCGACGGGAACAGCGCCTCCATGCCGAAGGTGCGGGCCTCGTCGGGGACGATCGGAACCCAGCGCTTGCCGGTCTCCTTGTCCCGCATCAGGTCCTTGGCCAGGCGGACGAAGGCCATCGTGGTGGCCAGCTCCTGCTTGCCGGAGCCCTTCTTCAGCGCGGCGAACGCGCGCTCCTCCGGCGCGGGCAGCGCCACCGCGTGCACCCGGCGGGCCGGGGCGGGACCGCCGAGGGCGGCACGGCGCTCCTGGAGGTAACGGACCTCGGGGGAGTCGGCGCCCGGGTGGCCGTACGGCACCAGGCCCTCGTCCAGCTTCGAGTCCGGGATCGGCAGCTCCAGCAGATCGCGCATGGCGCGGAACTGCTTGCCGTCGAGCTTCTTCATCTGGTGGTTGGCGTTGCGCGACTCGAAGCCGGGGCCGAGCGTGTAGCCCTTCACCGTCTGCGCCAGGATCACCGTCGGAGCACCCTTGTGCTCCAGCGCCGCCTTGTACGCCGCGTACACCTTGCGGGCCTCGTGGCCGCCGCGCGAGGTGTGGAAGCACTCCGCGATCTTCGCGTCGGTGAGCAGCTTCGCCAGCTCGGCGAGCGCGGGCTCGGCGCCGAAGAAGTGCTCGCGGATGTAGGCGACGTCACGGGTGGCGTACGTCTGGAACTGCGCGTCCGGGACCTCCCGGAGCCGGCGCACCAGCGCACCCGTGGTGTCGAGCTGGAACAGCTCGTCCCAGGCGTTGCCCCAGAGCGTCTTGACGACGTTCCAGCCGGCACCGCGGAACGCGCCCTCCAGCTCCTGGACCACGCGGAAGTTGGCGCGGACCGGACCGTCGAGGCGCTGCAGGTTGCAGTTGATGACGAAAGTCAGGTTGTCGAGCTGCTCACGGGCCGCGAGGGCGAGGGCGGCGGTCGACTCGGGCTCGTCCATCTCGCCGTCGCCCAGGAAGGCCCAGACGTGCGAGTTCGACGTGTCCTTGATGTTGCGGTTGGTCAGGTAGCGGTTGAAGCGCGCCTGGTAGACGGCCGAGAGCGGGCCGAGGCCCATCGACACGGTGGGGAACTCCCACAGCCAGGGCAGCCGCCGCGGGTGCGGGTAGGAGGGCAGACCCTCGCCGCCCGCCTCCTGGCGGAAGTTGTCGAGCTGCTGCTCGCTGAGCCGGCCGTCCAGGAAGGCGCGGGCGTATATGCCGGGGGAGGCGTGGCCCTGGATGTAGAGCTGGTCGCCGGAGCCGTCCCCCTCCTTGCCACGGAAGAAGTGGTTGAAGCCGGTCTCGTACAGCCAGGCCGCGGAGGCGAAGGTGGCGATGTGGCCGCCGACGCCGAAGCGGGAGCCGCGGGTGACCATCGCGGCCGCGTTCCAGCGGTTCCACGCGGTGATCTTCGATTCCATCTCCAGGTCGCCGTCGAACGCGGGCTCGGCGGCGGTCGGGATGGAGTTGACGTAATCGGTCTCCAGCAGTTTGGGCAGCGCGAGACCGGCGCCCTCGGCATGCTGGAGCGAGCGGCGCATCAGGTATGCGGCGCGGTGCGGGCCTGCGGCCTTGGTGACGGCATCCAGGGAGGCCGCCCATTCGGCGGTCTCCTCGGGGTCGCGGTCCGGGAGCTGGTCGAGCTCGCTCGGAAGCTTTCCTACGGGGTCGGTCATGATCGCCGCCTTCCGGTGAGGAGGGGGGTGGAGAAAGGTCCCTGACTGGCAGGACAGGGCGATGGGGCCGGTGGGCCCGCGGATGAACTGTAAGTCGCCGATCGATGATCGATCAAAGGATGAAAGGCAAAACTTCTCGATATGGAGAAAGTGGCATGGCGTGCCGCAGAACAGGGCACGCAGTGACGGGATATAGCGCCTAAAAGGGGCGCTCAACTGCACAGGCGAGCGCCACTCACGTCACATGCGCACCATGGTCGACGTCGACGTCCGCCCACCCGGCTCAGGTGCCCGTCCCGCTCAGGCGCGCGGGGCGCAGCCGAGCACATGCGCCTTGACCAGTACGCCGATGTCCGCGTCCTTGCGCAGGAACGCCTCGATGAGCGCCTCGTGCTCCTCCGCGTACGACTTCTGCACCGTGCCGAGCCAGCGGATCGAGAGGGCGGTGAACACCTCGATGCCCAGCCCCTCCCAGGTGTGCAGCAGTACGGCGTTGCCGGCCGCCCGGACCAGCTCGCGGTGGAAGCCGACCGTGTGGCGCACCTGGGCCTCGCCGTCGGCCAGCCGGTCGGCCTCGTACAGCGCCGTCACATGGGGTGCGAGCAGCGAGCAGTCCTCGCCGAGCCCGGGGGCCGCCAGCTCGGCCGCGATCTGCTCCAGGCCGGCCCGGACCGGGTAGCTCTCCTCCAGGTCGGCGGCGGTGAGGTTGCGGACCCGGACGCCCTTGTTGGGGGCGGACTCGATCAGCCGGAGCGTCTCCAGCTCCCGCAGCGCCTCGCGCACGGGGGTCTGGCTGACCTCCAGTTCGGTGGCGATGCGCCGCTCCACGATCCGCTCGCCCGGCTTCCAGCGCCCGCTGACGATCCCGTCCACGATGTGCTCGCGGATCTGTTCGCGCAGCGAGTGGACGACGGGCGGGGTCATGTGGGGCTCCTTCGGGCAAACCGGTGCTGCCTGCACCCAACTCGGCTGCCGGAGCGGCCGGTGGTGTCTAGACAATACGGCGGCGCCCCCGCCCGGGAGTGGTCCGGACGGGGGCGCCGCTGGTGAGGCTGGTTACAACCGTGGTGCTCAGAGGCCGAGCTCGACCTCGAACTCACCGGCCTCCAGGATCGCCTTGACCGAGGTCAGGTAGCGGGCGGCGTCGGCGCCGTCCACCAGACGGTGGTCGTAGGAGAGCGCGAGGTACGTCATGTCACGGACACCGATGACGGTGCCCTCCTCGGTCTCGATGACGGCCGGACGCTTGACGGTGGCGCCGATGCCCAGGATGGCTGCCTGGTTCGGCGGCACGATGACGGTGTCGAACAGCGCACCGCGCGAGCCGGTGTTGCTGATGGTGAAGGTGGCACCGGACATGTCGTCCGGCGTCAGGCCGCCACCGCGGGCCTTGCCGGCCAGCTCGGCGGTCTTCTTCGAGATACCGGCGATGTTGAGGTCGCCCGCACCCTTGATGACCGGGGTCATCAGACCCTTCTCGGCGTCCACGGCGATGCCGATGTTCTCCGAGTCGAAGTACGTGATCGTGCCTTCGTCCTCGTTGATCCGGGCGTTGACGACCGGGTGGGCCTTCAGCGCCTGGGCGGCGGCCTTGACGTAGAACGGCATCGGGGAGAGCTTGACGCCCTCACGGGCCGCGAAGGCGTCCTTCGCCTTGTTGCGCAGCTTCATCAGCTTGGTGACGTCGACCTCGACGACCGTCGTCAGCTGGGCCTGCGAGTGCAGCGCCTTCATCATGTTCTCGCCGATGACCTTGCGCATGCGGGTCATCTTGACCGTCTGACCGCGCAGCGGGGAGGCCTCCAGCTTCGGCGCCTTGGAGGCGGCCGGAGCAGCGGCGGCGGGTGCCGGGGCAGCGGCGGCCTTGGCGGCCTCCGCGGCGGCGACGACATCCTGCTTGCGGATACGGCCACCGACGCCGGTGCCCTTGACCGCGCCCAGGTCGACGCCGTTCTCGGCGGCGAGCTTGCGGACCAGCGGCGTGACGTACGCGCCGTCGTCACCGGAGGTCGCGGCCGGGGCGGCGGCCGGAGCCGCCGGGGTGACCGGAGCCGGTGCGGCGGCGGCGGGCGCCGGAGCGGCCGGGGCCGGAGCGGCAGCCGGTGCGGCGGGAGCGGCCGGAGCCGGGGCCGGAGCCGGGGCAGCGGGAGCCGGAGCGGCGGGAGCCGCCGGGGCGGCCGGTGCCGGAGCGGCGGCGGCCGGAGCCGGGGCAGCGGCCTCCGGAGCAGCGGCCGGAGCGGCGCCGGGGGCACCGATGACGGCCAGCTTGGCGCCGACCTCCGCGGTCTCGTCCTCAGCGACGACGATCTCCAGCAGCACACCGGAAACCGGGGCCGGGATCTCGGTGTCGACCTTGTCCGTGGAGACCTCAAGGAGGGGCTCGTCCTCCGTGACCTCCTCGCCGACCTCCTTCAGCCAGCGGGTGACGGTGCCCTCGGTGACGCTCTCACCGAGCGCCGGAAGGGTGACGTCGGTGCCGGAGGCGCCACCGGCGGGGGCGGCGGCCGGAGCCTCGGCCGCGGGGGCCGGAGCTTCGGCAGGGGCCTCGGCGGCCGGTGCCGGGGCCGGGGCGGCCTCGGGCTCGGCGGCCGGAGCCGCCTCGGCGGCCGGCGCACCGGTGCCGTCGTCGATGAGGGCCAGCTCTGCGCCGACCTCGACGGTCTCGTCCTCGGCGACCTTGATGGAGGCCAGGATGCCGGAGGCGGGAGCCGGGATCTCGGTGTCGACCTTGTCGGTCGATACCTCAAGCAACGGCTCGTCGGCCTCGACGCGCTCGCCCTCGGCCTTCAGCCAACGGGTGACAGTGCCCTCGGTGACGCTCTCGCCGAGCGCCGGAAGGGTTACGGAAACCGACATGGTTTCAGTTGCTCCTTACGAATGTGCGGAAGTAGGTCGGTCGTCGCGCCCGTCGACTGAATCAGTCGTGGGAGTGCAGAGGCTTGCCGGCCAGGGCCAGGTGGGCTTCGCCCATCGCCTCGTTCTGCGTGGGGTGGGCGTGGATGAGCTGCGCGACCTCGGCCGGCAGCGCCTCCCAGTTGTAGATCAGCTGGGCTTCGCCGACCTGCTCGCCCATACGGTCACCGACCATGTGGACGCCGACCACGGCACCGTCCTTGACCTGGACGAGCTTGATCTCGCCCGCGGTCTTGAGGATCTTGCTCTTGCCGTTGCCCGCGAGGCTGTACTTGAGGGCGACGACCTTGTCCGCTCCGTAGAGCTCCTTGGCCTTGGCCTCGGTGATACCGACGGAGGCGACCTCGGGGTGGCAGTACGTCACCTTCGGGACACCGTCGTAGTCGATCGGAACGGTCTTCAGACCGGCCAGCCGCTCCGCGACGAGGATGCCCTCGGCGAAGCCGACGTGCGCGAGCTGGAGGGTCGGGGCCAGGTCGCCCACGGCCGAGATGGTCTCGACGTTCGTCCGCATGTACTCGTCGACGAGGACGTAGCCGCGGTCCATCGCGACACCGGCCTCCTCGTAACCGAGGCCCTGCGAGACGGGGCCGCGGCCGATGGCGACCAGCAGCACCTCCGCGTCGAAGGTCTTGCCGTCGGCGAGGGTCACCCGGACGCCGTCCTGGGTGTACTCGACACCCTGGAAGAACGTACCGAGGTTGAACTTGATGCCGCGCTTGCGGAACGCGCGCTCAAGAAGCTTCGAGCTGTTCTCGTCCTCGACCGGGACCAGGTGCTTGAGGCCCTCGACGATGGTGACGTCGGTGCCGAAGGACTTCCACGCCGAGGCGAACTCGACGCCGATGACGCCGCCGCCCAGCACGATCGCGGACTTCGGGACCCGGTCCAGCTTCAGCGCGTGGTCGGAGGAGATGACGCGGTTGCCGTCGATCTCCAGGCCCGGCAGCGACTTCGGCACGGAGCCGGTCGCCAGGAGCACGTGGCGGCCCTGGATGCGCTGGCCGTTCACATCCACCGAGGTGGGGGAGGAGAGCCGTCCCTCACCCTCGATGTAGTGCACCTTGCGGGAGGCGATGAGACCCTGCAGACCCTTGTACAGGCCCGAGATCACGTCGTCCTTGTACTTGTGGACGGCCTCCATGTCGATGCCCTCGAAGGTGGCCTTGACACCGAACTGGTCGGCCTCGCGCGCCTGGTCCGCGATCTCACCGGCGTGCAGCAGGGCCTTCGTGGGGATACAGCCGTTGTGCAGGCAGGTGCCGCCGACCTTGCCCTTCTCGATCAGAGCGACGTCCAGGCCCAGCTGCGCTCCGCGCAGGGCCGCGGCGTAACCGCCACTGCCACCGCCGAGGATCACTAGGTCGAAAACGGTGCTGGCGTCGTTCGCCACGTCACGTCCTCCATGCATGTGCGCCGTACGCCGGGCCCCGTCATCGGGGTGTGACCGGCCGGTCGGCTGGTGTGCGGCCGCTTTTGTCATTCGGCCCTGTGGTGGGGGCCCTGTCCTGCCGAGAACCCATCTTCGCACTTGTTGACGGTGGGCGGGACGCGGGGCCCTGGTCCGGGACGGACGATCGTCCGTTCCGGCGGGTTACCGCCGCGTAGGGAGGGCTGATTTCGTCGAGTTTCGTCGAGAGCGAAACCCGCCCGGACCCGGCAGCGGTGCCGTGGGTGCAACACGGACGGCCCCGGACGTATGCCCGGGGCCGTCCGTCAGCTACGGCCTCGGCCTCAGCCCAGGTCTCCGGCCGCGGTGCGCTCCGCCAGCTTCACCAGGGTGCGGACCGCGGATCCGGTGCCGCCCTTCGGCGTGTAGCCGTACGGGGCGCCCTCGTGGAAGGCCGGGCCCGCGATGTCCAGGTGCGCCCAGGCGATGCCCTCGCCCACGAACTCCTTGAGGAACAGGCCGGCCACCAGGCCGCCGCCCATCCGCTCGCCCATGTTGGCGATGTCGGCGGTCGGGGAGTCCATGCCCTTGCGCAGGTCGGCGGGGAGCGGCATCGGCCAGGAGGCCTCGCCGACCTCCTCGGCGATCTCGTGGACCGAGGTGCGGAAGGCGTCGTCGTTGGCCATGATGCCGAACGTGCGGTTGCCCAGGGCCAGCACCATCGCGCCGGTCAGGGTCGCCACGTCGACGATCGCGTCCGGCTTCTCCTCGGAGGCGCGGGTCAGCGCGTCGGCCAGGACCAGACGGCCCTCGGCGTCCGTGTTGAGCACCTCGACGGTCTTGCCGCTGTACATGTTGAGCACGTCACCGGGGCGGGTGGCGTTGCCCGACGGCATGTTCTCCGCCAGCGCCAGCCAGCCGGTGACGTTCACGCGCAGGCCCAGGCGGGCGGCCGTGACGACGGAGGCGAACACGGCGGCGGCGCCGGCCATGTCGCACTTCATCGTCTCGTTGTGGCCGGCCGGCTTCAGCGAGATGCCGCCCGAGTCGTAGGTGATGCCCTTGCCCACCAGGGCCAGGGTCTTCTCCGCCTTCGGGTGCGTGTAGGCGAGCTTCACCAGGCGCGGGCCGCGGGACGCGCCCTGGCCGACGCCGAGGATGCCGCCGTAGCCGCCCTTGACGAGCGCCTTCTCGTCGAGCACCTGCACCTTGACGCCGTGCTCCTTGCCGACGGCGGTGGCCACGGCGGCGAAGGACTCGGGGTACAGGTCGTTCGGCGGGGTGTTGACCAGATCGCGGGCGCGGTTGATCTCCTCGGCCAGCGCGACGGCACGCTCACCGGCGGCCTTGAACGCCTTGTCGCGGGGCTTGGCGCCGAGCACGGCCACCTCGGCGAGCGGCAGCTTGGCGCCACTGGAGGCCTTGGGGGCGAGCTTGTTCTCGCCGCGCTGGTAGGCGGTGAAGGCGTACGCGCCCAGCAGGGCGCCCTCCGCGATGGCCTCGGCGTCCTCGACGGTGCCGATGGGGAGCGCGAAGCCGGCCTTCTTCGAGCCGGTGAGCGAGCGGGCGGCGGAGCCCGCGGCCCGGCGCAGCGCCTCGGCGTCGTAGGAGCCGTCCTTGGCCGGGACCGGGCCGAGTCCGGCCGCGATGACGACCGGGACCTTCAGGCCGTCGGGCGCGGGGAGCTTGGTCAGTTCGCCCTCGGCACCACTGGCGCCCAGGGTCTCCAGGACGGCGGCGAGCTTCCCGCCGAACGCCTTGTCGACGGCCTCGGCACCCGGTGCGAGGACCAGGCCCTTGTCGCCCTTGGCGACGCCGACGACGAGCGCGTCGGCGCGCAGTGTCGCCGCACCGGAGGTGCTGAGAGTGAGAGCAGTCACGGTGGTGAAATCTCGCTTCCGTAGAGTTCTGTGCCGGTCTGTGTTGGTCGAAGGGGTGGGCCGACCGTGCCCGGCGCATCGTAGACGCCGCCGCAATGTGCCGGGAATGAGCCTACGCGCGCCCTTGGTGCCGGATCACGGCGGCGGGCCGAGTACGTCTCCGAGTACGTGTCCGGCCGTCGTACGGTTGTCCTGTCGGGATGATCTTCCCGGGGGGAACGGGCCGCGACCTCAACACGGTTGGCGGCACGTTGGTGAGCTGGGAGAACGATGCGCGAGCGGTCGGCCGCAAGGGTGACTGGGGGGCCGGCTGTGCTGCCCGTCGCCGTACTGATTCTGCTGGCCGTGCTGGTGGGCTGCACCTCGGCGCCGGAATCCGCCGGGGCAGGCAGGTCCGCCGGGGCAGGCCGGTCCGCCGGGGCCCGCTGGCAGCCCGAGCCGGGCACGGACTGGCAGTGGCAGCTCTCCGGCCGGCTGGACACCACCGTGGACGCCCCGGTGTACGACATCGACGGCTTCGACCACGACAAGTCGCAGGTGGCCGGGCTGCACCGCAAGGGGCGCAAGGTCATCTGCTACCTCTCCACCGGCGCCTGGGAGGAGTTCCGCCCGGACGCGGACGACTTCCCGGCGGCGGTCCTGGGGAAGAGCAACGGCTGGGCGGGGGAGCGGTGGCTCGACATCCGCCGCACCGACGTGCTGGAGCCGCTGATGGAGGCCCGGATCGCGATGTGCGCGAAGAAGGGCTTCGACGCGGTGGAGCCCGACAACATGGACGGCTACCGCAACCGTTCCGGCTTCCCGCTGACCGCCGCCCACCAGCTGCGCTACAACCGGCTCGTCGCCCGCGCCGCCCACCGCCACGGCATGGCCGTCGGCCTGAAGAACGACCTCCCGCAGATCCCGGAGCTGGTGGGGGACTTCGACTTCGCGGTCAACGAGCAGTGCGCCCAGTACGAGGAGTGCGAGGAGCTGAGCCCGTTCGTGAAGGCGGGCAAGGCGGTCTTCCACGTGGAGTACGAGCTGCCGGTGGCACGGTTCTGCGCCGACTCCCGGCGGCTGGGGCTGAGCTCGCTGCTCAAGAAGTACGAGCTCGGCGTCTGGCGCGAGCGCTGCCCGGCGGCCGGGGCCTGACCGGACGTCTCAGCCGAGCGCCAGCCCCACCAGCGTGACGGTCGCCGCCGTCTCCGCCAGTGCCCCGAACACATCGCCGGTCACCCCGCCGAACCGCCGCACACAGTGCCGCAGGAGCAGCTGGGCGACCGCGAGAGCGGCCGGCGCGGCGAGCCCGTACCTCAGCGCCCCGTACCCGCCGAGCAGCGCTCCCGCGCCCGCGCAGGCCGCCACCGTCACGAGCGCGACCGCCACCGCGCCCCGCACCGGGACCGCGCCCGCGACCGCGGCGCCCAGCCCCTCCGGGCGGGCCGCCGGGACCCCGTCGCGGGAGGCGAGGGTGAGGGCGAGCCGGGCGACGACGCCCGCGACGACGGCCGCTGCCGCGCCCTGCCGCCAGCTCTGCGCGTACAGCTGCTGAAGGACCGCCACCTGTGCGAGCAGTGTGAACAGCAGGGTGATCACACCGAACGGCCCAATGTCGGACTGCTTCATGATCCGCAGCGCGTCCCCGGCCGGTTTCCCGCTGCCGAGGCCGTCGGCGGTGTCCGCGAGACCGTCGAGGTGCAGCCCCCTGGTGAGCGCGGCCGGCACCGCCGCGCTCACCACGGCGGCGAGCAGCGGCCCCGAGCCGGACAGCAGCAGCAGGCTGCCCGGCACCGCCGCGAGGGCCCCCACGGCCAGTCCGGCCAGCGGGGCGCACAGCATCCCGGCCCGCGCCGCCGCACGGTCCCAGCGGGTGACGCGGACGGGGATCACGGTGAGGGTGCCGAAGGCGAAACGTATGCCGTGGCTGTTCAGGGAGGTCACGGCGCGCAGGCTAATCGGTGGGCGTGGCCGATAGATTGTCCGAAACGCCATGGAGCGGGGCGAAAGCGGCTTATCGGGAGTGGGTGGCATGGGTCACTGGTTCGATCAGAACGTCGTCGAGCCGGGGAAGCTGCCCCTGCTCCTGGCGCTGGCCTCCTTCGTGCTGACCTTCGGGATCACCCGGGTCATCACCCGGATGATCCGGGCCGGGAAGGGACCGTTCCGCAACTTCACCCCCCGCGGGGTCCACGTTCACCACGTGGTGCCCGGGGTGGTGCTGAGCGTGGTCGGCGGCTTCGGCGCGGTCGGCAGCGGGCGGCACGGGGTCACCGCCGGGATCTGTGCGGTGGTCTTCGGCATGGGCGCCGGGCTGGTGCTGGACGAGTTCGCGCTGATCCTGCACCTGGACGACGTGTACTGGACCGAGGAGGGCCGCCAGAGCGTCGAGGTCGTGGTCCTGACCGCCGCGCTGGTGCTGCTCGTGCTCGGCGGGTTCTCGCCGCTCGGTGTGAACGACCTGAGCGACGATCAGCAGCAGGGCCGCCTCAGCGCCGTGCTCACCGTCATCATCAACTTCTGCTTCGTGCTGATCTCGCTGTTCAAGGGCAAGGCGCGGATGGCGGTGGTGGGCACCCTGGTCCCGTTCGTCGCCCTCATCGGGGCGATCCGCCTCGCCCGGCCGACCTCGACGTGGGCGAAGCGGTTCTACCGCAACCGGCACCGGGCCCGCTCCCGCTCCGTGCTGCGCGCCTACCACCACGACGTCCGCTGGGCGGGCCCGCGCCGCAGGTTCCAGGACCTGATCGGCGGGGCGCCCGACCGGGTCCCGGCGCCCACCCCCAAGCCCTGACGGCGGCGCCGCAGCCTGCGCCGGTCGTGGCGGGCCGAGACCGCGCACAGCACGAGGGCCGCCGCGATGGCCGCCAGATGCTCCTTGCCCGCCAGGTTGTCCTTGACGACGACCTCGGCCGCCATCGCCCCGATCACCAGCGCCCCGGTGAACCAGGCCCGGTGGACGTAGGCGAGGTAGACCGCCAGGGCGACCACGGCGGCCGAGGGGCCGGTGTCGACCTCCAGCGCGTCGGAGACGGGCAGTCCGAAGAGCCCGTCGGGGCCGACCGCGACGCCGATCCGCGCGTACAGCGTCCCGGCCAGCGTCGCGACGTACGCGATCAACAGCGTCCGCCACCGGCCCAGGCAGATCTCGGCGATCCCGAACACCAGCAGCAACTGCGCCAGCGCACCCCAGACGGGCAGGTCCGGCGCGGGCACGAACAGCGACAGCGGGGTACGCAGCAGAGCCGCCCACAGCGGATCCTCGGCCCGCACGGCACCGAGCGTCTGCACCGGTCCGTAGCCCCAGGACCGGTTCTGCACCACCTGGAGCAGCGCGGTGAGACCGACCGCCGCCAGCGTCATCGGGACGGCCCGCAGCCGGTCGGCCGCGAGCCCCGCCCGTACGGTCGCCCCCAGCGGACCCCACTCCCGGCGGGCCGCACGGCGGACCCGACCGAGGGCGCGCACCGGTCTCATCCACGTGGTCCGAGGTGCGAGCGGTGCAGCCACTTGGGCAGACCGGGCGCCTCCAGGAATCCTTCGGCGCGTCCGGCCGCGATACCGATGCGCAGCAGGTCGGAACTCTTCTCGAAGAGCAGGAAGCGCGGTTCCCAGATCGGCCGGTACTTGGCGTTGGCGCGGTAGAGCGATTCGATCTGCCACCAGCGCGAGAAGAAGCTGAGCATCGACCGCCACATTCGGAGCACCGGCCCGGCACCGAGCCGGGAGCCCCGTTCGAAGACCGAGCGGAACATCGCGAAGTTCAGCGAGACCTGGGTGATGCCGATCTCCTGCGCCCGTTGCAGGAGTTCGATGACCATGAACTCCATCAGTCCGTTCTCCGCGTCCCGGTCACGGCGCATCAGGTCGAGCGAGAGCCCGTTCGGGCCCCAGGGGACGAAGCTCAGCACGGCCCGCAGCTCGCCCTGTTCGCCCTCCTCGGGGGACGTGCCGGTGTACCGGCATTCGAGCATCACGCACTGCCCGTCGGCCGGGTCGCCGAGCCGGCCCAGGGCCATCGAGAAGCCGCGCTCGGTCGCCCCGTCGCGCCAGTCGTCGGCCCGGCGCACCAGCTCGGCCATCTCGGCCTCCGGGATCTCCTCGTGCCGGCGCACCGTGACCTCGTAACCGGCCCGCCGGACCCGGTTGTACGCCTGGCGGACGGTGCGCATCGCCCGTCCCTCCAGGGTGAATTCGGCGGTCTCCACGATCGCTTCGTCCCCCAGCTCCAGGGCGTCGAGCCCGTGCCGGGCGTAGATCGTGCCGCCCTCCTCGCTCACCCCCATCGCGGCCGGGGTCCAGCCGTGCTCGCGCGCCTCTGCCAGCCAGGGGCCGATCGCGCCGGGCCAGGCCTCCGGGTCACCGATCGGATCACCGGAGGCCAGCGAGACCCCGCCGACCACCCGGTAGGCGACGGCCGCCTTACCGGTCGGGGACCAGATGACGCTCTTCTCGCGGCGCAGCGCGAAGTACCCGAGCGAGTCCCGGTCGCCGTGCTTGTCGAGCAGGACGCGCAGCGCCTGTTCGTCCTGCGGGCTGATCGGATCGACCGCCCGGCGGGAGCGGAAGGCCGCGTAGACGACGGCGATCAGCAGCAGCGTGGACATGATGTTGATCACGACGTTGACCCAGCCGGGCGTGCTGATGCCGGGGAACCGGGAGTCGTTGTCCGCGACGGACACCAGCCGCAGTGCCCCGTAGCGCCAGCGGTCCAGGAACGTCGAACGGGCCTCGTCGTGCGCGGTGTTGGTGGCGGCGACCAGGGCCGCCGCGATCAGCGAGGTGACCAGCAGCCCTACGACCGCCACCAGTGCGGCCAGCTTCGGATTGGACCGGTCGCCCTTCGCGTAGAACTCGCGCCGGCCGAGGGCCAGCGCGAGGACGAAGGAGGCGGTCAGCGCCAGCGAGATCCAGTTCTGCGGGTACCGGCGGATCTCCGGGAAACCGATCACCGCGGCGAAGAGCAGCAGCGTCAGCCCGCTCAGGACCATGTTGACGATCCACGCGGCGCGTTTGCGCCGCCGCATGGTGACCGCCAGGAAGAGCGCCACCACCCCGGACGAGAAGCCCGCGGTGAGCAGATAGGGCGTGAAGTAGTTCTCGGTGTTGTGGCGCCGGAGATCCTGTCCGAAGGTGACCCAGGCGGCGCTCAGGAAGTTGATGAACGACACGACGCGCAGGTACCAGATGGCGAAGGCCGCGCTGCGTTGTGACCGGACGGTGCTCTGTGCCGGGACGGCGCCCTGCCCGGATTCCTCGCTGGCCAATCTGACCTCTCCCATGAAAAGCGATCATATGGGGCATCGCACTTCACAAGGGGCCACCCTGCGGCCGGTGTCCGGCGACCGCGGCCTGATCGGTCAGCCGCTTCTCGTCAGCTCCCGGCCGGTTCGCTCTCGCCGGCCCCTTCGCCGCGCTCTTCCTTCTCGCCGTCCGCTTCGTCCTCGTCGGCGGCCGGTGCGCGCTCGGGCAGTTCCGCCGCCAGCGCGGCAGCGGCCTGCACGAACGGAAGTGCGAGCAATGCCCCGCTTCCTTCCCCGACCATGACGCCGTGGTCGAGCAGCGGGTTGAGCGCCATCCGGTCCAGCGCCTTCGCCTGCGCCGGCTCCCCGCTCACATGCCCCGCCAGCCACCAGTCCGGCGCCCGGAACGCCGCCCGCTGGCCGACCAGCGCGCAGGCTGCGGAGACCACACCGTCCAGCACCACCGGCAGCCGGCGCACCGCGCACTGGAGCAGGAAGCCGGTCATCGCCGCCAGATCCGCGCCGCCCACCGCGGCCAGCAGCTCCAGCTGGTCGCCCAGGACCGGCCGGGCCCGGCGCAGCGCGTCCCGGACCGCCGCGCACTTGCGCATCCACGCCAGGTCGTCGATGCCCGCGCCGCCGCGTCCGGTGACGACCGAGGCGTCGGTGCCGCACAGCGCCGCGATGAGGGTGGCCGCGGCCGTCGTGCCGCCCACGCTCAGGTCACCGAGCACCACCAGGTCCGTGCCGGAGTCGGCCTCCTCGTCGGCGATCGCCATCCCGAGGCGCACCGCCCGCTCGGCCTCCTCGGCCGTCAGCGCGTCCTCGATGTCGATCCGGCCGCTGCCGCGCCGCACCCGGGTCCGTACCACCTGCTCGGGCAGCAGCTCCGGGTCGCAGTCCAGGCCGGCGTCGACGATCCGCACCGGTACGCCGGACCGGCGGGCCAGCACGGCGGCCGGTGTCGCACCCTCCAGCGTGGCCCGCACCAGCTCGTACGCGGTCCCGGCCGCCCGGCCCGAGACATCCAGCGCCGCCACCCCGTGGTCACCGGCGAACAGCACCACCCGAGGCTGCCCGATCGGCCTGACCGGTACGGCCTGCTGGGCGGCCGAGAGCCATTCACCCAGCTCGTCCAGGCGGCCGAGGGCGCCCGGCGGCACCGCGAAGCGCTCCCGGCGCTCTTCGGCGTCTCGCCGCACACCACCGTCGGGGCGTTCGATCAGGTCGGAGAAGTCGTCCAGATTCACGGGGGTCTGCCTCGCGGGTCGATACGTCAGGTGGGCCGGGGAGCCCGGCGGCAGCCTCTCAGAGGCTGCCGGAACCTCCCCTGCGGAACAGTACCTGCCGCGATTTCCGGACCCCGCTGGTACGCCGTGCCGCTCAGAGGCTCAGAGGCTCAGAGGCTCAGCCGCGCAGCGGCAGCGACTGCCCGGCCACCACCAGCAGCACCTGTTCGCACTCGGCGGCCACCGAGGCGTTCAGCCGGCCCAGCTCGTCCCGGAACCGCCGCCCCGCCGCAGAGGCCGGGACCACCCCGGACCCGGTCTCGTTGGTCACCAGGACCACGGTCCGCCGCGTCCCGCGTACAGAGGCCACCAGCTCGCCCGTCCGCTCGCGCAGCGTGCTCCGCCCGCCACCGGCCCACGAAGCGTCGTCCCAGGCGTCCACCCGGTCCATCGCGTCCGTCAGCCAGAGCGAGAGGCAGTCGATCAGCAGCGGGGGCCCGTCGGAGGCCAGCAGCTCCGCCAGCTCGCAGGTCTCCTCGGTGCGCCAGGCAGCGGGTCTGCGCTCCCGGTGCAGTCCGATCCGGGCCGCCCAGTCCGCGTCGCCGTCGCGGGCGCCGCCGGTCGCCACGTACACGACCTCCGGATACGTCTCCAGGCGCCGCTCGGCCTCGACCGACTTCCCGGACCGCGCGCCGCCGGTGATCAGGGTGCGCCGGGGGACGTCCAGCGCGGCGTGGTACCCGCCGACCGGCAGCGTCGTCCCGTCCGGCACGGCCCGTGCCCCGGCGGCCGTGAGCCGGCGGTCGAGCGCGGGCCCGTAGGGCGCGTCATGGTCCAGATGGACGGCGACCACCTCGGTGGCCGGACCGACCGCCTCGACGGCCCGCAGCCGGGCCACCGCGTCGGGCCGGCCCACGACATCGCAGACCACCATGTCGTACGGCTCCGCCATCCGGTCGGCGAGACCGGCGGGGGCGGCGCCCGGCGGCAGGTACAGCAGCCGCTCGCCCTCCGGCGCGGTCACCTCGTACCCGGTGCCCGGCGCGTCCATCGGCACGGCCCGCACCCGGTGGCCGCTGATCAGCGTCAGCACCTGCCCGTCCGGCACCCGGCCGGCCGGGGGCAGCCCCGGGGGCAGCTCGACGGCGGGGCCGTCGTGCGGATGGGTGAGCAGCACCTGGCGTACGCCGGTCAGCGAATGCCCCGCACGGGCGGCGGCGAACACCGCCCCGGGGGTGAGATCGAGCAGCAGCGCGTCATCGACCAGCAGAGCGGTCGCGGCCCGGCTGCGCACCCCGTGGGCGGTGGCGCAGGCGGCGCAGGGGCATTCCGGCCGGGGCAGCCCGTCGGGGGCTCCGGTACCGAGCAGAGTCAGTTCCACGGTCCGATCCTCCCGCGTACCCGCACCGGGTGCGCGACGTGGGGTGCACCCGGCGTGCCCGGCCCCCTCCCGCGCAGGTCCGGAGCCACCAGGGCCTGTCCGGCGGATCATGGCCGGGGTCACGGTGTCTGGCACGGCACCTCGCCGCGTTGCCGAAACACCCGAATCGCTCCTTCCCCAAGCTCTCAGCTTCGTTCGAGCAGGGGAGACCCCACCTGAGGGCATTTCGGCGCCTTGCGATGCACCGCACCAGACACCGCGCCCTTTCCGACCCTGATCCGCCGGACAGGCCCTAGGCTGCGGAGCGTAACAAGTGACCCAGGAGGCGGACATGGCGTGGACGTGGCGGTTCGAGAAGTCCGACGGTACGGAGACGGAGCCGGCCCTTCAGCCGGAGGAATTCACGACGCAGGGCGACGCGGAGTCCTGGATCGGTGAGTACTGGAAGGAACTCCTCGACGGCGGAGCGGCCCAGGTGACGCTCTTCGAGGACTCGACGAAGATCTACGGCCCGATGAGCCTCCAGGCGGAGCAGCCCGAGCAGGCGGAGCAAGCCGAGCAGGCGGAGCAGGCCGAGCAGGGCTGAGCCGGACGGCCGCCGGGCGCACCCGTCGAGGGCTGCCCGGCGGCCGTGCGGCCGTTCTGCTCCGCCCGCTCCGGCTCTCAGATCTCGCCCAGGGTGACCTGCGCGGTCTTCTTCGACTCGCTGCGCAGATACGTCACGGTGACCTTCTGGCCCGGCTTGTCGGAGGCCAGGGCCTCCGACAGGGACGTGATCGTGGTGACCTGGGTGTCACCGATCTTGGTGATGATGTCGCCGACCCGCAGCCCCGCCTTCTCCGCCGCGCCGCCCTTCGAGACGCTGACGAGCGCGACCCCGGCCGGCTTGTAGCTGTCGTCGACGACCGTACGGCCGGTGATGTCCAGCGCCGCCCGGCCCGAGTCGGTGACCTTGCCGCTCTTGATGATCTGGTCCGCGACCGTCTTCACCATCGACACCGGGATCGCGAACCCGATCCCCGGCGCCGCGCTCCCGCCCAGCTGCGGATCGGTCGCCGCCAGCGTCGGGATGCCGATCACCTCGCTGTCCAGGTTGACCAGCGCGCCCCCGCTGTTGCCCGGGTTGATCGCGGCGGAGGTCTGCACCATGTTCGCGATGGTGGCCCCGGTGCCGCCGCCCGCGCTGCTCTCGCTGACGGTCCGGCCGAGCGCGGAGACGATGCCCTGGGTGACGCTGCTGGAGAGCCCCAGCGGTGAACCCATCGCCAGTACGATCTGCCCCACCGCGACCTTGTCCGAGTCACCGAACTTCGCGGCCTTGATCCCCTTGGGCACCTTGTCGAGCTTGATGACGGCGAGATCCTGCTCCGGGTAGGCGGCGACCAGCGAGGCGCTCAGCACCCGCTCGCCGGTGGCCGAGCTGACCTTGAAGTTCTTCTCCTTGCCGACGACGTGGGCGTTGGTGACGATATGGCCCTTGGTGTCGTAGACGATGCCGGCACCCAGGCTGTCCGACGCGTCGATCTGCACCACGGAGGGCAGGACGTCCTTGATGACGGACTCGTATTCGGCCTGGAGGTCGCCGGTGGCCTTGACGGCCGAGCCCTGCTGGACCTGCCCGGCCTTCGTCGCGTCGGGCCCGGCGGAGTTCGAGTGCGAGTCCGAGCAGCCGCCGGTCAGCGCGATCGCACAGGCACCCGCGGTCAGAGGCAGCAGCAGCCGGCGCGCACGGCGGCGGGAGTGACGGGAGTGAAGGGAATCCATGTCCGGATTATTACTTTCAGCCCCATTGGCGGCTCGTTGAGCGCACCCGCCCGAGCGCAGCCGGGTCGGCCTCTCAGCCCCGTACCCCGCACAGGTGCAGCAAGGCCGCCACCCTGCGGTAGGGGTCCGTCCGGCCCGCCCGGTCCTCCGCCGCCAGCACGCGTTCCAGCTCCGCCGCGGCGGGCAGTGGCACATCGTTGCCCACGTTGTCCGTGAAGACCCGCACCCCGTACCAGGCGTGCAGCGGCGCCGCGATCCCGGCGAGCGTCGCGGTGAGGGCGTCGAGCCGGTCCGCGCGCACGGACACCCCGAGCCGGTTGGTGTAGCGGTCCGTGTCGAATGCGGCCACCGCCGTGTCCCAGTCCCCGGCGGTCCCGGCCCGCATCGCCAGCGCGTCGGCGTTCCGCACGAGCAGCGACAGCAGTCCGCCGGGCGCGAGCATCCGGGCCAGCCCGGCCACCATGGCGTCGGGCGCCTGGACGTACATGAGCACGCCGTGGCAGAGCACCACGTCGAAGCTGCCGGGCAGGAAGTGCACCCCGGTGTCCTGGCCGTTGCCCTCGATGAGCCGGACCCGCTCACGGATTCCCGCAGGCTCGCCCGCGAGCGCCTCACGGGCGGTCCGCAGCATCTCGGTGTCGGACTCCAGGCCGGTCACCGTGTGCCCGGCGCGGGCGAGGCGCAGTGCCTGCGTGCCCTGGCCCGTACCGACGTCCAGGATCCGCAGCCGCTGCCCGACCGGGAAGCGGCCCGCGATCTGCTCGTCCAGCTGCCGGGCGACCAGCTCCTGGCGGACGGTGTTGCGCAGCCCGCCGAGCCCGTCCAGCCACGCGGAAGCGGCTCCGGAGAACCCGGCGACGGCATCACCCGGCCGGTCGGCGGACGCGCCGCCGGCCGAGCCGAAGAGATCCGTACTCAGGGCCGCTCTCCGCGCTTGACCTGCGGCTTGGGCAGCCGCAGCCGTCGCATCTGGAGCGTGCGCATCAGGCCGTAGGCGACCGCGCCGCGCTTGGGCGTATCGGGGAACCGCTCGTTCAGCTGCTTACGCAGCCGGAACGTCAGCCCGATCGAGTCGACCACGATCAGCACGATGACGCCGAGCCAGAGCAGCAGCGAGATGTTCTGGATGCCCCGCACCTGGATCACGCTGAGAATCAGGATGACCACGGCGAGCGGCAGGAAGAACTCCGCGATGCAGAAGCGCGAGTCCACGAAGTCACGGACGAAGCGCCGCACCGGGCCCTTGTCACGGGCCGGCAGATAGCGCTCGTCACCACTGGCGAGCGCCTCACGCTGCTTGGCCATGTCCACGCGGCGCGCCTCGCGCTGGCGCTTCATGGCCTCCTTGCGGTCGGTCGGCGCTCCACTGGAGGCACGACGGCGCTGCGTTTGGGCATCGCTGCGCTTGGGGGTGGGGCGACCTTTGGGGGCCTGCGGGTCGCGGGGCGTCTTGGAGAGGTCCGCCGTCACCTTGCCGGTGGGGGCCTTCTCTTCCTTGGAGCGGCTACGGAACACAAGGCCCAAGGGTACGGGGTAGATCGCGGCGACCCCAGACCGGCCGGGAACGATCCGGCAACGGCCTGCGTCCTTGCCGGTGTACGAGCCGGACGATCCGGGCTTCCCCGCCCTCTCCCTGACCCTCGTCTACTCCCTGGGCCTGAGTGGTTACCGGGAGCAGTCGTCCTTTGGGAGGAGCCCATCCACGCTCGAACAGTGCGGTAATAGAGGCAGGGCCCGTACTGTGGGTTCTGTCGGAGTGCTGGAGACCGGTTAAGTCAGAAGGGGGCGCGCGAAGCCCATGAGCGGTGTCATGAAGCGTATGGGGATGATCTTCCGCGCGAAGGCGAATAAGGCCCTTGACAGGGCCGAGGACCCGCGCGAGACCCTCGATTACTCGTACCAGAAGCAGCTGGAGCTGCTTCAGAAGGTACGCCGCGGTGTCGCCGATGTGGCGACGTCGCGCAAGCGTCTGGAGCTGCAGCTGAACCAGTTGCAGGGCCAGACCTCGAAGCTGGAGGACCAGGGCCGCAAGGCACTCGCGCTCGGTCGCGAGGACCTGGCCCGCGAGGCGCTGTCGCGCCGGGCGGCCCTCCAGCAGCAGGTCACCGACCTGGAGACGCAGCACACCACGCTGCAGGGTGAGGAGGAGAAGCTCACTCTCGCGGCCCAGCGGCTCCAGGCCAAGGTCGATGCCTTCCGTACCAAGAAGGAGACGATCAAGGCCACCTACACGGCGGCCCAGGCGCAGACCCGGATCGGGGAGGCCTTCTCGGGCATCTCCGAGGAGATGGGCGATGTCGGCCTGGCGATCCAGCGGGCGGAGGACAAGACCCAGCAGCTCCAGGCGCGCGCGGGCGCGATCGACGAGCTGCTCGCCTCCGGCGCCCTGGACGACCCGACCGGCACGGCGAAGGACGACCTCACCGCCGAGCTGGACCGGATCTCCGGTGGCTCTGACGTGGAGCTGGAGCTCCAGCGCATGAAGGCCGAACTGGCCGGCGGCTCCTCCTCGCAGCAGGCCATCGAGGGCGGCCCGCAGGATGCCGCCCAGCAGCAGTCCCAGGACCGGTCCCCGAACAAATTCGACAAGAACTAAGGCAGCGTCATGATCGTACGGATCATGGGGGAGGGCCAGGTACTCCTGGCCGACAGTCATCTCGCCGAGCTCAACGAGCTCGACAACGAACTGCTCGCCGAAATGGAGAGCGGCGACGGCCCCGGCTTCCGCTCCACTCTCCACGCGCTCCTCGCCAGGGTGCGCGAACTCGGCAAGCCCTTGCCGGATGACTCCCTGGAGCCGTCCGAGCTGATCCTGCCGTCACCGGAGGCGAGCCTCGAAGAGGTACGCGCCATGCTTCGCGACGACGGTCTGATTCCCGGCATTCCCGGCTGACGACCGACAGCACCAGCACCCGCACCGACAGTGCCCCGCGCCCGGTCCGCCGGACGCGGGGCACTGCCGTGCGTACGGGGGCCGGGCCGCTCGCCGCGGGCCGGACGGATTCCCGCGCGACACGCCGTAACGTTGCTTGACGTGACCACCCTCGGAACCGGCGTGCTGCGCGTCCGGCACTGGCTGCGCGACCATCCGCTCGCGCTGGACGGAGCACTCGCCCTGTGCGTGCTCACCGCCATGATCATCGGCTCGTTCGCCGACCCCGGCTCGCACAGCGGACACACCTTCGGCACCCGTACCCCCGGCGCGAGCAGCGTGCTGCTGATGGTGCTGGGAGCCCTCGCCCTGGTGTGGCGCCGCCGCCACCCGATGGCCGTGCTCGTCGCCACCGGCGGGCTGACGGTCATCGAACTGGTGCTGGTGGACCCGCCTACCCCGGTCGTGTTCAGCGTGGTCATCGCGCTCTACACCATCGCCGCCCGCACCGACCGGCCCACCACCTGGCGGGTCGGGCTGCTCACGATGGCTGCGCTCACCGCCGCCGCGATGCTCTTCGGGCCGGCGCCCTGGTACAGCCAGGAGAACTTCGGCGTCTTCGCCTGGACCGGGATGGCCGGCGCCGCGGGCGACGCGGTGCGCTCCCGGCGCGCCTTCGTCGACGCGATCAGGGAACGCGCCGAACGGGCCGAGCGGACCCGGGAGGAGGAGGCCGGGCGACGGGTGGCGGAGGAACGGCTGCGGATCGCCCGCGACCTGCACGACGTCGTCGCCCACCACATCGCCCTGGTCAACGTGCAGGCCGGGGTCGCCGCCCACGTCATGGACAAGCGCCCCGACCAGGCCAAGCAGGCGCTCGCCCACGTCCGCGAGGCGAGCCGCTCCGCGCTCAACGAACTGCGGGCCACCGTCGGGCTGCTGCGCCAGTCCGGCGACCCGGAGGCGCCGACCGAACCCGCCCCGGGCCTCGCCGTCCTGGACGAGCTGGTGAAGACCGTGCGCCGGGCCGGGCTGCCCGTCGAGGTGGCCTGCGCGGCAGACGAGAACCCACCGCTGCCCGCCGCCGTGGACCTGGCCGCGTACCGGGTGATCCAGGAGGCGCTGACCAACGTCCGCAAGCACGCGGGCCCCGGCGCCAAGGCCGAGGTCAGCGTCGTACGGGTCGGGGCCACCGCCGAGGTCATGGTGCTCGACAACGGCCGGGGGAACCAGGGCGGCACGGCCGACGGGGGCGGCCACGGACTGCTCGGCATGCGGGAACGGGTCACGGCCCTGGGCGGCACCCTCAACGCCGGACCCCGTTACGGCGGCGGCTTCCGCGTCCATGCGATCCTGCCCGTCAAGGCCCTCCCGCAGCAGCCGGATCAACCGGGCATGGCGGGCCGGACGGGGGAGAACGCATGACACCGGCCATCAAGGTCCTGCTCGTCGACGACCAGGCGTTGCTGCGCAGCGCGTTCCGGGTGCTCGTCGACTCGGAGCCCGACATGCGGGTGGTCGGTGAGGCGGCCGACGGCGCGGCAGCGGTGGAGCTGGCCCGCTCGACCGGCGCGGACGTGGTGCTGATGGACATCAGGATGCCCGGCACCGACGGGCTCACCGCGACCCGGATGATCAGTGCCGACCCCGAACTCGCGGGCGTACGCGTCGTCATGCTCACCACCTTCGAGGTGGACGAGTACGTGGTCCAGTCGCTGCGGGCCGGCGCCTCCGGCTTCCTCGGCAAGGGCGCGGAACCGGAGGAGCTCCTCAACGCCATCCGGATCGCCGCGGGCGGCGAGGCGCTGCTCTCACCGGCCGCGACCAAGGGGCTCATCGCCACGTTCCTGGCGCAGGGCGGCGGTTCGGGCGAAGAGGGACCGGGCGCGGCGGAGTACTCCGCGCGCCTCGCCGCCCTCACCACACGGGAGCGCGAGGTGCTGGTCCTGGTCGCGGCCGGGCTCTCCAACGACGAGATCGCGGAGCGCCTGGTGGTCAGCCCGCTGACCGTCAAGACGCATGTGAACCGGGCGATGGCCAAGCTGGGCGCCCGCGACCGCGCGCAATTGGTGGTAATCGCCTACGAATCGGGCCTGGTGCGCCCCAGGGTGGAGTGAGGGTGCAGCCGCGGCGTACTCCAGCTGCGGTATGCGGCGGATAAGAAAGCGACCTGGGATTGACGCTTTCTTACCCAGCGGCAGGAGATCGTATAGGTGGGCCGGGTCTGTCCCCGAGTTACCCGCCCACCTGCCGCGTAAGCCACAGAAGAGAGACCTAACCCATGTCCTGGCTGTCCAGATTCAGCCTCGCGCAGAGGGCCCTGATCGGGCTGATCTCGATCGTTGCGCTCGTGTTCGGCGCGATCGCGATCCCGCAGCTCAAGCAGCAGCTGCTGCCCACCATCGAACTCCCGATGGTGTCGGTGCTCGCCCCCTACCAGGGTGCGTCCCCCGATGTGGTCGAGAAGCAGGTCGTCGAACCGCTCGAAAATTCGATCAAGGCCGTCGACGGCGTCACCGGAATCACCTCCACCGCCAGCGAGGGCAACGCCGTCATCATGGCGTCCTTCGACTTCGGCGACGAGGGCACGAAGCAGCTCGTCGCGGACATCCAGCAGGCCGTGAACCGCGCCCGCGTCCAACTGCCCGACAGCGTCGACCCGCAGGTCGTCGCCGGTTCGACGGACGACATCCCGACCGTCGTCCTCGCCGTCACCTCCGACAAGGACCAGCAGGCCCTCGCGGACCAGCTCGACCGCACGGTCGTCCCGGCGATCGAGGACATCGACGGCGTCGGCCAGGTGTCCGTCGACGGTGTGCGGGACCTCCAGATCTCCGTCACCCCCGACGACAAGAAGCTCGCGGCAGCCGGTCTGAACGCCGCCTCGCTCTCCCAGGCACTCCAGTCCGGCGGCGCGACCGTCCCGGCCGGTTCCTTCTCCGAGTCGGGCAAGAGCCGCACCGTCCAGGTCGGCGGCTCCTTCACCTCGCTGAAGCAGATCGAGGACCTCCGGGTCATCGGTCAGAACCCGGCGACGGGCAAGCCCGGCAAGCCGGTCCGGGTCGGTGACATCGCGACGGTGAAGCAGGAGCCCGCCACCGCGGACTCCATCACCCGCACCAACGGCAGGCCGAGCCTCGCCGTCGTGGCCACGATGGACAAGGACGGCAGCGCCGTCGCCATCTCGGACGCGGTCAAGGACAAGCTCCCCGACCTGCGCAAGGACCTCGGCGCGGGCGCCGAGCTGACCGTCGTGTCCGACCAGGGCCCCGCGGTCTCCAAGGCGATCTCGGGCCTGACCACGGAGGGCGCGCTCGGCCTGGTCTTCGCGATCATCGTCATCCTGGTCTTCCTGGCCTCGCTCCGCTCGACCCTGGTCACCGCGGTCTCCATCCCGCTCTCCGTGGTTCTCGCACTGATCGTGCTCTGGACCCGTGACCTCTCGCTCAACATGCTCACCCTGGGCGCGCTGACCATCGCGATCGGCCGGGTCGTCGACGACTCGATCGTCGTCCTGGAGAACATCAAGCGCCACCTCAGCTACGGCGAGGAGCGCCAGTCCGCGATCCTCGCCGCGGTGAAGGAAGTGGCCGGAGCGGTCACCGCCTCCACCCTCACCACCGTCGCCGTCTTCCTGCCGATCGGTCTGGTCGGCGGCATGGTCGGCGAGCTGTTCGGCTCGTTCTCACTGACCATCACCGCGGCCCTGCTGGCCTCCCTGCTGGTCTCGCTGACGGTCGTCCCGGTGCTCTCGTTCTGGTTCCTGCGCGCCCCCAAGGGCAGCACGGAGGACCCGGAGGCGGCCCGCCGCAAGGCCGAGGAGAAGGAAGCCCGCAGCAAGCTCCAGCGGCTGTACGTCCGGGTGCTGGGCTTCGCCACCCGTCGCCGCATCGTCAGCGTGGTCATCGCCGTCGTCGTGCTGATCGGCACCTTCGGCATGGCCCCGCTGCTCAAGACCACCCTCTTCGACCAGGGCGAGCAGGAAGTCCTCTCCATCAACCAGGAGCTGCCCCCGGGCACCAGCCTGGCGGCCGCCGACGAGGCGTCCAAGAAGGTCGAGAAGCTCCTCGCCGGAGACAAGAGCGTCAAGGACTACCAGGTCACCGTCGGCTCGTCCGGCTTCATGGCCGCCTTCGGCGGCGGCACGGGCGCCAACCAGGCCACCTACCAGGTCACCCTGAAGGACCCGGCCGAGTACGACGCCACGGAGAAGCGCCTCGACGGGGCCCTCGGCAAGCTCGACGGCATCGGTGACACGACCATCGCGGAGGCGGGCGGCTTCGGCAGCCAGGACCTGAGCGTCGTGGTCAAGGCCGCCGACGCGGACGTCCTCGCCAAGTCCTCCGAGCAGGTCCGAAAGGCGGTGGCGGGCCTCAAGGACGTCTCCGACGTCCAGAGCGACCTGTCCCAGAGCATCCCGCGCATCTCGGTGACGGCAAACTCCAAGGCCGCCGACGCCGGGTTCACCCAGGCCACCCTGGGCGCGGCCGTCGCCGGCGCGGTGAAGGGCACCCCCTCCGGCAAGGCGACCATGGACGACACCGAGCGCGACGTCGTCATCAAGTCCGCCCACCCGGCCGTCACCATGGCCGAGCTGAAGGCCCTGCCGCTCGGCCCGGTCAAGCTCGGCACCATCGCGGACGTGAAGCTGGTCCCCGGACCGGTCTCCATGACGCGGATCGACGGCCAGCGCGCCGCGACGATCACCGCCAAGCCCGTCGGTGACGACACCGGCAGCGTCAGCTCGGCACTCCAGAAGAAGGTCGACTCGCTGAACCTCCCGGACGGCGCCACCGCCACCATCGGCGGCGTCTCCGAGGACCAGAACGACGCCTTCGTCAAGCTGGCCCTGGCCATGCTGGCGGCCGTCGCGATCGTCTTCATGCTGCTGGTCGCCACCTTCCGGTCGCTCATCCAGCCGCTGATCCTGCTGGTCTCCATCCCGTTCGCCGCCACCGGCGCGATCGGCCTGCTCCTCATCACCGGCACCCCGATGGGCGTCGCGGCGATGATCGGCATGCTGATGCTGATCGGCATCGTGGTGACCAACGCGATCGTGCTGATCGACCTGATCAACCAGTACCGCCGACAGGGCATGGGCGTCGTCGAGGCGGTCATCGAGGGCGGCCGCCACCGGCTCCGCCCGATCCTGATGACGGCACTGGCGACCATCTTCGCCCTCCTCCCGATGGCGCTCGGCGTCACCGGAGAGGGCGGCTTCATCTCGCAGCCGCTGGCCGTCGTGGTCATCGGCGGTCTCGTCACCTCGACGCTGCTGACGCTGCTCCTGGTGCCGACGCTGTACGCGATGGTGGAACTCCGCAAGGAGCGCCGCGCGAAGAAGAAGGCCGACAAGCGCGCCGCGAAGGCGGGCATCCCGGCCCAGTCCGAGTCCGACGAGGCCCGGGAAACCGAGCCCGCGCAGGCCTGACGAACGGAGAGGGCCCGTCCCACGCGAGTGCGTGGGACGGGCCCTCTCGGGTTCTCCGGCTCCCTCCCGCTACTTGAGCGAGGAGACGAAGGCGCCCCAGGCGGCGGTCTCGATGACGAGGGCGGGTCCGGTGGGGTTCTTGCTGTCGCGTACGGGGACGACGCGGGGGAAGCCGTCGCTGACCTGCACGCATTCGCCGCCGCTCGCGTTGCTGTAACTGCTGCTGCGCCAGCGGGCGGTGCTCAGCTCAGGGGAGTGGGTCATGGTGGGTAGCCCTCCATCGCGGTCCGGTTCCGCCGACTCGTGCGGGTTTTCGCTTGCTGCCCGAGCTGTTGTTACTTGAGTGAGGAGACGAAGGCGTCCCAGGCGGCGGTTTCGATGAGGAGGGCGGGTCCGGTGGGGTTCTTGCTGTCGCGTACGGGGACGACGCCGGGGAAGTCGTCGGCGATCTCGACGCATTCGCCCCCGTTGGTGTTGCTGTAACTGCTGCTGCGCCAGTGGGCGGTGCTCAGCTCGGGGGAGTGGTTCATGGTCGGTAGTCCTCCATCGCGGTCCGGATCAGTTCCGCCGACTCGGCCAGTGAGGAGGAGTTGGCGCGCAGTACCTCGTACTGTCGCCGCCACTTCTTCACCGCGGCTGGATCCTCGTAGAGACTTCCGGCCTGGATGCCCTCCTCGTACGCCACCGAAGTGCAGTCGGGCAGGGTCAGCAGAGTCAGCGCGCCACCCAGGAGCGAGTGTGGCCCCGCGCTGAACGGCATCACCTGAACTTTACTGTCCGGAGTATCCACCTGCTCCAGCAGCGAAGCCAGTTGCTCACGCATACACGACGGACCGCCCACCTGTCGTCGCAGTACGGCCTCGTCGATGATCGCCCAGCGGAACGGCGGGTCCTCCGACCGTTGCCGTTCCTGCCGTGACATGCGCGCGGTGACGCGTTCCTCGACCTGTTCGGCGCTCAGGTCCTCCTGGCAACGGAGTAACTCCCGCGCGTACTGCTCGGTCTGGAACAGACCCGGCAGGGCCTGCGCCCCATACTGCTCTATCACTTCGGCACGGGACTCGAAGTCCATGTACCGCTTGTACTGGTCGGGATGGATCTCCCGCCGGGCCAGCTCGTACAGCCCGTGGAAGCGGTCGTCCGTCCCGAACGCCATGTCCAGCCGGCTGGGGATGTCCGGGGGCGGCATCAGCTCGGCCGTCTCGATCCGGGCCAGCGTGCTCTTGCTGGAGTTCACGATGTCTGCGAGCTGTACGAGCGACAGCCCGGCCCGCTCGCGGTGGCGGCGTTGCTCGGAACCGAAGTAGTGCCGGGCGGACAGGTACGGGTTGAGGGCCTGGGGTCTGAACGTCACGGTGTGTGCCTTTCGTGTGTCCCGTTCCCAAGGCCGGGACGGCGGCGCCCTGTTGGGGAGATGTCTCCCAGGGCGACGATTGCGGCACACACCGTAACCGCTCTCTCGTGCGGCGCACCAGAGGGCCTTCTCCGAAGGTGGCTATCGACATGATGTTCGACGCGCAGGGCCAAGCCATGCGGCTGCTCCCATGGACCAACGAGAACGGCGGGCCGTGCTGGCTCAGCCCGGCGAGCCCCGGCGGCCCTGTCTCCCGGATGGCCGACGAACTTGAGGCCGACCTGATCGCCTCCGCCGAGTACGTACTCGATGAGGCCCGTGAGGTACTGGCGGAGACCGTGGTGGGGGAGCAGGAGCTGCGGTTCGCGGGCGTCCGGCTCGCCGAGTCGCTGGGGGACACCCTGCGGATCGCGGCGAGCCGGGGCGGGCGGCTGGCGAACGGGGAGGGCGCCGGCTGACCGGGCGCGGCGCTCTCAGGCGCCCCCGCTTCCGCTGAGGGCCTTGACGATCCGGAGCCACGTATCGCCGTGCGGATGGGCGTGCTGGACGCTGAGGGCGCAGATCTCCCTCAGCAGCCGGACCCGGATCTCCTCCCGGGCCCTGGGCAGGAGCGTGGCCAGATCGTTCGGCTCCACGGCGTCGACCGCCCCGGCGAGCACCATGCTGGCCTGGGCGTGCGTGAGGGAGGACAGCTTGTCGTTGAAGACCTGCCCCTCCACGGCCGCCGCGTGCATCAGCGCGGTGCCGTCCCCGGCGTCCAACGCGCGCTCCACGTAGGTCTGGAGGGCGGTGCGGTCCTCGACGAGGCGGTACGCGGCGTCCAGCCCTTCGGCGCGGGCGACATCGAGGACGGCGACGTGCGTGAGCGGGGTGGCCTCGGGCGGCGGGACCTGGAGGAGGCGGGGGTGGTCCTGGAGGTAGGCCCGCGACTCCGTCCAGTCCGCGCAGTCCACCCACTCCGTCAGCTGCTCCCTGAGGATCAGCGGATCGTAGGCGGCGGTCACGCCATGGTCCATGACGATCTCGCGGAGTGCGGCATGCCGCTGTGCGGTGCCGGGGTCGAGGAGGGCCGCTTCTTCGAGGACGGTCGCCGTCTCCGGCCTGCTGAGCGCCTCGGCGTTCCGGGACCAGAAGTCGCGTGACTCGGGCCAGTTGGGTGCGAACATCCAGGAACTGACCAGGCTCAGCGTCTCCGGCGACAGTTCGAGCCAGTCCGGTACGTGGGAGCCGGTCTCCGCCTCCCACGCCGTGCGGACGGCCTCGGGGTCGTTGTACGCGCGCAGCGCCCGGCGGGCCCGTACGGTCACGGCGTTCGTTGCGGCGTCCGGCGTGGACTCCCCGTCGAGAAGGGCCACCAGCTCGCGGACGCCGGCCGAGGCGTGGGGTGCGGGACAGCCCAGCAGGAAGATGGACCGCTCGGCGCCGAGACGGTGGCCGGTCGCGGGGTGGGCGGAGGCGAACTCCGCCACGGTCTCGTCGAAGTGCCGGACGGCAGAGGTGTGGTCGCCGGTGTGGACGAGAGTCTGCGCGAGGTTGACGAGAGCGGAGGTCAGGTCCTCCTCGAAGGCGTCGGGATTCTCCAGCGCCAGCGTCCGGTAAGTGGCGGCCGCTTCCTCCGCCGCGCGCACCGCTCCTTCGGCGTCCTGGTCCTCCTCCAGGTGCTTGCTGAGGTTCTGGAGGGCGAGAGCCAGACCGGGGAGGTGGGCGCTGCTGGGGTCGTCACCGACGAGCCCGCGCAGGATGCGGATGCCCTCCCCGGCCGTCTCCAGGGCTTCCTTCCGGTTGCCGGTGGCGGCGAGATTCCGCGCCAGGGTGCCGAGCGAGCCCGCGAGGGCGGAGCGGAGAGCGGGCTCATGTCCGGCGAGTTCGCGGAAGAGGGTGACCGCTTCCTCCGAGGCGCTCAGACCCGCCGCCGGGTCTTCGGCGCTGTACAGGTGAGCGGCGAGACGGGCGAGTGCCGTGGCCAGGTCGTGTTGGTGGGCGGCGGGCTGCTGTACGGCGAGTGCGCGGCGGATGCCGACCGATTCCTGGGCCGCCGCCAGCGCCCCCGAAACATCGCCCAGGTTCGCGCGTTGACTGCCGAGGTCGCTGAGAGCGGTCGCGTACCGGGGCAGGTAGGCGTCCGGGTCCTCGGCGGCCAGGCGCCCCCAAAGGGCGCTCGCCTCCTCGGCGTTGGGCAGAGCAGCCGCGAGCCCGCCCGTGGCGACGAGGTGTGCGGCGAGATGGCTGAGCATGGAGGCCAGTCCCGGGAGGGCGGCTGTCGGCCGGTCCAGGGTCAGCTGGCGCTGGAGGCGTACGGCCTCGCCCGCGAGGATGACCGCAGAGGTCAGGTCTCCGGCGGCGGCCGTCTTGTTGGCCAGGGAGGACATGGCGCGGGCGAAAAGCGGCTGGAAGATGTCGTGGTGCCGCGTCGCGACCTCGGCGTACAGGAGCGCGCCGTCCCGGACGGTGGTGAGGGCTTCCGCGTGGTCGCCGGTGGCGGAGAGCCGGTCCGCCAGGTTATGGAGAGCGCCCGCCAACTGCGGCTGGAAGGCGGTCGGATGGAGCGCGACGAGTTCCCGGCACAGCTCCACGGCCTCCCGCGCGGGCTCCAGGCACCGGTCGAGATCACCGATGGCCTCCCGGTGCGCGGACAGCTGGGTCAGGGCAGCGGCGAGCGGGGGCAGGAACTCATCGGGGTACGAAGCGGCAAGCTCCCGGTAGATGTCCACGGCCTCCTGCCCGGCGTCCACGGCCGTCCGGGTCTGCCCGACGGCTGCCAGACTCGCCGCCAGGCCGGTCAGCGCGGCGGCGAGACCGGGGCGGAACGCCGCCGGGTCCCGCTCCACGTGCTGCCGGTAGATGCTGACTGCCTCCAGCGTCAGGGCGACTGCTCCCTCGCGGTCACCCATAGCGCCGACGCGTCGGCCGAGACCGCTCAGGGCGGCAGCCAGGCCGGGCTGTGCGGCGCTGTCGCCCGCTTCGGCCAGGTTCCGTTGGAGCGCGGCAGCTTCGCGGGCCGGAGGCAGGGCACCTTCACGGTCGCCCATGGCCGCGCAGCCGCCGGCCACGTCGATGAGGGCGCGCACCAGCGCCGTACCGAACGCTTCGGGAACGCCGGGCTCCAGCGTCGTACCGAACGCCCCGGGAGCGCCGCGCTCCAGCTCCCGGTACAGCTCGGCCGCTTCCCGCGCCGCGTCCAGCGCGCCTTCCGCGTCCCCTTCTGCCCCCAGCCGGGCGGAGAACCGGCACAAGGCCTCGGCCAGAACCGGCGCCCCGCCCCGCTCCACCAGCGCCCGCAGCATCGCGACCCCCGGTGCGCCCGCCCGCGCCGCGTGCGGCACCAGGCCCCGCACCACGTACGGATCGACGCCCGCCCAGTCGTCGCCCACCGCCCGACGCTCGACGTGCTCGACCAGCGCGGCCAACGCCACCTCACCGGTCCCGGAGCCCCCGGGCCCCGCCCGGTCCGCGAGCAGCGACACGAACGCGGAGTGGAACAGCCGGTACACCGCCCGGCCGTCCTCCGAGTCCTCGACGACGTAGCGGCCGTAGGCGGACAGCAGCCAGTTGACGTCGCTCTCGTCGTACGACACCGCACCGCCGCCGCTCAGCGCCCCGGCGACCTCCTCCCACACGCCCCCGGCGGGCATCCCGCGCCCGGCCGTCCAGGCGAGGGCCGTCAGCAGGTCCCGGGCGGCGGACGGCAGTTCGGTGCCGTCCTCCCGTACGCGTACCGGACCCGACCGCAGGTCCTCCTCGAACGCGGCCTCGACGGAGTCGGGCAGCCGGCCCTCCTCGGCACCGGCCGACGCCGCCGACAGCGAGTCCGCCACCAGCCGTGTGAACGAGTCCGCCACCAGCCGCGCGAACAGGAACCCGCCGTCCACCGCCTCGGCCTGCGAGGCGACCGCCTCGCCCGCCGCCCGCGCCCGGTCCTCCGGAATCCCGGCCGCCGCGCACCTGCGGAACACGTACTCACCGATGTCCGTCCGGGTGTGCGGCTCCCGCGCCAGGTCCGCGACGGTGACCTCCGCGCCGGTCAGCCGGGCGAGGGCGTCCGGCAGGGTCTCGCCCCGGTACCCGCCCTCCGCGATACGGCTGCGGAACGCACTCCTGCGGGAGCCGAGCAGGACCGGGCCCGTCCGGCCGAGCGGGATGACCAGCTCCTCGATCACGGCGCGGAGGTGCTCTGCGGGCACTTCGTCCAGGCCGTCCAGCACCAGCACCGGCTGCGGGGACAACCCGCGCAGCGCGGACTGGAATTCTTCGGCGCCGAGGGGTTCCGGCAGTCCGAGCTGCCGGGCCAGCTCCGAGGCCGCCTGGAGCGGGCTCAGGTCCCGCAGGAGCACGGAGGCGAGGGGGCGGCGGGGACGCGGGCCCGGGTCGGCCTCGCGCGCCTCGGTCTCCTCGCGTCGCGCCGGGCCGCCGGGCGTCGCGATCCGGTCCAGCACGGCCGACTTGCCGCAGCCCGCCGGGCCGGTCACCAGGAAGAGCCCGGACCCGTCCGCCTCCAGCCACGCGGCGATCCGCCCCAACACCTCCTCGCGGCCCGTGAAGAACGAGCCGTCCTCAAGCCCGGCCGCCCCCTCCACCGGCTCGCGTCCCTCATCGCCCGTCACACCCGACTCACGCACCATTGCCCGTCCCGCTCTCCGTCACAAAGCCAACGCGGTCACCACGAAGTGCCCCGCGTTTCCCGTCCGCACCGGGGTCCGGCCTTGGCCGTGCCCGCTGCGGTGAGTAGCAGGGTAATTACGGAACGGGCATCATGGGTGCCGTACGGCGGAAACCGGCCTACCCCCGCCAGTAACGCGGAAGGCCCCGGGCAACCGCCTGAAGGCGGCCCGGGGCCCTTGCGCGCTACTGGTTGCTACGGCAGCGCCAGCATCCGTTCCAGCGCGAGCTTCGCGTACTTCTCGGTCTCCGGGTCGACCTCGATCCGGTTGACGAGATTGCCCTCGGCCAGCGACTCCAGCGTCCACACCAGGTGCGGCAGGTCGATCCGGTTCATCGTCGAGCAGAAGCAGACCGTCTTGTCGAGGAAGACGATCTCCTTGTCCTCGGCAGCGAAACGGTTCGCCAGTCGGCGCACCAGGTTCAGCTCGGTGCCGATCGCCCACTTGGAACCGGCCGGGGCCGCCTCCAGGGCCTTGATGATGTACTCCGTCGAGCCGACGTAGTCCGCCGCCGCCACGACCTCGTTCTTGCACTCCGGGTGCACCAGCACGTTGACGCCGGGTATCCGGGCACGCACGTCGTTGACGGACTCCACCGAGAAGCGCCCGTGCACCGAGCAGTGTCCGCGCCACAGGATCATCTTCGCGTCACGCAGCTGCTGGGCGGTCAGACCGCCGTTCGGCTTGTGCGGGTTGTAGAGGACGCAGTCCTCCAGGGTCATCCCCATGTCCCGGACGGCGGTGTTCCGGCCCAGGTGCTGATCGGGGAGGAACAGCACCTTTGTCGTTGAGGGCTCTCCCTGCTCGAAGGCCCACTCCAGGGCGCGCTTCGCGTTCGAGGAGGTGCAGATCGTGCCGCCGTGGCGGCCGGTGAAGGCCTTGATGTCGGCGGAGGAGTTCATGTACGAGACGGGCACGACCTGCTCGGCGACGCCGGCCTCCGTCAGCACGTCCCAGCACTCGGCGACCTGTTCCGCGGTGGCCATGTCGGCCATCGAGCAGCCCGCCGCCAGGTCCGGCAGCACGACCTTCTGGTCGTCGGTGGTCAGGATGTCCGCGGACTCGGCCATGAAGTGCACACCGCAGAAGACGATGTACTCGGCCTCCGGACGCGCCGCCGCGTCGCGCGCCAGCTTGAAGGAGTCACCGGTGACGTCCGCGAACTGGATGACCTCGTCGCGCTGGTAGTGGTGGCCGAGGACGAAGACCTTCTCGCCCAGCTTCTCCTTGGCCGCGCGGGCGCGCTCCACCAGGTCAGGGTCGGACGGGGAGGGCAGGTCGCCGGGGCATTCGACGCCGCGCTCGCTCCTGGGGTCGGCGTCGCGGCCCAGCAGGAGCAGGGCGAGGGGCGACGGCTGGACGTCGAGTTCCTGGACGGGGTGGGCCGTGGTCACGTCACGCACCCTTTCTTCTCTGCGAGGAGCTTCTCTACGAGGAGCCTTTTCGTCGAATTGACGTTATCTATCATAACCGCTTCACGTCACTTTGACGATGCCGATAACGTCAATGTGACGCACCCGCCCGAGGGCCAGGTGTGCGAGCATGAATGGAACAGGCAAGCGCGCGGCCCGGAATGAATCCGCGGCTCCGGCGGTTGCAACGTCGGCAAGCAGACTCCGTACAACCCGGGAGAGAAGCAGATGTCCGTATCGGACGAGACCACCACCGTGAGCGACGGCATCCTCCTGTCCGACGCCGCCGCAGCCAAGGTCAAGGGCCTGCTGGAGCAGGAAGGCCGTGACGATCTGGCGCTGCGCGTCGCCGTCCAGCCCGGCGGCTGCTCGGGCCTGCGGTACCAGCTCTTCTTCGACGAGCGCTCGCTCGACGGCGATGTCGTGAAGGACTTCGGCGGCGTCAAGGTCGTCACCGACCGGATGAGCGCCCCGTACCTGGGCGGCGCCTCCGTCGACTTCGTCGACACCATCGAGAAGCAGGGCTTCACGATCGACAACCCGAACGCCACGGGTTCCTGCGCCTGCGGCGACTCCTTCAGCTAGGACGCCCGCGCGACAGCGGTACGGCGGCGGCCCCCAGGATCGAATCCTGGGGGCCGCCGCCGTACCGCTGTGTGCGCCCCGCGCGGGGGCGTCACGTCACTACTTCACTTCTGCGGCACCTCGCCGCCGGACCCTGCGTCGACCACCTTCCGGTCGCCCAGCGGCTGGTCCAGTGTGACCGTACGGGTCAGCTTCTTGGCGACCTTGACGCACATCTTCTCCGGGTCCGGCTTCGACTCCGTCACGGTCACCCGCACGGTGTCACCGTCCTCCTTCGCGCTCGCCGAGTACGTGCTGCACACGCCGCCCCAGAACGTCACCGAGAGCGTCCGCCCGTCGGCGCTGTACGACTGGACCGTGCCACCGGCCCGCGTCGTGCCGCCACCGTCCGGCGTCTTCTCCGACGGGGCGTCCTTTGTCAGGTATGCCGGGTCCACGGCGACCTGCGTGACGGTATTGCCCGTACCGCCCGCTGCCGGCCGGACCGTGAAGATCCAGGACGGCACGAGCAGCTGCTTCCCGTCCGCGTACTGGGCCGCCAGGCCGAAGACGGCCTCGTCGACCGTCACCGTCGTTGTCGGCGGCTCCGCCCCGGTCCGCGCGCCGCAGGACTTCCCGGACGGCTTCGTGCCGCCGCTGAGCGGCGCCGCGGTCGCGCAGCCGCCGATGTTCTTGCGGCCGTCCGAGGGCTGCGCCGCGTTCAGCTGCTTCAGCGCGTCGGCCGCGCCGATCACCGGGTACTCGGCGCCCTTCTCCAGGCCCTTCAACTGCCCGCCGCCGCCGATCACCGCCCCGTCCGTGCCGACCTGGACGCCGGTCGCCCAGCCGTACGTCGGCAGCCCGTCCACCACCGGGTCCGCGTTCACCACGCGGGCCGAGCCCATCAGCTGGCGGGCGTCGAGGGCGGCGGCGTCCTGGCCGGTCGCCTTCAGTACGGGCGCCGCCGCCGCCATGGCGGCCTTCTCGCTCACCGGTGAACCCGAGCCGCCGGGCGCCACCTGCTCGCCCGAACAGGTCGCCTTGTGGCCGCAGTTGTCCGTGCCGCCGGAGCCGTAACGGGCGAAGGTCCAGGTGCCGGGTGCCTGCTTGCCGACCCGCAGCACCGGGCCCGAGCCGTCCCCGCCGGAGCCCACCTTCCAGGAGGTGCCCTCGGCCTGCGGGGTGCCGTGGAGGCCGAGCGCCTTCGCCAGCCGGGTCACCTCGGCGGCCGAGACGGTTCCGCTGGCGCGCCGGACCGCGGCCTTCGCCGGGCCGTCCGGCAGTGCGCCCGCCGCGCGGTAGACGAGCCGTCCGCCGTGCGGGTCGGGCTCACCGGGCGCGATGCCCCTCGGTGGGGCCGATGAGGTGGGGGAGGAGGGCGTGGCCGGCCCGCCCGTCCGCTCGTCGAGGGAGAGCGGCGGGGGACTGCCCGCGCCGAGGCCTCCGTTCTCCTCGACGTTGCCGCCGTCCGCCGCCGTCGCTGCCCAGTACGCGCCGCCGCCGCCGGCCAGCAGCACGGCTGCCGCCACCGAGGCCACGGCGAGCGGCGAACGCCGCCGGGGGCCGGTCTCGTCGTTGTCGGGTCGCTCGGTGCTCACCGGATCGCTCCTTCGCCTGCATTGGCGTCATACGCCTGGCCGGCATATGGCCCGCCCCTGGGGTGCGGACACCGATGGGACGGGACGCGGGAGCGCACGGTTCCCCCGTGGGGCGGCAGTTGCGGAGAGGCCCTGGGTCCGGGAGCTGCTGAGCGGGGGTCTCAGTCGCCGTACTCCGACATCGCGTCGATCAGCTTCGCCGAGGCCGGGGGCACCCTCACCCCGTGAATCAGGGACGGCGCGACCGGGGGCGCGGCGGCCTTCGCTGGCACCACCCAGTGCGGAGCCATCCGCGCGCAGTCTCCGCGCAGCTCGGCCAGGCCGGTCTCGGACTCGAACGAAGCGATGTGGTTAGACATATCCGCACCGTAAGCACCTCTGAGCTCAGGAGGAAAGCCCTACTATCGGGTAGTTTTTCCCATTCGGACCGCCCCGGGAACCGGTAGCGTAAGAGGGCCCTCGATTTTCCGGGCCCCCTGTCATGCCGCCCCGGGGACGCGGACACCGTTCCCCCTCGACCTCCGCAGGAGCAGTCTCCCGTGCGTATCGCAGTCACCGGCTCCATCGCCACCGACCACCTCATGACCTTCCCCGGCCGCTTCGCGGACCAGCTGGTCGCGGACCAGCTGCACACGGTCTCGCTCTCCTTCCTGGTCGACAACCTGGACGTGCGACGCGGAGGTGTCGCCGCCAACATCTGCTTCGGCATGGGCCTGCTGGGCACCGACCCGATCCTGGTCGGCGCCGCGGGCTCCGACTTCGACGAGTACCGGGCCTGGCTCGACCGGCACGGCGTCGACACCGGCTCCGTGCGGATCTCCGAGGTCCTGCACACCGCCCGCTTCGTCTGCACGACGGACGCCGACCACAACCAGATCGGCTCCTTCTACACCGGCGCCATGAGCGAGGCCCGGCTGATCGAGCTGAAGGCCGTGGCCGACCGGGTGGGCGGCCTCGACCTGGTCTCCATCGGCGCCGACGACCCCGAGGGCATGCTCCGCCACACGGAGGAGTGCCGTACGCGCGGCATCCCGTTCGCCGCGGACTTCTCGCAGCAGATCGCCCGGATGGACGGCGACGAGATCCGCATCCTGCTCGACGGCGCCACCTACCTCTTCTCCAACGAGTACGAGAAGGGGCTCATCGAGTCCAAGACCGGCTGGACCGACGCGGAGATCCTCTCCAAGGTCGGCCACCGCGTCACCACCCTCGGCGCCCAGGGCGTGCGGATCGAGCGCGCCGGCGAGGAGCCGATCGAGGTCGGCTGCGCGGAGGAGAACGTCAAGGCCGACCCGACCGGCGTCGGCGACGCCTTCCGCGCCGGATTCCTCTCCGGCCTCGCCTGGGGCGTCGGCCTGGAGCGGGCCGCCCAGGTCGGCTGCATGCTCGCCACCCTGGTCATCGAGACGGTCGGCACCCAGGAGTACACCCTGCACCGCACCCACTTCATGGACCGCTTCACCAAGGCGTACGGCCACGAGGCCGCCGCCGAGGTCCGCACGCACCTCGCGTAGCACCTGACGCGGGGATATCTCAGGACAGCCGGCGGACCACATAGGCCGAGCCCCGGTCCGCCGGCTCCTCACCCACGTACTCCTGTTCGCGCATCGCGCACCAGGCCGGAATGTCGAGCCGGGCGGCCTCGTCGTCGGCCAGGACGGTCACCGTGCCGCCCACCGGTACCTCTCCGATCACCTTTGCGAGCTCGATCACCGGGATCGGGCAGCGCCTGCCGAGCGCGTCGACGACCAGCGTGCCCGCCGGGGGCGCGGCGGGCACGGCGGCCGGGGCGGGCGCGCCCAGCTTCTCCCGTACCCCCGCCACCGCCCCGGGCAGCACGTCGAGGAAGCGGTCGACGTCCTCCTCCGTAGTGCCCGCCGGCAGCGACACGCGGACGTTGCCCTCCGACAGCACCCCCATCGCCTTCAGCACATGGCTCGGCGTCAGCGTGCTGCTCGTACAGGACGAACCGGACGATACGGAGAAACCCGCCCGGTCCAGCTCGTGGAGCAGAGTCTCTCCGTCGACATAGAGACAGGAGAACGTGACCAGATGCGGTAGCCGCCGCACCGGGTCACCGACGACCTCCACATCGGGCACCAGTACCGGCACCCGGCTCCGGATGCGGTCCACCAGCGCGCTCAGCCGCTCCGACTCGGCCGCCGCCTCGGCCCGTACCGCCCGCAGGGACGCGGCGGCGGCCACGATGGCCGGAATGTCCTCGAAGCCCGCGGCGCGCCCCGACTCCCGCTCGTCGGCCGGACCTTGGACGGCGAACCGGACGCCCTTGCGCACCGCCAGCAGCCCGACGCCGGCCGGACCGCCCCACTTATGGGCGCTCGCCGCCAGCAGCGACCAGCCGCCGGGCACCGGTTCCAGGCCCAGCGACTGCGCGGCGTCCACCAGCAACGGCACCCCGGCCTCCCGGCAGAGCGCGGCGACCTCGGCCACCGGCTGCACCGTGCCGACCTCGTGGTTGGCGGACTGGAGGCACGCCAGCGCGGTGTCCTCGCGCAGCGCCGCTCCGTACGCCGCCGGGTCCACCGCCCCCGACCGGTCCACCGGCACCTCTGTGACCGTCCCGCCCCGGCTCTCGTGGTCGGCCGCCGAATGGAGCACGGACGAGTGTTCGACCGCGGAGACGGCCAGATGGCGGCCGACACGCCGACGCCCGGCGAGAGCCCCGGAAATTCCTGAGTGCACCGCCCGGGTGCCGGACGAGGTGAAACTGAGCTCGTCGGGGCGGCAGCCGACGGCCTCCGCCGCCGCCTCCCTGGCCGCGTCCAGCAGCAGCCGGGCCCGTCGCCCCTCCCGGTGGAGCCGGGCCGGATCGGCCCAGCCCTCGTCCAGCGCGGCAAGCAGCGCCTGGCGGGCGACGGGGTGGAGGGGGGCGGCGGACGCGGCGTCGAAGTAGGGCACCCGGCCACGCTAGCCGGGTCCGGAGCCCGGCCCGGGACCCGGCCGCCCACGGGGTCAGGAGAGGGGGCGTCAGATGGCGGCCGGAGGCGCGGATTCCACCCCTTCGGGGAGTCGGGCGGCGCGTTGGGCACCCTCCCCGCGCGACCCCAAATAGCGTCCAGTAGGGTTTGGTCCGCATAAACATCCAAACCCCTGCCCGCGTCAGGGGCGGCGACCGACAAACGAGACGGGCGCGCCGACCGTGCGGGCGAGACTCTCGGGAAGGCGCTACGTGAGTCCCAACGGCTCCGACCGCTCGTCGCGGCGCCCGATGCGGCGGAAGCTGCCGCAGGTGCTGACTGCGGGCCTGATCCTGGCGACCGCAACCGGTTGCACATACAAGGATTTCCCCCGCCTCGGTATGCCTACTCCGGTGACGGAAGAGGCCCCACGGATCCTTTCCCTCTGGCAGGGCTCGTGGGCGGCAGCGCTCGCCACGGGTGTCCTGGTCTGGGGCCTGATCCTGTGGAGCGTCATCTTCCACCGGCGCAGCCGCACCAAGGTGGAGGTTCCTCCGCAGACCCGGTACAACATGCCGATCGAGGCGTTGTACACCGTGGTCCCTCTGATCATCGTCTCGGTGTTGTTCTACTTCACCGCGCGCGACGAATCGAAGATCCTCGAACTCTCCCCGAAGCCGGCCCACACGGTCAACGTGGTCGGCTACCAGTGGAGCTGGGGCTTCAACTACATCGAGAACGTGGACGGCTCTGCCGCCACGGGCAACGAGGTCCCCAAGGAGCTCGACGCCATCCCGGACCGGTTCCGCAAGGACTTCCCCAAGGGTGCTGACGGCGTCTACGACGTCGGCGTCCCGGGAACCCGGAATCCGCAGAACGGCAACCCCGGTCCGACCCTGTGGCTGGCCAAGGGGGAGAAGGTCCGCTTCATCCTGACTTCGCGTGACGTCATCCACTCCTTCTGGGTGGTGCCGTTCCTCATGAAGCAGGACGTCATTCCGGGCCACACCAACTCCTTCGAGGTGACTCCCAACCAGGAGGGCACCTTCATGGGCAAGTGCGCCGAGCTCTGTGGCGCCGACCACTCCCGCATGCTCTTCAACGTCAAGGTCGTCTCCCCGGAGCGCTACCAGGCGCACCTCAAGGAGCTGGCGAAGAAGGGCAACACGGGCTACGTGCCGGCCGGCATCGAGCAGACTGACCCGGCCAGGAATGCGGAGACGAACAAACTGTGAGCATCCTCAACGAACCTCAGGGTGCCGCGGCAGCAGACGACTCGTACGAGGACGAGCTGCCGGTCCGGCGCAAGCAGCCGGGAAACGTCGTCATCAAGTGGATGACCACCACTGATCACAAGACGATCGGCACGATGTACCTGGTCACATCGTTCGCCTTCTTCTGCATCGGCGGTCTGCTCGCGCTCTTCATGCGCGCCGAGCTGGCCCGTCCGGGTACGCAGATCATGTCGAACGAGCAGTTCAACCAGGCGTTCACGATGCACGGCACGATCATGCTGCTGATGTTCGCGACGCCGCTGTTCGCCGGGTTCGCGAACTGGATCATGCCGCTGCAGATCGGCGCGCCCGACGTGGCGTTCCCGCGGCTGAACATGTTCGCGTACTGGCTCTACCTCTTCGGCTCGATCATCGCGGTGGCCGGCTTCCTCACCCCGCAGGGTGCGGCCGACTTCGGCTGGTTCGCCTACTCCCCGCTTTCGGACGCGGTCCGCTCGCCGGGCGTCGGCGCCGATATGTGGATCATGGGTCTGGCCTTCTCCGGATTCGGCACGATCCTCGGTTCGGTCAACTTCATCACCACGATCATCTGCATGCGCGCACCCGGCATGACGATGTTCCGCATGCCGATCTTCGTCTGGAACGTCCTGCTGACCGGTGTACTGGTCCTGCTGGCCTTCCCGGTCCTCGCCGCGGCGCTCTTCGCGCTGGAGGCGGACCGAAAATTCGGGGCGCATGTATTCGACGCGGCCAATGGCGGCGCATTGCTATGGCAACACCTTTTCTGGTTCTTCGGGCATCCAGAGGTGTACATCATCGCTTTGCCCTTCTTCGGGATCGTCTCCGAAGTGATCCCAGTGTTCAGTCGAAAGCCGATGTTCGGATACATCGGCCTGATCGGCGCGACGATCGCCATCGCGGGTCTGTCCGTGACCGTGTGGGCCCACCACATGTACGTCACCGGCGGTGTGCTGTTGCCGTTCTTCTCGTTCATGACGTTCCTCATCGCGGTACCGACCGGGGTGAAGTTCTTCAACTGGATCGGCACGATGTGGAAGGGCTCACTGTCCTTCGAGACACCGATGCTCTGGGCCGTCGGCTTCCTGATCACCTTCGCCTTCGGTGGTCTGACCGGCGTCATCCTCGCCTCGCCCCCGATGGACTTCCACGTCTCGGACTCGTACTTCGTGGTGGCGCACTTCCACTACGTGGTCTTCGGCACCGTGGTCTTCGCGATGTTCTCCGGATTCCATTTCTGGTGGCCGAAGTTCACCGGAAAGATGCTGGACGAGCGGCTCGGAAAGATCACCTTCTGGACGCTGTTCGTGGGCTTCCACGGCACGTTCCTGGTGCAGCACTGGCTGGGCGCAGAGGGCATGCCGCGCCGCTACGCGGACTACCTCGCCGCCGACGGCTTCACCGCGCTGAACACGATCTCCACGATCTGCTCGTTCCTGCTCGGACTGTCGATCCTGCCGTTCTTCTACAACGTCTGGAAGACGGCCAAGTACGGCAAGAAGATCGAGGTCGACGACCCGTGGGGCTACGGCCGTTCGCTGGAGTGGGCGACCTCCTGCCCGCCGCCGCGGCACAACTTCATCACCCTGCCGCGGATCCGTTCCGAATCCCCGGCGTTCGACCTGCACCACCCGGAAATCACGGCGCTCGAACAGCTTGAGCACCACTCCGAGGGTGACAAGGCCCTCGCCGGCGGCAAGGAGGCTGGCAAGTGAAGATCCAGGGCAAGCTCTTCATCTGGCTATCGGTCTTCATCCTCGCCATGGCCATCACGTACGGCGTGTGGTCCAAGGAGCCGGCCGGCACCACCGCCCTCGTCCTGGCCTTCGGCCTGAGCGTCATGATCGGCTTCTACCTGGCCTTCACGGCCCGGCGGGTCGACGCGCTCGCGCAGGACAACAAGGAAGCCGATGTGGCGGACGAG
Organism: Streptomyces sp. NPDC104307; assembly: GCF_055584045.1. NCBI lineage: Bacteria > Bacillati > Actinomycetota > Actinomycetes > Kitasatosporales > Streptomycetaceae > Streptomyces > Streptomyces sp. NPDC104307. The sequence goes on from NZ_JBVJMU010000003.1 coordinate 315,517, forward strand.
GCCGGCGACGTGGGGTTCTTCTCCCCGCACAGCTGGCAGCCGCTCTCGCTGGCGGTCGGCGGCGCACTCGCCTTCATGGGAGTCATCTTCGGCTGGTGGCTGCTCTACTTCTCGCTCCCGGTGATCATGGTCGGTCTGTTCGGCTGGGTCTTCGAGTACTACCGCGGCGAGAACCGCACCCAGTGACACCGCTCCACCCGTGAAACCGCTCCACCTGACGGGGGGCCCACACTTCTCCGAGAAGTGCGGGCCCCCCGTTTGCAGTCACCCCGCGCGCTGAAACGGATGAATCTTCTTAGCGTGGGTTCATGAACCACACGCCGCGCATCCGTCCCGTAGTGAGCTGCACTCTGCTGGTCGTGACCCTGGTCGCAGGGATGACCGCCTGTGGGGAGTCCGACAGCCATCCGCTGGCGGCAAAGCCGTACGACGCCGCCGACGAGATCTCCTCCAACACGCCCGACGGCGGTGAGAAGGTCGATCCGGACAAGCCACTCGAAGTCAGCGTGGACGGCGACGACGGCCGGATCACCGATGTGACGGCCGTGGACGGCGAAGGACGCCATCTGGCGGGGGAACTCGACGCCGACGGGCACCGCTGGCACTCCACCGCCCCGCTGGCCGCGGGCACCCGGTACACCGTCAAGGTCAGCATGGAGAACGACGAAGGCGCCCCAGGCAGCCGCACGCTGTCTTTCGGGACCGCGGCCGCCAAGAGGTTCCTGAAGGTCACCTTCGGCCCGCAGACGGGCACCTACGGCGTCGGACAGCCCATTACGGCGCAACTCAGCGCCCCGGTCGCCGACAAGGCCGCCCGCGCCACCGTCGAACGCGCCCTCAAGGTGCGCTCCACGCCCGCCGTGACCGGCTCCTGGTACTGGGTCGACGACAAGACGCTGCACTACCGGCCCAAGGACTACTGGCCGGCCAAGGCCTCCATCGCGGTCAGCAGCGAGCTGACCGGCATCAAGGTGGCCAAGTCGCTGTACGGGGCGCCCACGAAAGCGTTGAAGATCACTACCGGCGACCGGATCGAGGCCATCACCGACGCCTCGGAGCACTCCATGACGGTTCTGCGCAACGGGGAAGTGATCAACACCATTCCGGTGACCACGGGCAAGCCCGGCTTCTCCACCCGCAACGGCGTCAAGGTCGTGCTGGGCAAGGAGTACTACGTACGTATGCGCGGGGAGACCATCGGCATCGCCGAGGGCTCCAGCGACTCGTACGACCTGCCGGTCTACTACGCCACCCGGGTCACCTGGAGCGGCGAGTACGTGCACGCGGCCCCCTGGTCGACCGGCTCGCAGGGCGTCGCGAACGTCAGCCACGGCTGCACCGGGATGAGCACCAGCGAGGCGGAGTGGTTCTACAACACCGTGCGCGAGGGCGACATCGTCAGAGTGGTCGGCAGCGAGGGCGAGACCATGACGCCGTTCGACAACGGCTACGGCGACTGGAACCTGTCCTGGTCGAAATGGCAGAAGGGCAGCGCACTGCAGAACGACACGCCCGACCGGGTCGACCCGGTTCAGGCGGCACGCCTGCGCCCCGCGGTCTGACCGGGGGGTGCGCTGCCCCTCTGCGGGACAACGGGCGGACGGCGGGTGCTCAGGCGCCCACGGAGAGCCTGCTGCGCAGCAGGGCGGCCAGGGAGTCCGCGAACCCGACCGGCTCGACCGGCAGGGTCACCGCGGCGTCCGCGCGGCTCCAGGTGGCCAGCCAGGCGTCCTGCGGGCGCCCGATCAGCAGCAGCACCGGCGGGCAGCGGAAGATCTCGTCCTTGATCTGACGGCAGACGCCCATGCCGCCGGCCGGGGCGGTCTCACCGTCCAACACGCAGACGTCGACGCCTCCCTGCTCCAGAGCGTCCAGGACGGCGGGCAGGGTGGCGCACTCCAGGAACTCCACCGGTGGCACGTCCGCCGCGGGCCTGCGCCCTGCCGCCAGCCTCACCTGCTCACGGGTGTGTGCGTTGTCGCTGTAGACCAGGACCGTGGCGGTCGGCTGCATTGTTCCTCCGTGACATCCGTGTCTTCGGGGCCGTCGGGGCCCTCGGTGCGTGAGGGCTGTCCGATGCGCGGATCGTACTCCGCCCGACGCCCTGTCAGCACGGCCCGGGACAGCGGATCCATGGGCCGTTCGGGGAGGACACACCCCTCTGACACACCGAACGGCACCCCCCGGAGTGAGGGCGGGATAAGCGACCGACATAATGTCGGTCGTGGCGACAGCAACGACAGTAGAAACCGGGCACGCGCACCCGTCGGTCAATCGGCCGAACCTCACCAGCGTCGGAACCATCATCTGGTTGAGTTCCGAGCTGATGTTCTTCGCGGCCCTCTTCGCGATGTACTTCACCCTGCGATCGGTGACCGGACCAGATCACTGGAAGGAAATGGCGTCGTCCCTGAACGTTCCGTTCTCGGCGACGAACACCACCATCCTGGTGCTCTCATCACTCACCTGCCAGCTCGGCGTCTTCGCCGCGGAGCGGGGCGATGTGAAGAAGCTCCGCGCCTGGTTCGTGATCACGTTCGTGATGGGTGCGATCTTCATCGGAGGCCAGATCTTCGAGTACACCGAGCTGGTGAAGAAGGACGGCCTCTCGCTGTCCTCGGATCCGTACGGCTCGGTGTTCTACCTCACCACTGGCTTCCATGGTCTGCATGTGACAGGCGGTCTCATCGCCTTCCTGTTCGTTCTGGGCAGGACATACGCAGCCAAGAGGTTCACCCATGAACAGGCGACCGCTGCCATCGTCGTGTCCTATTACTGGCACTTCGTCGATGTTGTGTGGATCGGCCTCTTTGCCACGATCTACTTGATCAAGTAACCGGGCCAGAGCCCGAACCACATCCAGCATCGACGCAGAAGATCCTGACACCGGGGTAATCCGTGAAAAAGCTCTCCGCACGACGACGCCATCCGTTGGCGGCGGTCGTCGTACTACTCCTCGCGCTGGCGGCTACCGGGGGGCTGTACGCCGCTTTTGCGCCCGCGAGTAAGGCGCAGGCCGACGAAACCGCCCAGTCCCTCGCCATTGACGAGGGCAAGAAGCTGTACTCCGTCGGTTGCGCCAGCTGCCACGGAACCGGCGGTGAAGGAACCACCGACGGGCCCCAGCTTGTCGGCGTGGGCTCCGCCGCCGTGGACTTCCAGGTCGGTACCGGCCGTATGCCCGCGCAGCAGCCGGGTGCCCAGGTACCGAAGAAGAAGGTCATCTACAACCAGGCCGAGATCGACCAGCTCGCGGCATACGTCGCGTCGCTCGGCGCCGGCCCGATCGTCCCGACCAAGAGCCAGGTCAGCCCTGAGGGCGCGGACGTGGCCAAGGGCGGCGACCTGTTCCGTACCAACTGCGCTCAGTGCCACAACTTCACCGGCGAGGGTGGTGCCCTGACGAAGGGCAAGTCCGCTCCCAGCCTTGAGGGCGTGGACCCGAAGCACATGTACGAGGCCATGCAGACCGGTCCTCAGAGCATGCCGTCCTTCCCCGACACGACGATGCCCAATCAGCAGAAGAAGGACATCATCGCGTACGTCCAGACCGTGAACAGCGCGCAGGCGGAGAGCCCCGGTGGCCTCAAGCTGGGCGGCCTCGGTCCGGTCAGTGAGGGTCTGTTCGGCTGGATCTTCGGGCTCGGCGCACTGATCGCAGTTGCCATCTGGGTCGCGGCCCACACCGCTAAGGCCAAGAAGTCATGAGTAGCCAAGAGATTCCAGAAGAGAACCTGCCCGCAGAGCAGGTCCCCGCGCACGGCGCGGTAGAGGGCGCGGACGATCCGTTCGCGGACCCGGGGCTGCCGGCCCACAAGCCGCGCATCCAGGACATCGACGAACGGGCCGCGGACCGGTCGGAGCGCGTGGTCGCGTTCCTGTTCACGCTGTCCATGCTGGCGACGGTCGGCTTCATCGCCTCCTACGTCATCTTCCCGGTCGACCAGATCGTCTACATCTTCCCGTTCGGTCATGTGAGCGCGCTCAACTTCTCCCTGGGGCTGACCCTGGGCGTGGCGCTGTTCACGATCGGCGCGGGCGCCGTCCACTGGGCGCGCACCCTGATGTCCGACGTGGAGGTCCCGGCCGAGCGGCACCCGATCGCGGCCGAGCCCGAGGTCAGGGCGCAGGTCCTGGCGGACTTCGCGGCCGGTGCAGAGGAGTCCGTGCTCGGCCGGCGCAAGCTGATCCGTAACACCATGTTCGGCGCGCTGGCCCTGGTGCCGCTCGCCGGTGTGGTGCTGCTGCGCGACCTCGGTCCGCTGCCGGAGAAGAAGCTCCGCTCGACCCTGTGGGCCAAGGGCAAGCAGCTCATCAACATGAACACGAACCAGCCGCTCCGTCCCGAGGACGTCGCGGTGGGCTCGCTCACCTTCGCCATGCCCGAGGGCCTGGAGGAGGACGCACACGACTTCCAGACGCAGATCGCCAAGGCCGCGCTGATGATCATTCGCATCGAGCCGTCCAACATCAAGGACAAGCGCGAGCGCGAGTGGGCCCACGAGGGCATCGTGGCCTTCTCGAAGATCTGCACCCACGTCGGCTGCCCGATCAGCCTGTACGAGCAGCAGACGCACCACGTGCTCTGCCCGTGCCACCAGTCAACCTTCGACCTCTCCGACGGCGCCCGCGTCATCTTCGGTCCGGCCGGTCACGCCCTCCCGCAGCTGCGGATCGGCGTGAACAGCGAGGGCAACCTCGAGGCGCTCGGTGACTTCGAAGAGCCCGTCGGTCCTGCATTCTGGGAGCGCGGATGAGTACTGCGACCGATACGAAGCGCAAGGCGCCCGCCGGTGAGAAGATGGCCGACTGGGCGGACGGCCGGCTCGGGATCTACTCCCTGGCCAAGGCCAACATGCGCAAGATCTTCCCGGACCACTGGTCCTTCATGCTCGGTGAGATCTGCCTCTACAGCTTCATCATCATCATCCTCACGGGTGTGTACCTGACGCTGTTCTTCCACCCGAGCATGGCCGAGACCGTCTACCACGGCCCGTACGAGCCCATGCAGGGCATCCGGATGTCCGAGGCCTACGCCTCGACGCTGAACATCAGCTTCGACGTCCGCGGTGGTCTGCTGGTCCGGCAGATCCACCACTGGGCCGCGCTGATCTTCCTGGCCGGCATGTTCGTGCACATGATGCGCGTGTTCTTCACGGGCGCGTTCCGCAAGCCGCGCGAGATCAACTGGCTGTTCGGCTTCCTGCTGTTCGTGCTCGGTATGTTCACCGGCTTCACCGGCTACTCGCTCCCGGACGACCTGCTCTCGGGTACGGGTGTCCGCTTCACCCAGGGCGCGATCCTGTCGATGCCGATCGTCGGCACCTACATCTCGATGTTCCTGTTCGGCGGGGAGTTCCCGGGCGGCGACTTCGTCGCGCGGTTCTACTCGGTGCACATCCTGCTGCTGCCGGGCATCATGCTCGGGCTTCTGGTGGGCCACCTCATCCTGGTCTTCTACCACAAGCACACGCAGTTCGCGGGTCCCGGCAAGACCAACAAGAACGTCGTCGGCATGCCCCTGCTGCCGGTGTACATGGCGAAGGCCGGAGGCTTCTTCTTCCTGGTCTTCGGTGTCATCGCCGTCATCGCGGGCATCGCCTCGATCAACCCGATCTGGGCCATCGGCCCGTACCGCCCGGACCAGGTGTCCACCGGCGCCCAGCCCGACTGGTACATGGGCTTCGCCGAGGGTCTGGTCCGAGTGATGCCCGGCTGGGAGATCAACCTCTGGGGTCATACGCTCGTCCTGGGCGTGCTCATCCCACTGGTGCTCTTCGGGCTCATCCTCGGCGCGATCGCGATGTACCCGTTCATCGAGTCCTGGGTCACCGGGGACAAGCGCGAGCACCACATCCTGGACCGCCCGCGCAACGCCCCGACCCGTACGGCCTTCGGCGTCGCGTGGATCACGGTGTACTTCATCGGCCTGGTGGGCGGCGGTAACGACCTCTGGGCGACGCACTTCCACCTGTCGCTGAACTCCATCTCGTGGTTCGTCCGGATCTTCTTCTTCGTCGGACCGGTCCTCGCGTTCATCGCCACCAAGCGGATCTGCCTCGGCCTCCAGCGCCGGGACAAGGAGAAGGTGCTGCACGGGCGCGAGTCCGGGCTCATCAAGCGCCTGCCGCACGGTGAGTTCGTCGAGGTCCACGAGCCGCTGTCGCCGGGTCAGCTGCACACCCTCACCGCGCACGAGCAGTACGCGCCGGTCGAACTCGGCCCGCTGGTCGACGAGAACGGCGTCAAGCGCAAGGTGTCGCCCATCGAGAAGACGCGGGCCAAGCTCAGCAAGAGCTTCTACGGCGAGAACAGCCAGATCGCCAAGGCGTCCCCCGAGGAGTACAAGGAGATCACCGAGGGCCACGGCCACCACTGATCACCTGAACTGATCGCCACAGCAGGAGCCCCGCCCATCCATACGATGGACGGGGCTCTTCGCTGTCCTCGGCGCTCGATAGGGTGGACGCATCCCCTTTATCGGCTGTGGACCCCAGGAGCGGACCATGAACGTTGTGACCCCGGTCGGCGGCGACAGCGTGGCGGCTCGTACCTGGCCCGGCGTGCTGACCCCGCTGATGCGCGGCGAGGACCTGAGCGCGGACGACACCGCGTGGGCGATGGACCGCATCATGAGCGGCGAGGCGACCGACGTGCAGATCGCCGGCTTCGCGGTGGCCCTGCGTGCCAAGGGCGAGACCGTCAGGGAGGTCACAGGTCTGGTCCGTGCGATGTACGGGCACGCCACCACGATCCACGTGCCCGGCCGCACGGTCGACATCGTCGGCACCGGCGGCGACATGGCCAAGACGGTCAACATCTCCACCATGTCCGCGATCGTCCTGGCCGGGGCGGGCGCCAAGGTCGTCAAGCACGGCAACCGCGCCTCCTCCTCGGCCAGCGGCTCCTCCGACGTACTGGGCAAGCTCGGGGTCAACCTGGATCTGCCCCCGCAGCGCGTCGTCGAGGTGGCGGAGGAGGCGGGCATCACCTTCTGCTTCGCGGTGAAGTTCCACCCCGCCCTGCGGTACGCGGCGAAGGCGCGGGCGGAGCTCGGCGCGCCGACCACCTTCAACATCCTGGGCCCGCTCACCAACCCGGCCCAGGTGCGCTCCCAGGCCATCGGCGTCGCCGACCTGCGGATGGCGCCCATCGTCGCGGGCGTCCTCGCGGAGCGCGGCAACTCCGCGCTGGTCTTCCGCGGCGACGACGGCCTGGACGAGCTGACCACCACCGCGACCTCCCGGGTCTGGACGGCCCGCGACGGCGTCGTGCGCGAGCAGGCCTTCGACCCGCGCGACGTCGGCCTGGACCTGGTGCCGGTCGAGGCGCTGCGCGGCGCGGACGCCTCGTACAACGCCGAGGTGGCCCGCCGGCTGCTGGCCGGTGAGACGGGGCCCGTACGGGACGCCGTGCTGCTCAACGCGGCGGCGGCGCTGGTCGCGCTGGACCCGGCGGAGGGCACCCTTGAGGAGCAGCTCACCGCCGGTATGGCGAAGGCCGCCGAGTCCATCGACTCCGGGTCCGCCGGGCGCGCGCTGGAGAGATGGGTCAAGGCCAGCAACGCCTGAGGCACCGGGCAGCGAAGCGGGGCGCGGTCCAGATCATGGACCGCGCCTTGCGCGTTCCCGCGCGTATGGCAAGATGCTGGGCAGGTCATGAGTGACAGCGACTACGGCCCCGGCCCGCTGTCCGGCAACCCTCCGTCCGTGGCGGGGTGCCCCGGGTGAAGACCAGGCCGTAGGCAGCGAGGTCTGCGGCAAGCGCGGACCCCTCGACATCGTGAGATGTCCACCCGTGGGGTCCTGGTCCTCAGGGAGCCTCTGTGAGCAAGCGAATGCGATAGGGCTTTTCGGCCCTCCTCCGCACACCCTTTCCTCTTCCTCCGTGCTGCCGCGTATCCGCAGGCACGCGGATTTCGCCTGCCTGTTACGGGAGTTCGTCATGTCTGTCTTCACCGCTGCCGCCGACCAGTCCATTTGTGCCCCGCTGCCCGTTCTGGGCAAGGATGTGACGGTTCCGCTGGTGACCGGCGGTGAGGTCACGTACGCCGCGCTCGACTACGCCGCCAGCGCCCCGGCTCTCCAGCGGGTGTGGGACGACGTCGCCGCGTACGCGCCGTACTACGGCAGCGTCCACCGCGGTGCGGGCTACCTCTCGCAGCTCTCCACGGACCTCTTCGAGTCCAGCCGGGTGACCGTCGCGGAGTTCCTCGGCTGCCGTGAGGGAGACCAGGTGATCTTCACTCGGTCCACCACCGACTCGCTCAACCTGCTGGCCGCCGCGGTGCCCGCCGACTGCCAGGTGTTCGTCTTCGAGACCGAGCACCACGCGTCCCTGCTGCCCTGGCGCGATGCCCGGGTGACCTACCTGAACGCCCCGCGCACCCCCGCCCAGGCCGTCGCCACCCTGGAACGCGCCCTCGCGGACCGCGATCCCTACGGTCCCGCGCTGGTCTGCGTCACCGGCGCCTCCAACGTCACCGGCGAGCTGTGGCCGGTCAAGGAGCTCGCCGCCGCCGCGCACGCCCACGGCGCCCGCATCGTGCTCGACGCCGCCCAGCTCGCCCCGCACCACCCCGTCGACATCAGCGAACTGGACGTCGACTGGGTCGCCTTCTCCGGCCACAAGCTGTACGCGCCCTTCGGCTCCGGCGTGCTGGCCGGCCGCTCCGACTGGCTGCGCGACGCCGAGCCCTACCTGGCCGGCGGCGGCGCCTCCCGCAAGGTCGCCCGGCGCACCGACGGCGGGGTGGACGTCGAGTGGCACACCACCGCCGCCCGCCACGAGGCCGGCTCGCCCAACGTCATCGGCGTCTACTCCATCGCCGCCGCCTGCAAGGCGCTCACCGAGGCCGGGTTCGACAGCCTGGTCGCCCGCGAGCAGCAGCTCGTCTCCGAGGTCCGGGCCGGGCTGGCGGAGGTCCCCGAGGTCAAGGTGCTCTCGCTCTTCGGTGACGACGCCCCGCGTGTCGGCGTCATCTCGTTCGTGGTGGAGGGCTGGAACAGCTCGCACTTCGCCGCCGCGCTCTCCGCCGAGTACGGCATCGGGGTGCGCGACGGACTGTTCTGCGCCCACCCGCTGGTGCGCACCCTGCTCGGCAGCGACCCGCAGGACGTCGGCGAGTGCGGCGCGCCGGAGGCGGAGCCGGGCGAGAAGTCGCTCAACGCGATCCGGGTCAGCTTCGGTGCCGGTACGCCGGACGAGCACATCGAGCGCTTCGTGCGGGCGGTCAAGGAGCTGGTGAGCGAGGGCGCCCAGTGGAAGTACCGCACCGAGGACGGCCGCTGCGTCCCGGACCGGGGCACCGCCCAGCACTGAGCCCCAACGCGTTCGGCCGGGTACGGAATGTCTTCCGTACCCGGCCGAACGCGTTTGCGTAGTCAGCCGTCCAGGCCGATGGCGAAGGCCGCCTCCAGGTCGTGCTGCGAGTACGTACGGAACGCCACATGGGTGTCGGTCGCCTCGACGCCGGGGATCTTGCTGATCCGGCCGGGGATGACGTCGGCGAGATCGTCGTGCTTGGCCACCCGGACCATGGCGATCAGGTCGTAGGTACCGGTGACCGAGAAGACCTCGCTGACGCTGTCCAGTGCCGCGACGGCCTCGGCGATCTCGGGGATCCGGTCCACGCTGGTTTTGATGAGCACGATCGCGGTGATCACGGCTGGCTTTCTCCCTCGGTGGCCGTGGCTGGAGACTTCACTCTAGCCCCACGCCCGTAGCGCCCCCACGCGTAGAGGAACCCGACGGCGAAGCCGACCACATGGGCGAGATAGGCCACGCCGGGGCCGCTGCCCGCGCCCTCCGCGGCCAGCCACTGGAGCATGAACCAGAAGATCAGCACGATCCAGGCGGGGAAGCGCAGCGGGAGGAAGAGGAGGAAGGGGAACACGCTGGTGACCCTGGCCCGGGGGAAGAGGTAGAGGAAGGCGCCCAGTACCGCCGAGATCGCCCCGGAGGCGCCGACGAGTGTCTGGTCCGAGGCGGCGTGCGCCGCCGCGTAGGCGAGCAGCGCGAGGTAGCCGCAGCCGAGGTAGAAGAACGCGAACTCGGTGTGGCCCATGCGCTCCTCCGCCATGGCCCCGAACACGTAAAGGAACAGTATGTTCCCGAGCAGGTGCAGCCAGCTGCCGTGCACGAAGAGCGCGGTGAACGGGGTGATCAGGGCGTGTGCGGAGCCGTCCCACAGCTCGCTCGGGATCACGCCCCAGCGCTCGAAGTACCCGGCCTGGGCCGACAGCAGCGCGTCCGCGCTGCCGTACACCGGGGCGAGCCCGGAGAGCGGGCTGATCGCGAAGACCACGCAGCACAGGGCGATGAGGGCGTAGGTGACCGGCGGCCCGCCCGAGGTGGCCGCCCGCAGAAGTCTGCCCGCCGCAGCCCGCCGATCGATCATGAACAGAGCATGACGCAAGCGGAGGGAACGGGACAGAGCGCCTCGCCGTGCCGGTGGTATGCGGCGAGGCCGTAGGGTTGCGGCAGGACATCCGCAGTTCGACGGCGCACCGCGAAGATCCTTAAGTGGCAGCACGAGGCCCGACGAAAGAGGACGCAACGATGACGACGGTTCCCCAGCCGACAGAGGCGACCCGCTGGCGCTGCACGCTCTGCGGAAACCTCACGCGATTCGACGTGACGCGCTCGTCCAAGGTCGTCGAATACGTCCATCTCGACCTGGCCGGGGAGTCGAGCGTCGAAGAACGCGAGGTGGTCAGTGAGACCATCGAGTCGGTGCGCTGCCGTTGGTGCAACGCGGTGGACCAGATCGAGCTAGTCGACAGGCCGGGTGCCGACTCCTGACGGGGCCGTGCGGACATACAGTTTGAGGTGACGGATGGTGGAGCAGCCCCCTGGCGGCGCCGCGTCGGCCGATGCGGCCGACGATGCCGTGGAGACGCTCGACCGCCCGCTGCCCGAAGGCGTACGGCGTCGGGTCGTCGCGCTGGTCTCTGACGCGTTCGGAGCCCTCACGGTCACCGAACTCCCCGCCCAGCTTCGACAGTACGCCCGATTCACGCCGAGCAGGCGTGCCAAGTTCGCCGGGAACGCGATGGCGGCCGCGCTGGCGGGCGACGCCACCTTCCGGCGGCGCATCGGTGAACGGCTGCGGGAGAACCAGCCGGAGCTGAGTGCCGCCCTGGAGGCCGGCGCGCCGCCCGCCGCCGCCGATCCCGTGGACGTCGCCGCCGCGGCCTACGTGCTGCGCCCGGACGGCTGGGTGAAGCTCCTCGCCGCCGCCGGTGAGGAGGCCCAGCGGGCCGACGCGGAGCGGGCCGACGAGGAGAGCCGGCGCGAGCTGGAACGGCTCCGCGAGGAGCTGGACCGGGCCCGCGCCCAGACGAAGAGCGAGACCGAACGGCTCCGCAACGACCTCGACGCGGCCCGCAAGGAGGCCGAGTCGTTCCAGCGCAAACTGCGCAGCGCGGCCAACGAGGTGAAGCGCGCGGAGGCGGCGCTGCGCCGGGGCAGGGCCGAGAGCGACACCGCGCGGGCGGAGGCGGCCGCCCAGGTGTCCGCGGCGGAGAGCGAGACCCGCAGGCTCCGGGCCCGGCTCAGCGAGGCGGAGGCGTCCGTCGAGGCGGGGCGCAGGGCCGCCCGCGAGGGGCGCTCGGTCGAGGACATGCGGCTGCGGCTGCTGCTCGACACGGTGCTCGAAGCGGCCGGCGGACTGCGGCGCGAACTGGCGCTGCCGCCCTCCTCGATGCGCCCCGCGGACACCGTGGACGCGGTCGAGCCCGGCCGGATGTCGCCCAAGGACGTTGCCGCCAGAGCCCTTTCCGACACCGATCCGGCGCTGCTGGACCAACTGCTGGCGCTGCCGCAGGCGCACCTCATCGTGGACGGTTACAACGTCACCAAGACCGGCTACCCGCAGCTGCCGCTGGAGAAGCAGCGACTGCGGCTGCTGGGCGGTCTGTCGATGCTCGCGGCCCAGACGGGCGCCGAGATGACCTGCGTCTTCGACGGGGCGGAGCTGGCCGCTCCGGTACTGCTCGCACCGCCCCGCGGCGTACGGGTGCTGTTCAGCAGGGCGGGTGTCACCGCGGACGAGCTGATCCGTCAGCTCGCGCGTGCCGAACCGTCCGGGCGGCCCGTCGTGGTGGTCTCCACCGACCGCGAAGTGGCCGACGGAGTGGCGAAGGCGGGCGCCAGACCCGTTGCGTCCGTCTTGCTCCTGAAGCGGCTTTCACGTGTTTGACGAAGCTTGCCAGTCTTGTTGGCGGATGCCGTAAATTACGGAACGGGCCGTCAATTCGCCGCTACACGCAGTGTGGTGTGGGTAAAGAAGTACCCGGTGTGACGAGATTTTTCCTGCGAGGATTTGAACTGATCACAGGATGGTCACTATGGTCGGGCCTCGAACCTTCGCACGGTTGATCACCCACCCGGGGTGGCAGTGAAGGAACCGCCGAGTCCGTGATCCACACGGAGCCGGGGATGACGTCCCCCACAGCCCGGTAGGCGGCTCACGGAAGAAGGAGCTCGCCTTCGTGGCGTCCCACCGCCGTCCCAAGAACCCGAGCCGCGCCCGTGTGACCGTGCTCACCGCGACCGCCGCCGCGGCCGTGGCCCTCACTTCCCAGGCCGCTCACGCCGACCCCAAGCCGACCAAGAGCGAGGTCAAGGCGAAGGTCGACAAGCTCTACCACGAGGCGGAGTCGGCCACCGAGCAGTACAGCGGGGCCAAGGAGAAGCAGGAGAAGCTCGAAAAGCAGGTCGGCGCGCTGCAGGACAAGGTGGCCCGCGGCCAGGAGGAGCTCAACACGCTCCGCTCCGGACTCGGTTCGCTCGCCGCCGCGCAGTACCGCTCGGGCGGCATCGACCCCTCGGTGCAGCTCTTCCTCGCCTCCGACCCGGACAGCTTCCTCGACCAGGCCTCGTCGCTGGACCAGTTGACGGCCAAGCAGACCGAGTCGCTGGCCAATATCCAGGAGAAGCAGCGGTCCCTCGCGCAGGAGCGCAAGGAGGCCCAGGACAAGCTCAGCGACCTGGCCGACGTCCGCAAGACGCTCGGTGAGAAGAAGAAGCAGCAGCAGGGCAAGCTCGCCGAGGCGCAGAAGGTGCTCAACACCCTCACCGCCGCCGAGCGCGCGAAGATGCGCGAGGACGACCTGCGCGCCAGCCGCTCCGCCGGTGACCGGGTCGACCTGGGCAGTGAGGTTCCCGCGTCCGCCCTCGGCGGCGCCGCCCTCCAGGCCGCCTCCACCCAGGTGGGCAAGCCGTACGTCTCCGGCGGTACCGGCCCCAGCTCCTTCGACTGCTCGGGTCTGACCCAGTGGGCCTACCACCAGGCCGGTGCCGAGATCACCCGCACCACGTACACCCAGATCAACCAGGGCACCCAGATCGGGCGCAGCCAGCTCAAGCCGGGCGACCTGGTCTTCTTCAGCAACACCTCGCACGTGGCCCTCTACGCGGGCAACAACACCGTGCTGCACGCCCCGAAGCCGGGCGCCGTGGTCCGCTACGAGTCGATGAACACCGTCGGCGCCTACCAGACCGCCGTACGCATCTGATCACGCCCGAACGGGCGAATTCCCGCGCCCCGTACTGACTGCCCGCCCCGCCGGAGACCACAGGTCACCGGCGGGGCGCCGCTGTTCGGGGCCCCGGTCCGCCCGGCGTGGTCTTTGTCCGCTCCGTGATCGTCCGACTACTGTCTGGCTGCCGCGCAGCTCCAGGTGTCGGTCCGCCCACCCGGGCGGCAGGGGCTGCGCACAGCTGCGTACAGCGGAAGGGAGTGCGGCGTCCTGTGGTGTCCCATCGCCGTTCCACACAGCCCGGCCAGAGCCGGAGCGCCCGGGTCACTGTCCTGTCGGCCGCGGCGGCGACCGCCGCCGCGACGCTCGGCGCGGCCACCGCGAACGCCGAACCGCAGGACACCCCGCAGACCGCCGGGTCCCGGGCCGACCGCCTCTACGCCGAGGCCGAGCACGCCACCGAGCAGTACAACAAGGCCGGTGAGGACGTCCGGCGGCTGCGCGGTGAGGTGAGCAGGGCGCAGGACCGGGCGGCCCGGGGCCAGGAACGGGTCAACGGGATGCGCAAGGCGCTCGGTTCTGCGGCCCGCGCGCAGTACCGCTCCGGTGGCATCGACCCCTCGCTCGCCCTGCTGCTCTCCTCGGACCGGGACAACTACCTGGAGCGGGCCGCCGCGCTGGGCATGGTCAACGACAGCCGGGCGGCCGCCCTGTCCGAACTCCGCAGGGCCCAGCGGTCGCTGGCCCAGACCCGGGCGGAGGCCGCCCGTTCCCTCGCGGGCCTGGAGCGCGACCGCGCCGCTCTCAGCCGCCACAAGCGGACCGTCGTCCGCAAGCTCGCCGAGGCCAGACGGCTGCTCGAAACGCTGCCCGGTGCCGAGCGGGCGGCCTTCGACCGGGCGTCGCGCACCGGCCGGGACACCGGGAACGGGACGATGGCCGGACTCCCGGCGGGCTCCGGGCGGGCGGCGGCCGCCGTCACGGCCGTCCACCGGGCGCTGGGCCGCCCGTACGTCTGGGGCGCGAGCGGCCCCTCCGGATTCGACTGCTCCGGCCTGATGCAGTGGGCGTACGCGCAGGCCGGGGTCAGCCTGCCCCGCACCTCGCAGGCGCAGCGGTACGCCGGCCACCAGGTGCCGCTCTCCGAGGCCCGCCCCGGCGACCTGGTCGCCTATCGCGCGGACGCCAGCCATATCGGGATGTACGTGGGAAACGGCCAGGTCATCCACGCCCCGCACCCCGGCGCCCCGGTCCGCTACGACCCGGTCGGCATGATGCCCGTCTCCTCAGTGACCCGGGTCTGACCGTACTCTCGGTCATGTGGCTGATCAGGGGCGTACCGCGGAACGGGCGCGCGGCGGACGACGGCGCGCGGCGGGCGCCGTGCTCGCCGCGCTGTTGTGCGCCGCCGGCTGCTCGGCCCCGGCCCCGGACCTCCCGGACACCGCGGCCGCCGACATCCGCGCCACCCTGGACCGCCGGGCCGCCGCGGTCATGCACCACGACGAGGACGGCTACGTCGCGGTCGTCGCCCAGGACGCCACCGACCTGCGGGCCGCCCAGCGCAAGGAGCTCGGCCACCTCGCGGACCTGCCGATCGGCTCCTGGACGTACCGGCTGACGGACATCTCGCCGCACGGCGCGGACCGGGCCACCGCCGACGTCCGGCTCGGCTACCGGATCAAGGGCTACGACAGCGCGCCGGTCTCCGTGGACCGGGTCCTCGACCTCGAACGGGACGAGGCGGACGGCCGCTGGTACCTCACCGCGGACCGCCCGGCGCAGGGCGGCGGCCGGCAGCTCTGGCAGCAGGGCGACGTCGAGGTGGTGCGCGGCGAACACAGCCTGGTGCTGGGCGTCGGCCGCTCCCGCGAGGAGCTGACCGGGATCGCGGACACCGCGGACCGGGCGGTGCCCGCCGTCTCCGGGGCCTGGCCGGAGAAGTGGGCCGGGCGGGTGGTGGTGCTGGTTCCGGACACCGTGCAGGACATGGGCGAGCTGCTCGGCTCACCCGCCGCGAACTACCGGGGCATAGCGGCCGTCACCACCGGCGAGACCGGCGGCTCCGGCACCGCGCCCGCCGACCGGGTCATCGTCAACCCGCAGGCGTACGCCCTGCTCGGCGGCTTCGGACAGCGCGTCGTCCTCACCCACGAGACCACCCACGTCGCCACCCGCACCCGCACCTCGTCCGCCACCCCCACCTGGCTCTCCGAGGGCTTCGCGGACTGGGCGGCCTACCGGGACGGGGAGCGCACCGCCGCCGAGGTCGCGCCGGAGCTGGCGGACGCCGTCCGGCGCGGCGAGCCGCCCGCCGCCCTGCCCACCGACGGCGACTTCGGCTTCACGGAGGACCCGGACCGCCTCGCGAGGGCGTACGAGGGCGGCTGGCTGGCCTGCGAGCTCATCGCGGAGCGCTGGGGCGAGGAGAAGCTGTTCGCCTTCTACCGGGCCGTCGGGGGCCACTCAGGACGGGACGGGGCGGTGGAGCAGGCCCTGCACGAGGTGCTCGGCACCACTCCGCAGGACTTCACGGCGCGCTGGCGGGAGTACGTGCGCGACCGGCTGGGCTGACCTCGGGGGCCGGCCGCGTGACCGTGTCCCGCCAGAGCCGCCCGCCCGCGATCAGCGTCGCGGCGACCAGCAGCCCGTTGCGGACGAACATCAGCAGCACGCCCGTCGCGTCGCTCGTCACCACATGGACGAACCCGAGCGGGAACTCCAGCTGCGTGACACCCGTCGCCACCAGCACCAGACAGGCGGGCAGCGCCATCCGGCTCTCCCGGAAGACCAGGCAGACCGCCGCCAGGCCGACCAGCCACAGCATGTACTGCGGGCTGATCACCCGGCTCGTGGTGGTGAACAGCAGCACCGCGGTGAACGCCGCGTCCGCCGGTGTACTCACACCGAACGTGCGCGCCTTCAGCCGCCACACCAGCAGCCAGCCGAACGCCAGCACGCTCAGCCCCAGCGCGAGCGTGCTCACCAGCGGCACCTGCGGGCCCAGGAACTCCAGCGAGCCGTAGTGCAGCTCCACCCGGCCCTGCCAGCCGAACTGCCGCCACACATGGAAGACCAGCGCACCCAGCGACTCGACCTCTGTGCCCCGGTCGCGCTGGAAACCGAGGAAGGCCAGCGCGCCGGGCGCCGCCAGCGCGCAGACCACCAGCAGCACCACCGCCACCCCGGCCGCCGTCGCCCACGCCAGCCGCGTCCGCCGCCCCCGGGCCGTACCGGCCAGCACCAGGGCCGGCCACACCTTCAGCAGCGCCCCGACCGCCGCCAGCGCCCCCAGCACCCTCGGCTGGCGCACCCCCGCCAGCAGCGCCGCCACCGCGACCGCCGTCACCATCACATCGTACCGGGCGTACGCGGTCGTCCCCAGCAGCGGCACGCCCGCCACCCACACCCACGCCCCGGCCGTCCGCCGGGCCGCGCCCCGGCCCGCGTACAGCAGCAGACCGAGCACCAGCGCGTCGCAGAGGAACGCCAGGACGAAGAAGGCCGAGGCGTAGTCCAGGAACGGCAGCAGGGCGGGGGAGAGGATCGCGAGCGCCGCGAGCGGCGGGTACTGCCAGGTGACGTCGGACTGCGGGTAGCTGCCCGAGCTCAGCACGTCGTACCAGCCGTGGTAGATCACCGACACGTCGCTCGTCACGTCCGGGCCCGGCAGCGTGATCACCTTCACGACACAGAGCAGCAGCAGGGCCCTGCTGAGGGCCCACACCACGAAGGCCGGTCGTGCGCTGCTCGAACCCGTCATGTCCCGCCCTCGTCCGTTCCGTCGGTCGTACGACAGGACATGATGCCCGCCCCGTCCGTGCGAGAGCCACGAGGCGGGGCCGCCCGGTACTGTCGGCGGCGATGGACAAGACCCTGATCGTGACCAACGACTTCCCGCCCCGCCCCGGTGGCATCCAGGCGTTCCTGCACAACATGGCGCTCCGGCTGGACCCGGACCGCATCGTCGTCTACGCCTCCACCTGGAAGCGCGGCCCGGAGGGTGCCGAGGCCACCGCCGCCTTCGACGCCGAGCAGCCGTTCACCGTGGTCCGCGACCGTACGACGATGCTGCTGCCCACGCCGAGGGTGACCCGGCGCGCCGTCCAGCTGCTGCGCACCCACGGCTGCTCGTCCGTCTGGTTCGGCGCCGCCGCCCCGCTCGGGCTGATGGCGCCCGCACTGCGCCGGGCCGGTGCCCGCAGACTGGTCGCCACCACGCACGGGCACGAGGCGGGCTGGGCCCAGCTGCCCGCCTCCCGGCAACTGCTGCGGCGGATCGGCGAGGGCACGGACACGATCACCTACCTCGGCGAGTACACCCGCTCCCGGATCGCCGCCGCGCTCACCCCGGCGGCCGCGGAGCGCATGGTCCAGCTGCCGCCCGGCGTGGACGAGAAGACCTTCCACCCGGACTCGGGCGGCGCCCTGGTCCGGGCCCGGCTCGGGCTCACGGACCGGCCGGTCGTCGTCTGCGTGTCCCGGCTGGTGCCCCGCAAGGGCCAGGACACCCTGATCCTCGCGATGCCCGCGATCCTGGCCGAGGTGCCGGAGGCCGTCCTGCTGATCGTCGGCGGCGGACCGTACGAGGCGGATCTGAGGAAGCTGGCGGCTCAGACCGGGGTCCAGGACTCGGTGCGGTTCACCGGCCCGGTGCCCTGGGCGGAGCTGCCCGCGCACTACGGGGCCGGTGACGTCTTCGCGATGCCGTGCCGCACCCGGCGCGGCGGCCTGGACGTGGAGGGCCTCGGCATCGTCTACCTGGAGGCGTCCGCGACCGGGCTGCCGGTGGTGGCGGGCGACTCGGGCGGCGCCCCCGACGCGGTGCTCGACGGCGAGACCGGCTGGGTGGTGCGCGGCGGCTCCGCCGAGGAGTCGGCGGAGCGGATCGTCGCGCTGCTCGGGGACGCGGAGCTGCGCCGGCGGATGGGGGAGCGGGGCCGGGCCTGGGTCGAGGAGAAGTGGCGCTGGGACCTGCTGGCCCAGAAGCTCCGGGAACTGCTCTGAACGTACGGAGGGGCCCGCGCCACTTCCGGCGCGGGCCCCTCCGTCCACGTGGGGATCAGCCTCGGTAGATCGACTCGACCTCGTCCGCGAAGTCCTTCGCCACCACATTGCGCTTCAGCTTCAACGACGGCGTGATGTGGCCCGCCTCCTCGGTGAACTGGGCGGCCAGGATGCGGAACTTCCTTACGGACTCGGCCTTGGACACCGCGGCGTTGCCGTCGTCGATGGCGCGCTGCACCTCGGCCAGCAGCTCCGGGTCCTCGCGCAGCGACAGGGCCGTCGAGCCGACGGGCTTGCCGTGCTCATCCGCCCAGTGCCCGAGGAACTCCTCGTCCAGCGTCACCAGCGCGCCCACGAACGGGCGCCCGTCGCCGACCACCATGCACTCCGCCACCAGGGCGTGCCCACGGATGCGGTCCTCGATGACGGCGGGCGCGACGTTCTTGCCGCCCGCCGTGACGATGATTTCCTTCTTACGGCCGGTGATCGCGAGGTAGCCGTCCTCGTCGAGGGTGCCGATGTCCCCGGTGTGGAACCAGCCGTCGGCCAGCGCCTCCGCCGTCGCCGTCTCGTTGTTCCAGTAGCCGGAGAACAGGTGCTCGCCGTGGAGCAGCACCTCGCCGTCGTCCGCGATCCGCACGACCGAGCCGGGCAGCGGCTGGCCGACCGTGCCGATCTTCTGGCGGTCCCACGGGTTGAAGGCGGTGGCCGCGCACGTCTCGGTCAGGCCGTAGCCCTCCAGGACGGTGAAGCCGATGCCCCGGTAGAAGTGTCCGAGCCGCTCACCGAGCGGGGCGCCGCCGGAGATCGCGTACTCGCCGCGCCCGCCGAGCACGGCCCGCAGCTTGCTGTAGACCAGCCGGTCGAACACCTTGTGCTTGAACTTCAGGCCCATGGCCGGGCCCTGCGGCGTGCCCAGCGCGCGGCTGTAGGCGATCGCCGTGTTCGCGGCCTTGTCGAAGATCTTGCCCTTGCCGTCCGCCTGGGCCTTGGCGCGCGCCGAGTTGTAGACCTTCTCGAAGACCCGCGGCACCCCGAGGATCAGGGTCGGCCGGAACGCGGCCAGCTCATCGGTGAGGTTCTTGATGTCCGGTACGCAGCCGAGCTTGATCGGGGCCATCACGGAGGCGACCTCGACCAGCCGTCCGAAGACGTGCGCGGCCGGCAGGAACAGCAGGACCGAGCACTCGCCGGTACGGAAGAGGGGCTTGAGCCGCTCCACCACGTTCCCGCACTCCGCGAAGAAGCTGCGGTGGGTCAGCACGCAGCCCTTGGGGCGTCCGGTGGTGCCGGAGGTGTAGACGATGGTGGCCGGATCGTCGGCCTTGGCGCTCGTCATCCGCAGGTCGAGGACCTCGTCCGAGACCTCCGCCTCGCCGAGCGCCGACATCTGAGCGATCGTTTCGTCGTCGATCCGCCAGATGCCCTTCAACTCGGGCAGCCCCTCCTGGACCGAGACGACGGACGCCTGGTGCGCCTCGGACTCCACGACGCACAGGGTGGCGCCGGAGTCGCCCAGGATCCACTGGATCTGCTCGGCGGAACTGGTCTCGTACACCGGCACGGTGACCGCGCCCGCGCTCCAGATCGCGAAGTCGACCAACACCCACTCGTAACGGGTGCGGGAGAGCAGGGCCACCCGGTCGCCGGGCTCGACACCCGCCGCGATCAGCCCCTTGGCGACGGCTCTGACCTCGGCCAGGAACTCGGTGGCGGTGACGTCCGTCCAGACGCCCGCCACTTTGCGGCTCATCACCGCGACATCAGGATGCTGAGCGGCATTGCGGCGGATGAGATCCGTCAGGTTGCCGTCCGAGGGGACCTCGTACAGGGCCGGAAGGCTGAACTCGCGCAAGACTGCTGCTCCTCATCGGGCTCCGGTGCCACGGCTCTGTGTGACGCACCGGATGCGGTCCAAGATGGCGGGTGCTCAGTGGGGTGAGCACAACTGGACTGCCCGGACGTTACCCACCAGTACTCGGTTCCGGATAGGGGTTTCCGGCCAGATGTCTTACGCGTCACACATATCGGCCGGGCTTTCGCGCACAGTAGTGCACCCGTACCGCCCCCTGGAAGTAACCGCAGGTCCGGCGCCCTCTACCCAGGCGGACGCGGGGGTTCTAGGGTGATCATCATGCGAGCAGGACCGAACAGCCGGGAGGCCGCCGCCGAGCGGCGCACCCGCATCCACGTGGTCAGTGACGTGCACGGGAACACCGAGGCACTGGCCCGCGCGGGCGACGGCGCCGACGCCCTCGTCTGCCTCGGCGACCTGGTGCTCTTCCTCGACTACGCCGACCACGCGCGCGGCATCTTCCCGGAACTCTTCGGTGTGGAGAACGCCGACCGCATCGTCGCCCTGCGCACCGAGCGCCGCTTCGAGGAGGCCCGGGACTTCGGCCGGGAGCTCTGGGCGGGCGTGGACCGCAACGCCGCGATCATCTCGGCCGTGCGCAAGCAGTACGCCGAGATGTTCGCCGCGCTGCCCACCCCGACGTACGCCACCTACGGCAACGTCGACATCCCCACCCTGTGGCCCGAGTACGCCCGCCCCGGAACCACCGTCCTGGACGGCGAGCGCGTCGAGATCGGCGGCCGCGTCTTCGGCTTCGTCGGCGGCGGCCTGCGGACCCCGATGCGCACCCCGTACGAGATCAGCGACGAGGAGTACGCCGCCAAGATCGAGGCGGTGGGCGAGGTCGACGTGCTCTGCACCCACATCCCGCCGGACGTCCCCGAGCTGACCTACGACACCGTGGCGCGCCGGTTCGAACGCGGCAGCCGCGCCCTGCTCGACGCCATCCGCCGCACCCGCCCCCGGTACTCCCTGTTCGGCCACGTCCACCAGCCCCTGGTCCGCCGGATGCGGATCGGCGCCACCGAGTGCGTGAACGTCGGCCACTTCGCCTCGACCGGCACGCCCTGGGCGCTGGAATGGTGACCGGGCCCGGCCGGGCATCGCGGCAGGCCCTGGGCCGGGGCGCGGCGCACACGCGATAGCCTTCTGGCGGCAGGTCTCTGCCGACCGACCGGTACACCGCACTGGAGGGCCACAGCGATGGCTGAACACACCAGCTCGACGATCACGATCGAGGCGGCACCGGCCGACGTCATGGGTGTGATCGCCGACTTCGACCGCTATCCGGAGTGGACCGGCGAGGTCAAGGAGGCCGAGGTGCTCGCCTCCGACGACCACGGCCGCGCCGAGAAGGTCCGCCTCGTCCTCGACGCCGGAGCGATCAAGGACGACCACACCCTCGCGTACACCTGGATCGGTGACTACGAGGTCAGCTGGACCCTGGTCAAGTCCCAGATGCTGCGCGCCATCGACGGCTCCTACGCGCTGGCCCCGCTGGGCGACGGCGACCGCACGGAGGTCACCTACCGGCTGACCGTCGACGTCAAGATCCCGATGCTCGGCATGATCAAGCGCAAGGCCGAGAAGGTCATCATCGACCGCGCCCTGGCCGGACTGAAGAAGCGCGTCGAGTCCGTCCCGAAGGCCTGACGCGGTGCGTACGGTCCTGGTCACCGGCCCCGGCGGGGCCGGCCGTACCACCGTCGCGGCGGCGACCGCGCTGGCCGCCTCGCGCCGGGGCGTCCGCACCCTGCTGATCTCCCCGGACGACATACCCGGCTTCCCCTCGTCCACCGAGCCCGCCCGGGTCACCGACACCCTGTGGTCCGTACGGACCGACTCCGCGGAGCACTTCCGCGCCGAACTCCTCGCCCTCCAAGACCAGCTGTCCGGAGTGCTCGGCCTGCTCGGCGGCAACCGGCTGGACGCTGAGGAGCTCACCGAGCTCCCCGGCAGCGGTCAGCTCGCCCTCCTGCAGAGCCTGCGCCGCGCCGCCCGGGGCGACTGGTCCCGCGACGGCTACGACCTCCTCGTCGTCGACCTGCCGCCGCTGCGCGAGGCCCTCGCCGTACTGGCCCTGCCCGAACAGCTGCGCCGCTACCTGCGCCGGCTGCTGCCCCAGGAACGCCAGGCCGCACGCGCCCTGCGCCCGATGCTCGCCCAGCTGGCGGGCGTGCCGATGCCCGCCCAGTGGCTGTACGAGGCCGCGGCCCGGCGCGACGCCGAACTCGCCGAGGTCCAGGCCCTCATCGAGGACCGCGCCACCACACTCCGGCTGGTCGCGGAACCGGGCCCGGCCGCGGAGGACGCGCTGCGCACCGCCCGTACCGGACTCGCCCTGCAAGGACTGCGCGTCGACGCCCTGGTGGCCAACCGGGTGCTGCCCCGGCACTCCCCGGACCCCTGGTTCGCGGCGCTCGCCGCGCAGCAGGAGAAGTGCCTCGACCACTGGCGCGAGGAGTGGGCGGCGGAAGCCCCGCCGCGGGAGCTGCCGCACCTGGGCCGGGACCCGCAGGGCCCTGACGACTTGACCGCCCTGGCCGCCCCGGCCGGTGGGGACGGGGCGCCGGCCGTGGCCGTGGACGACCGGGGGACCGGCCGTGCGGAGGACCCCTGGTGGATCGAGGAGTCCGAGGCGCCGGACGGTCCGGATGTTCCTGACGGTCCGGGCGGTCCGGGCGGTCCGGACGGGATACTGGTCTGGTGCCTGCGGCTGCCCGGAGCGGTCAAGAAGGACCTCCAGCTGGTCCGCCGCGGCAGCGAACTCCTGCTCACCGTAGGCCCGTTCCACCGCATCGTGCCCCTGGAGTCCGCTCTGCGCCGCTGCACCGTCTCCGGCGCCGCACTCACCGACGGGGTGCTCCGGGTCCGGTTCACGCCCGACCCGGACCTGTGGCCCAGAACGGGCTGAACGGCTCGTGGCCGTTCGGGTAACGTCGTAGGTACGGGTCGGTCCCGTTTGCCGGGCCGCCGGCCACCCACGTCGCAGGAGTCCGCCATGAGCGAAGCCACCGATCGTCCCGCCGACGACGACGCGTGGGCCCAGGCCTGCGCCGAGGACCTCGCCGCCGAGAAGGCCCGCCGCCGTGCCGAGTACGGTCCGCCGCCCGGCTCCGCCGCCGAGGAGCTGCGCAAGCTGGTGGACGCGGTGGCCGACAAGGTCTCCTCCCTCCAGTCGCCGCTGTTCGGCGTGGCGGCCCAGGGCGCGGTCCAGCAGGTCATCCGGCAGGCGAAGTCCGCGGTCGAGCCCGTCATCGAACGCAATCCGGACGTTTTCGACCACATCGCCGCAGCCGGTGGTGAACTGCTCGCCGCCTACCGCTCGGCCGTCGAGGGTCAGGAACGCCGTTGGACCCAGGGCGCCGGGGACCCGGCGGGCACGGAAAAGAAGGCGGACGACGCCACGGACCCCCGGGAAGAGGGGCCTGACACCGGCGAACAGATCGACCTGGACTGACCGGCACCGACAGGACGGCGCCCGGCCTCGGGTACGGTTGCCCCCAGCGGGGCTCGACCGAAACTGAGGGATTCATGGGACTCACCATCGGCGTCGATATCGGCGGCACGAAGATCGCAGCTGGAGTGGTCGACGAAGAGGGCCACATCCTCTCGACCTTCAAGGTGCCGACCCCGCCGACGGCCGAAGGCATCGTGGACGCGATCGCGGCGGCGGTGTCCGGCGCGAGCGAGGGGCACCCGGTCGAGGCGGTCGGCATCGGCGCGGCCGGATATGTCGACGACAAGCGTGCCACGGTGCTGTTCGCACCGAACATCAACTGGCGGCACGAGCCGCTCAAGGACAAGGTCGAGCAGCGCGTCGGCCTCCCGGTGGTCGTCGAGAACGACGCCAACGCGGCGGCCTGGGGCGAATACCGCTTCGGCGCCGGCCAGGGCCACGACGACGTCATCTGCATCACGCTCGGCACCGGCCTCGGCGGCGGCATCATCATCGGCAACAAGCTGCGCCGCGGACGCTTCGGCGTGGCCGCCGAGTTCGGCCACATCCGGGTCGTCCCGGACGGTCTGCTCTGCGGCTGCGGCAGCCAGGGCTGCTGGGAGCAGTACGCCTCCGGGCGGGCGCTCGTCAGGTACGCGAAGCAGCGGGCCAACGCCACCCCCGAGAACGCCACGATCCTGCTGTCGCTCGGTGACGGCACGGTCGAGGGCATCGAGGGCAAGCACATCAGCGAGGCCGCCCGGCAGGGCTGCCCGGTGGCCGTCGACTCGTTCCGCGAGCTGGCCCGCTGGGCCGGAGCCGGACTGGCCGACCTCGCCTCGCTGTTCGACCCGTCCGCCTTCATCGTCGGCGGCGGCGTCTCGGACGAGGGCGAGTTGGTGCTCGACCCGATCCGCAAGTCGTTCCGGCGCTGGCTGATCGGCGGCGAGTGGCGCCCGCACGCCCAGGTCCTCGCCGCCCAACTGGGCGGCAAGGCCGGTCTGGTGGGCGCGGCGGACCTGGCCCGGCAGGGCTGATCCGAGCGGATACGGACACACCGGACGCCCGTCGCGCCCCTCTCGGGGCACGGCGGGCGTCCGTCGTATCGTGACCGGCATGGTCATGACGTCGCTGCCAGAATCCCGTACCGAGCAGGACGGCTCGGCCGTCATCAGAGTGCTCGGCTACAACATCCGGTCGATGCGCGACGACCCTGCCGCGCTGGCCCGGGTGATCCGCGCCTGCGCGCCCGATCTGGTCCTCGTCCAGGAGGCGCCGCGCTTCTTCCGCTGGCGCAAGTACGCCGCCCGGCTCGCGCGCGCCAGTGATCTGGTGATCCTCGGCGGCGGAGCCACCGCGGCCGGACCGCTCCTGCTCTGCTCGATGCGCGTCGCGGTCGAGCGCACCGAGGACGTCCTGCTGCCGCTCACCCCCGGACTGCACCGCAGGGGCTTCGCCACCGCGGTCGTCCGGATCGCTGGCACCCGGATCGGGGTGCTGAGCTGCCATCTGAGCCTGCGGCGCGAGGAGCGGTTGGCCCAGGCGGAGGCACTGTTGGGCCGGCTGGAGGCGATGGGTGTGGAGCATGCCGTGGTGGGCGGCGACCTCAACGAAGCACCGGGCGGGCAGGCGTTCCGGCGGCTGGCCGGGCGGCTCCAGGACTGCTGGACGGTACGGCCCCGGGGCGGCGAGCACACCTTCCCGTCGCACGATCCGGTCCGGCGGATCGACGCGCTCTTCGCGACGGGGGGCATCGAGGTGCTCGGCTGCGGGGTCCCGGCCGGGCTGCCCGGCGTGGCCGAGGGCGACCTGCCGACCGCCTCCGACCACCTGCCGGTGCTGGCCGCGCTGCGGGTGCCTGCGGCGAGGGGTGGCGGGGTTCCGTCCTCAATCGCCGGACGGGCTTGAGTGCGGGTGCTCCGCGTGTGCGGGTGCGCCTGCCCGGTGGGTGGGGGGTGGTGCCCCTCCGGGGCGTCTCCTCAAAAATGGCGTGTTCACCCGGGTACGTAAGGGACCCGGGTCGTACGCCATTTTCTGCGGGGACTCCCCTGCACGTCCCCACCCCAGCCCCAGTCGCGTCTGCACACCGGCCGGACTACTGTCGCAGACGCGCGACGGAGCGGGTTCGGGGGCGTGCAGGGGAGTCCCCGCAGAACGACGAACACAGACCCGGGTACGCAATACGGACCCCCCGCACGTTCGTCGTTTGAGGAGACGCCCCGGAGGGACCCCGAACCCCCACCCACCGGGCAGGCGCACCTGCGCAACGCGGAGCACTCGCACCACCCAAGCCCGTCCGGCGATTGAGGACGGAACCCCGCGCCCCGGAAAGGGGCAACCACTCTGCGGCGCGGCCACTCGCAGGGGACCCGCTCAGACCACCGCGCCGCGGCCGGGGTCGTCGCCGTCCTCTTCGTCGTGCTCCATCCGCGCCACCAGCGTCACGAAGCCGCCCAGGAAACCGCCGACGCAGACCGTCGTCAGCCACCAGGTCATCTCCCAGCGCAGCAGCACCGCGAGCAGCAGCAGGACCGGACCGCCGATCACCGCGAGCCAGGCGAACTTCGCCGTGACGTCGGCCTCCGGCAGCGGCGGCGGCTCCGGCGGCACGAAGTGCCCCTCGCCGCTGTCGTCGTCGTCCGTGTCACCCTCGGCAGGCTCCGCCGGCTCGTAGTCGCGCGGGCCGGCACCGACACCGGGGGCGAACACTACCGAACTGCCGAGCGGCTTCTCCGGCGGCTTGGGCGGGCGCTTGCCGATGCCCTTGTCCGGGTCCAGGGCGGTCAGCGGACCGTCCTCCAGCAGCGCCACGTCCTCGATGGACCGGAACGGCCTGGCGCCCGGCGGGTCCGGCGGCTCGTCGCCGTACCCCGCGACGATCGCCTCCCAGACGGCGTCCTCGTCCACCGGAAGCTCCCCGTCGCCGCCCCGGTCCGTGCCCGGGGCCTCCGGCGGTGGTGCGCCGCCGTCATCGGGGACGGCCGCTCCCTCGGCGGGGAGCGGCTCGCGCTCCTCCTCGCCGCCCGCGCGATCCGCGTTGTACTCAGCCACCGGACGTGCTCCCCTTCTTCCCGACGCTCGGAGCGAGGCGGCCGATGAACGAGTAGCTCTCGTCGAAGATCCGCTCCGCATCGTGGTCCAACGTCGCCACGTGGTAGCTCTGTTCCAGGAGGATCTCCTCGACGTCCCTCGAAGAGACCCGGCTCAGGATCCGGGCCGAGTCGGCGGGCGGCACCACATGGTCCTGCGGGCTGTGCAGGAGCAGCAGCGGCTGGGTCACCTGGGGCAGCTCCGCGTCGACCAGCCGGAAGAACTTCCGCAGCGAGTGGGCCGCGTGCAGCGGCACCCGGTTGTAGCCGATCTCCTCGGAGCTCCCCAGGGCGATGTCGTTGACCAGCCCCTTCGTCGTCGGCACCAGATGGCGGACGACCGGCAGCGCGTGCGCGGCGAGACCGTGCACCTTGTTGCCCGGATTGACGAGCACCAGACCCCGGACCGCGTCGCCGTGCTTCGCCGCGAGCCGCAGCGCGAGGGCGCCGCCCATGGAGAGGCCGAAGACGAAGACCTGGGAGCACCGCTCCAGCAGTGACCGCAGCTCCCGGTCCACCTCCGCGTACCAGTCCTGCCAGCCGGTCACCTGCATGTCCTGCCAGCGGGTGCCGTGTCCGGGGAGCAGCGGCAGCGAGACCGTGAGCCCGCGCTCCGCCAGATAACCGGCCCAGGGGCGCAGCGACTGCGGGGAGCCGGTGAATCCGTGACAGAGGAGGACGCCGACCTCTCCGCCGTCGTGGCGGAACGGCTCGGCTCCAGGAAGGACCGGCACCGGGGTCTCCTGTTCGTGAGGCTCGGAGGGGAGCGAAAGGGGGGAGTGCAGAGGATTACTTCACCGTACGCGACCGGACCGACACCGACCAGGGCCGTCACCGGCACGGGCCGGGTACCCCGCGCCGTGCCGGGCAGGAGCAGGGGAGACCGGACGGGTTAGGGTCTGACCGACAGCACACAGGAGGCACCCGAGTTGATCTACGGCGCTATGAAGTTCTCCATCGGCGGGTCTCTGAAGCTCGCCTTCAGGCCGTGGGTGGAGGGCCTGGAGAACATCCCCGCGCAGGGACCGGCGATCCTCGCGAGCAACCATCTGTCCTTCTCCGACTCCTTCTTCCTGCCCGCTGTCCTGGACCGCAAGGTCACCTTCATCGCCAAGGCCGAGTACTTCACCGCGCCGGGCGTCAAGGGCAAGCTGACCGCCGCCTTCTTCAAGGGCGTCGGCCAGCTCCCGGTGGACCGCTCGGGCGCCCGGGGCGCCGGCGAGGCGGCGATCAAGGCCGGCATCGAGGTGATCGAGAGCGGCGGCCTCTTCGGCATCTACCCGGAGGGCACCCGCTCGCCCGACGGCCGCCTCTACCGGGGCAAGCCCGGTGGGCTGGCCCGGGTGGCGCTCGCGACCGGGGCGCCGGTCATCCCCGTCGCGATGATCGACACGGAGAAGATCCAGCCGCCCGGCCAGGTGGTGCCCAAGCTGATGCGCCCGGGGATCAGGATCGGCAAGCCGCTCGACTTCAGCCGCTACCACGGCATGGAGGGCGACCGCTTCATCCTGCGCTCGGTCACCGACGAGGTGATGTACGAGATCATGAGGCTGTCCGGTCAGGAGTACGTGGACATCTACGCGACCGCCGCCAAGCGGCAGCTCGCGGACGAGTCGAAGCGGCAGGCGGAGGCCGCCAAGCGGGCCTCGTCCGGCCGCCGGGACGGGCAGCCGGGTACGGACGGGGACGGCGGCGGCGCCTGAGCGGTCGCCGGTCCGTCGGGGGTGGGGGAGAACAAGATGGCCAAACGTGTGCGGGTCGTGCGGATGTCGGTCGAGCAGCCGCTGTGGCGTGCGCTGACCGCCTACCGCATTCTCACGATGCTCTACGCGATCCTGCTCGCCGTCTTCGGACGCGACAAGTACGAACGGCCCTGGGTGGCCATCGCCTTTCTGACGGTCATGGCCGTCTGGACGCTCGCCACCCTGCCGAAGGTCTCCGGCGCGGTGGCCTGCACCAAGCGCTTCCTCGGCACCGATCTCGCGCTCGCTCTCGCCGGCATCCTGCTGACCCCGCTCGCGGACTTCCAGGCCCAGCACATGGACGGTCCGACGCTGCCGTCCATCTGGACCGCGGGCTCCGTGCTGGCCTTCGCGATCAAGGGCGGCTGGCGCTGGGCGGCCTTCGCCTCCACCTTCGTGGCCGCCGCCAACCTGATCGAGCGCGCCGAACCCAGCCGCGACACCCTGCACAACGTCCTGCTGGTCTGGGTCGCCTCCATCGCGATCGGTTACGTCGTCGAGGTGGCCCGCGCCAGTGAGCGCACCCTCGCCCGCGCCCTGGAGATCGAGGCCGCCACCCGGGAACGGGAACGGCTGGCCCGCGACATCCACGACAGCGTGCTCCAGGTCCTGGCGATGGTGCAGCGACGGGGTACGGCGATCGGCGGCGAGGCCGCGGAGCTGGGCCGGATGGCCGGGGAGCAGGAGGTCGCCCTGCGCACCCTGGTCTCCAGCGGCCTGGTGCCGCCGACCCGGGTGTCGGAGGACGCGGCCGAGGGCGCCGTGGTGCGCACCGTCGAGACGGACGACGACGAGCCCGGCGAGACCGATCTGCGCGCCCTGCTCGCCCCGCACGCCGGATCCAGGGTCAGCTTCGCGGAGCCCGGCGCCCCGGTGCTGCTCCCGCCCCCGGCGGCGATGGAGCTGGCGGCCGCGGTGAGCGCCGCGCTGGACAATGTCCGGGTGCACGCGGGGGAGGGCGCCCAGGCCTGGATCCTGGTCGAGGACTGGCCGGAGGAGGTGATCGTCACGGTCCGGGACGACGGGCCTGGCATCCCGGACGGGCGGCTCGCCCAGGCCGAGGGTGAAGGGCGGCTCGGGGTGGCCCTGTCGATACGCGGCAGACTGCGGGAGCTCGGCGGTACGGCAGAGCTGATCTCGGTTCCCGGCCAGGGCACGGAGGTCGAGTTGAAGGTTCCGAAGGTTTCACGGGGGAAGGCGGGTTCGGTCCGATGAACGCAGCACATGAAGCAGGTGCCCAGCGGCGGGCGATCAGGGTGATGGTGGTCGACGACCACCCGATGTGGCGCGACGCCGTCGCCCGCGACCTCGCGGAGTCCGGGTTCGACGTGGTGGCGACCGCGGGCGACGGCCCCCAGGCGGTCCGCCGGGCCGGGGCCGTCACCCCCGACGTCCTGGTCCTGGACCTCAACCTGCCCGGGATGCCGGGCGTCCAGGTCTGCAAGGAACTGGTCGGCGCGCACCCCGGGCTGCGGGTCCTGGTGCTCTCCGCGAGCGGCGAGCACGCCGATGTGCTGGAGGCGGTCAAGTCGGGCGCCACCGGCTACCTGCTCAAGTCCGCGAGCACCCAGGAGCTGACCGAGGCCGTCCGCTCCACCGCGGCCGGCGATCCGGTCTTCACCCCCGGCCTCGCGGGTCTGGTACTCGGCGAGTACCGCAGGCTGGCCTCCGAGCCGGTCCCCGCGGCCTCCGACGAGCCGAAGGCCCCGGAGCTGACGGAGCGGGAGACCGAGGTGCTGCGGCTGGTCGCCAAGGGGCTCTCGTACAAGCAGATCGCGGAACGGCTGGTGATCTCGCACCGCACCGTGCAGAACCACGTCCAGAACACCCTGGGCAAGCTCCAGTTGCACAACCGGGTGGAGCTGGTGCGGTACGCCATCGAGCGCGGCCTTGACGACGCCTGAGATCAACACCCGGACATTGCACGGGAATTGACCGTACGACCCATCCCGTTGTGACCTGGATCACCTTAGCTTGGAGTGGAGTGAGCTCACTTCGGCGAAGGGATGCTTCCATGCGGGTCGGAGTACTGACCGGGGGCGGCGACTGCCCCGGACTCAACGCGGTCATCCGTGCCGTCGTCCGCAAGGGCGTGCAGGAGTACGACTACGACTTCATCGGATTCCGGGACGGCTGGCGGGGACCGCTGGAGGGGGTGACCGTCCCGCTCTCCATCCCTGTGGTGCGCGGCATCCTGCCGCGCGGCGGCACCATCCTCGGTTCCTCGCGCACCAACCCCCTCAAGGCGGATCACGGTGTCCGCCGCATCCGCGACAACCTCGACCGGCACGAGGTCGACGCACTCGTCACGATCGGTGGCGAGGACACCCTCGGCGTGGCGGCGACCCTGTCCGAGGAGCACGGGATCGACTGCGTCGGCGTACCCAAGACCATCGACAACGACCTCTCCGGCACCGACTACACCTTCGGTTTCGACACCGCCGTCAACATCGCCACCGAGGCCATCGACCGGCTGCACACCACGGCCGAGTCCCATATGCGGGTCCTCGTCGTCGAGGTGATGGGCCGCCACGCCGGCTGGATCGCGCTCCACTCGGGACTGGCCGGCGGCGCCAACGTCATCCTCATCCCGGAACAGCGCTTCGACGTCGGCCGGGTCTGCGCCTGGGTGGCCTCCCGGTTCCGGGCGAGCTACGCCCCGATCGTGGTGGTCGCGGAGGGCGCCATGCCCGCACAGGGCGAGATGGTCCTCAAGGACGGCTCGCAGGACTCCTTCGGCCATGTCCGGCTCTCCGGGGTCGGTGAATGGCTGGCCAAGGAGATCGAGCGCCGCACCGGCAAGGAGGCCAGGACCACCGTCCTCGGCCACATCCAGCGCGGCGGCACCCCCAGCGCCTTCGACCGCTGGCTGGCCACCCGGTTCGGGCTGCACGCCATCGACGCCGTGCACGACGGCGACTTCGGGAAGATGGTCGCCCTGAACGGCACGGACATCGTGCGGGTGCCGATCGCGGAGGCGACCGCCAGGCTCAAGACGGTCGACCCGGCGCTCTACGCGGAGGCGGAGGTCTTCTTCGGCTGAGAGCGCGGCGGCGCGCCGGGCGCCCCGGCCTTATATTCGCGAGGACCGGACCGGGGCCCGGACCCGCACCCCAATGCGGGTCCGGACCCCGGCACCCCGCCCGCATCCGTCACGGGAGACGTCGTGGAAATCCTGGCCTTCGGTGTGCAGTCCGACGAGAAGCCGCTGATCGAGAAAGCCTTCGCCGGCAAGCACGAGGTCCGCTGCCTGGACGTCTTCCTGAACCGGGACACCGCACCCCTCGCGGCCGGCTACGAGGCCGTCTCCACCAGCGTCAACGCCGACCTGGGCAGCGCCGTCCTGCAGACCCTCGCGGCCGGCGGCACCCAGATGATCGCCCAGCGCTCCACCGGCTTCAACAACATCGACCTGGACGTCGCGGAGCGCCTCGCCATGCGCGTCGCCCGGGTCTCCTACTACTCCCCGTACGCCGTCGCCGAGTTCGCCTGGACCCTCGCCATGGCGGTCAACCGCCGCGTCATCCGGGCCGCGAGCCGCACCCGCGACTTCGACTTCCGCCTCGACGGGCTCCTCGGCCGCGACATGCACGGCCGCACGGCCGGCATCATCGGCACCGGCAAGATCGGCGAGGCCTTCACCCGGATCGCCCATGGCTTCGGCATGAATCTGCTGGGCTGGGACGTCGCGGAGAACCCGGCCTGCGTCGAGCTGGGCATGCGCTACGTGGCGAAGGAGCAGCTGCTGGCCGAGTCCGACCTGATCAGCCTGCACGTACCGCTGCTCCCCGCGACGCACCACGTCATCGGCAGACAGGCCCTGGCCCGGATGAAGGACGACGCGATCCTGATCAACTCCAGCCGGGGCGGGCTCGTCGACACCACGGCCCTGGTCGGGGAGTTGCGGGCCGGCCGGTTCCTGGGCGTCGGACTCGACGTGTACGAGGCCGAGGCCGGGCTCTTCTTCCTCGACAAGTCCCTGGAGGGCGTCGACGACGACACCCTCGCCCGGCTCGTCACCTTCCCCAACGTCATCGTCACCTCGCACCAGGCGTACTACACGCAGGACGCGGTCGGCCAGATCATCGACGCCACCGTCCGCAACATCGACGACTACGTGGCCGGCCGACGCAGCGAGAACGTCCTGGTCCCCGCGGCGCCCGCCCCCTGAACCCGCTCCCTCAGCCCCGCACCGGCAGCCCTGCCAGCAACTCGCCCACGATCCCCGCGCCGCGCAGGGTCAGCACCGACTCCGGGTGGAACTGCACCGAGGCGAAGCCGTCCCCGCGCAGCGCGTGCAGCTCCCCGGTCGCCCCGTCCACGCTCGCCTCGATGCCGTGCGCCGCCAGCTCGCTGACCGAGGCCTCGTCGCAGCGCGCGGTGAAGCTGTTGTAGAAGCCGACGGTCTCCGGGCGCCCGAACAGCTCGATCCGGGTCTGCGCACCCTGGTACGGCACCGCCTTGCGGACGATGTCGAGGCCCAGCTCCGCCGCGATCAGCTCGTGGCCCAGGCACACCCCCAGCAGCCCGTGCCGGTGGTCCCGGACCAGCTCCGCCGCGAGCGCCCGCAGCAGCCGCATCTTCGGATCGTCCTGATCGCCCGGATTTCCCGGCCCGGGGCCCAGCACCACGGGCCCCTCGTGCGCCCGTACGGCCTCGCGCAGCCCCGGCTCGTCGTAGCGGCGCACCGACACGTCGAGCCCCGAAGCGCGCAGCAGATGCCCGAGCATCGCGGTGAACGTGTCCTCGCCGTCGATGACCAGCGCATGGCCGGACAGCTCGTCGGTGCGCTCCTGCATCCGCAGCCAGAACGGCGCGAGCCCGTCCCGCCGGGCGTCCAGCGCCGCCCGCACCCGGGGGTCGGCGGCCAGCAGCGGCCGGGTCTCCTCCGCGCGCGGACGGCCCGGCCGCACCCCCAGCGCGGTCAGCACGCCGGCCGCCTTGGCGTGGGTCTCCGCCACCTCGCTCTCCGGGTCCGAGTGGCGCACCAGCGTCGCGCCGACCGGCACCCGCAGCTCACCTTCGGGCGAGATGTCGGCCGTCCGGATCAGGATCGGTGAGTCCAGCGTCTGCGCCCCGTCCGGGCCCTGCCGCAGGAGGGCCAGCGCGCCCGCGTAGTAGCCGCGCCCGCCGGACTCGTACCGCTCGATGACCCGGCAGGCGTTCTGCACCGGGGAGCCGGTGACCGTGGCCGCGAACATGGTCTCCTTCAGCACCTCGCGCACATCCAGCGAGGAGCGTCCGCGCAACTCGTACTCGGTGTGCGCGAGATGGGCCATCTCCTTGAGCCGGGGGCCGATCACCACCCCGCCCATGTCCCCGACGGTGCACATCATCTTGAGTTCCTCGTCGACCACCATGGAGAGCTCCTCCGTCTCCTTGCGGTCGCCGAGGAACGTCAGCAGGTTCTCGGCGGTCGGCCCCTCCGCGGGGTAGCGGTAGGTGCCGCTGATCGGGTTCATCACGACCGTCCCGCCCGACATCCGCACATGCACCTCCGGACTGGCGCCGACCAGCGTCCTGGCCCCGGTGTGCACGACGAACGTCCAGTACGCGCCCCGCTCGCCCGCCAGCAGCCGCCGGAAGAGCGCCAGCGCGTCCGCCCGCCCGAAACCGGGGATCTCGCCCCGGAAGGTCCGCCGGATGACGAAGTTCGCGCCCTCGCCCCGGCCGATCTCGTCCTCGATGACCCGCCGGACGGTCCCGGCGTACTCCTCGTCCGGAACGTCGAACGCACCGTCCCTGACCCGCACCTCATGCGTGGGGAGCAGCTCCAGCGCCTCGTCGAGCGGCAGCGTGTACGTCTCGTCCGCGACCAGTACGGACAGCGGCGTCCCGTCGTCCCGCACATCGAAGCCGCGCTCGGCGATCTGCCGGAACGGGACCAGGGCGAGCGAGGGCCGCTCACCGACCGGGAGGTCCGCCAGCCGGTCCACCTCCCGTACCTCACCGATCAGCACCTCGACGGTGTCGTGGTCATGGCCTGGGGTGCGCCTGCGGAGCAGGGCGAACGGCGGGCAGTCGGCACCGAGGAGTCGCTGGACGAGCGTGTGCGGTGCCGGGTGCGGGGTCGTGTGCGGCGTCATGCCGGGTTCCTTCCAGTGGGATCAGCTGGGAGGAACGGCCCGTGAAAACGGAAAAAAGCCGCCCCTCGGGCGGCCTCTGCGTTCTGTGTACGCGCAGTCAGTGGGCCGCCGGATGAGCGGTCCACCACCAATTACGGGTCGAGTGCGCGAACATGGCTGAACCATAACCCACGATCGGGAAGCGAGGCGGCCGCAGACGCGCCGGCACCCGGCTGTGTCCCCGGTCACTGGCGCGCCACGTCAGCCGTCTCAGTCACTGAGCACCAGAAAAAGCACTCGACACGACCCCGTAATGTGGGACCCGTGACCGTGAACGCCAATACCTCCGTCGCCGGTGGCAACACCTGGCAAGACCTTCCCGCGGCGCAGCAGCCCGAGTACCCCGACTCCGAGGCGCTGCGCGATGTACTCGCGGACCTCGCGTCGTATCCGCCGCTCGTCTTCGCGGGCGAGTGCGACCAGCTGCGCGCCCGCATGGGAGCCGTCGCCAAGGGCGAGGCGTTCCTGCTCCAGGGCGGTGACTGCGCCGAGGCCTTCGACGCCGTGTCGGCCGAGCACATCCGCGCCAAGCTGAAGACGCTGCTCCAGATGAGCGCCGTCCTCACCTACGCGGCCTCCGTGCCCGTCGTCAAGGTGGGCCGGATCGCCGGCCAGTACTCCAAGCCCCGCTCCAAGTCGACCGAGACCCGCGACGGCGTGACCCTGCCGACCTACCGCGGCGACTCCGTCAACGGCTTCGCCTTCACCGAGGCCGAGCGCGTTCCGGACCCGGACCGGCTGAAGCAGATGTACCACGCGTCCGCCTCCACGCTGAACCTCGTGCGCGCCTTCACCACCGGCGGTTACGCCGACCTGCGCCAGGTGCACGCCTGGAACCAGGACTTCGTGAAGTCGTCCCCGTCCGGCCAGCGCTACGAGGCACTGGCCCGCGAGATCGACAGCGCGCTGAACTTCATGAAGGCGTGCGGCACCGACCCGGCCGAGTTCAAGGCCGTCGAGTTCTACGCCTCGCACGAGGGCCTGCTGCTGGACTACGAGTCGGCGCTGACCCGTACCGACTCGCGCACCGGCGAGCTGTACGACACCTCGGGCCACATGGTGTGGATCGGTGAGCGCACCCGCCAGATGGACGGCGCGCACATCGAGTTCGCCTCGAAGATCCGCAACCCCATCGGCATCAAGCTCGGACCGACGACCACCGTCGACGAGGCGCTCGGCTACATCGACCGCCTCGACCCCGAGCGCGAGCCCGGCCGGCTGACCTTCATCGTCCGGATGGGCGCCGACAAGGTCCGCGACAAGCTCCCCGAGCTGGTCGAGAAGGTCACCGCCTCCGGTGCCACCGTCGCCTGGGTCACCGACCCGATGCACGGCAACACCTTCGAGGCCGCGTCCGGCCACAAGACCCGCCGCTTCGACGACGTCCTGGACGAGGTCAAGGGCTTCTTCGAGGTGCACAAGGGCCTGGGCACCCACCCGGGCGGCATCCACGTCGAGCTCACCGGTGACGACGTCACCGAGTGCGTCGGCGGCGGCCACGAGATCTTCGTGGACGATCTGCACCAGCGTTACGAGACGGCCTGCGACCCGCGGCTCAACCGCAGCCAGTCGCTGGACCTCGCGTTCCTGGTCGCCGAGATGTACCGGGACCAGTAGGCGTCACGGCAGGTGGCACACGTACGACTGTGGGGCACGGATCGATGTGATCCGTGCCCCACAGGGCGTTCCGGGGCTTTTACCGCCCTTGAGTGGCGGGTAAGGTTAGGTTAGCCTCACCGATTATCGGGGCGGCCGCCACGACCTCGTCCCGCCGGGAGGTGAAACCGCATGTACGTCTGCTCGTGCTTCGGCGTTACGGAGCAGCAGGTCAAGAAGCATGCGGAAGCCGGCGCCTGCACGCCCCGCCAGATAGCCTCCGCCTGCAAGGCGGGTACCGACTGCGGCGGCTGTGTGCGCACCATCCAGGCGATGCTCGGCCGCGGCGCCTGTCCGCGCCGCGAACTGCTCGACCAGAAGCAGCCGGCCGGCACCGTCGAGCGTCTCGACACGGGCACCGCTCCCGTACCTGCGGCCGGTTTCCCCGAAGCCGCCTGAGCCGGGTCAGCTCTCCG
The DNA here is from genome assembly GCF_055584045.1 of Streptomyces sp. NPDC104307. Classification (NCBI taxonomy): domain Bacteria; kingdom Bacillati; phylum Actinomycetota; class Actinomycetes; order Kitasatosporales; family Streptomycetaceae; genus Streptomyces; species Streptomyces sp. NPDC104307. Next base: position 352,330 of record NZ_JBVJMU010000003.1, read on the forward strand.
GCTGCTCGATCAGCTGCGCGATGTACAGCGGCTCGCCGAGCTTCTCGACCAGGTCCAGCTGGGTGTCGAGATAGTCGATGTGGTGCTCCTCGTCGGCCAGGATCGACTCGAAGATGTTCGCGGACGTGATGTCGCCCTTGGCGCGCATCAGCTCGATGCCGCGCTTGAGGCGGTCGATCGCCTCCACCTCGACCTGGCGGTCCGCCTGGAACATCTCGGTGACCGTCTGGCCCACCCGGACGTGGAAGAGCCGCTGGTAGTTCGGCAGTCCGTCGAGGAACAGAATCCGGTCGGTCAGGATCTCGGCGTGCTTCATCTCGTCGAACGACTCGGAGCGCGTGTACTTCGCGAGCTTCGTCCAGCCGAAGTTGTCCTGCATCTTCGCGTGCAGGAAATACTGATTGATGGCAGTCAATTCGGCGGTCAGCTGCTCGTTCAGGAACTCAAGGACCTCGGGGTCGCCCTGCATCGCAGAGGCTCCTTCCAACCGGTGAACTGGGCAAGTTGGCCGCATCTTCGCATCGCACCCGGTGGCCGTCCAGTAAGTACATGCTTAGTAAGGCATGCCCGAATCGTCTCTGTGCTGGTCATGACCACCCCTGCCTGTCTGTCACCATGGAGTCATGGGTCAGCCGGAAAGCCGGGAAAACCGCGCAGCAGAGCAGTCCGAGCTTCCGCCGGGGCAGCGACTTCAGCGAGGCTGGCCGGTCACCCATTACGGACCGGTGCCGAAGTTCAAACCCGAGCGCTGGGAATTCCGCGTTTTCGGGGCCACCGCCGATGGCGACAAGCACTGCTGGAACCATCAGGAATTCTCGGAACTGCCGTTCTCCTCGGTCGTCGCGGATCTGCACTGCGTGACGAAATTCAGCATGCTCGGCGCCGAGTGGGGCGGGGTGCTCGTCCGCGACGTCGTCGCCCTCGCACCGCCCGCGCCCCAAGTCACCCATGTGATGGTCTGGGCCGAATACGGATTCAGCTCGAACCTCAGGATCGACGACTTCACGGCGGAACGGGCCCTGTTCGCCACCCACAAGGACGGCGAGCTGCTCACCGCGGAGCACGGCTTCCCGCTCCGGCTCGTGGTTCCGCAGTTCTACGCCTGGAAGGGCCCCAAGTGGGTCCGGGGCATCGAGTACATGACCGCCGACCGCCGCGGCTTCTGGGAGGAGCGCGGCTATCACAACGTCGGCGATCCGTGGAAGGAGCAGCGCTACTCCTACCAGGAGGAGCCCGGGGACGGCCCCGAGCTCTGACCTCACCACGGGCTGAGCGCGGTCAGCTCCGGCCGCGCAGCTCCTTCAGCCGGGCCACGTCCGCCGCGTGGCCCTCCTTGCCGCCCGGCGTCTCGATGATCAGCGGTACGCCCTCGGTGGCCGGATGGGAGAACAGCTCCCGGAACGGCTCCTCACCGATGTGACCGGCGCCGATGTTCTCGTGCCGGTCCTTGTGGGCACCGGCCACGTCCTTGGAGTCATTGGCGTGGATCAGCTGGAGCCGGCCCGCGCCGACCGTCTCCACCAGCAGGTCCAGCGTCTCCTTCATCCCGCCGGGACCGGCCAGATCGTGTCCCGCCGCGAAGATGTGGCAGGTGTCGAGGCAGACGCCAAGCTTCGGATGGGCGTCGAGCGCTTCGAAGTACGGGCCGAAGTCCCAGGTCCGCGAGCAGAGCGAGAAGCCCTGGCCCGCGGTCGACTCCAGCAGCAGGAACGGGTCGTCCTCGTGCGTCAGCTCGTCCAGCAGCGGCCGCAGGTGTGTGCGTACCTGGGCCAGCGCCTCCTCGCGCGGCCTGCCGTTGGTCGCGGAGCCGGTGTGCACCACGACGCCCAGAGCGCCGATCTCGCGGGCCCGGCGCAGGGAGTGGCGCAGCGAGTCCACGGACTTCTCGACGGTCGCCGGGGTGTGCGAGCCGAAGTTGATCAGGTACGGGGCGTGTACGTAGGCGGGCATGGACGCGGCGGCGCACTCGGCCCGGAACCGCTCGTCCTGCGCCGGGTTCCCCGCGGGCGTCGCCCAGCCGCGCGGATTGGCGACGAAGACCTGGACGGCCTCCGCGCCCATCTCCCGGGCGTAGGGGAGGCCGACCTTGGCCAGGCCACCGGCCACCGGCACGTGGCCACCGACGGGGTTGCGCATAAGGCCCTACAGTCCCTTGGTCTTGATGGTGATGGTGCTGCCCTCCGGCGCCCGGTCGCCGCCGTCGACGGACTGGCTCGCGATCGTGTCGCTGAAGGAGAGGAACGGGCGGTCGACCTTGACCTCGAAGCCCGCGTCCTCCAGCTCGCTCCGGGCGTCGTCCACGTCCTTGCCGGTGACGTCCGGCACGTCGATCATGCGGGGGCCCTTGGAGACCGTCAGCGTGATGGTGTCGCCCTCGGCGGCCTCCTTGCCCTCGGCGGGGGACTGCTTGGCGACGTCGCCCGCGTCCTCGGGGGAGTTCACCCGGCCCGGCAGCACCTTGGCTTTCAGGCCCTCATCGTCCAGCGCGTCGGTGGCGTCCTCGACGGAGAGGCCGGTGACGTCGGGGACGTCGACCGGGCTGCCCTTGGAGACGACGAGTGCGACCGCGGTGTCCGGGTGGCGCTCGGCACCGGCCTCGGGGTCCGTGCGCACCACCTCACCGGCCGCCGCGTCCTCGCTGAACTCCTTGGTGGTCATGCCGGGCACCAGGCCCGCCTTCGTCAGCTGCCGCTTGGCCTCGGCCAGCTTGACGCCCTCGACATCGGGCACCTTCACGATCTCGGGCCCGCGCGAGACGACGAGCCTCACCGAGCCGTTGCCCCGGATCCGGGCGGCCGACTTCGGGTCGCTGTCGATCACCTTGCCGCGCTCGACGGTGTCGCTGTAGGCGCGCTCCACGCCCTTCAGCTCCAGGCCGGCGTCCGACAGCCGCTCCTTGGCCGCCTTCTCGCTCTGGCCGAGCACCCGGGGGACGTGGGTGAACTGTCCGGAGTTGATGTACCAGACACCGCCGCCGATCCCGAGGACCAGCAGCACCGCGACGACCGAGGCGATGATGCCGCGCCGGGGGCCGCCGAGGAACCCGGCCCGGCGGGCGGGCCGCTCAGGCGGCAGCGGCGGGGGCGTCTCCAGCCGGCTGGTGTGGTGGGCGGTGCCCTGACCGGGCGGCAGCACCCTCGGGATCACGCTCGTGCGGTCCTCCGCGGCGTCGCGCACCTCCGCCAGGGCCTGTGGCGGTACGGCGTCCAGCTGGGCCTCTGTGAGCCCGGCGCGGGCCTCGCGGGACTCGGCGAGCAGTGCGACCGCGTCGAACGGCCGCACCTCGCGGTCCCGCGCGGTGGCGCTCGCGACCAGCCTGTCCAGCTCGGGCGCGAGCCCGGGGACGAGGGTGGAGGGGGCCGGGACGTCCTCGTTGAGGTGCTGGTAGATGACCTGGGCGGGGGACTCCCCGGTGTGCGGCTTGGCGCCGGTGAGCATCTCGTACAGCACCACGCCGCACGCGTACACATCGGCGCGGGTGTCCGCGGTGCCGTGCTCGATCTGCTCGGGGGCGAGATAGGAGACGGTGCCCAGGATGGAGCCGGTGGTGTTGGTCACCGTGCCCACGGCCCGTACCAGGCCGAAGTCCGCGACCTTGACCCGGCCGTCGTCGCCTATGAGCACGTTCTCCGGCTTCATGTCCCGGTGTACGAATCCGGCCCGGTGCGCGGCGCCGAGCGCGGCGAGCACCGGCTCCAGGATGTCCAGCGCGGCCCGAGGCTGCAGCGCGCCGCGCTCGCGCAGCACATCGCGCAGCGTGCAGCCCGCGACGTACTCCATGGCCAGGTAGACGTACTGACCCTGGGCTCCCTGGTCGAAGACCCCGACCACATTGGGGTGCGCGAGCCCCGCCACCGACTTGGCCTCGCGGATGAAGCGCTCGACGAACGAGGCGTCGGTCGCGAGCGCCGGGTGCATCACCTTGAGGGCGAGCACCCGGTCGAGGCGGGTGTCCATGGCCCGGTAGACCGTGGCCATGCCGCCCACGGCGATGCGGGCATCGACGCGGTAGCGGCCGTCGAGCAGCTGCCCGACGAGAGGGTCCTGGAGGGTCGTATCCACGCAGCGAGTCTACGAGCCGCCACGGACACCACCGACTGCCCGGGGCGATCCCGGGGCAGTACTGCAGCCGAGCCGTGACAGGGACACGCGATCCGGTGCCGCGGGGCCCTGCGTCAGAACGCCGGGCGCTCCGGGTCCAGCGCCGCACGCCCCGCCACCGGCGACGATGCCTCGGCGAAGTGGCGGCGCGGGATCCGGCCCGCCCGGTACGCGAGGCGCCCGCCCTCCACCGCGTGCCGCATCGCGGCGGCCATCAGCTCGGGCTCCTGGGCCCGGGTCACCGCCGAGGCGAGCATCACAGCCGCGCACCCCAGCTCCATGGCGAACGCCGCGTCCGAGGCCGTACCGGCGCCCGCGTCCAGGATCACCGGGACCCCGGCCCGCTCGGTGATCAGCTGGAAGTTGTGCGGATTGCGGATGCCCAGGCCCGAGCCGATCGGGGAGCCGAGCGGCATGACGGCCGCGCACCCCACGTCCTCCAGCTTCCGGGCCAGCACCGGGTCGTCATTGGTGTACGGCAGCACGGTGAACCCGTCGTCCACCAGGATCTCGGCGGCGTCCAGCAGCTCGACCGGGTCGGGCAGCAGGGTGCGCTCGTCGGCCACCACCTCCAGCTTGACCCAGTCGGTGCCGAGCGCCTCGCGGGCCAGCCGGGCGGTGAGCACGGCCTCGCCCGCGGTGAAGCAGCCCGCCGTGTTCGGCAGCACCCGGATGTCGAGCTTCTTCAGTACGGAGAGCACGGAGCCCTGCACGGTCGGGTCGAGGCGGCGCATCGCGACGGTGGTCAGCTCGGTGCCGGAGGCGGTCAGCGCGCGCTCCAGCACATCGAGGCTGGGCGCCCCGCCCGTCCCCATGATCAGCCGGGAGCCGAAGGTGGTGTCCCCGAGGGTGAAGAGGTCGTCGGACACGGTCAGCCTCCCTGGACCGCGGTGAGGACCTCGACCCGGTCGCCGTCCGCGAGCGCCGCGCCGGACCACTGGCCGCGCGGCACGACGGTCTCGTTCAGCGCCGCCGCGACCCCGGAGGGCGCTTCGGTCAGGGTCGCGACGAGGACGTCCAGGGTGGTGCCGGCGGCGACGGTGACGGTCTCGCCGTTCACGGAGACGGCCAGTGAGGTGGGCGCGGTCATGCGGGCTGCTCCTGTCGTACGGGGGCGGCGGCCGGGAAGCGGCCGGGGGAGAAGGGGCGGGCCACCTCGGGCAGCTCGCCCTCGGCCAGCAGCCGGGCCATGGCGTCACCGGTGACCGGGGTGAGGAGCACCCCGTTGCGGTGGTGGCCGGTGGCGAGGTGGAGGCCGGGCAGCGCGGTGCGGCCGAGCAGCGGGGCGTTGTCGGGGGAGGCGGGGCGCAGACCGGCCCGGGTCTCGGTGAGCGGCAGCTCGGTGATGCCGGGCACCAGCTCGTGGGCGTCGCGCAGCAGCTCGTAGACCCCGCCCGCCGTGACGGTGGTGTCCCAGCCCATCTCCTCGCTGGTGGCGCCGACCACCAGTTCGCCGTTCTCGCGCGGCACGAGGTAGAGGTGGCTGCCCCGGACCACGGCCCGCACGGTGCGGCTGAGGAAGGGGGCGTACGCGGTGGGTACGGTCAGCCGCAGCACCTGGCCCTTGACCGGGCGGACGGGTGGCCGGACGTGCTCCGGCACCTCCGCGAGCCGGCCGCTGAGGCTGCCGGCGGCGAGCACGACCTGATCGGCCGGCAGCTCGGAACCATCGGCCAGTACCGCCCCGGTGGCCCGGTCGCGCACCACGGAGAGCCGCTCTGCCCGCTGCCGGTGGAAGACGACCCCGGCCCGCTCGCACGCCGTCAGCAGCGCGGCGGACAGCCGGCGCGGGTCGACCTGGTGGTCGCCGTCGACCCGCAGTCCGCCGCGTACGCCCGGCGCGAGCATCGGTTCCAGGCGCCGGCACTCCCGGCCGGTGAGCCACTGCGACTCCAGCCCGGAGCGGCGCTGCAGCTCGTGCAGCTCCCGCAGATGGGCGCGGTCGTCGGTGTCCAGCGCGACGGCCAGGGTGCCGCAGGCGCGGAACCCGATGTCCTGCCCGCTCGCCGCCTCCAGCTCGGCCGCGAACGCCGGATAGCGCGCGGCGGAGGCCAGGTTGAGCCCCAGCAGCATTTCCTCGCCGTAGTGCAGTTCGGTGACGGCGGCCAGCATTCCGGCCGCGACCCCGGCGGCCCCGCCGCCCGGCTCCGGATCGACGACCGCGACGGTCAGACCGCGCTGGGCGGCCCGCCAGGCGGTGACCAGGCCGATGATCCCGCCCCCGATGACGAGGACCTCGTAGCCGCTCTCGTGGTGGACAGGCATGGGCATCCAGCCCCTCCCTTCGCCGGCATGACCCGGATCAGGTTCGTACGGTCGGAGGCCGTCCAGCCTCCCTCTCAGCCCGGTACGTCCGGGCTCCCGCGAGTCTTTTACGTCAGCCACCCTAGACCCAGCCTCCCTGGACGGGTAAAGCAGGAGGCCGGTGGTACGAGGACGGTGAGGAACCCCTTTCCTGACGGACCGTCAGTTGATTAAGGTGGTCGGGTGAACGAGCAGCAGCGGGCAGAGCGGCCGGAGCGGCAGTCGGAGCGGGCCGGGCGGCGGGTGGTCGTCGTCGGCGCGGGCATGGCGGGTGTGCAGACGGCGGTGGCCCTGCGGGAACAGGGCTTCACCGGCGCCCTCACTCTCATCGGCGCCGAACCCCATCAGCCCTACGACCGTCCACCGCTGTCCAAGGCGGTGCTGCTCGGCAAGGCCGAGGAATCCGCCTTCGACATCGACTTCGAGACACTCGGCATCGAGTTGCGGCTGGGCCGCGAGGTCACGGGCCTGCGCGCCGCGGACCACGAGCTGGACACCTCGCAGGGGCCCGTCCCCTACGACGTCCTGGTCATCGCCACCGGAGCCGAACCCGTCGTGCTGCCCGGCTCCGAGGGGGTGCCGGGGGTCCATCTGCTGCGCACCCTGGACGACGCGGCGCGGCTGCGGCCCGTCCTGGACGCGGGGCACACCGTCGTGGTCGTCGGCGCGGGCTGGATCGGCGCCGAGTTCGCCACCGCGGCCCGCTCCGCAGGCTGCGAGGTCACCGTCGTCGAGGCCGCGGAACGCCCCCTCGCGGGCGCCCTCCCCGCCGAGGTCGCCGCCCCGATGGCCGCCTGGTACGCGGAGAGCGGCGCCACGCTGCTGACCGGGGCGCGGGTGGCCGGGGTCGAGCCGGGCCGGGTGCTCCTGGCGGACGGCCGCGCCCTGCCGGCCGACGCCGTCGTCGTGGGGATCGGCGCACGGCCCGCCACCGGATGGCTGGCCGGCTCCGGCGTCGCACTCGGGCCCGACGGATCTGTGACCGCCGACGCGGCGCTGCGCACCTCGCTGCCCGACGTGTACGCCGTGGGCGACTGCGCCTCCTTCCCCTCCGCGCGCTACGGGGCGCGGCTGCTGGTCCACCACTGGGACAACGCGCTCCAGGGGCCGCGGACCGCGGCCGCCCACATCATCGGGGCGTCGCCGGACGGGTCGGAGCCGCCCGCCTACGACCCCGTGCCCTATTTCTGGTCCGAGCAGTTCGGCAGGTTCGTGCAGTACGCGGGCTACCACGAGGGCGCCGACACCCTGCTGTGGCGCGGCGATCCGGACGGTCCCGCCTGGTCCGTGTGCTGGCTGCGAGGCGGTGTCCTGGCCGCCGTGCTCTCCGTCGGCCGGCCGCGCGACCTGATCCAGGGACGCAAGCTCATCGAGGCGGGGACGCCGCTCGATCCGCGGCTGGCCGGTGACGCCTCGGTGCCGCTGAAGTCGGCCGTACGCCAGTAGGGCCTGTCCGGCGGATCAGGCCCCGGCCGCACCGCCGACGGGGTGCGCGAGGCCCCCAAGGGCGGAGTCCGGGTGTCGGCTGTCAGTCCGGGATGGCAGGCTTGTCCCGTGACCGAGATTGACGCAAAGATCGATGCTCTCGTCCCTGCCTGGCTCCACCTTCCCGATATCGCCGAAATGTTCGATATCCAGGTGACGCGTGTACGGCAGCTGGTCAAGGAGGGCCAGCTCATCGCCGTACGACGTGGTGAGAACCGGGCGCTCCAGGTGCCTGCCGCCTTCATCGACGGCGACAAGGTGGTCAAGGGCCTTTCGGGGACCCTGACGCTCCTGAGGGACGACGGCTACTCCGACGAGGAGATGCTGGAATGGCTCTTCACCCCCGACCCGAGCCTGCCGGGCACGCCCGCGCAGGCGCTGAGTGAGAATCGCGGCACGGAGGTGAAGCGCCGCGCCCAGGCGCTCGCCGTCTGACCTTTTGCCGTACCGGGATGCGGGCCGCGCCGTGCGGTCCGCATCCCTCCGCGCCACCTGACCGACGTCATCGCTCCCCGGGGGAACCTCGCCATGCCCAAGCCTCGCGCACCGCTCTCCGACGCCCGGCTGTACCTGTGCACGGACGCCCGAAGGCGCCAGGGAGACCTCCCCGAGTTCCTCGACGCGGTGCTTTCCGGCGGAGTGGACATCGTCCAGCTCCGCGACAAGGGGATGGAGGCGGCCGAGGAGCTCGAACACCTCGCGGTCCTCGCCGAGGCGTGCGGGCGGCACGGCAAGCTCCTCGCGGTCAACGACCGGGCCGACGTGGCTCACGCCATCGGCTCCGACGTGCTGCACCTGGGCCAGGGTGACCTGCCGGTGCCCGCCGCCCGCGCGATCATCGGCCAGGACGTCGTCATCGGCCGCTCCACGCACGCCGAGGCCGAGGTCGACGCCGCCGTGGCCGAGCCCGGCGTGGACTACTTCTGCACCGGCCCCTGCTGGCCCACTCCGACCAAGCCCGGCCGCCACGCACCCGGTCTGGACCTCGTCCGCTACGCCGCCTCGCTCGCCCCGGCCCGCCCCTGGTTCGCCATCGGCGGCATCGACGCCGGCAACCTCGACGAGGTGCTCGACGCCGGAGCGCGCCGCGTCGTCGTCGTACGTGCCCTCACCGAGGCGTCGGATCCGGCTGCCGCCGCCGCCGAGCTGGCCGAAAGGATCCGGGCGCGCGCCGACGCGTGATCCGCCGGCCTTCCGGGGACGTGTTTGGGACATCGGTGTCCGAAGCGTGGACAAGAACCGGTCAATTCGGGCAAATCTCGCCAGTTCGGTTGGGTCGCCGTCACGCCCTGGTTAACCTGCCGTTATGGCCTTCGGTACACCCTCCACCAGGACAGATCGCGCGCGCACCGTGCGCGAGATGCTCGCGACCGGCAAGACCCTGCACTCGTTCGAGTTCTGGGCGCCCAAGACCGAGAAGGGTGAACGGAACCTCTGGAACGCGCTGCGCCGGATCGAGGCGGTGGGCCCGAGCTTCGTCTCGGTGACGTACGGAGCCGGCGGGTCCACCAGGGCCGGGACGGTGAAGGCGACCCAGGACATCGCCGCCGAATCCACCCTCACCCCGGTCGCGCACCTCACGGCGGTCAACCACTCCATCGCCGAACTGCGCAACATGATCGGCCAGTACGCGGACGCCGGGATCCGGAACATCCTCGCCGTGCGCGGTGACCCGCCCGGCGATCCGATGGGTCCGTGGGTCGAGCACCCGCAGGGCGTGCGGTACGCGGCGGATCTCGTCCGGCTGATCAAGGAGTCCGGCGACTTCTGCGTCGGCGTCGCGGCCTTCCCGGAAATGCATCCGCGCTCGGCCGACTGGGACACCGACATCCGGCACTTCGTGGACAAGTGCCGCGCCGGCGCGGACTACGCGATCACCCAGATGTTCTTCGACCCGGAGGACTATCTGCGGATGCGTGACCGGGTGGTCGCCGCCGGTTGCGAAACTCCGGTCATTCCCGAGGTGATGCCCCTCACGAGCGTCCGGCAATTGGAGCGATTCGCGCAGCTCAGCAACGCGACGCTGCCCACAGCCCTGAAAGAACGCATCCTCGCCGCCAAGGACGATCCCGCCGCTGTACGCTCCATTGGCATCGACTTCGCAACGCGGTTCTGCGCGAAGCTGCTCTCCGAGGGTGTCCCCGGGCTGCACTTCATCACGCTGAACAACTCGACGGCGACGCTCGAAATCTACGAAAATCTCGGACTGCACAGGCAGTCGTGACCGGCCGTACCCGCCGAGCTCCGGGGCGGCGGCCGTAGAAGGGGGCGGGCATGGGCTGGACGGTCCTCTACATCGCGTTCGGCATCGTTGCGCTGTGGCTGCTCGGAGAGGTGCTGCTCCAGTACAAGGCGCGACTCCGCTGGCGCCTGCTCGCCTTCACCGGTTTCGTCGGTGTGGTCATCGGTGTACTGATGCCGTCCGTGCCCGTGATCGTGATCGGCGCGATCGCCTTCGCGACGGGCCAGACGTACGTCACGCTCTCGTTCCGGCGCGGGTTCTCGACCGGCTGGGCCATAGGCGGCAGCCCCGGCGAGAGCCGCCGCCGCCGTGGAAGCCCCGACCGCGAACCCCGGCTGCAGGTCTCTGACCTGGAGACGGAGTACGAGCCCGGCTCCACGCCGCCGGAGCCGTCCCACGCCCCGCAGGGCCCGGCGGCGGTCTACGAGCCGGAGCCCCTGCCGGACGACACCGGCCAGTACGGCGTCTACACCGACTCCCGGCCCCGGCAGGAACAGCAGCAGCACCAGGGACCCGAACAGCCCCAGGGCCGGCCGCAGTACGCCGGTTACGAGCCCTACACCGACTACTCCGCGTACCCGGCGCAGGGCCAGGACGCCTACGGCGGCCAGGAGCCCTACGGCAGCCAGGGCGGCTACCCCGGCCAGGAGACCTACGCGGGCCAGGACGGCTACGCGGGAGCCGGGCAGTACGACTACGGCACCTCCGGGCAGCAGTACGCGGCCTACTCCGACCCGTACATCGGCACCGGCACGACCGCGGGCGCCCCGCAGTACGGCACGTACGACAGCTACGGGAACCACGACAGCAACGGCGGCGGGGCGCAGTACGCCGACCCGTACGCCCCGTCCGAGCAGTACGCCCCCGAGACGCCTCCGGGCGGGGTCTGGGTGCCGCAGCAGCGCGAGGGCGAGCAGCACTACGCCCCGCTGCCCCCGGAGCAGCCCGCCGAGCCGGCCCCGTACCCGAACGGCTACGACACCGGCCACAACGACCAGTACCGCTACTGAGCCCGCGACGGCCGCCGGGACGGTACCCGGCGCCGCTCCCGCTCGGGCGACGCCCGGCTCACTGCGAGCCGCGGAAGCCGTCCCCCTCGACGATCAGCCCCGCGACCAGCGTCCCCGACATCCCCGCGTGCGCCGGCCCGCCGCCCGGATGCGACCAGCCGCCCGCCAGCAGCAGGCCGGGCAGCCGGGTGCTGTTGCCCGCGTGCAGATACCCGCCCCCGGCCCCGGCCAGTGCGGGCGGGGGAACCGCGCCACCCGCCGCGCCGGTCTCCGCCTCGGTCTCCGCGGGCGTCCGCACCTCCGTGTGGAGCACGCGTTCGCGCAGGCCCGGCACGGCCGCGTCCGCCGCGTCGATCAGGGTGTCCGCGTACCGCTTCCGCAGCGCGGCGTCCGTCCAGTCCACCGCGCCGTGCGGGGCGACCGTCGCCATCAGGGTCACCGCCTCGTGGTCCGCGTCGGGACGGGTCGAGGGGTCGTCGGGGCGCAGCACCGTCACCGTGGGGTGCTCGGCGAGCCGGCCACCGAACACCGCCGCGCGCTCGGCCGCCCCGTCCGTCGGATGAACCAGCGTCCGGTGCACGGCATCGGAGGGGCGGGCGCCGCGCAGCGACAGCAGCACCAGGAACCGGCCCGTCGCCCCGGCGCCGCCCGGCCGGGGCTGGACCGTCACATCGCCGTCCCGCCAGATCTCCTGACCGGGAATCAGCCCCGGTCGCGGCTGGGCGCCCAGGACCACATGGGCGGCTTCCGCGACCGTCCCGTCGGCCAGCTCCACACCGGCCGCCCGGCCGTCCTTCTCCACCACCCGGGCCACTTCGGCACCGAAGACGAACTCCACCCTGCGCGCCAGGCACCGCTCGTACACCGCCCGCGCCAGCGCCCGCATGCCACCGGAGACGTACCAGCTGCCGAACGTCTCCTCCATGTACGGCAGCAGGGCCGCGCTCGCCGGGGCGTGCAGCGGATCCAGGCCGTAGGACAGCGCGTACCCGTCGAGCAGGGCGGCCAGCCGGGGGTCCGCCAGCTCCCAGGAACCCACCTCCGCCACCGTGCCGGCCCGCAACGCCGGGCGCAGCAGCCGCCGCCGCACCGGGGCCGGGTACGGATCACGGGCCAGCACCTGCCAGTCGGGGCGCAACGGCTCCTCCAGCAAGGGCCGCCTGGACCGGTCCCAGGCATCCCCGGCCCGGTCCAGGAACGCGCCCCAGCGCGCACCCGCACCGTCCCCGAGCGCCGCGTCCAGCGCAGTGACGACTCCGGACCGTGAGGCGTTCGGCAGCGACACCGAGGTGCCGTCCGCGAAGACATGACGGCTCGCCGGATCGACCTGGGACAGCGTGACGCACCGCTCCAGCGGCTCCTTGCCCGTCTTCACGAACAGGTCGCGGTAGACCGCGGGCAGATGCAGCAGGGAGGGTCCGGTGTCGAACGCGAAGCCGCCCCGGGCATGGCGGCCGAGCGAGCCGCCGAAGGTCTCGGAGCGCTCGTACACCGTCACCCGGTGGCCTGCCACGGCCAGCCGGGCCGCCGCCGACATCGCGCCCATCCCGGCGCCGATCACCGCAATACGTGCCATGGCAGCGACCTTAACGGCCGCCACCGACAGCTCAGCCGTCAGGCCAGCTGGATCAGCCGTCAGGCCACCGGGAAGGGACGGCGGCCGGCCGCTTCTCCTCCCGCCGCTGCGCCCTGCGGCGCAGGAACCGGCGGATGCGGGAGGCCAGGAAGGCCAGTATCACCAGACCGAGCACCAGCAGCGTCCCGGCGATGGTGGCCGCGATCCAGGGATGGAATATGGCGAACGTGACGACGCCGGCCACGCCCAGGTCCTCGACCGTGCTCATGGCGATATTGCTGAACGGCTCCGGCGAGGTGTTGACCGCCATCCTGGTGCCCGCCTTCACCAGATGGCTCACCAGCGCGGTGGAACCGCCGACGGCCCCGGCCGCGAGCTCCGGCAGCGAACCGTCCCCGCCCGCCAGCAGCGCCGCGACGACCGCTCCGGAGACCGGCCTGATGACGGTGTGGGCGGTGTCCCAGACCGAGTCTACGTAAGGGATCTTGTCGGCCACCAGCTCGCACAGGAAGAGCACACCGGCCACGACGAGCACATCGGTGCGCTGGAGCGAGGCGGGCACCTCGTCGCTCACACCGGTCGCGCCGAAGATGCCGAGGAGGAGGACCACCGCGTAGGCGTTGATCCCGCTCGCCCAGCCGCTTGTGAACACCAGGGGGAGTACGGACACGCAGGCGATCGTAATCAGTTGGCGTACGGGCTGGGGAGGGCTTCGGTGCGCAGCTCTGAGTATCCGTACCTAGGAGACGAGATGAGTAGGGACGCGGATGGGCCGCCACCTGCTTGGACGGCAGAGTGGTGACCACGGGAGGGGCGCCGCGACGGTACCGCCGGCACGGGGCGGCGGAACAGGCGCGGTGCCCCGTCCGAACGGGGGCAGCGACGGAGGGCCCGGGACCACGGGGGAACGAACGGGGTCACGGGGGAGGCTCTCCGGTAGCACGGATGACGCCGGTCAGGCGAGGCCCGGGGGGATCGGGCCCGGTCTGACCGGCGTCGTCGTGCGTCCGGACCGCCGGAGCCCGCAGGCCGGCGGCATGGGCGGGTCAGCGCCCGCTGACGCGCCCGTGCAGCAGCAGGGACAGCGCCGAGTGCACGTCGTCGATCGACCGCTCCGGCTGGAACGCCTGCCAGTCCAGCGCCGCCACCAGCACCATGCCGACGAGCGCGGCCGCCGTCAGCGGGATGTCGATCTCCTCGCTGAGCTCGCCGCCCGCGACTCCCTCCCTGAGCACTCCCTCGACCACGGCGACGGCCTCCTGACGCACCACCAGCAGGGTCGCCTGCCAGGCCCGGTTCGTGCGCCAGAGCTCCGCCACGTACAGCTGGGTGAAGGCGGGATAGCGGTCGATGAAGGCCAGACCCGCCCGGATCATGGCGTCCAGCGCCTCGACCCGGCTGCCGCCCCGGGCGTCGGTCTCCTCCTCCGCCGCACGCAGCGAGGCGGTGAGCAGCCCGACGCCGTGCCGCAGCAACTCCTCGAACAGCTCGGTCTTGCTCTTGAAGTTGTAGTAGACCGTGCCCTTGGCGACCCCGGCGCGTTCGGCGATCTCGTCCACGGTGGTGGCCGAGAAGCCCTTCTCGGCGATGAGGGTCACGGCCGCCTCGTAGAGCTTCTGCCGGGTGGCCTGGCGGCGCGTGGTGCTACTGCTTTCCATGCTCCTGATTCTCACAGGTCCCGGGGTGCTCACAGGCTCAGCTCCGGGTGCAGCCGGTCCACGGTCCACATCTGCTTGCGGCGCGCCGAGACGGCGGTCAGCGCGAGAGCGCCCGCGGTGAAGGCCGCCAGCACCGCGCAGCCCTGCCAGACCGGGCCGAGCCCGCCGCCCGTGATCAGTCGGCGCAGCCCCTCGACGACGTAGCTCATCGGCAGGTAGGGGTGGATCGCGTTGAAGAAGCCCGGACTGGTCTGGACGGGGTACGTGCCCCCGGCCGAGGTCAGCTGGAGCATCAGCACGGCCAGCACGAGGATGCGCCCCGCCGCCCCGAAGCGGGCGTTCAGCCACTGCACGATCGCGGCGAAACAGCAGGTCACCAACGCCAGGAAGCCGACAGTCCCGGCCGCCCGGACCATCTGCAGTCCGAGACCCCAGTGCAGTACGGACATCAGGGCGGCCACCTGGAGCAGACCGATCGCGGCCACCGGCAGCCAGCCCGCGAGGGCGATCCGCCAGGCCGGGGCCCCGGCGGCGAGCGCGCGCCGGTTCAGCGGCTGGATCAGCATGTACGCCACCATCGCGCCGACCCAGAGGGAGAGCGGGATGAAGTAGGGCGCGAAGCCGGTGCCGTAGTTCGGGGCGGCGTGCAGCGACTGGGAGGCCAGCTGCACCGGGTCGGCCATCACCCCGGTACGGGCGTCGCGGTCCTTCTTGTCGTAGTCGGGGATCTTGCCGGCCCCCTCATTGAGGCCCTGGGCGAGGGTGGCCGAGCCGTCCTTGAGCCGGATCATCCCGCTGTCCAGGCTCGTCGCGCCCTTCTTCAGGTCGCCCACGCCGGTGTTCAGCTCGGCCGAACCCGTCTGGGCCGTGGCCAGCCCGGTGTGCAGCTGGGCGGCGCCCTTGGCGACCTTGTGGGCACCGGTGTTGAGCGCGTTGATCTTCTTGACCGCGCCGTTCAGGTCCTCGTCCAGGTGCGGTGAGCGCTCGGCGAGGGCGTCGGCCTGCTTCTGGAGGGTGGCCAGTTGGTCCCGGAGCGTCTTGAGGTCCCCGTGCTGGTTCGTCACCAGGACGTTCACGTCGTCGGCCACGGCCGCCACATCGGCGGCCGCCGCCACGGCCCGCTTGAGCGGTGCGCAGACGGTGGCGTCGGGAAGGGGCTGCTCCTCGCACCGGGTGCGGTGGACGGCGGTGAGATCGTCGGACGCCGTGTGCGCCGCGGTGGCGGCGGCGGGCGCGGCCTTGACCAGCACGTCGAGGTTGTCCCGTACGGTCTGCGAGGAATCGGCCACCAGCCGGGCGGTGTCCCCGATCGACTTCCCGTTGTCCTTGAGGAACGGGCGGATGTCGGCCGCCACTCCGTTCACCTTGTCGGCGAGCAGCTGGGTGCCGTCCGCGACCTGGTGCGAGCCGGTCTTCAGGTCGCCCGCGCCGGTGTTCAGCTTGACGATGCCGCCGGCCAGCCGGCTGCTGCCGGCCTTCGCGTCCTTGAGCCCGTCCGCGAGGTCCTTGGAGCCCTTCTTCGCCTTGCCGATCCCGCCCTGGAGATCGTCGGCGCCCTTGGCGGCCTTCGCCGTCGAGTCGTGGAGATCGGAGAAGCTGATGAAGATCCGGTCCAGGAAGCCGCGCGAGGCGTCGGCCGAGGCGGCGGTGCGGACCTCGGAGAAGACCGTGCGGGAGATCTGGCCGACGATGTAGTTGTTGGCGTCGTTGGTGCGCACCTGGAGCGCGCCGGTCTCGGGGGAGTCCCCGGAGCTGGAGGCGATGCGCTCGCTGAAGTCCGACGGCATGCGCAGCGAGAGGTAGTACGTACCGTCCTCGACGCCCTTGTCGGCCTCCTTGGCGCTGACCTCGTGCCAGTCGAAGACCTTGGAGTCGAGCAGTTTGCCGGTGATCTCGTCCCCGGCCTCGATGCGCTTGCCCTCGGCGGCGGCGCCCTTGTCGTCGTTGACCAGGGCGACCGGGATGCGGTCCAAGCGGCCGTACGGGTCCCAGAACGACCACAGGTACAGGGCGCCGTAGAGCAGCGGCAGCAGCAGGAGGGCGGCGAGGGCGGCCCTCGGCAGCCTGCCCCGGCCGAAGCGCCGCAGCTCAAGAGCGGCCAGTCGCGGCGAGCGCATCGGCGGTCCCTTCGTCGTCCGTGTCTGTGGCTGTGTATGTGTCCGTGGCTGTGTCCGTGGAGTCCGCCGGTGCTGTGGCGGTGGTGCCGGTGGTGCCCGTGGTGGCTTCGGCCGTCCTCGCGGCTCCCGTGCGTACGGTCACCGCGTCCTCCGGAGCCGGGCCACTGCACACGGCCAGCACGGTCGTACCGCCGGCGGCGAGGGAGCGCAGCAGCTCCCAGGCCTCGGCGCGTTCGGCGTCGGAGAGCTTCAGATCGGCGTCGTCCACCGCGATCAGCGCCGGCCGCCCGATCAGCGCGAGGGCGACGGAGAGCCGCAGCGCCTCCAGCCGCTCCAGATCCCGTACGCGGGTCCGCTCCGCCTTGGGCAGGGTGGCGGGGTCGAGCCCGGCAGCGTCCAGCGCCGCGTCGATCCGGGCCCCGGCCGTGGCGGCGCGCTCGCGGCGCGGGCGCAGCAGGGCGCGCGGGGAGCCGTCGTAGCGGCGCTGGAGCAGGGCGCGTTCGCGCAGGTGCTCGGCGACCGTGAAGGCCGGGTCGAGCTCGCTGACCCCCGGCACCGGCCCCAGTGCGGCGATGCGCCGTACGGCGGCCGCCCGGCGCGGCAGGCGCAGTCCGCCGGTCTCGGCGTGCCCCTCCGAGGGGCGCATCCGGCCGGTGAGGGTGAGCAGCAGGCAGGTGCGGCCGGAGCCGGAGGGGCCCTCGACCGCGATCAGGGAGCCGGGCCCGGCGCTGAAGCTCACATCGCGGAAGGCCCATCCGCGCGGCCCCTTGAGCCCGAGATTCCCGGCGGTGACGGCGGCCCCGTGCGGGCTGTCCACAAGCTCTGCCCCATTTCTTTAGACTGACTGGTCAGTGCAAAAAAGGTAGCCCGAACTTGCGATCGAAGCAAAACTCCAGGTCAGGCGGCGATCGGGACCGATTGTCAGTGGGGGCCGTCACGATGGATACAGACGGCCACCGAGCCGTTACGAGACAGGAGGTTCTGTCATGGCCCACTCGTCCGCAGCAGCCGCCCCGCGACGCCGCGCAGACGGCCCTGCCCCCTCATCGACCGGTCCGGCGCACGACGTCCACCCCGTTCTCCGGCGTGCCACTGCGCCGCCCGCCGCTCTCGATCTCCTCGCCCAGGCCCACGCCGGCCTCGAAGAGGCAGCTGTTCTCGACGTGCCGAACGAGCGGTATGCCACCGCCCACCTCGCCGCGCTGCGCGCCGCCGCCGCCGTGCTCGCCGTCCGGGGGCGCCCCGAGCCCTCCAGGCGGCGCCGCGAGAAAATCCGCAGCGCCTGGGAGGTTCTCCCGGAGATCGCCCCCGAGCTGACCGAGTGGAGCGCGCTGTTCGCCTCCGGTGCCCGGCGCCGGGCCCGTGCGGAGGCGGGCATACCGGGTGCGGCGGGCCGGCGTGACGCGGACGATCTGCTGCGGGACGCCGCGATGTTCCTGCGCCTGGTGGAGCGGCTGCTGGCCCTCCAGCCGGTGCTGCCGCAGCCGCGCGGGGAGCGGCCCGACGCGTGAGGACGGTGCGGGCGGCGCGAGGCAATAGGGTGGTCGGGACCTGTCACCCGCGCTGTTCACGCTCCGCCCTCAGCGGCGGCCCGTGCCGAGGAGTCAACTGCCGTGTCGGACCAGCTGCGCCCCCGCGCCTCCCTCCGTACCGCCGTGGTCTGGGAGGTCCTCAAGGACGCCCTCGACCGTCAGGTCAAGGCGACCGGCAGGGACGCCCTGGACGTACTGGACACCGGCGGCGGCACGGGCAACTTCGCCGTGCCGGTGGCCCGCCTCGGCCACCGGGTCACCGTCGTCGACCCCAGCCCCAACGCGCTCTTCGCGCTGGAGCGCCGCGCCGCGGAGGCCGGGGTGGCGGACCGGGTCCACGGTGTCCAGGGCGACATCCTCGGCCTGTTCGACGTGGCCGGGCGCGGTGGCTACGACGCGGCGCTCTGTCACGGCGTCCTGGAGTACGTGGACGACCCCGCACAGGGCGTGCGCAACGCGGTGGACGCGCTCCGGCCGGGAGGCGCCCTCAGCCTGCTCGCCGCCGGGCTGGGCGGCGCGGTCCTGGCCCGTGCGCTCGCCGGCCACTTCACCGAGGCCAGGCAGGCGCTCAGCGACCCGGCGGGCCGCTGGGGCGAGGGCGACCCGATGCCCCGGCGCTACACGGCGGAGCAGCTCACCGAGCTGGTCTCCGAGGCCGGTGCCGAGGTCGGCGCGGTGCACGGCGTACGCGTCTTCGCGGACCTCGTTCCGGGCGTCCTGGTGGACACCGAGCCCGGTGCGATGGAAGCCCTGCTCAAGCTGGAGACGGCGGCCGCGGAACTGCCGGCCTTCCATTCGGTGGCGACCCAGCTGCACGTTCTGGGTGCCAGGGAGGCCTGAGCCACCGCCGGATCACGCTGCTAGCGCGGCTGATCAGCAACGCAGCCGCAGACGGAGTACGGCCCAGCAGCCCCGATCAGCGCCTGAGCCCCGTATGATCGGAGGACACCATCCGGCATGACGGATCGGAGGTTGGGGAATCAACGCCTCAGCAGCTGAGCCGTCGTGGCGGCCCGGACTGGCTGATTGGCAATGAGGGCGGGTTTCACGGGGACGATTCCCTGCCTATCCTGGAAGGGCCGCATACCGGCCGCCCCCCGCGGCCGACGACGAGGAGGACTCCGTGCCGCTCTCGGAGCACGAGCAGCGAATGCTCGAGCAAATGGAGCGAGCGCTGTACGCCGAAGATCCCAAGTTCGCGACAGCGCTTGAGGGAAGCGGGCTGCGTACGTACACCCGGCGACGGGTCTACCAGGCAGTTGCTGGCTTCCTGGTGGGTATCGCGCTCCTCATGGCCGGAATGGTCGCCCAGCAGATCTGGATCAGCGTGGTGGGGTTCCTCGTCATGCTGGGCTGCGCGGTGCTCGCGGTCACGGGCTGGCGCAAAGCGCCCAAGCCCGGTGAGCAACAGACGGCCGGGACCGGAGGCGGGGGCGAGCGTCGACAGCCCAAACAGCGCCGGACCGTGATGAATCGGATCGAGCAGCGGTGGCAGCGCCGCCGCGATGAGCAGGGCCAGTAAGCGCTTCGAACACTTATGGGTGAGGGGCGGTCGCATTTCTGCGGCCGCCCCTCACACGTGTCTCCGCACACGCTGTCCGCCCGGGGAGAACACCGGCCGGACGGTGTGGGCCCGGCGGGCACGCGCCCCGGCCCCGTCCGGGCGGGCCCGGTAGCCCGGACAGGCCCGGTAGCCCGGACAGGTTCGGCAGCCCGGACGGGCCGGTCAGCCCTCCTGGCCGGACGGGCGCCGTGACCAGGCCGGGCGCCGCAGCCACGCGGGGCGCCGGGGCAGGTGCCACCGGGCGGTCAGAGCCGCCCGGCGGTCCGAGGCCGCCCACACCACCCGTACGGCCGAGCGAGGTGCCACGACCGCGCGGAGCCGGAGCAGCCCGCCGACGGAGGCCCGCAGCGCGGCCCGTACCGCCTGCACGTCCTCGGAGAGCCCCGTCCCGGGCCGCGGCTCCGGCGCGTACAGCACCTGCTCCACCGCGCCCGCCACCCGGTGCACCGCCCCGGCCCCGGCCTCGTCGCTGTCCAGCCGTCCCAGCCGCACGAGGCGCTCCGCGGCCTTGCGCGGGGTCAGGGACTCGTCCGGGACGATGCCGTGGTCCCACGCCGTATCGGTGATCTCCCGCCAGGCGGCCAGCGTTCTGGCGGTGACGTCACCCGGCGTACGCCCGGCGGAGAAGCTCAGCCTGCGGGCCCGTGCCCGGATCCGCCAGAGCATCGGCAGCATCGGCAGCAGAGCGATGAGCACCACCAGCAGGATCACACCGGCCACCGTGCCGGCCGGCGTTCCCGAATCCGTCGGGCCCACCGCCCCGGGCGCCACCGTGCTGCCGCACTCGCCCTGCTTGCGCGACTGCGCCGGGCAGCTCTCCGAGGCGGACGGGGCGACCGGAGTGGCGGCCGACGCGCCCGTCTCCGGCCGGTCCGGACCGGCCGGATCGCCGGAGGGGGTGTCCGGCAGGGTGTACGACGGCGCGGTGCCACGCGTCGGCGTCGGCTCGAACCGGGTCCAGCCCACGCCCTCGAAATACAGCTCAGGCCAGGCGTGCGCATCGCGCAGCCCGACCGACATCGAACCGTCCGACTGTGTGGTCCCCGGGGTGAAGCCGATGGCCACCCTGGCGGGAATCCCGAGCGTCCTGGCCATCGCGGCCATCGTGAAGGAGAAGTGGACGCAGAAGCCCTCCTTGTCCTTCAGGAAGCGGCCGATCGCCGCGCTGCCGGTGCCGGAGTTCACCGAGGTGTTGTAGGTGAACCCACCCTCGTAGGCGAAGTAGTCCTGCAGCTTCACCGCCTGCTCGTAGGCGTTGCCGGCGCCCCGCGTCACCTTCTCCGCCGTCTCCTTGACCACCTTCGGCAGCGAGCCGGGCACCCGGGTGTACTCGCGCCGGAGAGCGGCCGGGGCCGGTCCCGCGTCGGCCAGCTGGTCCGACGTCGGCTGCACGACCAGGCTGGACACCTGGTACTGCGCCCCCTGGGTCGTCTCCCCGCCGTCGCCGACGAGAGTGCGCCCCTCGGACTCGTACCGCCAGTGCCCGCCGACCCGGACCTCGGTCGCCGGATAGGGCAGCGGCAGATACGTCTGCCGGTACGAACTGGACGCGGAGATATTGGAGCTGATCTCCGTGACCGCGACCTCCGGGGACAGCCCCCCGGGGCTCGGCAGCCGTTTCGGCACGTCCTTCAGCCGGCGGGTCGACGCCCGCCATTCGTTGCCGTTGAACTGGTCCAGCGCCAGGATCCGCAGATAGAAGTCCTGCGGGCTGTTCGAGTTGGTGCGGTACGACAACACCTGCCGGTTCTCCGGCTGGTTGAGGTTGTTCTGCAGGGAGACGAGCGGGTTCACCGCGGAGATGGTGCCGCCGCCGCCCCCCTTCCCGTTGCCGGCCCCAGAACCGGACAGCAGGCCGCTGTCGAGAGCGGGCAGCGCCGCGGGCACGACCAGCGCGATGCCCAGGGCCAGCGCGCCGATGCGGCGCCCCGTGCGCACCGGGGCGAGCGCTCCGCCGCCCGAAAGGCCGCCACCGGCCGGACCTCTGGCGGGCCCGGCCGCACCGGCGAAGACCCGTCCCCACTGCGAGAGCCGGTCGCGCCCCTCGGCCAGCAGCAGAAGCAGGTAGCCGCAGGCGGCGAGGAGGAACCACAGCCAGTCCGCACCGCCGTCCGACAGCCCGGCCGCGACGGAGTACAGGGCCAGCAGCGGGAGCCCGGCCGGCGCGGCACTGCGGAACGTCACCGCCAGCACGTCCACCGCCAGACCGACCAGCAGCACACCGCCCACCAGCATCAGCCGGATGCCCGCCGTGGCCGGAGCCGGGATCGAGTACCGGCTGACGTCATCGGCGCCCTCCGACAGCAGATCCGCGAGCAGCATCACGGTCTGCGGCCCCGGCAGGAACCCCGCCAGCGCCTGCTCCCGGGCGAACGCCACGGTGAGCAGCATCAGCGTGACCAGCATCTGCACGGCGACGGTCAGCAGCCGCGGCAGCGGCACCCGGCGGCCGAGCGCACCCACCCCGTACTGGATGGCCAGCAGGAACGCGGCCTGCACCACCCAGCTGACCGAGTCGACCAGCGGCAGCATCGAACACGCCGCCATCAGTGTCGCCGCGTAGGCGCACAGCGCCAGCCGACCACGACCGCTCATGCCCGTCCCCTCATGACCAACCACCGGAGAAACCTGTCGTGCCGCCCGTCGAGCCGCCCACGGCCGCGGACTGCGTGAGCGAACCGAGATGGCTCGCCTGCTGCCACAGCCCGGCGAGGCCGCTGCCGGGCTTCACCGCGACCGCCGTCCACCCCGACTCGCGCAGCAGCCGCAGCCGCTGCTCGGACGCCGCCTCCGTGGCGGGCGACTCACCGTGCACCCAGGCGGCGCTGTCCAGCACGAAGGCGACGGCACCACCGCTGCGCTGCCGCATCCGGGCGGCCACCGCCGCCTGTTCCTCGTCCAGTTCGCCCAGGAAGGCGATCAGCAGGCCCTCGTTGCCGCCGCGCAGCACGTCGTACGCCCGGGAGAGGCCGCCCCCGTCGGAGTTGTCCACCTCGGCGAGGGTGTCCATCATCAGCCCGGCCGCGGCCGCCGGATCCTGGCCGGAGCCGGAGAATCCGCCCGCCCCCTCGACCGGGAGCGCGCTGCCCTCGTCCGTCAGGAGCCGGACGGAGAAGCCCCGTTCCAGCATGTGCATCAGCGCGGAGGCGGCCCCGGACACCGCCCATTCGAACGCCGAGTCGGGCCCCGTCCCCTGGTAGGCGGTCTGCCGGGTGTCCAGCAGCACTGTGCATCTGGCCCGCTGCGGCTGCTCCTCACGGCGCACCATCAGCTCGCCGTAGCGCGCGGTCGAGCGCCAGTGGACGCGGCGCAGGTCGTCGCCGTGCCGGTAGCCGCGCGGGATCACGTCGTCCTCGCCGGCCAGCGCCAGCGACCGCTGCCGCCCCTCGCCGTACCCGGAGGACTCGCCCGCCAGCCGCACCGGCGGCAGCGGTTCGGTCCGGGGGACGACGACGAGGGAGTCGTACGCGGTGAACGAACGCGTCAGCTCGCACATCCCGAACGGATCGCTCAGCCGCAGCTGCAACGGGCCGAGCGGATAGCGTCCCCGCAGATCGGACCGCACCCGGTAGGACACCTCGCGCCGGCCGCCCGCCTCCACCCGGTCCAGGACGAAGCGGGGCCGGGGACCGAGCACGTACGGCACCCGGTCCTGGAGCATCAGCAGGCCGGTGGGCAGCCGCGAGATGTTGTCCATCCGCAGGTGGACCCGCGCCTCCGTGCCCGCGGACACCCGGGACGGCGAGAGCCGCCGGGTCCCCGCGACCCGGTACCGGGTCCGGAAGAGCACCGCCACACAGACCAGCGGCAGTACGGCGAGCAGCAGTCCGACCCGCAGCAGATCCCCCTGGCCCAGCACATACGCGCAGACCGCTGCGGCGATACCGGCGGCGAGGAAGGACCGGCCCCGGGTGGTCAGCCCGCTCAGAGCGGCCCGCAGACCCCCCTTGTCGTCGCCGTCGTCCATCGCGGCAGGCCCCCCGGCGCTCATCAGAGCCGCCGTACGCCGGGCTGCTGCCGGGTGTCGTACGCGGTGCCCGGCCGATGCGGCGGAGCCGGGACGGACGCACCGCCCGCGGCGGTCGGCACCGGTGTCTGCTGGAGGATCTCCAGCACGACCTGCTCCGCGGTACGGCGGTTCAGCTGGGCCTGAGCGGTCGGCAGCAGCCGGTGTGCGAGCACCGCGACCGCCAGCCCCTGCACGTCGTCCGGCAGGCAGTAGTCCCGTCCCGCCAGCGCCGCGGTGGCCTTGGCCGCGCGCAGCAGGTGCAGGGTGGCGCGCGGCGAGGCGCCGAGTCTGAGATCGGCATGGCCGCGGGTGGCCCCGACGAGCTGCACCGCGTACCGGCGGACCGCGTCCGCGACATGGACCGTGCGCACGGCCTCGATCAGCTTCGCGATGTCGTGTGCGTGCGCCACCGGCTGGAGGTCGTCCAGGGGCGAGACACCGCCGTGCACATCGAGCATCTGCAGCTCGGCCTCCGGGCTGGGGTAGCCGATCGACACCCTGGCCATGAACCGGTCGCGCTGGGCCTCGGGCAGCGGATACGTGCCCTCCATCTCCACCGGGTTCTGGGTGGCCACGACCATGAAGGGGTCGGGCAGCTCGTAGGAGTGCCCGTCGATCGTGACCTGGCGCTCCTCCATCGACTCCAGCAGCGCCGACTGCGTCTTGGGCGAGGCGCGGTTGATCTCGTCGCCGATCACGATCTGGGCGAAGATCGCACCCGGTTTGAACTCGAACTCGCGGCGCTGCTGGTCGAAGATGGAGACCCCGGTGATGTCGGAGGGCAGCAGGTCCGGTGTGAACTGGATACGCCGCACCGAGCAGTCGATGGACCGCGCCAGCGCCTTGGCCAGCATGGTCTTGCCGACGCCGGGGACATCCTCGATCAGCAGATGCCCCTCCGCGAGCAGCACGGTCAGCGAAAGCCGTACGACCTCAGGCTTGCCCTCGATCACACTCTCCACCGACCTGCGCACCCGCTCCGCTGTGGTGGTCAGATCTGTGAGGCTCGCTCGATCGTCATAGGTCGTCACCCGGCCCTCCTCGGCCCTGCCCCACGCTCACCAGGAGCACGGGATTCCCCAGTCACGGTCCGGCGCTCCTGTACGGCCCGGCCCACCCCGAAATACGGACACCTCGGCGGACGGTGTCCGAACGGGGTGTCACCCCCGCATTCTGGTTGCCGTTACCGCTTCGTGTCACTCGGCTGTGGATAACTGGGGCCGATATGTCGGGTTGGGTGGGTTTTTCGCTGCCGGAAAGGGTCTTTCCTGAGGTCAGGAAGCCGGAAGGATCTCGCGCAGCAGACCGGTGGTCACGTCGAACACAAAGCCCCGGACGTCGTCCTTGTGCAGCAGGAACGGCGAGGTGCGGACCCGCTGGATGGACTGCCGGACATCCTGGTCCGCGTCGGTGTAGGCCTCCACGGCCCAGACGGGGCGCTGGCCGACCTCCACCTCCAGTTCCTGGCGGAACTCCTCGGTGATCGACTCCATGCCGCAGTTCGTGTGGTGAATGAGGATCACGCTGCGGGTGCCGAGGGCCCGCTGGCTGATGGTCAGCGAGCGGATCACGTCGTCGGTGACCACGCCGCCCGCGTTGCGGATGGTGTGACAGTCGCCGAGCGCCAGGCCGAGCGCCTTGTGCAGGTCGAGCCGGGCGTCCATGCAGGCGACGACGGCGACGCGCAGCACCGGCTTCGCGTCCATGCCGGGATCGGTGAACTCGGCGGCGTACTCGGTGTTCGCGCCGACGAGGCGGTCGGTGACCGTACCGCCGGAGTTGACCTGGCCTGCGGCGGGAGCGGACGGCTCGGCGGAGGAATGCGTGGAAGTCGACATGGACAAGACGTTAGCCCGGCTCGGCCGCTCCGGCGTGGCGTGGAAGCGGACAAAGAACGTCAACGGCGTTTGTTGTGAGGTAACCCACAAGCCTCACTCCCGGTCACCCGGCCGGGTGAACAAAGGGAGGGCCGACGCGCTGCCGGGTTGATTGATCGGGAATCGATCGAATGGCAGGGTGGAGCAGGACCGGCTGCCGGTCGGTCTAAAGTGACGGGAAGTTACCGACACCCTGCACATTCCGAAGTTTCCCCGTGTGCGCGGCGTACGTACGGCCCGGCCCTCTCCCGCTCGCCGGTCGGCTGACGCCCCTTCCCCGGCGCCGGCGGACCTCCCCTTCGCGAGCGGGCGGGGACCAGGCCGTACGTGCCGCCACCCGGGACCTGAGCCTGAGAGGGCGCATGAGCCAGACCCGACACGTCCCGGTGATGCTCCAGCGGTGCCTGGACCTGTTGGCCCCGGCTCTGGAGGCACCGGGCACCGAGCCGCCCGTGGTCGTCGACTGCACGCTCGGCCTCGGCGGACACAGTGAGGCGCTGCTCTCGGCCTTCCCCACCGCCCGGCTGATCGCGCTGGACCGGGACAAGGAGGCGCTGCGCCTCTCGGGTGAGCGGCTCGCCCCCTACGGCGACCGCGCCACCCTGGTGCACGCCGTCTACGACGAACTGCCCGAGGTGCTCGACCGGCTGGGGAGCCCCAAGGTCCAGGGAGTCCTCTTCGACCTCGGCGTCTCCTCCATGCAGCTGGACGAGGCCGACCGGGGGTTCGCGTACGCCCAGGACGCCCCGCTCGACATGCGCATGGACCAGACGACCGGCATGGGCGCCGCAGAGGTCCTCAACACCTACCCGCCCGGCGAACTGGTCCGGATCCTGCGGGCGTACGGCGAGGAGAAGCAGGCCAAGCGGATCGTCTCCGCCGTCGTCCGCGAGCGCGAGAAGGAACCCTTCAGCAACAGCGCCCGCCTCGTCGAGCTGATCCGCGACTCGCTGCCGCAGGCCGCCAAGCGCACCGGCGGCAACCCGGCCAAACGCACCTTCCAGGCCCTGCGCATCGAGGTCAACGGCGAACTGACCGTGCTGGAACGGGCGATCCCGGCCGCGGTGCGGAGCCTCGCCGTCGGCGGGCGCATCGCCGTCCTCTCGTACCACTCGCTGGAGGACCGGCTGGTCAAGCAGGTGCTCGCGGCGGGCGCCGCCAACACCGCTCCGGCCGGGCTGCCCGTCGTCCCCGAGCGCTACCAGCCCCGGCTGAAGCTGCTGACCCGGGGCGCGGAGCTGCCCACGGAGGAGGAGGTCGCGGAGAACCGGCGCGCCGCCCCCGCCCGGCTGCGCGGTGCCCAGCGGATCAGGGCGGAGGAGCGATGAGCCCCCGGGACCCCGGCGGGCTGACACGGCCGAGGGACGGGGCGGTGCGGTGAGCAAAGCGGCCGGGCAGTTGAAAGGGCGTGCCGCACGGCTCACCCGGCTGATGCCGGCCGGGCCGAGCAAGGCCGCCCGGACGCCCTTCGTCCTGTTGGTCGTCCTGCTCCTGGGCGGCGGCCTGATCACCCTGCTCGTGCTGAACTCCGCGCTCAACGAAGGATCGTTCCGGCTGAGCGAGCTGAAGAAGCGCACCACGGACCTCACCGACGAGCAGCAGGCGCTCCAGCACGACGTCGACAGCTCCGCGGAACCCGACGCGCTCGCCCGCCGGGCCCGGGAACTGGGCATGGTCCCCGGCGGCAGCCCCGTCTTCCTCGGCCCCGACGGCAGGGTCCGGGGCGTGCCCTCCGCCGCCACCTCCGAACCGGCCCCCGCACCCCCGCAGAAGACCACCGCGCCGCCGCAGCCCCCCGCGGGCGCGGCGACCCCCTCCGGTTCGCCCGCGTCCGGCGTCCCCGCCCCGTCGGGCAGCGCGGCCACCGGCCCGAGCACCTCCGCCGCCGGCCCCGACGTGGCCGCGCCGAGCACCCAGGCGGCCCCGCGTACCCCGGCAGACCAGACCTCCTCAAGCCCCGGCAGGTGACGCAGTGCCCTCCAAGGAACCCCCGCGCCGCCGGGTCCCCGGCCCGGCGCGCCCCCGTGGCGCGGCGCCCCGCTCCGGCCGTCCCCGCCCCGACGCGCGACGGCGGTCCGCGCCCGCCGCGCGCCGGCCGGCCCCGCGCGCCCGCTCCGGCCGTCCGCTGCGGCTCGGCAGCCCGCGCCCCCGGCTCCGGCTGGTCAGCCTCGCCCTGACGCTCGTCATGATCGCGTTCGTCGTCCGGCTCCTCCAGGTCCAGGCCGTCGACGCCAACGCCTACGCCGCCAAGGCGGACAAGAACCGCTACCTCAGCTACACCGTCGCCGCCGAGCGCGGCGAGATCACCGACCGCAGCGGCATCGCGCTGGCCACCAGCGTCGACGCGTACGACATCACCGCCGACCCCAAGATGTTCACCCCGGCCGACAGCAAGGCCCCGGACGCCCCCCAGCAGGCGGCCGCCCTGCTCGCGCCCATCCTCGGCGCCGACGCCGCCGAACTGACCAAGAAGCTCGCGAAGCCCAAGAGCCGGTACACGGTGCTCGCCCGCCGGCAGACCCCGCAGGTCTGGAAGCAGATCAAGGACCTCAAGTCGGTCTTCGCGGAGAAGGCCGCCAAGGACAAGGCGGCCGGCGGCCCCGGAGCCAATGTGCTCGCCGGTGTCTTCCAGGAGGCGACCACCAAGCGGGTCTACCCCAACGGCGGGCTGGCCGCCGGGATACTGGGTTACGTCAACGCGGAGGGCAAGGGCGCCGGCGGCCTCGAATCGCAGCTGGACAAGGAGCTGGCGGGCGAGGACGGCACGATCAAGTACGCCCAGTCCGGCGGCCGCCGGGTGCCCACCGCGGGCACCAAGGAGGTCCCGGCCGTCGCGGGCTCCGACATCGAGCTGACCATCGACCGGGACATCCAGTGGGCGGCCCAGAAGGCCATCTCGGAACAGGTGGAGAAGTCCAAGGCCGACCGGGGCTACGTCGTCGTCCAGAACACCCGGACCGGCGAGGTGCTCGCCATGGCCAACGCCCCCGGATTCGACCCCAACGACCTCTCGCAGGCCGACGCGGCGTCCCTGGGCAACGCCGCGCTCCAGGACGTGTACGAGCCCGGCTCCACCAGCAAGGTCATGTCCATGGCCGCAGTGCTGGAGGAGGGGGCGGCCACCCCCGGCACCCACGTCACCGTCCCCAACCGGCTGCACCGCGGCGACCGGCTCTTCAAGGACGACATCGACCACCCCACCTGGTACCTGACGCTCAACGGCGTACTCGCCAAGTCCAGCAACATCGGCACCATCCTGGCTACCGGACAGCTCGGCAAGACGCAGGCCCAGGCCAACAAGACGCTCTACTCCTACCTGCGCAAATTCGGCATCGGCTCACCGAGCGGACTCGGCTACCCGGGTGAGACCCCCGGCATCCTCGCCAAGCCGCAGGACTGGTCGACCTCGCAGCAGTACACGATCCCGTTCGGCCAGGGGCTCTCGCTCAACGCCATGCAGGCCGCCTCGATCTACTCCACGATCGCCAACGGCGGGGTCCGGATCGCACCCACCCTGGTCCGCGGCACCAAGGGGGCCGACGGGCGCTTCACCGCCGCCGACGCCCCCGAGCAGTCCCGGGTGGTCAGCGAGAAGACGGCGAAGACACTGGCGAAGATGCTGGAGTCGGTGGTCGGCGACCAGGAGGGCACCGGAACCAAGGCCAAGATCCCCGGCTACCGGGTCGCGGGCAAGACCGGTACGGCCAACCGGGTCGATCCGGTACGCGGCGGCTACCACGGCTACACCGCCTCCTTCGCCGGCTTCGCCCCCGCCGACAACCCCCAGATCACCGTCTACTGTGCGATCCAGAACCCCACCAAGGGCGGCTACTTCGGCGGCCAGATCTGCGGGCCCATCTACAAGCAGGTCATGGAATTCGCGCTCAAGACCCTTCAGACCGCACCCTCCGGCAGCGAGCCGGCCAGGCTGCCGGTGTCCTTCAAACCCGGCGAGTGAACTCGGGGAGACCCTCCAGTGACAACCATCACCCCTGATCCCGGGAACCGGAACGGGAACGACCACGACCCCGGCCCCTCACTTCGCGAGAGGCCGGGTGCTCCCGGTACGCTCACCGCCGTGTCCCACGCTGAACAGTCCCGAACCACCCAGAAGGACGCCCCTGTGAACTACCCGGGAGCGCCCCGCCCGGATCGGCTGCGGCCGACCTCCATCGCTGAGCTGGCCGTCCGGCTGGGAGTCGAACCGCCGGGCACCGGCGAAGTCACCGGCATCACCCACGACTCCCGGGCCGTACGCCCCGGAGACGTGTACGCGGCCCTGCCCGGCGCCCGCCTGCACGGCGCCGACTTCACCGCCCAGGCGGCCGGCCTCGGCGCGGCCGCCATCCTCACCGACCCGGCGGGCGCCGAACGCGCCGCCGCCACCGGACTCCCGGTGCTGGTCACAGAGGACCCGCGCGGCCGGATGGGCGAACTCGCCGCCGAGATCTACGGGCACCCCGGCACCGGCCTGCTCCAGATCGGCATCACCGGGACCTCCGGCAAGACCACCACCGCCTACCTCGTCGAGGGCGGCTTCCGAGGCGCGGGCCGCAGCACGGGCCTGATCGGCACCGTGGAGATGCGGATCGGCGACGAGCGCATCAAGTCGGAGCGGACCACGCCGGAGGCCACCGACCTCCAGGCCCTGTTCGCCGTGATGCGCGAACGCGGCGCCGACGCGGTGACCATGGAGGTCTCCAGCCACGCCCTGGTGCTCGGCCGGGTCGACGGTTGCACGTTCGACGTGGCCGTCTTCAACAACCTCAGCCCGGAGCACATGGAGTTCCACTCCGGCATGGAGGACTACTTCCAGGCCAAGGCGCGGCTGTTCACCCCGCAGCGCAGCAGGCAGGGCGTCGTCAACTACGACGACGAGTACGGCCGCAGGCTGATCACCGAGGCATCCGTCCCGATCACCACCTTCTCCGCAGAGGGCCACCCGGACGCCGACTGGCGGGCCGAGGACGTAGAGGTCGGCCAGCTCGGCTCCACCTTCACGGTCGTCGGCCCCAAGGACGAACGGGCCACCGCCAGGGCCCCGCTGCCCGGACCGTTCAACGTCGCCAACACCCTGGCCGCGATCGTCACCCTCGCCGTCGCGGGCATCGACCCGCAGATCGCGGCCGACGGCGTCGCCGCCGTGCCCGGGGTGCCCGGCCGGCTGGAGCGGATCGACGCCGGACAGCCGTACCTCGCGCTCGTCGACTACGCGCACAAGACCGACGCCGTCGAATCGGTGCTCCGCTCCCTCCAGAAGGTCACGGAGGGCAAGCTGCACATCGTCCTCGGCTGCGGCGGCGACCGCGACACCACCAAGCGCGGCCCGATGGGAGCGGCCGCCGCCCGGCTCTCCGACACCGCCGTGCTGACCTCCGACAACCCCCGCTCCGAGGACCCCCTCGGCATCCTGGCCGCCATGCTCGCGGGCGCCGCGGAAGTGCCCGTGCACGAACGCGGCGACGTCCTGGTCGACGCCGACCGGGCCGCCGCCATCGCCGCCGCGGTCGGCCGGGCCGGGCCCGGCGACACCGTGATCGTCGCGGGCAAGGGCCACGAGCAGGGCCAGGACATCCACGGCGTCGTGCGCCCCTTCGATGACCGGGTGGTCCTGCGCGAGGCCATCGAGCGGTCCATGGGACACGAGAGCGCCGCCCACCGCGCCCCCACCCACGAGAACAACAGTCAGGGATGACCAAGTGATCACCCTTTCCCTCGCCGAGATCGCCGAAATCGTCGGCGGGCAGCCGCACGACATACCGGATCCGGCAGCAACCGTCAGCGGGCCGGTCGTCATCGACTCACGGGCGGTGAAGCCAGGCAGCCTCTTCGTCGCCTTCGCCGGTGAACGGGTCGACGGCCACGACTACGCGCGGCGCGCCGTCGAGGCGGGTGCGGCCGTCGTGCTGGCCGCCCGGCCCGTCGGCGTCCCCGCGATCGTCGTGGACGACGTGGTGGCGGCCCTCGGCGCGCTCTCCCGCGCCGTCGTCGGCCGCCTGGGCACCACCGTGGTCGCCCTCACCGGATCCGCCGGCAAGACCTCCACCAAGGACCTGATCGCCCAGCTCCTGGAGCGCAAGGGCCCCACCGTCTACCCGGAGGGCAACCTCAACAACGAGATCGGCCTGCCGCTCACCGCGCTGCGCGCCACCGACGAGACCCGGCACCTGGTCCTCGAAATGGGTGCACGCTACATCGGTGACATCTGCTACCTCACCGGTCTCGTCCCACCCCGGATCGGCCTGGTCCTGAACGTCGGCACCGCCCACATCGGTGAGTTCGGCGGCCGCGAGCAGATCGCCCAGGCGAAGGGCGAGATGGTCGAGTCCCTTCCCCCGGAAGGTCTCGCCGTACTCAACGCCGACGACCCGCTCGTACGCGCCATGACCTCCCGCACCAAGGCCCGCGTTCTGCTCTTCGGTGAAGCCGCGGAAGCGGACGTACGGGGAGAGAACGTGCGGCTCACCGACGACGGCCGCCCCGCGTTCCGCCTCCACACACCCACCGGGTGCAGCGATGTGACCATGCGCCTGTACGGTGAGCACCACGTGTCGAACGCGCTCGCCGCGGCCGCCGTCGCCCATGAGTTGGGCCTGTCCGCAGACGAGATCGCCGAAGGGCTCTCCGAGGCGGGCACCCTCTCCCGCTGGCGCATGGAGGTCACCGAGCGTCCGGACGGCGTGACGTTCGTCAATGACGCCTACAACGCCAACCCCGAATCCGTGAAGGCAGCGCTGCGCGCGCTGGTCGCCATGGGAAAGGGGCGTCGTACGTGGGCGGTGCTCGGCCTGATGGCCGAGCTCGGCGACGCCTCGCTCACCGAGCACGACGCGGTCGGACGGCTCGCCGTCCGGCTCAACGTCAGCAAGCTCGTCGCGGTCGGGGGCAGAGAGGCCTCCTGGCTGCAAC
Source organism: Streptomyces sp. NPDC104307 (assembly GCF_055584045.1). NCBI lineage: Bacteria > Bacillati > Actinomycetota > Actinomycetes > Kitasatosporales > Streptomycetaceae > Streptomyces > Streptomyces sp. NPDC104307. Next base: position 384,714 of record NZ_JBVJMU010000003.1, read on the forward strand.
TGGGCGCATACAACGAGGGTTCGTGGGGTGAGGAGTCGGTGCATGTGTCCGACGCACAGGCTGCCGTCGACCTGTTGCGCAGTGAACTGCGCCCGGGAGACGTCGTGCTGGTGAAGGCGTCCCGGTCGGTCGGCCTGGAGCAGGTCGTTACGGCACTGCTGGAGAACGCGACCGAGGGCGAGGTCGCCGGCCGATGAGGCAGATCCTCTTCGCGGGGGCCATCGGGCTCTTCCTGACCCTGGTCGGTACCCCGCTGCTGATCAAGCTGCTGGCCCGCAAGGGATACGGGCAGTTCATCCGCGACGACGGCCCGCGCAGCCACGGATCGAAGAAGGGCACGCCCACCATGGGCGGCATCGCCTTCATCCTGGCGACGATCATCGCGTACGTCGTCGCGAAGCTGATCACCGGCGAGGACATGCGCTTCTCCGGCGTGCTGGTCCTCTTCCTGATGGCGGGGATGGGGCTCGTCGGCTTCCTCGACGACTACATCAAGATCGTCAAGCAGCGCTCGCTGGGCCTGCGTGCCAGGGCGAAGATGATCGGCCAGCTGACCGTCGGCATCGCCTTCGCGGTGCTCTCGCTCCAGTTCGCCGACGCCCGCGGCAACACCCCCGCCTCCACCAAGCTCTCGTTCGTCGAGGACTTCGGCTGGTCGATCGGGCCGGTGCTGTTCGTGGTCTGGGCGCTCTTCATGATTCTCGCCATGTCCAACGGCGTGAACCTGACGGACGGTCTGGACGGCCTCGCCACCGGCGCGTCGGTGATGGTCTTCGGCGCGTACACCTTCATCGGGCTCTGGCAGTTCCAGGAGTCGTGCGCCAACGCGGCCACCCTCACCAACCCGAGCGCCTGTTTCGAAGTACGAGATCCACTCGACCTCGCGGTCGTGGCCTCCGCCCTGATGGGCTCCTGCTTCGGCTTCCTGTGGTGGAACACCTCACCCGCCAAGATCTTCATGGGTGACACCGGTTCGCTCGCCCTCGGCGGCGCGCTCGCCGGTCTGGCGATCTGCTCCCGCACCGAATTCCTGATGGCGGTCCTCGGCGGCCTCTTCGTGATGATCACGATGTCCGTTGTCATCCAGGTCGGTTCGTTCAAGATGACCCGCAAGCGGGTGTTCCGGATGGCGCCGCTCCAGCACCACTTCGAACTCAAGGGGTGGTCCGAAGTCCTTGTCGTAGTCCGCTTCTGGATCATCCAGGGCATGTGCGTCATCGTCGGCCTCGGCCTCTTCTACGCAGGATGGGCAGCCAAGAAGTGAGCAACGCGGACTGGCAGGGCAAGCACGTCACGGTCGCCGGACTCGGAGTCTCCGGGATCCCGGCGGCCCGGGTGCTGAACGGTCTCGGCGCCGTCGTCACCGTCGTCAACGACGGGGACGACGAGCGCTCGCGCGCCCAGGCAGCGGAGCTGGAGGCGCAGGGCATCACCGTGCGCCTCGGCGACGGGGCCACCCTGCCCGAGTCCACCGAGCTCATCGTCACCACCCCGGGCTGGAAGCCCGACAAGCCGCTGTTCGCCGCGGCCGCCGAGGCGGGCGTCCCCGTCTGGGGCGACGTCGAACTCGCCTGGCGGCTGCGCGGACAGGACGGCCGCGAACCAGCACCCTGGCTCGCGGTCACCGGCACCAACGGCAAGACCACGACCGTCCGGATGCTGGCCTCGATCCTGGAGGCGGCCGGTCTGCGCACCGCCGCCGTCGGCAACATCGGCGTCTCACTCCTGGACGCGGTGCTCGGCGACGAGAAGTACGACGTACTCGCCGTCGAGCTGTCCAGCTACCAGCTGCACTGGTCGCCCTCACCGCGCGCCCACTCCGCGGCCGTACTCAACCTGGCCCCCGACCACCTCGACTGGCACGGCTCCATGGCGGCGTACGTCGCGGACAAGGGCCGGATCTACGAGGGCAACACCGTGGCCTGCGTCTACAACGTGGCGGACGGGCTCACCGAGGAACTGGTGCGCCAGGCGGACGTCGAGGAGGGCTGCCGGGCGATCGGCTTCACCCTCGGCACCCCCGGGCCCTCCCAGCTCGGGGTCGTCGACGGCATCCTCGTCGACCGCGCCTTCGTGACGAACCGGCAGAAGCAGGCCCAGGAGCTCGCAGAGGTCGCGGACGTGAACCCGCCCGCCCCGCACAACATCGCCAACGCGCTGGCGGCCGCGGCGCTGGCCCGCGCCTTCGGCGTCGCCCCGGCCGCCGTGCGCGACGGGCTGCGGAACTTCCGCCCCGACCCGCACCGCATCGAGCACGTCGCGGACGTCGCCGGGGTCACGTACATCGACGACTCCAAGGCCACCAACACCCACGCCGCCGAAGCCTCGCTGGCCTCGTACGACCCCATCGTCTGGATCGCCGGCGGCCTGGCCAAGGGCGCCACCTTCGACGAGCTGGTGACCGGGTGCGCGGGGCGCCTGCGGGGCGTCGTACTGATGGGCGCCGACCGCCACCTGATCCGCGAAGCCCTCGCGCGACACGCGCCCGAGGTCCCGGTGACCGACCTCGACCGGACCGACACTGGGGCGATGTCGGAGGCGGTCCGCGAGGCGGCACGGCTCGCCCGGCCGGGAGACACCGTACTGATGGCCCCGGCCTGCGCCTCGATGGACATGTTCACCAACTACAACAAGCGGGGCGAGGCCTTCGCGGACGCGGTCCGCGCACTCGCCGCCGAGAGCGCCTGACGGGCCCGGCCTCCACGCCGTACCGTCCCGGCACAACCGGGTGCGTACGGCAGTGCCGTGGGCACGGGCCCTCGGCACCGAAGCCCCGGGCACGAGCAGTGGAGGGGACAGGACCATGCCGGCCGAAGAGAGCCCTGCCGCACGCGGCGGGGACCGCTCACGGGCGTCCGCGGCGATCAGCCGGGCGCTCCACCCGCCCCTCCTGGCGGCCGCGGGCGCCCCGCAGCCGGACGGACTCGCGCTCCGCGTCCGCTCCGCGCCCGGCTCCCGGCGGCCCCCCGCCGCCCGCTCCAGGAGCACGGGCGGTCCCCGTACCCCGCGCGGCGGCGGTGTGCGGCGGCTCTACGAGCAGGCACGCCGGGCCTGGGACCGGCCGCTGACGGCGTACTACCTGATCCTGGGTGCCGGGCTGCTCATCACCGTGCTCGGGCTCGTGATGGTCTACTCAGCCTCGATGATCAAGGCGCTGGAGCTCGACAAGCCGGGCACCTACTTCTTCCGCAAGCAGTTCCTGGCCGCCGTCATCGGGGCCGGGCTGATGGCGATCGCCGCGCGGATGCCGGTGAAGCTGCACCGCGCCCTGTCCTACCCGCTGCTGATGGGCGCCGTCTTCCTGATGGTGCTGGTCCAGGTGCCGGGGATAGGGATGTCGGTCAACGGCAACCGCAACTGGCTCTACCTGGGCGGCCCCTTCCAGCTCCAGCCCAGCGAGTTCGGCAAGCTCGCCCTCGTCCTGTGGGGGGCGGACCTGCTCGCCCGCAAACAGGACAAGCGGCTGCTGAACCAGTGGAAGCACATGCTCGTACCGCTGGTGCCGGTCGCCTTCATGCTCCTCGGGCTGATCATGCTCGGCGGTGACATGGGCACTGCGATCATTCTCACGGCGATACTGTTCGGGCTGCTCTGGCTGGCCGGGGCTCCCACCCGGCTGTTCGCCGGGGTGCTCGCCACCGCCGGACTGATCGGCTTCGTGCTGATCAAGACCAGTCCGAACCGGATGGCCAGGCTCGACTGCATGGGCGCGAGCGAGCCGGGACCCGGCGGCTCGTGCTGGCAGGCGGTCCACGGTATCTACGCTCTGGCGTCCGGCGGCTGGTTCGGATCCGGGCTCGGTGCGAGTGTGGAGAAATGGGGGCAACTCCCCGAACCGCACACCGACTTCATCTTCGCCATCACGGGGGAGGAACTGGGGTTGGCGGGGACGCTGTCGGTACTCGCCCTCTTCGCGGCTCTAGGCTATGCGGGTATCCGCGTGGCCGGACGCACGGAGGACCCCTTCGTGAGGTATGCCGCGGGAGGTGTGACCACCTGGATCACGGCTCAGGCCGTGATCAATATCGGTGCGGTGCTCGGTCTGCTTCCGATCGCCGGCGTCCCGCTCCCGCTGTTCTCCTACGGAGGGTCTGCCCTGCTTCCGACCATGTTCGCTGTCGGGCTGCTGATCGCGTTCGCGCGAGAGGATCCCGCCGCGAAGGCGGCCCTGGCCATGCGGAGGCCCGGGGTGAGATGGAAGACGATGAGACGGCGCGTCAAGAAGCGTTCGTCCGGAGAGCGGTGAATTTCGGTGCATGTCGTACTCGCCGGTGGGGGGACCGCCGGCCACATCGAGCCCGCGCTCGCCCTCGCGGACGCCCTGCGCAGGCAGGACCCGAGCGTGGGAATCACCGCTCTCGGCACGGAGCGCGGACTGGAGACAAGACTCGTACCCGAGCGGGGGTACGAACTCGCCCTGATCCCGGCCGTACCGCTGCCGCGCAAGCCCACCCCCGAACTCATCACCGTCCCGGGCAGGCTGCGCGGCACCATCAAGGCCGCCGAGCAGATCCTGGAGCGGACCAAGGCGGACTGCGTGGTCGGCTTCGGCGGCTACGTCGCGCTGCCCGGCTACCTCGCCGCCAAGCGCGCCGGGGTGCCGATCGTGGTGCACGAGGCCAACGCCCGGCCCGGCCTGGCCAACAAGATCGGTTCGCGGTACGCGCACGGGGTCGCCGTCTCCACCCCCGACAGCAAGCTCCGCGGCGCCCGCTACATCGGCATTCCGCTCCGCCGCACCATCGCCACCCTGGACCGGGCCCGGGTCCGTCCGGAGGCACGTGCCGCCTTCGGGCTCGATCCCAACCTGCCGACGCTGCTGGTCTCCGGCGGCTCGCAGGGCGCCCGTCACCTCAACGAGGTGGTCCAGCGGGTCGCGCCACTGCTGCAGCGCTCCGGAATCCAGATCCTGCACGTGGTCGGCCCGAAGAACGAAATGCCGCGTGTGGACAACATGCCCGGTATGCCGCCCTATATCCCGGTACCGTATGTGGACCGGATGGACCTCGCGTACGCCGCGGCCGACATGATGCTCTGCCGCGCGGGCGCGATGACCGTGGCGGAACTCTCCGCCGTCGGGCTGCCCGCCGCCTACGTCCCGCTGCCGATCGGCAACGGCGAACAGCGGCTCAACGCCCAGCCGCTGATCAACGCCGGCGGCGGTCTGCTGGTGGATGACGCCGCGCTGACCCCGGAGTGGGTGCAGGGCAACGTCCTTCCGGTGCTGGCGGATCCGCACCGGCTGTACGAAATGTCCCGCGCGGCCGCCGAGTTCGGCCGCCGGGACGCCGACGACCTGCTGGTCGGCATGGTGTACGAGGCGATTGCCGCACGCCGAGGCGCGTGAGGCGTACGGGTCCGGGGGCGGCGCCCCCGGACCCGGCATAAGGAGCGAGCGTGGCCGGACCGACGACCGCCCAGCGCGGTGCAGGGCAGCAGGAGGACACCCAGGACCGGCCGCCGCGCCCGGGGACCGAAGGGCGCCGGATGTCCCGGCGGACCCTGCTGATCGTGATCGCCGCGGCCGTACTGCTGCTCGGCTCCGGCGCCGTCTGGGCGCTCTACGGCTCGTCCTGGCTCCGGACCGAACAGGTCCGGATCACCGGCGTCGACGTGCTGTCACCGGCAGAGGTCGAGTCTGCCGCGGCGGTGCCGATGGGGTCTCCGCTCGTTTCCGTGGACACGGGCGTCATCGCGGACAGATTGCGCCAGAAGTTGCCTCGTATCGACTCGGTGGATGTCGTACGGTCATGGCCGCACGGCATCGGACTTAAGGTGACCGAACGAAAGCCGGTCCTGTTGGTGAAAAAGGGCGCAAAGTTCATCGAAGTGGACGCCAAAGGCGTGCGCTTCGCCACGGTGGACAAGGCGCCCGGGCGCGTACCCCTGCTGGAACTGACCCCTGGTCAGTCAGCGAGCCTGCGCCGTTTCGGCAGTGACCGGCTGGTGCGGGAGGCGGTCCGGGTCGCGGGCGACCTTCCGGGCGGCATTGCCGGGGACACCGAGGTCGTGCGGGTCACCTCGTACGATTCGATCTCCCTGGAGCTCACTCGGGACCGTGAGGTGATCTGGGGGAGTGGTGAAGAAGGTGCTGTGAAGGCGAAAGTCCTCACCGCGCTCATGAAAGCCGCTCCCAAAGCAGGACACTTCGACGTGAGTGCACCCACCGCTCCTGCGGTGTCGGGCAGTTGACGCACATTCGGCCTGGCCAGCACCCTGGTTGGTCAGCGCTACGGGTGATCACATAGGGTGAAAAGAAAAACGGGAGGTTCGGCGTGTTCGTTGAACGTGCGCCACTTGTCGACTTAGTGTCCTGTTCGGAAGAGTCCATGAAGCAGACACACTGGTAACCCTAAACTTCAACGTTAGGGTTTGGGTCGGCGTTCGGACCGTCCCAATCGGCATCCGTCGTCGCGGCGGGACTACCGCCAAGCGACGACACGTAACTCGAGGCGAGAGGCCTTCGACGTGGCAGCACCGCAGAACTACCTCGCAGTCATCAAGGTCATCGGTGTCGGCGGCGGTGGTGTCAATGCCATCAACCGAATGATCGAGGTCGGTCTCAAGGGCGTCGAGTTCATCGCGATCAACACTGATGCGCAAGCCCTGTTGATGAGCGACGCCGACGTCAAGCTCGACGTCGGCCGTGAACTCACCCGTGGCCTCGGCGCCGGGGCGAACCCGGCCGTCGGTCGCAAGGCGGCAGAGGACCACCGTGAAGAGATCGAGGAGGTCCTCAAGGGGGCCGACATGGTCTTTGTCACCGCAGGCGAAGGTGGCGGCACCGGAACCGGTGGCGCACCCGTCGTCGCCAATATCGCGCGCTCGCTCGGCGCCCTGACGATCGGTGTGGTCACCCGCCCGTTCACCTTCGAGGGCCGGCGTCGCGCGAACCAGGCGGAGGACGGCATCGCCGAACTCCGCGAAGAGGTCGACACCCTCATCGTCATTCCCAACGACCGACTGCTGTCCATCTCGGACCGCCAGGTCAGCGTGCTCGACGCGTTCAAGTCGGCCGACCAGGTGCTGCTCTCGGGTGTCCAGGGCATCACCGACCTCATCACCACCCCGGGTCTGATCAACCTCGACTTCGCCGACGTCAAGTCGGTCATGTCCGAGGCCGGATCGGCGCTCATGGGCATCGGCTCCGCGCGCGGCGACGACCGTGCGGTGGCGGCGGCCGAGATGGCGATCTCCTCGCCGCTCCTGGAGGCGTCCATCGACGGCGCCCGGGGTGTCCTGCTCTCCATCTCCGGCGGCAGCGACCTCGGTCTCTTCGAGATCAACGAGGCCGCCCAGCTGGTGAGCGAGGCGGCGCACCCGGAGGCGAACATCATCTTCGGTGCGGTCATCGACGACGCACTGGGCGACGAGGTGCGGGTCACCGTGATCGCCGCGGGCTTCGACGGCGGACAGCCGCCGGCCCGTCGCGAGAACGTCCTGGGCGCGAACTCCACCAAGCGTGAGGAGTCCGCCCCGCCGGTCCGGGCCGCGGAGCCCGTGCGCCAGTCGAGCGGACTGGGCTCCGTGCCCCCGCGCGAGGAGACCCCGGTCCAGGCCGAGCCGGTTCCGGTGGCCAACGAGAGCCACCTCCCGCCGGTCGCTCCGCCGCACGTCCCGCCGGCCCGTCCCTACCAGGACTCCCAGGCCGAAGAGCTGGACGTTCCGGATTTCTTGAAGTGATAGGTCCGCACCACACCGTGAGCTCCACGGATTCCGGTTCTCCGGGCGGCGGCGCCCACTTCTCCTTCACCGACAGGTGGGGAGGGGTGAGCGCCGCTCCGTATGCGGAGCTCAATCTCGGCGGCGCGGTCGGTGACGACCCCGCCGCCGTTCTCGCCAACCGGGAGCGCGCCGCCCGCGTTCGCGGGTTCGACCCGGCGCGGGTCGTCTGGATGAACCAGGTCCACGGCCGGGACGTCGCCGTGGTCGACGGGCCGTGGGGCGATGCCCCCGAGATTCCCGCCGTGGACGCGGTGGTGACCGCGCGGCGGGGACTCCCGCTCGCCGTCCTCACCGCGGACTGCACCCCCGTACTCCTCGCGGATCCGGTCGCCGGGATCGTCGCGGCGGCACACGCGGGCCGCCCGGGTCTCGTCGCCGGAGTGGTACCCGCCGCCGTCGGGGCCATGGTCCGGCTCGGCGCGGCCCCGTCCCGGATCATCGCCCGCACCGGGCCGGCCGTCTGCGGACGGTGCTACGAGGTCCCGGCCGCGATGCGGGACGAGGTCGCGAAGAGCGTCCCCGCCTCCTGGTCCGAGACCAGCTGGGGAACACCCGCCGTGGATGTCGCCGCTGGGGTCCATGCCCAGCTCGACGCCCTCGGAATCACCGACCGGCACATGTCGCCCGTTTGCACTCTCGAATCGGGTGACCATTTCTCGTACCGACGCGACCGCACCACCGGGCGGCTCGCCGGATATGTCTGGCTGGACGGATAGGGCATGACGGACCGTAAGGATCAACTCGCAGCGAATCTCGCACAGGTGGAGGAACGCATCGCATCCGCCTGCGCCGCCGCCGGCCGCAAGCGGGAGGAGGTGACCCTCATCGTGGTCACCAAGACCTACCCGGCGACGGATGTGCGGATCCTGCACGAACTCGGCGTGCGCCAGGTCGCGGAGAACCGCGACCAGGACGCGGCGCCCAAGGCCGCCGCATGTGCGGATCTGTCCCTCACATGGCATTTTGTCGGTCAATTGCAGACGAACAAGGTTCGTTCTGTGGTGAGTTATGCCGATACCGTGCAGTCGGTGGATCGCACCAAGCTGGTGACGGCGCTCTCCGCGGCGGTCGGTCGCGACGAGCGCGACGGGCGTGAACTCGGGTGTCTCATCCAGGTCGCGCTCGACGCGGAGAGCGGTGAGCGGGGTGAGCGGGGCGGCGTCGCCCCGGACGGGGTCGAGGAGTTGGCCGCCGCGGTCGAATCCGCCCCGGGGCTGCGGCTGGCCGGTCTGATGACCGTGGCGCCGCTCGCCGGACCGTTCGCCGGAAGGCAACGGGCCGCGTTCGACCGGCTGATGGAAATCTCATCCCGGCTGCGCGGGAACCATCCGGCTGCGAACATGGTCTCTGCGGGAATGAGTGCGGACCTTGAGGACGCGGTTGCGGCCGGTGCGACACATGTGCGCGTCGGTACTGCGGTACTCGGAGTCCGACCCGGGCTCGGGTAACGTCGCCAAGCAAGTCGGACCACAGCAGAAAATATGGTCATTACCGCTCACGGCGGACAGACCACAGTGGATCGCGGGCACTTGGTGACAGATGCCGATCCACCACAGAGCGGAGGACTCAGAGCATGGCCGGCGCGATGCGCAAGATGGCGGTCTACCTCGGCCTCGTGGAGGACGATGGGTACGACGGTCCGGGGTTCGACCCCGACGACGAATTCGAACCCGAGCCGGAGCCCGAGCGGGACCGGCGCCGGCACCAGCCCGCGCATCAGGTGGAGCGGGAACGGGACGAACCGGTACGAGCGGTGCAACCTCCGGCGCAGCGGGAGCCGGTTCAGATCCCGGCCGAGCGAGAGCGACCCGCCCGGATCGCCCCCGTGGCATCCATCACACCTGAACGCTCGAACTTGGAGAAGAACGCACCGGTGATCATGCCCAAGGTTGTGTCCGAGCGGGAGCCCTACCGCATCACCACGCTGCACCCCAGGACCTACAACGAGGCCCGTACCATCGGGGAACACTTCCGTGAGGGCACTCCGGTGATCATGAATCTCACGGAGATGGACGACACGGACGCGAAGCGACTTGTCGACTTTGCCGCGGGACTCGTCTTCGGTCTTCATGGCAGCATTGAGCGCGTGACGCAGAAGGTCTTTCTGTTGTCGCCTGCTAACGTCGATGTCACGGCGGAGGACAAGGCCCGCATCGCAGAGGGCGGATTCTTCAACCAGAGCTGAGAACACGACACCGGGAACAACCCGGCCGAGAGGCCGGAGCTACGAGAGCCAGGGGAGAGGGAAGCGCGAGGATGGGCGTCGCTCAAAGTGTTGTCTACATCGCGTTGATGTGTTTCCTCATCGTGCTGATCTTCCGGCTGGTCATGGACTACGTCTTCCAGTTCGCACGTTCATGGCAGCCGGGCAAGCCGATGGTGGTCGTCCTTGAGGCCACTTACACGGTCACCGATCCACCGCTCAAGCTCCTGCGGCGGTTCATTCCGCCGCTGCGTCTCGGGGGCGTGGCACTCGACCTGTCCTTCTTCGTTCTGATGATCATCGTTTCCATCCTGATCAGCGTCGTGATCAGGTTGTGAGCGATACGGTCTTGCCGACTGCCGACGACTACGTAGAGGTGAAGAAGAGATGCCGCTGACCCCCGAGGACGTGCGGAACAAGCAGTTCACGACGGTCCGCCTCCGAGAAGGCTATGACGAGGACGAGGTTGACGCCTTCCTCGACGAGGTCGAATCGGAGCTGACCCGCCTGCTCCGTGAGAACGAGGACCTGCGCGCCAAGCTGGCCGCCGCCACGCGTGCCGCCGCGCAGAACCAGCAGCAGCAAGGCATGCGCAAGCCGGAGCAGCAGGAACGGCCCGGTGCACCGGTGCCCGCCGCCATATCTGGTCCGCCGGTCCAGCAGCAGCAGCCCCCGCAGATGGGTCCCCCCCAGCTGCCCGGTGGCGCTCCGCAGCTGCCCGCCGGTCCCAGCGGCCACGGACCCCAGGGTCCGCACGGCCCCGGTCCGCAGGGCCCGCACGGCCCCGGCCCGATGCAGGGCGGTCCCATGGGTGGCCCGATGGGCGGCCCCATGGGTGGTCACAACCCCCAGCAGCAGCAGATGCAGCAGATGCAGCAGCAGCAGCCGCCGCAGATGCAGCAGCAGGGCCCCGGCGGCGACAGTGCCGCCCGTGTCCTCTCCCTGGCGCAGCAGACCGCCGACCAGGCGATCGCGGAGGCCCGTTCCGAGGCCAACAAGATCGTCGGCGAGGCGCGCAGCCGCGCCGAGGGCCTGGAGCGCGACGCCCGTGCCAAGGCGGACGCCCTGGAGCGGGACGCGCAGGAGAAGCACCGCGTGGCGATGGGCTCCCTGGAGTCGGCCCGCGCGACCCTTGAGCGCAAGGTCGAGGACCTGCGTGGCTTCGAGCGCGAGTACCGGACGCGTCTGAAGTCCTACCTGGAGAGCCAGCTGCGTCAGCTGGAGACCCAGGCGGACGACTCGCTGGCTCCGCCGCGGACCCCGGCGACCGCTTCGCTGCCGCCGTCGCCCTCGCTGGCTCCGGCCGGTGCGGGTGCCATGGGCCACAACACCATGGGCGGCAGCCACGGCGGTCACGGCGGCCCGCAGATGGGCGGCAGCCCGTCCATGGGCAGCGCGCCCTCCTACGGTGGCCAGCAGCAGATGTCGCCGGCGATGACCCAGCCGATGGCACCGGTGCGGCCGCAGGCGCCGCAGCCGATGCAGCAGGCGCCTTCGCCGATGCGTGGGTTCCTGATCGACGAGGACGACAACTGAGCGGCTCGCGCTCGCTGAGCGCGTAGCCGTCGGCAGGCTGAGGGCCGGGCCCCGGGGTTTTCCCCGGGGCCCGGCCCTTTTGCGTGGCCGCTGCGCGGGGCTTGTTCCCCACCCCGCCCCTTCCCGAACCGGGGCTCCGCCCCGGACCCCGCGCCTCAAACGCCGGCGAGGCTGGAAGTGGCGGAGCCCCCGTGGGGGGACAGCGAAGGGCCCGGCCGGAGCGTGTCCGGCCGGGCCCCAGGGTGCGGGTTACGCCTGCGTCTTGCGGAGGCGGAACGTGAGGGACAGGCCCTCGTCCTCGAACGGCTCGCCGTACGCCGCGTCCGCCTCGCCCTCGGCGTAGTCCAGGGCCAGCACCTCGTCCGCGATCAGGGACGCGTGCTCGGCCAGCGCCTCGGCCGTCGCGGGCGACGTGGACGTCCAGCGGACGGCGATACGGTCCGCCACGTCCAGGCCGCTGTTCTTGCGGGCCTCCTGGATGAGGCGGATCGCGTCACGGGCCAGGCCCGCACGCCGCAGCTCCGGGGTGATCTCCAGGTCGAGGGCGACCGTGGCGCCCGAGTCGGAGGCGACCGACCAGCCCTCGCGCGGGGTCTCGGTGATGATGACCTCGTCCGGGGCCAGCGACACCGTCTCGCCGTCGACCTCGACCGAGGCCGTGCCCTCGCGCAGGGCCAGCGACAGTGCGGCGGCGTCGGCGTTCGCGACGGCCTTGGCCACCGCCTGGACGCCCTTGCCGAACCGCTTGCCCAGCGCCCGGAAGTTGGCCTTCGCCGTCGTGTCGACCAGCGAACCCCCTCCTGCGGACAGGGAGGCCACGGAGGAGACGTTCAACTCCTCGGTGATCTGCGCCTGCAACGCGGGGGAGAGGCTCTCGAAGCCCGAGGCCGCGACCAGCGCCCGGGACAGCGGCTGGCGGGTCTTGACGCCCGACTCGGCACGCGTCGCCCGGCCCAGCTCGACCAGCCGGCGCACCAGCGCCATCTGGGTCGAGAGTGTGGGGTCGATCGCCGTCGGCTCCGCCTTCGGCCAGTCGGAGAGGTGGACCGACTCCGGGGCGTCCGGGGTGACCGGCACGATCAGGTCCTGCCAGACCCGCTCGGTGATGAACGGGGTCAGCGGGGCCATCAGCCGGGTCACCGTCTCGATGACCTCGTGCAGGGTGCGCAGCGCCGACTTGTCGCCCTGCCAGAAGCGGCGGCGGGAGCGGCGTACGTACCAGTTGGACAGGTCGTCGACGAACCCCGAGAGCAGCTTTCCGGCCCGCTGGGTGTCGTAGCCCTCCAGCGCCTGGGTGACCTGGTCCACCAAGGCGTTCAGCTCGCTCAGCAGCCAGCGGTCCAGGACCGTGCGGTCGGCCGGTGCCGGATCGGCCTCGGACGGCGCCCAGTTCGACGTACGGGCGTACAGCGCCTGGAAGGCGACCGTGTTCCAGTACGTCAGGAGCGTCTTGCGGACGACTTCCTGGATCGTGCCGTGGCCGACGCGCCGGGCCGCCCACGGGGAGCCGCCGGCCGCCATGAACCAGCGCACGGCGTCGGCGCCGTGCTGGTCCATCAGCGGGACCGGTTCGAGGGTGTTGCCCAGGTGCTTGGACATCTTGCGGCCGTCCTCTGCGAGGATGTGGCCCAGGCAGACCACGTTCTCGTAGGACGACTTGTCGAAGACCAGGGTGCCGATCGCCATCAGCGTGTAGAACCAGCCGCGCGTCTGGTCGATGGCCTCCGAGATGAACTGCGCCGGGTAGCGGCTCTCGAAGATCTCCTTGTTCTTGTGCGGGTAGCCCCACTGCGCGAACGGCATCGAGCCCGAGTCGTACCAGGCGTCGATGACCTCGGGGACGCGGTACGTCTCCAGCTGGCAGCTCTCGTGCGAGCAGGTGAAGGTGATCTCGTCGATGAACGGCCGGTGCGGGTCGAGCCCGGAGAGGTCGGTGCCGGTCAGCTCGCTCAGCTCGGCGCGCGAGCCGATGACGGTGAGGTGCTCGTCCTCGCAGCGCCAGATCGGCAGCGGGGTGCCCCAGTAGCGGTTGCGGGACAGCGCCCAGTCGATGTTGTTGTTCAGCCAGTCGCCGTAGCGGCCGTTCTTGACCGACTCGGGGAACCAGTTCGTCTTCTGGTTCTCCTCCAGGAGGCGGTCCTTGACGGCCGTCGTGCGGATGTACCAGGACGGCTGCGCGTAGTACAGCAGCGCGGTGTGGCAGCGCCAGCAGTGCGGGTAGCTGTGCTCGTACGGGACGTGCCGGAAGAGCAGGCCTCGGTCCGCGAGGTCCTCGGTGAGCGCCTCGTCGGCCTTCTTGAAGAAGACGCCGCCGACCAGCGGCACGTCCTCCTCGAAGGTGCCGTCGGGGCGCACCGGGTTGACCACCGGCAGGCCGTACGCCTTGCAGACCAGGAGGTCCTCCGCGCCGAAGGCGGGGGACTGGTGGACCAGACCCGTACCGTCCTCCGTCGTCACGTACTCGGCGTTGACGACGTAGTGCGCCTCCGCGGGGAAGTCGATCAGGGCGAACGGGCGCTCGTACGTCCAGCGCTCCATCTCGCGGCCGGTGAACGACTGCCCGGTGAGCTCCCAGCCCTCACCCAGCGCCTTCTCGACGAGCGGGCGGGCGACGACGAGCTTCTCCTCGCCGTTCGTCGCGACGACGTACTCGACCTCGGGGTGCGCGGCGACGGCCGTGTTGGAGACCAGGGTCCAGGGGGTCGTCGTCCAGACCAGCAGGGCCGCCTCGCCGGCCAGCGGGCCGGAGGTGAGCGGGAAGCGGACGAAGACCGAGGGGTCGACGACCGTCTCGTAGCCCTGGGCCAGCTCGTGGTCGGAGAGGCCGGTGCCGCAGCGCGGGCACCAAGGGGCGACGCGGTGGTCCTGGACCAGCAGGTCCTTGTTGAAGATCTCCTTCAGCGACCACCAGACCGACTCGACGTACTCGGGGTCCATCGTGCGGTAGGCGTCGTCGAGGTCGACCCAGTAGCCCATCCGGGTCGTGAGCTCGGTGAAGGCGTCGGTGTGCCGGGTGACGGACTCACGGCACTTGGCGTTGAACTCGGCGATGCCGTACGCCTCGATGTCCTTCTTGCCGTTGAAGCCCAGCTCCTTCTCGACCGCGAGCTCGACCGGCAGGCCGTGGCAGTCCCAGCCGGCCTTGCGGCCGACGTGGTAGCCCTGCATGGTGCGGAAGCGCGGGAAGACGTCCTTGAAGACGCGGGCCTCGATGTGGTGGGCGCCGGGCATGCCGTTGGCGGTCGGCGGGCCCTCGTAGAAGACCCACTCCGGGCGGCCCTCCGACTGGTCGAGGCTCTTGGTGAAGACCTTGTTCTCGCGCCAGAAGTCGAGCACGGCGTGCTCCAGCGCGGGCAGGTCTACCTGGGCGGGTACCTGGCGGTACTGCGGCGATGTCATGTGCGGGCTTCCTCCGGCGGACGTTTTCCACTTCCGTCGGAGGGACGAGAACCGGTCGGGTCCCCGCGGTACCACCCTCCTTGGCCCCGGACGGCTGCCCGTGGCCCCCTCATTAGGGGTGCGAAGCCGGTTCTACTCACTCTGTCCACGTGGGCACGGCCCGCGGTCCAGAGCTTTCCTCCGACGGCTCCGGGTGATCTTCACGACGCGCTCGCCCCCGGGCTTCCACCGTCCCCGGGTCGCTCCTGGCTGCGTACGACGCTACTCGTCCCATCCACGCCTCTCGCTGCGGCCAGTGTACGGGGCCCGGAGTGCGGGGGCCGACCGGTTTAGCGGCGGGCCCCGGCGTGACCCGAATGGCCAGACCCGGCGTCCGGAGTACCGGCGCCGTCCGGCGAGGGGGGCGAGGGCGGATTACCCGGCGTAGAGCTGGGCACAACGGACTCAGGCGGGCTGTGATCCGGACGCGGGGAGGGGCGAACCGGCGGCGTGCCCCGTTGCCGCGGGGCTGGGGTCGACTTATCGTCCCAGCACGACTCGCGAGCAAGATCACAATGTGTGAAGGGGCCGCGGCCATGGTGGCGAAGAAGACCGCCGCGAAGAAGACGGCGTCAGCGGAATCCACGGGCGCGGCGGCCGGGGAGAAGGCGACGAAGAAGGCCGCAGAGAAGGCGGCGCCCGGGAAATCGGCGACCAAGAAGGCGGCGCCCAGGAAGACGGCGACCAAGAAGGCGGCGGCGAAGAAGGCCGCTCCGAAGAAGGCCGCGGCCGCGAGGACCGCGGCCGAGAAGGCTTCGAAGAAGGCCGCCGCTGCGGCCACGGGGGCGGCCGAGGCCGCCGAGCAGACGGGAGCCCACACGGTGGTAGCCAAGAAGAGCGCGGCCAGGACCCGGACCGCCGGCCGGAGCGCGGCGCCCGTGCCGCCGGCCCGCGCCGCCGCGACCACGCCGGGGGAGCTGGCCGTACGGCCGGGCGAGGACCCCTGGACGCCGGAGGAGGTCTCAGCCGCCCGGTCCGAGCTGACCGGCGAGATCGCCCGGCTCCGCAGCGAGCTGGAGACCTCGGGCGCGGCGCTGGCCGGGCTGATGCGGGACTCCGGCGACGGGGCGGGTGACGACGAGGCGGACACCGGTACCAAGAACATCACCCGCGAGCACGAGATGTCGCTGGCCGCGCACGCCCAGGAGACGCTGGAGCAGACCGAGCGGGCGCTGGCCCGGCTCGACGCCGGGACGTACGGGCTCTGCGAGATCTGCGGCAATCCGATCGGCAAGGCGCGGATGCAGGCGTTCCCCCGGGCCACCCTGTGTGTCGAGGACAAACAGAAGCAGGAGCGACGAGGCTGATCCCCGCCACCGTGTCGTACCCTCGTCCTCAGTCGGGAACTAGGTTGAGGGACTCACGTGGCAGAGGCGGAGAGCATCATCGGTACGCCGGACATCCCTGAGGCCGAGGGGCGCGAAGGAGCCGAGCCGGAGCGGGGCGAGGCGGCCGGGTCCCCGGACGGGCAGTCCGTGGACCCCACCGCCGCGGAGGACGGGGACGGCGAGGCGGTGGTCGACCGTTCGGCGGCCACCCGGCGGCGCCGGATCATCCTGCTCTTCTGCGTCGCCGTCCTGGCGTACCTGCTCGACCTGGGCAGCAAGATGCTCGTGGTGGCGAAGCTGGAGCACCAGGAGCCGGTCGAGATCTTCGGCAGCTGGCTCAGGCTGGACGCGATCCGCAACGCGGGCGCCGCGTTCGGTATCGGTGAGGCCTTCACGATCATCTTCACGATCATCGCGGCGACCGTCATCGTGGTGATCGCGCGCCTCGCGCGCAAGCTCTACAGCCTGCCGTGGGCCGTCGCGCTCGGGCTGCTGCTCGGCGGTGCGCTGGGCAACCTGACCGACCGCATCTTCCGGGCGCCGGGCACCTTCCAGGGCGCGGTGGTGGACTTCATCGCCCCCGCCCACTTCGCTGTCTTCAACCTGGCGGACTCCGCGATCGTCTGCGGCGGCATCCTGATCGTGATCCTTTCCTTCAGGGGCCTGGACCCCGACGGCACCGTGCACAAGGACTGAGCCATGCAAGGCATACTCGACAGGTGAGTACGCATCCCGAGATCCGAACCCTGCCCGTACCCGATGGCCTGGAAGGCGAGCGGGTCGACGCCGCCATTTCCCGCATGTTCGGTTTCTCCCGCACCAAGGCCGCAGAGCTGGCCGCCGCCGGGAAGGTGCAGGTGGACGGTTCGGTGGCCGGGAAGTCCGAGCGGGTGCACGGCGGTGCCTGGCTGGAAGTGGAGATGCCGCAGGCTCCCGCACCGGTCCAGATCGTCGCGGAGCCCGTCGAGGGCATGGAGATCGTCCATGACGACGACGACATCGTCGTGATCATGAAGCCGGTCGGCGTCGCCGCGCACCCGAGCCCCGGCTGGACCGGCACCACCGTCATCGGCGGTCTCGCCGCGGCCGGGTACCGGATCTCCACCTCAGGCGCCGCCGAGCGCCAGGGCATCGTGCACCGGCTCGACGTCGGCACCTCGGGGCTGATGGTCGTCGCCAAGTCCGAGCGGGCCTACACGCTGCTGAAGGCCCAGTTCCGCGACCGGGTCGTCGAGAAGAAGTACCACGCGCTGGTCCAGGGGCACCCGGACCCGATGAGCGGCACCATCGACGCCCCCATCGGGCGCCACCCCACCCACGACTACAAGTGGGCGGTCGTCGCGGAGGGCAAGCCGTCGGTCACGCACTACGACCTGATCGAGGCGTACCGCGCCGCCAGCCTCCTGGACATCAAGCTGGAGACCGGCCGTACGCACCAGATCCGGGTGCACATGTCCGCCCACCGCCACCCCTGCGTCGGTGACCTGACCTATGGCGCCGACCCGACGATGGCCAAGCGCCTCGGCCTGACCCGGCAGTGGCTGCACGCCGTCCGGCTCGGCTTCGAGCACCCCTCCGACGGCCGCTGGGTGGAGTTCTCCAGCACCTACCCGGACGACCTCCAGCAGGCCCTGGACCGGATCGCGGCGGAGAGCGAATGATCACCTTCACCACGCGCACGGTCACCGGGGAGCAGGACCGCGCCGCCTGCTTCCAGGTCCGCAAGGACGTCTTCGTCGGTGAGCAGAACGTGCCGGAGGAGATCGAGTACGACGCCTACGACGCGGTCGCGGTGCATGTCATCGCCGTGGCGGCGGACGGCACGGCGCTCGGCACCGGGCGGCTGCTGCACGGCCCCGGCACGGAGGCGAAGACCGGCGGTGACCTCACGGTCGGCTCGCTCGGCCGGCTCGCGGTGACCAGCGGGGCGCGCGGCCTCGGGGTCGGCGCGGCGCTGGTGCGGGCCATCGAGGACGCGGGCCGTGAGCTGGGCCTGGCCGCCGTCGACCTGCACGCCCAGACCCACGCGCTCGGCTTCTACGAGCGGCTCGGCTACGTCGCGTACGGCCCCGAGTTCCCGGACGCGGGCATCGCGCACCGGGCGATGCGCCGCAAGCTGAACGACTGAGTCCGTCGGCCACCGGCTGCGGTCACCGGTCACGGTCAGCCCGGCAGGCCCCAGCCCGTCCACGCCCCGTTCGACGGCACGTCGCGCGGGTCCGTCGGGCCCTTGCGTGCGCCCCTCGGGGTGATCAGCGCGGTGGAGCCGCGCGGCAGGGCGACCGTGATCCGGCCCGGCCCGCTCTCCCGCCAGTGCAGCGGGCGGCTGCGGCTGTCCCGTACCTCGACCGGGCCCTTGATCGAGTGGTCCAGGGTGAGCGGGGCGCCCGCCTCGCTGTGCACCCGTACCCAGCGCGTGGCACCGTCCGAGCGGTCGGCGTCCACCAGGAAGGCGCCCTGTGCGCGCAGGGACGCGAACGACGCGTCGGCCCAGCGGTCCGAGACGGACGGGAAGACCTTCACCACGCCCTCGTGTCCCTGCACCACCATGTCGAGCATCGACTGCGCGGCGGACAGCGGGCTCTCCAGGGCCAGGTTCTTGCCCTCCCGGTACATCGTGTTGACGGTCAGCTGACAGTCCGCGACCACCTTCAGATCGGTGAAGAAGGTCAGGAAGTCGAGCGCCTTCTCCGGTTCGTCCATCACCGAGTACATCGAAGAGGCGGTCGCGTAGCTGTAGCCGTGCCACAGCTCCCGCATCGAGACCCAGTGGTCCATGGAGCGCCGCATGACGTCGCGGTCCCCGGCCCGGTCCCAGCTCCGCTCGCGCAGCGGGTACAGCCAGAGCAGGTGTGAGTGGTGGCGGTGCGAATCGGCCAGCGGGACGTCCCTGCCGATCATGACGCCGGCTGCCGGGTCCTCGGCGTACGGGGTGAGGCGGCGCTCGATGTCCTGCCAGCGCGCGAGCCGGGGGTCGTTGTTCCGCAGCAGCTTCGAGGACGCGATGAGGGTGCGCACGCCCCAGCGGATGAGCGAGAGGTCGTAGGTGCAGTCCTCGGCGTTGGCGTACTCGGGGGAGCGGGTCTCCAGCAGGTGCAGCCTGCCGTCCGGGCCCTCGTGCAGGAAGTGCGCGTAGAAGTTGACGGCCTTGGCGAGGACCGGGTGCACGACGTCGCGCAGGACGGACAGGTCCATCGAGTGCCGGTAGGACTGCCAGACGTTGTGCAGCGCCCAGATGAGGTTGCCGAAGTTGTCGGAGACGTGGTCGGAGCCGGGGGCGCCGACGTCGTACGTGTCGCCCGCGCGCAGCTGCCAGTCGGAGGGGTGGCCCAGCGCGTAGCTCTCGCCGTCGCGGTAGGCGGCCGGGACGGAGGCCGGGAGGTTGTGCTCGAAGCGGCGGAAGGTGCTGGTGACCGAGTCGAGTTCGGGGTGGTTGGAACCGTGGACCGGCGCCATGCCGATCTGGACGTTGAGATTCCACCAGACCGCCGTCCAGTTGTTGCCGACCTCGGGGAACCAGGGGCCCCACTCGGAGATCGTCGGTCCCCCGGCCCTGGTCGAGGCGGCGAGCTTGTAGAGCTGGAGGACGTAGAAGCTCTGCAGCCGCTTGTCCGGTACGGAGAGGAAGCCGCGCCGGTAGTAGGCGTGCCACCAGTGGCGGTGACGGTCCACCAGCCGGTCCGGGTCCGTGGCCAGGGTGCGGTCCACGGCCCGCAGCGCGTCCGCCGTCGCCTGTGACACCTGGCCGGGGAAGCGGTACACCAGGTGGGCGGCGAGCAGCCGGCCGGTGCCCTCGCGCCGCTCGCGCCAGGCGGTGGTCCAGCCGCCGCCGGCGAGCAGCGGCTGTTCGACGTAGCCGTCACCGGTCCGGGGGTCCGGGTTGGGCGTGTAGTCCTCCGGCTTACCGCTGTTGCGGGTGGTGGCGGCCCGCAGCCACTGGAAGGACCAGGCCGAGGACTCCTCGCCGGGGCTGGGCCGGGTGGAGACCAGCAGGGCGCTCGTGTCGTTCTGGACGAGGGCGGAGAAGGCCACGGAGCCACGGGTGGTGGTGACGGTTCCGCGCAGCTCGGCGTCGTACGGGTCCAGGGTCCAGTCGACGCCGGTGATCTCCCCGGCCAGGGTCAGGGTGAAGTACCCGATGGGCAGCCGGGAGAAGCCGATGCCGCCGCGCCACTGGCCGCGCTGGTCCTGCACCTGGCTGTGACTGAGCATCAGCTTCAGGGTGTTGGCCGACTCGCCCGCGTAGAGCTGGGCGCCGAGGTAGCCGTTGGCCAGGAACGGGGCCTCCTGCCAGCCGGTGGGAAGGGTGCGCCAGGTCATGGCGGCGTCCCGGGCGGTCTTCTCGTGGACGGTTTCCTCGTGGACGGTCTTCTCGTGGGCGCCGGGGCCCGGCCGGCCGGCGGGCGCGGAGGTGGTCGCGGCCCATCCGGTGGGGGAGCCGGCGAGCCAGAACGCGGAGGTGCCGGCTGCGGCCGTGCCGACGAAATGCCTTCGGGAGAACGCGGTCACGTGGTCTCTCCTGCCAGTCATGTATGTGGTGAGAGTTCTCGTCCCTGAATACGCACGCCGCATACTGCCCTCCCGCGGAGGGCGGCGGAAGAGGGCTGACAGCAGAAACATCGGAGGAATGATCGGTCAGGAGGGCTGTGTGGAGGGGGTGTTGCCGGGATTGTGCGCCTTGCATGGCAGGCTGGAACCCCGTATCGGCCGATCACCGAGGCCGGTTCGCCGCGCTCGGAAGGCACCTCGTGGACCAAATGGCCCTGTTGCTCCTGCTGTTGCTCGGAGCGGTGGTCACTGTGCCGCTGGGGGACAAGCTGGGGCTGCCCGCGCCGGTGCTGATGACGCTCGCGGGCGTCGGGATGGCCTTCCTCAGCTTCGTGCCGAATGTGGATATTCCGCCCGAGATCATCCTTCCCGCGCTGCTTCCGCCGCTGCTCTACGCCTCGGTGCAGCGCACCTCCTGGCGGCAGTTCGCCGCCAATAAACGACCGATCTTTCTGCTGGCCGTGGCGCTCGTCTTCCTGACGACGGCGGCTGTGGCCGCCGTCGCCAACGCGATCGTCCCCGGCCTGCCCATCGCCGCCGCCGTCGCACTCGGCGCGCTCGTCGCACCGCCCGACCCGGTCGCGGCGACCGCTGTCGCCGGTTCGGTCGGGCTGCCCCGCAGGCTCGTCTCCATCCTGGAGGGCGAGGGGCTGTTCAACGACGTGACCGCGATCGTGCTCTACCACGTGGCGATCGCGGCCGCGGTGAGCGGCACCTTCTCGCTCCCGGAGGCGTTCGGACTGCTGATCCTCTCGGCGGTCGTCGCCGTGGCCGTGGGCCTCGTGCTGGGCTGGCTCACCATCAAGCTCATGGGCCTGCTGGGGGACGCGACGCTCCAGGTCGGGCTGACCCTCCTGGTGCCGTTCGTCAGCTATGTGCTCGCCGAGGAGCTGAAGGGCTCCGGCGTCCTCGCCGTACTCACCACGGCGCTCTTCCTCGCCGAGCACACCGCCGACGCCGACGACGTCCTGGGCCGGCTCACCGGCCGCACCTTCTGGGAGATCGTCGACACCCTCGTCACCGGGGTCGCGTTCGGACTGATCGGCCTCGAACTGCACAGCGTGTTCGGGACCGCGGACGGGCGGCTGCTGAAGATGACCGGCTGGGGGCTGGCCGTCGTCGCGGTCGTCGTCGGGGTCCGGCTGCTCTATCTGCTGCCGGCGACCTGGCTGGCCAAGCGGCTGCACACCCGTCGCGACGTCAGCGAGGAGATCCCCACCGGCTGGCGGGAGACCGTCGTCATGTGGTGGGCCGGGATGCGCGGGGTGGCGTCGGTCGCGCTGGCCCTCGCGATCCCGCTGAAGACGGACGACGGAAAGCCGTTCCCGGGCCGCGACGAGATCGTGTTCATCGCCTTCGCCGTGATCATGGTCACCCTGGTCTTCCAGGGCCTGACTCTGCCGTGGCTGGTGCGCAAGCTCCGCGTCAAGGCGGACACGGACGCGGAGGAGGCGCTGGAGAAGGACCTCGCGATCCGGGCCGCCAGGGCAGCCAGGCAGCGTCTCAAGGAGATCCAGGAGGTCGAGGAGTTCCCCGAGGACGTCGTGGAACGGCTCCAGCGCCTCGCCTACGACGTGGGGGCCCGGATCAGCCCCGACATGGTCGACGACGAGCGCCGCGAGGCGTACGCGAAACGCGCCGAGCGGTTCAAGGCCGTCAGCCGCATCCAGCGCGAGATGATGTCGGCCGCCCGCCACGCGGTGCTCGCCGCCCGCAGCGAGGCCGGGGCCGACCCCGAGATCGTCGACCGGGTGCTGCGCCAGCTGGACGTACGCAGCCTGCGTTGACCGCGCCCCGGGCCGCTGACCCGCGCCCCGGGCCGCTGATCCGTTCCCTGGACGGGCCCGCCGCTGGCCCGGACGGGCCCGCCGCTGACCCGCGACCCGGACGGGCCCGGTCAGCCGCGCCCGGTGCGCGGCGCCCTGTCGCGGGCCACCGGCTTCCCGTTCCGGTGGTGGGTCCTGACCGGCCACCCGTCCTCCGGCGGCAGCGCCGCGGGCGCCGTCGCGATGCGCGGCAGGGCGTACGGATGGTGATCGCGCAGCCAGCCGATCAGCTGCTCCCGGACCGCGCAGCGCACCGTCCAGATGTCGTCCGCGTCCTTGGCCGTGACCACCGCGCGCACCACGACGGTCGACGGGGTGGTGTCGGTGACGGCCAGCGACCAGTTCCGGCCGTCCCACGCGGCGCACTCGCCCAGGATGTCCCGCAGCTGCTCACGCATCGCGGCGACCGGCGCCGAGTGGTCCAGGTGGAAGAAGACCGAACCGGTCATCTGGGCCCCGCCGCGCGACCAGTTCTCGAAGGGCTGGCTGGTGAAGTACGAGACCGGCATCGTGATCCGCCGCTCGTCCCAGGTCCGTACCGCGAGGAAGGTCAGCGTGATCTCCTCGATCGTGCCCCACTCCTCGTCCACCACCACGGTGTCCCCGATCCGGACCATGTCGCCGAAGGCGATCTGCAGGCCCGCGAAGAGGTTGCCGAGCGTGGACTGGGCGGCGACACCGGCGACGATGCCGAGCACACCGGCGGAGGCCAGCATCGAGGTGCCGACCGTGCGCATGGCGGGGAACGTCAGCAGCATCGCGGCGACCGCGATCGTCGTCACGACCGCGGTGACCACGCGCTGGATCAGCGTCACCTGCGTCCGGACCCGCCGCACCCGCGCCGGGTCCTGGGTGTTCGCCGCGTAGCGCGCGTACACCGAGTCCACCACCGCGATGGCGATGCGCAGCACCAGCCAGGCCGAGGCGCCGATCATCACCAGCGTCAGTGCCTGGCCGATGCCCTTGCGGTGGTCGGTGATCAGGTCGAGCCCGGTGTGGGCGTAGCCGGCCCGCAGCAGCGCGGTGCACAACGTGAGCTGGAACGGTATGCCGCAGCGCCGCAGCAGACCCCACAGCGGGGTCTCGTGATGGCGCCCGTCGGCCCGCCTGAGCAGCAGGTCCACCAGCCAGCCGACCAGCAGCGCGATCGCTACCGAACCGCCGATGGTGATCAGCGGACGCAGCAGGTTCTCCATCCTGTCGTTCTCCAAGCTTTCGACGGTAAATGGCACCATGGGCCTCATGAACATCATGCTTTTCCACTCGACATACGGTCTGCGCCCCGCGGTGCACGCGGCCGCCGACCGGCTGCGTGCAGCCGGGCACGAGGTGCGCGTTCCCGATATCTTCGCGGGGCACACCTTCGAAACCGTCGAGGAAGGACTGGCCTTCCAGCAGGAGACGGGCAAGGAGGAGCTGCTCAAGCGGGCCGTGCTGGCCGCCGCGCCCTACTCCGACTCCGGGCTGGTCTACGCCGGATTCTCGTTCGGCGCGTCCGTCGCCCAGACGCTGGCCCTCGGGGACGCGAAGGCGCGCGGGCTGCTGATGTTCCACGGTACGTCGGACATCGCCGAGAGCGCCTCGGTGGACGAGCTGCCGGTACAGCTGCATGTCGCGGACCCGGACCCGTACGAGACGCACGACTGGCTGAACTCCTGGTACCTCCAGATGCGGCGGACCGGCGCCGACGTCGAGATCTACCGCTACCCCGGCGCGGGGCACCTGTTCACCGATGCCGAGCTGCCGGACTTCGACCAGGCCTCCGCCGAGCTGGCCTGGAAGGTCGCGATCGGTTTCCTCGCCACGCTGTGACGGCCGCGTTGTGACGGGTACGCCGTGAATACCCCGAAGGGCCCCGCGCGGAACACTGCGCGGGGCCCTTCGGCGGTGCGGATCGCGGGGTGGGTCAGCCCTTCAGCGCCGCGGTGATCGCGGTGTTGAAGTCCGCCACGCTCATCGGCGCGTTCTTGTTGTCCGCGCCGGTCAGCGTCTTGCCGTCCATCTTGAGCGTCGGGGTGCCCTGGACGCCGCTCTTGTCGAAGGTCGCGGACATCTTCATCGCCCAGGTGTCGAACTTGCCGTCCTTGACGCTCTTCTCGAACCCGCTGTTGCCCTTCAGCGCGTCCACCGTGTCGGCGACCTTGAGCAGGTACGAGTCGTCCTTGAACTTGTCCTCGGTCTCCGAGGGGTGGTACTTCGCCGAGTAGAGCGCGTACTTGTAGTCGAGGAAGGCCTCGGGGCTCACATCGAGGGCGGCGCCCAGCGCGCTCAGCGCGTTCTTCGAGCCCTCACCGTTGTCGCTGTTGTCGATGAACGTGGCACCGACGTACTTGATCTTGTACTTGCCGGCGTCGACGTCCTTGTGGACGGTCTCACCGACCGTCTGCTCGAACGTGGCGCAGATCGGGCAGCGGGAGTCCTCGTACAGCTCCAGGGTCTTCTTGGCGGTCGACTTGCCGACGACGACGGTCGTGCCGTCCTTGCCCGAGGTGTTCTTCGGCACGGTGACGTTCTTCGCGTCGGCCACGTCGTCCCAGTGGTCCGGCTTGTTCAGCTGCATCACGCCGTAGCTGACGCCCGCGGCGATCGCGAGGACGGCGACGATCGAGACGCCTACGACGACCTGCCGGCGGGTCTTGTCCTTCTTGGCCTGGCGCTCGCGCTCGGCGCGCAGCCGCTCGCGGGCGGCGGACTTGTTGGCCTGGCTGTTGCGGTTGCTCATGGTCTGTTCTCCGTGGGATGCGTGGTCGTGCGTGGTCGGGGACTCCTGCTCAGGCGGTGGCGCAGGCCGAGCGCGGCGGTCCCCTCCGTCCCACGGAGTGCACGAGGAGGCGGGCCGGTGCGTGCGCGTGCGGGCCGCGCGGCGAAGGCCTCACCGGGCGGCGTACCCGGTGACGGGCCGTCCCCGCCACGGCGACCGCGACCAGCAGCGGCCGGAACGCCAGCAGCGCGAACGCGCCCAGCAGACCGGCGAGCGCCAGCTCACCGCGGTGCAGCCAGGCAGCGGCGAGCAGCCCGACGGTGACATGGGCGGCCAGCAGCAGCCACGGCACCAGGGGCCCCGGGGAGGCGAGCAGCGCGGCGGCGCCGTGCCCGGAACCGGTCACGGAGGCGAGCGGGGTGCCCACCCCGCCGACCCCGGCGAACGCCGTCGCGCCCGCGCCGACGTCACCGCCGCCGCAGAACACATCGACGCCCACCGAACGCAGCGGGCCGGTGATCGGGCCGCCCGCGGCGCCGTAACAGAGGTGCTGACCGGTGGTGAAGACGGTGTCGGCGACCAGCTCCAGCGGCACCAGCAGCCCGGCGATCGCCCCGAAGCCGCGCTCCCGGCCGGCCAGCGCGTACGCGACGGCGAAGACCCCGCCGGCCAGCACCGCCAGGAGCGGCAGCGGCAGCGGGACCTGGGAGAGCAGCACATGGGACGCAGCCGACAGCGTCACGACGAGCGCCGTGAAGAGCGCCGCGCGCACGAGTCTGAGCTGCGTCCCGGATATGTCCATCGTCGAGGAGTGTCGCACGCCAACCTGTAAGCGAGCCCTAAAGCCGCAGGCTCGGTGCGCTCACAACCCCGGGATCCGGCCGTTGCGGAACAGGTCCACGAAGATCTGGTGGTCGGCGCGGGCCCGTGCGCCGTAGCTGTGGGCGAAGTCCACCAGCAGGTCCCCGAAGCCCTCCTCGTCCGCCGCGATCGCCGCGTCGATGGCCCGCTCGGTGGAGAACGGCACCAGCGAGTGGCCGCTCTCGTCGTCCGCCGCGGAGTGCATCGTCGCCGTCGCCCGGCCGAGGTCGGCCACCACCGCCGCGATCTCGTCGGGCTCGTCGATGTCGGACCAGTCCAGATCGACGGCGTACGGCGAGACCTCCGCGACCAGCTGTCCTGAGCCGTCCAGCTCGGTCCAGCCCAGCCACGGGTCGGCGTGCGCCTGGAGGGCGCGCTGCGAGATCACCGTGCGGTGCCCCTCGTGCTGGAAGTAGTCGCGCACCGCGGCGTCCGTGATGTGCCGGGAGACCGCGGGGGTCTGCGCCTGCTTGAGGTAGATCACCACATCGTTCTCCAGGGCGTCGCTGTTGCCCTCCAGAAGGATGTTGTACGAGGGCAGCCCGGCCGATCCGATGCCGATCCCGCGCCTGCCGACGACGTCCTTGACCCGGTAGGAGTCGGGCCGGGTCAGGCTCGACTCCGGCAGCGTCTCCAGATAGCCGTCGAACGCCGCGAGCACCTTGTAGCGCGTCGCCGCGTCCAGATCGATCGCGCCGCCGCCGTCCGCGAAGCGGCGCTCGAAGTCACGGATCACGGTCATCGAGTCCAGCAGCGAGAACCGGGTCAGCGCGCGGGCGTCACGCAGGGCGCCCAGCAGCGGGCCCTCCGCGGTGTCCAGCGTGAAGGGCGGCAGCTCGTCGCTCTTCGCGCCCGTCGCCAGCGCGTGGATCCGCTCGCGGTAGGCCGCCGCGAAGATCCGGACGAGCTCGGTGATCTGCTCGTCGCCCAGCGCCTTCGCGTAACCGATCAGGGCGACGGAGGCGGCGAAGCGCTTGAGGTCCCAGGTGAACGGGCCCACATAGGCCTCGTCGAAGTCGTTGACGTTGAAGACCAGCCGGCCGTTGGCGTCCATGTACGTGCCGAAGTTCTCCGCGTGCAGATCGCCGTGGATCCACACCCGGCCGGTGCGCTCGTCGAGGTACGGGCCGCCGTGCCGCTCCCGCTCCAGATCGCCGTAGAACAGGCACGCCGTACCCCGGTAGAACGCGAAGGCCGAGCCCGCCATCTTGCGGAACTTGACCCGGAAGGCGGCCGGATCGGCGGCCAGCAGCTCACCGAAGGCGGTGTCGAAAACCTCAAGGATCTGCTCCCCGCGCTGCGCTGCGCCGGTCTGCGTTTCCGACATCTCTGGGTGCCTCCTGGTACCTGGCCTGCGTGACGACGTACATGACAAATGGGACGGGCGTCCCAGCTCTTCCAACGCGCGACCGTATCCCGGAGTGCCCGTCACTCGTGACCCGGGAGACGTAGACTTCCACGCTGTCCCCCCAAGCCGACATCCTCAGTTTTCCCGGAGGCACAGCGCCGTGACCAAGCCGCCTTTCACGCACCTTCACGTCCACACCCAGTACTCGCTGCTGGACGGTGCCGCGCGGCTCAAGGACATGTTCGAGGCGGCGAACACGATGGGCATGTCGCACATCGCGATGACCGACCACGGCAACCTGCACGGCGCCTACGACTTCTTCCATTCGGCCAAGAAGGCGAATGTGACGCCCATCATCGGGATCGAGGCGTACGTCGCCCCGGAGTCGCGCAAGCACAAGCGGAAGATCCAGTGGGGCCAGCCGCACCAGAAGCGTGACGACGTCTCCGGCTCCGGTGGGTACACCCACAAGACGATCTGGGCGTCCAACGCCAAGGGCCTGCACAACCTCTTCAAGCTGTCCTCCGACGCCTACGCCGAGGGCTGGCTGCAGAAGTGGCCGCGGATGGACAAGGAGACGATCTCCCAGTGGTCGGAGGGTCTGATCGCCTCTACCGGCTGCCCCTCCGGTGAGGTGCAGACCCGGCTCCGGCTCGGCCAGTTCGACGAGGCGGTGCAGGCGGCCTCCGACTACAAGGACATCTTCGGCGCGGACAAGTACTTCCTGGAGCTGATGGACCACGGCATCGAGATCGAGCGCCGGGTCCGCGACGGGCTCCTGGAGATCGGCCGGAAGCTGGACATCCCGCCGCTGGTCACGAACGACTCGCACTACACCTACGCCAACGAGGCGACCGCGCACGACGCGCTGCTGTGCATCCAGACCGGCAAGAACCTCTCCGACCCGGACCGCTTCCGCTTCGACGGCACCGGCTACTACCTGAAGACGACGGACGAGATGTACGCCGTCGACTCCTCGGACGCCTGGCAGCAGGGCTGCGCCAACACCCTGCTGGTCGCGCAGCAGATCGACACCACCGGGATGTTCGAGAAGCGCGACCTGATGCCGAAGTTCGACATCCCCGAGGGCTTCACGGAGATCACCTGGTTCCAGGAGGAGGTCCGGGTCGGGATGGCGCGCCGCTTCCCGAACGGCGTCCCCGACGACCGGCAGAAGCAGGTCGAGTACGAGATGGACATCATCATCCAGATGGGGTTCCCGGGGTACTTCCTGGTCGTCGCGGACTTCATCATGTGGGCGAAGAACAACGGCATCGCGGTCGGCCCCGGCCGTGGTTCCGCCGCCGGTTCGATCGTCTCCTACGCGATGGGCATCACCGACCTCGACCCGATCGAGCACGGGCTGATCTTCGAGCGGTTCCTCAACCCCGAGCGCGTCTCCATGCCCGACGTCGACATCGACTTCGACGAGCGCAGGCGCGTCGAGGTGATCAGGTACGTGACCGAGAAGTACGGCGCCGACAAGGTCGCCATGATCGGCACCTACGGCAAGATCAAGGCCAAGAACGCGATCAAGGACTCCGCCCGCGTCCTCGGCTACCCGTACGCGATGGGCGACCGCCTCACCAAGGCCATGCCCGCCGACGTCCTCGGCAAGGGCATCGACCTCAACGGCATCACCGACCCCAAGCACCCGCGCTACAGCGAGGCGGGCGAGATCCGGGGGATGTACGAGAACGAGCCGGACGTCCAGAAGGTCATCGACACCGCGAAGGGCGTCGAGGGGCTGGTCCGGCAGATGGGCGTGCACGCCGCGGGCGTCATCATGTCCAGCGAGCCGATCGTCGACCACGCCCCGCTCTGGACGCGGCACTCCGACGGCGTCACCATCACGCAGTGGGACTACCCGCAGTGCGAGTCGCTCGGCCTGCTCAAGATGGACTTCCTGGGGCTGCGCAACCTGACGATCATGGACGACGCCATCAAGATGGTGAAGTCCAACAAGGGCATCGACCTGGAGATGCTGGCCCTCCCGCTGGACGACCCCAAGACGTACGAGCTGCTCTGCCGGGGCGACACGCTCGGGGTGTTCCAGTTCGACGGCGGGCCGATGCGTTCGCTGCTGCGCCAGATGCAGCCCGACAACTTCGAGGACATCTCCGCCGTCTCGGCCCTGTACCGGCCGGGCCCGATGGGCATGAACTCGCACACGAACTACGCCGAGCGCAAGAACGCCCGCCAGGAGATCACTCCGATCCACCCGGAGCTGGAGGAGCCGCTCAAGGAGGTCCTCGGTCTCACCTACGGCCTGATCGTCTACCAGGAGCAGGTCCAGAAGGCCGCCCAGATCGTCGCCGGGTACTCGCTCGGCGAGGCCGACATCCTGCGCCGCGTGATGGGCAAGAAGAAGGCCGACGAGCTGGCGAAGAACTTCGTCCTGTTCGAGGCCGGCGCCAAGAAGAACGGCTTCTCCGACGCCGCGATCAAGGCGCTCTGGGACGTGCTGGTCCCGTTCGCCGGATACGCCTTCAACAAGGCGCACTCCTCCGCGTACGGACTGGTCACCTACTGGACCGGCTATCTGAAGGCCAACTACCCCGCCGAGTACATGGCGGCGCTGCTGACCTCGGTCAAGGACGACAAGGACAAGTCGGCGGTCTACCTCAACGAGTGCCGCCGCATGGGCATCAAGGTGCTCCCGCCGAACGTCAACGAGTCGGAGTCGAACTTCGCCGCCCAGGGTGACGACGTCATCCTGTTCGGGCTCACGGCCATCCGCAACGTCGGCCAGAACGTCGTCGACTCGATCATCCGGTGCCGCAAGACGAAGGGGAAGTACAGCAGTTTCCCCGACTTCCTCGACAAGGTCGAGGCGGTCGTCTGCAACAAGCGGACCGTGGAGTCCCTCATCAAGGCCGGCGCCTTCGACGAGATGGGCCACACCCGCAAGGGGCTCGTCGCCCACCACGAACCCATGATCGACAACGTGGTCCAGGTCAAGCGCAAGGAGGCCGAGGGGCAGTTCGACCTCTTCGGCGGCGGCGAGGAGGACAGCGGCGAGCCCGGCTTCGGGCTCGACGTGGAGTTCTCCGACATCGAGTGGGAGAAGTCCTACCTGCTGGCCCAGGAGCGCGAGATGCTCGGGCTGTACGTCTCCGACCACCCGCTCTTCGGCATCGAGCACGTGCTGAGCGACAAGGCCGACGCCGCGATCGCCCAGCTCATGGGCGGCGAGCACAGCGACGGCGCGATCGTCACCGTGGGCGGCATCATCTCCGGCCTCCAGCGCAAGATGACCAAGCAGGGCAACGCCTGGGCCATCGCCACCGTCGAGGACCTGGCCGGCTCCATCGAGTGCATGTTCTTCCCCGCCACCTACCAGCTGGTCTCCACCCAGCTCGTCGAGGACACCGTCGTCTTCGTCAAGGGACGGCTCGACAAGCGGGAGGACGTGCCCCGGCTCGTCGCCATGGAGATGCAGGTCCCCGACATCTCCAACGCGGGCACCAACGCCCCCGTGATCCTGACCATCCCCACGGTCAAGATCACCCCGCCCATGGTCAGCCGGCTCGGCGAGGTGCTCAGCAGCCACCGCGGCGACACGGAGGTGCGGATCAGGCTCCAGGGCCCCCGCAAGACCACGGTGCTCCGGCTCGACCGGCACCGGGTGAAGGCCGACCCGGCGCTCTTCGGAGACCTGAAGGTGCTGCTCGGCCCGTCCTGCCTGGCCGGCTGAGCCGCCGGACCCGGCACACACGCGCCGGACCGGACCCGCCGCACACGTACGGACCGGACCCGTCGCACACGCACGAGAGGGGCGCCCCGCGAATGCGGGAGCGCCCCTCTCGGCTACCGGCCTGTGGCCGTACCGGGGGAGTCCGGTCAGTTGTGGCCGAAGCGCCGCTGATGCTTACGCGCAACATCGGCAGGGCTGCCCTGGGACTGGGACTGAGGCTGGTTCTGCGACTCGAAGGCCGTGGACCGTGCCTCCTGAGCACCGCGCTCCGACTCGGTAGCGCGGTCCTGCTGGCTGCCCTGCTTGCGGTTCTTGTTCTTGGCCATGGTGTTCCTCCTTGGGGGACTCTCGGGGCCAGGACCACAATCAAATTCACATAATCGGATAAACATCGCATGTTGGATCATTACCGTGCGTAGTGAGGGGGTATGATGCGCCGTTTTCCGGATCCGCCACGCCGATGATCGAGTTCCACCCGTTAACCCCCGCGTGGTCGGGCAGACTCGAAGAAAACCCCTGACCTGAGTGGACCCGTTCCCGAATTCCTGGAAGAGGGTGGAACGCGTGGACCGTTGCGTCGTCCTGGTGGACGCCGGTTACCTGCTGGGCGCGGCCGCCAGCCTGCTGGCCGGAGAGCCCGCCCGTTCCCGCATCACCGTCGACCACGCCGCCCTGATCCAGGGGCTGAGGGAGCGGGCGGAGGCCGATACGGAACAGCCGCTGCTGCGGATCTACTGGTTCGACGGCGCCCCCGACCGGGTACCGCAGCCCGAGCACCGCAGACTGCGCGTCATGCCACGGGTGACGGTTCGACTGGGCGCCCTCACCCGCAGTGACGGGCGCTGGGCGCAGAAGGGGGTCGACGCGGCGATGCACGCGGAGCTCACCGAGCTCGCGCGCAACCGCGCCTGCTCCGACGTGGTCCTGGTGACCGGCGACGGCGATCTGCTGCCCGGACTGATGTCCGCCAAGGAACACGGCGTGGCCGTCCACCTCTGGGCGGTCCAGGCCGCCGACGGCGACTACAACCAGTCGGAGGACCTCGTCGCGGAGGCCGACGAGCGGCGCGTGCTCGACCGGGCCTGGATCACCCGCGCCGTACGCGCCAAGGAGACCGGCGGCCCGTGCGCGCCGCCGCCCGCCGCGCGGAACTCCGAGATCGCCGCGATCCTCTCCGCCCCGCTGCCCGAGTCCGCCCTCGCGGCCTCCGCGGAGCGGGCCACGGAGGCCCAGGAGGAGGCCGCCCGCAGCGGTGCCCCGGAGCCGTCGGAGGATGCCGCCCCGCACGCCCCGCACGCCCCGCACGGCCACCCGGGCCGGGGCGTCCCCACCCCGAAGGATCTCGCCGGCACTCTGCGCGGCCCCGGCCCCGGCGCCCAGCCCGCCCAGCAGCCCGCCCCGCCGCCCGCCGGCGCTACCCTGCGCTGGTCCTCCGACCGGGGCTGGGTCGAGCGCGGCGGCCCCCTCGGTGAGCCCCCGGAGACCGCGTCCCTCCCGACGCTGGCCCAGGTCACCAGCGCGGAGCAGCGCTGGGCGGACCGCGAGGAGGACATCACCACGGTCGGCGGTGACCCCTTCGAGGTGGGCCAGGTCTTCGCCCGGCGCTGGATGGAACGGCTGCCGGAGACCCTCCACCTCCAGAAGCTGTCCACCATGTACCCCCGCGTCCCGCACCGCATCGACGGCGAACTGCTCCGGTACGCAGCCCGGTTCGGCCTCCTCGCGCACAAGGACGACCAGATCGACGAGCACGACCGGTACGCGATCCGGGCCGGGTTCTGGCGCGAGATCGACGTACGGGCAGCCGCGGAGCACGTTCCGCCGCTGCCCGAGAAGCACGCTCCGCCGGTGGCCCGCACGGAGAAAGCGGCACCGGCCGGAGACTGAGACCGCATCGGGGGCCGGGGCGCTCAACCCTTCCGCGGATTGCCGCGTTGATGTCCCGTCGGCGCGGCCCCGGGCGTCATGGGGGCGCCCGGACCCCGTACCCTCGTACCTCGTGAGTACGGGCACAGCACAGGCGCAGACGGCGAGCGGCACCGTGTGCGCGGTGCGGGACCTGGTCAAGACCTACCCGGCGGCCCGGGGCAGGCGCGGCAGACCCGCCACCCCCGAGGTACGCGCCACCGACGGCATCAGCCTGGACGTCCGGCGCGGTGAGATCTTCGGACTGCTCGGGCCCAACGGCGCCGGCAAGTCCACCCTCGTACGGCAGCTCACCGGGCTGATGCGGCCCGATTCCGGCAGTGTCGAGATGCTCGGCCACGATCTCGTGCGTCATCCCGAGCGGGCCTCCCGGCTGCTCGGCTACCTCGGCCAGGAGTCGACCGCGCTGGACGAGCTGACGGTGGCGCTCGCCGCCGAGACCACCGGACGGCTGCGCGGACTGCCGGTACGGGACGCCCGCGCCGAGCGCGACGCCGTACTCGAAGAACTCGGCCTCGCCGAACTCGCGGGCCGGCCCCTGAAGAAGCTCTCCGGCGGGCAGCGGCGGCTCGCCTGCGTCGCCGCCGCGCTGGTCGGGGAGCGGCCGGTGCTCATCCTCGACGAGCCGACGACCGGCATGGACCCCGTCGCCCGGCGTGCCGTCTGGGCGGCCGTCGACCGGCGGCGGGCCGAGCGCGGCGCGACGGTGCTGCTGGTCACCCACAACGTCATCGAGGCCGAGACCGTCCTGGACCGGGTCGCCGTCATCGACCGGGGCAAGGTCATCGCCTGCGACACCCCGGCCGGGCTCAAGGAGCAGGTCGCCGGTGAGGTCAGGGTGGAGCTGGTGTGGCGCGAACGGGCCCCGCTGGACGTGCCGGAGGTCGCCGCGCTGCGGGGGTCCGCGCAGGAATCAGGACGCCGCTGGGTGCTGCGGCTCGGGCCCGACGAGGCACGGGCGGCGGTCGCCGCGGTGACCGGCGGGGCGGCCTTCGCCGCGCTCGACGACTTCACCCTGGCGACGCCCAGCCTGGAGGATGTCTATCTGGCGCTCGGCGGCGGCGCGACCAGGGGACTGGTGAAGTCATGACCGCGACGCGTGCGACGAGCGGCGCGGCCGGAACGGACCGGTGCGGGCGTGCGGCCGGGCAGGGACCGAACAGGAGCAGCGCCAGGTGACGAGCATCGTTCGCGCGGAGGCGGTGTCCGGGCAGTCCGGGCAGCCGGCCCGCTCCGCACCGTCGGGCAGGGCAGACCGGGACGCTTCCGCCGACGGCCGGAGCACGCAGGCCGCGGAGCTCGCCCCGAGGGCCAGGCTCTTCCCCTCGCTCGCGGCGGTCTACCGGGCCCAGCTCTCCCGGGCCAGGGTCGCCCGCATCCCGCTGCTCTTCGTGGCGACCTTCCAGTCCGTCGGGATCATGGTCCTGATGCGCGGGGTCGTCGACGGCGGCTCGGAGGCGCGGGCCGTCGTCGCCGGGTCCAGCGTCCTGGTCGTCGCCTTCGTCGCGCTGAACCTGCTCGCCCAGTACTTCGGGCAGCTCCGGGCCGGCGGAGGGCTCGACCACTACGCGACGCTGCCCGTGCCGCCCGCCGCCGTGGTGCTCGGGGCGGCCGGGGCGTACGCCTCCTTCACCGTGCCCGGCACCATCGTCACGGCGGTGACCGGCAGTGTGCTCTTCGGTCTGCCGATGACCCATCTGTGGGTGCTCGTCGCCGTCATCCCGCTCTCCGGCGCGGCCCTCTCCGGGCTCGGCGCCGCGCTCGGGCTGCTCGCGCCCCGGCAGGAGCTGGCCACACTGCTGGGACAGCTGGGCATGTCCGCTGCCCTGCTGCTGGGCGTGCTCCCGGCGAACCGGCTGCCGGAGCCGATCGGCTGGGCGCGCGATCTGCTGCCTTCCACCTACGGGGTCGAGGCGCTCGCCCGCTCCTTCGACGCCCACCCCGACTGGGCCGTCGTCACCCTCGACCTGGCCGTCTGCGCCGTCGTGGGCGTGCTCTCGCTGGCCGTGGCGGCCTGGGCGTACCGCAGGGCAGCGGTCCGGTGAGGCGCGGCGCGGGGACGCCTGGCACGATGGCACGGTGACAGCACCTCTGACGCCGCCGCACCAGCCCTCGCCCCACGAGCCGTGGCAGACGCCGCAGAAAGGGGGCGGCCCCGGCGGCTCCCATCCCAGGAACCTGCTGGAGTCGCCGGAGGAACGGGATCTCCGTACGGATCTGCGCCGCGCCGGGATCGTCTGCGCGGCCGTGACGGTCGCCGGGGTCGCGCTCGGACTGCTGTGGCTGTGGCTGGCGCCCCGGGTGCCGCTGATCTCCGACAACACCGCCGTCTTCCTGAGCGACAGCGAGGGCGAGGAGGCGATCGGGGCCGACGGAACGTTCGCGCTGCTCGCGCTGGCGTTCGGCGCGGTCTCCGCGGGGCTGGCCTTCCTCTTCCACCGGCGGGGCGGGGTCGTGCTCGTCGTGGGCCTCGCGGTGGGCGGCGTGCTCGGCTCGGTGCTGGCGTGGCAGCTGGGGACCCGGCTCGGACCGACCGACGACGTGGTCGCCCACGCGCGCGAGGTGGGCAAGGGCGTGATCTTCGACGCGCCGCTGGAGCTGCACGCGAAGGGGGCGCTGCTGGCGTGGTCGCTGGCGGCGATGGCCGTGCATCTGGGGCTGACGGCGATGTTCGGGCCGCGGGATCCCGAGCCGGAGTGGGGGGTCTACCACGGGCCGGGGGGCGCGCCGGTGTACGGGGCGGGGCCGTCGCCCTCGCCGTCTGCCGGTCCGGCGCCGTCTGCCGGTCCCGCGCCGTCCGGGCCGCCGTCGCCCGAGCCGCCCGCGCCGCCTTCGGGCTCGTAGCGGCGAGGCGGGTGCCGGCCGCTGCGCGGGGCTTGTCCCCTACCCGCCCCTTCCCGTAACCGGGGCTCCGCCCCGGACCCCGCTCCTCAATCGCCGGAGGGGCTTGAGGTGGCCGGCCCCCGCTCCTCAATCGCCGGAGGGGCTGGATGTGGCTGGACCCCGCTCCTTAATCGCCGGAGGGGCTGGATGTGGCCCGGCCCCGCTCCTTAATCGCCGGAGGGGCTGGATGTGGCCCGACCCGTTTGAGGACGGAACCGGTTCGCCCGGGAAGGCGCGTCCCTACGAGCGCCTACGCGCCCCGGCCGATCGGTGCGAACACCGCGTCCGTCAGGGTTGCCAGATCCTCCGGGGACAGTTCGACCTCCAGGCCGCGGCGCCCCGCGGAGACGCAGACCGTGCCGTGGGCCCGTGCCGACGCGTCCAGCACCGTGGGCAGCCGCTTGCGCTGGCCCAGCGGGGAGATGCCGCCCAGGACGTAGCCCGTGGTCCGCTCCGCCGCCGCCGGGTCCGCCATGGCCGCCCGCTTGCCGCCGACGGCCGTCGCCAGGGCCTTGAGGTCCAGGGAGCCGGCGACCGGGACGACCGCGACGGTCAGCCGGCCGTCCACGTCGGCCACCAGGGTCTTGAACACCCGGTCCGGGGAGACGCCCAGCGCCTCTGCCGCCTCCTCGCCGTAGGAGGCGGCCGCCGGGTCGTGCTCGTAGGCGTGCACCGTGAAGGGCGTGCCGGCCGCGGTCAGCGCGACCGTGGCGGGGGTGGAGCCGGTCTGGGGCTGCTTCTTCGGCTTCTTCGCCACGGGGGAGTGGCCCTCCGGTCGCTCAGTTGGGGTGGGTCGGGGCCCGGGTCAGGTCCACCGCGGGCAGCGACGGCAGGTGGCGGATGACGGCGGTCTCCGAACGCAGCAGCGTCAGCTCCTCGCGGAGCCGGGTCGCGGTGTCCGGGGCCTGGAGCAGGCGCTGCTTGGCGGGGATGTCCAGTACGGCCGCCGCGGCGACCAGGTACGAGATGACGGCCGGGTCGTCGGGCAGGTCCGCGCCGGTGGTGAGGGAGCGTTCGCTCGCGCCCGCCAGCCGCTTCTGGTAGCTCCGGAAGGCCCGCAGGACGCCCTCGGCGAGCGCGCCCGCGTCCTCGCCCGGATCCTCCTCCAGCTCTTCGAGCTCAGCCGTCAGGTACGGGCCGCCGGCGTCCACGGAGAGCAGCCGGACCCGGGTGGTGCCGGTCGCCAGGACCTCGAAGCTGCCGTCGGAGCGCTCCCGGATCTTCGCCGCGTCGGCGATACAGCCCACCCGGTGGAACGTCTGGACGGGATCGGGGCCGAAGCCGTCCGCCGGACCGCGCTCGACCGGAACGCGGCCGGGGTCGGGCATTCCGGTGGCCGTCGGAGCGGTTTCGCGGCCGTCGCGGATGGCGACCACGGCGAAGCGGCGCGGTTCGTCCTCATCGGCCTTCAGGAGTTCGCGCATCATGGCGCGATAACGCTCCTCGAAGACGTTCAGCGGCAGCACGAGGCCGGGGAACAGCACCGCGTTCAGCGGGAACAGAGGCAGGCGAGCGGTGGTCACAACGGTCAAGCGTAATGGCCGTGGGCCCGTCCTCGGTCGGCCCGGTGTCGCAAGGGCGTCACAGACGCCACCTGGAGCCTGGTGCCGTCGCGTGCGTCGAGGAACCGGCCGAGCGGATCGTCGGACACGGAGGACCACGGGAACGACGCCGCGTGCGGTCCGATCTGCCGGAACTGTTCCAGCGCCTCGTCCCACCGCCCCCGCGCCACCAGCACGTACGCGAGCAGGTTGCGGACCTCGGCCGGCCACGGATCGCCCGGAGCGAACGCGGTGGAGAGCGAGATCGCCAGATCCGCGGCCCGGTCGATCCGCTCGACCTGCACCGAGGTGGTCCGCACGTCCGGCCCCTCGGTCAGCACGGCGAAGGCCGCCCGCAGCGGCAGCGCCTGCACCAGGGAGCTGGACAGCGAGTCCTCCGCGGCCCGCTCGGCGAAGTCGAAGCACTCCCGGTGCGAGCCGTACCAGGCGGCGGAGAGGTACTGGAGGGCGGCGACGTGGCAGCCGTAGTGGTGCGTGGAGCGCTGTACGGCCTGCTCCCACAGCGCCTCGAACGTGGTGTGCGTGGCCCGGGTGCCGCGGGCGTGGTCGAGCGCGAGGCGCCAGGGCACCGGATCGCGCGGGTCGCACTCCGCGGCGGCCGTGATCATCGGCCCCACCTCGCGCAGCTGTTCCGCGCGGGCGGGCGACTCCCAGGCGCGCAACAGGGCGAGCTGGGCCTTGACGAGCAGCGCGTCGGGGTCGTGCGGGGTGACGGCCAGCCAGTCGCCCAGCCAGCCGTCCCGGTTGCGGGCGAACGCCACGAGCCGCTTCAGGTAGCGGTCCCGGCTCTCCCACTCGCCCGCGTCCCTGGTGGTGGCGAGCAGCTTCGCGGCCGGTTCGTACTCCCCGAGCGCGGCGGCGACCAGCGCGGGCGACAGCCGGTCGTCGGGGGCGTCGAGCATCACCGCATGGTCCGCGGGCAACCCGGTCGACAGTTCCGGGGTGTGCCGGACCATGCGCGCGGTACGGAGCAGAGCGCGGAGGAAAGGCATGGTGCAGACCATTGAAAAGCGCTGGTGGGAGCGGCGCCAGAGGGGCGCTGTGAAACTTTGGTGGCGAGTGAAAGGGTTGCCCGGCAGATGGCCAAGAAAGAGTAAAGGAAAATGCGGAATCTGGCCTGTTCCTGCTGTTCCGGGAGTGTCCTGTGGGAGCGGTCGCCGGGTGTGGGCGCGGCCGCGGGGGTGTGTTCAGGCGCCCCTCCACCCGTTCGTGGAGCAGGTGGAGGGGCAGGTGGGCGGGGCGGCGGAGCCGCTCTGCGGTCAGTTCCGGCTCAGCAGCCGGGAGGCCCCGGCCGCGACGGTGGTGGCCAGTATCCAACCCAGCATGATCAGCGCGGCCGCCACCCACTGCCAGCCGCCCTTCATCAGCCAGTAGCCGTCCTGGCCGAGATTGATCACCGGCACCAGCAGATCCAGCGCGTACAGGGACGGGTTCCACTCCGGATGCTCGCTCCCCTTGATCGACACGGGCTGGTAGCGCGAGAAGGCCACCGCTCCGGCCGCCCACAGCACCGCCATCCACACCGCGGCCCGCCCCGGCCGGTAGCCGTACGCCACCGTCCAGTCCTGGAGGTACCCCCAGAGCTTCGCGGCGGGCGGCAGGGTCTCCCGGCGCCGCCGCTGCTTGGCGAGCAGCACCTCGCGGGCGTCCGAGTCCTCGCCGCTGTTGCGGAGCACCGCGGCCAGCCGCTCGTACGGCTCCGGCACGTACTCCGGGGTCGCCGCCGCCACCCACTCCAGGCGCCGGGAGAGCGGGAAGTGCCCGTACGGGACGAGGTTCTCGTAGACGAACCCGCCCATCGCCAGACCGCCGGGGCCCGGCCAGCTGGTCGACACGTCGATCAGCGTGACGATCTTCGCCCCGTTCAGCACCACCCGGCCCTGGGCCGGGCGCTCCGGGTTGAACCTCAGCTCCGGAGCCACTATCCGGCGCAGCGACAGCTCCTCGTGACCGATCAGGACGAAGACGGCCTTGTGCAGATCGACGGCGTCCCCGAACCGCCCGTCGTCCAGCCGCACCCCGCCCCGGCACCGGAAGACCTGCGCCCGGGTGCCGTGCGCGGGCGTCGGGGACAGCGTGATGCCGTACGGGGGAGTGTTGCCCTGGTTCCCGGTGTCCACGCTGACCCAGGCCTCGCTCATGTACAGCGTCCGCTCCACGCTGAGCTGCGGGGCGTTCAGCGCGCGGAGCCCCTGGGTGGCCCGGAGCCGGCTGCCGCGCAGACTCAGCGAACCGCCCACCTTGGCCCCGCGCAGGCTCAGCTCGCCGAGCGTCTCGATCATCTCGGCCTGGAGGTCCTGGGCGACGGTGAGCCCGTCACCGATGAACGCCCGGCCCTGCCGGTCGGGGCCGACGCCGATCTGGTTGATCAGCAGATCCGTGCCGATCTGCGCGTCCGTGAGCCGGATGCCGCGTTCGACCCGGCAGCGCGGCAGATGGAGATCGCCCTCGGTGCGCAGCCGGGCCGCGTCCAGCCGGGGGATCGCGCACCCGACCATCCGCAAGGTCGTGAAGTGGCACTCGGGGAGCACCACCTCCTGCTCGAACCGGCAGTCGGTCAGCTCCACGTACGGCTCCACCCGGCCGCCCGCGAGATCCAGCTTCCCGGTGATCCGTACGCCCCGGAGCTTCAGCGCGGCCACCCGGCCGGGTCTGGCCTTGGGACCGCTCAGCAGCAGCCGGGCGACGACCCGGGCGTCCACACTGCGTTCCAGGCCCCAGGCGAGCGGGGCGAACGGATCGTTGAGGGCCGCGTCACGGGCGCGCAGATCGTAGGTGGTCCCGTTCCTGAACGACTGCCACATGCCCAGCTCGGCCGCGCTGAGGTCGTCCGGAAAATCCCCGTCGTGCGGTTCGGTCACCGACGCCCCTTTCACTCGGAGCCTTGGGCCGACCAGCACATCGGGGGTCGGTCCGTAGTCCCGTTATTCCCTCTGAGTGACCGAATGAACGCTAATAGTCAGCCGTGACAGCGAGGGCATGTATCAGCCAGTGATACGGGCGTCCGGGCCTCTGGGGCGGTCTGAGAGAATTGGGGGGTGATCTCTCGAATCGATCTGCGCGGCGATGCCCTCCCCGAGGGCGGCGCCCTGCGCGACCTGCTGCCCCGTGCCGAGTTCGACGTGGAAGCCGCTCTGGAGACGGTGCGGCCCATCTGCGAGGACGTACGCCATCGTGGCTCTGCGGCAGTGATCGACTGGGGGGCGAAATTCGACGGGGTGCGGATCGGCTCGATCCGGGTCCCCGCCGAGGCGATCGCCGATGCGCTGGAGCGGCTCGACCCCGCCGTGCGCGCCGCTCTGGAGGAGTCGATCCGCCGCGCCCGCCTCGTCCACCGCGAGCAGCGCCGCACCACACACACCACCCAGGTCGTCCCCGGCGGCACCGTCACCGAGAAGTGGGTGCCGGTCGAGCGCGTCGGGCTGTACGTGCCGGGTGGACGCTCGGTCTACCCGTCCTCCGTCGTGATGAACGTGGTCCCGGCCCAGGAGGCGGGCGTCGAGGGCATCGCCGTCGCGTCCCCGCCGCAGAAGGAGTTCGGCGGACTGCCGCACCCCACGATCCTGGCAGCCTGCGCCCTGCTCGGCGTGGACGAGGTCTACGCGGCGGGCGGCGCCCAGGCCGTCGCGATGTTCGCCTACGGCACCGAGGACTGCCTGCCCGTCGACCTGGTCACGGGCCCCGGCAACATCTACGTCGCCGCCGCCAAGCGTCTCCTCAAGGGCCGCATCGGCATCGACGCGGAGGCCGGCCCCACCGAGATCGCGATCCTCGCGGACTCCACCGCCGACCCGGTGCACGTCGCCGCCGACCTGATCAGCCAGGCCGAGCACGACCCGATGGCCGCCGCGGTGCTGGTGACCGACTCGGCGGAGCTCGCCGCCGCCACGGAGGCCGAGCTGAAGCCGCAGGTCGCCGCGACCAAGCACGTCACGGACCGGATCGAACCCGCGCTGGCCGGCCGCCAGTCCGCGATCGTCCTGGTCAACGACCTGGAGGACGGCCTCAAGGTCGTCGACGCGTACGCCGCGGAGCACCTGGAGATCCAGACCGCCGACGCCTCGGCCGTCGCGGACCGGGTCCGCAACGCCGGAGCGGTCTTCGTCGGCCCCTGGTCCCCGGTCTCGCTCGGTGACTACTGCGCCGGCTCCAACCACGTACTGCCCACCGGCGGCTGTGCCTGCCACTCCTCCGGACTGTCCGTGCAGTCCTTCCTGCGCGGCATCCACATCGTCGACTACACCCGCGACGCCCTGGCCGAGGTCACCCACCACGTCGTGACGCTCGCGGAGGCGGAGGACCTCCCCGCCCACGGCGCCGCGCTCAAGGCACGGTTCGGCTGGAAGGTTCCGCAGCAGTGACGAACGACAGCACCACGCGCAACGCCTGGGACGACCTCCCCATCCGGGACGAACTGCGCGGCCAGTCCCCGTACGGCGCCCCCCAGCTCGACGTACCGGTCCGGCTGAACACCAACGAGAATCCGTACCCGCTCCCCGAGGCACTGGTCGACCGGATCGCGGAGCGGGTCCGCGAGGCCGCCCGTGACCTCAACCGCTACCCCGACCGGGAAGCCGTCGAGCTCCGCACCGAGCTGGCCCGCTACCTCAGCCGCACCGCCGGGCACCAGGTCGAGGCCGCCAACGTGTGGGCGGCCAACGGCTCCAACGAGGTGCTCCAGCAGCTGCTGCAGACCTTCGGCGGGCCGGGCCGCACCGCGATCGGCTTCGAGCCCTCGTACTCCATGCACGCCCTCATCGCCCGGGGCACCGGAACCGGCTGGATCTCCGGGCCGCGCAACGAGGACTTCACCATCGACGTGGACGCGGCCCGCGCGGTCATCGCCCGGGAGCGTCCCGACGTCGTCTTCATCACCTCGCCCAACAACCCCACCGGCACCGCCGTCGACGCCGCGACCGTCCTCGCGCTGTACGAGGCCGCGCAGGCCGCGAAGCCGTCGATGGTCGTGGTCGACGAGGCGTACGGCGAGTTCAGCCACCACGCCTCGCTGCTCCCGCTGATCGAGGGCCGCCCCCGCATGGTGCTCTCGCGCACCATGTCCAAGGCGTTCGGCGCCGCCGGACTGCGGCTCGGCTACCTCGCTGCCGACCCCGCCGTCGTGGACGCGGTCCAGCTGGTCCGGCTCCCGTACCACCTGTCCTCCGTCACCCAGGCCACCGCGCTCGCCGCCCTGGAGCACACCGATACGCTCCTCGGGTACGTGGACCGGCTCAAGAG
The DNA here is from genome assembly GCF_055584045.1 of Streptomyces sp. NPDC104307. Taxonomy (NCBI): domain Bacteria; kingdom Bacillati; phylum Actinomycetota; class Actinomycetes; order Kitasatosporales; family Streptomycetaceae; genus Streptomyces; species Streptomyces sp. NPDC104307. The sequence goes on from NZ_JBVJMU010000003.1 coordinate 427,534, forward strand.
CGAACGCGACCGGATCGTCACCGGGCTGCGCGCCCAGGGCTTCGACGTCACCGACTCGGACGCCAACTTCGTCCAGTTCGGCCGCTTCGCCGACAGCCACACCGCCTGGCAGCACATCCTCGACCGGGGCGTCCTGGTCCGGGACAACGGCGTACCGGGATGGCTGCGGGTCTCCGCAGGGACCCCGGCAGAGAACGACGCGTTCCTCGATGCGGTACGCGAACTGAAGAAGGAGCACGACGCATGACTCGCGAGGCCCGCGTAGGAAGAGTGGAGCGGACCACCAAGGAAACCTCCGTGCTCGTCGAGATCAACCTCGACGGCACCGGCAAGGTCGATGTCGCGACCGGGGTCGGCTTCTACGACCACATGCTCGACCAGCTCGGCCGCCACGGACTGTTCGACCTCACGGTCAAGACCGACGGCGACCTGCACATCGACTCGCACCACACCATCGAGGACACCGCCCTCGCGCTCGGCGCCGCCTTCAAGCAGGCCCTCGGCGACAAGGTCGGCATCTACCGCTTCGGCAACTGCACCGTCCCGCTGGACGAGTCGCTCGCCCAGGTCACCGTCGACCTCTCCGGCCGCCCGTACCTGGTGCACACCGAGCCGGAGAACATGGCGCCGATGATCGGTGAGTACGACACGACGATGACCCGGCACATCCTGGAGTCGTTCGTCGCCCAGGCGCAGATCGCCCTGCACGTCCACGTCCCGTACGGGCGCAACGCCCACCACATCGTGGAGTGCCAGTTCAAGGCGCTCGCGCGTGCCCTGCGTTACGCGAGCGAGCACGACCCGCGTGCGGCCGGAATCCTCCCCTCCACGAAGGGCGCGCTGTGACCGGCCTCAACACCATCCTGATCCTGGTCGGCCTCTTCCTGGCCGGCGGGGTCTACTCCTTCTCGAAGCAGGGCATGCCCAAGGGCGTCATCGTGCTGCTCTCCATCGGATCCCTGATGTGCCTGGTCGCGGGCGTCATGCGGATCCAGGGACTCTGGGACTAGGGGCGCCGCGTGGACAGCAAGAAGAAGGTCGTCGTCTTCGACTACGGCTTCGGTAACATCCGCTCCGCGGAGCGCGCCCTCGCCCGGGTCGGCGCGGAGGTCGAGATCACCCGCGACTTCGACACGGCCATGAACGCCGACGGGCTGCTGGTGCCCGGCGTCGGCGCGTTCTCCGCCTGCATGGAGGGGCTGAAGAAGGCGCGCGGCGAATGGATCATCGGCCGCAGGCTGGCCGGCGGACGCCCCGTCATGGGCATCTGCGTCGGCATGCAGATCCTCTTCGAGCGCGGCATCGAGCACGGCGTGGAGACCGAGGGGCTCGACGAGTGGCCGGGCACCGTGGGCCCGCTCAAGGCCGACGTCGTCCCGCACATGGGCTGGAACACCGTCGAGTCCCCGGAGGACTCCCGGCTGTTCGCCGGACTCGACGCCGAGGCCCGGTACTACTTCGTGCACTCGTACGCCGCGCACGACTGGTCCCTCGAAGTCACCAACGCCAACATCCGCGCCCCCAGGGTCACCTGGGCCACGCACGGCGAACGGTTCGTGGCGGCCGTGGAGAACGGCGCGCTGTGGGCCACCCAGTTCCACCCCGAGAAGTCCGGCGACGCCGGCGCCCAGCTGCTGACCAACTGGATCGAGACGCTGTAATGCCGAAGCTTGAACTGCTCCCCGCCGTAGACGTACGCGACGGCCAGGCGGTCCGCCTGGTGCACGGCGAGTCCGGCTCCGAGACCTCCTACGGCTCCCCGCTGGAGGCCGCGCTCGCCTGGCAGCGCTCCGGCGCCGAGTGGCTGCACCTCGTCGACCTGGACGCCGCCTTCGGCACCGGCGACAACCGCGCCCTCATCGCGGAGGTGGCCGGCGCCATGGACATCAAGGTCGAGCTGTCGGGCGGCATCCGCGACGACGCCACGCTCGCCGCCGCCCTCGCCACCGGCTGCCGCCGCGTCAACCTCGGCACCGCGGCCCTGGAGACCCCCGAGTGGGTCGCCAAGGTCATCGCGGAGCACGGCGACAAGATCGCCGTCGGCCTCGACGTACGCGGCACCACGCTGCGCGGCCGGGGCTGGACCCGCGACGGCGGCGACCTCTACGAGACCCTCGCCCGCCTCGACGCCGAGGGCTGCGCCCGCTACGTCGTCACCGACATCGCCAAGGACGGCACGCTCCAGGGCCCCAACCTGGGCCTGCTGAGGGACGTCTGCGCGGCCACGGAGCGCCCCGTCGTCGCCTCGGGCGGCGTCTCCTCCCTCGATGACCTGCGGGCGATCTCCCTGCTCGTCCCCGAAGGCGTCGAGGGCGCGATCGTCGGCAAGGCGCTGTACGCCGAGGCGTTCACGCTGGAAGAGGCCCTGAAGGCGGTCGCCGCATGACCGACTCCGTCAAGCGCGTCTCCTCCGGCGGCCCCTGGGAGGAGAAGATCGGCTACTCCCGCGCCGTCGAGCTGCCGAACGGGCTGGTCCTGGTGGCCGGATGCACCTCCGTGGTCGGCGGCCAGATCTCCGCCGGCGGCCCCTACGAGCAGGCCATCACCTCCTTCGGGGTCGCCTTCGAGGCGCTGAAGGAGCTGGGCCTGGGCCGCGAGGACGTCGTCCGTACCCGCATGTACCTCACCCACGCCCGGGACGTGGAGGAGATCGGCCGTGCGCACAAGGAGCTGTTCGACGACGTGCGGCCCGCCGCCTCCATGATCATCGTGTCCGGCTTCATCGACCCGAGCCTGGTCGTCGAGGTCGAGGTCGAGGCCTACCGGGCAGGTGCGCGATGACCCTCGCGGTACGGGTGATCCCCTGCCTCGACGTGGACAACGGCCGCGTCGTCAAGGGCGTCAACTTCCAGAACCTGCGCGACGCCGGTGACCCCGTGGAGATGGCGAAGCTGTACGACGCCGAGGGCGCCGACGAGCTGACCTTCCTCGACATCACCGCCTCCAGCGGCGACCGCGAGACGACCTACGACGTGGTGCGCCGCACCGCGGAGCAGGTCTTCATCCCGCTCACCGTCGGCGGCGGCGTCCGCACCACGGAGGACGTGGACAAGCTGCTGCGGGCCGGCGCGGACAAGGTCGGCGTCAACACCGCGGCCATCGCCCGGCCGGAGCTGATCCGGGAGATCGCGGAGCGCTTCGGCCGCCAGGTCCTGGTGCTCTCCGTGGACGCCAGGCGCACCCCCGCGGGCACCTTCGAGGTCACCACGCACGGCGGCCGCAAGGGCACCGGCATCGACGCCGTCGAGTGGGCGCACCGAGCCGCCGAGCTGGGCGCGGGCGAGATCCTGCTCAACTCGATGGACGCCGACGGCACCAAGGACGGCTACGACACCGAGATGATCGCGGCCGTACGCGGACACGTGAGCGTCCCCGTCATCGCCTCCGGCGGCGCGGGCCGGCTCGCGGACTTCGCACCGGCCGTCGGCGCGGGAGCCGACGCGGTCCTCGCCGCGTCCGTCTTCCACTTCGGTGATCTGCGGATCTCCGAGGTCAAGGGCGCCCTCCGGGAGGCCGGTCACCCGGTCCGCTGAACCTCCTCCGTTTCCGACGACGTCACCGGCCGTGAAGGCCGGTGACGTCGTCGTTTCCGCTGCCGTGACGGGCCCGGGTTCCGCAATATTTATTGCGCAACAGATATTGCGCAAGTTTTCTTTTCTATCTACGGTGGAGGCATGGCAAGCAAGGAATCACGCAGGGTGTCCGACCTCGGGACACTCAAGGCGTTCGGGCACCCGCTGCGGATGAAGCTCTACCGGGCGCTCTACATCGCCCGTCAGGCCACCGCCTCCCAGCTCGCGGAGCAGGTCGACGAGCAGGTCTCCCTGGTCAGTTACCACCTGCGCAAGCTCGCAGACCACGGCCTGATCGAAGCGGCAGAAGGTCCGGGCAGGGACGGCCGCGAACGCTGGTGGCAGCCCGCCTCCAAGGGGCTGCGCTTCCACGACGAGGACTTCAGCGACGCGCCGGAGAAGGCCGCCACCCACACCGCCGTCAGCCGGCTCTCGTTCGACCAGCACATCGAGCTGTACCGCCGCTTCCTGGACGCGTACCGGAGCTGGACGCCCCCGTGGCGCAAGAGCTCCTTCGCCTCGGAGTACCTGGCCCGGCTGAACCCCGAGGAGCTCGCCTCGCTCGAACGCGAGCTGGACGGGGTCATCAACCGGTACGAGGAACAGGGCCGTGCCCGTGAAGAGGCCGGTGACACGGACAACCGCGAGAACGTCGCGCTGCACCTGTACGGATTCCCGTTCCGGACCTGACCCGGCCACCCGAGAGGACACGCCCCCGTGACCGCCACGCTCACGCCCCAAGAGGCCCCGGAACGCCCCGCCCACCGCGACGGCAACGTGCTGCGCTGGCTCGGCGCCTACACCGCGTCCACGATCGGGGACAACCTCTATTACATGGCCCTCGCCTGGGCCGCCGCCCGCACCGGGAGCGCCTCCCAGACCGGCCTCGTGCTGGCCGTCGGCGCGATACCCAGGGCCCTGCTGCTGCTCGGCGGGGGAGTGCTCGCGGACCGGTTCGGGCCGCGCCGGGTCGTGGTCGTGAGCGACACCGTCCGCTGCCTGGTCATCCTCGGCCTGGCCGGGGCGCTGCTGCTCACCTCGCCCACGGTGTGGATGCTGCTCGTCGTCGCCCTGGTCTTCGGCGCGGCCGACGCCCTCTTCCTCCCGGCCGTCGGCGCCCTGCCGCCCCGGATCACCTCGGCCGGCCAGCTCGCCCGGGTCCAGGGGATGCGCGGCCTCGCCACCCGGACCGCGACCGTCGTCGGCGCCCCGCTCGGCGGCGTCGCCGTCGCACTCGGCGGCCCGGTCCTCGGCTTCGCCGTGGCCGGTGTGCTCTTCGCCCTCTCGCTGCCGCTGCTGCTCGCCGTACGGATGCGTCCGCTGCCGGTGGCGGACACGGCCGGGACCGCGCCCCCCGGCACCGCCTGGCGCGAACTCGTCGACGGGCTGCGCCACATCCGCCGCCACCCGCTGCTCCGCCCGCTGATGCTCGTCGTGGCGGTCAGCGAACTCGGCTTCGTCGGACCGCTCAACCTGGGCCTGATCCTGCTCAGCGAGGAACGCGGCTGGGGCGCCTCCGGGATGGGCTGGATCGTCGCCGCCTTCGGCATCGGCGCGGGCGCCTCCGCCCTGCTGCTCGCCGTGCGCGGCCGGGTCCCCAGGGCCGGGCTCACCATGTGCCTGACCGTGCTCATCGGCGCGGCCGCCATCGCCGCCCTGGCGTACGCGCCCTCCGTACCCCTCGCGGCCGGTGTCGCGCTCCTCGTCGGGCTCTTCGCGGGTCTGGGCGGCGCCCTGTGCGGAGCCCTCATCCAGACCGCCGCCGACCCCGCCTACCTGGGCCGCGTCACCTCGGTCTCGACGCTCTTCACCCACGCGCTCTCGCCGCTCAGCTACCCGGTCACCGGCGCGGCCGTGGCGCTCTGGGGCACCGGCCCGGTCTTCGTCGCCAGCGCCTCGCTGTGCGGGGCGGGGGCGGTGATGGGCCTCCTGCCCCGCGCGCTGCGCCGCGCGGAACTCCCGCGCTGACCGCGCCGAACGCCGCTACATCCCGAGCTTCGCCGTCGTCACCCTTGCGATCGCGTCCTGGTCGCCCTCCAGCTCCACCCGCGCCGCGTCCTGCCGCCCGAACGCGAACAGCAGCAGCTCGCCCGGCTCACCGGTCACCGTCACCACCGGGGCGCCCTTGTGCGCGACCGCGGTCTGACCGTTGGGGCGGCGCAGCACCAGGCCGACCGGCGCCTTGCGCCCCAGCATCCGCGCCGCCTTCTCGGTGCGCGACCACAGGACATCGGCGAAGACCGGGTCCAGCTCCCGCGGGGTCCAGTCCGGCTGGGCCCGGCGCACGTCCTCCGTATGGACGTAGAACTCCACGGTGTTCGCGGCCTCGTCCAGCTGCTTCACGCCGAACGGGGACATCCGCGGCGGACCCGTACGGATGAGCTGGATCAGCTCCTCGTACGGCTTCGAGGTGAACTCGTCTCTGATCCGCTCGCTCCGGCTCTTCAGCGGGCCGATCACCAGTCCGGCCGCCGCGTCGGGCCTGCGCTCCCGCACCACCACATGGGCCGCCAGATCCCGGGCCGTCCAGCCGTGGCAGAGGGTCGGGGCCTCCGGGCCCGCCCCCTCCAACAGGTCCGCAAGCAGAAGTCGTTCGCGCTTCGCATGGGTCGACATGTCCGCCAGCGTACGACCGGTGTCCAGCGTCCGCCCAGTGGACGCACGCCCGGACGGCCCTCCCGGCCACGGCACAATGGGGAGATGACCAGCTCGCCCACGCCCGGCACCCCAGCGCCCGCCGGCGGACTCGACCCCGCCATCGCCGCCCGTCTCAAGCGCGGCGCCGACGGACTCGTCCCGGCCATCGCCCAGCAGTACGACACCGGCGAGGTGCTGATGCTCGGCTGGATGGACGACGAGGCACTGCACCGCACCCTGACCACCGGCCGCTGCACCTACTGGTCGCGCAGCCGCCAGGAGTACTGGGTCAAGGGCGACACCTCCGGCCACATCCAGCAGGTCAAGTCCGTCGCGCTGGACTGCGACGCCGACACCGTCCTCGTCCGGGTCGACCAGACGGGTGCCGCCTGCCACACCGGCGACCGCACCTGTTTCGACGCCGACGTCCTCTTCCTCGGACAGTAGGGTCAGCCGCCATGGACTTCGACACCTTCCGGAAGCTGGCCATCGACCGGCGCGTCATCCCCGTCACCCGCCGGCTCCTCGCGGACGGTGACACGCCCGTCGGCCTCTACCGCAAGCTCGCGGGCGAGCGCACCGGCACCTTCCTCCTGGAATCCGCGGAGAACGGCCGCACCTGGTCGCGCTACTCCTTCATCGGGGTCCGCAGCGCCGCCACGCTCACCGCCCGCGACGGCGAGGCCCACTGGCTGGGCACCCCGCCGGTCGGCGTCCCGGTCGACGGCGACCCGCTCCAGGCCCTGCGCGCCACCATCGAGACCCTGCACACCCCGCACGAGCAGGAGCCCGGACTGCCGCCCTTCACCGGCGGCATGGTCGGCTACCTCGGCTACGACATCGTGCGCCGACTGGAGAAGATCGGCGAGAGCGGGGGCGACGACCTCAAGCTCCCCGAGCTGACCATGCTGCTCACCTCCGACCTCGCCGTCCTCGACCACTGGGACGGCAGCGTCCTGCTCATCGCCAACGCCATCAACCACAACGACCTGGCCACCGGCGTCGACGAGGCCTACACCGACGCGGTGGCCCGGCTCGACGCCATGGAGCGGGACCTGCGCCGCCCGGTCGAGAACGCCCCCGCCGCCCTGCCGCCCTCCGAGCTCCCGCCGTACACCGCGCTGTGGGGCGGCAAGGCCTACCAGGACGCCGTCGAGGACGTGAAGGAGCGGATCAGGGCCGGCGAGGCCTTCCAGGTCGTCCCCTCCCAGCGCTTCGAAACGCCCTGCACGGCAAGCGCGCTGGACGTCTACCGGGTGCTGCGCGCCACCAACCCCTCGCCGTACATGTACCTCTTCCGGTTCGACGGCTTCGACGTCGCGGGCTCCAGCCCGGAGGCGCTCGTCAAGGTCGAGGACGGCCGCGCGATGGTCCACCCGATCGCCGGGACCCGGCACCGGGGCGCCACCCCGCAGGAGGACCAGGCCCTCGCAGAGGAGCTGCTGGCCGACCCGAAGGAGCGCGCCGAGCACCTGATGCTCGTCGACCTCGGCCGCAACGACCTGGGACGGGTCTGCGAGCCCGGCAGCGTCGAGGTCGTCGACTTCATGTCGGTCGAGAAGTACTCGCACGTGATGCACATCGTCTCCACCGTCACCGGCCGTGTCGCAGAGGGCCACACCGCCTTCGACGTCCTCACCTCCTGCTTCCCGGCGGGCACCCTCTCCGGAGCCCCGAAACCGCGCGCCATGCAGATCATCGAGGAGCTCGAACCCACCCGCAGAGGGCTGTACGGCGGCTGCGTCGGCTACCTCGACTTCGCCGGCGACTCCGACACGGCCATCGCCATCCGCACCGCCCTGCTGCGCGACGGAACGGCGTACGTCCAGGCCGGCGCGGGGGTCGTCGCGGACTCCGACCCGGTCGCGGAGGACACCGAGTGCCGCAACAAGGCCGCGGCGGTGCTGCGCGCCGTCCACACGGCCAACCGGCTCGGCGGCGCGTGAGGGCCTGACGCGCACCCGGGGCCCCGCGCGGGCCTGACGGCGCACCCGGAGCCCCGCGCGGGCGGGGGCTCCATCTCACACCCCCCGTGTGCCCGTAACTCCGGGGCGGTAGGGGATAGTGGGGTGTGTGAGCGCTGTCCCCGTACCCCAGCCCCGTGCCGAAGCCGCCTCCGCGCCCGACAGTGCGGGAAGCCGCCGAAGCCTGGCCGCCGGCCTGCTCCTCGGGGCAGCCGGCGCCACCGTCGTCCTCCTCGCGTCCGGGCAGACCTGGGCCCGGGGCCGGGCCTCGGTCGGCGGCGGCGCCCTGCCGCTGAGCGCCGACGGACAGGACGTCACCGGTGTCCCGGCCGCCCTCGCCATCGTCGGCCTGGCCGCCCTCGTCGCCGTCTTCGCCGTCCGCAGCGGCGGCCGGCTCCTCGTCGCGGGGCTGCTGGCACTCAGCGGACTCGGCGCCGCGCTGAGCGCCTTCCTCGGCGCCTCCGACAGCGCCGCGCTCGACGAACGGGCCGCCCGGAGCACCGGCGACAGCGCCGCCACCATCGGCGCCCTCAGCCACACCGCCTGGCCCTACGTGACCGCGGCCGGCGGGCTCCTGATCCTGCTCGCCGGGCTGCTCGCCCTGCGCTACGGCAGGCGCTGGCCCACCATGTCCGGGCGGTACGAGCGCGACGGCACCCCGCGCCCCCGCAAGGCCCCCCGCAAGGCGATGGATCCCGACCGGCCCGAGGACCTGTGGAAGGCCCTGGACCGAGGCGAGGACCCGACGCGCGAGGCATGACCCCCCAGCTCACGTCCACTCCGCACGTACGGGACAATGGTCCGAGCTCACAGCACAGCGGCACCCACAGCGGCACCGGCTCTGCGCACAGCGACACCGAGCGATACCAACAGCGCAACACCAACGAGGAGCAACTCATGGCGGGCAGCAGCCACGGACACACCCCGGCCGCCTGGACCGGTGTCATCATCTCGTTCATCGGCTTCTGCATCGCAGGCGTCTTCATGGTCGCGGCGAACCCGCTCGGCTTCTGGGCCGGTATCGCCGTCACCGTCATCGGCGGGATCGTCGGGCTCGCGATGAAGGCCGCCGGCCTCGGCATGCCGAAGGAGTCGACGGAGCTGGCCCAGGCCAGGGCCCGCGCCGGACAGGCGCAGACCTCCTGACCCCCTCCGCAGGACGTACGCACGCGAGGCGCAGCCCGGATCGGGCTGCGCCTTTCCGCGTCAGCGGCGACAATCACCGGGTGGACGCTTCGCCCTCTCCAGCCGCCCCGCCGACGCCGGGCCACCACCCCGCGCCCGGCGCCGCCGCGGCCCCCGGCCACCTGCCCGCTCCGGACGGCCACCGGCCGCCGTCCGGCCCGCCCCCGGCGCCCGGCGGCCACCCACCCGCGCCCGGCCCGCCCGCAGGGCAGCCGGGACCGTTCCCGCCGGTCTTCCGGCCGGCGCCCGTCCCTGCCTCACGGCTGCGGCGGATCGCCGCCCCGGCCGGTGTCATGGCGGGTGTCCTCGGGGCCTTCGTCCTCGTCGGCTCCGTCGACCCCAACGAGCCGGGCCACTACCCGGTCTGCCCGCTGCTCCGCCTCACCGGCGTCTACTGCCCCGGCTGCGGCGGGCTGCGCAGCGCCTACGCGGTCGCCCACGGCGACCTCGGGACGGCGTTCGGCTCCAACGCCCCCGCCGTCATCGGCTACGGGGTCTTCGCCGTGGTCTGGGTCCTCTGGATGGTCCGCGCGGCCGCCGGGAAGCCCGCGCGGTTCGCGCTGCGGCCCGTCCACTGGTGGGCGATCGGAGCCGTCCTGCTGATCTTCACCGTCGTTCGGAACCTGCCGTTCGGATCGGCGCTGGCGCCGTGAACACCCAGCGGTGGGCCACGTGAATGCCCAGGTAGTGGGACATTCGTCGGCTGGATGCGGGCCCATCGGCCTCCTGCGGATACCATCGGCATAGCTGATCCTGTTGTCTTGTCACCGTCCCGGAAGGGGGCCGATCGCGTGAGTGTGCTCGACGAGATCATCGACGGCGTACGCGCCGACCTCGCAGAGCGGCAGGCGCGCGTCAGCCTCGATGAGCTGAAGGAACGCGCGGCGCGCGCTCCCCAGGCGAAGGACGGAGTCGCCGCCCTGCGCGGCGAGGGTGTGACCGTCATCTGCGAGGTAAAGCGCTCCAGCCCCTCCAAGGGGGCCCTGGCCGCCATCGCCGACCCGGCCGCACTGGCCGCGGACTACGAGGCGGGCGGCGCCTCCGTCATCTCGGTCCTCACCGAGGAGCGCCGCTTCGGCGGTTCGCTCGCCGACCTGGAGGCCGTCCGCGCCAAGGTCGACATCCCGGTCCTGCGCAAGGACTTCATCGTCACCTCCTACCAGCTGTGGGAGGCACGGGCGTACGGCGCCGACCTCGCCCTGCTGATCGTCGCCGCCCTCGACCAGGAGGCGCTGGTCTCCCTGATCGAGCGCGCCGAGTCCATCGGCCTGACGCCGCTGGTCGAGGCGCACGACGAGGAGGAGGCCGAGCGCGCGGTCGACGCCGGCGCACGGATCATCGGCGTCAACGCGCGCAACCTGAAGGACCTCAAGGTCGACCGCTCCACCTTCGAGCGGGTCGCACCCGAGATCCCCGACCGCATCGTCAAGGTCGCGGAGTCCGGTGTCCGGGGCCCGCACGACCTAATCGCCTACGCCAACGCCGGCGCGGACGCCGTACTGGTCGGCGAGTCCCTGGTCACCGGCCGCGACCCGCGGGTCGCCGTCGCGGACCTGGTCGCCGCCGGCGCCCACCCGGCCCTCCGGCACGGACGGGGCTGACCTCACCCGTGTCCGCCGACCGTTCCGCGCCCCGTGTCCGGCCGGGCCTGCGCCCCGCCGCGGCCACCGGCCGGGACCCGCACGCGCCGCTGGCGCGCGGCTGCCGCCCCCGCGGCTGCCGTGCCCCCGCCCGCCGCGTGCACGGACGGCGGGTGCGGTACGTGATCGGTGACGAACCCGGCCAGGTCAACGGCATGCGATGGCGCACGGGGTCCGCGCAGTAGAGCGAACCCCGGCCCGTCGCACCCACCGCCCTCCAGCGGTACCGCACGGCCCGCACCGCCCGGCCCCCGGCCGAGGCGGCGCCTCGCTCACGGCGCAATACGGTGAATCCACGCATCCACCCCATGCCATGCCGAGGAGCACGTCGAGATGTCGTCCGACTTCTTCATTCCGGACCCGCAGGGTCTGATCCCCAGCGCCGAGGGGTACTTCGGCGCGTACGGCGGAAAGTTCATCCCGGAGGCGCTCGTCGCCGCCGTGGACGAGGTCGCCGTCGAGTACGACAAGGCGAAGGCCGACCCGGCGTTCGCCGCCGAGCTCAACGAGCTCATGGTCAACTACACCGGCCGCCCCAGCGCGCTCACCGAGGTGCCGCGCTTCGCGGAACACGCCGGGGGCGCCCGGATCTTCCTCAAGCGCGAGGACCTCAACCACACCGGCTCGCACAAGATCAACAACGTGCTGGGCCAGGCGCTCCTCACCCGGCGCATGGGCAAGACCCGGGTCATCGCGGAGACCGGGGCCGGCCAGCACGGCGTCGCCACCGCGACCGCCTGCGCGCTCTTCGGCCTCGAATGCACCATCTACATGGGCGAGATCGACACCGAGCGCCAGGCGCTCAACGTGGCGCGGATGCGGATGCTCGGCGCCGAGGTCATCGCCGTGAAGTCCGGCTCCCGCACCCTCAAGGACGCCATCAACGAGGCGTTCCGTGACTGGGTCGCCAACGTGGACCGCACGCACTACCTCTTCGGCACGGTCGCGGGCCCGCACCCCTTCCCCGCCATGGTCCGCGACTTCCATCGCGTCATCGGTGTCGAGGCCAGGCGGCAGATCCTGGAGCGCGCGGGCCGCCTCCCGGACGCGGCGGTCGCCTGCGTCGGCGGCGGCTCCAACGCCATCGGCCTCTTCCACGCCCTCATCCCGGACGCGGACGTCCGCCTCATCGGCTGCGAGCCGGCCGGGCACGGCGTGGAGACGGGCGAGCACGCGGCGACCCTGACCGAGGGCGAGCCCGGCATCCTGCACGGTTCGCGCAGCTACGTCCTCCAGGACGAGGAGGGCCAGATCACCGAGCCGTACTCCATCTCGGCCGGTCTGGACTACCCGGGAATCGGCCCGGAGCACGCCTACCTGAAGGACATCGGCCGAGGCGAGTACCGCGCGGTCACCGACGACGCGGCCATGCAGGCGCTGCGGCTGCTCTCCCGCACCGAGGGAATCATCCCGGCCATCGAGAGCGCGCACGCGCTGGCCGGTGCCCTGGAGGTCGGCAAGGAGCTCGGCAAGGACGGCCTGATCCTGGTCAACCTGTCCGGCCGGGGCGACAAGGACATGGACACGGCGGCCCGGTACTTCGGGCTGTACGAGACCGACGCGGCCGTCGAGGCGGACGCGTCCGGCCGCGGTGCCGAGATCGAGGGGGACGCCAAGTGAGCGGCAACATCGAGCTGTTGGACACCACCCTCGCCGCGGCCAAGGCCGAGGACCGGGCGGCGCTGATCGCGTACCTGCCCGCCGGGTTCCCGACCGTCGACGGCGGGATCGCGGCCATCAAGGCGGCGGCCGCCGGCGGCGCCGACGTCATCGAGGTGGGCCTGCCGCACAGCGACCCGGTGCTCGACGGCCCGGTCATCCAGACCGCCGACGACATCGCGCTGCGCGGCGGCGTGAAGATCGCCGACGTGATGCGCACGGTCCGCGAGGCGTACGAGGCCACCGGGATCCCGATCCTGGTCATGACGTACTGGAACCCGATCGACCGGTACGGCGTCGAGCGCTTCACCGCCGAGCTGGCGGAGGCGGGCGGCGCCGGGTGCATCCTGCCCGACCTGCCGGTCCAGGAGTCCGCCCTGTGGCGCGAGCACGCGGCCAAGCACGGACTCGCGACCGTCTTCGTCGTCGCGCCCAGCAGCAAGGACGAGCGCCTCGCCACCATCACGGCGGCCGGTTCCGGCTTCGTCTACGCCGCTTCGCTGATGGGGGTCACCGGCACCCGCGTCTCGGTCGGGGAACAGGCCGAGGACCTGGTGCGGCGCACCCGCGCCACCACCTCCGTCCCGGTCTGCGTCGGGCTCGGCGTCTCCAACGCGGACCAGGCCGCCGAGGTCGCCGGGTTCGCGGACGGGGTCATCGTCGGTACCGCCTTCGTCAAGTGCATGCTGGACGCGCCCGACGAGGAGGCCGGCCTGGCGGCCGTCCGCTCACTGGCGGCCGATCTGGCCGAAGGTGTTCGAAAGCGCTGATACCGGACGTCACCCGAATGGGTGGACCTGGGACCGGGGAGGCACGCGAGTGCCTCCCCGGTTCGTTGCTGCGGTGTGAGCGAGAAGAACCAAGAGGGAAAAAGGGCCGCGCGAGACCGGCTGATCCAGCAGCGTGAGCAGCTGAAGGCGCGAGAGCGCCGTCGCCGCACGCTGATCGTCTCGACCGCCGTGGTGGGTGTCCTCGCCCTGGCCGCCGTCGTCGGTGTGATCGCCGCCAACAGCGGCGGGAAGGGCAGTAAGAACAAGGCGTCGGGTCCCGCCGTCGCACCGTCGGGCGCGACCGGCAAGGACAGCCTCGCCATCCAGGTGGGAGCGGACGACGCCCCGTCCACCCTCACGATCTGGGAGGACTTCCGCTGCCCCGTCTGCGCCCAGTTCGAGAACGCGTTCCGGGACACGATCCACCAGCTGGAGCAGAGCAAGCAGCTCAAGGTCGAGTACCACCTCGCCACGCTGATCGACGGCAATCTCGGCGGCAGCGGCTCCCTCAAGGCCGCAAACGCGGCGGCCTGCGCCCAGGACGTGGGCAAGTTCTCCGCGTACCACGACATCCTGTACCGCAATCAGCCGCAGGAGGCCGACGACGCCTTCGGTGACAACAGCAAGCTGATCGACCTGTCCAAGAAGGTCGACGGGCTCGACACGCCCGCCTTCCGTAGCTGTGTCGAGGACGGCACGCACGACAGCTGGGTCCAGAAGTCCGACAAGGCGTTCCGCGACGGCGGCTTCCAGGGCACGCCGACGGCGCTGCTCAACGGTCAGTCGATCTTCCCCAAGAAGGGGAACGAGCCGATCACCGTCGCCAACCTGAAGAAGTGGGTCGCGGAGGCCAACAAGGGCAAGGGGAAAGCCACGGCCACCCCCGCCCCGTCGGGGTCCTGAACGGCGGATTCCCGGGGAATCGATGACCGGCTCGTTACCCAGAAGTTGTCGGGCGGGTTGCCGCACCTCCCGCCCGGCAAGGTAGCGTCGACCCTGTCATGGACCTTGCCTACATTCCCAGCCCGTCGACCGGCGTGATCGATCTCGGCCCGATCCCGCTTCGCGGCTACGCGTTCTGCATCATCATCGGTGTGTTTGTCGCCGTCTGGCTAGGCAACAAGCGCTGGATCGCCCGAGGGGGCAGAGCCGGCACGGTTGCCGACATCGCCGTCTGGGCGGTGCCCTTCGGCCTCGTCGGCGGGAGGCTCTACCACGTCATCACCGACTACCAGCTGTACTTCAGCGACGGTGAGGACTGGGTCGACGCCTTCAAGATCTGGCAGGGCGGCCTCGGGATCTGGGGTGCGATCGCGCTCGGCGCGGTCGGTGCCTGGATCGGCTGCCGCCGCCGGGGGATCCCGCTGCCCGCCTGGGCCGACGCGCTCGCTCCCGGTATCGCCGTGGCCCAGGCCTGCGGTCGCTGGGGCAACTGGTTCAACCAGGAGCTGTACGGCCGGGAGACCGACGTTCCGTGGGCGCTGAAGATCAGCGAGGGCCCCAACCGGGCGGCCGGCACGTACCACCCGACGTTCCTGTACGAGTCGCTGTGGTGCATCGGCGTGGCCCTTCTGGTGATCTGGGCGGACCGCCGGTTCAAGCTCGGGCACGGGCGGGCGTTCGCGCTGTACGTCGCGTCCTACTGCGCCGGTCGCGCGTGGATCGAGTACATGCGCGTCGACGAGGCCCACCACATCCTGGGCCTGCGCCTGAACGTGTGGACCGCGCTGATCGTGTTCGTGCTGGCGGTGGTCTACATGGTGATCTCGGCGAAGGTGCGGCCGGGCCGCGAGGAGATCGTCGAGCCGGGGGCGCCGGACGCGGTTGAGGCCGGGGACGCGGAGGCCGGTGAGGCGAAGTCCGACGACGCGAAGTCTGACGACGCCGTGGTCGAGTCCGATGCGGTGGACGCGTCCGGTCCGTCCGAGGCTTCGGAGACGAAGGATGCGGCGGAGACGGCCAAGGGCTGACGCCGCGAGAACGAGGAGGGGCCGCCGGGCGATCCGGCGGCCCCTCCTCGTTCTGCGCGCCGCGAGCGTGGCGCCGGGTCTTGTCCTCAATCGCCGGACGGGCTTGAATTCGCTCGCCGTGATCGTGTCTCTGCGGGCCGTGGTGTCCTCAATCGCCGGACGGCTTGGATTTGTTGGGCGGGGGCGAACCCAGCCCGTCCGGCGATTGAGGACGGAAGCGTTACGGCCGGGGCCCCGGCTCAGCGTGGGCCCGTCACCACCGTGCGCCCGGCCAGGGCAAGCGTGCGGTGGGCCGAGGCCACCACCGCCGCGTCCACGAAGCGCCCGTCCGGCAGGGCCAGCGCCCCCGCCTCCGCGCGGGCCGCCTCGACGATCTCCTGTGCCGCCTCGATCTCCTGCGGCGTCGGCCGGAACGCCCGCTCGATCACCGGAAGCTGCCGGGGATGGATCGCCGCCCGCCCCAGGAAGCCCAGCGCCCGCCCGTGCGCGCAGGACGCCCACAGCCCGTCCAGGTCCCGGACGTCCGGGAACACCGACTGGGTCGGCGGGGCAAGGCCGGCGGCCCGGCACGCGACCACCGCCCGGCTGCGCGACCAGTCGAGCCCCGTGTCGTCGTGCACCCCCAGATCGGCCCGGAGATCCGCCTCGCCCAGTGCGATGGACCGGACCTGCGGATGGGCGGCCGCCACCGAGTACGCGTGCTCGATGCCGAGCGCCGACTCCAGCAGCGGGCAGAGCGCGACCCCGGGGGCCAGCGCCGCGATGTGATGGACGGAGGCCGCGTGGGTGATCTTCGGCAGCCGCAGTTCCGCGAGGCCCGGCAGCCCGGCCAGGGTCGTGACGTCGGCCTCGGTGTGGACCCGGACGTGGAGCGGCGCCGCGCCGGCGTCCGCAGGATCGGAGAGGAGCTCCGCGGTCGCCGCCCGCGCGTACTCCTTGCGGTCCGGGGCGACCGCGTCCTCCAGGTCCACGATCACCACGTCCGCCCCCGACGCACGGGCCTTGCGCACCACGTCCGGCCGGTCCCCGGGGACGTACAGCCAGCTGAGGGGGATCGTCGCGGTCACAGGACACGCTCCGCCCGCAGCGCCGAGATCTCCGCGCCGCTCAGCCCGAGCCCGGTGAGGATCTCCTCGGTGTCCGCGCCGTGCGGCCGCCCCGCCCAGCGGATCGCCCCGGGGGTCGCGGAGAGCCGGAACAGGACGTTCTGCATCCGCAGCGGACCCAGCTCGGGGTCGTCGACCTCGGTGACGGA
This sequence comes from Streptomyces sp. NPDC104307, assembly GCF_055584045.1. Lineage (NCBI taxonomy): Bacteria > Bacillati > Actinomycetota > Actinomycetes > Kitasatosporales > Streptomycetaceae > Streptomyces > Streptomyces sp. NPDC104307. The sequence continues at coordinate 444,186 of NZ_JBVJMU010000003.1, forward strand.
GTCCAGCGCCCGGTACTGCGGGTCCTCCATCACGTCGCGGACGTCGTGGATGGGCGCGATGGCGGCCTCCGCCTTCTCGAACGCGGAGATCGCGTCGTCCCGGGTGTGCCGGGCGATCCAGTTGCCGACCGCCTCGTCGAGCTCCTCGCAGTGCTCGGCGCGGGTGGTGCCGGAGCCGAACCACGGCTCGTCGATCAGCTCCGCCCGCCCCACCAGACGCATCACCCGCTCCGCGATGGACTGCGCGGAGGTGGAGACGGCCACCCACTGACCGTCCGAGGTGCGGTAGGTGTTGCGCGGGGCGTTGTTGCGCGAGCGGTTGCCGGTGCGCGGCTGCACGTAGCCGAGCTGGTCGTACCAGAGGGGCTGCGGGCCGAGCACGGTCAGGAGCGGTTCGATGATCGCCAGGTCGACGACCTGCCCCTCCCCGGTGCGTTCCCGCGCGGCCAGCGCGGTCGTCACCGCGAACGCCGTGGCGATCGCCGCGATCGAGTCGGCGAGCCCGAAGGGCGGCAGCGTCGGCGGCCCGTCCGGCTCCCCGGTGATCGCCGCGAACCCGCTCATCGCCTCCGCGAGCGTCCCGAAGCCGGGCCGGTGCGCGTACGGGCCGAACTGTCCGAAGCCGGTGACCCGGGCCAGCACCAGCCGGGGGTTGACGGCGTGCAGCTCCTCCCAGCCGAGACCCCAGCGCTCCAGGGTGCCCGGCCGGAAGTTCTCGATGATCACATCGGTCTCCGCGGCGAGCCGCAGCAGGATGTCGCGCCCGCCGGCCCCGGACAGATCGAGGGTCATGGTGCGCTTGTTGCGGCCGAGGAGCTTCCACCACAGCCCGATGCCGTCCTTCGTGGGGCCGTGGCCCCGGGACGGGTCGGGGCGGCCCGGATGCTCGACCTTGATCACCTCGGCGCCGTAGTCACCGAGCATGGTGGCGCACAGCGGCCCGGCGAAGAGCGTGGCCAGGTCGATGACCCGCAGTCCGGTCAGCGGCGCTGCCGCGGGCCCGGTCACGCGGTGTCGATTTCGCTGCGGTACGGCATGGACGTGGAGGCGCCGTGCTTCTGGACGCAGAGCGCGGCGGCCGCCGAGGCCCAGGCGACGGCCTGCGGAACCGGTCGGCCCTCACCGATGGCCACCGCGAGCGCGCCGACGAAGGTGTCGCCGGCGCCCGTGGTGTCGACGGCGCTGACATCGGGGGCGGGGAAGTGGACAGCGGTGGTGCCCCGGGCCGCGTACAGGCAGCCCTTCGAGCCGAGCGTGATGAGGACCGCCGGTACGTGGGCGAGCAGGACCTCCGCCGCCGCGTGCGGCTCCGTGTGCCCGGACAGTTCGGCCGCCTCGTGCTCATTGGGGATCAGCAGGTCGACGCAGTCCAGGAGTTCGTCGGGCAGCTCCTGCACGGGCGGCGGGGTGAGGAGCACCCGCACCCCCTGGGCGTGACCGGCCCGCGCGCCCTCGATCACGGCGGACATCGGCAGCTCCAGCTGGAGCAGCAGCAGATCGGCCTCCGCGACGGCGGCGATCTCGCCCGGACCGAGCGCGGTGACCACCCCGTTGGCGCCGGGGATGACGACGATGGCGTTGGAGCCCTTGGCGTCCACCACGATGTGCGCGGTACCGCTGGGCCCCTCCGCGGTGTGCAGCAGATCGGTGTCGACGCCCGAGTGCTCCAGGTTCTTCCGCAGCCGGAGACCGTACTCGTCGTTGCCGACGGCGCCGATCATCATGACGTCGCCCCCGGCGCGGGCGGCGGCGACCGCCTGGTTGGCGCCCTTGCCGCCGGGAACGGTGCGGAACTCCCGTCCGGTGACTGTCTCTCCGCGCTCCGGGGCTCGGTCGGTGTAGGCCACGAGGTCCATATTGGTGCTGCCGAGCACCGCGACTCTGGTCATGGGCGGAGTACCTCCTGGTGGGTGAGCCGGTGGGTCAGGTCTGCGAGCGTGTCGAAGCCGACCGAGTCGAAACCGGGTACGGACGTGGCGAGCCGGTTCTTCAGCGGGGTGGTCCACCGGTCGGGCAGCGCCTCCGGCCGGCCGGCCAGCAGTCCGGCGAGCGAACCGGCGGTCGCCCCGTTGGAGTCGGTGTCCCAGCCGCCGGACACCGCGCGGCAGATGGAGCCGGAGAAGTCGCCGTCGGCGTGCGTGAGCGCGGCGGCGAGCAGCGCCGCGTTGGGCAGCACGTGCACCCAGTGGCAGTGGCCGTACAGGTCGTGGAGGTGGTCGACGACGGTGTCGAAGTCGGCGGCACCATGGGCCGCCGCGACTCCGTCCCGTACCGCCCGTGCGAACCGCGAACGCGGGGGGACGACCCTGAGCCCGGCGGCCAGGCAGCCGTGCACATCGGCCTCGCCGCCCGCCGCCTCCGCCAGCGCGGCGGCGGTGAACATGGCGCCGTACACCCCGTTCCCGGTGTGGGTGAGGACCGCGTCCCGGTGGGCCTGCTCCGCCGCTGCTGCCGGGTCGCCGGGGTGGGTCCAGCCGTGCACGTCGGCCCGGATCTGCGCACCGATCCACTCCCGGAACGGGTTGCGGTACGAGGCGGTGTCCGGCGGCTCGATGCCGTCCAGCAGATTGCGGTACGCGACCCGCTCCGCGGTGAACGTCCGGCCCGCCGGAAGCTCGTCCAGCCAGAGCCGGGCGAGGTCCGCGGTGGTGAACGAGCGGCCGTGACGCCGGAGCAGCAACAGGGTGAGCAGCGGGTGGTTGAGGTCGTCGTCCTCCGGCATCCCGTCGATGTTCTCCGCGAGCGAGGTGGCCGCGGAGCGCCGGTTCCAGGGGTAGGTGGCGGCCAGCCCAGGGGACAGCCCCTTGGCGGTGAACCAGGTGTTCAGCGGCCAGTTCCCGGTGGCGCGGGCCAGTGCGCGGATGCCCTCCAGCGGCAGCTTCTCGACCGGCTTCCCGAGCAGGCAGCCCGCCGCCCGCCCGAGCCAGGCCGCGTGCAGCCGCTCGCAGTCCACACCGGACGGCGCCGTGCGGGGCAGCGGCCAGCGCGGGCAGGCGGCCCGGATCGCGTCCAGGGCGGTCGGCTCGTCGTCGGCCAACGGAGATTCCAGCAGCGCGAGTTCGTCCAGCAGCCGGCCGGCGACCGCGCGCAGTCCGGGCGGTGCGGGGTGCTCGGAGGCGCCCGCGCGCTCCGGGGCGGGCGATCCGCCGGCCTCGTACCACCGGCGCTCGATGTCCCGGGCGTCCCGCCCGTCCTGCGCGGCCTGCCGCAGTTCGTGTCCGACCAGGTCCTCCGGCTGCACCCAGGTGGCCCGCACGCTCTTGGTCATGGGGTGCCCGCCAGCGCGGTGAAGGCGCTCTCGTGGGCGCGGCGGCGGGCCGTGTCGTGTGCGAACACCTCGCGGGCGACCTCCGCCAGGGTCCGGGCCGGGGCGTGCAGATCGAGGCGGCTGGCCCCGGCGACGGTGCTCACCCAGTCGGCGGGGATCGCGCCCTCGCCGTGCAGGGCGCCCGCGACGGCGCCGCTCATGGTGGCGATCGAGTCGCAGTCCCGCCCGTAGTTGACGGAGCCCAGGACCGTGCGCCGGTAGTCCCCGTCCCCGACGAGCAGCATGCCGAGCGCGATGGGGAGTTCCTCGATGGCGTGCAGCCGGGAGGGGCGGCGGGCGCCGAGCGAGGGGGCGCGGTAGTCGGGCCCCACGGTGTCGAAGGGGGCGACCGCCTCCCGCAGCGGGGCCAGCGCGGACTCGAAGTCCTGGTACCCGACGGCCGTTTCGCAGACCGCGTCGATCGCCGCCCGGGTGCCGTCCTTGGCGAGCGAGAGACACGTCTCGATGACGCTCGTGGGCGTCGCCCCCGGGACGCAGGCTGCGGCGACGGCGGCCGCGAACACTCCGGCGGCCTCCCTGCCGTACGAGGACTGGTGGGCGCCCGCGACATCCAGCGCCTCGGCGTAGGCGGCCTGCGGATGGGCCGCGTTCACCAGGCCGACCGGAGCCATGTACATCGCGGCACCGCAGTTGACGATGTTTCCGGAGCCCGCCTCGCGCGGGTCGACGTGGCCGTAGTGCAGCCGGGCGACGATCCACTTCTCGGCGAGGAAGACCCGCTGGAGCGGCAGCGCCTCGGCCTCCAGCTCCGGAATCCAGCGGGGGTTCGAGATCAGCTCCGGTACCAGGTGCTCGGCGACCGAGTACGCGTCGAGATGGCCGCGCACCCTGCCGTACACCCGGACCAGGGCATGGGTCATCAAGGTGTCGTCGGTGACGTGTCCGTCGCCCTTGTGGTACGGGGCGATGGGACGGGCGGTCCGCCAGTCGTCGCCGTCCCAGGGGCCGACGACGCCGGTGATCCGCCCGCCGTGCCGGGCCACGATCTGCTCGGGGGGCCGCCCTTCGACCGGACCGCCGAGCGCGTCACCGACGGCGGCGCCTACGAGCGCGCCCGCGATCCTTTCATCGAGCGTGAGCGCCGTGGTTGTCGTGGACGGTGCGGACCTCGTGGGCGCCGGGGGCGCGGTGGATGTCATGTCCGAATTGTCCACCCGGGAGTGCTGGTTCCGTGTCTGCCAGCAGCCCGGCGAGTTCCAGCAGATCGGTGCCCGCGAATCGGGGCAGCGCGCACCCCGCGAGAGTGCGGCAGGCCTCGCGCCAGCCGTCCGGCACGGTGGCGATGCCACCGAGCGCGCCCGTGAGCGCACCGGCCAGGGCCGGTGCCGAATCGGCGACCCGGGACAGGCAGGCGGCGGACGGTACGGCCTGCGCGATCTCGCCCCGGGCGGCGGTGGCCAGGGCGAGGGCGACCGGGACGGTCTCGGCCGCGGCGATCCCGTAGCTGTAGACGTGGTCCACGATCTGGTGCTCCAGCACCGGTACGAGGGCGAAGGCGCCGGCCGCCTCACCGGCGAAGTCGCGGGCGATCCGGACCGCGTGGGCGGCGTTGCGGGCGATCTCGGTGCCTTCCGGGAGCTGGTCCAGCGCGGCGTTCACCGCCGTGTCCACGTCCGCCCCGCCGAGCGCCTGCGCGATCGCGGCGGCCATCGCCCGCGCGCCGTGCACCCCGTCGCCGTCCTGGGTGTAGCGCGCGTCGAACTCCGCGAGATCGGCCGCGGCCGCCGGGTCGCCGGGGTGGACGACGGCCAGCACGGCGGCCCGCACGCACGCCGCGTCGTCGAAGTAGTGCGGGTTGTCGTGGCCGGTGGCGGGCGGGCGCAGTCCGGCGGCGAGGTTGCCGAGCCCGGCCCGTACCGAGATGCGGGCCCGCAGCGGCAGGACCGCCGACTCGACCTCCGGTGCCCGTGCGGCGGCCGCGGCGACCTCGGCGGCCAGCGCGTTCCAGGCGACGTCCACCGCGGCCCGCGTCCGGCGGCCGGGGGAGAGGCCGTGCAGCGGGCCCGCCGCGGAGGTCAGCACGGTCCCGGCCGCGAACGCCGCCCATTCGGCGTCGTCGGAGGGGCCCAGCCGCAGGGGCTCTGGCGGCTGGTTGAGGGCGATGGGGACGGGCAGCGTGGTGGTCGCGTTCTGCTCCGCGAAGGTGTCCAGCTCGCGGGTGAGGCGCCGGGTCCACTCCGGCATCCGGGCCGCCCGGTGCCGCGCGGCCGGCCATCCGGCGGCGTCCCCGGCGGCCAGCCCGAGGAGCAGCCCCTCGATCCGGGCGCGGCGGCCGGTGCCGGTCATGGGCGCACCACCGGTGCGCCGTCACGGGCCTGGAGGTGGCCGGGGCCGGCCGCATCGGGGACGGCCTCGCGGTGGTCGGAACTGGCGGTCGCACCAGGGCGGGACTCCCGGCGGTTGGGGTCGGCCGCTGCGCCGGGGACGGCCTCGCGGTGGTCCGGGCCGGCGGCCTCGCCGGGGAGGACCTCGCGGCGGTTGGGGCCGGCAGCCGCATCGGGGACGGCCTCGCGGTGGCCCTGGCCGGTGCCTTCGCCGGGAGGGGGCGCCCCACCGCCGGATCCGGGGTCCGGGGGCCGTTGCCCGGCCCGTTCGTCCGCCTCGGCCTCCGCCGGGGTGAGGAGTTCCGCGATGTCCAGTACGTGGTAGCCGCGCATCGAGGGCAGGCAGCTGCCCCGGACCGGGCCGATCGCCGCCGCCCAGTGCGCCGGAATGGCCGAGGCCCCGTGCAGCGCCCCGGCCAGCGCGCCCGCCACCGCGGCCGTGGTGTCGGCGTCGCGGCCCATGTTGACCGCGGTCAGCACCGCCGTACGGAAGTCGCCGCGCGCCGCGGCGAACGCCCCGAAGGCCAGCCCGACCGCCTCCGGCGCCAGGTCCGTCCACGGGTAGCCGCCGACGACCACGGCCGAGCGCACCGCGCGCTCCATCGTGAGCCGGTCCGGGTACGGGCGCTGGGCGGCGGTCACCGCGCGGCGCAGCGAACGCGCCGTCCAGGAGTCCATCGGGACGACGGAGAGCGCGGCCGCGATCACGGAGGTGACTCCGGACCCCGTCATCGCGGCCGCCACCCCGGCCGCCACCGCCTGGCCGCCGTAGATGCCCTCGCCCTCGTGGCTGACCCGGCCGTCCACCGCGACCAGCCGGGCCGCCTCGGCGGGCCGGCCCGCCGCGAAGACGCCGAACGGCGCCGCCCGCATCGCCAGACCGTCGCTCCAGGCGTGCCGGTGCTGGGCGGAGATCGGGGCGGCCAGCCCCCGGCGCAGGTTCTCCAGCGTGCCGCGCTCGCTGAAACCGGCACCCCGGAACGGTCCCTCGTCCAGGTCCGCGATCCACAGCCGCCACGCCCGCTCGACATGGGTCACGGTCAGCGCAGAGCCGTGCCGGGCCAGCAGCAGCCCGGAGAAGATCGCGTACTCCGTGTCGTCGGTGCCCGCCGGGTCGTCGCTCACGAAGCCCTCGATCCGGCCCCAGCGGCGGCGGATCTCGGAGGGCCGCATGTTCTCCGCGGGGGCGCCCAGCGCGTCGCCGACCGCGAGGCCGAGCAGCGAGCCCCTGGCCCGGTCGGCCGGACCGCCCCGGAGGACATCGCCGTGGACCGTTCCGCCCCGGACCGTATCGCCGGGGGCCGGCGCTCCTCGTACCGCTGCCCGCGTGCCGTCCGTCCGCGGCGCTGCCGCATTTCCCGCCATCAGCTCCATCGCGTCGACCCTTCGCTCGTACCGAGCCAGTTCTCGTACCTGTGGGATCTGTGCCACGCGGAGCCGGGACAGAGGCCGGTAATCACCACAAAAGGGCCACTCGGATGACGGCCTTCGGACAGCAAGGCAAGGCGTACCTACCTGGTCACGGACAGTGGTAAGTACGGCCTTCCTTGCTGGCGGGAGCCGTTTTTCGTGCGTATTTTCGAGTGTGTCGAACGGGGTCGGAGCGGCTGAACGCCGCTCCGGGAGAAGGGGAGAGCTGTGTCCATCATCGAGACCGACGCCGTACTGCACGAGGCGCACCGGGACAACCACACCCACCGCGACGTGAACGGTGGCTGGCTGCGGCCTGCGGTCTTCGGTGCCATGGACGGTCTCGTCTCGAACCTCGCCCTGATGACCGGCGTCGCGGGCGGTGACGTCTCGCACCGCACGATCGTGATCACCGGACTTGCCGGTCTGGCCGCCGGTGCCTTCTCGATGGCGGCCGGCGAGTACACCTCCGTCGCCTCGCAGCGTGAGCTGGTGGAGGCCGAACTCGACGTCGAGCGGCGGGAGTTGCGCAAGCACCCGCTGGACGAGGAGCGGGAGCTCGCGGAGCTCTACGAATCCCGGGGCGTCGACTCCGGCCTCGCCCGCGAGGTCGCCCGGCAGCTGTCGCGCGACCCGGAGCAGGCCCTGGAGATCCACGCCCGCGAGGAGCTCGGCATCGACCCGGGCGACCTGCCCTCGCCGCTCGTCGCCGCCGTCTCCTCGTTCGGCGCCTTCGCGCTGGGCGCCCTGCTGCCCCTGCTGCCGTACCTGCTCGGCGCGGACGCGCTGTGGCCGGCCGTGCTGCTGGCCCTGGTCGGCCTCTTCGGGTGTGGTGCGGTGGTCGCCCGGGTCACGGCCCGCAGCTGGTGGTTCAGCGGACTGCGTCAGCTGGTGCTCGGTGGCGCGGCGGCCGCGGTCACCTACGGCCTGGGCATGCTGTTCGGCGTCGCGGTCGGCGGCTGAGCCGCTCGCACACGTTACGGGCCGGGACCGGAACCACGGTCCCGGCCCGTAACGTGTGCGTCATCCGTGTGACGTACGTCCTGATCACCGCCACTGGGCGGAAGGTGTTCACGCGACGTAAAATGAGACTCTATGCAGGGCTACACATAAGTAGTCGTTACCCGGCGGTTTCGTTTGCGCTTCCGCCGGGCATGAGCCGTAGACACCGCAGGCAACGACGCCTGCTCTCTGCGGTCTCCCGGGCGCCGATCCTCCGACTGCGACCCCCTCCACCGCCATCAGCGGTGTCCGTATGTTGGAACGAGCTATCCGCTTCTTGAGAAGCGTCCCATCATGTAATCTGCACGAAATTTCGCAGAGGGCCAGAGTCGTCCCTCGGCTGTACATATGCCACGACGACGACGGGAGAGCCGATGCGCACCGACGCCTGGTCGCCCATGGACGGTCGCCCCGCCCAGCAGGGGATGTACGACCCCCGCAACGAGCACGACGCCTGTGGTGTCGGGTTCGTGGCCACTCTGACCGGTGTGGCCGGCCACGAGCTGGTAGAGCAGGCGCTGACCGTACTGCGCAACCTCGAACACCGCGGCGCCACCGGATCCGAGCCCGACTCCGGTGACGGAGCCGGAATCCTGCTCCAGGTACCGGACGCCTTCCTGCGCGCAGAGGTCCCCTTCGACCTCCCCGAGGCCGGTGCCTACGCCGTCGGCATCGCATTCCTGCCCGCGGACGACTCCACCGCGGCCGTCAAGGGCCTGGAGAAGATCGCCGCCGAAGAGGGCCTCAAGGTCCTCGGCTGGCGTGACGTCCCGGTCACCCCCGACATCCTCGGCAAGGGCGCCCGCGCCACCATGCCCGAGTTCCGTCAGCTCTTCGTCGCGGACGGTGAGAGCACCGGCATCGTCCTGGACCGCAAGGCCTTCGTACTGCGCAAGCGCGCCGAGCGTGAGACCGGGGTCTACTTCCCGTCGCTCTCCGCCCGCACGGTCGTCTACAAGGGCATGCTCACCACCGGGCAGCTGGAGCCGTTCTTCCCGGACCTCTCCGACGCCCGCTTCGCCACCACGGTCGCGCTGGTCCACTCCCGCTTCTCCACCAACACCTTCCCGAGCTGGCCGCTCGCCCACCCGTACCGCTTCGTCGCGCACAACGGCGAGATCAACACGGTCAAGGGCAACCGCAACTGGATGAAGGCCCGCGAGTCCCAGCTCGCCTCCAGCCTCTTCGGCACGGAGCAGCTGGACCGGATCTTCCCCGTCTGCACCCCGGACGCCTCCGACTCCGCCTCCTTCGACGAGGTCCTGGAGCTGCTCCACCTCGGCGGCCGCTCGCTGCCGCACTCCGTGCTGATGATGGTCCCCGAGGCGTGGGAGAACCACGCCTCCATGGACCCTGCCCGGCGCGCCTTCTACCAGTACCACTCCACGATGATGGAGCCCTGGGACGGCCCGGCCTGCGTCACCTTCACCGACGGCGTCCAGGTCGGCGCGGTCCTCGACCGCAACGGACTGCGCCCCGGACGCTACTGGGTCACCGACGACGGACTCGTCGTCCTCTCCTCCGAGGTCGGCGTCCTGGACATCGACCCCGCCAAGGTCGTCCGCAAGGGCCGCCTCCAGCCCGGCAAGATGTTCCTCGTCGACACCGCCGAGCACCGCATCATCGAGGACGACGAGATCAAGGCGTCCCTCGCCGCCGAGCAGCCCTACCAGGAGTGGCTGGAAACCGGCGAGATCGAGCTGGAGGACCTCCCCGAGCGGGAGCACATCGTCCACACGCACGCCTCCGTCACCCGCCGCCAGCAGACCTTCGGCTACACCGAGGAAGAGCTCCGCGTCATCCTCGCCCCGATGGCCCGCACCGCCGGCGAACCGCTCGGCTCGATGGGCACGGACTCCCCGATCGCCGCGCTGTCCGCCCGGCCCCGGCTGCTCTTCGACTACTTCACCCAACTGTTCGCCCAGGTCACCAACCCGCCGCTGGACGCCATCCGCGAGGAGCTCGTCACCTCGCTGCGCTCCACGCTCGGCCCGGCCGGCAACATCCTGGAGCCGACCGCAGCGGCCTGCCGCAGCGTCACGCTGCCCTTCCCGGTGATCGACAACGACGAGCTGGCCAAGCTCATACACATCAACGCCGACGGCGACATGCCGGGCATGAAGGCCGCCACGCTCTCCGGCCTCTACCGGGTCGGCGGCGGCGGCGAGGCACTGGCCGCACGGATCGAGGAGATCTGTACCGAGGTCGACGCCGCCATAGAGGACGGCGCCCGACTGATCGTCCTGTCCGACCGGCACTCCGACGCCGAGCACGCGCCGATCCCCTCGCTGCTGCTCACCTCGGCCGTCCACCACCACCTCATCCGCACCAAGCAGCGCACCCAGGTGGGGCTGCTGGTCGAGGCCGGTGACGTCCGCGAGGTCCACCACGTCGCGCTGCTGATCGGCTTCGGCGCCGCCGCGGTCAACCCGTACCTGGCCATGGAGTCCGTCGAGGACCTGGTCCGGGCCGGCACCTTCATCGAGGGCATCGAGGCCGAGCAGGCCATCCGCAACCTCATCTACGCACTGGGCAAGGGCGTCCTCAAGGTGATGTCCAAGATGGGCATCTCCACCGTCGCCTCCTACCGGGGCGCCCAGGTCTTCGAGGCCGTCGGCCTCGACCAGTCCTTCGTCGACCAGTACTTCAACGGCACCGCCACCAAGATCGGCGGCGCCGGACTCGACGTCGTCGCCAAGGAGGTCGCCGCCCGGCACGCCAAGGGCTACCCGGCCACCGGCATCTCCGCCTCGCACCGCGCGCTGGAGATCGGCGGCGAGTACCAATGGCGCCGCGAGGGCGAACCGCACCTGTTCGACCCGGACACGGTCTTCCGCCTCCAGCACGCCACCCGCAACCGCCGCTACGACATCTTCAAGCAGTACACGGACCGGGTGAACGAGCAGTCCGAGCGGCTGATGACGCTCCGCGGCCTGTTCGGCTTCACCTCGGACCGCGAGGCCATCGACATCGAAGAGGTCGAGTCCGTCTCGGACCTCGTCAAGCGCTTCTCGACCGGCGCCATGTCCTACGGCTCGATCTCCCGCGAGGCGCACGAGACCCTCGCCATCGCCATGAACCAGCTGGGCGGCAAGTCCAACACCGGCGAGGGCGGCGAGGACGCCGACCGGCTCTACGACCCGGCGCGCCGCTCCTCCATCAAGCAGGTCGCCTCCGGCCGCTTCGGCGTCACCAGCGAGTACCTGGTCAACGCGGACGACATCCAGATCAAGATGGCCCAGGGCGCCAAGCCCGGCGAGGGCGGCCAGCTGCCCGGCCACAAGGTCTACCCGTGGGTCGCCAAGACCCGGCACTCCACCCCCGGCGTCGGCCTGATCTCGCCCCCGCCGCACCACGACATCTACTCCATCGAGGACCTGGCTCAGCTGATCCACGACCTCAAGAACGCCAACCCGGCGGCCCGCATCCACGTGAAGCTGGTCTCCGAGGTCGGCGTCGGCACGGTCGCCGCCGGTGTCTCCAAGGCCCACGCGGACGTCGTCCTCATCTCGGGACACGACGGCGGAACGGGCGCCTCCCCGCTGACCTCGCTGAAGCACGCGGGCGGCCCCTGGGAGCTCGGCCTCGCCGAGACCCAGCAGACGCTGCTGCTCAACGGACTGCGCGACCGCATCGTCGTACAGACCGACGGCCAGCTCAAGACCGGCCGCGACGTCGTCATCGCCGCACTGCTGGGCGCTGAGGAGTTCGGTTTCGCGACCGCGCCGCTCGTCGTCTCCGGCTGCGTCATGATGCGCGTCTGCCACCTGGACACCTGCCCCGTCGGCATCGCCACCCAGAACCCGGTCCTGCGGGACCGCTTCTCCGGCAAGGCCGAGTACATCGTCAACTTCTTCGAGTTCATCGCCCAGGAAGTCCGCGAGATCCTCGCAGAGCTCGGCTTCCGGACGATCGAGGAGGCCGTCGGCCACGCCGAGCTGCTCGACACCGACCGGGCGGTCACGCACTGGAAGGCCCAGGGCCTCGACCTCGCCCCGCTGTTCCACGTCCCCGAGCTGGCCGACGGCGCCGTCCGCCACCAGATCGCGGAGCAGGACCACGGACTGGACAAGGCACTGGACAACGAGCTGATCAAGCTCGCCGACGACGCCCTGAAGGCCGACAGCGCGGAGGCCGCCCAGCCGGTCCGCGCGCAGATCGCGATCCGCAACATCAACCGGACCGTCGGCACCATGCTCGGCCACGAGGTCACGAAGAAGTTCGGCGGTGCGGGCCTGCCCGAGGACACCATCGACATCACCTTCACCGGCTCCGCCGGCCAGTCCTTCGGCGCCTTCCTCCCCAGCGGTGTGACCCTGCGCCTGGAGGGCGACGCCAACGACTACGTCGGCAAGGGCCTCTCCGGCGGCCGCGTCATCGTCCGCCCGGACCGGGGCGCCGACCACCTCGCGGAGTACTCCACCATCGCGGGCAACACCATCGGCTACGGCGCCACCGGCGGCGAACTGTTTCTGCGCGGCCGCACCGGCGAGCGCTTCTGCGTCCGCAACTCCGGCGCCACCGTCGTCTCCGAAGGCGTGGGCGACCACGGCTGCGAGTACATGACCGGCGGACACGCCGTCGTCCTCGGTGAGACCGGACGCAACTTCGCGGCCGGCATGTCCGGCGGCGTCGCCTACGTCATCGACCTCCAGCGCGACCACGTCAACGTCGGGAACCTCGGCGCGGTCGAGGAGCTCTCGGACACCGACAGGCAGTGGCTGCACGACGTCGTGCGCCGCCACCAGGAGGAGACCGGATCCACGGTCGCGGAGAAGCTCCTCGCCGAGTGGGACACCGCCGTGTCCCGCTTCAGCAAGATCATCCCGTCCACCTACAAGGCAGTGCTCGCCGCCAAGGACGCCGCTGAGCTCGCCGGTCTCTCCGAGCAGGAGACCACCGAGAAGATGATGGAGGCGGCGACCAATGGCTGACCCCAAGGGCTTCCTGACCACCGGCCGCGAGGTCGCCAAGACCCGCCCCGTGGATGAGCGCGTCAAGGACTGGAACGAGGTCTACGTTCCGGGCTCGCTGCTCCCGATCATCAGCAAGCAGGCCGGCCGCTGCATGGACTGCGGCATCCCGTTCTGCCACCAGGGCTGCCCGCTCGGAAACCTGATCCCCGAGTGGAACGACTACGCCTACCGCGAGGACTGGACGGCCGCGTCCGAGCGCCTGCACGCCACGAACAACTTCCCGGAGTTCACCGGGCGGCTCTGCCCCGCCCCGTGCGAGTCGGCGTGCGTGCTCGGCATCAACCAGCCGGCCGTCACCATCAAGAACGTCGAAGTCTCCATCATCGACCAGGCCTGGGACCGGGGCGACGTCACCCCGGTGCCGCCCGAGCGCCTCTCCGGCAAGACCGTGGCCGTCATCGGCTCCGGCCCGGCCGGACTCGCCGCCGCCCAGCAACTGACCCGGGCCGGTCACACGGTCGCGGTCTACGAGCGCGCGGACCGCATCGGGGGACTCCTCCGGTACGGCATCCCCGAGTTCAAGATGGAGAAGTCGCACATCAACCGCCGCATCGAGCAGATGCGCGCGGAGGGCACCAAGTTCCGCACCGAGGTCGAGGTCGGCAAGGACGTCGACGCGGCCAAGCTGCGCCGCCGCTACGACGCCGTCGTCATCGCCGCCGGTGCCACCGTCTCCCGCGACCTGCCCGTTCCGGGCCGGGAGCTGAACGGCGTGCACTTCGCGATGGAGTACCTGCCGCTCGCCAACAAGGTGCAGGAGGGCGACCTGACGGTCTCCCCGATCACCGCGGAGGGCAAGCACGTCGTCGTCATCGGCGGCGGCGACACCGGCGCCGACTGCGTCGGCACCGCCCACCGGCAGGGCGCCCTCTCCGTCACCCAGCTGGAGATCATGCCCAGGCCGGGCGAGGACCGGAACCCCAACCAGCCCTGGCCGACCTTCCCCATGCTCTACAAGGTCACCTCCGCGCACGAGGAGGGCGGCGAGCGCATCTACTCCGTCTCGACCACCCACTTCGAGGGCGACGAGGACGGCAACGTCCAGGAGCTGCACCTCATCGAGGTGGAGTTCAAGGACGGCAAGCTGGAGCAGAAGACCGGCACCGAGCGGGTCATCCCGGCGCAGCTGGTCACCCTCGCCATGGGCTTCACCGGCACCGACCAGGCCAACGGCCTCGTCCAGCAGTTCGGCGTCGAACTCGATGCCCGTGGCAACGTCGCCCGCGACAAGCACTACGCTACGAACATCGACGGCGTCTTCGTCGCCGGTGACGCCGGCCGAGGCCAGTCCCTCATCGTGTGGGCCATCGCCGAGGGCCGCTCCGCGGCACGCGGCGTGGACCGCTTCCTCACCGGGGCCAGCGCACTGCCGGCCCCGATCCGCCCGACGGACCGTTCCATGATGGTCTGATCACGGCACACAGACGTCCCGTACAACGGCGTACGGAACTGAACGCGGCGCCTGCCCGTCCCCGACCGGACGATTCGGCAGGCGCCGTGGCGCATCCCGGGCCGGGGCACGCTCGGCCCGTCAGCGCCGACGGGCCGGTCACGCTCAGCCCGTCAGCGCCGACGTCTTGAGGACCACCAGCAGCACCAGCACCGCGGACAGCACCACACACCCGGCGGCCTGGACCGAGGTACGCCGCTCCGCCGGGGCGTACGCGTAGACCACCGTCACCAGCGCACCGGTCAGCAGCCCGCCCAGATGGCCCTGCCACGAGGTGAACCCGGCCGAGACCACCATCCACACCAGGAACCCGGCCAGGAACCTGTTCACCGCGTGCATGTCCTGGCCCAGCCGTCGGCTGATCACGTAGAAGGCCGCCGCGAGCCCGAAGACCGCCCCGGAGGCGCCCACCGAGGTGTTCAGCGGCGCGACCAGGTACACCAGTACCGAACCGCCCAGCGCGGACAGCAGGTACAGCGCGAGGAAGCGGACCCGCCCCAGCTGCTCCTCCACGACCCGGCCCAGGTTCCACAGCGCGTACATGTTGAAGACGATGTGCAGTACCCCGAACGGCACCGAACCGAGGGCGGAGTCGCCGGGCGGCAGGTGCAGGAAGGTCCCGGTCAGCAGCCGGTACCACTCACCGCCCAGCACCCCGGTCACGTCGAAGCCGGGGATGCCGCGGCTCTCGTAGACGTACCTGACGCCGTCCGGACCGGTCAGCTCCGCGCCCGTCATGCCGAACCGGTCCACGATCCCCGGGTGCACCAGCTCGGCCAGGTACACCAGGATGTTCAGGCCCATCAGTACATAGGTGACGAGCGGAACCGCGCTCCTGGCCACCGCTCCGCCGAACACCGTCCGCGCCTGCCGGACCGAACGCCGCCCCTCCTTCACGCACTCCACGCAGTGGTGGCCGACCGCTGCCTCACGCATGCAGTCGGGGCAGATGAAGCGCTCGCAGCGGGTACAGCTCACATACGTCTCGTACGAGGGATGGCGGTAGCACGTGGTGATGGCGGCCTCCATGGCCGGCTCCTTCATCGGTGAACGGGCGAGAGCGGCCGGTGGGGGGCGGCGGCGATCAAGATAGCGAACCCCCGGGGAGCCGGGACCGACCGGCCCCGGACCGTAGGCTCGTCGTCCCTGCCCCGTCGAACCCGGAGTATCCGCATGACCTCTGAGGCGTTCCGAATCCTGCGCGCGGCGGGCCGGGCTCCGGCCCCCTGGAAGAACGGCGGGGGAGTCACCCGCGAGATCGCCGCGTCCCCGGGTCCGGCGGGCGACGGCTTCGACTGGCGGGTCAGCCTCGCGGACGTCACGCAGGACGGGCCGTTCTCCGCCTTCCCCGGCGTGGACCGCGTCCTGACCGTGGTGGAGGGCGCCGGGATGGACCTCATGGTGGACGGTGAGCACCACATCGTCGACGAGCCGTACTGGCCCCACGACTTCCCGGGCGACGTGGCGACCGGTGGACGGCTGCTCGCGGGCCCGGTCGTCAACCTCAACGTGATGCACCGCAGGGACCGCGTACGGGCCGAGGTGGCGGTCGTACGCGGCACCCTGCGGCCGGCGGCGCCCGAGGGCGGGGCGGTGCTGGTCGTGGCGCTGGAGGACGGCGCCGTCATCGACGGTACGGACACCGGGCTCGGCCGCTACGACGCGGTGTCGCTGCACGGCCGCGCGTCGTGCGTGCTGCGGACGTACGGGTACGCGGCGCTGATCACGCTGTCGGGACACGGACACGGACACGGCGCGCGGACAGCGGGCGAGGTCGCCTGACGGCAGCCGAACGGGTGGTCCGGGACAACCGGCGGCGGAATCCAGACAGAAGCTGTCGGGATTACGGAGTTCGATGCACTCATGACATCGAACTCCTGGGCAGACTTCCGGACCGCGGAACCCGAATTCGCCGACACCGTGCGCCGACGCTTCGAGCAGTACAAGCACCATGTCCTGGCGACCCTCCGCAAGGACGGTTCCCCCCGGGTGACCGGACTCGAAGTGGAGTTCCGGCTGGACGAGCCGTTCCTCGGCATGATGCCGAACTCCCGCAAGGCGCTGGACCTGCTCCGCGACCCCCGCTTCGCCGTGCACGCCAACCCCGGCCCCGACGCCGAGATGACCGACGGGGACGCCCGGATCTCCGGCCGGGCCGTGGAGGTGACGGACCCCGAGGTGCTGGCCCGGTTCGTCGACGCGGTGACACCGCCGGAGCCCTTCCACCTCTTCCGGGTGGAGCTCACCGAGGTGGTACGCGTCGGACTTGAGGGCGGCGACACCATGGTCATCCAGTCCTGGCGCCCCGGCCGCCCAGTACGCACGATCCGCAGGGGCAATGACGACGGCTCGACGACGACAGCGCCCTGACCGGCCGGGGGAGGGGTGACGCGGTGGCCGTGTCACCGCTCCCCGGGCGGAGAATGGACGGGTGCCTACCAAGAAGAAGCCACAGGCGACGCCTTCCCCCGAGCGGCGCGGCGAGCTGCTCGCCACCGCCGCGGAGGTGTTCGCCGCGCAGGGATACAACGCCACGACCGTCCGCCGGATCGCGGACGCGGCCGGAATGCTCGCGGGCAGCCTCTACTACCACTTCGATTCCAAGGAATCGATGGTCGACGAGATCCTCTCCACCTTCCTGAACGAGCTGTGGGAGGGGTACGACGCGGTGCTCGCCGCCGGACTCGGCCCCAGGGAGACCATCGAGGCGCTCGTCACCGAGTCCTTCCGTGAGATCGACCGGCACCGTGCCGCCGTCGCCATCTACCAGAAGGAGTCCCAGCACCTGGCGGACCGGCCGAGGTTCCAGTACCTCGTCGACTCCCAGCAGAAGTTCGAGAAGGCCTGGCTCGGCACCCTGGAGCGAGGCGTCGCGGACCGGGTCTTCCGTGCCGACCTCGACGTCCGCCTCACCTACCGGTTCGTCCGCGACACCGTCTGGGTCGCCGCCTCCTGGTACCGGCCGGGCGGACAGCACAGCCCGGAGGAGATCGCCCGCCAGTACCTGTCGATGGTCCTGGACGGGATCGCGCTGCGCGGCTGAGGCGGTCCGGATACCTCTGCGGTCCTCTCTTCGGCGATCTTCGATCGGCTCCGGCCCTTGCGCCCCATGGGTTCACCCGGAGAACAGCCGGCCGGCGGCGTGGCGTGTCCCACCGCTGGTCGGCAGATCGTGCTACGGTGGTCCGGTTGCAGTTTTGGTACCCATGAACTTTATGTGCGCCTGACGGGAATGCTTCCTCAGGCGCTTTATTGTTTTCCGGCTTTCTCCGGGTGGGGCTCAATGCGGCGACTTGGAATTCGTAAAGTGCGGATTTCCGGCACTGCACCTGTTTTAGGAGAATGACATGGCTACTGGAACCGTGAAGTGGTTCAACTCGGAAAAGGGCTTCGGCTTCATCGAGCAGGACGGCGGCGGCGCTGACGTCTTCGCCCACTACTCCAACATCGCCACCCAGGGCTTCCGTGAGCTCCAGGAGGGCCAGAAGGTCTCCTTCGACGTCACGCAGGGCCAGAAGGGCCCGCAGGCGGAGAACATCGTCCCGGCCTAATTGCCGGACGCGTACCTCGCAGCCGGGGCCCGCACCGTGAAGGTGCGGGTCCCGGCTTGTGCTGTCCCTGGGAATACGTACGTTCCGGGCGTCCTCGGGCGCCCCGCACCGGGTGCGACGAAGCACCCCGGGTGTCCCGGGCCCCCGCGCACCGCGTGCGGCAGTCCGCATTCCGCGCGCGGGCCCCGGCAATGTCCCAGCAGTCCCACGTAGTTCCCAGGAATCCCCAGGAGGGCAATTCCGTATGACCCGCTCCGAACGTCAGGACCGTCCCGCCCGCAATCGCCCGTCGAGGGGGCGTGGCACGGCCCAGGCAAAGGCAACCGCACAGGGTTCCGGCAAGGGATCCGGCAAGGCGTCGCCGCGTCGCAAGGCAACGCCGCCGCAGGGTGAGTTCGCCCTGCCCGAAACCATGACCCCCGCACTGCCCGCCGTCGAGGCGTTCGCCGAGCTGGACATGCCCGCCGCCCTGCTGAAAACCCTTGCCGCGCAGGGCGTCACCGACCCCTTCCCGATCCAGGGCGCCACCCTGCCGAACTCGCTGGCCGGCCGGGACATCCTCGGCCGGGGCCGCACCGGCTCCGGTAAGACCCTCGCCTTCGGCCTCGCGGCGCTGGCCCGCACCGCCGGACGGCGCGCAGAGCCGAAGGCGCCGCTCGTCCTCGTCCTCGTCCCGACCCGCGAGCTCGCCCAGCAGGTCACCGACGCGCTGACGCCCTACGCCACCTCGGTCAACCTGCGGATGGCCACCGTCGTCGGCGGGATGTCGATCAGCAAGCAGTCCGGCACCCTGCGCCGCGGCGCCGAGATGCTCGTCGCCACGCCCGGCCGGCTCAAGGACCTCATCGAACGCGGCGACTGCCGCCTCGACCAGGTCGCCATCACCGTCCTCGACGAGGCCGACCAGATGGCCGACATGGGCTTCATGCCGCAGGTCGTCGCCCTGCTCAAGCAGGTCGAGCCGGACGGGCAGCGGATGCTCTTCTCCGCGACCCTGGACAAGAACATCGACCGGCTGGTCAAGATGTTCCTGACCGACCCCGTCGTGCACTCGGTCGACCCGTCCGCCGGTGCCGTCACCACCATGGAGCACCACGTGCTCCACGTGCTCGACGAGACCGACAAGAAGGCCGTCGCCACGAAGATCGCCGCCCGCGAGGGCCGGGTGATCATGTTCGTCGACACCAAGCGCGCCGCCGACCGCTTCGCCAAGCGGCTGCTCGCCAGCGGTGTCCGTGCCGCCGCCCTGCACGGCGGCCGCTCGCAGCCGCAGCGCAACCGGACCCTGGACCAGTTCAAGAACGGCCAGGTCACGGCGCTCGTCGCGACGAACGTGGCGGCGCGCGGCATCCACGTCGACGACCTCGATCTGGTCGTCAACGTGGACCCGCCCACCGACCACAAGGACTACCTCCACCGCGGCGGGCGCACGGCGCGCGCCGGGGAGTCCGGCAGCGTCGTCACGCTGGTGCTGCCCGAGGAGAAGCGGGAGATGACCCGGCTGATGCAGGACGCGGGCATCGCGCCGCGTACCACCCGGATCAAGTCCACCGACGAGGAGCTGACCCGGATCACCGGCGCGCGTGAGCCCTCCGGCATCGCCATCGTGGTCGAGATCCCGCAGCCGACCCAGCCCAAGCCGCGCACCCGGTCCGGTTCCACCGGGTCCGGCACCGGCGGCGGCTTCCGCTCGGGCACGCGTGGGCGTGGCCGGCGCGGATCCGGAGCCGGTGGCGCCGGATCTGCCGGTACCGGGGGCGCGGGTCGCTCCGGCGGTACCGGCCGCAGCGGTGCGCCTGCGCGCGGGCGCCGCGCGGCCTAGCGGAATTCAGCCCGTCCGGCGACGGGGGACGGAAGCGATGACCGGGAGCACCCGGGCGACGCTTCGTCCTCAATCGCCGGACGGGCTTGTCTGTGCCCGGCGGACTTGTTCGGGTGCGGCAGCGTGAGCTCAACCCAGCCGGGACAGGACATCCGCGCCGAACGCCCGGCGCAGCGGGTCGTCCGCCGCGCACCACGCCGTCGCCGCCTGCCGGGTCTCCTCGTCGCCGCGCTCGCGCAGCGCCTCCGCGCAGGCGTGCCAGTTGTCCAGCTCCGGGCCACCGGAGCGCAGCGCCCGCCGGGCCAGCTCCTCGAACGGGGCCGGCCGCCCCAGCTCGTGCTCCAGGAGCGTGGCGATCGCGCCGTGCCCCGTCTGCTGGTCCTGGCCCGCGAACGGCTCCCCGTCCCCGCGCACCAGCTCGACCGTCAGCGTCTCCCCGCCGTCGACCACGGCACGGCGCACCACTACCTGGTGCGCGTCCGTGTCCCCGTACGCCTCCAGCAGTCCGCCGCGCATCTCCTGCTCCAGGTCCACGTCCAGCATCCGGCGTGCCTCGTCCAGCGCCTCCTCCAACGCCCCCTCCGGTGCTCCCGCACCGTGGTGCAGCAGCGCCCGTACGGTTTCCAGGGAGCCCCTGCGGGCGGCCAGGAAGAGCGGAGCCTCGCCCTCCGGCCCCGGCAGGCACGGGTCGGCGCCATAAGCGAGCAGGGTGCGCGCGGTCCCCGCGTGGCCGAGCCCCACCGCCCAGCGCAGCGCCGTGAACCCGAACTGCTCGCGCAGATCCGGCCGGGCGCCCGCAGACAGCAGTGCCTCGACCACCTCGGTGTGACCGCCGCACGCCGCCCCGCAGATCGGCAGGTCGCCCGATTCCGGACCGCAGGCCCGGTCCGGCTCTGCGCCCGCGGCGAGGAGCAGCCGCACCACACCCGGCCGGTCCGAGACCGAGGCCAGGTACAGCGGGCTCGCGCCGTCCACGTCGGACGACTCCACGGGCACCCCGGCGCGGAGCAGCCGCACGACGGCGTCCTCGCCCTCGTACACGGCGTCGAACAGGCTCTGCCCGTCCACCGCCACGTCCGCCCGCGTCATCGGATGTTCTGTCACATTTCGACTGTAATACCTTTCGCGCCAAGGCCTGTTAGGGGTGTCGGCGGCTCAGGTCGTGCAGTCCAGCACCGTGCGGCACAGCGCACACCTGGCCCGCACCCGGCCGCGCACCGGCACCCGGTTGCGCTGATGGCAGGTCGGGCACGCGAAAGCGACCCGCAGCCCGTCCGGGCCGGTCTCGAAGGCGTACGGAGGCTCGGGGCCCGGGGCCGCGGCCGCACCGGGATGGTCCTGGGCGTACCGCCGGTCCTTGGCGTACCGGCGCCGGCCCGCCCAGCCGGCCGCCGTCAGCGGCGGCCGAAGGTTCTCGCGAAGCGCCTGCGCCCGGCCCTTCGTGTACGCGGTGTAGGCCTGCGGGCTGGTGAACCAGGGCGAGGGGTCCTCGTCGAAGGCGAGTGCCCGCTTGGCCAGCACGTACCCGAACTCCTCCGGGGTGAGGTAGCCGAGCTTCTGACTGGAGGTGGCGTCCTCCCGGAACGCGTCCAGCAGCAGCCAGCCCGCCCCCAGATAGGCGGCCGCGGTGTCGGTGAGGATCTCGTTGTCACGGGTCCCCGGGAACTCCAGGCCGAGCCGGTGCAGCAGCACATGCGTGACCTCGTGCGACAACGCGGCCCCGATGTCCCTGCGGTGGGTGCGGAACCGGTCGTTCAGCTCGATGAAGTACTCAGGCCCCGCCGCGAGTTCGACACTCCCCGCATGCTCCATCGCACGGAACGCCACGACCATCCGGGCGTCCGGCAGCCGCAGGTGCCGCACCATCGCCCGCGCCACGCGCTGCGCGCCGAGATGCAGATCGTCCGCGTCCGCGAAGGCGGCGTCCACGGGCAGCAGGCTCGGCGCGAAACGGTGGACACCGTCGCGACTCAGCCGCCGGTACAGCGCGGTGATCGCGGACCGGACGGTGTCCAGGTGCGGGAAGCCGTGCACCACCGGGCTGCCGTGAGGGCTGTCGCTCACACCCGCACCCCCGTCCGTACCACTCGGCTCCCGCCCACAGTAGCGGGACTTTCAGGAAACACCCCGGGGCGCGTCCGCCGCACTCCGGGACGGCAGCCCCGGGCCCAGCTCCGCGTACGGCGCGCCCGCGTCCTCCAGCTCCAGCACCCACACCTCGTTCTGTCCCTCCCGGAGCACCGGACCCGGTACGTACAGCGTGTGCTGCGGGCCCGCCGACCAGTACCGGCCGAGGCAGAACCCGTTCACCCAGACGAACCCGCGCGTCCAGCCCGGCAGTTCGAGCCCGGCGTGTCCGGTGCCGGCCGCGTCCGCGAGCTCGAAGGAGCCCCGGTACAGGCCGCCGCGCCCCGACCCGTCGAGCGGGACGAACGGGACACCGGCCACCGCCGCCGCGTCCTCGAACGCGTCGAGCCGCAGCGCCCGCGCCCGTACACCGTGCAGGAACTGCCGTTCGTGCAGCACGCCCCCGGTGATCCCCTTGGCCTCGCCGAGGCGCGGACCGTAGTTGACCCGGCCCAGCGACTCGACCCACAGTTCGACCTCTGCGGGACCGGCCACCGGCTCCTCCAGCGTGCTGTCCTCCTCGCTCAGGACGCCCCTGCGGACACCGTCCACGTACACCACCGCCCGGTCCCGGAGGCCCGACACCCCCAGGGCATAAGGCCGTCGGGGACCCGGCACGCCGACCCGGTAGCGCACCAGGCCGCGATCGACACCCAACTCCTCGAAGGTGGGCGGAACACCGGACTCCGGCTGCTCCTCGTCCCCGAGCGCCTCCATCACCTCCCGCAGCGGCGCCCAGCCGGTCAGCGCCGCCCGCAGCGGTTCCGCGAGCCCGGCGGGCTCCGGCGGCGGCTCCGGCAGCGGCCCGTCCGCGTACTCGGCGAGGATCTTCCGGAACAGCCAGAACTTCTCCGTCGGCCGCCCGTACTCGTCGACCGGCGCGTCGTAGTCGTACGACGTCACCGTCGGCTGGAGCTCCTGGTCCTGGAGCGGGCCCGCGCGGTTGGCGCCCGCCCAGCCGCCGAAGTTCGTCCCGCCGTGCGCCATGTAGATGTTGACCGACGCCCCGCACTCCAGGATCTCCCGCAACGCCTCCGCGGCCTGCGCCGGATCGCGTACGACGGAGGGGGCGCCCCAGTGCTCGAACCAGCCGCACCAGAACTCCATACACATCAGCGGGCCCTTGTCCTGATGGCGCCGGAGCACCCGGAACGCCTCGCGCGCCCCCGAGCCGAAGTTCGCCGTGGCGAGCAGACCGGGCACGGAGCCGCCCGTGAGCATGTGGTCCTCCGGCCCGTCGGAGGTGAACAGCGGCACGCTCACGCCGTACTCGACGAGCATCGCGGCCAGCTGCCGCAGATAGTCCTGATCGCTGCCGTAACTGCCGTATTCGTTCTCCGCCTGAACCATGATCACCGGGCCGCCCCGGTCGATCTGCCGCTCCACGACCTGGGGCAGCAGCTCGGCGAACCACCGCCGTACCGCCTCCAGATATCCCGCGTCGCGGGTCCGCACCCGCCGGCCGTACCGCCCGGTCACCCACACCGGCAGACCGCCGTTCTCCCACTCCGCACAGATGTACGGTCCCGGGCGGACGATCGCCCAGAGGCCGGCCCGCCGGGCCGCGTCCAGGAACCGGCCCAGCGCCGCAACGTCCCGGAACCGGCCGGGCCCCGGCTCGTGGAGATTCCACGGCACATACGTCTCGACGCAGTTCAGCCCCATCGCCCGCAGCATCGACAACCGGTGATCCCACTGCGCCTCGTGCACCCGGAAGTAGTGCAGGGCACCCGACAGCAGCCGTACGGGCCGCCCGTCGAACCGGAAGTGGTCGTCGTCGCCCACCGTGAAATCAGCCATCGTGCTCGTTCTCTCCTGTGCGGGCGGTCCCGGAACCCCGTGCTCCGCGACCGGTTACGGCCGGAACACGGCACGTGTGACGGAGCGGGCGAACCCGGGAGGAATGTCGCGACCCAGCCTCACCCCCTGGCGTGCGGCCGGTCCATGGACAAAGATCATTGCTGTTTGGACGCAGCACTCGACCGGATGACACAACACCGCTGCAGCCGCCGCACGACGCGAGAACCGGGGGAGCGAACGCCGATGTACCACACCTGGATGCGCTTCTTCACCCCGAGCCCGCTCCACCACCGCCTCGGCCTGGTCTGCCTCGGGGTGGGCCTCCAGCACGGCGCACTGCCCACCGTCGGCCCCCGCACCCTGGACCACCACGTCGCCGTCGTCATCAACTCGGGCAGCGGATGGTTCGCCGGGCCCGACGGCCGGCGAACCCCGGTCACCGGACCCAGCCTGATCTGGCTCACCCCCGGCACCCCCCACCACTACGGCGCCGACCCCGCCACCGGCTGGGACGAGAGCTTCGTCGACTTCACCGGCCCCGCCACCACCACGTACACCGAACTCGGCTACATCGAGCCGGACCGCCCCCTCGTCCCGCTCTCCGACACGGCGGCACCCCGCGCCGCCATCGGCCGGATGGTCCGGGCGGCCCGGCGCGGCAACCCCCTGCTGGAGGTGGAGACCGGCGCCGCCGTCCACGAGCTGCTCGTCGCCCTGCGCCGGGCCCGCGCCGATGTCAGCCCCGACGGGGACCCGGTGCTCCAGACCATGGCCCGGGACGCCTTCCAGCCGCTCTCCGTCGCCGAGCACGCCGCACGGCACGGGATGACCGCCGCAGAGCTGCGCACGGCCGTCCGGCGCGGTGCGGGGTGCAGCCCCAAGGACTACCTCCTCGGCATCCGGCTCGGCCGCGCCAAGGAGCTCCTCGCCACCAGCGACCTGCCCGTCGCGGCCGTCGCCCGCCGCGTCGGATACGACGATCCGGCGTACTTCTCCCGGCTGTTCGCCCGCCGCGTCGGCACCGCGCCCGTCCGCTTCCGTGAGCAGCAGGGCCGCAGTGTGCCGGGCGGCTGGAGCGACCGGGTGCCGGACCCCGACCACCCGCCGACGATCACCCCGTAGCACGCCCCGCCGGACAGGCTCTAAGCTCGACGACCATGACCACGAGCAACATCGACGATTCCGTAGGCGCCGAGCTGAACCGGCTGCGAGAGAGCATCGACAACATCGACGCGGCCGTCGTCCACATGCTGGCCGAGCGCTTCAAATGCACCCAGCAGGTTGGTCACCTCAAGGCCGCCCACCAGCTTCCCCCCGCCGATCCGGCCAGAGAGTCCCGCCAGATCGCCCGGCTGCGGCAACTGGCGGAGAGCGCCCACCTGGACCCGGCGTTCGCCGAGAAACTGCTGAACTTCATCGTGGCCGAGGTCATCCGCCACCACGAGCGCATCGCGGAGGAATCGGCGCACGGCGCGAACGCCGGTACCTGAGCGCGCCGCCGGGGCCCGCCGCCCCGGCGCCCGCCCCGTCGCCCCGTCGCCCCGCCCCCGCCGGCCCTCTCAGCCCGCCGCGAACCCGACTGCGTCCCGCACACCGCATACGGCAGCATGGGGTCATGTCCGTACTGATGCGCGACGAAGCGCAGACCCGAGCCCAGTTCCTCGACGTACAGCGGTACACGATCGAACTCGATCTCACCGCGGGGGAGGAGACCTTCGACTCCCGTACCCTCATCCGGTTCACCGCCCGCGCGGACGGTGACACCTTCGTCGAGATCAAGCCCGCCACCCTGCGCTCGATCAGCCTCGACGGGCAGCCGCTCGACCCCGCAGACCTCGACGGCAACCGCTTCCCGCTCACCGCCCTGACCAGCGGCGAACACGAACTCCGCGTCGACGCCGCCATGCGCTACTCCCGGACCGGCGAAGGCATGCACCGCTTCACCGACCCCACCGACAACGAGACCTACGTCTACACCCAGCTCTTCATGGAAGACGTCCAGCGCGTCTTCGCCGCGTTCGACCAGCCCGACCTCAAATCCGTCTTCGCGCTCACCGTCACCGCCCCCGAAGGCTGGACCGTCCTCGGCAACGGCATCACCGAACACACCGGGGACGGCCGCTGGACCATCGCCCCCACGCCGCCGATCTCCACCTACCTCGTCGCCGTCGCCGCGGGCCCCTGGCACTCCGTGACCACCGAACACGCCGGACTGCCCTTCGGCATCCACTGCCGCGCCTCCCTCGCCCCCCACCTCGACGCCGACGCCGACGAGATCCTCGACATCACCCGGGCCTGCTTCGACCGGTTCCAGGAGAAGTTCGACGAGCCCTACCCGTTCGACTCCTACGACCAGGCCTTCGTCCCCGAGTTCAACGCGGGCGCCATGGAGAACCCCGGCCTCGTCACCTTCCGCGACGAATTCGTCTACCGCTCCGCCGTCACCGACACCGAGCGCCAGACCCGCGGCATGGTCATCGCCCACGAGATGGCCCACATGTGGTTCGGAGACCTCGTCACCCTCACCTGGTGGGACGACATCTGGCTCAACGAGTCCTTCGCCGAGTACATGGGCTACCAGACCCTCTCCGAAGCCACCTCCTACACCGACACCTGGGTCGACTTCGGCGTCGCCCGCAAGAGCTGGGGCTACGACGCCGACCAGCGCCCCTCCACCCACCCCGTCGCCCCCGACGCCGCCGCCGTCCCCGACACCGCCTCCGCGATGCTCAACTTCGACGGCATCTCCTACGCCAAGGGCGCCTCCGCCCTCCGCCAGCTCGTCGCCTGGCTCGGCGAGAAGGACTTCCTCGCCGGCATCAACACCCACTTCGCCCGCCACAAGTTCGGCAACGCCACCCTGGCCGACTTCATCGACAACCTGGCCTCCGCCACAGACCGCGACGTCCACGCCTGGGCCGACCAGTGGCTGCGCACCACCGGAGTCGACACCCTCACCCCGCACATCACCGAAGCCGACACCACCTGGTCCCTCACCGTCGACCACCAAGGCACCCGCCCCCACCGCATCACCGTCGGCACCTACGACCACGCCATCGACACCCAGTCCGGCCCCGAACGGCTCGTCCCGCGCGACCGCTTCGACATCGGGATCCCGCAGGACGACGCCCCCACCACCCGGCCCGGCCGCCGCCCCGCCCTCGTCGTCCCCAACGACGGCGACCTCACCTACGCCAAGGTCCGCCTCGACCCGGACTCCTGGAACACCGCCCTGCGCAGCCTCTCCGGCATCCCCGACGCCCTCACCCGAGCCGTCATCTGGAACACCGCCCGCGACATGGTCCGCGACGGCGAACTCGCCCCCACCACCTACATCGAGGCCGCCCGCACCCACCTCCCGCACGAAACCGACCTCGCACTCCACCAGGGCGTCCTCACCTTCGCCACCACCCAGATCGCCGGACGCTACCTCAGCCCGGAGGACCGCCCCGCCGCCCTCACCACCCTCACCGCCCTGTGCCGCGACCTCATCCGCCGCACCGAGGACGGCAGCAACCCGGGCCTGCGCCTCATCGCCGTCCGCCACCTCATCGACGCCGCCACCCAGCCCGACGCCATCCAGGACTGGCTCACCGAAGGCACCGTCCCCGGCGGACCCGAACTCGACGCCGAACTGCGCTGGCGCGTCCTCACCCGCCTCGCCGTCCTCGGCGCCGTCGACGAGACCGCCATCGCCGCCGAACTCGACCAGGACCCCAGCGCCACCGGCCAGGAAGGCGCCGCCCGCTGCCGCGCCGCCCAGCCCACCCCAGAGGCCAAGGCCGCGGCCTGGCAGGCCATGTTCACCGACGACAGCCTCTCCAACTACCTCTTCACCGCCGTCGCCCAGGGCTTCTGGCAGCCAGAACAGGCCGAACTCGTCAGCCCCTACGTACCCCGCTACTACCCCGAGGCCACCCAGCTCGCCGTCCGCCGCGGACCCGCCATCGCCGAGGCCGCCGGACGCTACGCCTTCCCCGCCTACGCCATCGACGCCCACAGCCTCCACCTCGGCGAACAGGCACTCACCGACCAGGCCCTGATCCCCGCCCTGCGCCGCAAACTCGCCGACCAGATCGACGACCTGCGCCGCGCCCTCGCCGTCCGCGACGCCCACTGACCGGACCGGCGAACCCGCACCACCCGTGCCCGGTCCGCCCTCACCCCGAGGGCGGACCGGGCACAGCCCGTGATGCGCCGGGCAGACTGCCGGAGCCACGCCCGCGCGACCTCATCCGGTGACACACGTCACAGGAACCCGCCGGACCGGCCGGACATTAATCCACGTGACTCATTCAATCCCCGCCCGTCTCCGCGATGGTGACCCGGCCGCGCTGGCCGAGGCGTTCCGGGAGCACGCGGACGCCGTGTACCGCCACGCCCTGTGGACCACCGGCAACTGGTCCACGGCCGAGGACGTCGTCTCCCTCACCTACCTGGAGGCGTGGCGCTCGCGCGAGCGGCTGCGTCCAGAGGAGACCGACAGCCTGCGCCCCTGGCTGCTGGGCATCGCCACCAACGTGCTGCGCAACACGGCACGTTCGGCCCGACGGCACCGCAGAGCCCTGGCCCGCATGGAGCGCCCGGACACCGTCCCGGACCTCGCGGAGGAGGTGACCGGTCGGCTGGCGGACGCCGAACAGCTGGCGGCGGCCAAGGCGGCGCTGGAGGGGCTGCGGCGCACCGAGCGCGAGGTGTTCACCCTGTGCGTCTGGGGCGGACTGGACTACGCCTCCGCCGCCGAGGCCCTGGGCATACCCGTCGGCACCGTGCGCTCCCGGCTGTCCCGCGCCCGCGCCAAGCTGCGCGACGCGGTGAAGCATCCGGCCACCCGGCGCGACGGCACACGGAGTACATCCGGCCGGGAACTCCCCGGAGGCAGCGGACAAGTACAGCACGTAGACAGCATTCTGGCCCGAACCACCCAGGAGAACCCCGCATGAACGCCCTGTTCCGGCACCGTTCCGGCGCCGCTGCCCCGTCCTCCCGTCCGGCGGCCGAAGACCGCGCCGAACTCGCCGCACTGCGCGAGATGGCCCCTCGGCCCGGTGCCCCCCGGCTCTCGCCCGCCCGCCACGCGGAGCTCGAAGCGCATCTGATGAACGCGGTCAGCGACACGGCCGCCACGTCCGGCACCGTGAAGCCCGTCAAGTCCCGCTCCGCCCTGGGGCGCCCGTCGGGCTTCGCCCGGCTGACGCCCGGCCGGTCGATGTCCCTCGGGGTGGCCGCCGCCGTCGTCGCGGCGACCGTGGCGGGGTTCGCCGTCACCGGCAGCAGCGGTCAGACGGCCGTCGCCGCGCCCGCCCCGCTCAAGGTGGAGAGCTCCCGGGCCACCGTGCCGCTCGCCACCGTCGCGAAGCGGGCCGCCGCCCTCGCCGGCTCCGACGGCGCCGCGCGCCGGGGGACCCATCGCCGGGAGTGGGCCATGGGGATGTGGGACGACGGAAAGCACGAGCCGGAGCAGGTGCCGGTGACCGAGTCCCGCGACCGCTACAACGCCGACGGCAGCGGGGAGGCCCAGGACATCGAGGACGGCCGGGTCGTCCACCGCACGCGGCTGCCCGCAGGTTCGTGGGAGGAGACCGCCTCCTACGTGAACACCCCCCCGGTCACCGTCGGCGGCCTCGCCGACTACCTGGCGAAGGAGAACCCAGACACCCGAGGCAGCGCGTACTGGACGGTGGACTCCCTGGAGGCGCTGCTGCGTGAGTGGACGCCGGGCCCCGCCCAGACGGCCGCGATCGACGGACTGCTCGCCGAGCAGCCCGGCCTGCGTGCCATCGGCCCGGTCAGGGACCGCGCGGGGCGCCAGGGCCAGGCGTACGCAGCGGACTTCAAGAGGACGGTGCGCTGGACGATCATCCTCGACGAGCACACCGGCCGCGTCCTGGGCACGGAGCTCTCCAGCATCAGGACCGACCCGAAGACACGGCTCGAACCCGGTGACGTCGAGCAGTACGACGCCTACCTGAACTGAGGCCGCACAGCCCGGTCACGGCCGTCCCGCGCGCCCTGCGGGACGGCCCTCAGCCCGGACGGACCGCCGAGGCCTCCACCTGGGCGAGCTGAGCGGCCAGCAGCTCCACGAACGCCTCGCGGCGGTCCACCCCGAGGGGACGGACGTCACGGGCGAAGTGCGACAGGGCGGGGAAGCGCTCGGGGTCCGCGCCGAGCACCGC
Organism: Streptomyces sp. NPDC104307; assembly: GCF_055584045.1. Classification (NCBI taxonomy): domain Bacteria; kingdom Bacillati; phylum Actinomycetota; class Actinomycetes; order Kitasatosporales; family Streptomycetaceae; genus Streptomyces; species Streptomyces sp. NPDC104307. Next base: position 474,155 of record NZ_JBVJMU010000003.1, read on the forward strand.
GACCCGGAACAGCTCCATGCCCTGGTCGTACTCCTGGGGGGTGATCGTGCTGACCCCGGCCTCCGAGGCGACCAGTGCGGAGATGAGGACCGCGATCCGGTGATAGTGCGCCGGGATCTCCTCGTCGGGCAGGCCCGAAGCCCGCAGGTCCTGCAGCACGGCTTCCATCACCAGCCGGGAACCGGCGCCGCTCGACGCGTAGCGCCCCCAGACGGCGGCGAGCTGCGGCTGCCGGCCGAAGGCCTCCCGCAGCCGCAGGCCCAGGGCGGTGATGCGCTGCTTCCAGTCACCCTCGGGGCGGTAGCCGTCCATGGCGGCCAGCAGGATCCGGTCCGCGACCGCCCGCAGCAGTTCGGTCTTGCTGCGGAAATGCCGGTAGAGGCTGGAGGAATCGGTCCCGAGGACCGCGGCCAGCTTGCGCACGCTGAACGACTCGGCATCGCCCGTGCGCAGCAGCTCCGCCGCCGCGTCCAGGATCTCCTCGGTCGACCAGCGCCTTCTCCCTGCCATCCCGTTCCTCTCGTCGGCTCCCAGCCTAACGTACGCACTTGGTGTTGCACGCACCGCGTGCATAATGAGTACATGGGCATGCCGAACCGTCGGCAAGCGGACCGCCGGCCTGCCCTCGTGCCCCGCCACCCGCGCCCGGACCGCACGACCGATGTGAACGGTCACCCCCGGGACCACGAAAGGACGCACATCGTGAGGAACGCACTGGATCCCGCCCAGCTGGAAACCGCCATCGAACACGTCCACCGCGCCGGAATTCCGGGCCTGTTCGCCGAAGTACGCGACGGCGACCAGATCTGGCGCGGCGCCGCCGGGGTCGCCGACACCACCACCGGACGCCCCGTCACCGCAGACATGCGCCACCGCGTCGGCAGCATCACCAAGACCTTCACCGCCGCCGCCGTGCTGCAACAGGTCGACAGCGGCCGGATCGGCCTCGACACACCGATCGGCCAGTACCTCCCGGAGTTGGTCCCCGGCGAACGCGGCGAGACGATCACCGTCCGGATGCTGATCAACCACACCAGCGGACTCGCGGAGTACCTCCCCTACGCCTATCCCTCCCTCAAGGGATTCCCCAACGCCGCGGACACCCGGCCGGAGAGCCTGGACGACAACCGGTTCACCCGGTTCCACGCCGCCGAACTCATCGCGATGGGAGTCGGCGCACCCGCCACCGGCGCCCCGGGCAGCACACCGGGCATCTACTCCAACACCAACTACCTGCTCCTCGGCGAACTCCTGGAACACATCACCGGCACCACGGCCCAGCAGTGCATCACCCGCGACGTCATCGAACGCGCCGGACTCCGCAACACCGAACTCCCCACCGGACCCCACATCGAAGGACCGCACTCACAGCTCTACGAGGCATGGTTCGGCATGATCGACCCGCCGCGCGACTACAGCGTCTTCGACATGTCATGGGTGGGACCGGCGGCCGGACTGATATCGACCGTCACCGACCTCAACCGCTTCTACGGACTGCTCCTGGCCGGCGAGATCGTCAGCCAGCCATCACTGACCCAGATGCGACGCACCGTCCCGGTCATCGCCCAGGACGGAAAGACCATCGAATACGGCCTCGGCCTGTACCCGACACAAGCCCCTGACCAGCCTACCTTCTGGGGCCACGGCGGCTCGGCCTGGGGAGCCGGAGCCCTGGCCATGACCCGTGCCGACGGCAACCGGCAGATGTCCGTCGCGCTGAACCTCCAGAGGTGGAACACCCTCGACCCCTCCGGAAAGCCGCAGCCCCACCCCATCGACGCCGCACTCGCGGCCTTCTGCCGCCTGGCGATGTACGGCTGACCCAACCGGCGGAACACACCCGCCCCGCAGACCCGATCGGGCCCCGGCGAACACCACCGGGCGCCCGATCGACGGCGTTCCGGCCACCAACCCCGCCACGGCCACCAACCCCGGACCGCCTCCAGCAGCCCGCGAACGGCCGGGCCCACAGCCGTACGCACGCACCCATACCACCCCAACCGCCACCACCCCGCCCCCCTCGCGCACCCATCCCCCTTTCGGGTTCACATCACCCCGCTCACCGGCCACGCCACCCAAAACCCGGACAAGCTGGGATGTCCACCCATGCGCTCCGAAGGGCCCACCACCTCCATGCCCACCCCGCCGCCCCTCGCCGGAGGCACCACCGGCCCCGCCGACCTGCGCCCCCTCATCGACACCGTGCTCACCGCACTCCACGACGGCGCCCGCCGACGCGACGGCCCCCTCCCCGCAGGCGGCCCCGACACCGTCACCCCCCAACTCCGCACCGCCCTGCACCCCGTCATCCCGGACCGGGGCACCGGCGCCCACCACGCACTCGCCACCCTCATCACCGCCCTCACCGAAGGCGCGGCGGACCCCGCCGACCCACTCTGCGCGGCACACCTCCACACCCCGCCCCTCGCACTCGCCGCAGCGGCCGACCTCGCCGCCTCGGCCCTCAACCCCTCCATGGACTCCTGGGACCAGGCCCCCGCCGCCTCCGCCCTCGAAGCCGACCTCACTACCGCGCTCGCCGCCGAGGTCTACCCCCACCGCACCGCACCCGACGCCCTCGTCACCACCGGCGGCACCGAAGCCAACCAACTCGCCCTGCTCCTCGCCCGCGAACGCCACGGCCCCGTCCAGACCGTCAGCGGCGCCAACGCCCACCACAGCATCACCCGCGCCGCCTGGCTCCTCGGCCTCCCCACACCCCTCCCCATCCCCGCCCCCACCGGCGTCATGGACCTCACCGCCCTCGACGACACCCTCACACGCCTCCGCGAGCGGCCCGGCACCCCCATCCTCGTCACCGCCACCGCAGGCACCACCGACACCGGCCAGATCGACCCCCTCGCCGAAATCGCGGCCCTCTGCACCACCCACGGCGCCGAACTCCACATCGACGCCGCCTACGGCGGCCCCCTCCTCTTCAGCCCCACCCACCGCAACAAGCTCCACGGCATCGAGCGCGCCCACAGCGTCACCCTCGACCTGCACAAACTCGGCTGGCAACCCGCCTCCGCAGGCATCCTCGCCGTCCCGGACCACCACCACCTCGACGCCCTCCACCACCACGCCCCCTACCTCAACGCCGGCGACGACACCGAAGCCGGCCTCCCCGACCTCCTCGGCCGCTCCCTGCGCACCACCCGCCGCCCCGACGCACTCAAGATCGCCGTCACCCTCCAGGCACTCGGCCGCACCGGACTGGCCGACCTCATCGACCGCACCTGCGCCGCCGCCCACCACCTCGCCGACCTCATCACCAAAACCCCCACCCTCGACCTCTACGACCACCCCACCATCTCCACCGTCCTCTTCCGCCCCACCGACGCCACCGACCACACCGTCGCCACCATCCGCCGCACCCTCCTCACCCGCGGCCACGCAGTACTCGGCCGCACCCACGCGCACGGCCGCCTCTGGCTCAAAGCCACCCTCCTCAACCCCCACACCACCCCCCACGACCTCAGCAGACTGCTCGACCTCGTCACCCACCTCGCCACAGAGATCGCAGAGACCGCAGGAACCACAGAGACCGCAGAGACCGCAGGAACCACAGAGACCGCAGAGACCACGGAAGGCAGCACCCCCCGATGACAGCCCGGCCACCCAGGCCCCACCGGCCCGCGCCCGACACCGACCAGCCCCACGACCTCGTCGGCATCGGCATCGGCCCCTTCAACCTCTCCCTCGCCGCCCTCGCCCACGGCATCACCGGCACCCCCCGCCCCCTCGCCGCCACCTTCTACGAACAACGCCCCGCCTTCCACTGGCACCCCGGCCTCCTCATCGACGGCGCCAGCCTCCAAGTCCCCTTCCTCGCAGACCTCGTCACCCTCGCGGACCCCACCAGCCCCTGGACCTTCCTCAACTACCTACGCACCCGCGACCGGCTCTTCCCCTTCTACTTCGCCGAGCGCTTCCACATCCAACGCGCCGAATACGACGCCTACTGCCGCTGGGTCACCGAACAACTCCCCGGCCTCCACTTCGGCCACCAGGTCGACGCCATCCGCTGGAACGACGAACGCTCCCTCTTCGAAGTCGACTTCACCCAACTCGACGCCCACGGCGAAGCCGAAGCCCTCGGCCGCGCCCACACCCGCCACATCGCCCTCGGCGTCGGCACCGAACCCCACATCCCCGAACCCCTCAAACCCCTCGCCGGAGCCGGATCAGTCCCCGTCATCCACTCCGCCGACTACCTCCACCACCGCGAACAACTCCTCAACGCCGAACACATCACCGTCATCGGCTCCGGCCAGTCCGGCGCCGAGATCTTCCTCGACCTGCTGCGCGCCCGCCCCGCCGGACAGGAAAAACTCCACTGGCTCGCCCGCACCCCCGCCTTCGCACCCATGGAGTACTCCAAACTCGGCCTCGAACACTTCACCCCCGACTACACCCGCTACTTCCACGCCCTCCCCGAACCCGTACGCGACGAACTCGTCCCCCACCAATGGCAGCTCCACAAGGGCATCGACCACGACACCATCACCGCCATCCACGAAGAGCTCTACCGCCGCACCCTCCACGGCGGCTGGCCCGACGCCACCCTCACCCCCGGCGTCCGGGTCCGCACCGCGGGCCGCGTCGCCACCACCCGCGTCGAACTCCACCTCGAACACACCCAGCAAGGCACCCGCTCCCGCCTCACCACCGACGCCGTCGTCCTCGCCACCGGCTACCGCGAACGCCCCCTCGACCAGATGCTCGACGGCCTCCGCACCCGCCTGCGCCGCGACAGCTCAGGGCGCCCCCGCATCGACGAGCAGTTCCGCCTCGAACTGGACCCCGCCATCACCGGCAACATCTACGTACAGAACGCCGAACGCCACACCCACGGCGTCGGCGCCCCCGACCTCGGCCTCGCCGCCTGGCGCAGCGCCACCATCCTCAACAGCCTCACCGGCACCTCCGCTTACCACCTGCCGCAACGCACCGCCTTCACCACCTTCGGCCTCACCCCCCACACCCCGAACATCCCCACCCAAGCCCCCACCCTCACCCCACTCGTCCAGAGCAACTGACACCCCCGCCCCACCCCGGCACACAGAAAAGCGGCCGCCCCCACCCCGAAAGGAAAGGAGACGGCCGCCCCACCAAAGACCTAGAACACCGGCGTACCGTCCCGCGTCAGCCGCCAGTCCACCGAAGCGAACTGCGCACCGTCCACCGAACCCTTCGCCTGCACCCAGGCGATAATGGTGTTCCGGATCTCCTCCGAATTCGCCCACAACTGCTTCGCACCCGGCACATGCGGGAAGTTGCCCCCGCCACTCGCCCGGTAGTTGTTCACCGCCAGCACGAACTGCGCCGCCGGATCAATCGCCTTGCCCTCGAACGAGAGGCCGACAATTCGCGAACCGTTCGGCTTCGCGATGTCGATCTCATACGTCAGACCCGACACCGCGTCATAGTTGTAATCCGGCGTGTTGTCCGCGTTCGTCAGCTTCGCCGTATCCACCGGAGCACCGGCAGCCGTCTGCACGTAATACCGCGCCGAGAACTCCAGATAATCCTTGACCTGCGCACCCGTCACCAACCGCGCCTCTAGGGTGTTCTCGAACGGATACAGACCCGCCGCGTCCTTGATCGTCACATCACCGGCCGGGATCTGCGCCGTACGCGAGAAGCAGGACGCCTGCGACAGCACCGGAAGCGACGCGTACTCGCCGCCCGCCAGCGCCTCCTTCACCGTCTCCGCCTGAACCACGTTGATCAGGTCGATGATCGGCTCGTCCTTCCACGCCGCCTCAGCCGTCGTCATCGCCGCCGTCGACGTACCGATCACCTGGTTGACGTACGCCACGACCTTCTTGTGCTCGTCCGCCAGCAGCCTCGTGATCCGCTTGTCCTCCGCCGCCGTGTTGGAGTTCAGCACCTGCGAACCGGCCTTCTCGACGACCCAGCGGCCCTTCTCCCACACCAGATCGAAATCGAACAGCGTCAGCCGCTGCCCCCACTTCAACGGCTCCGAGAGCACGACCTTCTTACCGGTCTCCTTGTTCTCCACGAAGTACTCGGGGATCTCCAGATGCGCGTGACCCACCAGAATCGCGTCGATCCCCGGCACCTGCTCCGCCACCAGACCCGCGGCATTCTCCACGTACGGAATCTGATCCCCGTACGACGACGTCCCGCTGTTCCCCGAATGCGCCGACACGATCACCACATCCGCACCCATGGAGCGCAGCCGGGGCACGAACTTCGCCGCCTGCTCCTCAAGCCCCGGGAACACCATCTTCCCGCCGACGTTCACCTTGTCCCAGATCGCGATACCCGGATTCGTCAGCCCCAGGATCGCCACCTTCACATCCCGGCCGTGCGGCGTACGCAGCTTCTTGATCACATACGGCGCGAACGCCGGCTTCAGCGTCTTCGCGTCCAGCGCGTTCGCACCCAGCAGCGGGAAGTCACACTGCTCCTCGAACTTGCGCAGCACCGGAATGCCGTAGTTGAACTCGTGGTTGCCCAGCGCCGCAGCGTCATAGCCGATCACGTTCATCGCCTGCGCCATCGGATGCACCGGACCACGCTTCGCGGTGATCGGATCGATCTTCGCGTAGTAGTACGACAACTGCGTGCCCTGGATCGTGTCACCCGCATCGATCATCAGGGTGTTGTGACGGCCCTTCTCCCGCCGCACCTGCTCCACCAGCGTCGAGATCTTCGCCAGGCCGACATCGTTGTGATCCTTGTCGTCGAACTCCTGGTCCGTGAAGTAGTCCCAGTTGAAGACGTTCCCGTGCAGATCCGTCGTGCCCATCACCGTGAACGAGTACCGCTTCTGCGGACGCCCATGACCGTGTCCGTGCCCATGCCCGTGACCGTGTGCCTCGGCAGGAACCGCTCCACCGCCCACGATCGCGGCACCGGCACCCGCCGCGGCCGTTGTGCCCAGGAACGTCCTTCGGTTCAGCGGCATCTCGTCTCCCACATCTCAGTTCTCGTCCGTACCCAGTGCTCTCGCCGCACAACGCGCGTAGACCTCGCACACGCGTGAACAACGCGCGTAGATAATCACCCACGCACCGCACCCGGCAACACCCCCAGCAGGTTTCGTTTCGATGACCACCGGCTGTCGTACCCGAGTGCGACAGTGGACCCATGACCGACACCCCGTACTCCTACGGCACCCCCGACCACCCCCGCCTTGCCGTCCGAGGCGAAGCCCGACTGGAGATCGACCCCGAGATCGCCCGCGTCGGCATCACCGTCAGCGCCCGGGGGAAAGACCGCCGCGCCGCCCTCGAAGACCTCACCCGACGCAACACCACCGTCCTCGAACTCGCGCGCACCTACGGAGAAGCCGTCGAGAAACTCGAAACCGGCGCCTTCTCCATCACCCCCGAACTCACCCAACGCGGCCGCGACGAGAAGATCCGCGCCTACCACGGACGCGTCCACATCACCGCCGTACTCGGCGACTTCACCGCACTCGGCGAATTCACCACCCGCATCGCCGACCTCGACATGACCCGCATCGACGGCCCCTGGTGGGCCCTGCGCCCCAACTCGCCCGCCCACGGCGAAGCCCGCCGCCAGGCCGTACGCGAAGCGGTCCAGCGTGCCCGCGAATACGCCGACGCCGTCGGCGCCCAGCTCGCCGCCCTCGTCGAACTGGCCGACCTCGGCGCCGAGAACGCCGCCCCCGCCCTGCCCCCGGCCCCCGGCGGCTACGGCGGCGCCCCCCGCGGATTCGCCGGCGCGTCGGCCGAAGCGGCCCCCGCACTCGACCTCGAACCACAACGCCAGACCGTCCGTGCCCAGGTGAACGCCCGCTTCATCATGACCCCACCGAACCTCTGAGCGGAATGCTCATCCGAGCACCCCGCCGCACAATTCAACACTTGTCAAAAAGCCTTCACCCAAAGGATGTTGAGGAGTCATCCGGAGCCAATTCCCTACCCGTAGGTAAGGTTTAGGCTCAAACCATGCGCCGAGCAAAAATCGTATGCACCCTAGGACCCGCCACCGACACATATGACCAGATCAAGGCCCTGGTCGAGGCGGGTATGGACATCGCCCGCCTCAACCTCAGCCACGGCACCTACGCCGAACACGAAGAGCGCTACCACCGAGTACGCAAAGCATCCGACGAAGCCGGACGCAGCGTCGGAATCCTCGCAGACCTTCAAGGCCCGAAGATCCGCCTCGGACGCTTCCGCGAAGGACCCGTACTCCTTGAACGCGGCGATGACTTCACCATCACCGTCGAACCCATGGAAGGTGACCGCCACACCTGCGGCACCACCTACGAAGGCCTCAACGCCGACGTCACCCCCGGCGAACGCATCCTCATCGACGACGGACGCGTCACCCTCGAAGTCACCGGAGTCGACGGACCCCGCGTCCACACCACCGTCATCGAGGGCGGCATGGTCTCCGACCACAAGGGACTCAACCTCCCCGGCGTCGCGGTCTCCGTCCCCGCCCTCTCCGAGAAGGACATCGACGACCTCCGCTGGGCCCTGCGCACCGGCGCGGACGTCATCGCCCTCTCCTTCGTACGCAGCGGACGCGACATCGAACCCGTCCACCGCGTCATGGACGAGGAAGGCCGCCGCCTCCCCGTCATCGCCAAGGTCGAGAAGCCCCAGGCCGTCGAGAACATCGACGACATCGTCGCCGCCTTCGACGGCATCATGGTCGCCCGAGGCGACCTCGGCGTCGAAATGCCCCTGGAGCAGGTGCCGATCGTCCAGAAGCGCGCCATCAAGCTCGCCAAGCGCAACGCCAAGCCGGTCATCGTCGCCACCCAGATGCTCGACTCGATGATCGACAACTCCCGCCCCACCCGCGCAGAGGCCTCCGACGTCGCCAACGCCGTCATCGACGGCACGGACGCGGTCATGCTCTCCGGCGAGACCAGCGTCGGCAAATACCCCATCGAGACGGTCCGCACGATGTCCCGCATCGTCGAAGCCGCGGAGGAGGACATCCTCGCCAAGGGCCTCCCCCCGCTCACCGACCGCAACAAGCCCCGCACCCAGGGCGGCGCGGTCGCCCGCGCTGCGGCGGAGATGGGCGACTTCCTCGGCGCGAAGTTCCTGGTGGCCTTCACCCAGAGCGGCGACACGGTCAAGCGCCTCTCCCGCTACCGCTCACCCATCCCGCTCCTGGCCTTCACCCCGGACCCGGCCACCCGCTCCCAGCTGAACCTCACCTGGGGCGTGGAGACGTTTCTGGGCCCGCACGTGGACTCGACGGACGCGATGGTCGCCCAGGTCGACGAGGAGCTGTTGAAGATCGGCCGCTGCCGGAAGGGCGACGTCGTCGTCATCACGGCCGGCTCCCCGCCCGGCGTCGCGGGCTCGACGAACCTGGTGCGCGTGCACCACATCGGCGAGGACGACAGCCCGAAGTAGCGGGCCGCTCAGTATTTCGGCCCGACGTGAGCGTCCATGAGGGCGACGGACGCCCGTCGGGCTACGGAGATGTTCTTGCTGTTCGGCTGCTTCCACTCCACTCCCACCTGGTCCAGTGTGCTCGTGAAGAGACTCAGGATGTCGGCCGACAGGTTGGTGAAGAAGTAGCGGGGGTACTCGTAGCGCTTTGCCTGACCGCTGACGAGTCGACTTGTCCAATTGGTAATCCGGCAGCCGTCGGAGTGGATCAGACCTCGGATGAACTCCCACGGGTGGGCGGCGACGATGTCCTGCTGCCAGGCAACGAGAGAGATTTCGCGTTCGTGCTTCTTTCCGGGACCGTGCTGAGGAAAGAGGCAGGGCCAGTGTTTGCTGAAACATGTGACGTACTGACAGCCCGGACTTGGCACCAAGCACACCTTGTTGGCCGGTCGCGCGATCTGTACGGCTTCGACGCAGGCTTGGATGAGACCGGGCCAGGCATCGGCGCATGCGATGCGCAGGCTGTATACGCCTCGTTTGGTCGCGCTGATGCAGCCGTCGCCGAGGTAGAGGCCGAGCAGGTACGAGTATGCGGCTGGGGCGTCTGGAGGCCTGGGCGTATCACCACATCGAGGGCATTCCCGGCCGCGGTCGTATCCGAGCGGCTCTATTCGTGTGAGCCAGGAACGGATGGCCGCTCGGGAAACGCCGCTCTGCTTGCTTACGGAGTTCTGACTGAAGCCCTGATCGAGGAGGGCCAGCACATGCTTACGTGTTTCAAGGTCGTACACGTGCCCGAGCCTGGAGGGTTCTCTGCGCTCAAGGGGAGGAATGGTGCTGCAGTCACACGATCACGTGAATCCGCGCTATTTCCGTGCGACCTTGGAATCTAAGGAAAGTGCCCCAGGTGGGATTCGAACCCACACTGTCCGCTGTTTGAGAGCGGCCTCTCTAACCAAGTTGGAGTACTGGGGCCTTAGAAAGGAAGGGTGTCCCCTGCCCTGCGTAGTGCCACCATATCGTAGCTAGGTACGCTCGTGGGAGCTGTACCTGCCCTGGAACAAGGAGCCCCCGTGACCACCCCCGAGTCGCCCCAGCCCGTAGACGCGTCCGACGACGACAAGTCGCACGTCCCGCCGCTGACGACCCGCGTCGTCATCGCTGAGGACGAGGCGCTCATCCGCCTCGACCTGAAAGAGATGCTGGAGGAAGAGGGGTACTCCGTCGTCGGTGAGGCCGGGGACGGGCAGCAGGCTGTCGAGCTGGCCCGGGAGCACAAGCCGGACCTGGTCATCCTCGATGTGAAGATGCCGGTCCTCGACGGGATCTCCGCCGCCGAGAAGATCGCGGAGGAGTCCATCGCGCCGGTCCTGATGCTCACCGCGTTCTCGCAGCGCGACCTCGTGGAGCGGGCCCGGGACGCCGGGGCGATGGCGTACCTGGTGAAGCCGTTCAGCAAGAGCGACGTGGTGCCGGCCATCGAGATGGCGGTGTCGCGGTTCGCGGAGCTGAAGGCGCTGGAGGGCGAGGTCGCGGACCTGTCGCAGCGGCTGGAGACCCGGAAGCTGGTGGACCGGGCGAAGAGCATCCTGCAGACGGACTACGGGCTCTCCGAGCCCGCCGCGTTCCGCTGGATCCAGAAGACGTCGATGGACCGGCGGCTGTCGATGCAGCAGCTGGCAGAGGCGTTGATCGAGGACGCCGAGGAGAAGAAGAAGGCCGCGGAGTAGCTCCGCAGGACCAGGACATCGAGAAGGCCCGCGCCCGGGATGCAGTCCGGGGCGCGGGCCTTCTCCGTGCGCGTACGGGTTCAGTCCTCGCCGAGGTAGGCCTTGCGGACCGATTCGTCGTGGAGGAGGTCCGAGCCGGTGCCGGAGAGGACGATCTTGCCGACCTCCATGACGTGGCCCTGGTCGGCCAGGGAGAGCGCGGCCTGGGCGTTCTGCTCGACGAGCAGGATCGTGGTGCCCTGGGACTTGAGCTCGACGATGGTCTCCATGATCTTCTGCATCATGATCGGGGAGAGGCCCATGGAGGGCTCGTCGAGCATCAGGAGCTTGGGCTGGCACATCAGGGCCCTGCCCATGGCGAGCATCTGCTGTTCGCCGCCCGAGAGGGTTCCGGCGGCCTGCTTCCGGCGTTCCCCGAGGATGGGGAAGAGGTCGTAGGCGCGCTGGATGTCCTTCTCGATGCCTGCCTTGTCGTTACGGAGGTAGGCGCCGAGCTGGAGGTTCTCGGTGATCGTCAGCCGGGGGAAGATGTGGCGGCCCTCGGGGGAGTGGGCGAGGCCCAGGGCGACGATCTTGTGCGCGGGGATGCCGGTCAGCGGCTTGCCCTCGAACAGGACGCGGCCGTCGACGGGCTTGAGCAGCCCGGAGAGGGTGCGCAGGGTGGTGGTCTTGCCCGCACCGTTGGTGCCGATCAGGGTGACGACCTGGCCGGCCTCGACGCTGAAGGAGATGCCCTTGACGGCTTCGATCTTGCCGTAGGCGACGCGGAGGTCCTCGACCTCTAGCAGTGCGGTCATCGGGTGTCCTCCTCCTCGGTGCTGGTGGTGTCGGTGGTGGTTGCGGCGCTCTTGGTGGCGACGGCCTCTGCGGCTTCGACCTCGGCGATCTCCTCGGCGCCGGGGGCGCCTTCGAAGGGGGTGCCGAGGTAGGCGGCGACGACGCGTTCGTCGCTCTGGACGACGTCGGAGGTGCCTTCGACGAGCTTCTCGCCCTGGACGAGCACGGTGACGCGGTCGCAGAGGTTGAAGATGAAGCGCATGTCGTGCTCGATGACGAGTACGGCGATGCCCTGGTCGCGGATGGCGAAGATGAGCTCTTCGGTGACCCGGGTTTCCTGCGGGTTCATGCCGGCGGTGGGCTCGTCCAGGAGGAGGAGGCCGGGGTCGCTGGCGAGTGCGCGGGCGATTTCCAGCTTGCGCTGGTCTCCGTAGGGGAGGTTGCGCGCGAGGTGGTCGGCCTTGTCCTGGAGGCCGATGAACTCCAGGAGTTCCATGGCTCGTTCCCGGCTGGCGTTCTCGGCCTTGGTGAAGCCGGGGAGGCGCAGGAGTGCGGACCAGAGGCCTTCCTTGGTCCTGGTGTGGCGTCCGACGAGGACGTTCTCCAGGACGGTCATGTTGGCGAAGAGCCGGATGTTCTGGAAGGTGCGGGCGATGCCTGCCTGGGTGACGAGGTGGGGCTTGGGCGGCAGGACGGTGCCCTTGTAGCTGACCTTGCCCTCGGTGGGGACGTAGAGGCCGGTGAGGCAGTTGAAGAAGGTGGTCTTCCCGGCGCCGTTGGGGCCGATGAGGCCGACGATCTCACCTGCGTTGACGGTGAGGTCGACGTTGTGGACGGCGGTGAGGCCGCCGAACCGCATGGTGACGCCGCTGGCGTCGAGCACGGGGGTGCCGGTCTTCGTGGTGGTGGTCATGGTGGTCACGCCCCCGCCTTGGCGATGCCGGCGTCGACGTCGTCGGACTTCCGCGGTTCCGGTACGTCGAGCTGGTCGGTCTCGTGGAATTCGAGCTGCTTCCTGCGGTCGGCGACCAGTCCTTCGGGGCGCAGGCGCATCAGGAGGATGAGTGCGATGCCGAAGAGGAAGAGCTGGTAGTCCTGCATGAACTGGAGCTTGGCCGGGATGAGGTAGAGCAGTGCGGCGCCGACGAGGGGTCCGCTGAGGGTTCCCATGCCGCCGAGGATGACGGCGGCGAGGAGGAACGCGGAGTTCGGGGGTACGGAGCCGGCGAACTGGTACTGCTCGGGTGTCACCGTGTAGTTGACGTGCGACTGCACGGTTCCGGCGAGTCCGGCGAGGGTGGCGCCGAGGGCGAAGGCGAGCAGCTTGAGCCGGAAGGCGTTGATGCCCATGGCGGTGGCGGCGGTCTCGTCCTCGCGGATGGCGACCCAGGCGCGGCCGATGCGGGATTCTCCGGAGCGGCGGAAGACGAGGACGACGACGGCGGTGAAGACGAGCATGAGCAGGTAGTAGTTGGCGGACCTGCCGAGGGTGAAGCCGCCGATGTCGTGCTTGAGTCCGAAGTCGATCCCGAAGAGGTTGAGGTCGGGGATGCTCGGGATGCCCTGGGAGCCGTTGGTGAGGTCGGGTCCGCTGTTGCCGTTGAGGTTGTTCACGGTGAGGCGGAAGATTTCACCGAAGCCGAGCGTGACGATGGCGAGGTAGTCGCCGCGTAGTCGCAGGGTGGGGGCGCCGATGAGGACGCCGAAGATCAGTGAGGCTCCGGCGCCGGTGAGGACGGCGGCCCAGAAGGGGAATTCGACGCCGATGGCCGACATGGTGGAGCCGGAGACCAGGGCGGCGGCGTAGGCGCCGACGCCGAGGAAGGCGACGTATCCGAGGTCGAGGAGGCCGGCGAGGCCGACGACGACGTTCAGGCCGAGTGCCACGGTCGCGAAGATGAGGATGTTGGCGCCGATGAGCGCGTATTCCTCTTTCTGCTGGGTGAAGGGGAAGCAGACTGCTGCGACGAGGGCGGCGGTGAGGGTGATGTTGCGGTGCTTCGAGGTCAGCGCGGTGATGCGGGAGATGAGTCCGGCGCGGGTCAGCGCGGTGAAGGCGAAGGCGGCGGTGATGAGGAAGCCGATGAAGAGTTCGGTGTAGTCGGTGTCGATGCCGTAGGCGAAGACGTAGAGGCCGATACCGAAGGCTATGACGATGATGAGGATTTCGGCCCAGGCGGGCAGGGGTGCGGCGCGGCGGGCCGATGGTGCGGCGAGGCCGTTGCGGAAGCGCTGCCAGCCGGCGGCCGGGTTTCCGGTGTCGGGGAGTGGCTGGTCGGCGGGGAGTCCGTGGGCGGCGAGGACGGCGAGGAGTGAGCCGATGCCGCTGACCCAGGCGCCGGGTTCGAGGTTGACGACGCCGCCGAGGTCGTAGGTGATGGCGCCGATGGTGTAGGCGGTGGTGCCGAAGGTCCCGAGTGCCAGGAGGCGTACGGGGCTGTTGGTGCCGCCGGGGGTGAGCCAGCCCAGTCCTCGGATGCCGTACCCGGAGAGGGCGAGGAGCAGGGTGAGTGCGGCGCCGATGAGGGTGAGGACCTGGAGGCCGCCGGGATAGCCGGTGACGGTGAGGTCGCCGGGGAACTGGTCGGTCCAGGTCCAGGCGAGGAAGGTGCCCGCGAGGGTGATGGCGGCGCCTGCCGTGGTGGCGATGCGGGCCGCGGGGGCGGGCATCGGGATCAGGGCGGCGGCGGGGGGCGTGGTGGTGTGGGTGGTCATCCGTATCACGCCCGATCCGCGACGCGTTCGCCGAGCAGGCCCTGGGGACGGAGCAGCAGGACGATGATGAGGAGGACGAAGGCCCATACGTCCTTCCAGGCGCCGCCGCCGAAGAGTTCCATGCCGGGAACGTCGCTCATGTAGCCGGTGGCGAGTGATTCGGCGATGCCGAGTACGACGCCGCCGAGCATGGCGCCGTAGATGTTGCCGATTCCGCCGAGTACGGCTGCGGTGAAGGCTTTGAGGCCCATGATGAAGCCCATTTTGAAGCCGATCTGGCCGTTCTTGAGCCCGTAGGCGACGGCGGCGACGGCGGCGAACGCGGCACCGATGGCGAAGGCCATGACGATGATGCGGTCGGTGTTGATGCCCATGAGCTTGGCGGTGTCGGGGTCCTGGCTGGTGGCCTGCATGCCGCGGCCGGCGCGGGTCTTGGAGACGAAGAGGCCGAGGGCGATCATGCAGACGGGTGCGCTGATCAGGACGAAGAGGTCGCCGCGCTGGATGTGGGCGCCGAAGATGTCGAGGGCGTCGCCCTTGAACTGCGGGAAGGAACGGTCCTTCTTGGCGTCCGGGTACCACTTCCAGATGGCCTGCTGGAGGGCGAGGGAGAGGCCGATGGCCGTGATGAGCGGGGCCAGTCGTGGTGCGTTGCGCAGGGGCCGGTAGGCGAAGCGTTCGGCGGCGGCGCTGATGGCGACGGAGCAGATGACGCCGCCGATGATCATGAGGGGGATGATTGCGAGGAGGTTGGCGCCGGCCGGCATCCAGAGGTAGACGGTGAGGGCCCCGAAGCCTCCGATCATGAAGATCTCGCCGTGGGCGAAGTTGATGAGCTGGATGATTCCGTAGACCATCGTGTAACCGATCGCGATGAGACCGTACATCGCGCCGAGGATGAGTCCATTGGCCAGCTGTTGCGGCAGTTCGTGCACCGCAGGGCCTCCGTGGAGTGGTTCGGATATGGCACCGCGCGGGAGCGCTCCTGGCGCTCCCGCGCGGTCTGGTGTCAGTCAGTGGTGACCGGGGAGCTGGTTACGGCTTGTAGACCTCGCTGAGCTTGGAGGCCCACTTGCCGCCGTCGACCTGGTAGGCGGTCATCATGGTGTTGGTGGTGTCGCCGAACTCGTCGAACGAGACGGGGCCGGTGACGCCGTCGAACTTGACCTTGTCCATGGCGGCGAGGACCTTCTCGCGGGCGTTGTCGGGGAGCTTGCCGTCGTTGTCGGCGACGGCGATCTTGACGGCCTCGATGATGGACCAGGTGGCGTCGTAGGTGCCGCCGCCGTAGGCCTCGTAGGCGTCCTTGTATCCGGCGGTCTTGTAGTTCGCGATGAAGTCCTTGGCGGAGTCGAGCTCCTCGACGGGCTTGCCGACGGAGGTGGCGATGTCGCCCTGGGCCTTCTTGTTGAGCTTGATGAAGTCGGCGCTGTACATGCCGTCGCCGCCCATGAGGGGGATCTTGACGCTGTCCTTGAGCTGCTGGCTCAGGGGTGCGCCGGCGGGGTACTCACCGCCGTAGTAGACGGCCTTGGCGCCGGACTTCTTGACCTTGGTGACGACGGCGTTGAAGTCGCGGTCGTCGGGGTTGACGTGGTCCGCGCCGGAGATCTTGCCGCCGAGCTTGGTGAAGGTCGCCTTGAAGGAGGCCGCGAGACCGGCGCCGTAGGGCTTCTGGTCGTCGATCAGGTAGACCTGCTTGATCTTCGCGTTGTTGTAGAGGTACTTCGCCGCGAAGGCGCCCTGGATCTGGTCCGTGGTGGCGGTGCGGAAGAAGGTCTTGAAGGGGCGCTTCTTGTCGCCGGTCTTCCAGTTCTCGCCCTGGGTCAGTTCGGTGCCCGTGTTGGCGGGGGAGATCTGGGTGAGGCTGGCGTCGTTGAGCGGCTTCTGCATCGACTGGGAGACGCCGGAGTTCAGGGGGCCGACGACGCCGAGGACGGTGTCGTCGTCGATGAACTTCTGGGCGTTCTGCTGGCCGACGGACGGCTGGGCCTGGTCGTCGAGGGGCTTGACGACGAAGTTGATGCCGGGGACGGTCTTGGCCTTGTTCGCCGTCTTGGCGGCGAGGTCGGCGGAGTTCTTGATGCCGAGGCCGAGCGCGGAGAGGTCACCGGTGATGGGTGCGTCGACGCCGATGACGACGGTCTGGGTGCCGCCGCTGTCGCTGCTCTTCTTGTCGTCGTCGCGCGACCCGCAGGCGGTGAGTGTCAGTGCTCCTGTGGTGAGCACTGTGGTGAGGATGAGCAAAGAACGGTGTCGCACGAAAAGTCCTTTCCCTGGCGCGGCCTCCTCTGCTTGAGGTGCCGTGTCGTTCGCCGGGCCGTACTGGTTGGTACAGGGCCGTGCCGTAGTCGCGCCCGGCGGCGCGGTGACTGGCGGTGACTCTAAGGGCAGGGGCGGGGGTCGGGGATGGGTCAGCCGAATGATGTGACTGTCTTGTTATGCCTTTGAGGAAGGCTTGAGGTGGCTGTGCTGACATGTACGGCTTTTTACTGGACCGTGAAGTGACCGCATTCTGAGAACGCGCAGCTCTGCTAAGGGGCTTGAACCGATCTTGCTGCTGTCGCGTGGTGGGGGTGCGGGAGGGCGCTTCAGCGCGCGCAAAAGTGCCCGGTGCCTGCGGGCCGGGTTCTTCGGGCTGCGTCGGGGTGGGTGAACATTGCGCGAATGTTACGCAGTGTTACATCGGGGGCGGTGTGGTCGACGCGGGGTGGCGGGTGCGCGGGCGGGCGTGGCTGCTGAGTGGGCCACAGAACGGCGTCCGCGGTCAAGGGTGTTGATGCGTGCAGGCGGGCAATCGCGGTGTGCGGGGCGGTGGTTGTGGGGGGATATGGCGCTGCCCGGCCGGATTGCGGTCCGGCCGGGCAGCAGTGGGGTGCGGAGTGTTGGGCGGTCAGGCGGCTTCGCCTGTGGGCGCGTTCCCCGGTGCGTTCTCCGGTGCGTTCTTCGGTACGTCACGCAGGAGGCAGGTGAGGCGGGCGGTGCAGACGCGCTTGTCGTGTTCGTCGGTGATGACGATCTCGTACGTGGCGGTGGTGCGGCCACGGTGTACGGGGGTGGCGACGCCGGTGACGAGGCCGCTGCGCGCCCCTCGGTGGTGGGTGCAGTTCAGGTCGACGCCGACGGCGAGCTTGGCGGCGCCGCCGTGCAGCATGGCGCCGACGGAGCCGAGGGTCTCGGCGAGGACGGCGGAGGCGCCGCCGTGCAGGAGTCCGTAGGGCTGGGTGTTGCCCTCGACGGGCATGGTGCCGACGACGCGGTCCGCGGCGGCCTCGATGATCCGCACGCCCATGCGTTCGCCGAGGTGCCCGGCGGAGAACAGGGCCGGGAGGTCGACGCCGAGGGCGGCGTACTCGTCGATGATCTCCTGGGGGAACTTGGGTGCGGTGTGCTCGCCCATGGGTCCGGCTCCGTCTCTCTGCGGTGGTGCCTGCTGCGTGTGGTGTCCGTCGTTCTTATCAGACGGCTGAGCGGACGCTTAGTGTGCCTGTGCAGTGAGGGCGGTCCCGGGATATCAGTGGACGTTCTCGAAGCGGATCACGACGGATTTGCTGGCGGGGGTGTTGCTGGTGTCGGCGGTGGAGCCGAGGGGGACCAGGACGTTGGTCTCGGGGTAGTAGGCGGCGGCGCAGCCCCGGGCGGTGGGGTAGTGGACGACGCGGAAGCCGGGGGCGCGTCGTTCGGTTCCGTCCTTCCACTCGCTGACGAGGTCGGCGTAGGCGCCGTCGGTGAGGCCGAGGGAGGTGGCGTCGTCGGGGTTGACGAGGACGACGCGTCGGCCGCCCTTGATGCCCCGGTAACGGTCGTCGAGGCCGTAGATGGTGGTGTTGTACTGGTCGTGGGAGCGCAGCGTCTGCAACAGCAGCCGTCCTTGGGGGAGTTCGGGGAACTCGACGGGGGCGGCGGTGAAGTTGGCCCTGCCGGTGGCGGTGGGGAAGCGGCGGGAGTCGCGGGGGCCGTGCGGGAGGGTGAATCCGCCGGGGTGGGCGACGCGTGCGTTGAAGTTCTCGAAGCCGGGGACGACGCGGGAGATGCGGTCGCGGATCGTGCCGTAGTCCTTCTCGAACTCCTCCCAGGGGGTGGCGGAGGCGGGTCCGAGGACGGCGCGGGCGAGGCGGGCGACGATGGCGGGTTCGGAGAGCAGGTGGGGGCTGGCGGGGGTGAGGTTGCCCCGGGAGGCGTGCACCATGCTCATGGAGTCCTCGACGGTGACGAACTGCTTGCCGCCGGCCTGGACGTCCTTGTCGGTGCGGCCCAGGGTGGGCAGGATCAGGGCGCGGGTGCCGGTGACGGCGTGCGAGCGGTTGACCTTGGTGGAGACGTGCACGGTGAGGCGGGCGCTGCGCATGGCGGCCTCTGTGACGTCGGTGTCGGGGGTGGCGGCGACGAAGTTGCCGCCCATGGCGAAGAAGACCTTGGCGTCGCCGTCGCGCAGGGCCTGGATGGAGCGGACCACGTCGTAGCCGTGGTGGCGCGGTGAGGTGATGGAGAATTCCTTGTCGAGGGCGTCGAGGAACGCGGGCGCGGGGCGTTCGAAGATGCCCATGGTGCGGTCGCCCTGGACGTTGGAGTGGCCGCGCACGGGGCAGACGCCGGCGCCGGTGCGGCCGATGTTGCCGCGCAGGAGAAGGAAGTTGACTACTTCGCGGATGGTCGGCACGGAGTGCTTGTGCTGGGTGAGGCCCATGGCCCAGCACACGATGGTGCGCTTGGAGGCGAGGACCATCGCGAGGGCCTCTTCGATGGTGGCGCGGTCGAGGCCGGTGGCGGTGAGGGTCTCGTCCCAGTCGGCCTCTGCGGCGGCTTCGGCGAACGCCTGGTAGCCGTGGGTGTGTTCCGCGACGAAGGTCTCGTCGACGGCGCCCTCCGTCTGCAGGATCAGTTTGTTGAGCAGGCGGAAGAGGGCCTGGTCGCCGCCGATGCGGATCTGGAGGAAGAGGTCGTTGAGGGCGGCGCCCTTGACCATGCCGAGGGGGGTCTGGGGGTTCTTGAACCGTTCGAGGCCGGCCTCGGGCAGCGGGTTCACCGAGATGATCTTCGCTCCGGCGGATTTGGCCTTCTCCAGGGCGGAGAGCATCCGGGGGTGGTTGGTGCCGGGGTTCTGTCCGGCGACGATGATCAGGTCGGCGTGGTGCAGGTCCTCCAGGGAGACGGAGCCCTTGCCGACGCCGATGGTCTCCGTGAGCGCGGAGCCGGACGACTCGTGGCACATGTTGGAGCAGTCGGGCAGGTTGTTGGTGCCGAATTCGCGGGCGAACAGCTGGAGCAGGAACGCGGCCTCGTTGCTGGTGCGTCCGGAGGTGTAGAAGAGGGCTTCGTCGGGGGAGCCGAGGGCGGTGAGCTCCTCGGCGATGATGGCGAAGGCGCGCTCCCAGGTCACGGCCTGGTAGTGGTCTGCCCCTTCGGGCAGGTACACGGGCTGGGTGATGCGTCCCTGCTGGCCGAGCCAGTAGCCGCTGCGGGTGGCGAGGTCCGGGACGGAGTGGGCGGCGAAGAAGTCCGGGGTGACGCGGCGCAGTGTCGCCTCCTCCGCGACGGCCTTGGCGCCGTTCTCGCAGAACTCGGCGGTGTGCCGCTTGTCGCCCTCGGGCCAGGCGCAGCCGGGGCAGTCGAAGCCGTCCTTCTGGTTGACCTTGAGGAGGGTCCGCGCGGTGCGGCTGACCCCCATCTGCTGTTGGGCGATGCGCAGGCTGTGGGCGACGGCGGGCAGTCCGGCGGCGGCGTGTTTGGCCGGTTCGACCTGCGGCGCGTCCTGGACCGGATCACCTGCGGGCGGCTTGGTGGCCATCGTCTTTCCCCTTTGAGCCGGCTGCGGACCGGGTGGGGTCCGCTGTGCGTGTTTCCTTCTCCACCGATCCTGGCACGCGGCGCGGTGCGGCGGCCCGGCGAGCGGTCCCCGGGCGGTCCGGGGCGGTCGCCGGTCCGGATTGTCAGTGGTACGTGGCAGGATCGGGGTGTGGCTGAGACGGCATCGAAGAAGACGGCAGACAACCGACCGCGCCTGCTCCTGATGGACGGGCACTCCCTGGCGTACCGGGCGTTCTTTGCGCTGCCTGCGGAGAATTTCACGACCGGGGCGGGGCAGCCGACGAACGCGGTGTACGGCTTCGCGTCGATGCTGGCGAACACGCTGCGTGACGAGGCGCCGACGCATTTCGCGGTGGCGTTCGACGTGTCCCGCAAGACGTGGCGTGCGCAGGAGTTCCCCGAGTACAAGGCGAACCGGTCGAAGACGCCGGACGAGTTCAAGGGGCAGGTCGAGCTGATCGGGGAGCTGCTCGACGCGATGCGCGCCGACCGTTTCGCGGTCGACGGCTTCGAGGCGGACGACGTGATCGCGACGCTGGCCACCCAGGCGGAGGCGGCGGGTTTTGAAGTGCTGATCGTCACCGGTGACCGGGATTCGTTCCAGCTGATCACGGACAACGTCACGGTGCTGTACCCGACGAAGGGCGTCTCCGAGCTGACCCGCTTCACCCCGGCGAAGGTCGAGGAGAAGTACGGGCTCACCCCGCGGCAGTACCCGGATTTCGCGGCGCTGCGCGGTGACCCGTCGGACAACCTTCCGGGCATCCCCGGGGTCGGTGAGAAGACGGCCGCGAAGTGGATCAACCAGTTCGGTTCGTTCGACGAGCTGGTGGAGCGGGCCGAGGAGGTCAAGGGCAAGGCCGGGCAGAATTTCCGCGACCACCTGGACGCGGTGCGGATGAACCGGCGGCTGACCGAGATGGTCCGGGACGTCGCGTTGCCGAAGACCCCCGGCGATCTGGAGCGCGCCCCCTACGACCGCACCGCGGTCACCGGGGTGCTGGATGTGCTGGAGATCCGCAATCCGAGCCTGCGTGAGCGGCTGCTCGCGGTGGACCCGGGCAAGACGGAGGACGAGGCGCCGGCGCCCGCCGCGGGCGTCGAGCTGGACGGCGCGGTGCTGGGCGCGGGCGAGGTCGCTCCGTGGCTGGCCGAGCACGGCGGGCAGCCGCTCGGCGTCGCGACGGTCGACACCTGGGCGCTCGGCAGCGGCACGGTCACCGAGGTCGCGCTCGCCGCGGCGGGCGGGGCCGCCGCCTGGTTCGACCCCACGCAGCTGGACGAGGCCGACGAGCAGGCGTTCGCGGCCTGGATCGCGGACGCCGCCAGGCCGAAGGTCATGCACAACGCGAAGAGCGCCATGCGGGTCTTCCCGGAGCACGGCTGGCGGATCGAGGGCGTCTCGATGGACACCGCGCTCGCCGCCTACCTGGTCAAGCCCGGCCGGCGTTCCTTCGCGCTGGACGCCCTCGCGGTGGAGTACCTGGGCCGTGAGCTGGCCCCGGCGGCCGCCTCCGACGGGCAGCTGGCCTTCGGCGCGGACGACCGGGCGGAGGCCGACGCGCTGATGGCGCAGGCCCGTGCGGTCCTGGATCTCGGGGACGCGTTCACCACCCGGCTGGGGGAGGTGGGCGCCGCCGAGCTGCTCCACGACATGGAGCTGCCGACGTCGATCCTGCTGGCCCGCCTGGAGCGGCACGGCATCGCGGCCGACCGGGCCCATCTGGAGGGCATGGAGCAGCAGTTCGCGGGCGCCGTGCAGCAGGCGGTGAAGGAGGCGCACGCGGCGGTGGGCCGGGAGTTCAACCTCGGTTCGCCCAAGCAGCTCCAGGAAGTGCTGTTCGGTGAGCTGGGTCTGCCGAAGACGAAGAAGACGAAGACCGGTTTCACCACGGATGCCGACGCGCTGGCGTGGCTGGCGGC
This sequence comes from Streptomyces sp. NPDC104307, assembly GCF_055584045.1. Lineage (NCBI taxonomy): Bacteria > Bacillati > Actinomycetota > Actinomycetes > Kitasatosporales > Streptomycetaceae > Streptomyces > Streptomyces sp. NPDC104307. The sequence continues at coordinate 496,473 of NZ_JBVJMU010000003.1, forward strand.
GCAGACGGAGCACGAGCTGCCCGTCATCATGCTGCGCCACCGCGAGCAGGCGAAGCTGCGGGTGACGGTCGAGGGCCTGGTCAAGACGATCGGTGAGGACGGCCGGATCCACACCACGTTCAACCAGACGGTGGCGGCGACCGGCCGGCTCTCCTCCACCGACCCGAATCTGCAGAACATCCCCGTCCGTACGGACGAGGGCCGGGCGATCCGTCGCGGCTTCGTCGTCGGCGAGGGTTTCGAGACGCTGATGACGGCGGACTACAGCCAGATCGAACTGCGGGTGATGGCCCACCTCTCCGAGGACGCGGGCCTGATCGAGGCGTTCACCTCCGGTGAGGACCTGCACACCACGGTCGCCTCGCAGGTCTTCGGAGTCGAGAAGACCGCCGTCGACCCGGAGATGCGGCGCAAGATCAAGGCCATGAGCTACGGGCTGGCCTACGGTCTCTCCGCGTTCGGCCTCTCCCAGCAGCTGAACATCGAGGCGGGCGAGGCCCGGATCCTGATGGACACCTACTTCGAGCGGTTCGGCGGGGTCCGCGACTATCTGCACCGGGTGGTGGAGGAGGCCCGCGCCACCGGTTACACGGAGACGGTCTTCGGCCGCCGCCGCTACCTGCCGGACCTGAACAGCGACAACCGTCAGCGCAGGGAGACGGCCGAGCGGATGGCGCTCAACGCACCGATCCAGGGCACGGCGGCGGACATCGTCAAGGTCGCGATGCTCAAGGTCGACAAGGCGCTCACCGAGGCGGAGCTGACCTCCCGGATGCTCCTCCAGGTGCATGACGAAATCGTGCTGGAGATCGCCGCGGGTGAGCGGGAGCAGGTCGAGGGCATCCTGCGTCACGAGATGTCGACCGCGGTGCGGCTGCGGGCGCCGCTCGACGTGTCGGTCGGTGTCGGCACGGACTGGGAGTCCGCGGCGCACTGACGGCCGGGGCTGCCGCGAGGCGCTCCCTGAGCCGCCTGGGCGGTCAGCGCCCTCGGCTGTCGGACGGGCTCGTTCCGCGAGCCCGTCCGGTGACCGGGTGCAGCGGTGGGCCGCCGCGCCCCGGGAGCCGCATCCACACCCCGTAGAGCACCAGCCCCACCGCGAGTCCGGCGCCCGCGCCGAAGCACGCGGTCGGGATGATGTCGAGCGGGGTGTCGATGTGCCCGAAGTACGCGTACCAGCGGGCGCACCGGTGAACGGTGCCCAGCACCACGCACAGGCCGATGAAGCCGGCCGCGTACCACCGCGCGCGTCGGCCCAGCACCGGTACGGCCATGGGCGCGGGCTGCCCGCCGCTGCGCCGCAGCGCGGTGACCGTGAACCAGGCGAGCACGGTCAGCGCCACAGCCGAAGTGCCGTACTGCACCAGCTGGAACACCGGGTATCCGCCCGCGTCCCGGCTGAGCACCGGCACCAGCCGCACCCCCCACCGGTCGTGGTGGGTGAACGCGTCCCAGACCACATGGGTAGCGGCGCCGATGACCGCAGAGGCCACGAACCACGCACCGTCCCGGACTCCCCACGGCCCCTGGCCGGGTGCCCGCCGGGCTCCCCGTGCCAGTGCGTACACCCGTCCCTGATGCCTCCTCGGCGCCAGCGCCACCAGTGGTTCGCGCAGCAGCAGCCACAGGGCGACGGTCGCCGCGGTGATCAGGACATCCACCGTGAACACCCCCCACACCGCGTGGGTGACCTCGCCGAACTCCATGGCGCCGGGGATGGCGGTGTCCGCGTAGTAGGTGATGTCGGGGGCGAACGAACCGGCGACGAGGGCGGAGGCGACGAGTGGGCCGCGCCCCGTTCCGTCGCGGTGGAGTCCCGGCAGGACGGCTGCGGCATGGCTGAGGGTGAACGGCATGGTGGAAGTATGGGCGAGCCGCCGTCACCGGAGCGCCGCCCCCTGTACACCTGGTGATCCGGAACGTGAGAAAGCGGTGAGAAGCGGTAAGGCCGCTGTGTCCGGTCGGCACAACTTGCCGTAGGGTCGCCTGAGTCCAGGCGCAGGGGAGCGCGGACGCCGACGACGGGGAGGGCCCACACGTTATGGCAGTGCAATTCGGTCGCCGACTGCGCAGAGGGGCGACCACCACTGCTGTGGCCGCTGCCGCCGTCGCCGCGCTTTCCGCCTCGCAGGGCCCCGGTTCGCCCCTGGTCGCGTCCGAGGACGACCAGCCGGCCGCCGGCGCGACGCCGTCGGACGACAGCGCGGCCTCCGGCAACTCGCCCTACTTCACGGACCTGCCGCCGCTGAACACGCCGGACAAGCCCGGCACTTCCGTCGACCTGCCGGTGACCGGCAGTGCGGAATCGGGCATACCGGCGTCGATCCTGGCGGCGTACAAGAAGACCCAGCAGACCGTCGCGGGCACGGACGCCGCCTGCCGGCTGCCGTGGCAGCTCCTCGCCGCGATCGGCAAGGTCGAGTCCGGCCAGGCCCGCGGCGGCCGCGTCGACGCGCAGGGCACCACGCTCTCCCCGATCCTCGGCCCGGCCCTCAACGGCCAGGGCTTCGCCCTGATCAAGGACACCGACAACGGTGCCTACGACGGGGACTCGACGCACGACCGCGCGGTCGGCCCGATGCAGTTCATCCCGTCCACCTGGGAGACCTGGGGCCAGGACGGCAACGGCGACGGCCGCAAGGACCCCAACAACATCTACGACGCGGCCCTCGCCGCCGGACGCTACCTCTGCGCCGGCTCCCGCGACCTGTCGCTCGCGACCAACCTGGACCAGGCGGTCCTGAGTTACAACCACTCGGACGAGTACCTGCGCACCGTCCGCTCCTGGTTCGAGTACTACAAGCGCGGCACCCACGAGGTGCCGGACGGCAGCGGCGTCCTGCCCTCCGGGCTCGGCAGCGGCACGGACCGGAACCCGTCCTCCGGGCACCCCGGCGCCTCGACGTCACCCACGCCGTCACCGTCGCCCTCGCCGCACGGCTCTGCGACCCCGAAGCCTCCTTCGAAGCCGAGCCCCACCCCGTCGGACCCGGGTGGCCAGACCGGCGAGCCGTCGTCCCCGCCGCCCACGCCGGACCCCACGCCGTCCCAGACCCTCGCCGGGGTGAAGAACGCGGGCACCGGCCCGCTGACCGCCATGGCGGGCGACGCCTTCACCGAGCGGATCAAGGTGCGGGCACAGAACGGCCTCGGCGGCCCCCTCGCCAAGGTGTCCGTGACCTTCGCCGTCACCGGTGACACGGACGCCGCGTTCACCGGTGGGAAGCGCACCGTCATCCTCACCACCGGCGCCGACGGCACGGTCACCGCCCCGGTGCTGAAGGCGGGCGAGAAGACAGGCGACTTCGCCGTGCGCGCGACGGCCACCGGCACCTCGCTGCCCGCCGTGAGCTACGCCGCGAAGGTCACCGCCCGGCAGGCCGACACGATCGCCAGGACCGGCACCGAGAAGCTGACCGCGAAGACCGGCGCCACCTTCGACGACATCGCGTTCGAGGCGATGTACAAGAAGGCGGCCGCCCATGGCGTCGCCGTCACCGCCACCATGATCACCGACGACGAGAAGCCGGTCGAGAACGACAAGGGCCCGTACTTCGAGGAGAAGGACGGCAAGCAGGTCCGCACCCTGACGGACCTGAGCACCGACGCCGACGGGAAGCTCGTCCTCTCGAAGATCCACGCCGGTGACACCCCGGGCACGTACAAGCTGCGCCTCACCACCGAGGGCGGCGCCACCGTCGACATCGAGCTGACGGTCGAAGCGGCGACAGAAGCCGGGACGGGGACCGGTACCGAAGGCGGAACCGAGGCCGGAACCGAGGCCGGAACCGAGGCCGGGACCGAAGCGGGCGCCTGACCCGGACGCACCACGACCACAACAGCCCCTCCGCCGAACCCGGCGGAGGGGCTGTCCGCTGTGCTGCGGGGGTCAGGCGCGCTCAGCGGCCCGGCGACGGGCCGCCGCGACGGCGAACCGGGGTGCGGAGCACACCAGGTGTTCTCATCTCGCGCCCCGGTTGCTACGGTGCCCCAGCCCTGACGCCCCATCAGTTCCGCGCCCCGGGAGGCCGAGCATGCGTGCCCTAGTCGCCGCCGCCATCGGACTGGCCGCCGCCCTCGCCCTCGTGCTCACCATCAGCGCGGTGGGCGCGCCACCCGGCGAGACCTCGCCCAAACCCCTGCTGACCACTGTCCCGGGCCCCAAGAACTAGCAGTCACCACGGAACGCACCACGGAATGCAGAGGGAGGACACCCCATGCGCCGCCGAGCCAGCCTCGTACTCCTGGCCTTCGCCGTCTTCTTCGCAGCCATGTCGCCGCTGCTGCGCTGGTACGCCTTCCCCCGGCTGGCGAAGATCCCGCCGAACCAGTACCAGGAGACGGTGCTGGAGGCGAAGCCCGCGACCCTGCTCGACTACAGCACCCTCACGGCCAAGAAGGTCGACAAGATCACCATCGTGCAGACCCTCAAGGGCGATGTGGAGGCGTCGGAGAAGATCGAGCGCAGCGCGGGCCGCGACGTCGTCGTCTGGGACGCGCTCTCCTACGTCCAGGGCCCCGACGGCAAGATGGTCTCCAAGATCCCCGAGCGCTACATCTTCGACGCGCACAGCCAGGCCCCGGTCCACGCCACCGGAGAGATGGTCGACGGCGACCGGGTCAGCCGCGAGGGCATCGAGTACAAGTGGCCCTTCCTCACCGAGAAGCGGGACTACGAGTACTTCGACGCCCAGACCCGCACGAGCTCGCCCATCCACTACAAGGGCACCCAGACCTTCCGTGGCCTGAAGGTCTACTACTTCGAGCAGACCGTCCCGTGGACCAAGGTCCCGATGCCCAAGACGATGCCGATCAAGGGGATCACCCCGGCGCAGATCGCCAAGACCGGGATGACCCGCTGGTACACCACCAAGCGGATGTTCTGGGTCGATCCCGTCACCGGGGCGCCGGTCAACGGCGAGGAGATCCACAAGGAGGAGATGCGGAACGCCAAGGCGATGGGCATGCCCAAGGACACCGTCACCGTGTTCGCCGGGCACGTGAAGATGCGCGAGGACTACATCGCCTCGATCGTCGACCAGGTCAAGTCCCAGCGGGTGCTGGTCCTGCTGCTGACCTCGTACCTGCCCTGGGGCTTCCTCTTCCTCGGCGCCGCGCTGCTGGCGCTGTCGCTCTGGCTGGAGGCCCGTTCGCGGCGGCCCGGCACACCGAGCCCGCACGCCGCGCCCGAACCCGTACCCGACCCGGAACCTACTCCCGCTTGAGCCGGGCCTTCGTGAACCGGGTCGCCTCCATCGTCGTCGGATCCTCCGGCCACGGGTGCTTCGGGTAGCGGCCGCGCAGCTCCGCGCGCACCGCCTTGTAGCCCTCCCGCCAGAACGACGCCAGGTCCGCCGTCACCGCGGCGGGCCGGCCGGCCGGGGAGAGCAGGTGCACCAGCACCGGCACCCCGGCCACCCTCGGGGTCTCCTGGAGCCCGAACAGCTCCTGGAGCTTCACCGCGAGCACCGGCTGCGCCCCGTCGTACTCCACCCTGATCCGCGAACCGCTCGGCACCTCGATCCGTTCCGGGGCCAGCTCGTCCAGCCGGGCCCCCTCGCCGGTCGCCCAGGGCAGCAGCCGGCGCAGCGCCTGCCCGGCGTCGATCCCGGCCAGCGCCGAGCGGCGCCGGGCCCGCGACAGCTCCGGCTCCAGCCAATCCTCGGTACGGCTCAGCAGCGCCTCGTCAGAGACGTCCGGCCAGGGCTCGCCCAGCTCCCGGTGGAGAAAGGCCAGCCGCTCCCGGAGCTGTCCGGTGTCCCGGGTCCAGCGCAGCAGGGAGAGCCCCTCCCGTCGCAGCCCTTCCACCAGGGCCTCGCGGACGAGGGCGGGCTCTGGCTGCTTCAGGGGGCGTGCAGAGAGTTCGACGGCGCCCAGGCGTTCCACCCGGCGGGCCACCACGTCGGTGCCGTCCCAGCGGACCTCCTCGCCCGAGAACCGCAGATGTCCGGCCGCCAGGCGTGCCGTGTCCTCGTCGATGACGGCGGCGAGCCGGACCCGTGCGGACGCGGCATGTGCCGGGCGGTCCGCGACCGCGACCGCCAGCCACCCCGCACTGCGCAGCCGTGAGCCCTCCCGCAGCTCCGCGCCGGTGCCGGACGCCATCAGGAACGTCCCCTCGCCCCGGGCCCGCGCCACCCGCTCGGGGAAGGCCAGGGCCGCCACCAGGCCCACCGCCGCGTCGTCCGGACCGGAACCGCCGACACCGGAGCCCTTGGACGAGGAGGACAGCCGCCGCACCTCCTGGCGCCAGCGGGCCGCGTAGGCGTCCTTGCCCTGGCGGGCGGTGCGCAACGCGGCGGCCAGGTCGTCCCCGTACTCCCGGGGCGGCTCCTCGCTCAGCAGCGCCACCACCTCCGCCGCCCGGCGTCCGCCGACCGAGGCCGCCCCGTCCAGCAGTGCCCTGGCCAGCCGCGGGTGCAGCCCCAGCCAGGACATCCGTACGCCGCGCTCTGTCACCCGCCCGTCGGCGTCCACCGCGCCGATGGCCGTCAGTACTTCGCGGGCCGCGCCCATCGCGCCGGCCGGAGGGGCGTCGAGCAGCGCGAGCCCGGTCGCCTCCGGGTCGCCCCAGCAGGCCGCCTGGAGGGCGAACGCCGCGAGGTCGGCCACCTTGATCTCGGGGGAGGGGAACCGGGCGAGCCGCCCGTCCTCCGCCTGTTCCCAGCAGCGGTAGACCGTGCCGGGCGCCTCGCGGCCGGCCCGGCCCGCCCGCTGCCGGCCCGCCGCCTGCGAGGCCCGCACCGTGGTCAGCGCGCTCAGGCCCCGGGCGTGATCGGTGCGCGGCTCCCTGGCCAGCCCCGAGTCGACGACGGTCCGCACCCCCGGCACGGTCAGCGAGGACTCCGCCACCGAGGTCGCCAGCACCACCCGGCGCCCCTCGGACGAACCGGCCAGCACCGCGTCCTGCACCGCCGCCGGGGCCCGCCCGTGCACCTGGAGCACCTCGGCCGCGACGCCGGACAGCTGCCCCGCCACCCGGGCGATCTCGCCGGCCCCGGGCAGGAAACACAGCACGTCGCCGTCCCGCTCGGCCAGCGCCCGCCGCACCACGGAGGCGACATGGCTCAGCAGCGCCGGATCCACCCTCATCCCGTGCGGCGGCCGCACCGGCCGGACCGGCGGCGCCCACACCACCTCCACCGGGTAGGAGACGCCCTGCGCCTCGACCACCGGGGCGTCCCCGAGCAGCCGGGCCCAGCCCTGCGCGTCCGTCGTCGCGGACGCGGCCAGCAGCCGCAGATCGGGCCGGATCGCCGCCCGTACGTCCAGGAGGAACGCGGCCACCGTGTCGGCGTCCAGATGGCGTTCGTGGCACTCGTCGATGATCACCACGTCGGTGCCGGACAGCTCCTGGTCGCGCTGGAGCCGCTGGAGCAGCACCCCGGTGGTGACCACCTCCACCACGGTGTCCGGACCCACCACCCGCTCCCCGCGCACGGTGAACCCGACCCGTTCGCCGGTCCGCTCACCGAGCAGCCAGGCCATCCGCCGCGCCGCCGCGCGGGCCGCGATCCGCCGGGGCTCCGCGACCACGACCCGGCGCGGCGGTCCGTCGCCGGTCAGCCCGGCCAGGACCAGCGGGACGAGGGTGGTCTTGCCGGTGCCGGGCGGTGCGCACAGCACGGCGACACCCCGGTCGTCGAGGGCCCGCCGCAGCGCGGGCACGGCGGTGCGGACGGGCAGCTGGTCCAGGGCGTCGGTGCGGATCACGGCCCCAGTCTCGTACGGTCCGCCGCCGTGCCCCGCACCGGCCGGTGCCTCAGCGGCCGCCGGGTGACCTCCGGACAGCCTCTCGGTTCAGTCGCGCTCGCAGACGAAGATGGCGGTGCCGGGGATCAGGTTGCCGCGCAGCGGCGACCAGCCGCCCCACTCCTGGCTGTTCCACTCCGGCCACTCCGGTTCCACCAGGTCGACCAGGCGGAATCCGCCCGCGACCACGTCCCGCACCCGGTCACCGAGCGTGCGGTGGTGCTCCACGTACACCGCGTCGCCGTTCTCGTCCTGCTCGACGTAGGGGGTGCGGTCGAAGTACGAGGCGGCGACGGACAGCCCCTCGGGCCCCGGCTCGTCGGGGAAGGCCCAGCGGACCGGGTGCGTCACGGAGAAGACCCAGCGCCCGCCGGGGCGCAGCACCCGGCGCACCTCGCGGAACACCTGGACCGGGTCGGCGACGAACGGCACCGCGCCGTAGGCGGAGCAGGCCAGGTCGAAGCTGCCGTCGCGGAACGGCAGCACCCCGGCGTCGGCCTGGACCAGCGGGACGCCGCCGATCCGCAGCCCGTGCTGGAGCTGGCGGTGCGAGAGGTCGAGCGCGACCGGACGGGCGCCCTGGGCGGCCAGCCAGCGGGAGCACTGCGCCGCGCCCGCCCCGATCTCCAGGATGTCCAGGCCCGCCAGGTCGTCCAGGGGGCCGAGCAGCCCGGCCTCCGTCTCGTCGAGGCCTTCGGGGCCCCAGACGAACCTGTCGTCGCCGAGGAAGGTGCCGTGCTCGTTCTGGTACTCGTCGGCGTTGCGGTCCCACCAGCCCCGGCTGGCCCGGCTGCTCTCGGCCACGTCCGCGCTGCGGCGTGTCACCTCGGGCTCGGAGAGTCCGGGGAGCTCCGAGGTGAGGGAGCGTCCGGAGGGTTCGGCAGGGGGAATCTCTTGGCTCATCGTGCCCGTCGCTGTAGTTTGCCTTCACCCCGTCGTACGCGGTACGTACCAAGGGGGGATCTGTGGGTGGGCGACCCGTGTGTCCGGGACATCATCGGGACCGATGTGGCCTCGGTGAACACGAGTTGTGCCGGGTATGGGGTCTTCCGCCCCTGGTGTGCGCCTTCGCGCATTGACCCTGCCCTGCTGCCCCCGTATGCTACAAGTTGCGCTGCGAGCCTGCGCGCCTCAGACCTAGCAGGCCGCGCTCGCATCTGTTGTATGTCCCCTCGGTTCACGAGGCGCCTCCCGCTCGCGGGATCGGGCGCCTCCCGGGCTGTCCGGCTTCTGCAGAGGCGATACGGGCTCACGGCGTAGCAGTAACTTCGACTCACTGTCCGTACCGGAGCCCTTTCCCACATGACGAGCAGCACCGAGACCACCGCCACCACTCCGCAGGTTGCGGTCAACGACATCGGCGACGCGGACGCGTTCCTCGCGGCCATCGACGAGACGATCAAGTACTTCAACGACGGCGACATCGTTGATGGTGTCATCGTCAAGGTTGACCGCGACGAGGTTCTCCTCGACATCGGTTACAAGACCGAAGGTGTCATCCCGAGCCGCGAGCTCTCGATCAAGCACGACGTCGACCCCAATGAGGTCGTCAAGGTCGGCGACGAGATCGAGGCCCTGGTTCTCCAGAAGGAGGACAAGGAAGGCCGCCTGATCCTCTCGAAGAAGCGCGCTCAGTACGAGCGTGCCTGGGGCACCATCGAGAAGATCAAGGAAGAAGACGGCATCGTCACCGGTACCGTCATCGAGGTCGTCAAGGGTGGTCTCATCCTCGACATCGGCCTCCGCGGCTTCCTGCCGGCGTCGCTGGTCGAGATGCGCCGCGTCCGCGACCTCCAGCCGTACGTGGGCAAGGAGCTCGAAGCCAAGATCATCGAGCTGGACAAGAACCGCAACAACGTGGTCCTGTCCCGCCGTGCCTGGCTCGAGCAGACCCAGTCCGAGGTTCGCCAGACGTTCCTCACGACCCTGCAGAAGGGTCAGGTCCGCTCCGGCGTCGTCTCCTCGATCGTCAACTTCGGTGCCTTCGTGGACCTGGGTGGCGTCGACGGTCTCGTGCACGTCTCCGAGCTGTCCTGGAAGCACATCGACCACCCCTCCGAGGTTGTCGAGGTCGGCCAGGAGGTCACCGTCGAGGTTCTCGACGTGGACATGGACCGCGAGCGCGTGTCGCTGTCGCTCAAGGCGACGCAGGAAGACCCGTGGCAGCAGTTCGCCCGGACGCACCAGATCGGGCAGGTTGTTCCCGGTAAGGTCACCAAGCTCGTTCCGTTCGGTGCGTTCGTGCGCGTCGACGAGGGCATCGAGGGCCTGGTCCACATCTCCGAGCTGGCCGAGCGCCACGTGGAGATCCCGGAGCAGGTCGTCCAGGTCAACGACGAGATCTTCGTCAAGGTCATCGACATCGACCTTGAGCGTCGTCGGATCAGCCTCTCGCTGAAGCAGGCCAACGAGTCCTTCGGTGGCGACCCGGCCTCGGTCGAGTTCGACCCGACGCTGTACGGCATGGCCGCGTCGTACGACGACCAGGGCAACTACATCTACCCCGAGGGCTTCGACCCCGAGACCAACGACTGGCTCGAGGGCTTCGAGGCTCAGCGCGAGGTCTGGGAGACCCAGTACGCCGAGGCGCAGACGCGCTTCGAGCAGCACCAGGCCCAGGTCATCAAGTCCCGCGAGGCCGACGAGGCCGCTGCTGCCGAGGGCGCTGCCGCCCCGGCCGGCGCGGCTCCGGCTGCCTCCGGCGGCAGCGGTGGCGGCGGTGGCGGTTCGTACTCCTCGGAGTCCGCGGACAACTCCGGCGCCCTGGCGTCGGACGAGGCCCTGGCTGCCCTGCGCGAGAAGCTGGCGGGCGGCCAGAGCTGACGCTCTGACCCTCCGGCCGGTCATCGGTCGCAGTAGATGACGCATGAGGCCCGTCCCCTTCGGGGGGCGGGCCTCATGCGTGGTCCGGACACGGACTACGGGGTGACGGCGATGTTGGTCAGGCCGTTGCCGCCCGTCACGGTGTTGCTCGCGTAGACCGTCGTCGGGCAACTCGCGCTGTAGTTGGTCACGTTGAACGCGATCCGCTTGTCGCCCGTCGAACCGGACAGGTCCGAGGTGTTGTCCCGGAAGACGGTTCCGCAGCCCCAGCCGCTCTGCTGGGTGTGCGTCTCGTAGCCGTTGTTGGTCGTGCGGGATCCCCGGTTGCCCTCGACCAGCACGTCGTTGCCCTTCACGTCGACCCAGGAGTCGTCGTAGTTGGCGCCGGTCAGCCCGCTTCCGTCGAAGGTGTTGCCGGTGATCCGGGTGCCCGTGGTGCCCTCCTTGATGTCGATGTTCTCGCCGCCGACATCCGGGCCGATCGTGTTGTCCAGGATCTGGACCCGGTCGCTGTTGTCGGAGAGGTCGCCCGCCGTGCCCACGTAGACGCCCTCACCCATGCCTCGGCCGTCGTGCCCGGTGTCGTAGATCCGTGAGTTCCTGATGACGCCGTCGCTGCTGGACTTGCGGAAGTGGACGCCCTCCATGTCGAGGTCGTGCACGGTGACCGAGTCGATGACGACGCCGTCGGCGCTGTCGGCCATGATGCCCTTCTGGCCGCCGGAGACGGTGATGCCCTTCACGGTCCAGTACGAGGCGCCGTTGAGGTGCAGCCCGTAGCCGCCGCCGGCCGTCAGGACCGCTCCCGCGGAGCCGGTCAGGGTGATCCGTGCGGCGGCGGTGCCGGGGACGGTCGCCTTGAAATTGCCGGTGTACGTGCCGTCCGCGAGCTGGATCGTGTCGCCGGGAGCGGCCGCGGTGAGGGCCGACTTGAGCTGGGCCGCGGTGCTCACCTGGATGACCGTCGCGGCTCCGGCGGTGGCGGCCGAGGCGAGGAGCAGGCCGCCGGTGGCCAGAGCGGTGGAGAGCAGGGCGGGGAGCAGTGTGCGGGTGCGCATGGGGGTGCCTTCCCGTCAGAGGTTCAGGGTTCTCGTACGTGAATGTGGGGCGAGTTTCTGAACGTGCTGCCCAGTGACGGTAGGGACGAGGTGACGCCATGTCAAGGTCTGGACCAATGCTGTGGGGGCTGTGGGGGCTGTGGGGGGTGCGTGGCCCGTGGGGGTGCGAGCGGGGTGAACAGAGAGAAACGTGCGGGATACACGAGTAACTGACGGCACGTAACACGCCCTTGCCAGGATCCCGGCAACCTCAGGATCCGGACAGGAGCCGCCCCATGACCCAGTCTTCGCACCCTTCCTCCGTGACGCCCGGCGACAGCCGCCGCACCTTTCTGCGCAACGTCGGCATCACCGGCGGTGCGGGCGCCATGTTCGCCACCATGGGGGCCCTCGGCCTCGCCCCCACCGCCCAGGCGGCAAGCCGTGAACCCGCCTACCGCGCGCCCAGCACCGGTGACTTCCACCTGAAGGGGAAGGCCGCGGCCAAGGTGGTCGTCGTGGGCGGCGGTATCGCCGGTCTCGCCACCGCCTACGAGCTGGGCAAGGCGGGCTACGACGTGACGGTCCTGGAGGCCCGCGGCCGCACGGGCGGCCGGAACTTCACCGTGCGCGGCGGGGATTCCACCACCGACATCCACGGTGTCCGGCAGACGGCCCGGTTCAGCGACGGCCAGTACATGAACTGCGGGCCCGGCCGGATCCCGCAGTGGATGGTCACCCTCGACTACTGTCGCGAACTCGGCGTACCCATCGAGATGTTCACCAACGTGAACGCCAACGCGTATATCTACAACGAGAAGGCGGGCATGAAGGCCCCGGTGCGCTACCGCACCGCCAAGGCCGACGTGTACGGCTATGTCGCCGAACTCCTCTCCAAGGCAACCGACAAGGGAGCGCTCGACCGGCAGATCACCGCCGACGACCAGGAACGGCTCATGGAGTTCCTGAAGGACTTCGGCGACATCGGAGAGACGCTCGACTACACCGGAAGCCCCCGGCGCGGCTACCGCGTCGACCCCGCGGCCGCCGGGACCCCGGGCGAGGAGCTGGGGTCCGTACCCTCCGCGTCCGAGGTCTTCGCCAGCGGCGTCGGGCGGTACTTCGCCTTCGAGTTCGAGTACGACCAGGCGATGCTGATGTTCCAGCCGGTCGGCGGCATGGACCGGATACCCGCCGCGCTCACCCGGGCGATAGGGGAGCGCAGGATCCGTACCGGCGCGGCCGTCACGAAGATCACCGACACCTCGCACGGCGTCACCGTCACCTACACCCGGTCCGGCCGCACCCGCAGCATCGAGGCGGACTACTGCGTCGCCGCGCTGCCGCCCAACATCCTGGCCAGGACCGCCCACAACCTGGGCCCGGCCGTCCAGACCGCGCTGGAGGCCTGCAAGCCGTCCTCGGCCGGGAAGATCGGCCTGGAGTACCGCAGCCGCTGGTGGGAGAGCGACCACCACATCTACGGCGGCATCACCGAGACCGACATGGACCTCGCCCACATCTGGTACCCGTCCTACGGCCACCAGGGCAGGCGCGGCACCCTCATCGGGTACTACAACACCGGCGCGGACGCGGACGCGTACGCCGCCCTCACCCCGGAGCGGCGGGAGGCGCGGGCCGTGGCCCAGGGCGTGAAGATCCACGGCGACAAGTACCGGACCGAACTCGCCACGTCGTTCTCCCACCACTGGCGCCAGACCCCGTACCTGGAGGCGTCCTGGCACTCACTCTCTGGCGGCCCCGACGCCCCCGTCTTCGCACCGCTCAACCGGGCTGCCGGGCGCGTCTACTTCGCCGGTGACTACCTGAGCTACGCGGACGCCTGGCAGCACGGGGCGTTCACCTCGGCGCGGAAGGCGGTCACCGCACTGCACGCGCGGGTACTTGGGTAAACACCATGTGAAGGGGCACGGGAGGGAATGCCCGTGCCCCTCGGGGCGTTCTTCTTCAGGAACACAAGGAGGAGCGGTAACCGTGGCTGATCCGCAGAGTTTGTACGAATGGGACCCGAAGGGCCTGGCCGTCGTCGACATGGCGCTGGCCCAGGAGTCGGCCGGCCTGGTCATGCTCTACCACTTCGAGGGGTACATCGACGCGGGTGAGACCGGTGAGCAGATCGTCGACGGTCTGCTCGAATCGCTGCCGCACCAGGTGGTGGCCCGCTTCGACCACGACCGCCTCGTGGACTACCGCGCACGGCGTCCCCTGCTGACCTTCCGGCGTGACCGCTGGACGTCGTACGAGACCCCGACGCTGGACGTCCGGGTGGTCCAGGACGCCACCGGGGCGCCGTTCCTGCTGCTGTCCGGGCCGGAGCCCGACGTGGAGTGGGAGAGGTTCGCCGCCGCCGTCGAGCAGATCGTCGAACGGCTCGGTGTCCGCCTCGCGGTCAACTTCCACGGCATCCCGATGGGCGTCCCGCACACCCGCCCCGTCGGCATCACCCCGCACGGCAACCGCACCGACCTCATGCCTGGCCACCGCAGCCCGTTCGACGAGGCCCAGGTGCCCGGTTCCGCAGAGGCCCTGGTCGAGTACCGGCTGATGGAGGCCGGACACGACGTGCTGGGTGTCGCCACCCACGTACCGCACTACGTCGCCCGCTCCGCCTACCCTGACGCCGCGCTCACCGCGCTGGAGTCGATCACGGCCGCGACCGGACTGGTCCTGCCGGCCGTCGCCCACGCCCTGCGCACGGAGGCGCACCGCACCCAGACGGAGATCGACCGCCAGATCGGGCAGGGCGACGAGGAACTCGTCTCGCTGGTCGAGGGCCTTGAGCACCAGTACGACGCGGTGGCGGGTGCGGAGACCCGGGGCAATCTGGTCGCGGAGCCGGTGGACCTGCCGTCCGCCGACGAGATCGGCCTCGAATTCGAACGCTTCCTGGCCGAGCGGGAAGGCGACAGCTGACCGCCGGTGCACGGCCGTCCCGCGCCAGGCCGCCGCTCCATCGCGGCGACGCGAGGCGGGTGCTCTATTGCGGCGACGCGGGGCGGCCGCTCCGGTCCCGCGGGCCCGGCAGGCGGCGGTCCGACGCCAGGCCTTAGGCTGCCGCCATGCTGAAAGTGGGCCTGACCGGTGGAATCGGCGCCGGCAAGAGCGAAGTGTCCGCGCTGCTCGTCGGCCACGGAGCCGTCCTGGTCGACGCCGACCGGATCGCCCGCGAGGTCGTCGAACCCGGCACCCCCGGGCTCGCCGCTCTCGTCGAGGAGTTCGGCACCGGGGTCCTCACCCCGGAAGGCACCCTGGACCGGCCGAAGCTCGGCTCGATCGTCTTCTCCGACGCCGATCGGCTGGCCGCCCTCAACGCGATCGTCCACCCGCTGGTCGGCGCCCGCTCCGCCGAGCTGGAGCGAGCCGCGGGCGCCGGCTCCGTGGTCGTCCACGACGTCCCCCTCCTCACGGAGAACGGCCTCGCCCCCCTGTACGACCTGGTCGTCGTCGTGGACGCCGCTCCCGGGACCCAGCTCGACCGGCTCGTGCGACTGCGCGGGATGACGGAGGCGGACGCGCGGGCCCGGATGGCGGCCCAGGCCACCCGGGAGGAACGGCTCGCCGTCGCGGACCTGGTCATCGACAACGACGGACCAGTCGAGGCCCTGGCACCGCAGGTCCGCGAGGTCTGGTCGCAGCTGGTGCGGCGGGCCGAGGCGGGCTGACCGGAACTGACCCGGACCGGCCCGGACCGACCCGGAACTGACCCGGACCGGAATACGGTGCCCCGAAGCGACGTTCACACCCAGGTGGCCGAGGGAAGGATGCGACTGTGCCCGAGAGGAACCCGGAAACCCACGTCATAGACTTCCGCGCGGCCGAGCAGCTGCTCGCGGCGCGCGATCCCCGGGGCGCCGTGAAGCTGCTCGACTCGGTGATCGCCTCGCACCCGGAGAACACAGCGGCCCGGCTGCTGCGCGCCCGCGCCTTCTTCGCGGCCGCCCAACTGCGCCCCGCCGAGCTCGAATTCGAACTCGTCCTGGAACGCGAGCCGGACAACGCCTTCGCGCACTTCGCGCTGGCCCGCACCTTCGAGCGGGCCGGCCATCCGGAACGGGCCACCCGGCACTTCAGGCTCGCGGCGGCTCTCGACCCCAACCCGGAGTATCTGAGGGCCGCTCGCTTCGACGGCTGACGCGTGACCGCCGTCAGGCCGTGATCAGGCCCTCGCCTGACCGGAGACGACCCGGCCAGGCCCCATAGACTCAGCCGGAGCCGCAGTCGCAGCGAACTGCGCGCGGTCGTCGGTTCACTTACCGGTACGCATGGCATCGCCTCTCCTACCAGCATGGACCCGCGACGGCGGAACGCGGCGAACCGACGAGAGAGTGTGGGGTGCCGGCGATGAGCGGTGCGGCATGGGGGAACGGTTCCGTGCGGAGGGCCCGGGTCCGGGGATGTCTGCTGGGCGGGGCGATAGGGGACGCGCTGGGCAATCCGGTGGAGTTCCTGTCGCTCGCGGGTATCCGGCGGGCCCACGGTGAACAGGGCGTACGCGGTCTGACGGCCGACGAGGACGGGGTCATCGGGCGTGTCACGGACGACACCCAGATGACGCTCTTCACCGCGGAAGGCCTGATCAGGGCCCACTCCCGGGCCATGGCCAAGGGCATCGGCGGCGCCGAGACCGCGGTCATCAGGCACGCCTACCTGCGCTGGCTCGACACCCAGAACCACCCCGCGCCCCCCGCTCGCGTCGGCGAAGACCTGGTCCGTACCGGCTGGCTCAGGGAGCAGCCCTGGCTGTACGCGCGGCGGGCCCCCGGCAATGCCTGCCTGACCGGGCTCACGGCCGGCCACACCCCAGACCCGAGGTCCCCGCTCGGCAGTCCCGGCCCGGTCAACACCGACTCCAAGGGCTGCGGCACGGTGATGCGCTCCGCCCCCTTCGGGCTGACCGGCGGGTCCGTGGAGGAGAACTTCGGGCTGGCCGCCCGGTGTGCGCGGATCACCCACGGCCACCTCACCGGCGCCTACGCGGCCGGTGCGCTCGCGGCGGTCGTCGCTCACCTCATGGAGGGCGACTCGCTGCCCGGCGCGGTGCTGCGGGCCATGGAGCTGCTGGCCCGCCACCCCGGCCACCAGGAGACGTCCGCCGCGCTCCGGGCGGCCTTCGAGCTGGCCGGCCGGGGCGCGCCGAGCGCGGAGAAGGTGGAGTCGCTCGGCGCGGGCTGGGTGGCGGAGGAGGCGCTCGCCATCGCCGTGTACTGCGCGCTGGTCCTGCCGGGCGCGGATCAGGTGGGCGAGGCCCTGCTGCTCTCGGTCAACCACTCGGGCGACAGCGACTCCACCGGCGCCGTCTGCGGCAACCTGCTCGGCGCCCACCACGGCGACGTACACCTTCCGCCGTCCTGGCTGGTGCGCACAGAGGGGCGGGCGGTGATCGCCGAGGTGGCCGACGACCTGTCCCTGGAGTTCGAGCACCCGGTGGACTGGCCGGGCGAGCGCTATCCGGGGTGCTGATCAGGGCCGCGCGTCAGCCGGTCAGGAGCTTGGCGCGCAGGGCCGCCACGGTCGCCGCGTCGAGCTTCAGCCCCTCGCGTACGTAGGTGTCGAAGTCGCCGTACAGGTGGTCCGCCTCACTGAACGCGGCGCGCAGCCAGCTCAGTTCGACGGCTTCCGGGTTGCCGGTGTACTGGTTGCTGGCGAGGAAGTCCGCCTCGACCGTGGCGCGCGGGACGCCGAGCAGGGTGAGCAGGACGGCGGTGCCCCAGCCGGTCCGGTCCTTGCCGGCGCTGCAGTGGAACACCGTGGCGCCCGAGGTGTTCGTGGCGACGGCCGTGACCAGGTCGTGGAAGGCGTAGTCGCCGCCCACGAAGTTGACCATGAACGGGTAGCCGATGGACTGGCCCAGGTCGGACGAGCCGGAGAAGAGTCCGGCGGCGACGGCCTGGGCCAGGGTCATCAGGGCGGAGTCGTGGAAGCGGACGCCGTGGCTGAGTGAGACGACGTCCGCGACCTGGTAGGCGACACCGGCCGGCAGCCGGTCTGGGTCGTCGTGGCGCTCCATGGCGTTGCGCAGGTCGACATCGAGAGTGAGGTGCTGGGAGACCAGCCGCTGCTGCTCGGCGTCGGTGAGGCTGTTCAGTTTGCCGGAGCGGTAGACCAGTCCGGAGCGGACCCAGCGCCCGTCGGTGGTGCGGTAGCCGCCGATGTCGCGGAAGTTGCGGGCGGACTCCAGGCCGAGGGAGCGGTCCGCGACGACCAGGGGGCTTCCGCCGTCCGGTACCAGCCGGAAGTACCAGCGCCCGGATTCCGTCAGCGTCCCGGCGGGCACGGTCAGCGAGCCGGTGCCCGGGGCCGTGCCGACGGGGACGCCGGTGGTGGCGTCGGGGGAGGTGACGGCGGTGACGGTCACAGAGGTGGCGGGGGAGGCCCAGGAGAGGGTGTGGCCGCCGTCGGCCGTGCGGGCGGCGTTGGCGGAGGTGAACGGCACGGCGGACTGCGCCGTGGCCGTCGCCGTCGCGGCGGGTGGGGCCGCGAGCGCGGACGGGGCCAGTGCCGTACCGGCGAGGAGGGCGGCCGCGACGGCGGCTCCGGCTATGCGGTGCGTGCGCATGGGTGCTCCTTGTCTGTGCCCGCAGGCGTGCGGGGGAGGTGTCAGGAGGTGGGGGTGGCGGTGCACGGGGTGGTGCCGCAGACATTGATGACACGGCCGGTGGTCAGGAAGGTGGCCTTCTGCTGACGTGCGGCTGGCGAGTTGCGGGGATCCTCGTGCGGGTCGTGGCCGTACTCGGGCCCGGCGGGCGGGGTGTTGGTGAGCGGCGGCGTCGGGGTGCCGCTGTCCCATACGGTCATGGCCGAGCCCCGGTAGGGCTGTTGACCCGGTCCGATCCGGCGGATGCCCCAGTACGGGACGGTGTCCGGGCTCCGTCCGGGGACGAGCGCGGGCGACAGGACGCGGGCGCCGATCGTGCGCGCCTCCACCTCGGCCGCCGCGTTCGCGACCTGGTGGTCGCCGTAGGCGATGTGCAGCAGTACCTCGTGGTGGTCGGTGAGGTGGTTCGCGTACGCGTTCGTCTCGCCCCGGTCCCACACCATCTGGAACAGCTGGAGGACGAGCTGCTGGTGCAGCTTGTCCGGGTAGGACCCGTCCAGGACCTGTTGGAACGGTGCGAAGTCGGCGCTCCGGTTGAGGAGCAGCCCGTAGTTCATGGCGGTGACGCCCAGCACCCCGCGCCGGATGTCGGGCGAGGCGGCGACGAGTGCGCCGCCGAGGATGCCGCCCTGGCTGTTTCCGTCGTACGCGAGGCCGTGCCGGGTGTCGAGCAGCGGGCGGCCGTCGGCGGTACGGAAGGCGGCGTCGGTGGTCAGCCCCTTGGCGTGGATCAGGGCGCGGCCGAGGAACAGGGCGTTCAGCATGCCCTGTTCGCTGCGTTCGGGGACGGCCGGGAAGAGGCTCGGGTCCGCGAGTCCGCCCAGCACGGCGGGGATGTCCTCCTGCGCCATCCCGATCCAGTCCGTCGCGCAGAACGTGAAGTCGTGCTCGGCCGCCATGTCCTTGACGTTGCCGGCGCCCACCTCTGAGCGGCGGCCCAGCAGCCCGTGCCCGTAGAGGGACGGGCGGGACGGGGTACGGAAGGCCGCGCGCGGGATCTCGCAGCGGAACTCCGCGGTCTGGGTGTTGCCGGGCAGGGCGCGCGGGGTGCCGTCCCGGCCCCGGTTCAGTACGGAACCCGGCGGGCCGCCGGGCAGGTTCAGATAGCTGGGTACGGTGATCCGCCCGGTGACCTCGCGGGCGATCCGGGCGTCCTGGGCGGGGGTGAGGTCGGTGACCCCGGTGACAGCGAAGCCGGGCGACCGGTTGCCGAGCCGGCGGAACGCGTCGTCGCGGATGGAGAAGAGATCACCGCTGAGACTCCGGGTGGACGCGACGGTGAAGTCCCAGGCCAGATAGAGCCCTTCGGCCGTGACCCCGGCCCCGCGCAGGGCCGTGAGCGAGGGGCGGAGCCGGTCCTGCCGGTCGCGCAGCGGATCGTGGGCGGGAAGCCGTCGGCCCGATACGGCGGCGAACGGGGCGGCCGCCGGGATCGTACGGCCCGTGGCGTCCTTGAGGCGGCGCAGGGCCACGGCGTAGTGGTGGCCGTCGTGGAAGTTGCGGGCCGGGTGGATCAGCAGCGCCTGCCGGGCGGGCTCTGTGGCGTTGGCGTCGAGTTCGGCCCAGTACGGCCACCGCTCACCCGTCGTGGTGTCCAGGAGGACCACGGGGGCGTCCCGGTCCAGGGAGCGGCCGATGTCGGTGAGCGGGGCCGCACCGGTCGCGGCCAGGTCGAGCCCCGGCACCTGGGCGATCAGGGCGGAGCCGGGGGAGAAGCCGTCGGACCGGTTCCAGGCAGCCGGGTCGACCGGGAGGCCGGTCGCGGGGCGGGGGAGCACCGCGGTGTCGAAGGCCACCCGGCGGCCCGTACCGCTGCCCGGGTCCGGCCGGGTGTACCAGTCGTTGGGGAACGGCAGCAGGCACTCGGCGGGTGCCAGCGGGTCGCAGCCTCCCCCTGGGGCGGGGCCCGCCGGAGCCGCGTGGGCGGGCGGGGCGAGCAGCGCGGCGGCGCCGAGCGCCGCCGCGAGCAGGCCGTTGAGCAGCCGCTGCCGCACGCGTCAGCTCCCCTGGAGGTGGGCGCCGATGACGCGGGCGTAGTTCGCCTCGCCCTGCCGGTTCGGGTGCAGGGGCGCGGCGGCGGCCGTCGGCACATACCCCTCGACCCACTTGTCCGAGGGGGCCTGGCAGGAGTCGTGGCCCTTGCTGGGCGTGGCGAGGTCGATGTACTCGGCGCCGTGCGCGGCGCTCTGCTGCGCGATCACCGTGTTCATCCGGTCGACGCTGCCCTGGAGGAAGTCGGCGTCCACCGGCAGCACCGGCTGGAGCGGCCAGCAGCCGCCGGGCTTGATGTACAGCCCGTAGCCCGTGACGATCACCCTGGCCTGCGGCGAACGCTGGTGGATCCCGTCCAGTACGGCGGCCATCCGGGGGACGAACTCCGCGATCCGCTGCCCCACCTGGTCCACCCCGCCCTCGTTGTACTTGTCCTTGCAGGGGGTGGCGGACGGGTCGAGGTTGGTGCAGTCCTGCGCGATGCCGACCAGGCCGGCGTCGTTGCCGCCGATGGTCAGGGTCACCAGATCGGTGTCCGCGCGCAGCGCGTCGAACTGGGGCGGTGCCGAGCCCATGGGGACGTCGAGCAGGGAGAGCGACTGCTTCTCCGTCATGTGCTTGGACGCGGCGCCGCTGCAGGTGACGTCGGTCAGCGTGGCGCCCAGGCTCGCCGCCAGCTCGTGCGGGTAGTTGTGCGTGGAGCGCCCGCAGGCCAGCGGCCCGGTGATGCCCGGGATGAGCGGCCCGGAGGCCATCGAGTCCCCGAGCGCGACGTACGAGGTGGTGTCGTCTGCGGCCGCCCAGGCGCCGGACGCGCCGGTACCGACGGCCAGTCCGGTCAGCGCTAGTACACCGAGCGAATTTCTGACGGTCCGGCAGAATGCCTTGTTCCGGGACGAGTTCACGGCGACCTCCGGTGGTGGGGGCGAGGCGGGGGCATGGCGGGTGTCGCCGGTCATCATGCAGACTCGAACGCCGTCGTTTAACTGGTGGGTAACGCAGACTTCCGCGGGGGCTTTTGTGACGCGTGACAAAGAGCGGTCCGTCGTGAGGGGTGCGGGCGCCGGACCGGGGGCCTGCGGGCCGCCGCCGCTGTGCATCGGCGGACGGCCGGTCGCCGCCCAGCTGCGCGCCCGCGCACCCGCCCTGACCAGCCGTGTCGTCGACCGGCTGCTCAGTGATCTGCCGGTCTACGCGGAACTGCCCCACGAGGAGATCGCGGGCGATATCGCGGACATCGTCCAGCACAACCTGCGGCTCTTCGCCGACGTCGTCGAGCACCGCCGTCCCGCCACCGACGCCGAACTGGCCCAGCAGCGCGACTCGGCGGCCCAGCGCGCGGAGGAGGGCGTGCCGCTGGACGCCATCCTCACCGCGTACCAGGTCGGCATCGCGATGTGCTGGCAGGAGACCGCCCGGGACGCGGGCCCCGCAGACCTGCCGGCCGTCCTGGAGATCATGGACCGCATCATGGTCCTCCAGCAGCAGCTGACCTCAGCGGTGAGCGGCGCCTATCTGGAGGCCCGGCAGATCCTGGACAGCCAGGAACACGGCGGCCGGCACGCCCTGATGGCCGCCCTGCTGACCGGTGAGTCCCTGGAGCTCCTCACCCAGCGCACCGGGCTGCGTCCGGCGGCCGGCTATCTGACGATGACCCTCGCGCTCGCCCCGCACCCCGACGAGGTGGGCCAGGCGCCCGGACCCGGCACCGGGGTGGCCGCCCGCCGGAAGATCCGCCGCATCCGCACGGCCCTGGACCGGTTCGCCGGCACGCCCGCGCTGACCGCGCTCGACGCCTCCGGCGGCACCGTCCTGCTGCCCGTCGCGGAGCCGCCGCGGTGGGACGGGCCCGGCGGGCTGCGTGAGCTGATCGCGGAGGCCACCGCGGCGGCCGGGGTGCCCGTCACGGCGGCCGCCGAGACCGCGGAGCCGGCGGCGGTCCCGGCCGCCGTGGCCCGTAACGCCGAGATCGTCGGCCTGGTCGCCCGGACCGGACGGCCCGCCGGGCTGTACCGGCTGGCCGACGTGCTGCTGGAGTACCAGCTGAGCAGGCCCAGCGAGGCGCTGCACGGACTCGCCCGGCTGCTGCACCCGCTGGAGGCCAAACCGGAGCTGCTGCGCACGCTGGAGACCTACCTCGGGCACGGCCTGGACCGGCGGGCCGCCGCGGCGGCGCTGCACGTCCACCCCAACACCGTCGACTACCGCATCCGCCGCATCGACCGGCTGACCGGCCTCTCCCCGGCCCGCCCGGCCGACCTCCAGTACCTCAGCGCCGCGCTGGTCGCGCGCCGCTCGGTGTGAAGGGAACCGCGGCTGCGGACAGTTCGTTCGGGGAGGTATGAGCGGACGACTGGTACGTGAGGGGTATTCAGGAACGGGACCCGGCGATATCACCCCGGACGGCTGTGCGGTCGAGGTGTACACCCGGCTGCCGGCAGGTGACGAACCCGATGTGATCGCCGGGGCGGTCCCCGCCGGATCGAGCATTCTGGAACTGGGCTGCGGGGCGGGCCGGGTGACGCACCCCCTGCTCCGGCGTGGCTTCGCGGTCACCGCGGTGGACGAGTCGGCGCAGATGCTGGAGCAGGTGCGGGGCGCGCGTACGGTGCGGAGCCCCATCGAGTCCCTGGACCTGGGTGACGAGACCTTCGACGTGGTGATGCTGGCGTCGTTCCTGGTGCACTCGGGTGACCACCAGGTGCGGGACGGGCTGCTGCGGACCTGCCGGAGATATGTGCGCGACGGCGGGGCGGTGCTCATCCAGCGCGAAGGGAAGGGCCGCCACGCCGACCTGCCCCGCGAGCGGGTCGACCCGTCCGGGTACACGGTCCGCATCGTCTCCTCGGAGCCGGTCGGCGACGGGGTGCATTCGGTGCACGCCCAGTACGACTTCGACGATGCGCGCTGGACGCAGACGTTCCTGTCGCGGCCGCTGTCCAAGGAGCGGTTCGAGGGATATCTGGCCGCGGCCGGTCTGCGCGTGGACCGCTACCTCACCGACGACGGGGAATGGGTGCGGGCCGTGCCCGAGTAGCCGGGACGCCGGGCACCGCACCGGATGCGGGGCCCGGCGCGGGAGTCCGGGTCAGTGCACCGTGCTGAAGCTGCGCCAGGGCAGCGAGTCGGGCGCCTTCTGGTCGGTGAACCTGGTGGCCAGATAGGTCGTACCGGGCCCGGTGCAGTCGCGGGTGCGGTACA
Source organism: Streptomyces sp. NPDC104307 (assembly GCF_055584045.1). NCBI lineage: Bacteria > Bacillati > Actinomycetota > Actinomycetes > Kitasatosporales > Streptomycetaceae > Streptomyces > Streptomyces sp. NPDC104307. The sequence continues at coordinate 519,894 of NZ_JBVJMU010000003.1, forward strand.
GGACGATGTCGATCAGGGTGCCGTTCTCCACTTCCTTGGCGCCCGCGGGGGCCAGCGGGTGGCAGCCCCGTACCGAGGGGCTGTTCACCTGGATCACGGCCTCCCGCTCGGTCGTGTAGGTGACCGGACCGACCGCGGTCCGGCCGAGGCCCGAACAGCCCGCGACGGTGAGGGTCAGGAGGGCGGTCCCGGCTGCGGCGCCGAGGCGGCGTCGTCGGTTGTCGATCACGGGCATGGCAGGTCCTCGTCTGTCTCGTCCGGCTCATCCGTACGCGCTCCGTCGCGCGGCCCCGTACGCCACGGGGGTACGTGCTGACGCTGGTCACCTTGCCCGCTCGCCGTCCGCCCGGCATCCGGGAGACCGCCGGGCGGGCTACCGGTGCGCGGAACGCGCCGCACGAGAACGGCGGGGCGGAGGTTCGCCTGCTGTCGAATCAGGGCATACGGTGGTATTAGCGTCTTATTCGGCGCGGAGTGAGTGTTCGGTGTTTCCGGCTGGCAGGGGGCCGTCATGGTCCAGGTGCTCTTGACCGCTTTGGTTGTGGTGGCCCTGGCGGGTGTCGCCTACACGGTGGCCGCCGCACGGGTCGTCAAGCAGTACGAGCGGGGTGTGGTGCTCAGATTCGGCCGGCTCCGCAACGACGTGCGAGGCCCCGGATTCACCATGGTGCTCCCCGGCGTCGACCGGCTGCGCAAGGTCAACATGCAGATCGTGACGATGCCGGTGCCGGCCCAGGACGGCATTACCCGGGACAACGTCACCGTACGGGTGGACGCGGTCATCTACTTCAAGGTCGTCGACGCGTCGAGCGCGATCGTCGAGGTGGAGGACTACCGGTTCGCCGTCTCGCAGATGGCGCAGACGTCCCTGCGTTCGATCATCGGCAAGAGCGATCTGGACGATCTGCTGTCCAACCGGGAGAAGCTGAACCAGGGCCTGGAGCTGATGATCGACAGCCCGGCGGTCGGCTGGGGCGTGCAGATCGACCGGGTGGAGATCAAGGACGTCTCGCTGCCGGAGACGATGAAACGCTCCATGGCGCGTCAGGCGGAGGCGGACCGGGAGAGGCGTGCCCGGGTCATCAACGCCGACGCGGAGCTCCAGGCGTCGAAGAAGCTGTCCCAGGCGGCAGCCGAGATGTCCTCCCAGCCCGCGGCGCTGCAGCTGAGGCTGCTCCAGACCGTGGTGGCGGTGGCCGCGGAGAAGAACTCCACCCTGGTGCTGCCGTTCCCGGTGGAGCTGCTCCGCTTCCTGGAACGGGCCCAGCAGCCGACAACGCCGGAGGGCGTGGAGTCCCCGCCGCAGGTGCCGAAGGCCCCGGCCGGCACGGCGCCGCCGGTGGACTCGGCGGAGCCCGTGGAGCCCGTACAGCCGGCGGAGTCGGCCGAGGCCGCGTCTTCGTCCACGTCTCCCTCGCCTGGCCCGGCGAGGACGGCCCCAGCGCCGAAGCAGGCGCCGGCCGCAGCGAGCCCCCGGCCCCGTCCCGCACCCACCGGCTCGAAGCCGCTCGCCAGGCACTGACGACACCGCCCACGGGCCCGCCGCCGTACCCCGCCAGGACAGCGGGGGCGGCGGTGGGCCCGTGGTCCGCTGTCAGACCCCCCGCCTAGACTCGCCAGTCAGAGGGATCCGGTGCTGCGAGGGCGCCGGGGACCGGGACCCGAGCCCTTGACCAGGGCCTTGGACGTGAGGGGAGGGGCCGGTGGCTACCGCATCTACGACGCAGGACGCGGCTGTCGGCCGTCTGCTCCGCTGTGCGGCCGTCTTCCTTCCTGCACCGCTGCCGAGAGAGGGACGCGTCGCGTTCTGGGACCCGGAGGGAGCCTCGCTCCCCGGCCTCGGCACCGCCCCCGGCGCGGACGACCGGGTCTCCGGGATCGGGGACGGTCAGGTCTCCGAGATCACCGTCGTCCGACGGCACGGCGATCGGGGTGACGTCCGCCGGCGGACCGTGCCGGCCCTCGTGCTGCCCCTGGCCGAGGCCGTACCCCTGCTGGCCCGTGCCCGGCACCAGCAGTCCGCCCACCCCGCCACCCGGTGCTGGGGCGCCGCCGCGCTGCACGCGCTCCATCTGGTGGCCGGCGGCCGGATGCTCCCCGGGCTGACGCCCGAGGACCACGACGCCTGGCGGGCCGGGCCGCGCGCCGCGGAGGACGTCGCGCATCTGCGTGCGGTCGCCGCGGCCATGCCGCCCGAGGGGTACGCGGTGCCGTTCCCCGACCGCACACCCCTCCAGCTCCCCGAGCCCGAGCCGCTCATCGCCTCCTTCCTCGATGCGGTGGCCGACACCCTGCCCCGCACCCCTGCGGCGGCGTTCGCCATGGGAGCGCCCTTCGCCGCCACCGAGGCCCAGCACCTGCCCGGCGCCCGGGAGTGGGCGGTGGCGGTCGCGGCCGGGCTCGACGCGGGCGTACGGGTGTCCCTGCGCCTGGACCTCTCCGCGTACGAACTCTTCGACACGACGGACTCCGGCGGCGCCCCGGACGCGGACGGTGTGGCGGAGTCCGACGGGCTGCCGGACGCGGCCGACGGCTCGGCCGCTCCCGGCCGCCAGGACGCCGCCGCACGGCATGCCGCTGCGGCCGTCACCCAGGTGCACAGCCTCGCGGACCCGACCTACGTCGTCGACGCCGCCGCCCTGTGGAACGGCGGGGCGGGCGAGCCCTTCGGCCCGCGTGCCCGGATCGACGCCGTCCTCGCGCTGCGCCGCGCCGCCCGCGTCTGGGCCCCGCTGGAACGGCTCCTCGACCAGCCCGTCCCCGATGTACTGGCCCTCGCAGAGGACGAGCTGTACGAGCTGCTGAGCGACGCCGGGGCCCGGCTCTCGGCCGCCGGGGTGAGCGTGCACTGGCCCCGGGAGCTGGCCCGCTCGCTCACCGCCGCCGCCGTCGTGCGGCCCGCGCCGGGCACCGCCACCGACGGCACGGCGTTCTTCGACGCCGAACAGCTCTTCGCCTTCAACTGGCAGCTCTCACTGGGCGACCACCAGCTCACAGAGGCCGAGATGGACGTGCTGGCCGAGGCCCACCGGCCCGTCGTGCGGCTGCGCGACCAGTGGGTCGTCGTCGACCCCGCGCTCGTGCGCAAGGCGCGCAAGCGGGAGCTCGGCCTGCTCGACCCGGTGGACGCCCTCGCCGTCGCCCTGACCGGCAGCGCCGAGGTGGACGGCGAACAGGTCGACGCCGTGCCGGTCGGCGCGCTCGCCGCCCTCCGCAGCCGCATCATCGACGAAGACACCACGATCGCACCGCCGCCCGGCCTCGACGCGACCCTCCGCGACTACCAGCTGCGCGGCCTCGCCTGGCTGGACCGGATGACCGCGCTGGGCCTCGGCGGCTGTCTGGCCGACGACATGGGCCTCGGCAAGACGATCACCCTCATCGCCCTCCACCTGCACCGCGCCCACCCCGCGCCGACCCTGGTGATCTGCCCCGCCTCGCTGCTGGGCAACTGGCACCGGGAGATCAACCGCTTCGCCCCCGGCGTGCCCGTGCGCCGGTTCCACGGCACGGACCGCAGCCTGGCAGAGCCCGACGGCGGCTTCGTCCTCACCACGTACGGCACGATGCGCTCCAGCGCCGCCGAACTGGCCGCGCACAGCTGGGGACTGGTCGTGGCCGACGAGGCGCAGCACGTGAAGAACCCGCACTCCTCGACGGCGAAGGCGCTGCGCACCATCCCGTCCCCGGCCCGGGTCGCCCTGACCGGCACCCCCGTCGAGAACAACCTCTCCGAGCTGTGGGCGCTGCTCGACTGGACGACACCCGGACTGCTCGGCCCCCTCAAGGCGTTCCGGGCCCGGCACGCCCGGATCGTGGAGAACACCGGCACGGCCGCCGGGATCGGCAACGACGAGGCGGTCGAGCGGCTCTCCCGGCTGGTCCGCCCGTTCCTGCTGCGCCGCAAGAAGTCGGACCCGGGCATCGCCCCCGAGCTGCCGCCCAAGACGGAGACCGACCACCCCGTCTTCCTCACCCGCGAACAGGCCACGCTCTACGAGGCCACGGTGCGCGAGACCATGGCGTACATCGAGGCGTCGGAGGGCATCGCCCGGCGCGGCCTCATCATGAAGCTACTGGCCTCGCTCAAGCAGATCTGCAACCACCCCGCGCAGTACCTGAAGGAGGAGCCGACCCGGCTCACCGGCCGCTCCGGAAAGCTCGCCCTGCTCGACGAGCTCCTCGACACGATCCTCGCGGAGGACGGCTCCGTCCTCGTCTTCACCCAGTACGTGACGATGGCCCGGCTGCTCTCCGCACACCTCACCTCGCGGGCGATCCCCTCCCAACTCCTGCACGGCGGCACCCCGGTGGCCGAGCGGGAACGGATGGTGGACCGCTTCCAGTCCGGCGAGGTACCGGTGTTCCTGCTCTCGCTCAAGGCGGCCGGCACCGGCCTGAACCTCACCAGGGCCGCCCATGTCATCCACTACGACCGCTGGTGGAACCCGGCCGTGGAGGAACAGGCCACGGACCGCGCCTACCGCATCGGGCAGACCCAGCCGGTCCAGGTGCACCGGCTGATCGCGGAGGGCACGGTCGAGGACCGGATCGGCGAGATGCTGCTCGCCAAGCGCGCCCTGGCCGACGCCGTGCTCGGCACCGGGGAGACCGCGCTGACCGAGCTCAGCGACCGCGATCTCGCCGACCTCGTCTCCCTGCGGAGGCCGTCATGAGCCCCCGCCCCGACTCCCTCCCGCCGGCCCGCGGGGCGAGGCCCGGCGCCCGGTCCCGGCCGGGCCCCGACGACCTGCGGCGGACCTTCGAGGCGGTACCCGCGCGGACGTCCGGCGACGACGAGCCGTTCGCGGACAGCTGGTGGGGCCGGGCCTGGGTGGCGGCGCTCGAAGACCTCTCGATGGACGCGGCGAGACTCGCCAGGGGCCGGGCGTACGCGGACGGCGGGCACGTCGCCGCGGTCACCGTCACCCCCGGCCGCGTCGTCGCCTACGTGCACGGCAGCCGGCCCCGGCCCTACCGCGCCGAACTCCGGCTGCGCACCTTCACCGACGCCGACTGGGACACCTTCCTCGACGCGGTCGCCGCCCGCCCGGACCACCTGGCCGCGCTCCTCACCAAGGAGATGCCGCACTCCCTGGTGGACACGGCGGCCGCCTCCGGGGTCACGCTGCTCCCCGGCGCGAACGACCTGGACCCCAGCTGCTCCTGCCCCGACCACGGCTGGCCCTGCAAGCACGTCTCCGCGCTCTGCTACCAGATGGCCCGGCTCCTGGACGCCGACCCGTTCGTCCTCCTGCTGCTGCGCGGCCGGGGCGAGCGCGAACTCCTGGAGGACCTGGGCCACCGCAACGCCGCACACTCCGCACGGGAGCGGCCCGAGGCCCCCGCCGCTCCCTCCGTACCGGCGAAGGACGCGCTGGCGGACCGCTTCCTGCCACCGCTGCCCGCCCCGTTCCCGGTGGCGCCGCACCCGGGGCAGCCGCCCTCGTACCCGAGCCTGCCCGGCAGCCGCGACCCGCTCGCCCTCGACCAGCTCGCCACGGACGCGGCCGCCCGCGCCCACGCCCTGCTCACCACCGGCCGCGACCCGCTCGCCGGGCTCACCCCCTGGCAGGACGCCGTCCGGCTGGCCGCCGCCCGCCCCACCGCCGGGCTGACCGCCACCACCCGCGCCCTCTACCGCGAGCTGGCCTCCGCGACCGGCCGCAACATCACCGACCTGGCCCGCGCCGTCGCCGCCTGGCGCCAGGGCGGGGCCGAGGGGCTGGACGTCCTGGAATCGCAGTGGGATCCCCCGGCGGGCCCGTTCGACCGGGCCCGCCCGGCTCTCGCCGCCGCCGGATTCCCCCGCTTCCAGCCCTGGCGCAACCACCTCACCCACCCCGGCGGCACCCTCCAGCTCCGCTTCGGCCACGACGGCCGCTGGTACGGCTACGAGTCGGACCCGGGCCAGGACGAGTGGTGGCCGCGCGCCGCACCGGACACCGACCCGGTGGGCGCGCTCCTGGAGCTCAGCGGCGGCTGACCGCTCAGCCCCATGAGGACGAGCATCAGCCCCTGAGCAGGAACATCAGCCCCTGAGCAGGAACATCAGCCCTGCAACAGCAACATCAGCTCTTCAACAGCAACATCAGCCCTGCAACAGCAACATCAGCTCTTCAACAGGAACAGCAGGCCGATCAGCAGGACGGCGACGACCGGGAGTACGACCATCCGTGCCTTGCGGAACGACTCGTCCTCCTGCTGCGCCAGCCCGCGGGTCGCCCCGTGCGCGGTGGCCAGGTGCTCTCCCGCCATGTCGACGATCCGCTCCGTGGTCAGGAGCGACGGCCGCCAGTCGCAGTGCGCGCACACCAGGAAGTCCCGGTACGGGTCGTAGCGGAAGTCCCGCTCGATGTTGACCGTGAAGACCTGTCCCTGCCCGGTCGTGGCGGTGAAATGACGTATCGCGGCGCCCATGCGGTCTGCCCCCTGCTGATCGTTGTCCGGTGCTCCGGCACCCGGCGGCGGCACAGTACCCGAACGTCCGGGGCCGGTGCGGAGCGGGCGGCGGCTGCTGGGGCGCGGGCTCAGAAGTCGGCGGTGGTGCGTTCTTCCAGCCGCGCCACCGAGTCCTGCGCGTACGCCTTCTCGTAGGCGGCACGGATCCGCTCGATCTGCGGATCGCGCTGCCGCGCCTCGGTCGCCGGGTAGAGCAGGGTGAGTTCGTAACTGCGCTCCCGTTCGATCACCCCGTTGGAGTCCTTCCACTGTCCCCGCCCGTCCTGGATGGTCAGTCCGTCCGGGAACCGAGGGGTCACCTCCCTGTCGATGAAGGCGAGGAACTGCCGGTCGGTCACCTCGGCTCCGCCGTCCGGCCGTTCGGTGCCGAAGAACAGCCGGGTCTCGATATAGGCCTTGCCCCGCGAAGCAGTCGAAGTCGCCGGCCGAGGTTCGGGTGAGGCGCCGGTGCCCAGCGTGGCGTATGCGACGGGGGTGCCCACGGCCAGGACGGCGAGTCCGGCGCCCGCGGCGGCGAGCGCGGCACGCCGTCGCGGGCGCCGCCGCGCGTCCGGGGAATCAGGGGCGAGGCAGGAGGGGCGGGGCTTGGGGAGAGGCATGCGGGACCCTTCGTTCCGGATGCGGGGGAGGGAGCGCGAACGCGCGGTCCTCACTGTGGCAACCGGCCCCCGCCGCAAGGCTCCGGAACAGGTACGCCGCCGGGAATCCACTCGAACGGACCGCCGCGCACGGGCGCACCGGACGGCGCACCCGAAGCACGCGGCGCTTACAGGGCCCCGGGGCGGGCAAAAAGCGCTGGTGCAGGCGGTGTTGGTGTTGCTAGCTTCCTGGGTGTGGCGAAACTCAATCAGATCATCGCAGTGGAGAAGGGCGTCAAGTCCAAGGCTCACCAGGACCTGACGGCGGCGCATCACGGCCTCCAGAAGGCCGGTCTGCTGGCCGGGATCTCCCGGACGTACCAGCCGAAGGACGAGGAGGGCGAGCAGTTGCCGCCCGAGTCGACGCCGGTGCAGATCAAGGCCGAGGACGTGCTGCGCGAGACGGCGCGGACGCTCACCCGGCTGTTCGACGTGACCGCCACCAAGGACTGGGCGAACTGTGACGCCCGCGCCGACATCTCGGTCGACGGCCGGGTGCTGGTGGCCGGGGTGCCGGTGTCGTATCTGCTCTTCCTGGAGAAGCAGCTCACCGACATCACCACCTTCATCCGCAAGCTGCCGGTGCTGGAGGCCTCCGAGGCGTGGGCCCAGGACCCGTCCACCGACTCCTGGAAGACCGAGCCGGTGCGGACCCTGCGGACCAAGAAGGTTCCCCGCAACCACGTGAAGGCGGAGGCCACCGAGAAGCACCCGGCGCAGGTCGAGGTGTACTACGAGGACGTCCCGGTCGGTTACTGGACGACCGTGAAGTTCTCCGGGGCGCTGCCCGCGCGGCGGATCAACGAGCTGACCGACCGGGTCGAAAAGCTCCAGCAGGCCGTCAAGTTCGCCCGCGAGGAGGCCAACGGCGTGGACGTCACGGACCAGCGGGTGGGTGATGCGGTCTTCGGTTACCTCTTCGGGTGACCGGCCAAGGAATCCCCGGCGGCGGTCGAAGCCGCTGGGGTGCGCGAGGAGCGCAAAGCTGAAACTGAAGTTTGTCGTGACGACGCGGTTACGGTGGAGGTTCGAGTCCTCCCCCCGGCACTTCCGCAGCTCCTGCGGACGCGGGCCGGGGTGGCCCAACTGGCAGAGGCAGACCGCGATCAATCTCAGACTCTTGCTCCAGACTCAGCATGCGCCGCCTATCGCCGAATCGACCGGGCCCGTGCCCGTGTGCGTCGAGATGCCGGTTCGACTCCGGCCCGTGGAGCTTCGATCCACGGTCGTCTAAAGGCAGGATGCGACGACATAAAACTGATACGGGACCTTAAACGTGTCGGCGTGCAAGACAGGCGGCATCACAGGGCTCGGGGGTCGGCTACACCCCCGGGCCCGCTCCTGCGTCCGGGCCCGGCGCGTCACACCCGCGCGGACAGCGACACCCCGCGCCCGGCGAAGAAGCGTGCGAACTCGGTCAGCGGAAGCTCAGCCGCCCGGGTCTCCGCGCGCGTGCCCGAAGGATTGTGGAAGTGCACGCCCGCGCCGTCGGCCGTCCGCGAGGTCAGGAGCACCAGGTGCCCGCCCCGTCCCGGCGCCGGCCGGTCCGGATGACGGATCGCGTAGTGCACCGACGCCATGACGGACCGGCCCGCGTCCAGCAGGTCCGGGATCTCCTCCGGCGCGAGGTGCCGGTGGACGGTGGCGTCGAGGCCGTGGCTCTCGCGTACGTAGTCGGCGAAGGGGGCGTAGACCAGGCCGTGGATCGCGCCGTCCGGATCCTCGGTGTACGCGCCGTACCCGAGCGCTCCGTCGCGCAGCGCGAAGAGGGGCGGGGCGTCGGCGCCGAGTGCCATGCGCAGACAGGTCACGCCGCACAGGTGCCCCGCCCAGCGCGCGTACTCCGCGGGCGACTTCGCGCCGGACTCGGCCCACGCGGGATCGGAGGCCGGATCGAGCCCGCCCTCGACGATCGGTCCGACCAGTTCGAACGAGGCGAACTGGGTGTGCACGGGGACCCGGCAGGTGGCGCAGGTGGAGGGGCTTGGGCTCACGATCGGTATCCGTTCATCTCCGGCGTCCGGTCACAGCAGGTAGCCGGGTCGGGGTCACTGCCGGTCTCCGGTCGGGTCACTGCCGGTCTCCGGTCGGGGTCACGGCCGGTCTCTGACCGGGTCACTGCCCGTGTCCGGGCAGGGTCACTGCCGGTATCCGGTCAGGAAGCGGCCGATCCGGCTGATGGCCGCTTCAAGATCGTCAGCGTACGGGAGGGTCAGAATCCGGAAGTGGTCGGGCCGGGGCCAGTTGAAGCCGGTGCCCTGCACGACCTGGATCTTCTCCCGCAGCAGCAGGTCCAGGACGAACTTCTCGTCGTCGACGAGGGGGTGCACCTTCGGGTCGATGCGCGGGAAGGCGTACAGCGCGCCCTTCGGCTTCACACACGACACCCCGGGTATCTCGTTCAGCTTCTCCCAGGCACGGTTGCGCTGCTCGTACAGCCTGCCGCCCGGCACCACCAGCTCCCGGATCGACTGCCGGCCGCCGAGCGCGGCCTGAATGGCGTACTGCGCGGGGGCGTTGGGGCACAGCCGCATGGAGGCGAGCATGGTCAGCCCCTCCAGGTAACTGCGCGCGTGCTGCTTCGGACCGGACACCACCATCCAGCCCGAGCGGAAGCCGGCCACCCGGTACGTCTTGGAGAGGCCGCTGAAGGTGAGGCAGACCAGGTCAGGGGCGAGGACCGCCACGCTGTGGTGCTCGGCGTCGTCGTAGAGGATCTGGTCGTAGATCTCGTCGGCGAACACCATCAGTCCGTGCCTGCGGGCCAGGTCGAGGATGGCTTCGAGGACCTCGCGCGGATACACGGCGCCGGTCGGGTTGTTCGGGTTGATGATCACGACGGCCCTGGTCCGGTCGGTGATCTTCGATGCCATGTCGGCCAGGTCGGGGTTCCAGTCCGAGGTCTCGTCGCACGTGTAGTGCACGGCCTTGCCGCCGGCCAGCGTGGTCACCGCGGTCCACAGCGGGTAGTCCGGGGACGGGATCAGCACCTCGTCGCCGTCCTCCAGCAGGCCCTGCACGGCCATCGAGATCAGCTCGGAGACCCCGTTGCCGAGGAAGATGTCGTCCACGCCGACCTCGGTGAGCCCCATCGCCTGGTAGCGCTGCGCCACGGCCCGGCGGGCGGAGAGGATGCCGCGCGAATCGGTGTAGCCGTGGGCCTGCGGGAGCATCCGGATCATGTCCTGGACGATCTCCTCCGGCGCCTCGAAGCCGAACTGCGCCGGGTTGCCCGTGTTGAGCCGGAGCACGCTGTGGCCCGCCTCCTCCAGGGCGTTGGCGTGTTCGATGACCGGGCCCCGGATCTCGTAGCAGACCTCGTTGAGCTTGCTGGACTGGCGGAATTCCATGCGGTGCCTCCCCGACCCGACTGTGATACTTGGTTTTACCAAGCTTGAGCTTGGAAAGTCCAACAACATGTCTAGACTGCGTCGCATGCCACGTGAGCAACAGCCCGCAACCCGCCCGGCCCGCCGCCGGAGTTACGACCAGTTCTGCGCCGGCGCACGCGCCCTGGACGCCGTCGGTGACCGGTGGACCCTGCTGATCGTCCGTGAACTGCTGGCCGGTCCGCGCCGGTACACCGATCTGCACGCGGACCTGCCCGGCGTCAGCACGGACGTCCTGGCCTCCCGGCTCAGGGACATGGAGCAGGGCGGACTGGCCACCCGGCGCAGGCTGCCGCCGCCCGCCGCCGCCTCGGTGTACGAACTCACCGAACGCGGCCACGGCCTGCTGCCCGTCCTGGCCGCACTCGCCGAATGGGGAGCGCCCGCCCTCGCGGAGCGGCGGCCCACGGACGCGGTCCGGGCGCACTGGTTCGCGCTGCCGCTGCTGCGCGCCCTGGACGGGCCCGGCGGACCGGCCGGTGACGGCGTGCTCGATGTCCAGCTGGACGAGGGCGAGTTCCACGTCCGTACGGGGGTACGGGAGCCCGGCGGCGCGGTCTACGGGGACGGCCCCGCAGAGCGGGCCGACGCGCGCATCGTGCTCGACGCCGCCCTCTGCCTCGCCCTCGGGCGCGGCGAGGTGACCTTCACGGAGGCGGTCAGGGACGGGCAGATCGAGGTGTCCGGCGAAGGACCGCTGGCCGTCCGGCTGCGCGGTGAATGACGGCGGCGGGACGGTTCGCCAGGGCGGCTCCTGGGTAGCGTCGGGGCATTTGGGATGCCAGGGGCACCGGATGATGCCCGGGGCACTGACGCGGAGGAGTGGCCCATGAGACGTGGCGGACACCAGGGGCGGCCGGTCAAGGCGCTTGTCATCGGGGGCTGTGTGGCAGCGCTCTGCTTCGTACCGTCGGCGGCCGTCGCGACTCCGGGCAGCGGGGTGAGCGGCACCGTCGTCGCGGAGGGCACATCGCCGGGCAAACTGAAGGTGAAGACGCCGAAGGGCCGTACCGACGTCACCTTCCGGAAGATCACCGTCGAGCCCGGCGGTTCCACCGGCTGGCACACCCACCGCGGCCAGCTGATCGCGGTCGTCAAGAAGGGGACGCTGACCCGCACCCTGGACGACTGCTCGGTCGAGGTGACGCCCGCCGGAACGTCCTTCATCGAGCCGTCCGGCGCCAAGCACCGCCACATCGGGCGCAACCTGGGGACCGAGCCCGTCGTCCTCTGGGTGACCTATCTGCTGCCCGAGGGCAGTGAACTCTCCGACGACGCAGACGCGGTGGACTGCGACGGGAAGAAGTGAGGCGGGGAGACGCTCGCCCCCGGTCAGCGGGCGAGCGTCTCCCCGTACGCGCCGAGGCCGCCGATCACCAGCCCGTCCCGGAACGTCAGCACCTCGTACACCCGGCCGCCGATCTGGTTGCGGTAGTCGATCACCAGGGTGTCGACGCTCACCCGGACGTCCATCACCTCGAACTCCAGGTCCGGGATGAGATCGAGGCCGCGCGCCCAGTACGCACGCAGCTGGTCCTTGCCGCGCACGGTGCCGGAGGGGTCGCCGGTGAACCGGGCGATCATGGGGGAGCTGAACGTCACGTTTTCGTGATAATGCGTCAGGATGCGTTCCAGGTCGTGGGAGTTCCAGTCGTCCTGCCACTGCGAGGCGAACGTGCGGGCGAATTCGAGATCCATGGGGAAGATCGTACGAGGCGGCGCCGGAAGGGTGGCAGGCAGTGAGTGAAGCGGGCCCCGGCGACCTCGATCCGGCGCGCCGGGCCGCGCTGGCGAGGCAGCTCCTGGGCGCGCTCCGCTCCCACCGCGCCGGGTCACGGGCGGAACCGAGGGGGTCGCTCGCGAGGGGAACCGCCGACGCGTACAGCGATATCGACCTCCGCTGGATCGTGCCCGACGGCAGGTTCGCGGACTGCGTGGCCGCCGTTCCGGAGCTGCTCGGCACGGTCCGGCACGTCGCCTCGCTACGGGTCGACCCCGAGCTGGGGAACTCCCGGAGCAGGCGGCTGCTCTTCGTCGACTTCGACGGGCTGCCCCTCTTCTGGCGGCTGGATCTGGAGATCGTGGCGCTGTCCGTCGCGAACCGGCCCGGCAATGACCAGGACAACCCGGCGGCGCGCAGCGACGACTGGTCGAGGCCCGCCAGCGCGCTCGCCAACGCCGTCGCCGCCGTGAAGGCGCTGCTGCGCGGCCGCCCGGAGACCGCCAGGGGCCTGCTGGAACGCGGCTTCGCCCGTATCGGGGTGGCGGACACGCTCTCCGGCGACTGGTTCACCGACATCACCCGCCTCGCGGAGGCCGCCGCCGCGATCGAACCGGCCAGGGGCCCGCTCGCCGCACGCGTCGTGCGGCTGGCGGCGGAGCACCGGACGGAGCTCGGCCGGACGGAGCTGGGCCGGCCGGGGCGATGATGGTGCCGTGCGATTCGAAGCGATCACCTGGGAACGGCTGGCGGAAGCCCTCGCCGCGCACGCCGACGCGCTGGAGCCGTCCGACGGCGGGCCCTGGCTCAAGGTCGCCGTCGACGGGGCCCCGGCCGCCCGTACCGGCGAGCTGGCCGAGTCGCTCGCCCAGGCGCTGCGGCTGCGCGGCCGGTCCGTGCTCCCCGTGTCCACGGCGGGGTTCCTGCGGCCCGCCAGCCTGCGGTACGAGTACGGAAAGCGGGACCCCGACTCGTACTACGGCAGCTGGTTCGACACCGGAGCGCTGTGGCGTGAGGTGTTCGGGCCGCTGGAGGCGGGCGGCAACGGGCGGGTGCTGCCCGATCTCTGGGACCCGGCGACGGACCGGGCCACCCGGAGCCCCTACCGGCTCCTTCCGGAGGGCGGGGTGCTGGTGGTGCACGGGCCGTTGCTGCTGGGGCACTGGTTCCCGTTCGACCTGAGCGTCCACCTGCGGCTGTCGCCGGGCGCGCTGCGGCGGCGCACGGAGGAGGCCGAGCAGTGGACGCTGCCCGCCTTCGCACGGTACGAGGACGAGGTGGCGCCCGCCGGGAGCGCGGACGCGGTCGTCCGGGCCGACGACCCGCGCCACCCTGCCTGGACGGGGCTGCGGCGGGACGCGGACGGGTAGCGGCCCTACCGGTCCCCGGGCGGCGGCGGCCGTCCGCCCACCGCCATGACGGCGCGTGCTCCCGAGCGGCATCCCGCAGAGGCGGCCGTCGCGGGGTCCTCGCCCGCCAGCAGCGCCGCGAGGAAGCCGCCGGTGAAGGCGTCGCCCGCTCCGGTGGAGTCCACCGGGTCCCGCACCGGCTCTGCCGGGACCCGCCCGGTCACCGCGCCCCCGGTGGCGAGCAGAGCGCCGTCCCGGCCCAGGGTGACGACGACCTGGCGGACCAGCAGGCTCAGCTTTGCCGCGGCGTCGGCAGGCCCGGGGAGGCCGGTGAGCAGTCGGGCCTCGTCCGCGTTGGGCAGCAGCAGGTCCACCTCCCCGACGAGTTCCAGGAACCGGTCGACACCCAGCTCGGCCAGGAACCCCGCGGAGGCCGGGTCGACGCTCACCGGGATGTTCCGCCGCCCGGCCTCCCGCAGCGCGAGCAGAGCCGTCGCGCGGCTCCTCTCGGCGAAGAGCAGGTAGCCGGAGAGGTGGAGGCGGCCGATCCCGTCGAGCATCGACGGTGACCAGTCCTCCGGGGCGAGGCGCAGGGCCGCGCCGCTGTCCGTGAGGAAGGTGCGCTCTGCGGCGGAGTCGACCAGGGCGACGACCGTCGCCGTCGGGGCCCCGTCGTCCACGGCCAGCAGACCGCGTACGCCCGCCCGGCGCAGTCGGTCCCGGTGCCAGTCGGCGGAGTCGGCGCCGACCCGGGCCAGCAGCCGCACCTCCGGGCAGCCGGAACGCACCGCCCAGCAGGCCACGTTGGCTCCGGCCCCGCCCGGCAGGGTCCGGATGCCGGCCTTGGTGTCCGTACCGTGGACCAGCGCCGTCGCGTGCCGGGCCACCACGTCCGTGACCACGTCCCCGACGACGAGAAGGCCACCGGTCACCGGGCGGTCCAGGCCGTGGCGATCCGGGCGGCGAGCGCCACATTGCCGCGGACCGCCGCGAGGTTGGCCTCCAGCGAGGCGCCGCCGGTCCGCCGGGTCAGCTGGTCCAGCAGGTACGGAGTGACGGCCTGCCCCACGATGCCGTGCTCCCGGCAGGCGTCCAGCGCCTCGGCGAGCACCCGGTCGTGCAGGGCGGGATCCAACTGCTCCGCCCGTGGTACGGGATGGGCGACGATCAGCGCGGTGTCCGGGCCGCCGAGCGCATCCTGGGCGGCCATCACCTCTGCGACCTCCTCGGGGGAGTTCACGGTCCAGTCGACCGGTTCGCCCGAACTGCTCAGATAGAACCCGGGGAACCGGTCGGTGCCGTATCCGAGCACCCCCACGCCGAGCGTCTCCAGCCGCTGGAGCGTGGCGGGCACGTCCAGGATCGACTTCACGCCCGCGCAGACCACGGTGATCCCGGTCCCGGCCAGCAGCCGCAGGTCCGCCGACTCGTCCTGGGTCTCGGCCCAGCCCCGGTGCACCCCGCCGAGCCCACCGGTCGCGAAGACGCGCAGGCCGGCGCATGCGGCCAGGAACGCCGTCGCGGAGACCGTCGTCGCCCCGCTCGCACCGGCCGCCAGGGCCGGGGCGAGGTCCCGGTGGCCGAACTTGCGCATCGCCGGGTCCTGGGCGACCCGCTCCAACTGGTCCTTGTCCAGGCCGATCCTGGCCCTGCCGTCCAGCACGGCGATGGTGGCGGGCACGGCGCCGCCTGACCGCACGAGCCCCTCCAGCTCCTCGGCCACCCGAAGGTTGCGGGGGCGGGGCAGGCCGTGGGCGATGATCGTCGACTCCAGCGCGACGACGGGCCGGTGCGCGGCGAGGGCGGCCCGCACCTCTGCGGAGAGCACGGGCGCGTGCGGAGCGGGCGGCTGGGGAGCGGCGCCGATCGGCGCAGTCTGTGACATGTCCACATCCCTGTCGCGGCAGGGGTGGGCTCAAACGTTCCCGGGCGGCGGCCGTGCGGGAATCGGGCCCGGCCGTGCGCGATTACTCGCCATTGCCTACGAGGACGCGCAGGAGCGGAAAGCGAATGCTCGTAATTTCGCCGTGCCGATTTCCGTGCGGGCGCGAAGATCTGTACGGGGATGCGGGTACGAATATCTGGCCGCGCGTGAAGTCCCCGATATCAGTCACGAATTCGGTCCGGACGAATAGACGGAGCGACAGCCCGGGGCCGGGACTTCGTCCTGCCCTGAACTATGGCTCCTCCCGCTTACGTCTCACTAGCGTTTCGCTAACGTTTCACTGACGTGACGCCCCTGGGCTGCGGAATCGTGGAATGGGTTGCCGGCCGGGCTTGCCCGGTCCCGGGAATTCGGTACAGCATGGCCGCCTCGCGTCCGGCTGTTCGGTGCCGGCCGTCAGGCCAGTGAAGCGGCGTGCGCGGGATCGATGGCATGGCGCAGCGGCCGGTCCTGTGTGAACCGGTGGAGTTCGTCGAGCACGAGCTGCCCGAGGCGCCGGCGTTCGGCACCCAGGGCGCCGCCGAGGTGCGGTGTCAGGACGACGTTGGGAAGGGTGAAGAGTGGCGAGTCATGAGCCGGGGGCTCGGGATGCGTTACGTCGAGCACGGCGGTGAGATCGGGCCTGGCAAGCAGGGTCCGAGCCGCGGCCGGCTCGTCGATCAGCGCGCCCCGTGCGGTGTTGACCAGCGTCGCGCCGGGCCTCATCGAGTTCAGCAGCCGCGCCCCGATCGTGCCTTGGGTCTCGGGCAGGAGCGGTGCGTGGAGGCTGACGACGTGGCAGGTGGCGAAGAGCTCCTCGACGGGGACCAGCCGGACGCCCGCCTGCCGGGCGGCTTCCGGGGAGGCGACGGGGTCGGTGGCCAGGACCTCGACGTCGAAGCGGCTGAGGTGGGCGGCGACGAGCCGGCCGATGTGGCCGAGCCCCAGCAGGCCCACCCGTGACCGGTAGGCGCCCGGGACGTCGGGGTCGTACGGGAAGCGGCGGCTGCTCGCGACCTCCCGCGCGATGCGGTGTGCCTGCTTCAGGCCGAGGAGGACCTGGGCGAGGGTGAACTCCGCGACCGGGACCGCGTTGGCCGAGGCGGCGGAGACGATCGGGATACCGCGCTCCCAGAAGGCGGGCGTGGTCAGGTGCCGGACGGACCCCGCCGCGACGAGAACGGCCCGCAGCCGGGGGGCCCGGGACAGGAAGGCGGTGTCGAGGACGGGCGCACCCCAGCCCGTGAGCAGGATGTCGACGTCCCTCAGGACCTCGGGGTCCGCGTCGAGCTGCTGCCGGGTGCGGGGCGGCCCCTGCCAGTGCGCGAGCCGGCCGATCCCGGCCAGCACCTCGGGCGGGTAGACGTCCGCCCGGCGTTCTTCCTCCATGACCAACAGGGCTGTCGGTGCGGTGGCCGGTTCGTTCATATCGGGTCTGGCTCCTCGGCCTGTCGGGTGGCTTGTTCGGTTCTCAGGTCGGATGGTTCGCAGGGACGATACATCGGATCACTGGAATGTCCTTGGGTGCAGGTCGGATGTCCAGACCCTGCCGTCCGGCAGTTTCTGTCACGGCCCGCGCTTGCCCCGGATCGGGGCAGTCGTGCACATTGATCGCTCAACTGGCCAGGCATCAGGCCGGATACTAGGCGATTTCTGAAGGTGATATCCCCCTCGCGCGTTCCGGATTGCCGGAGGCGTACCCGGAAGGTCGTCCGGCGGGTGCCGTGCCGGTCCGTGGAAACTTTTTGTATTCATCGGAGTATTGACCGCTGAATCTCACCCCGTTAACGTCCCAGAAAGCGCTTTCCAGGCCCAACTGTGATGCGGCGAAAACAGGAGTTGTGATGCAGAGATCGCGATGGATCGGTGCGGGTGTCCTCGCCTCGACACTGGTCCTCACCAGCTGTTCGTCCGGGCCTGCGGGAGTCGATGCCAAGCAGGACCCCAAGGCGCCTCTGGAGCTCTGGACCAGGACGACACCGGGCGGCCCTGGGGAGCAGGGCGCGATCGCGCTCGCCACCGCCTTCGAGAAGAAGACGGGCTACAAGGTCAAGGTCACGGCCATCTTCGATGACTTCGAGACCAAGCTCCAGCAGCGGGCCGCCCAGAAGAACCTCCCCGACATCGTCATGAACGACGTGACCCAGCTCGGGGCCATGCACAGCCAGGGCCTGCTCCGGGAGATCGACCTGGACAAGATCAAGAACAGTGGGCAGATCATCGGCCAGGGGCTGGACTCCGGAAAGGCCGTGGACGGCAAGCAGTACGGACTGCCGTACTCGGCACAGGCGTCCGCGCTGCTCATCCGCAAGGACTGGCGGCAGAAGCTGAAGCTCGACACCCCCCGGAACTGGGACGACTTCGCCGCGATGGCCAAGGCCTTCACCACCCGGGACCCGGACGGCGACGGCAAGAACAACACCGCCGGACTCGCCGCCCCGCTCTCCACCAAACGCGGCTACGCCTCCTGGTACTTCTCCAACTTCCTGTGGGCCGCGGGCGGCGACTTCATCACCGAGACCGGCAAGGGCTCGGGCACGTACAAGCCGGCCTCGTCCACGAAGGCATCGGTCGGGGCCATGCAGTGGTTCCGCGACCTGGGCTGCAAGGCCAAGGCCATCCAGCCCGGCGCCGTGACCATGGACACCCCGCCGACGAACGAGACGTTCGAGGCGGGCCGGACCGGCATGTTCGTCGTCGGCCCGTACCTGCTGCCGCGCTTCGACGAGACCCTCGGCAAGGACAAGTACGAGGTCGTGCCGATGCCCAAGGGCCCGAAGGACGCCACCGTTCTCGCGGAGGGCGGCTCCGTCTACCTGATGGCCGGCTCCGCCAACCAGGCCGGCCAGGACGCCTTCGCGGGCTTCGCCGTATCCGCCGAGGGCCAGAAGACGGCGATGGCGGGCGACACCGGCTCCATCGTGCAGCTCCCCGTCAACAAGACCGTGGACATCACCCAGGTACGGCCCGACCCCCGCTGGAAGACCTACGCCCAGGCGTACCAGGACTCCGGCCGGTACGCGCCGTCCATCCCGAACTGGACCCCGGTGCGGCAGGCGACGGCGGACACGGTGAACGCGCTCATGGCCGACTGCGGCCTCGACACCGGGGCCAAGCTCCGTGAGCTCGACAAGCAGCTCGCCGAGATCCTCAAGGAGCAGGGGATCGCCGCGTCATGAGCCTCGACCAGGCGGAACCGGCCGCCCCCGCGGCGGCCGGCCCCTCCCCGCGGAAACCGGGCCGCCGGGACGGCGGGGCCACCGGCCACCCGGGACGCAGCCGCAGATCGGGCCGGTGGTGGACGCCCTGGCTGTTCCTCGCCCCCGCGCTGATTCTCTTCCTGTACTTCAAGTTCATCCCCATGGCCAACGCGCTGACCATGTCCTTCCAGGAGGTTCAGCCCTACCTGGGGAACAAGTGGGTCGGCACGGAGAACTACGCCGCGGTGCTCCAGTCCCACGGATTCCGTGAGGCCGCGTGGCACACGGTCGTACTGGCCGCCGGGCAGACCGCCGGATCGATGGCGCTGGGTCTCGTCCTCGCCCTGCTGATGGAGGGGCAGAGCCGCCGGCTGAAGTTCGTGCGCTCCGCGGCGTTCCTCCCGGTGGTGGTGCCGCTCGCGGTCGTCGCCGAACTGTGGCGGATCATGTACCACCCGACCGGCGACGGCATGCTCAACTCGCTGCTCGGGATGGTGGGGATGGGGCCCTCGGGGTTCATCAACGACCCCGACACGTCGATGGCCTCCATCATGCTCACCGGCATCTGGCGGGGCGCCCCCTACGACATGATGATCATTCTCGCCGGTCTGACGAGCGTGGACCGAGGCCTGTACGAGGCCGCGAAGGTCGACGGCGCGTCCAGGTGGCAGCGGGTGTGGCACGTGGCCGTACCCGGACTGCGGTCGGTGTTCTCGATCCTCTTCATCCTCGCCGCGATCCGCGGACTGCGGGTGTTCACCGAGGTGTTCCTGCTCACCAACGGCGGGCCCGACGGTTCCACCGAGGTCGTCATGACCCTCATCTACAAGCTCGGCCTCGAACAGAACCGGCTCGGTGTCGGAGCGGCGGGAGCGGTCCTGCTGTTCGTCGCGACGCTGATCCTGACCGTCGTCGTCCAACTGCTGCGGCGGAGGGAAAGCAAGTGAGTGAGCGGACCGAAACCGCGCTCGGCCTGACCGAGAGCCGGAGCGCCGGCGGCCGGATCCTGCGGAACGCCGTCCACCTGCTGGTCCTGATCGTCTTCGCGGGGCCCCTGCTCGCCCTGCTCGTCAGCGCCTTCGGACACGTCAAGGACCCGACGCAGCTGAGCGTCATCCCCTCCGGCGTCACCCTGGACAACTTCCGGATCGCCTTCGACCAGGGGGTGCTCACGTACCTGCTGAACTCGTTCTTCGTGGTCGGCGGCGGGCTGCTGCTCCAGGTGGCCGTCTCCGTACTGGCCGGGTACGCGCTGGCCAGGAAGGTCTTCCCCGGGATGACGCTGGTGCTCGTCGCCGTCCTGGCGACGCTGATGCTGCCCGAGGAGATCCTGGCCCTCCCGCTGTCCCTGATCCTCTCCGACCTGCCGGTCGTCCACTTCAACCTCATCGGCACGCTGGCCGGAATGATCGTCCCGCTGGGCGCCTGGGGGTTCTCCATCCTGGTGATGACCGAGTTCATGAAGGACGTGCCGCGCGAACTCGAAGAGGCCGCCCGCATCGACGGGGCCGGAGACCTGCGGATCTTCGCCCAGATCATCCTGCCGATGTGCAAGCCCGCGCTCGGCGTCATCGGGGTCTTCGGCTTCACCATGATCTGGGACCAGTACCTGCTGCCCCTCCTGGTCTCCACCGACTCCTCCTCGTACACGCTCCCGCTGGCGCTGCGGACCCTGCGGATCGACCCTTCGGTCACCCCCGGAGTGGTGATGGCCGCCTCGCTGCTGGCCCTGCTGCCCTCCGTGATCGTCTTCCTGTTCTTCCAGCGGTCCTTCGTGAGCGGTCTGTCCTCCGGCGCGCTGAAGGGCTGACCCCCGCCGCCTCCTCCGCCCCGCCCCCACCACCGTCCCCGCAAGGAGCACATCCCCATGACCCCGTCCGCGACCCCGGCTCCCGCAGGAGCCCCGGAGACGACCTGGTTCACCGAAGCCCGGTTCGGCATGTTCGTCCACTGGGGCCTGTACTCCCTCGCCGCGCGGCACGAGTGGGTCAAGAACCGGGAGAAGCTGACCGACGAGCAGTACCAGGTCTACTTCGACCACTTCGCCCCCGACCGCCACGACCCGGTCCAGTGGGCCAGGGCCGCCAAGGCGGCCGGCATGCGCTACGTCGTCCTGACCACCAAGCACCACGACGGCTTCTGCCTGTGGGACAGCGCCCTCACCGAGTACAAGGTCACCAACACCCCGCACGGCCGCGACCTCGTCGGCCCGTTCGTCCGGGCGTGCCGCGACGAAGGGCTCAAGGTCGGCCTCTACTACTCGCTGATCGACTGGCACCACCCGTCCTTCCCCGTGGACGGCACCCACCCGCAGCGCGACGACGAGGAGTTCAAGGCCGCCAACGCCGACCGGGACATCCGCGACTACCAGCGCTACCTGCACGGCCAGGTCCGCGAACTGCTGACGTCGTTCGGGCGCGTCGACTACCTCTTCTTCGACTTCTCCTACGCCGGACGCACCTGGTGGGGCGGCAAGGGGCCGGACGACTGGGACTCCCCGAAGCTCCTGGAGACGATCCGGGAACTCCAGCCGCACGTCCTGGTCAACGACCGGACCGGACTGCCCGGGGACTTCGTGACCCCCGAGCAGTACCAGCCCTCGGGGCCGATGACGCAGGACGGGCGCCCGGTGCTCTGGGAGGCCTGCCAGACCCTCAACGGGAGCTGGGGCTACGACCGCGACAACCTCGACCACAAGAGCGCGGACCTGCTGATCCGGATGCTCGTCGACGGGGTGTCCAAGGGCGGCAACCTGCTGCTCAACGTGGGACCCAACGGCCGCGGCGAACTCGACCCGCGCGACCTGGCGATCCTCGACGGGATCGGCCGCTGGACGGAGCTGCACGAGCGCTCGCTCCGCGGTTGCGGCCCGTCCCCGTACACCGCCCCCGCCGAATGCCGGTACACCCAGCGCGGCGACCGGCTCTACGTCCACCTGTTCGCCTGGCCGCCGCGCCACCTGCACCTGCCGGGCCTCGCGGGCCGGGTGCGGTACGCCCAGCTGCTGAACGACGCGTCCGAGATCATCCCGGTCCACATCGACCCCGACCGGCCCGCCGTCAACACCGAGATGGGCGGACAGCCCGCCGGCACGCTCACGCTCCAGATCCCGGTGCGCCGCCCCGACACCCCCGTCCCCGTCATCGAACTGTTCCTGGACACCCCGGCCTGATCCACGAGAGACACCCCGGCCTGATCCACGAGAGACACCCCGGCCTGATCCACAAGAGGCCTCGGGCCCCGATCCACCACTCACTCACGGAGGCACCATGCAACGCCGCACGTTCCTCATGAGCACCGCGGCAGGGGTGGCCCTGGCCGCCGCCGCCCCCGTCGGCGGACCGCTGACCGCGAGCGCGGCTCCGGCCCCGGCGACCGTCCGCACACTCGACGAGCTCCGGTCCGCGATCGACCGGGCCCGGCCCGGCGCCCGGATCGTCCTCGCCGACGGCACCTACACCGTCCCGCCGGACAGCCCCCTCACCATCCGGAACAAGCGGGGCACCGGCCGGGCGCCCGTGACCATCGCCGCGCAGAGCCGGGGCGGCGTCATCCTGGAGGGCGAGCACAGCTTCGTCTTCGCGGCGTCCCACCACATCACCCTCAGCGGCTTCTCCTTCCGGCAGAGCAGCACCCTCGACGTCCCCCCGGACTGCTCGCACATCAGGCTCACCCGCAACGACCTCCAACTGGCCGACATCGAGGGCCTGCACTGGGTGATGGTGCGCGCGGACGACAGCACCGTCGACCACAACCACTTCCACGGCAAGAGCACCCTCGGCATCTACCTCGGCATCGAGGGCGCCGGCACGGACGAGATGGCCCAGCGCGTCCACGTGTACCGCAACCACTTCTCCGACCACACCTTCGCCGGCTCCAACGGCGGCGAACCGATCCGGCTCGGCGTCAGCCCCCGCGCCCTGTCCGGCGCCCACGCGGTCGTGGAGTACAACCTGTTCGAGCGCGCGAACGGTGACCCCGAGGCGATCTCGGTGAAGAGCTCCGACAACACCATCCGGTACAACACCATCCGCGACAGCCTGGGCGGCATCGTCCTGCGGCACGGCAACCGCAACCGGGTGGAGGCCAACCACCTCGTCGACGGCCAGGAGGGGGTACGGATCTACGGCAACGACCACGTGATCGTCAACAACTACCTGGCCGGCCTGTCCGGGCGCGCCCTGGTGATCGGCAGCGGCTCCGAGCGCGACCACCTGCCCGGCGAGCCGCCCGCGTCGCGCACCGGCAACGACGCCCCGGACCGGGTCCTCATCGCGTACAACACCCTGGTCGGCAACCACGGCACGCTCTCCGGCGAGAGCCAGCGCCCGCACGAGCCGAGGGACGTCACCGTCGCGGACAACCTGCTCGTCGGTGACACCGGCAGCCTCGTCGAGATGGCGGACACCGTGCGCTTCACCTGGTCGGGCAACCTCCTGTGGGGCGCCGCCGCCGACGGCAACATCCCGGCCGGTGGCGGCACCCGCGTCGACCCCCGCCTGGTGACGGACCCGTACGGCATCGCCCGGCCCGCCGCCGACAGCCCGGCGATCGGCGCGGGAACGCTGCGGTGGCCGCCCGTCACCCACGACATCGACGGGCAGCCGCGCGGCCGTACCCGTGACGTGGGCGCCGACGAATACTCCCGCCGGTCCTCCGGGCGCGCCCCCCTGACCCCGGCCGACGTCGGCCCGCACGCCGGCTGAGCGAACCCGTCCGCATCGACACAGGAGGCACCATGCAACGCCGCACATTCCTCAGAAGCACCGCCGTGGCCGCCCTCGCCGCCGTACCGCTGACCACCTCACTGTCGGGCAGCGCCTCGGCCGCCGACATCCCGGTCGCCACCCTCGCCCAGCTCCAGAGCGCCATCAACAGCGCCGCACCCGGGGACCGGATCGTCGTCGCCGACGGCACCTACACGGTCCCCTCGGGCAGCGCGATCAACATCTCCGGCAAGAACGGCACCGCCGCCGCACAGATCACCATCGTCTCGAAGACCCGCGGCGGCGCCGTGCTGCGCGGCGAACGCGGCTTCGTGCTCAGCGATTCGAGCAACATCACCCTCAGCGGCTTCTCCTTCCGGCAGAGCACCACGATGGAGATCCCGGCGGACTGCTCGTCGATCCGGCTGACCCGCAACGACTTCCAGCTCGCGGACAACGGCGACCCGTACTGGCTCGTCGTGCGGGCGGACGACTCGAAGATCGACCGGAACCACTTCCACAACAAGACCACCGCCGGCATCTTCATCGTCGTCGACGGCACGGGCAAGACCGCCATGGCCCAGAACCTGCACATCTTCCGCAACCACTTCTCCGACCACAGCTTCACCGGCGCCAACGGCGGCGAGCCGATCCGCCTCGGCGTCAGCGGCCGGGCCCTGTCGGAGGCCAACGCGGTCGTGGAGTACAACCTGTTCGAGCGCTGCGACGGCGATCCAGAGGCGATCTCGGTGAAGTCGTCGAAGAACACCATCAGGTACAACACCATCCGCGACAGCCGAGGCGGCATCGTGCTGCGCCACGGCAACCGTTCCGTGGTGGAGGGCAATTACCTGATCGACGGCATCGACGGGGTGCGGATCTACGGCAACGACCACCGGATCGTCAACAACTACCTCAGCGGGCTGTCCGGCAGGGCGCTGGTGATCGGCAGCGGCACCACCCGTGACCACAACTCCGGCGAGACACCGGACCAGCGGACGGGGAACGACGCCTGCGACCGCGCGGTGATCGTGCACAACTCCCTGATCGGCAACGCCGGCTCGCTCTCCGGCGAGACCCGGGCGTACGAGCCGCAGGACGTGACCGTGGCCGACAACCTGCTGGTCGGTGACGCCGGCAGCCTCGTCGCGATGGGGGCCACCACCGGCTTCACCTGGCAGAGCAACCTGCTGTGGGGCGCGGCCGGAGACGGCAACATCCCCGCCGGGGGCTTCACCCGGGCCGACCCGCTGCTCAGCCAGGGCGCGGACGGCATCCTGCGGCTGTCCTCGGGCAGCCCGGCGATCGGCGCCGCCACCCTGGCGGGGGCCGCCGTCGCCGACGACATCGACGGGGACCAGCGCGGCAGCGTACGGGACATCGGCGCCGACGAGTACGCGACAGCGCCCGCGCTCCGGCACCCGCTCACGGCCGCCGACGTGGGCCCGAACGCCGCCTGAACGACGGCGGTGACGGTGGCCGCCCCAGCCCTGCCCAGTCCAGTTCGGCCCAGTCCAGTTCGTGCGGTCCGTCCGCCCCGTCCGGGCGGGCCGCACGAAGAGCACACCCATCGCGGGAAGGCAGTGACATGACCGACGAGAGCAGCCGGAACGCGGCGGGAAGAGTCGGGCTCGGGCTGTGTTCGGTCACCTTCCGCCGGCTGCCCGCAGCCGAGGTCGCGCGCCGCGCGGCGCAGGCGGGCCTGGAGATGATCGAGTGGGGGGCCGATGTGCACGCGCCCGAGGCCCGGCCCGACACCGTCCGCGCGGTCCGCGAGGCCACCGAGCGGTACGGGATGGCCTGTTGCTCGTACGGCTCGTACTTCCGCGCCACCCCGGGCGAACTGGCGGGATTCCCCGCCGTCGCCCGCGCCGCGGTGCTTCTCGGGGCACCCCGGATACGGGTGTGGGCGGGCGCGGCCGGATCGCGGTCCGCGCTGCCCGGGGAGCGGCGGGAGACCGTGCGCTGTCTGCGGGAGGCGGCGCGGATCGCCGCGGACCACGGACTGCTGCTGGCGCCCGAGTTCCACGGGGGAACGCTCACCGACACCGTCGCCTCGACCGCCCGGCTGCTGGACGAGGTGGGCGCGGACAACGTCCGCACGTACTGGCAGCCGCCGCAGGACGCCCCGGACGAGGAGGCGCTGGCGGGGCTCGCCGAGCTGGCGGACCGGGTCTGCGCGGTGCACGCCTTCTCGTGGTGGCCGGGCAACAACCGGCTGCCTCTGGCGGACCGTTCGCGGCTGTGGGACGCCGCACTCGGCCTGTTGGCGGGCCGGGGCGTCGAGGCGCTCATCGAGTTCGTGCCCGGCGACGACCCCGAGGTGCTCGCGCGGGAGGCCGCGGCACTGAGGGGATTCGCGGGCCGGACCGCGTAGGGCCGAACATGGTCGGACATGGTCGGCTGAACCCCGAAGACCGCGAGGGGCGTCTGGACGCCCCCGACGTCAGAATGGCAGACATGCGCATCAGACACGACGACACACTCCTGTTCATCGGAGACTCCATCACCGACGCGGGCCGCGACCGCGCGGACGCCGCATCGCTCGGTGCGGGTTACGTCCACGAGATCGCGCGGACCCTGCGCGACCGGGCAGCCGAGGGACCCGGGCCCCGTGTCATCAACCGGGGGATCAGCGGCAATCGCGTCTACGACCTCGAAACCCGCTGGACCACCGATGTCATCGATCACCGGCCCAGCGTGGTCACCGTGAAGATCGGCATCAACGACACCTGGCGGCACTACGACAGCGGACTGGCCAGCCCCGTCGACGAGTTCGAGGCCTGCCTCGACGGCCTGCTCGCGGACACCGCGCGCGGGCTGCCCGCGCGGCTGGTCGTCATCACCCCGTTCCTGCTCCCGGTCGAGCCGGAGCAGGAGAGCTGGTTCGAGGACCTGGCGCCGCGCACCGACGCCGTCCTGCGGGCAGCCGCCGGCAACGGGGCCCAGGTGGTCCGCGCCGACCACGTCATGGCCCGCGCGGTACGGGACCGCACGCCGGCGGAGCTGGCGAGGGACGGCGTCCACCCGACCCCGCTCGGGCACCGGCTGATCGCCGACGCGTGGCTGGCCGTGGTCGACCCCACCGCCGGTCCACAGGGGTAGGGGGTAGCACGGGACGCTCATGGGCGGTCGCTAAAGTGACCGCCCATGACCACAATTGATCAAGCTCCCGCCTCTTTTGCCGTGCACATTCCGGACGCCGTGCTCGAACCGGAACCGCTCGATCCCGCCCAGATCGTGTCGGGCGATCCGCAGGTCACCGGCAAGGTGCTGTGGGAGTCGGCCGACGGCAAGCAGTTGCGCGGGATCTGGCAGATCACGCCCGGCGTGGTCACGGACACCGAGGCCAACGAGCTGTTCGTGGTGGTCAGCGGACGCGCGACGGTGGCGGTCGAGGGCGGCGCGACCCTGGAGATCGGACCGGGCGACGCCTGCGTGCTGCGCGAGGGCGACCGTACGACGTGGACCGTGCACGAGACGCTGCGCAAGGCCTACCACATCACCCTCTGATGCCCTGAGGATCTCGCGCGTTCGCGCGGCGAAGCCCTGAGGATCTCGCGCGTTCGGGCGGCGAAGCCCTGAGGATTCCGCGCCTTCGGGCGGCGGGGTCAGGGGCGGGCCGAGGCGGGGCGGCTGAGGGACCGGCGCAGGGCCAGCGCGGCCATCGGCAGCAGCAGGCAGGCGCCGGTGAGGTTCAGCCAGCCGTAGCTCGCCCGGGAGACGATGACCCCGGCGACCGCGCCGCCGATGCCCGCGGAGGCGTTCATGGTCA
Organism: Streptomyces sp. NPDC104307; assembly: GCF_055584045.1. NCBI lineage: Bacteria > Bacillati > Actinomycetota > Actinomycetes > Kitasatosporales > Streptomycetaceae > Streptomyces > Streptomyces sp. NPDC104307. Next base: position 547,057 of record NZ_JBVJMU010000003.1, read on the forward strand.
GGTCGGAGAGGCCCTGTACGGCGGCGCGCGCGGCCTGCGGCACGGAGTCGGTGAGCAGCGCGGAACCGGCGACCAGCCCTGCGGACCAGCCGAGCCCGAGTACGAAGAGACCGGCCGCGGTCCTGCCGTGAGCGGCGCCCGCGGTGCCCGCCAGCAGCGCGGCCAGGGAGAGCAGCCCGACGGCCAGGCCGATGACGGCGAGCCGCCCGAAGCGGTCCGACAGCCAGCCCATCACCGGCGAGAACGCGTACATCCCCGCGATGTGGCCGCTGATCACCAGGCCGACCAGCTGGAGGTCCGCGCCGTGGTGACCGAGGTCGACCGGGGTCATCACCATGATCGAGACCATCGCGGTGTGCGAGACGGTGACGGTCACCAGGGCCAGCCGGGCCATCGGTGAAGCCCGCACGGCCGCGACGCCGGCACGCAGCGAACGGTGCCCGGCCGACTCGCTCCCCTGGGGGGCCAGCGCGCGTGCCGTGAGCAGCGGGTCGGGCCGCAGCAGGACCGCGATCACGAGGGCGGCGAGGAGGAAGATGCCGGCTGCCCAGACGAAGGGGCCGGCCGTCTCGGAGACGGAGGTGCCGCGGAAGACCCGGCCGGCCGGAGCCGCGATGTTGGGCCCCGCGACCGAGCCGATGGTGGTGGCCCAGATGACGGTCGAGATCGCCCGGCCGCGCCGCTCCGGCTCGGCCAGATCCGCCGCGGCGAACCGCGCCTGCAGATTGGCGGAGGAGCCCGCGCCGAACGCGGCCATGCCGAGGAGCAGCAGCGGGAAGCTCTCCACCAGGGTGGCCAGCACCACCAGCCCGGCTCCGAGCGCCCCGATCAGATACGCGAGTACGAGACCGGGGCGGCGGCCGCGCGAGGTCATCAGCGCGGCCAGCGGCAGTGACAGCAGGGCCGTGCCGGTCACCGACGCGGTGGGCGCGAGGCCCGACAGCGCCTCCGAGCCGCTGACCTGCGTCGCCAGCACGGGGGCCAGGGCGATGCCGACGGGCACGCCGAGGCCGCCGAGTATCTGGCCGGCGATCAGCACGGCGGTCGTCCTGCGCCGGAGCCCCGGCAGTTCGGCCGCGGTGACTCGGCCGGTGGGAGGGGGCCCGCCGGGGGCGTCGGATGCGTCGAGGGTGTTGGTCACCGAGGCAGTGTGCCAGCCCGAACGTGCGTACTAAAACGAGTATGGGGTGCCGGGTGCCGCGCCGGCTCAGAACAGCGGCTGCGGCAGCACGCCCTCCAGCGCCAGCAATTGCCGCTTCGTCTCCAGACCGCCGCCGAAGCCACCGATCCCGCCGTCGCGCTCCACCACCCGGTGGCAGGGCACCACGACCGGCAGGGGATTGGACCCCATGGCCGCCCCGACCGCCTGGGCCGCCCCGGGCTGTCCGACCCGCTCCGCCAGCTCCCCGTAACCGGCGACGGCGCCGTACGGCACGCCGGCCGCCAGCTCACGGAGCACCTGGCGGTTGAAACCGCCCGTCAGCGACCAGTCGAGATCGAGCGAGAAATCCCGCAGGGTGCCCGCGAAATACGCCGCGAACTGGCGTATCGGCTCGGCCAGCCGGGCGGAGTCCGGTGCTTCGATCAGCTCCGCGCCGAGCCGGCTCCGCAACTGCTCCAGCGCCCTGTCCCGTACCGCCGGACGGGCGTGGAAGACCACGCTCACCAGCCCGGCACCGGTCGCGGCCAGCAGCAGTGGACCGATGTCGCTCTCCACGACGGCCCACTCGACAACCCCGTTGTTGTTCATGGCACCCACCGTACGGCCGGCCACTGACAACGGTCGGCGGCCGACCGGACCAACGGCCCCGGACGGTCAGCCGGCGGCCTCGCGCGCCGCCTCACAGACCCCGGCGGCCTCGCGCCCCGCCTTACATACCCCCGGCGGCCTCGCGCGCCCCGGTGGCCGCGCGGACCACGTCCGGCGCGTTGGTGATGATGCCGTCCACGCCGTAGCCGGTCACCCGGAGCGCGTGTGCCGCGTCGTTGACCGTCCACGTGTCGACCTGGAGCTTTTTGCCGTGCGGTCCCTTCAGCGCGTGCACCGCCGCGACGTACTCGCTGGAGACCGAGGTGTACTCCGGGTTGATCCGGTCGGTGAACTCGGCGTACGCGGGCAGCTTCGCGACTGCCGGGGTGCCCAGGAGACCCGTGATGACGTCCGGACGCTTCTGGTGCACCGTGCGCACGCTGTCCGCGCCGAAGCTCTGGATCACGAGGCGGTCGCGGACATGACCGGTGTCCAGCCACCCCTCCTGGTCCAGCACCTGAAGGGCCGCCCGCTCGATCCCGGGGTAGGTCTCGGGGCTCTTGATCTCCATGAGCAGGCTCTGGTGGTTGTGCTCGATGCGTTCCAGGTACTGCCGGAGCGTGGGCACCCGGGTACCGGCGTACCGCGCACCGAACCAGCTCCCCGCGTCCAGCCGGGCGATCTCGGCGGCCGTGAAGTCCTTGACCGCCCACGGCGCGCGGTCCGGGAAGACCTTCTCGGCGTCGGTGGTCCGCTTCAGACCGGTGTCGTGGATGACGACGAGAACGCCGTCCTTGGTCAGCTGGATGTCGTTCTCCACCCAGTCGAAGCCGAGCGCGTGGGCCCTGTCCACGGCCGCGAGGGTGTTCTCGGGGGCGTAGGCCGACGCGCCCCGGTGGGAGATGACGAGCGGGGCGCCGGCCGGGGCGGCGTCCGCGCGGGTCACCGGCACGGTGTGCCCGGCGGCAGCGGTGGCAGCGGTGGTGGTGTCCGGGACGGGGGCGTCGGTGTTCGACAGCAGGAACGTGCCGGCGGCCAGCAGGGCGGCGGCAGCGACGGAGGCGGTAGCGGTAGCGGTGCCTGCGTGCACGTGGACTCCTTGCGTGGGGTACGGAGCGTCGGAGTTGCGGACGGCCCGAGCGTCGCAGCCGCCGCCGAACAGGGGAGAGTCGAAGGGTGGCCACCATGTGAACGGCCCCCGGGGACCGCGTCATGGACCGGTGACCCTGTCGATAAAGTGCAGTTCTTCTGTTTGTTTGCCGGGCCTCGCGCCTTAGGGTCGTCCGCACCCGGGCTTCTGCGAAGGACGTGTGTATGCAGGGCACAATCGACGGTTTCAGCTATGGGGCGGTGACCCCCGTCGCGGCGTTCCTCATGGCCTGCCTCGGCGCGGCACTCGGCCTGCGCTGCACCACCCGGTCCCTGCGCACGGAACGTTCCTTCAAGGCCGGCTGGCTGGCTCTCGGTGCGACTTCCATAGGCTCCGGAATCTGGACGATGCACTTCATAGCGATGATGGGTTTCTCCGTCGAGGAGGCGCCGATCGGCTACGACAAGGCGATCACCTTCGCCAGCCTCGCCGTCGCGATCGTCATGGTCGGTGTCGGCATCTTCCTGGTCGGGTACCGGGGCGCCACCCCGATGGCACTGGTGACGGGCGGCACGATCACCGGTCTCGGCGTGGCCACCATGCATTACCTCGGCATGGCCGGGATGCGACTTGATGGGCAGTTCGAGTACGACACGATCACCGTGACGCTCTCCGTGATCATCGCCGTGTCGGCCTCGACCGCCGCGCTCTGGGCCGCCGTCTCGATCCACGGCTTCCTGCCCAGCCTCGGTGCCGCCGTCGTCATGGGCGTCGCGGTCAGCGGAATGCACTACACGGGCATGGCGGCGCTCCGGGTCCACCTGCACGCCGCCGCCCTCCCCGGCACCGCCGGGGGCGACACCCCGACCGGCCTCCTCGTGCCCATGCTGATCGGCCCGGCCTGCTTCCTGCTGGTCGCCGGGGTCGTCGTGATGTTCGACCCGCTGGTGGTGATGGGCACCCCGGACTGGGAGGACGCCCCACCCGGACGGGCCCTCGGCATCCCCGCCCAGCGCCAGGTGCCCCGGTTCGGCACGCACGCCGACCCGGCGTCCTTCCACTCGCAGCGGCGCGACCCCGTGGAGCACCACGACCGCTGACCCGCCCCGTTGTCAGTGGGGGGTCGTACGGTGGTTGCATGCGGCCCGTTTCGAATATCGAACGTTCGGTGGCGCCTTTCGAGGTCGTCAGTCCCTACCAGCCCAGCGGCGACCAGCCGACGGCCATCGCCGAGCTGGAGCGGCGTGTCAGGGCAGGTGAGAAGGATGTCGTGCTGCTCGGCGCGACCGGCACCGGAAAGTCGGCGACCACCGCCTGGATGATCGAGAAGCTCCAGCGCCCCACCCTGGTGATGGCGCCGAACAAGACGCTCGCGGCCCAGCTCGCCAACGAATTCCGCGAGCTCCTGCCCAACAACGCCGTCGAGTACTTCGTCTCGTACTACGACTACTACCAGCCCGAGGCGTACGTCCCGCAGTCGGACACCTACATCGAGAAGGACTCCTCGATCAACGAGGAGGTCGAGCGGCTGCGCCACTCCGCGACGAACTCCCTGCTCACCCGGCGTGACGTCGTCGTGGTCGCCTCCGTCTCCTGCATCTACGGCCTCGGCACGCCGCAGGAGTACGTGGACCGGATGGTCCAGCTCAAGGTGGGCGACGAGATCGACCGCGACCAGCTGCTGCGCCGCTTCGTCGAGATCCAGTACAGCCGCAACGACCTGGCGTTCACCCGGGGCAGTTTCCGGGTGCGGGGCGACACCATCGAGATCTTCCCGGTCTACGAGGAGCTCGCCGTCCGCATCGAGATGTTCGGTGACGAGATCGAGGCGCTCTCCACCCTCCACCCGCTCACCGGCGAGGTCATCAGCGAGGACGAAGCCCTCCACATCTTCCCCGCCACCCACTACGTGGCGGGTCCCGAGCGCCTGGAGAAGGCCGTCGTCGGGATCGAGCAGGAGCTGGAGGGGCGGCTGGCCGAGCTGGAGAAGCAGGGCAAGATGCTGGAGGCCCAGCGGCTGCGGATGCGCACCACGTACGACATCGAGATGCTTCGCCAGATCGGCACCTGCTCGGGTGTCGAGAACTACTCGATGCACTTCGACGGCCGCACCCCCGGCACCGCGCCCAACACCCTCCTGGACTACTTCCCCGAGGACTTCCTGCTCGTCCTGGACGAATCGCACGTCACCGTGCCGCAGATCGGTGCGATGTACGAGGGCGACGCCTCCCGCAAGCGGACCCTCGTCGACCACGGCTTCCGGCTGCCGTCCGCCCTGGACAACCGCCCGCTGAAGTGGGAGGAGTTCCTCGGACGGATCAACCAGACGGTCTACCTCTCCGCCACCCCCGGCAAGTACGAGCTCTCCCGCGGCGACGGCTTCGTGGAGCAGATCATCCGGCCCACCGGTCTCGTCGACCCGGAGATCGTCGTCAAGCCCACCGAGGGCCAGATCGACGACCTGGTGCACGAGATCCGCGAGCGCACCGAGAAGGACGAGCGCGTCCTGGTCACCACCCTGACCAAGAAGATGTCGGAGGACCTCACCGACTACTTCCTGGAGCTGGGCATCCAGGTCCGCTATCTGCACAGCGACGTCGACACCCTGCGCCGCATCGAGCTGCTGCGCGAGCTGCGCTCCGGCGAGTACGACGTCCTGGTCGGCATCAACCTCCTGCGTGAGGGCCTCGACCTGCCGGAGGTGTCGCTCGTGGCGATCCTCGACGCCGACAAGCAGGGCTTCCTGCGGTCGGGCACCTCGCTGATCCAGACCATCGGCCGTGCCGCTCGTAACGTGTCGGGCCAGGTCCATATGTACGCGGACAAGGTCACCCCGGCGATGGCGCAGGCGATCGACGAGACCAACCGGCGCCGCGAGAAGCAGATCGCCTACAACACCGAGCGGGGAGTCGACCCCCAGCCGCTGCGCAAGAAGATCAACGACATCGTCGCGTCCATCGCCCGCGAGGAGGTCGACACCGAGCAGCTGCTCGGCACCGGCTACCGCCAGACGAAGGGCACCAAGGCACCCGTGCCCACGCTGGGCATCAAGGCCGGTTCCGCGAAGAGCAAGGGGGACGGGGCGGCGGTCACCGACCGCCCGGCCACCGAGCTCGCCGGAATCATCGAGGAGATGACCGACCGGATGCGCGCGGCCGCCGCGGACCTCCAGTTCGAGGTGGCCGCCCGACTGCGCGACGAGGTGGGGGAATTGAAGAAGGAGTTGCGCCAGATGCGGGAGGCGGGCCTGGCCTGACCCCTCGGTGCGGGGGGTGTGTTGCAGGAACGACACAAAACGGCCCGGACCCGATGCGCCGGTGGAGCGAATGCGTAGGGTGCTGGAAACCGCGCAAGGACGGTTTGCGGGGAAGCGGAGAGGGGACAGCGCGTGACGGTCAACATGACCAAGGGCCAGGCCATCAGCCTGCAGAAGAGCGACGGGGGGACCCTGACCGCGGTACGGATGGGGCTCGGCTGGCAGGCGGCGCCGCGCCGCGGCCTGTTCGGTTCGCGCACCCGGGAGATCGACCTGGACGCCTCTGCGGTCCTGTTCGCCGACAAGCAGCCGGTCGACGTCGTCTTCTTCCGGCACCTCGTCAGCGACGACGGCTCGGTCAAGCACACCGGGGACAACCTGGTCGGCGGCGCCGGCTCGGGCGGCGACGACGAGGCGATCCTGGTCGACCTCCAGCGGGTGCCGGTCCACATCGACCAGATCGTCTTCACGGTGAACTCCTTCACCGGCCAGACGTTCCAGGAAGTACAGAACGCCTTCTGCCGCATCGTCGACGAGACCAATGGCCAGGAGCTCGCCCGCTACACCCTGGACGGCGGCGGGCAGTACACCGCCCAGATCATGGCGAAGGTGCACCGCTCGGGCAACGGATGGCAGATGACCGCCATCGGCACCCCGGCCAACGGCCGCACCTTCCAGGACCTCATGCCGGCGATCCTGCCGCACCTGTAGGCGGAGCCGGACAGGCCCCGGCCGGTCCGCATCGGTAACGCGCAGCTCCCGGAGGCAACGGCCGCCGGGAGCTGCACCGCATCACCATGCACCGCATCACCACCAGCGCATCACCACCACCGCGGTACCGCGCCGCGCGGCGGCAACTCGTCGAGGGGACAGGGCAATGACGGCCGAGCTGGTCCGGGGGCAGAACCACGTCTTGCCCCAGACCCGTCTGGAGATCCGGATTTCGGCGGAGGCGCCGGTCGTCGCCGGAGCCACACTCGGGGACGAGCACGGCATCGTGCACGGCATGGAGCGGATCGCCCACCCCGGCTCGCCGCAGCTGCCGGGGCTGGAGGTCTCCAGGCAGGCGGCCGCAGACCACCGGCTCGCCGTCGACCTCGACGCCCTGCCCGAGGGGGTGCACCGGGTCACCGTGCTGCTCGCCCTGCCGTTGGAGGCGGGCGGCCCGGCCCGGTTCGGAGCCGTGGCCGCGCCCTTCGTCGCCGTCACCGGCCCCGAAGGCACGGAGATCGCCACCTTCACCCTGACCGGCCTGGACAGCGAGTCCGCGGTCGCCGCCCTGGAGCTCTACCGCAGGAACGGCGCCTGGAAGGTCCGCGCGGTCGGCCAGGGTTACGCGGGCGGTCTCGCCGCCATGCTCGCCGACCAGGGCGTGGACCGGGCCGCCGAACTGGCCGGTTCGATCCAGGAGGCCGTCGCCCGCGGCCTGGCCCGCTCCGTGTCACCGCCGCCGCCCCGCACCCCGGAGGGCGACCGGGTCCGGCATCCGGCGCGCCCGGCACCCACCCAGGGCGGCGGGCAGCCCCAGGCCGGACAGCCCCCAGCGGGACAGCCTCCGGCCGGACAGTCCCCGGCCGGACAGCCCCCCGTCGGGGCGCCGGCCGACCGGCAGTCCGAGGCCCCGGCCGCCGTCCCGTCCGGCCCCATCGACTACGCCCACCCGCGCCGCCAGTCCGCCGCGCCCCCGCCGCCCCCTCCCGCCGCGCCGCCCGCCGGGCCCGGACAGCCGGCGCAGCCCGTTGCCGGGGACGCGACCGGCTGGTCCATGGACGAGCGCCTCTACAACCAGATATGGGGGATGTTCGAGGACCTGGCCAGGGCCACGGCCGCCTACCGCAGCGCGGTCGACTTCGCGGAGTCCCGGATGGACCAGGAGCTGGAGCGGACCCTGTCGGACCCCCGCAGCCGGATCGGCGGTACGGGCGACCTCGCCCGTGAGCAGGCCCGCGCAAAACGCGACGAGCTGACCGGCCGGGCCCGCGAGGCGCTGGACCGCGACCTCGGCCAGCTGGCCGCGGAGTCCGCCGTCGTGGAACCCGCGCTGCCCGCCCCCTATGCGGGCTGGGACAACCCCGTCTGGCACGCCTACCGGGTGCCGATGGAGATCCCGATGGCGCTGCGGATCGGTGACCTCCACCTGCCCGAGAGCGCCGCCCTGCGCATCCCGCTGCTGGTGCGGCTGCCGCTGGAGCGCGGGATCTGGATCGACAGCGGGCGCACGGGCTCGGAGGCCGCCGCCCCGACGGACGACGACCAGTCGCACCGGCCGGCCATGGAGAGCGCGGTGCTGCACGCCGCCCGGCTGCTCGCCGTCTACCCGGCGGGCGAGTTCTCGGTCCACGTCATCGACCCGGCCGGCTCCGGCTCGGCCGCGCTCGCCCCGCTGGTCCGCTCCGGGGTGCTCGCGGGGCCGCCCGCGTCCGGTGCCGGGGGAGTGTCCTCGGTCCTCGCGCAGCTCACCCGGCGGGTCGACCTGGTGCAGATGGCGATCAGGGCCGGTGCCGCGGATTCCCTGCCGCCCGATCTGGACCCGGCCGAGCAGCTGCTGATCGTCAACGACTTCCCGCACGGCTTCGACGACCGGGCCGTCAACCAGCTGCGCTACCTCGCCGACGAGGGGCCGTCCGTCGGCGTGCATCTGCTGATGGTCGCGGACCGGGAGGACGCCTCCTCCTTCGGGCCGGTACTCGATCCGCTGTGGCGGTCGCTGCTCCGGATCACCCCGGTTGCCGACGACCATCTGGCCGACCCCTGGGTGGGCCACGCCTGGACGTACGAGCCGCTGACGGTGCCTCCGGGCAGCCGCGTCCTCGATCTGGTGCTCGACCGGGTGGCGGCCGCCCGCAGCGGCGGCCCCCGCTGACCTGCTCCGCCGCTGTTCTGTCACCACCCCTCTGACCTGGAGCTTTGATCCTTCTTTAGCTTGCTCTTTACCTTTCCTTGGTAATTCCTGTACTGTTCCTTGGGCGGAGGGGAGTACTCCCGATCGCGGCGTTCCCGTCAGTACGGACTGTGACCGGTCCCGGGGCGCCGGCCAGGCGCGCAGCCCGCGCGCCCAGGTGGAAGAGACCTCCGGCAGCGACGACGCTGATCAGTAGCCGTAGCGAACTGCCGGAGGCGCAGTGGACGTTTCATGGACCCTCTGGGCGCTGACCATCCTTGGTCTCAGCGCCCTCATCGCCGTCGACTTCTTCATCGGGCGCAAGCCCCATGACGTGTCGACCAAGGAAGCCGGAATCTGGACGGTCGTCTGGATCGCCCTGGCCGCCCTCTTCGGGCTCGGCCTGCTCGTCTCCGGCGAGACCCAGGCCTCCGGCGAGTTCTTCGCCGGATTCATCACCGAGAAGTCGCTCAGCGTCGACAACCTCTTCGTCTTCGTGCTGATCATGGCGAAGTTCTCGGTGCCCTCGCACCTGCAGCAGCGGGTGCTGCTCTTCGGTGTGCTGATAGCGCTGGTGCTGCGGGCGATCTTCATCGCCGCGGGCGCGGCGGTCATCGCCAACTTCTCGTGGGTCTTCTACATCTTCGGCGCGTTCCTGATCTTCACCGCCTGGAAGCTCATCCAGGAGGCGCGGGCCGACGAGGAGGAAGAGGAGTTCGAGGAGAACCGCCTCCTGAAGACGATCGAGCGCCGCTTCGGGGTCGCCGACAGGTACCACGGCACCAAGCTCTTCATCCGGAACAACGGCAAGCGCGTCCTGACGCCCCTGATGGTCGTCATGCTCGCCATCGGCACCACCGATGTGCTGTTCGCGCTGGACTCGATCCCGGCGATCTTCGGGCTGACCCAGGACCCGTACATCGTCTTCACCGCCAACGCCTTCGCCCTGATGGGCCTGCGGCAGCTGTACTTCCTGATCGGCGGTCTGCTGAAGAAGCTGGTCCACCTCAGCTACGGGCTCTCGGTGATCCTCGGCTTCATCGGCGTCAAGCTGGTGCTGCACGCCCTGCACGAGTCCGGGGTGCACGTCCCGGAGATCTCCATCCCGGTCTCGCTCGGCGTCATCTGCGGCGTGCTGGTGATCACCACGATCACCAGCCTCCTGGCCACCAGGAAGCAGGCCGCCGCGGAGGGCGCGAAGGCCGAGGACGGCGCGGACAAGGGCGCCGGAATAGACGCCTGACAGGGCCGCGGGGCGGTGACGCCCGCGGCGCGGCCCCGGTGCCCTCCCGCTTGTACGGGGGGCACCGGGGCCGTCCTCTCACCAGCCGCGGGCCCGCCACTCGGGCAGTCGCGGGCGCTCGTCGCCCAGCGCGGTGTCGTTGCCGTGGCCCGGGTAGACCCAGGTCTCGTCCGGCAGCGGGGCGAAGAGCTTGGTCTCCACATCGTCCAGCAGGTTCACGAACGCCTCGGCGTCCCCGAAAGTGTTGCCGACCCCGCCCGGGAAGAGGCAGTCCCCGGTGAACAGGTGCGGGGCGCCGTGCGGGTCGTCGTAGAGGAGCGCGATCGACCCCGGTGTGTGCCCGGTCAGATGGCGGGCGGTCAGGGCGACCTGTCCGACCCGGATCGTGTCGTCGTCCTCGACCAGCACATCGGTGGGGACCTCGATCCCCTCGGCGTCGTAACGCCCGGCGTACGTACGCGCGCCGGTGGCCGCCACGACCTCGCCCAGCGCCTGCCAGTGGTCGCCATGCCGGTGGGTGGTGACGACCGAGGCGATCGAGTCGTCACCGATCAGCCGCAGCAGGGTTCCGGCCTCGTTCGCCGCGTCGATCAGGAGCTGCTCGCCGGTGGCCCGGCAGCGCAGCAGATAGGCGTTGTTGTTCATCGGGCCGACGGCGACCTTGGAGATCATCAGATCCGTCAGCTCGTGCACGTCCGCCCGCCCGCCGACCTTGACCACTCCGCTGTACGTCATGCGTCTCAGCCTATAGCGGGGGCAGTGCGGGCAGGGAGCCTCCGCCCACGACGGTCAGCGCGGACCCGTCGCGGCGCCCGCAGAGCCAGCCGAGCAGCTCGGGGGCCGTACCCCGGACGGTGACGAGGGCTCCCTCGGCCCCGCCGCCCGTCGTCCAGGACCGGCCCGCCTCGTCGGCCAGGTGCGTGGACACGATCTCCGGGTGCCCGGCGAACCGCTCGGCCAGGAAGTCGATCTCCCGGGCGGTGAAGTCGTCCGGCAGATCCTCCAGCTCGTAGCCGACCCCCAGGTCGACGTGGTGCAGCTCGACCTCGATACGGCGGCGGAAGGGGATCCGGGAGGCCGAGTCCGTCACACCGTTGCGCATCGCGACCGTGCGTGACCAGTCGGCCGGGGCGGCGGCCGCCGCCACGAAACCGGCCGCGCTCTCCGCCAGGTCGGCCAGCTGTTCGGCCTGCGGCCGGGGGGCGTCGCGCTCGATGTCGCGGTCGCGGGTTTCGCTGTCTGCGTACATCGGCCGGCCCTGGAGAACATTTACCAGCGCGTCGGCGTTACGTGAAAGGTGCGCGACGACATGACCCCGGCTCCAGCCGGGCAGCCGCGACGGCCGGGCGAGCTCGGAGTCATCCAATTTCTCCGTGGCGCTGAGCAGCCGGGCGGTCGCTTCACGCAGTGCGTCCAGGTCATGCACGTGATCAGTCATGGGGCCGAGAGTAGCCCCGCCACTCATTCGGGTGAAGGAGTCATCAGCCGTCCGTAAATCGAATGCGCGTGCTATACGCTCGGAGTCGAAAGCTTCGTACATCGCTGTGGCACCCCCCATACCCTGGGGCAGGGGCTCAGTTCCCCCGCTTCTCTCTAGAAAGGTGCGGACCGGCGTGGCCGACCGTCTCATCGTCCGTGGCGCTCGCGAGCACAACCTCAAGAACGTCTCGCTCGACCTTCCCCGCGACTCCCTCATCGTCTTCACCGGGCTCTCCGGGTCGGGCAAGTCGTCGCTCGCGTTCGACACGATCTTCGCCGAGGGGCAGCGCCGTTACGTGGAGTCGCTCTCCTCGTACGCCCGGCAGTTCCTCGGCCAGATGGACAAGCCGGACGTCGACTTCATCGAGGGCCTGTCGCCCGCCGTCTCCATCGACCAGAAGTCGACCTCGCGCAACCCGCGCTCGACGGTCGGCACCATCACGGAGGTCTACGACTACCTCCGGCTGCTCTTCGCCAGGATCGGCAAGCCGCACTGCCCCGAGTGCCGCCGGCCCATCTCGCGCCAGTCGCCGCAGGCCATCGTGGACAAGGTGCTCGGCCTGCCCGAGGGCAGCCGCTTCCAGGTGCTCTCGCCGCTGGTGCGCGAGCGCAAGGGCGAGTTCGTCGACCTCTTCGCCGATCTGCAGACCAAGGGCTACAGCAGGGCCAGGGTCGACGGCGAGACCATCCAGCTCTCCGAGCCGCCCACGCTCAAGAAGCAGGAGAAGCACACCATCGAGGTGGTCATCGACCGCCTCACCGTCAAGGACAGCGCCAAGCGCCGGCTGACCGACTCGGTCGAGACCGCGCTGGGCCTCGCCGGCGGCATGGTCGTGCTCGACTTCGTCGACCTCCCCGAGGACGACCCCGAGCGCGAGCGGATGTACTCCGAGCACCTCTACTGCCCGTACGACGACCTCTCCTTCGAGGAGCTGGAGCCGCGCTCCTTCTCCTTCAACTCGCCCTTCGGCGCCTGCCCCGACTGCACGGGCATCGGCACCCGGATGGAGGTCGACCCGGAGCTGATCGTCCCCGACGAGGAGAAGTCCCTCGACGAGGGCGCGATCCACCCCTGGTCGCACGGCCACACCAAGGAGTACTTCGGCCGCCAGATCAACGCGCTGGCCGAAGCCCTCGGCTTCCGTACGGACATCCCCTGGGCCGGGCTGCCGCAGCGCGCCAAGAAGGCCCTGCTGCACGGCCACAAGATCCAGACCGAGGTCCGCTACCGCAACCGGTACGGGCGCGAGCGCGCCTACACCACGCCCTCCTTCGAAGGTGCGGTCCAGTTCGTCAAGAGGCGGCACTCCGAGGCGGAGAGCGACTCCAGCCGGGAGCGCTTCGAGGGCTACATGCGCGAGGTGCCCTGCCCGACCTGTGAGGGCACCCGCCTCAAGCCGATCGTCCTGGCGGTGACGGTGATGGAGAAGTCCATCGCCGAGGTCTCCGCGATGTCGATCAGCGAGTGCGCCGAGTTCCTCGGCCGGATGAAGCTGAACGCCCGCGACAAGAAGATCGCGGAGCGGGTGCTCAAGGAGGTCAACGAGCGGCTGAAGTTCCTGGTCGACGTGGGCCTGGACTACCTCTCGCTGAACCGCGCGGCCGGCACCCTGTCCGGCGGCGAGGCCCAGCGGATCCGGCTCGCCACCCAGATCGGCTCCGGCCTGGTCGGCGTGCTCTACGTGCTGGACGAGCCGTCCATCGGCCTGCACCAGCGTGACAACCACCGGCTGATCGAGACCCTGGTCCGGCTCCGCGACATGGGCAACACCCTCATCGTCGTCGAGCACGACGAGGACACCATCAAGGTCGCGGACTGGGTCGTCGACATCGGCCCCGGCGCCGGTGAGCACGGCGGCAAGGTGGTCCACTCCGGATCGCTCAAGGAGCTGCTGGCCAACGAGAAGTCGATCACCGGTCAGTACCTGACCGGCAAGCGGGCGATCGCGACGCCCGACGTCCGGCGTCCCGTCGACCCCTCGCGCCTGCTCACGGTGCACGGCGCCCGGGAGAACAACCTCCAGGACATCGACGTGTCCTTCCCGCTCGGAGTGCTGACCGCCGTGACCGGTGTCTCCGGCTCCGGCAAGTCGACGCTGGTCAACGACATCCTCTACACCCACCTGGCGCGCGAGCTGAACGGCGCCAAGTCGGTCCCCGGCCGGCACACCCGGGTCGACGGGGACGATCTCGTCGACAAGGTCGTGCACGTCGACCAGTCGCCCATCGGCCGTACGCCCCGCTCCAACCCGGCCACCTACACCGGCGTCTTCGACCACGTCCGCAGGCTGTTCGCGGAGACGATGGAGGCCAAGGTCCGCGGCTATCTGCCGGGCCGGTTCTCCTTCAACGTCAAGGGCGGCCGCTGCGAGAACTGCTCCGGTGACGGCACCATCAAGATCGAGATGAACTTCCTGCCGGACGTGTACGTCCCGTGCGAGGTCTGCCACGGAGCGCGCTACAACCGGGAGACCCTGGAGGTCCACTACAAGGGCAAGTCCATCGCAGAGGTGCTGGACATGCCCATCGAGGAGGGCCTGGAGTTCTTCGAGGCCGTGCCGACCATCGCGCGCCACCTGCGCACGCTCAACGAGGTCGGTCTCGGATACGTCAGGCTCGGCCAGTCCGCGCCGACGCTCTCCGGCGGTGAGGCACAGCGCGTGAAGCTGGCCAGCGAGCTCCAGAAGCGCTCGACCGGCCGCACGGTCTACGTGCTGGACGAGCCGACCACCGGTCTGCACTTCGAGGACATCTCCAAGCTCATCAAGGTGCTCTCCGGACTGGTCGACAAGGGCAACACGGTGATCGTCATCGAGCACAACCTCGATGTCGTCAAGACCGCCGACTGGGTCATCGACATGGGCCCCGAGGGCGGCAACGGCGGCGGACTGGTCATCGCGGAGGGCACCCCGGAGTACGTGGCCGGAGTCCCCGCCAGCCACACCGGAAAGTTCCTCCAGGGCATCCTGGACGCGGACCGGGTCAGCGAGGCGGCGGTTCCTGCAGCCCGTAAGCCGGTCCGGAAGACGGCCGCGAAGAAGGCGGTCGCCGCGAAGTCGGCCCCCGCCAGGAAGACGGCGACGGCCAAGACGGGCCGGAGTGCCACGGCGAAGGCCACCGGCACGGCAGCGGCGAAGAAGCCCGCGGCGAAGAAGCCCGCCGCCAAGAAGGCGACCCGCGCGCGCAAGGCCTGACAGCCCCACGCGCGCAGGGCCTGACACCAGGCGAGGCGGCGGTTACCGGTTACGGGGGCCGCCGCCTCGCCGTATGTACCGCCGCCTCGCCGTATGTACGGCAGCCGCTCCACCACAGCCGCCCCGCCGCGACCTTGCCGCACCGCCCCCGGGCGCCGGGGCATCCGTCTCCGCCGGTATCGTCGGTTACGTCACCGATGCCTCCGCTGCCGCTGCTGTCCCAGGCACCTCTGGCACCGCAACGAATCCCTCAGACCAGTGGAGACCGCATGCCCGGCCAGCCCGCCGCCCGCCGTACCGTGCTGAAGGGCGCCGCTCTCGTGGGCGTCGCCGGGCTGGGAACGGCCGCCTGCTCGACCGACTCGAAGCTCGGGCACGCCCAGACGCCGACCCCCACCGCGCCCGTCGAGCTCGGCGCCCCGGACGAGGTGGCGGTGGGCGAGTCCAAGCTCTTCCGCGAGCAGCGCGTCATCGTCAGCTGCCCGGCCAAGGGCCAGTACAAGGCGTTCAGCGCCCAGTGCACCCACGCGGGCTGCCTGCTGGACAAGGTCGAGGAGAACGAGGGGCACTGCCCCTGTCACGGCAGCCGCTTCGACACCACCACCGGCAAGGCCGTGCACGGACCGGCGACCGTGCCGCTGCCCTCCGTCCCGGTCAGGGTCGAGGGCGGCCGGCTGGTCGCGGGCCCCGAAGCCTGAACCCGGCCCACGCCCACGCCCGAACCCGCCGCGAGCCCGAACCGGCCCCGCCCGAACCCGCCGCGAGCCCGAACCGGCCCCGCCTGGGCCCGCGCGAGCCCGAACCGGCCCCGCCTGGGCCCGCGCGAGCCCGGACCGGCCCGCTGCTCACTCCCAGTCCCAGTCGATGCCGACCAGGCCCGGCCGCACCCCCTGCTCCACCAGGTGCACCGTCCGGTGGCGGCCGGTGAGCGTGAGGTCGGTCCGGGCGCCGCGCGGCGCCCCCGCGGAGACCTGGACGAAGCGCCGGCACCGGACCGGCAGCGCCTCCTCGTCGAACCGGACCTGGAGCACGTACTGCCCGCCGCCGAAGCTGAAACCGCGCACGTACTCGCCGCAGGGCCCGCCCGTACCGTCCTCGAAGCCGTAGCCGAAGAGGTACGTGTCGCCCGCCCGCAGCCGGGTGTCGAAGAGCAGCTCTGCGACCAGCACCCCCGCCGCCGCGTCCCAGCGGACCCGCCCCGTCCGGCAGTTCTCCCGCGCGCTCACCCCGACCCGGGCCGGATCGCAGCCCGGATCGCCCCGGTACACGGCGAGATAGCGGTCGATGCCGTCGCGGTGGGCGCGCACCACGTGCTGGGAGCTGCGCCGCTGCAACCGGCGGCCGGGCCCGATCCGTACCCGTTCCTGGTGCCCCACCGTGTGCAGCCCGCCGTCCGAGGGTGACTCCATCGCGGTGAGCAGCCGCTCCACCGCGCCGGACGCGTCCACCAGGGAGCGGTACGAGCGGCCCTGCGGGCGGTCGGCCTCCGGGCGGGGCTCCCCGGGGCCCAGCAGCCCGAGCAGGGAGTTCCCCGGCAGCTCCAGCACCTCCTCCAGTGCTTTCACGGCCCGCAGGGACTCCGGGCGCTGCGGACGCCTGGCGCCCTGCTGCCAGTAACTCAGGCTGGTCACACCGACCTTCACCCCGCGGTGCGCGAGATGGTGCTGCACCCGCTGGAGCGGCAGCCCGCGCACCGAGAGCGCGGTGCGCAGCGCCAGATGGAACGGTCCGGTGTGCAGCACCTGCGCCAGTTCGGCCTCGGTGTGCTGCATGGGTCCTCCAGGTGAACGTTCACGTCGCGCGGGGGCGGGTCCGCGCCGGTGGATGCCGGTCCGCAGGTGGCCGGGGGGAGGCGTTCACGCAGCCGCCCCGGGCGTTCACACCGCGATGTTCCCCCGCATTGAAGCGTGTTGACCCGTTCCCGACAACGGTTGATGCTCCTCGACAGCGTCCGGACGCGCTCCTTGGAACCCCACCCCCCGCCCCGGGAGGCCACCATGCGCAACCGAAGAGTCAGGCACGGAAGGCTGTCGGTCACAGCCCTGTTCGCAGCCGTACTGCTCGCCGTACCCGCCGCGACCGCCACCGCCACGACCGCGACCGCCACCGCGGCGGAGCAGAGCCGCTCCGCGCCCGCCGCCACCCTCGCCGCCGCCCAGCGGCTGAACATCACCATGCAGGCCCAGCAGAAGACCAACTGGTGCTGGGCCGCAGCCGGCAACACCGTCGCCGCGTGGTTCGGCCGCAACCACACCCAGAACGAGTTCTGCAACGCCGCGTTCGGCCGGGCCCAGGGCTACGAGTGCCCCAACTCGCAGGCCTCGCTCGGCAACGTCCAGGACGGTCTCTACTGGGCGGGCATCAACCCCGGTTCGTACGTCACCGGCTGGCTGCGCTACCCCACCGTGCAGGCCGAGATCAGCGCAGGACGGCCGGTGGAGACCCGCATCCAGTGGTCCTCCGGCGGCGGCCACATGCACGTCCTGTACGGCTACGACGACGCGAACAGCTGGGTCTACTGGGGCGATCCCTGGCCCTCCAACAACCGCTACAACTGGGCCTCGCACGCCTGGTACGTGAACAACAGCGAGTTCTCCTGGACCCACTCGCTCTACCGGATCGGGGCGTGACGGCATGACCTCCACCCGTACCGCGTGCGGCGCTCGTCCCTTCGCCGCCGCCCTCGCCGCGAGCGGGGTGCTGGCGGGCGCCGCCCTGCTCACCGCCGCCCCGCAGGCCTCGGCCGCCACCGGCCCCTCGGCCACCCCGGCATCCCTGGCGGCGGCCCATGAGGCGGCCACCGATGCCACGACCCTGGACACCCTGTCCCGGTTCTTCGCCCGGGAGGGCGCCGTCACCAGGGCGGCGGCCGCCCCACGGATCGAGGGCGCGGCCGTGCCGGTCCGCACCCTGTCCGCCGGTTTCGTCGCAGGTGAACCGGGGGCGCCCGTCGCCGCGCTCGACTACCTGGCCAGCACCGCCGTCTCCTCCGACGGCCAGAAGGCCTCCCTGTGGACGCTGCCGGAACCGGGCAAGGACGGGCACTGGCAGGTGGTGAACATCGCCACCGGCGACGACGAGACCCGCTACACCGCCGCGGGCGCCCGCAAGCTGCCCGGCGGCACCGTCTTCCGGGAGCCCCAGATCGACGCCTGGTACGTCCAGAAGGGCGGCCGGGTGCTCCCGCTGGACCGGGACGCGGCGGGCGCGGTCGGCAAGGACGGCACCACCCTGGCCGCCTACCGCACCCGGGTACGGGCCGCGTACGCGGACAAGCTCCCCGGCTCCGGGTACGCCCGCTCGGGCCGGGCGGGCGGCTACGGGCCCGCCGGATCGCAGCCCGCCGCCGGACGGCCCCCGGCCCCCGCCGGGCACTCCGGTCCGGCGACCGCCGCGGACACCGGAGAGGCCACCGCCCTGACCGCCACTTCTGGGGCGGCGGCCGCGGGCGCCGCTCTCGTACTCGCCCTGTGCGGGGTCACCGCCCTGCGCAACAGGCGACGTCGCCGCAGCCGGGGGTGACGGCGGATCCCGCCCGCCCCCGAAGACCCCGGGCTCCGGGACACGTGCCCCCAACCCGTGTCCCGGAGCCCGGCGCCACCCGTGCGCACGCCGCGTTGTCACCGCCCGCAAGTAGGGTGGGAGACATGGCAGACCCCTCCAGCTACCGCCCCAAGCCGGGACAGATCCCCGACTCCCCGGGGGTCTACAAATTCCGCGACGAACACCGCCGGGTGATCTACGTCGGGAAGGCGAAGAACCTGCGCCAGCGCCTGGCCAACTACTTCCAGGACCTGGCGGGCCTCCATCCGCGTACGCGCACGATGGTGACCACCGCCGCGTCCGTGGAGTGGACCGTCGTCTCCACGGAGGTGGAGGCGCTCCAGCTGGAGTACTCCTGGATCAAGGAGTACGACCCCAGGTTCAACGTCAAGTACCGCGACGACAAGAGCTATCCGTACCTCGCCGTCACGCTCAACGAGGAGTTCCCGCGCGTGCAGGTGATGCGCGGGGCGAAGAAGAAGGGCGTGCGCTACTTCGGTCCGTACGGCCACGCCTGGGCGATCCGCGAGACGGTCGACCTGATGCTGCGGGTCTTCCCCGTCCGCACCTGCTCCGCCGGCGTCTTCAAGAACGCCGCCAGGACCGGCCGCCCCTGCCTCCTCGGCTACATCGGCAAGTGCTCGGCCCCCTGCGTCGGCCGGGTCACCCCCGAGGAGCACCGCGAACTGGCCGACGATTTCTGCGACTTCATGGCCGGCCGCACCGGCGCCTACATCCGCCGCCTGGAGAAGGACATGACGGCGGCGGCGGAGGAGATGGAGTACGAGCGGGCGGCCCGGCTCCGGGACGACGCGGAGGCGCTCAAGCGCGCGATGGAGAAGAGCGCCGTCGTGCTCGCCGACGCCACCGACGCCGACCTCATCGCGGTCGCGGAGGACGAGCTGGAGGCCGCCGTCCAGATCTTCCACGTCCGGGGCGGCCGGGTGCGCGGCCAGCGCGGCTGGGTCACCGACAAGGTGGAGAACGTCGACACCTCCGGGCTCGTCGAGCACGCGCTCCAGCAGCTGTACGGCGAGGAGGCCGGGGACGCGGTCCCCAAGGAGGTCCTCGTCCCGGCCCTCCCCGAGGACCCGGACGCGGTCTCCCAGTGGCTGGCGGAGCGCCGGGGCTCCCAGGTCAGCCTGCGCATCCCGCAGCGCGGCGACAAGAAGGACCTGATGGCCACGGTCCAGCGCAACGCCCAGCAGGCCCTGGGGCTGCACAAGACCAAGCGCGCCTCCGACCTGACCACCCGCTCCCGGGCCCTGGAGGAGATCTCCGAGGCCCTCGGCCTGGACACGGCCCCGCTGCGCATCGAGTGCTTCGACATCTCCCACCTCCAGGGCGACGACGTGGTGGCGTCGATGGTGGTCTTCGAGGACGGACTGGCCCGCAAGGGCGAGTACCGCCGCTTCCAGATCAAGAGCTTCGAGGGACAGGACGACGTCCGCTCGATGCACGAGGTGATCGGCCGGCGCTTCCGCCGCTACCTGCACGAGAAGGAGCACACGGGGGAGTGGGAGGAGCCCCCCGCGCAGACGCCCGAACAGCCGTCCGGGCCCGCCCCCGCCCCCGCGCCCACCGGCCCCGTTCCCACCGCCCCCGTTCCCACCGGCCCCGCGCCCACCGGGCCCGTCCCGGATTCCTCGGCCGAGCCCCGCGAGGACGACGGCCGGCCCAAGCGGTTCGCCTACCCGCCGCAGCTCCTCGTGGTCGACGGCGGCCAGCCCCAGGTCGCCGCGGCCAAGCGGGCGCTCGACGAGCTGGGGATCGACGACATCGCGGTCTGCGGCCTCGCCAAGCGCCTCGAAGAGGTCTGGCTGCCCGACGACGACGACCCGGTGGTGCTGCCCCGCTCCAGCGAGGGCCTCTACCTCCTCCAGCGCATCCGCGACGAGGCGCACCGGTTCGCCATCACCTACCAGCGCGCCAAACGGGCCAAGCGGGTCCGCTCCAGCCCCCTGGACGACGTGGCCGGGCTCGGCGACACCCGGAAGCAGGCGCTGATCAAGCATTTCGGCTCCGTGAAGAAGCTGCGGCAGGCGACAATCGACGAGATCTGCGAGGTTCCGGGGATAGGCCGCAGAACGGCGGAGTCAGTGGCCGTCGCGCTCGCCTCGACCACCCCGGCCGCGCCCGCCGTGAACACGGCCACAGGAGAGATCATCGAAGAGGACGACGGGGGCAGTACGACATGACTGAGCGCGAACACGAACAAGGGCACGACCGCGCAGACCGAGCAGACGGAGCAGGACACGTGAGTACGGGCACCCCGGCGGGCACCTCGGCGGGCACCTCGGCGGGCACCCCGGCCGAGACGGCCGACAGCGCCGCCGCCATCCCCGAGCTGGTGATCATCTCCGGCATGTCGGGCGCCGGGCGCAGCACCGCGGCCAAGTGCCTGGAGGACCTCGGCTGGTTCGTCGTGGACAACCTGCCGCCCGCGCTGATCCCCACCATGGTGGAGCTCGGCGCCAGGTCCCAGGGCAACGTCGCCCGGATCGCCGTGGTCGTGGACGTGCGCGGCCGCCGCTTCTTCGACAACCTCCGGGAGTCCCTCGCGGACCTGGAGGCCAAGGGCGTCACCCGGCGGATCGTCTTCCTGGAGTCCTCCGACGACGCCCTGGTCCGCCGCTTCGAGTCGGTCCGCCGCCCGCACCCCCTCCAGGGCGACGGCCGCATCGTCGACGGCATCGCCGCGGAGCGCGACCTGCTGCGCGAGCTGCGCGGCGACGCCGACCTGGTGATCGACACCTCCAGCCTCAACGTGCACGAGCTGCGCGCCAAGATGGACGCCCAGTTCGCCGGTGACGAGGAGCCGGAGCTCCGGGCCACGGTGATGTCCTTCGGCTACAAGTACGGGCTCCCGGTCGACGCCGACCTCGTGGTGGACTGCCGGTTCCTGCCCAATCCGCACTGGGTCCCCGAGCTGCGCCCCTTCACCGGGCTCAACGAGGAGGTCTCCGCGTACGTCTTCGACCAGCCGGGCGCCAAGGAGTTCCTCAACCAGTACACGGAGCTGCTCCAGCTCATCGCCGCCGGATACCGCCGCGAGGGCAAGCGGTACGTGACCATCGCCGTGGGCTGCACGGGCGGCAAGCACCGCTCGGTGGCCATGTCGGAGAAGCTGGCGGCCCGGCTCGCCACCGAGGGGATCGAGACCGTGCTCGTCCACCGGGACATGGGGCGCGAGTGACCAGTCGCAATCTGCGTCTGCGCCGGCTGAGCAGGGCCACCTCCGCGCTGTCCGGCCGCAAGCGCGGCGCACAGCCCAAGGTCGTCGCGCTCGGCGGCGGCATGGGGCTGTCCGCCTCGCTGGCCGCGCTGCGGCGGATCACCGGTGATCTGACCGCCGTGGTCACCGTCGCGGACGACGGCGGCTCCAGCGGCCGGCTCCGCGAGGAGCTGGGCGTCCTGCCGCCGGGCGACCTGCGCAAGGCGCTGGCCGCCCTGTGCGGCGACGACGACTGGGGCCAGACCTGGGCCCAGGTCATCCAGCACCGCTTCCAGTCCAAGGGCGATCTGCACGAGCACGCCGTCGGCAATCTGCTGATCGTCGCCCTGTGGGAGCAGCTCGGTGACCACGTCCAGGCCCTGGACCTGGTCGGCAGGCTCCTCGGGGCGCACGGCCGGGTGCTCCCGATGTCCGCCGTGCCGCTGGAGCTCCAGGCGCTCGTACGGGGACACGACCCGGAGCGCCCGGACGAGGTGGACACGGTCCGGGGCCAGGCCACCGTGGCGCTGACCCCGGGCGAGGTGCAGTCCGTGCACGTCGTCCCGGCCGACCCGCCGGCCGTCCCGGAAGCCGTCGCGGCGGTCCTGGACGCGGACTGGGTGGTGCTCGGCCCGGGGTCCTGGTTCTCCTCCGTCATCCCCCATCTGCTCGTCCCCGATCTGCTGGACGCGCTGATCGAAACGAAGGCCCGGAAGGTCCTCTCGCTGAACCTCGCGCCGCAACCCGGTGAAACAGATGGCTTCTCTCCGCAGCGTCATTTGGAGGTTTTGGGACGACACGCCCCTAAACTCGCCTTGGACGTGGTGCTGGCCGACCAGGCCGCCGTGCCCGACCGCGAGTCCCTCGCCGATGCCGCAAAACGGCTCGGTGCCGCGGTCGAGCTGGCGCCGGTGGCCTCACCCGACGGCGTTCCGATTCATGATCCGGAGCTGTTGGCCGCCGCGTACGACCGTATTTTTCGGATGCATGGAAGGATCGGCCCATGGCGATGACGCCAGCGGTGAAGGACGAAATCTCTCGGCTTCCCGTAACCCGGACCTGCTGCAGGAAGGCAGAGGTCTCGGCGATTCTTCGGTTCGCGGGTGGGCTGCACCTGGTGAGCGGCCGGATTGTGATCGAGGCGGAGCTGGACACCGCGATGGCGGCGCGCCGGCTGAAGCGGGACATCCTCGAAATCTTCGGGCACAGCTCGGAGCTGATCGTGATGGCCCCCGGCGGGCTGCGGCGCGGCTCCCGCTACGTCGTACGCGTGGTGGCGGGCGGCGACCAGCTGGCCCGGCAGACGGGTCTGGTGGACGGCCGCGGCCGTCCCATCCGCGGCCTTCCCCCGCAGGTGGTCTCGGGGGCCACCTGCGATGCGGAGGCCGCCTGGCGCGGGGCGTTCCTGGCACACGGCTCGCTCACCGAGCCCGGTCGCTCCTCGTCACTGGAGGTGACCTGCCCGGGGCCGGAGGCGGCCCTCGCGCTGGTCGGCGCCGCCCGCCGGCTCTCCATCGCGGCCAAGGCCCGCGAGGTGCGCGGCGTGGACCGGGTCGTCGTCCGCGACGGCGACGCGATCGGCGCCCTGCTCACCCGGCTCGGCGCCCATGAGTCGGTGCTGGCCTGGGAGGAGCGGCGGATGCGGCGCGAGGTCCGCGCCACCGCCAACCGCCTCGCCAACTTCGACGACGCGAACCTGCGCCGCTCGGCCAGGGCCGCCGTGGCCGCGGGGGCCCGGGTGGGACGCGCCCTGGAGATCCTGGGCGAGGAGGTGCCGGAGCACCTCGCGGCGGCCGGACGGCTGCGCATGGAGCACAAGCAGGCCTCCCTGGAGGAGCTGGGCGCGCTGGCCGATCCGCCGCTGACCAAGGACGCCGTCGCGGGCCGCATCCGCCGGCTCCTCGCGATGGCCGACAAGCGGGCCCAGGACCTGGGCATCCCGAGCACGGAGTCCACCCTCAGTGAAGAGCTGGCCGACGGGCTGGTCGGCTGATCAGGGCGTGTCCCCCGTCGGGCGGCGCGGGAACGCGCCACGGTCCCGGGGACGTTGACACCGCGTAATCGTCGCAGCGGACCGGGCCGGACAACCGGAGGCCCGTACTCCTACCGAGGAGTACGGGTCTTCGTGGTTCTTCCGGCCCTGCTCGATGTCACCCCGGCCGCCTCGGAGAGGTAGGGTCGTAGGCGGTCGGGGACATCCCATACACACTCGCCGGCGTCTAAAACCGGCGTCCCTAACGAGGAGATCGGTTCGTGACGATCCGCGTAGGCATCAACGGCTTTGGCCGCATCGGTCGTAACTACTTCCGCGCGCTGCTGGAGCAGGGTGCGGACATCGAGATCGTGGCTGTCAACGACCTGGGTGACACTGCGACCACGGCTCACCTGCTGAAGTACGACACCATTCTGGGTCGGCTCAAGGCAGAGGTCAGCCACACCGCCGACACCATCACCGTCGACGGTCACACCATCAAGGTGCTCTCGGAGCGCAACCCGGCGGACATCCCCTGGGGTGAGCTGGGCGTCGACATCGTCATCGAGTCGACCGGCATCTTCACCAAGAAGGCCGACGCCGCCAAGCACATCGCGGGCGGCGCGAAGAAGGTCCTCATCTCGGCTCCGGCCAAGGACGAGGACATCACCATCGTGATGGGCGTCAACCAGGACAAGTACGACGCGGCCAACCACCACGTCATCTCCAACGCGTCCTGCACCACCAACTGTGTGGCGCCGATGGCCAAGGTTCTCGACGAGAACTTCGGCATCGTCAAGGGCCTGATGACGACGGTCCACGCGTACACGAACGACCAGCGGATCCTGGACTTCCCGCACTCGGACCTGCGTCGCGCCCGCGCCGCCGCCGAGAACATCATCCCCACCACGACCGGCGCCGCCAAGGCGACCGCTCTGGTCCTCCCGCAGCTCAAGGGCAAGCTCGACGGCATCGCGATGCGTGTCCCGGTCCCGACCGGTTCCGCCACCGACCTGGTCGTGACCCTGCAGCGCGAGGTCACCAAGGACGAGGTCAACGCCGCGTTCAAGAAGGCGTCCGACGACGGCGACCTCAAGGGCTTCCTGACGTACACCGAGGACCCGATCGTGTCCTCCGACATCGTCAGTGACCCGTCGTCCTGCACCTTCGACTCCTCCCTGACCATGGTCCAGGAGGGCAACACGGTGAAGATCCTCGGCTGGTACGACAACGAGTGGGGCTACTCCAACCGCCTCGTCGACCTGACCGTCTTCGTCGGCAGCCAGCTCTGACCCTCGAATCGGCAGGCACCTCGATGTGAGCACGGGGCTCGAACAGCGCAACGAAGCGCCGTTCGAGCCCCGTTGCATGCTCTCTCGTCCTTCCAAGGAGTGCAGAAGATGAAGACGATCGACGAACTTCTCGCCGAAGGGGTCACCGGCAAGCGCGTATTCGTCCGCGCCGACCTCAACGTGCCGCTCAGCGGCACCACCATCACCGACGACGGCCGCATCCGCGCCGTCCAGCCGACCGTGGAGAAGCTGGCCGCCGCCGGTGCCCGGGTCGTCGTCGCCTCGCACCTGGGCCGCCCCAAGGGCGCCCCGGACCCGGCGTTCTCGCTGGCGCCCGCGGCCACCCGGCTCGGTGAGCTGCTCGGGACCGGCGTGGCGTTCGCGACCGACACGGTCGGTGAGTCCGCCCGCGCCACGGTCGCCGCCCTCACCGACGGCAAGGTCGCCGTCATCGAGAACCTCCGCTTCAACCCCGGCGAGACGTCGAAGGACGACGCCGAGCGCGGCGCGTTCGCCGACCAGCTGGCCGAGCTCGCCGACGTGTACGTGGGTGACGGCTTCGGCGCCGTGCACCGCAAGCACGCCTCGGTCTTCGACCTCCCGGCGCGGCTCCCGCACTACGCGGGCTACCTCATTGCCACCGAGGTCGGCGTTTTGAAGAAGCTCACCGACGACGTCCAGCGGCCGTACGCGGTCGTCCTCGGCGGCGCCAAGGTCTCCGACAAGCTCGGCGTCATCGACCACCTGCTGGAGCGGGCCGACCGCATCCTCATCGGCGGCGGTATGGCGTACACCTTCCTCAAGGCCCAGGGCCACGAGGTCGGCAGCTCGCTGCTGCAGGAGGACCAGATCCCGGTGGTGCTGGAGTACCTCAAGCGCGCCGAGGAGAAGGGCGTGGAGTTCGTGCTCCCCGTCGACGTCGTGGTCGCCCCGGCGTTCCCCGACCTCAAGACCAAGGCCCCGGCCCAGGCCAGCACCGTCGCCGCCGACGCCATGCCGGCCGGTCAGATGGGTCTGGACAACGGTCCGGAGACCAACCAGCTCTACGCATCGAAGCTCGCCGACGCGGCCACCGTCTTCTGGAACGGTCCCATGGGCGTCTTCGAGCACCCCGATTTCGCCGAGGGCACCCGGGCGGTCGCCCAGGCCCTCGTCGACTCGTCCGGCTTCAGCGTGGTCGGCGGTGGCGACTCCGCCGCGGCCGTCCGCATCCTGGGCTTCGACGAGAACGCGTTCGGACACATCTCGACCGGTGGCGGCGCCAGCCTCGAATACCTTGAGGGCAAGACGCTTCCCGGCCTCGCCGCACTGGAGGACTGACCTTTCATGACCACCCGCACCCCGCTGATGGCGGGCAACTGGAAGATGAACCTCAACCACCTTGAGGCCATCGCGCACGTCCAGAAGCTCTCCTTCGCCCTGGCCGACAAGGACTACGACGCCGTCGAGGTCGCCGTCCTGCCGCCCTTCACCGACCTGCGCTCCGTGCAGACGCTGGTCGACGGCGACAAGTTGAAGATCAAGTACGGCGCCCAGGACATCTCGGCGCACGACTCCGGCGCGTACACCGGTGAGATCTCCGGTCCCATGCTCGCCAAGCTGAAGTGCACCTACGTCGCCGTGGGCCACAGCGAGCGCCGCCAGTACCACGCGGAGACCGACGAGGTCTGCAACGCCAAGGTGAAGGCCGCGTACAAGCACGGACTGACCCCGATCCTCTGCGTCGGCGAGGGCCTGGACATCCGCAAGGCCGGTGACCAGGTCTCCTACACGCTCGCCCAGCTCGACGGCGCGCTCAAGGACGTCCCGGCCGAGCAGGCCGAGTCCATCGTGATCGCCTACGAGCCGGTCTGGGCCATCGGCACCGGCGAGGTCGCCACCCCGGACGACGCGCAGGAGGTCTGCGGTGCGATCCGCGGCCGCCTCGCGGAGCTGTACTCGCAGGAGCTGGCCGACGCGGTCCGTATCCAGTACGGCGGCTCGGTCAAGTCCGGCAACGTCGCCGCGATCATGGCGCAGCCCGATGTGGACGGCGCGCTGATCGGCGGCGCCGCACTGGACGCCGACGAGTTCGTCAAGATCGTCCGCTTCCGCGAGCAGTGAGTATGCGGTAGCGCGGATCCGTCGTACCCTTGCGGGGGCCGAGGAGGCTGAGCCTCCCGGCCCCCGTTGTTCGCATAGCAGTCTTCGTATAGCAGTCCAGGAATTTCCGGAAAGTAGGGACCAGCCGTGATTTTGGCGTTCGAGATCGCCCTGATCGTCTTCAGCCTGCTGATGATGCTGCTGGTGCTGATGCACAAGGGAAAGGGCGGCGGTCTCTCCGACATGTTCGGTGGCGGCATGCAGTCGTCCGTCGGTGGCTCCTCGGTCGCCGAGCGCAACCTCGACCGGATCACCGTCGTGGTCGGTCTTGCCTGGTTCGCATGCATTGTGGTGCTTGGTCTGCTCATCAAGCTGGACAGCTGACCCGTCGTACGTGATTCCTGTGAGGGTGTAACTCCTTTCACTGGACGCGCGTTGGGCCTTACGTAGACTGGGGCATCTTCGAGCACCATCACGCAGGGAGTTACGACCGTGGCAAGTGGCAACGCGATCCGGGGAAGCCGGGTCGGAGCGGGGCCGATGGGGGAGGCCGAGCGCGGCGAGTCCGCGCCACGGGCCCGCATCTCCTTCTGGTGCTCCAACGGGCACGAGACGCAGCCGAGCTTCGCCCATGACGCGCAACTACCGGAGACCTGGGACTGCCCGCGCTGTGGTTTCCCGGCCGGCCAGGACCGCGACAGCCCGCCGGACCCGCCGCGCACCGAGCCGTACAAGACGCACCTCGCGTACGTGCGCGAGCGGCGCAGCGACGAGGACGGCGAGGCGATCCTCGCCGAGGCCCTCGCGAAACTCCGCGGCGAGATCTGATGGTTCACCGGCCGGACACCCCACGGGTGTCCGGCCGGAATGCTTCCGCCGTGCCGCAGCCCGCCGCCGTCCCGTCCTCCCCTCTGATCAATTAGGTTGGAGGGGCAGCGGGGAACTGCGGTGACGAGGAGAAATGGGCTGATGTCCGGGATGAACGCACAAAGCCGAACCAGGCTCAACCAGACGCCGGAATGGACCGCGCTGGGAAAGCACCGTGAGCAGCTCGGGGCGACCCACCTGCGCGAACTGTTCGCGGACGATCCGGAGCGCGGCACCGGATACACACTGCGGGTCGGTGACCTGTACATCGACTACTCCAAGCAGCTCGTCACCGACGAGACGCTCCGGCTGCTGCGCGAGCTCGCCGGAGCCACCGGAGTGGCTGCCCTGCGGGACGCCATGTTCCGCGGCGACAAGATCAACACCACCGAGGACCGCGCCGTCCTGCACACCGCGCTGCGCGCCCCGCGGGGCGCCGTGATCGAGGTCGACGGCGAGAACGTGGTGCCGGCCGTGCACGCGGTGCTCGACAAGATGGCCGCCTTCTCGGAGCGCGTCAGGTCGGGCGAGTGGACCGGTCACACCGGCAAGCCGATCAAGAACATCGTCAACATCGGCATCGGCGGCTCCGACCTCGGCCCCGCGATGGCGTACGAGGCGCTGCGCTCCTTCACGGACCGCTCGCTCACCTTCCGCTTCGTCTCCAACGTCGACGGCGCCGACCTCCACGAGGCCCTGCACGGCCTCGACCCGGCCGAGACGCTGTTCATCATCGCGTCGAAGACCTTCACCACGATCGAGACGATCACCAACGCCACCTCCGCCCGCGACTGGCTGCTGACCGGCCTGAGGGCCGGTCAGGACGCGGTGGCCAAGCACTTCGTGGCGCTCTCGACCAACGGCGAGAAGGTCGCGGACTTCGGTATCGACACCGCGAACATGTTCGAGTTCTGGGACTGGGTCGGCGGCCGCTACTCGTACGACTCCGCCATCGGCCTCTCGCTGATGATCGCCATCGGCCCGGACCGGTTCCGCGAGATGCTCGACGGTTTCCACCTCGTCGACGAGCACTTCCGCACCGCCCCCGCCGAGGAGAACGCCCCGCTCCTGATGGGCCTGCTGGGAGTCTGGTACGGCAACTTCCACGACGCCCAGTCGCACGCGGTCCTGCCCTACAGCCACTACCTGTCCAAGTTCACCGCGTACCTCCAGCAGCTCGACATGGAGTCCAACGGCAAGTCGGTGGACCGGGGCGGCAATCCGGTGGACTGGCAGACCGGACCGGTCGTCTGGGGCACCCCCGGCACCAACGGTCAGCACGCCTACTACCAGCTGATCCACCAGGGCACGAAGCTGATCCCGGCGGACTTCATCGGCTTCTCCGAGCCGGTCGACGGACTGCTGCCGGGACTGGTGGCCCAGCACGACCTGCTGATGGCCAACTTCTTCGCCCAGACCCAGGCGCTCGCCTTCGGCAAGACGCCGGACGAGGTGCGCGCCGAGGGAGTCCCCGAGGAGCTGGTGCCGCACAAGACGTTCCGGGGCAACCACCCGACGACGACGATCCTCGCCGACCGGCTGACGCCTTCGGTGCTCGGCCAGCTGATCGCGCTGTACGAGCACAAGGTCTTCGTCCAGGGCGCCGTCTGGAACATCGACTCCTTCGACCAGTGGGGCGTCGAGCTCGGCAAGGTCCTCGCCAAGAAGATCGAGCCGGTGCTGACGGAGGGCAAGGGCGCCGAGCAGCTGGACAGCTCGACCGCCGCGCTCGTCGCCGCCTACCGCGAGCGCAGGGGGCGCTGAGCCCATGCCCAGGGGGGAGGGGACGGTACGGCTGCGGCCGCCGGTCCACACGCTGGACCCGCGGGTCGTCGGCTGGTGGCGGACCCGGTGGCTGCTGCTGACCGCCGGTCCGGTGGTGGTCCTGGCCGTGCTGGGCGTGTTCCTCACGTCCGCCCGGTTCTGGCTGCTGCTCTGCGCCGCGGTCCTGGCGGTCCTCGGCGCCGGCTGCGCCGTCCTGCTCCCCCTCTGGTGGTTCCGCACCCACCGCTGGGAGGTCACCGACGAGGCGGTGTACGTCCGTACGGGGGCACTGTGGCAGGAGTGGCGGATCGCACCGATGTCCCGGATCCAGACCGTGGACACCGTGCGTGGCCCCCTCGAACAGCTCTACCGGCTCGCCACGGTCACCGTCACCACCGCCTCCGCCAAGGGCGCGGTCCGGATCGAGGGCCTCGACCACGAGCTGGCCGCCGAACTCGCGGAACGGCTGACCCGGATCACCCAGGACACCCCCGGCGACGCCACATGAGCACGGCGGGCACGAAGGGCGCGGCGGACACAGCCGCCCCCGCCCCCGACGGCTGGCGGCGGCTCGACCGGCGGGCGGTCCTGCTCGCCGCCCTCCTCACC
Source organism: Streptomyces sp. NPDC104307 (assembly GCF_055584045.1). Classification (NCBI taxonomy): domain Bacteria; kingdom Bacillati; phylum Actinomycetota; class Actinomycetes; order Kitasatosporales; family Streptomycetaceae; genus Streptomyces; species Streptomyces sp. NPDC104307. The sequence goes on from NZ_JBVJMU010000003.1 coordinate 577,293, forward strand.
GCGGGCGTGGCCGCGGGCGCCGCCGTACCGACCACACTCGGGCTCTCCGGACGGCTGGGATACGGCCCCGCCATCGCCTGGGTGCTGACGGGCGCCGCCCTCCTGATCGCCTTCGGCGCGGGCACCGACTACGTGCGGTGGCGCCGCACCCGCTACCGGGTGGGCGCCGACCGCGTCGAACTCCACACCGGTCTGCTGCTGGTCAAGAAGCGCTCGCTGGCCCGGACACGCATCCGCAGCGTCGACCTCACCGCCCACCCGCTGCAACGGGTCCTCGGGCTCGTGACGGTCCGCATCGGCACCGGCGAGCACACCGGCGGCGAGTCGACCCTTGAGCTCGACCCGGTCCTGCGGGCCGAGGGCGAACGGCTGCGCCGCGCCCTGCTGGAGCGGGGCCTCACCGCCGTCTCCGGCAGCCATACCGAGGGCAAGCTCGTCACCCTCGACCCCCGCTGGATCCGCTACGCACCCGTCTCCTTCGTCGCACCCGCGCTCGGCGGCGCGGCGGCCGGTGCCGTGTTGCAGGTCAGCGACTGGTTCGGTGCGCAGGGCGAGGTGATCGAGTGGGTCGGTGACCGCTACCGGGACACCTCGCTGCTCTCCGTGATCGTGCTCCTCGCCGCCGCCGGGGTCCTCGCCGGGGTCGTCGGCGCACTGGGCCTCTGGGTCGAGATGTGGTGGAACTACCGCCTCGAACGCGAGCCCGGCGGCACCCTGCGCATCCGGCGCGGACTGCTCACCTCCCGGTCCGTGACCATCGAGGAGGCCCGGCTGCGCGGGGTCGACCTCGTCGAGCCGCTCGGCGTCCGGCTGCTGGGCGCCGCCCGGCTCGACGCCATCACCACCGGGCTGGCCAAGGACGAAGAGGAACGGCACGGCGACCACAACACACTGCTGCCCGCCGCGCCCCGGCCGGTCGCCGACACCGTGGCCGCCGCCGTGCTGCGTGAGACCACCTCCCCGACCGGCGCCGCGCTGACCAGGCACCCCACCGCCGCCAGGGGCCGGCGGCTGCGCCGGGTGCTGTGGGCGGTGCTGGCCCCGGTCCTCCTCCTCGCGCTCCTCGGCGCCCTGCTGACACCCGTCCTACTGTGGATCGCGCTCGGCTGCGCGGTGGTGGGGCTGCCCGTCGGGGTGGCGCTGGCCCGGATCGCCTACCGGGGTCTCGGGCACGCCCTCAGCGGGGAGTACCTGGTGACCCGCTCCGGTGCCCTGCGCCGCTCCACCGCGGCGCTGGAACGGGCCGGGGTGATCGGCTGGACGGTGCGCCAGACGTACTTCCAGCGACGGGCCGGGCTGCTGAACGTCACCGCCACGACGGCCGCCGGGGCGGGTGCGTACACGGTGTACGACGCGGATGTGGCCGAGGGCCTGGAGTTTGCGTCCGAGGCGGTCCAGGGGCTGCTGGAACCCTTCCTGGAGCGGGTCCCGGCGGGGGAGTGAGCCGACGCGTCCTCTGTACGGCGGGACGCGTCCTCCGTACGGTGCAGGCCCGGCCCGCTCCGAGGAGCGGGCCGGGCCTGCGTGTCGTGCCACCGCGTACCGCTCAGGCGGAGGCCGGCGGGTAGAGGGCGCGCGGCAGCTGGGATGCCGCCGCCGCGTCCAGCAGCCACAGTGTGCGGCCGCGTCCGTACGCGCCCGCCGCCGGGGCCTGGATCTCCCCGGCGCCGGACAGGGCGATGGCCGCGGCCTCCGCCTTGTCCTCGCCCGCCGCGAGCAGCCACACCTCGCGGGCCGCCCGGATGGCGGGCAGCGTGAGCGTGACCCGCACGGGCGGCGGCTTGGGCGCCCCGTGCACACCGACGACGGTGCGCTCGGTCTCCCGTACCGCGGGCAGCTCGGGGAAGAGCGAGGCGACATGCGTGTCCGGGCCGACGCCCAGCATCAGCACGTCGAACACCGGCACCGGACCGTGGTCCTCCGGACCGGCCGCCGCCGCCAGCTCGGCGGCGTACGCGGCAGCCGCGGCCTCGACGTCCCCGCCGTACGGACCGTCGGAGGCGGGCATCGCGTGCACCCGGGACGGGTCCAGCTCCACCGAGTCCAGCAGCGCCTTACGGGCCTGCGTGACGTTGCGCTCCGGATCGCCCTCCGGTAGGAACCGCTCGTCGCCCCACCACAGGTCGAGCCGCGACCAGTCGACCGCGTCCCGGGCGGGCGCCCCGGCGAGCGCGGCCAGCAGGCCGTTGCCGTTGCGTCCGCCGGTGAGCACCACGGAGGCGTGACCGCGTGCGGCCTGGGCGTCCACGATCTTCGTGATCAGCCGGGCCGCCGCGGCCTGCGCCATCAGCTCCTTGTCGCGGTGCACGACGAGCTGGGGGACGACGGTCACTTGGCCGCCGCCTTCTTCGCCGGTGCGGCCTTCTTCGCGGCAGCGGGTGGATCGGACGGTGCGGCCTTCTTCGCCGTGACCGGCTCCGCCGCCTTTTCGAGGCGCTCCACGCCGAACTTCACCGTGGACTCGTAGATGTTGTCCGGGTCGAGACGCCGCAGCTCCTCTGCGAGGAGTTCCGCCGTCTCCCGGCGCTTGAGCGCCACCGCGCGGTCGGGCTGGCCCACCATGCAGAGCGTGGCGAGCGAGCCGTCGGCCCGGTCCAGGACGATGTCGCCGCTCTTCGTCGTCATCCGGACGGCCGTCAGGCCGGGGCCGCCGGACGTGGTGCGCTGCACCGGCACCCCGAGCCGGTCCGCCAGCCACATGGCCAGCAGTTCACAGCTCGGGTTGTCGGACTCGCCCTCGACCGTGGCGGAGATGACCTCCGCCGGCTGCTGGTCGAGCGCCGCCGCCAGCATCGAGCGCCAGGGCGTGATGCGGGTCCAGGCCAGGTCCGTGTCGCCGGGCTGGTACGAGGCCGCGCGCACCGCCAGCTCGTCGATCGGGCGCTCGGCCGAGTAGGTGTCGGTGATGCGCCGCTGGGCGAGGGCGCCCAGTGCGTCCTTCGTCGGGTCCGCGGGGGCGTCCTGGGGCCACCACAGCACCACCGGGGCGTCCGGCAGCAGCAGCGGCAGGACGACCGACTGGGCGTGGTTGGCCAGCTCACCGTGCAGACGCAGCACGACGGTCTCGCCGGAGCCCGAGTCGGAACCGACCCGGATCTCGGCGTCGAGCCGCGCGTCGCGGCGGGCGCGCGGCGAACGGCTGACCCGCTTGATCACGGCGATGATCCGCGAGGGGTGCTCCCGCGAGGAGTCGCTCGCCGCCTTCAGCGCGTCGTAGGCGTTCTCCTCGTCGGTGACGATGACGAGGGTGAGCACCATCCCGATGGCCGGGGCGCCGACCGCGCGGCGGGCCGACACCAGGGCCTGGTTGATCTTGCTGGACGTGGTTTCCGTGAGATCGATCTTCATGGCCGCCGCCAGCTCCGTCCGTCTCGTGCGAGCATGTCGTCCGCCTCGGACGGGCCCCAGGTTCCGGCCGGGTACTGTGCCGGCTTGCCGTGCTTGTCCCAGTACTCCTCGATCGGGTCGAGGATGTTCCAGGAGAGCTCGACCTCCTGGTGGCGCGGGAAGAGGTTGGCGTCACCGAGCAGGACATCGAGGATGAGCCGCTCGTACGCCTCCGGGCTGGACTCGGTGAAGGACTCGCCGTAGGCGAAGTCCATCGTGACGTCCCGTACCTCCATCGAGGTGCCGGGCACCTTCGAGCCGAACCGCACCGTCACTCCCTCGTCCGGCTGGACCCGGATGACCAGGGCGTTGCCGCCCAGCTCCTCCGTGGCGCCGGACTCGAAGGGCAGGTACGGGGCGCGCTTGAAGACGACCGCGATCTCCGTGACCCGGCGGCCGAGCCGCTTTCCGGTACGGAGGTAGAACGGCACGCCCGCCCAGCGGCGGTTGTTGATCGTCAGCTTGACCGCGGCGAAGGTGTCGGTCTTCGACTTGGGGTCGATGCCCTCTTCCTCCAGGTAGCCGGGCACCTCCTGGCCGCCCTGCCACGCGTGCGTGTACTGGCCGCGCACCGTGTGCTTGCCGAGGTCCTCCGGCAGTTCCACCGCCGTGAGCACCTTGAGCTTCTCCGCGACCAGGGCCTTGGGGTGGAAGGAGCCGGGCTCCTCCATCGCGGTCAGCGCCAGCAGCTGGAGCAGGTGGTTCTGGATGACGTCACGGGCGGCGCCGATGCCGTCGTAGTAGCCGGCCCGGCCGCCGATGCCGATGTCCTCGGCCATCGTGATCTGGACGTGGTCGACGTACGACCTGTTCCAGATCGGCTCCCACATCGTGTTGGCGAAGCGCAGCGCCAGGATGTTCTGGACCGTCTCCTTGCCGAGGTAGTGGTCGATCCGGAAGACCTCGTTCGGCGGGAAGACGTCGTGCACGAGCTGGTTGAGCTCCTGCGCGCTCTTCAGGTCGTGGCCGAAGGGCTTCTCGATGACGGCCCGGCGCCAGGAACCCTCGCTCTGGTCGGCGAGCCCGTGCTTCTTGAGCTGCTGGACGACCTTGGGGAAGAACTTCGGCGGCACGGACAGGTAGAAGGCGAAGTTGCCGCCCGTTCCCTGTGCCTTGTCGAGCTCCTCGATCGTGGCCCTGAGGGTCTCGAAGGCGACGTCGTCGTCGAAGTTGCCCTGCACGAAGCGCATGCCCTGGCTGAGCTGCTGCCAGACCTCCTCGCGGAAGGGCGTGCGGGAATGCTCCTTGACTGCGTCGTGGACGACCTGGGCGAAGTCCTCGTCCTCCCAGTCGCGGCGCGCGAAACCGATGAGCGAGAAGCCCGGCGGCAGCAGGCCGCGGTTGGCCAGGTCGTAGATGGCGGGCATCAGCTTTTTACGGGACAAATCGCCCGTGACGCCAAAGATGACCAGGCCCGACGGCCCCGCGATGCGCGGGAGCCGTCGGTCCTGGGCGTCACGGAGCGGGTTGGCTCCGGGAACACCAGACAAAGTGGTCAGCCCTCCGAAGGGGCGAGGCGCTTGAGTTCCGCCTCTGTCGAGTTGAGCAGGTCGTTCCAGGCCGTCTCGAACTTGTCGACGCCCTCGTCCTCAAGGACCTGGACGACGTCGTCGTAGCTGACCCCGAGCTCCTTGATCGCGTCGAGGTCCGCACGGGCCTGGTCGTAGCCACCGGCGACGGTGTTGCCGGTGATCTCCCCATGATCGGCCACCGCGTCCAGAGTCGCCTCCGGCATGGTGTTGACCGTGTTCGGCGCGACGAGGTCGTCGACGTACAGGGTGTCCTTGAGGGACGGGTCCTTCACGCCGGTCGAGGCCCACAGCGGACGCTGCTTATTGGCCTGCGCCTTGTCGAGGGCGGCCCAGCGCTCACCGGCGAAGACCTCCTCGTACGCCTCGTAGGCCAGCCGCGCGTTGGCGAGGGCGGACTTGCCCTTGGCGGCCTTGGCCGCGTCGCCGCCGATCGCGTCGAGCCGCTTGTCGATCTCGGTGTCCACCCGGGACACGAAGAAGGAGGCCACCGAGTGGATCTTGGAGAGGTCCAGGCCCGCGGCCTTCGCCTTCTCCAGGCCCGCCAGGTAGGCGTCCATGACCTCGCGGTAGCGCTCCAGCGAGAAGATCAGCGTGACGTTGACGCTGATGCCGCGGCCGATGGTCTCGGTGATCGCGGGCAGTCCGGCCTTGGTCGCCGGGATCTTGATGAGCGTGTTCGGCCGGTCCACCAGCCAGGCGAGCTGCTTGGCCTCCGCGACCGTGGCGAGGGTGTTGTGCGCCAGGCGCGGGTCGACCTCGATGGAGACCCGGCCGTCCTGGCCGCCCGTCGCGTCGAAGACCGGGCGCAGGATGTCGGCGGCGTCACGGACGTCGGCCGTCGTGATCATCCGGAGGGCTTCCTCGACGGTCACCTTGCGGGCCGCGAGGTCGGTGAGCTGCTGCTCGTAACCGTCGCCCGAGGAGATCGCCTTCTGGAAGATCGACGGGTTGGTCGTGACACCCACGACGTGGCTCTGGTCGATCAGCTCGGCCAGGTTGCCCGAGGTGATCCGCTTGCGCGAGAGGTCGTCGAGCCAGATCGCCACGCCCTCGTCGGAGAGGCGCTTGAGTGCGTCTGTCATGAGAATTGCATCTCCTACTAGTCGTATAACGGCGTCAGCGCGCGGCGGCCGCGAGAGATTCCCGGGCGGCGGCGGCGACGTGCTCGGCGGTGAAGCCGAACTCGCGGAACAGGACCTTCGCGTCGGCCGAGGCACCGAAGTGCTCCAGCGAGACGATCCGGCCCGCGTCCCCGACGTACCGGTACCAGGTCAGGGCGATGCCCGCCTCGACGGCGACCCGCGCCTTCACGGCCGGCGGCAGGACGCTGTCCTTGTACGCCTGGTCCTGCTCCTCGAACCACTCGACACACGGCATCGAGACCACCCGGGTCGGAACGCCGGCCGCCTGCAGCTCCTCGCGCGCCTCGACGGCGAGCTGGACCTCGGAACCGGTGCCGATGAGGAGGACCTCCGCGTCGCCGCCCTCGGCCTCGAACAGGACGTAGCCGCCCTTGGCCGCGTTCTCGTTCGCCTCGTACGTCGGCACGCCCTGACGGGTCAGCGCCAGACCGTGCGGGGCGCCCTTGCCGAACACCTTGGTGTAGCGGCGCAGGACCTCGCGCCAGGCGATGGAGGTCTCGTTGGCGTCCGCCGGGCGGACGACGTTCAGACCGGGGATCGCGCGCAGGGAGGCCAGGTGCTCCACCGGCTGGTGGGTCGGGCCGTCCTCGCCGAGACCGATCGAGTCGTGCGTCCACACGTAGGTCACCGGCGCGTGCATCAGCGCGGACAGCCGTACGGCGTTGCGCATGTAGTCGGAGAACACCAGGAAGGTGCCGCCGTAGATGCGGGTGTTGCCGTGCAGCGCGATGCCGTTCATGGCGGCCGCCATGGCGTGCTCACGGATGCCGAAGTGCACCGTGCGGCCGTACGGGTCGGCGCCCGGCAGCGGGTTGCCCGCCGGGAGGAACGACGACGTCTTGTCGATCGTGGTGTTGTTCGAGCCCGCGAGGTCGGCGGAGCCGCCCCACAGCTCGGGCACGATCTCACCGAGCGCCTGGAGCACCTTGCCGGAGGCCGCACGGGTGGCGACGCCCTTGCCGGGCTCGAAGACCGGGAGCTTGTCCTCCCAGCCCTTGGGCAGCTCGCCCGCACGGATGCGGTCGAACTCGGCGGCGCGCTCCGGGTTGGCGGTGCGCCACGCGGCGAAGGTCTTCTCCCACGCGGTCCTGGTCTCACGGCCGCGGTCCAGCGCCTCACGGGTGTGCGCGATGACCTCGTCGGCGACCTGGAAGGACTTCTCCGGGTCGAAGCCGAGGACCGTCTTGGTCGCGGCGACCTCGTCGGCGCCGAGCGCGGAGCCGTGCGCGGCCTCGGTGTTCTGGGCGTTCGGGGCGGGCCAGGCGATGATCGAGCGGGCCGCGATGAACGACGGGCGCGTGGTCTCCGCCTTGGCCGCCTGGAGCGCCTGGTACAGACCCGCCGGGTCCAGGTCGCCGCTGGGCAGCTGCGCGACACGCTGGACGTGCCAGCCGTACGCCTCGTAGCGCTTGAGGGTGTCCTCGGAGACCGCGGTCTCGGTGTCGCCCTCGATGGAGATGTGGTTGTCGTCCCACAGGAGGACCAGGTTGCCCAGCTTCTGGTGCCCGGCCAGCGAGGACGCCTCCGCGGAGATGCCCTCCTGGAGGCAGCCGTCACCGGCGACGGCCCAGATCATGTGGTCGAACGGCGAGGTGCCGGGGGCCGCGTCCGGGTCGAACAGGCCGCGCTCGTAGCGGGCGGCCATGGCCATGCCCACGGCGTTGGCGACACCCTGGCCCAGCGGGCCCGTGGTCGTCTCGACGCCCGTGGTGTGGCCGTACTCCGGGTGCCCCGGGGTCTTCGAACCCCAGGTGCGGAAGGCTTCGAGATCCTCCAGCTCCAGGCCGTAGCCGGCCAGGTAGAGCTGGATGTAGAGGGTCAGGCTGCTGTGGCCCACCGAGAGCACGAACCGGTCGCGGCCGGTCCACTCCGCGTCGGCGGGGTCGTGCCGCATCACCTTCTGGAAGAGGGTGTACGCGGCGGGAGCCAGGCTCATGGCCGTACCCGGGTGGCCGTTTCCGACCTTCTGTACGGCGTCCGCGGCGAGGACGCGGACGGTGTCCACGGCCCGCTGGTCCAATTCGGTCCACTGGAGGTCTGTGGTGGTCGGCTTGGTGCTCACCCTGAGTCAGGGCTCCTCTCCACTGTTGTAAACCGGTGGCTGTGACCGCACCGGGCGTTGTCGAGCCTACCCCCGTCGCCACCCGCTGTTTCCGGGTAATCCCAGGGTGCGGGCGGCCCGCCGGATTCGCCTCCCGTATGAGCGCGCGGGCTCACCGATGGGCCTCTCCGATGAGCGCGGAGGCCCACTCCTGAGGCACTCCGAGGAGCGCGCCGGGGCACCCCTGAGCGAGACCGGGGAGCGCCCGGAATCCCGGTCTGTCACCCGGATGAGCGAGCCTCTCCGGGCAGCCGCCGCAACGGCTCCGCACGCCACATCAACACGACCCCACCCCCGCGAAGAACGGCATGTCCCCAACGTCTACAGTGGTCTGGTTCGCGCAAGTCTTCACCGGGCCCTCACGCCCGGAGCTTGCTGGGATTTCTCTGTCAGGGGTGTGCGTGACGGCCGTCGAGTCCCGACCCGCAGGGGTCGCCTTGACTCCGAGCCCAGGGGGCCATCGCCCATTCGGGGCCCGTGTCAAGGCATTCGTGGCACTGACCAAGCCTCGGATCATCGAGCTGTTGCTGATCACCACTGTTCCGGTGATGTTCCTGGCCGCTCAGGGTGTACCCGACCTGTGGCTCGTGCTCACTACCACCGTCGGCGGCTATCTGTCCGCCGGTGGTGCCAATGCACTGAACATGTACATCGACCGCGACATCGACGCGTTGATGGACCGTACGTCGCAGCGACCGCTGGTCACCGGCACGGTGAGCCCGCGCGAGTGCCTGGCCTTCGGTATCGCCCTCGCGGTGATCTCGACGGTCTGGTTCGGGCTGCTGGTGAACTGGCTCTCGGCGGCGCTGTCGCTCGGGGCGCTGCTCTTCTACGTCGTCGTGTACACGATGCTGTTGAAGCGCCGGACCTCGCAGAACATCGTCTGGGGCGGCATCGCGGGCTGCATGCCGGTCCTCATCGGCTGGTCGGCCGTGACGAACTCGATGTCCTGGGCGGCGGTGATCCTCTTCGCCGTCATCTTCTTCTGGACGCCGCCGCACTACTGGCCGCTCTCCATGAAGGTGAAGGACGACTACGCCCGGGTCGGTGTCCCGATGCTTCCGGTCGTCGCGACCAACCGGGTGGTGGCCCGCCAGATCGTGCTCTACAGCTGGGTCATGGTCATCGTCTCGCTGCTGCTGACCCCGCTGGGCTACACCGGCTGGTTCTACACGGCCGTGGCCCTGCTCACCGGCGGCTTCTGGCTCTGGGAGGCGCACGGACTGCAGAACCGTGCCAAGGCCGGGCTGGCCGGGGCGAAGCTCAAGGAGATGCGGCTGTTCCACTGGTCGATCACCTATGTGTCGCTGCTGTTCGTCGCCGTCGCGGTGGACCCCTTCCTGAGGTAGTCCCCCCTTCGACCTCCGTTCGACTTCCGCCGACGGGCGGGGTACGTGGCCCACGCCACGCGCCCCGCCCGTCGCCAGTTGATCTACCCGTCGGTAGCATCCTGTTCATGGCAGAGACGGCGCAGACCCAGCAGATGGACGGCAAGCAGGCGGACGGCAGGCAGGCGGACGGCAGGCAGGCGGCGCGCGCGGAGCGCAGGGCGGCGCGGCTGGCCAAGCAGATCGGCGCGTTCGCGAAGGCCCACGGCGGCGCCGAGGGGCAGCTCGCCTACATCGGGCAGATGGGCACCCGCATCGTCCTGGTCGGCGAGGACGGCGGCTGGGGCGATCTGGTCGCCCCGTCGTACGCGGTCGCGGAGAGCGCCGCCCAGAAGTCCGGGATCACCATGCACGAGTCCTTCGACGGCGAGTTCGCCGCGAAGGTGCGCACCGGTCCGTACGAGTGGACGCGGATGGCCGGCATGCAGATCGGCGGCCCGGCCAACAAGGCCTGAGGTCTGGGGCCTGAGGCCTGAGGCCTGAGGCCTGGAGAACGACAGAGCGGCGGAGGCCGGTCGGACACCTGTCCGACCGGCCTCCGCCGTTTCCGTGTCCGCCGCTCGTCCGCTTCGCCCGTCCACCGCCGAACCAAGTTTCACTTAATTAGTAATTAATCTTGACGGGGGGTCGGGTGAGCCGTCACAGTCCTGTGCGTGGCGCCGCCCCGTGATCTCCGGAGGCAGGGCGCCTGACATCCCCAACTCCTGGGAGAATCAGTTGATTTCGCAAGGTGCAAGGATGACGCCTGCCCGGCGCGCCGCAGCCGTGCTGGGCGCCGCCGTCCTGGTGGCCGTCTCGGCCCCGGCCGCGGGCGCCGGACAGCGGCCCGCCGAGAGCGCTCCGCCGTACTACGACAGCGGCCTCGCGCCGACCCCGTACATGGGCTGGAACACCTACTACGGGCTCGGCGCCCCGACGGAGGACCAGGTCAGGGGCGTAGCGGACCATCTGGTCAGCAGCGGCCTCAAGGGCAGCGGCTACGACATCGTCTGGCTGGACGGCGGCTGGCAGGCCGACACGCCGAGGGACGCCCAGGGGCGGCTGGTCGCGCACCCGGACCGGTTCCCCTCCGGCATCCCCGCCCTGGTGGACTACCTGCACAAGCGCGGGCTGCGCGCGGGCATCTACACCGACGCGGGGACCTATGACGGCGGCAAGACCTGCGGCCTCGGCAGTCGCGGCCACTACCAGCAGGACGCCGAGCAGTTCGCCGGCTGGAAGGTCGACGCGATCAAGGTCGACTTCCTCTGCGGGATCACCGAGAAGATCGACCCGGGCCCCGCGTTCAAGGAGTTCAGCGACGCCGTCGCGAAGTCGGGGCGGCGGATGCTGCTCAACCTCTGCAACCCGCTGACCGACGACTGGGGGCTGCCGCACACGCCGGCGCAGGACGCCCACAACGCCTATGTGTACGGTCCGACGACCGGCGACTCCTGGCGCACCGGCACCGACATCGCCTGGGGCACCCCCACCGCGGGGCAGTGGCCCAACATCCTGCGCAGCGCGGACGCCAACGCCGCGCACCCGGAGGCGCAGGCGCCGGGGCGCTACAACGACCCCGACTACCTCATCCCGATGCGCAAGCTCGACGACGGCTCGCTGGAGCTGACCGAGGAGGAGTCCACCAGCCAGCTGGTGCTGTGGGCCGAGATGGGCTCGCCGCTGGTCATCGGCTCCGACCCGCGCACCCTGCCGAAGCGGATGATCGACACCCTGCGCAACCCGGAGATCCTCGCGGTCGACCAGGACCCCCTGGCGATCCAGGGCGTGCGCGTCGCCTCCGACGCCACCGGGGACGTCTACAGCAAGGTCCTCAAGGGCTCCGGCAAGCGGGCCGTGGTGCTCCTCAACCGTTCCGAGCAGGCCGCCGAGCGCACGGTGGACTTCGCCGACGCCGGGCTGTCGGGCCCGGTCGGGGTGCGGGACCTGCGGGCCAGGAAGAGCGCGGGCACGCACTCCGGTTCGTACACCGTGAAGGTGCCGGCGCACGGCACCGCCTTCCTCGGTCTCAGCGGCCGGGACGAGGCGCCGGGCACCTCGCTGTCCACCCGCTCGGAAGCGAGCCCCGCGCTGGTGCGCGACGGCGACCGGCTGAGCGTCTTCACCCGGGGCGCCGACGGCTCGCTCCAGCAGCGCGACGGGCGTGACGGCCACTGGAGCGGGCGGGCCACAGACCTCGGCGGGCCGACGCACGGCCGGATCGCCGGGGAGCCCGCCGCCTACGCGGCCGGGCACGGCCGGATCGACGTGTTCGCCCGGGGCACCGATGACGCGGCCTACCGGATCTCGTACGCCGGCGGCCGCTGGGGCCGCTGGCAGAAGCTCGGCGGCGCGCTGGCCGACAGCCCGGCCGCCGCGTACGACCGTTCGGGTCACTGGACCCTCTACGCCCGGGGCACGGACGGCCGGATCCACACGCGCGGCGAGCGGACCGGCTGGAGCGCCCTCCAGGGGCCGGACGGGATCGGGCTGTACGGGCGGCCCGCCGCGGTCACCGACGCGGCAGGGCGCACCCAGCTGGCGGTGCGCGCCGCCGACGACTCCGTGCGGCTGCGGGTCCGGGACGCCTCCGGGAGCTGGTCGGACTGGTCCTCGCTGGGCGGCACCGTGAGCGGCGGTCCCACGCTCGTCGCCACCGGGGGACAGGTGCGGCTCTACGTCCGCGCCGGTGACTACACGCTGTGGCAGCGCACCCTCGCGGCCGGGAGCTGGGGCGACTGGTCCCAGGAGAAGAGCTTCCCCAGCGGCTCCTTCGACGGTGAACTCGCCGCTGTGGCCGGGCCCGACGGCGGAGTCCTGACGGCCTTCCGCAGCGTGGCCGGCGCCATCCGCCAGGCTTAATAAAAAATAAATTAGTAATTAATCTTGACGGTGGATCACTCGCACCGTCACTCTGTATCAGCCGAACGAGGGCCCGGCCGTCAGAGGGCCGGGCCCCGTTCCGTGGGCGCATAGGGAGTCCCATGAACACCTCAGCACAGAGCCGCCGTACCTTCCTCGCCGGAGCCGCGGCCGTCGGCGCCACCGCGTTCGCGAGCGGCTGCGTCGCCTCGTCGTCCAGCGGCGGGAAGGGGAGCTCGGGTGGTGCGGTCACCCTCCAGTCCAACCTCTCCGCACCCCAGGCCAAGTCCGCCATGAAGGAAGTGATCGACGCCTTCAACAAGCGCGGCGGGGCGAAGGGTTCGCTGAACACCGTCGCCTCTGAGACCTTCCGCACCCAGCTGCCGACCTACCTCACCTCGGCCACCCCGCCGGACCTCTACACCTGGTACCCCGGCTCCGTGGCGGAGTCGTACGCCAAGAAGAACCTGCTGCTCGACGTCAGCGACATCTGGGACGGGCCCGAACTCTCCAACTACTCCGACGCCCTGAAGAAGCTCTGCACCGACTCGGCCGGCAAGAAGGTCTTCGTACCCACCACCTACTACTGGTGGGGCGTCTTCTACCGGAAGTCCAACTTCGCCAAGTGGGGTGTCAAGGAGCCCAAGACATGGGACGAGTTCCTCGACCTGTGCGACAAGCTCAAGAGCAAGGGCGTCGCCCCGATCGGTCTCGGCGCGGGCGGCGGCACCCCCTGGGTCGCCTCCTCCTGGTTCGACTACCTCAACATCCGGATCAACGGCGCGAAGTACCACCGCGACCTGCTCGCCGGAAAGCACCGCTTCGACGACCCCGAGGTCCGCAAGGTCTTCGACCGGTGGAGCGAGGCGCTGCCCTTCTTCGACCCCAACTCCACCGCGCTGCCCTTCCAGGACGCCACCACCGCGCTGCTCCAGGGCCGCACCGGAATGATGCTCATCGGCACCTTCTTCGCGGACGCCACGCCCAAGGACCAGCTTCACGACGTCGACTTCTTCCGGTTCCCCGTCATCGACCCGAAGGTCCCGCTCGCCGAAGAGGCCCCGACCGACGGCTACTTCGCCAGCGCCCGCACCGGCCGCAAGGACGAGACCAAGGAGCTGCTCCGCTACCTCGCCACCGCCGAGGCCCAGGAGATCTACCTCAAGGGTTCCTCCGGCACCTCGCTGCCCACCCACCCCGACGCCAAGGACAGCGGGACCCCGCTGGTCACCAAGGGCCGCAAGCTCATCGAGGGCGCCGCGGACATCACGCAGTTCTTCAACCGCGACTCCAGCGACGCCCTCTCCCCGACCGCCGACACCGCGCTCACCCACTTCCTGTCCAAGCCCAAGGAGATCGGCTCGATCCTCACCACGTGGCAGCGGGACGCGCAGAAGATCTGGAGCCAGTGACATGGCGGTACTGACCGCGCCCCGGAAGGAGACCCGGAAGCGGAACGCGGACCGGCCCCCGGCCCGCAAGCGGGCGACCCGGGTCCCGCCCCTCGTCCTGGCCTTCGTGCTGGTGCCGCTGCTCGCCGAGGCCTTCTGGGTGTTCTGGCCGGCCCTCCAGGGCTTCTACCTCGCCTTCACCAAATGGGACGGGGTCTCCGCCCCCGAGTTCATCGGACTGGGCAACTTCCGCGAGATGTTCGGGGACGCCGTCTTCCGGACCGCCGCCCTGGACACCGTCATCTGGCTGCTGCTCTTCGGCGGCCTCTCCATCGCACTCGGGCTCGGCGCGGCGCTGCTGCTCCAGCAGGAGCGCCGCGGCGTCGGCTTCTACCGGGCCGCGCTCTTCCTGCCCGTGGTGTTCTCGCTCGTCGCCACCGCACTCGTCTGGCAGGCGATGTACCAGCCCGACGGGCTGATCAACAAGGCCCTCGAAGCGGTCGGCCTCTCCGGACTCACCCACGCCTGGCTCGCCGACCAGGACACCGCCCTGTACGCCGTGATCGTGCCTGCGCTGTGGCGCCAGATCGGCTACGTGATGGTGCTGTACCTGGCCGGGCTCAAGGGCATCGACCCGGTGCTCTACGAAGCCGCCAAGGTCGACGGCGCCAGCCGCTGGCAGCAGTTCCGCCACATCACCGTGCCGCAGCTCAGCAGCGTCAACGCCGTCGTCATCTCGGTCATCGTCATCGACTCGCTGCGCTCCTTCGACGTCGTCTGGGCGCTCACCAGAGGCGGCCCGTACCACTCCTCCGAACTCCTCAGCACCTACATGTACTCCACCGCCTTCCAGTCCCTGCGGCTCGGCTACGGCTCCGCCCTCGCGGTCGTGATCTTCGTACTCGCCTTCGGCGTGATCGCGTCCTACCTCGTCCGCGCCTTCCGGGAGGCCGACGCATGACCGCCACCCACACCCCCACCCCGCGCCCCCGCCCCGGACGGCGCCGGATCTGGGGCACCGCCGGCTTCCACGCCAGTGCCGGACTGCTCTCCGTGCTCTGGCTGCTGCCCATCGCCCTGGTCCTCGTCACCAGCGTCCGGTCCTTCGACGACGTCGCCGCCCACGGGGTCGGCAGCCTGCCGCGCTCCTTCACCCTGGACGGATTCCGCCAGGCCTGGGTCGACGGCGGCCAGCAGCGCGCACTGATCAACAGCCTCCTGGTCACCATCCCGACCGTGCTGCTCTCGCTGCTGCTCGCCTCGACGGCCGCGTTCGCGCTCAGCCGCTACGACGTACCGCTGCGCCGCACCCTCCTGCTGCTGATGCTCGGCGGCAACCTGCTGCCCCCGCAGATCCTGCTGGTCCCGGTCTCCAAACTCAGCGAGATGCTGGGCCTGTACGACTCGCTGTACGCCCTCATCGGCGTCCAGGTCGGCTTCGGTATCGGCTTCTACGTCTTCGTCCTGCACGGCTTCATGCGGTCCATCCCGCCGGAGATCCAGCAGGCCGCGGTCATCGACGGCGCCGGACCCTGGCAGATCTACACCCGGATCATCCTGCCGCTCGCCAAGCCCGCCATGGCCGCGCTCAGCGCCCTGTCGTTCACCTGGATCTTCAACGATCTGCTGTGGGCCATCACCGTGCTGCGCACCGACACCCAGATGCCCATCACCGCGTCCCTCATCGGACTCCAGGGCCAGTACGTCTCCATGTGGAACGTCATCGCGGCCGGTTCCGTCATCGCGGCGGCCCCGACCGTCATCGTCTTCCTCAAGTTCCAGCGCCACTTCGTGGCCGGCCTCAACCTGGGAGCAGTGAAGTGACCCCGCACGACCGGGCCCCGCAAGACCGGGCCCCGCACAACCGTTGGCTGCTGCGCACCGAACACACCACCTACGCGGTACGGATCGCCGGCGAGGGCCGCTGGGCCGAACTCACCGCCTGGGGCCCGCACGGCGTCGAGACCGGCGAATCGCCCTTCGAGCGACCGCTGCGCACTCACTTCCTCACCCCCGCCGACGCCGCCCCCGCCGAATACCTCCCGTACGGGATGCGCCCCTTCACCGGCGCGGAACTCGTCGTCCGGCGCGCCGGACAGGACCGGGGCACCTGGTGGACCTTCGACTCCGCCACCGCCGACGGCGACCGGGCGCTGCGCCTCGCCTTTACCGACGAGCTCCAGGGGCTGCGCGCGGTCCTGTGCTACGAGACCGTGCCCGGCACCGACGTGATCCTCCGCTGGACCGAGCTGACCTGCACGGGTGAGGACGAACTGCGCCTGGAGCGCCTCGACTCGGCGGCCGTCAACGTCCCCGTCACGGGCGGCGCCCGGTTCACCTCCCTCACCGGGCAGTGGTCCCAGGAGTTCACCCGCACCCAGCACGAACTGACCCGGGGCCGCTACGAGATGGCCTCCACCCAGGGCGTCGCGGGCCACGCCTACGCCCCCTGGCTCGCCGTCCAGGACGCCGCAGCGCCGGACGGGCCCACCACCCCGACGTACGGCGTCGCCCTGGAGTGGTCCGGCAACTGGCACCTGACCGCCGACGCCGAACCCGGCGGCGCGGTACGGGTCGCGGCCGGCCGGGTGCCCCACGAGGGCGCCGTCCGGCTCGCCCCCGGGGCCACCCTCACCACCCCCCGGCTGGCCTGCGCCTTCAGCCCCGAAGGTCTGGAGGGCCTGGCCCGGGTCTGGCACCGCTACGAGCGCCTGCTGAGCGGCGACCGGATGGACCGCACCCGCAAGGTCCTCTACAACTCCTGGGAGGCGACCGGCTTCGACGTCGAGGCGTCCGCCCAGCTCGAACTGGCCCGGATCGCCGCGGACATGGGCGCCGAACTCTTCGTCGTGGACGACGGCTGGTTCACCGGACGGCACGGCGAGAAGGGCGGCCTCGGTGACTGGCACCCCGACCCGGCGAACTTCCCGGACGGCTTCGACGCGTTCATCGGCGAGATCCGCGCCACCGGCATGGACTTCGGCCTCTGGGTCGAACCCGAGGCGGTCAGCCCGGCGTCCCAGCTGTATGCCGAACACCCCGAGTGGGTCTACCGGATCGACGGCCGCCCCGCCACGCTGGTGCGCGAACAACTCCTCCTCGACCTCGGCCGCGAGGACGTCCAGGACTTCGTCATCGCCACCCTCGACCGGCTGCTCGGTGACCACGCCATCAGCTACCTCAAGTGGGACATGAACCGCCCGCCCACCGAACGCGGCCGGCCCGGCGGCGCACCGCCCACGGAACAGGACCTGGACGCCGAGCACGTCGCCGGGTACCTGCGGGTCCTGGACCACCTGCGCGCGCACCACCCGCACGTCACCGTCGAGGGCTGCGCCGGGGGCGGCGGCCGCGTCGAGCACGCCACCCTCGCCCGCACCGATGTGATGTGGCCCAGCGACAACACCGCGCCCCTGGACCGCCTCGCCATCCAGTACGGCTACCTGCACGCGCACGCCCCGCACACCATGAGCTCCTGGGTCACGGACGCGCCCGGCGTCTTCGACCCGCGACCCCGCTCGCTCGGCTTCCGCTTCGTCCTGGCGATGTCCGGGGTGCTGGGCATCGGCGCCGACATCCGCACCTGGTCCGCCGAACAGCGGACGGAGGCGGCCGGCTGGGTGCACCGCTACAAGGAGATCCGCGACCTCCTGCACCACGGCGAGATCCGGCTGCTGGGCTCCCCGGCCGACGCCACCTGCGGCGTCCAGTACGAGGAGGGGAGCGGTGCCCGCATCGCCGTCACCGCCTGGAACACCGGACGCCTGGACGGGGCGCCGCTCGTCCCGGGACGTCCCGCCCGGCTCCGGCTGCGCGGACTGGACCCGGCGGCCCGCTACACGGATCAGCGGAGCGCGGCCGAGTACAGCGGCGCCCATCTGCTGCACTACGGACTGCCGTTCGCCTGGACCGCGCGGTACGACGCGGAACTCGTCGTACTCGTCCGGCAGTAAACCGCCCAGCCCGAGCCACCGTCACTAGAGTCACGACAGCACCGCTGAACCCGAGGAGTCGACCCGCACCATGAACGGAATCCCCCGCTTCGCAGACAAGGTGGCCGTGGTCACCGGAGCCGCCTCCGGCATCGGCGCGGCCACTGCGGAAAGGCTCGCCGCGGAGGGCGCGGCGGTGATCCTCGCGGACATCTCGGAAGGCCCCGGCGAGAGCGTCGCCGCAGCCATCCGGGCCGCCGGCGGCCGGGCCCGCTTCGTACGCACGGACGTCTCGGACGAGGGCGACTGGCAGCGGGCGGTGGACGCCGCGCACACCTTCGGACCCGTCGGCGTCCTGGTGAGCAACGCCTACACGGTCGACGTCACCCCCGCCCACGAGATGACCGTCGCCTCCTGGGAGCGCCAGCTGTCGGTCAACCTCACCGGGGCCTTCCTCGGCTTCCGGGCGGTCCTGCCCGACCTGCGCGCCCAGCACGGTGCCGCCGTACTGACCTCCTCGGTCCACGCCCACAAGGGCATCCCCGGACACCCCGCCTACGCCGCGTCCAAGGGCGCGCTGCTCTCGCTGTGCGGACAGCTCGCGGTGGAGTACGGGCCCGAGGTACGGGTCAACGCCGTACTGCCCGGACCCATCCTCACCGGGGCCTGGGACCGGGTGGGCGAGGAGGACCGCCGCAAGAGCGTCGCGGAGACCGCCGCGCGCCGGTTCGGCACCCCCGCGGAGGCGGCCGCCGCCATCGCGTTCCTCGCCGCCGACGAAGCGTCCTACATCACCGGATCGAGCCTGCTCGTGGACGGCGGCTGGTCCGTCGTCAAGGCCTCGGCCTGACCGTTGCCCGGCCCCACCCTGTCGCACAGCACAGCACAGCAGAAAGGCACACAGACATGACGCCATACGCGCGCCGCGGAGTGCACGGCCAGACCGTGGAGACTCTCGCGCGCCGGGTCCTGAGCGGCGAGATCCCCGAAGGGGCGACACTCGACCTCGTGGCGCTGCAGGGCGAGCTTGACGTCAGCCTGACCGCCCTGCGCGAATCCCTCAAGGTCCTCGCGGCCAAGGGGATCGTCGACGCCCGCCAGAAGCGCGGCACCTTCGTCAGGGCCCGCGCGGACTGGAACCTGCTCGACGCGGACGTGCTGCGCTGGCAGTTCGCCGGCGGCACCGAGTCGGGCGCCGACCTGGCACTCCTGCGCAACCTCGGGGAGGTCCGGGGCATCATCGAACCGGCCGCCGTCCGGCTGGCCGCAGAGCGCCGCACGGACGCGGACCTGGGCGTCCTCGAAGCCGCGATCACTGCGATGGGCGAGCAGGAGGGCGGGCCCGCCCACGCGGTCGAGGCGGACCTCGCCTTCCACCGCGCCCTCCTCGCGGCCACCCACAACGAACTGCTGGAACGCCTGGAGATGGTCATCGAGTCCGGCCTCGCCCACCGGGACGAGATCGTGCACAGCTCGCAGGCCGGCGAGGACCCGGTCCCGAGCCACCGGGCCGTTCTGGACGCCGTCCGCGACCGGGACCCGGCCGCCGCGGAGCACGCCATGCGCGCCCTGCTCGACCAGGCCGTCCGCGACCTCGACCGGGTGCACGGCACCGTCCCGGACCCGGAGGACGCGCCCGGCACCGGCGAAGGGACCGTGAACCGGTGAAGATCACCCGTATCGAGACCTTTCTCGTACCGCCGCGCTGGCTCTTCTGCCGGATCGAGACCGACGAGGGCGTCGTCGGCTGGGGCGAACCCGTCGTCGAGGGCCGCGCGGAGATCGTCAGGTCCGCCGTCGACGTGCTGGCCGAATACCTGATCGGCCAGGACCCGTTGCGCGTCCAGGACCACTGGCAGGTGCTCAGCAAGGGCGGCTTCTACCGGGGCGGCCCGGTGCTCTCCAGCGCCGTCGCCGGAATCGACCAAGCCCTGTGGGACATTGCCGGGAAGACGTACGGCGCCCCCGTCCACGCCCTGCTCGGCGGCCCCGTGCGCGACCGGGTCCGGGTCTACGCCTGGGTCGGCGGCGACGAACCCGCCCGCCTCGCGGAGGAGGTCACCGCCCAGGTCGAGGCGGGCTTCACCGCCGTCAAGATGAACGCGGCCGGACGCACCTCACCGCTGGCCAGCCCTGCGGAGACCGCCGCCGTGGTCGAACGGGTCGCCGCCGTCCGCGATGTGCTCGGACCCGGCCGCGACGTCGCCATCGACATGCACGGCCGGTTCGGACCGGCGGGCGCCCGCCGGGTGCTGCACGCCATCGAACCGCTGCACCCGCTGTTCGTGGAGGAACCCCTCCTGCCCGAGCAGGGGCATCTGCTGCCCGCCCTCACCGCCGCCACCTGCGTCCCCATCGCCACCGGCGAACGGCTCTACGGGCGGGCCGACTTCCTGCCCGTGCTGACGGCCGGGATCGCGGTCGCCCAGCCGGACCTGTCGCACGCCGGGGGCATCTCGGAGGTCCACCGCATCGGCTCCCTCGCCGATACCTTCGGCGTGCAGCTCGCCCCGCACTGCCCGCTCGGCCCCATCGCGCTTGCGGCCAGCCTCCAGATCGCCTTCGCCACCCCCAACTTCCTCATCCAGGAGCAGAGCCGGGGCATCCACTACAACAAGGACGCCGACCTGCTGAGTTACGTGGTGGACACCGAGCCGTTCCGCTTCGATGCGGGCCACGCCCGGCGCACCGCCCTGCCGGGGCTCGGCATCACCGTCGACGAGAACGCCGTCCGGGCGGCCGACCGCTCCGGCCACGCATGGCGCAACCCGGTGTGGCGGCACGACGACGGATCGTTCGCGGAGTGGTGAGCACCCCGGCCCCGGCACCGTCCCCGGTACGCATCGAGACCGACCCGGCGCACGGCGGCCGCTGGACGTCCCTGTGGGCGGCCGGGCGCGAATGGCTCTGGCACCGGCCGGAACCGCGCCGCCCCGGAGTCCGTCCCGGCGACGCCTTCGCCGACGCGGGCGGTCTGGAGGAGTGCGTGCCGACGGTACGCGGCACCCCCGACCACGGTGACGCCTGGGCCCGGCCCTGGCACCGTGCGGCCGACGGCACCGAGTCCGCCGACTGCCCCGACTTCCGGATCAGCCGGCTGATCCGCGCCGAAGGGGACCGGGCGGTGGCCGAGTACCGGCTCACCGCAGAGCCCGGTTACCGTTTCCTGTGGGCCGCCCACGCCCTGCTCGACCTGGCGCCGGGCGCCCGCCTCGGGATCGCGGACGGCACCCCGGTCCGCCACTACCCGGACGGTGGCGACGGGTACACCACCCGCGCCTGGCCCTCGGGACTGGACCGGATCGGTCCGGACGACGGGACGGCCACCGGCGCGGTCGTCGGCACCGGGCAGGTCTCCGTCCACGACGGGACGGCCGTGCTGCGGCTGGCCGTCGAGGCGGCGGACCAGCCGGTGTCCGTCGCGCTGTGGCGCAACCTCGGCGGGTTCCCCGACCGGGACCCGTACCGCTCGGTCGGCGTCGAACCGATGCTCGGCCGGGTCTTCGGACTGGCCGCCGCGGGGGAGGGCGACGCCGCGGTCGTACCGGCCTGCGGCGAGGTCCGCTGGCGCCTCACCGTGACGGCGCACACCACGACCACCGAACAGAACCGATAGGAAGTGAACCCGCACGTGGAGTTGCTGACCGAACTGCGCACCCACCGGATCGTCGCCATCGTGCGCGGCGCCGACGCGGACGCCGCGCTCAGGACCGTCATCGCCCTGGCAGAGGAGGGACTCCCGCTCATCGAGGTCTCCCTCAGCGGACAGGACGCGCTCGGCGTCATCCGCCGCGCCCGAGCCGCCCTCGGCCCCGACGCACCGCTCGGCGCCGGCACCGTCCTGACCGCCGAGGACGCCCAGGCGGTCCGTGACGCGGGAGCCGACTTCGTCGTCACCCCGGCCGTCTGCGAGGGCGTCACCGAGTCCAAGCGCCTCGGACTGCCGGTGCTGGCCGGGGTCATGACCCCGAGCGATGTCGTCGCCGCCCAGCGGCTCGGCGCCGACGCCTACAAGCTCTTCCCGGCCGCGCAGGCCGGCGGCCCCGGCTACCTGAAGGCGCTGCGCGGCCCCTTCCCCGGCCTGCCGTTCGTGCCGGTCGGCGGAGTGGACGCCGAAGCGGCCCGCGACTACCTCGCCCAGGGCGCCACCGCCGTGGGCGTCGGCTCCCCGCTGATCGGCGACGCGGCCGACGGCGGCAGCACCGACGCGCTGCGCGAGCGCACCCGCGCCTTCCTGGACGCGGTACGCCTCCCGTCGGACGCGGTACGCCTCCCGTCGGACGCCGGGCGATGAGCGCCGGCACACCGGCCGTCCAGTGGGCCGACCGGCTCGGGCTCGGCGAGGGCATCCGGGCGGTCGACGGCCGCATCGTCCTCGTCGACATCCTGACCGGCCGGCTGCTGACCGGCCCCGCAGACCGCACCGCGCCGCTGACCCAGCTGGCCCGGCTCGACGAACCGCTCGGCGCGGTCGCCCCCGTCCACGGGCGCCCGGGGCACTGGATCGCCGCCGCCGGAACCGGCATCTGCCTGATCGCCCCGGACGGCGCCGCCCAGTGGCTGGCCCGTCCCGAGGAGGGGGCGGCGCACGCGACGCGGATGAACGACGCCGCCGCCGATCCGAGCGGCCGGTTCTGGGCGGGGAGCATGGCGTACGACGCGGTGGAGGGCGCCGCTTCCCTCTACCGGGTCGGCCACGACGGCACCGTGGACCGGGTGCTGGAGGGGCTGACCGTGCCCAACGGCCCGGCGTTCACGGCGGACGGCTCCGCGATGTACCTCGCGGACAGCGCGAAGGGCGTCATCCGCCGCTATCCCGTGGACCCGGACAGCGGGCTGCCCGGTGCGCCGGAGACCTTCGCCGTGTTCGACGGGGGCAGCCCGGACGGTATGGCGGTCGACGCGGAGGGCGGCCTGTGGACCGCCGTCTGGGGCACCGGAACCGTTCACCGGCTGCGCCCCGACGGCGCTCCGGACCGGCAGATCCGGCTCCCCGCCGTCCAGCCCGCCGGGCTCTGCCTGGACGGCGACACCCTGTACGTCACCAGTGCCCGGACCGGGCTCGCCGCGCCCGGTCCGCTGGACGGTGCGGTGTTCTCCGTACGGGTCGACGTCCCGGGCCTGCCCACCGCCGCCTACCGGCAGGGGAGCCCCGCATGAGCGCCCCGTCCCGTATCCGGGCCGGACAGCCCGCCCGCCCCCCGGTGGCCTGCGTCGGGGAGACGATGGCCGCGCTGGTCCCGGACCCCGTCGCCCCGCTGGAGGACGCCGCGCGGCTCGGCGTCCGGATCGCGGGCGCCGAGTCCAACGTGGCCGTCTACCTCGCGGACCACGGGGTGCCCGCCCGCTGGGTCTCCGCCCTGGGCGACGACCCCTTCGGCCGCCGGATCCGCGCCGAGGTGGCCGCGTCCGGGGTCGACGTCAGCGGGGTCCGCACCGACCCGCACCGTCCGACCGGGCTGCTGGTCAAGGACCCCGGCACCGAGTCCACCCGGGTCCACTACTACCGGCGCGGCTCGGCGGCCTCCGCCCTGACCGCTGACGTGCTGGACGACGACGCGGTCCGCACCGCCGGGCTCGTCCACCTCAGCGGCATCACCCCGGCGCTCTCCCCGGACTGCCACGAACTGGTCGCGGCCCTGCTGGAGGTCCCCGCCGAGGAACGGCCACGGCCGGTCAGCTTCGACGTCAACCACCGGCCCGCCCTGTGGCCGGACGGCTCGGCGCCCGGGGTGCTGCTCGGCTTCGCCCGGCAGGCGGACATCACCTTCGTCGGCCTGGACGAGGCGCAGGCCCTGTGGGGCGCCGGGCTCACCGACGCGGCCGCCGTGCGCGCACTGCTGCCCCAGCCGGGCGTCCTGGTGGTCAAGGACGGCGGACGGGCCGCCACCGCGTTCGAGGGCGACCGGGCGCACACCGTGCCCGCGCCCAGGGTCGCGGTCGTCGAACCGGTCGGCGCGGGCGACGCCTTCGCCGCCGGGTTCCTCGCCGGGCTGCTGCGCGGCGAGGACACCGTACGGGCGCTGCGGCTCGGGCACCTCACCGCCGGCGCGGCGCTGCGGGTCACCGGAGACCACGGGCCGCTGCCGGACCCGGACCGGCTGGCCGCGCTGCTGGACGCGGGGGAGGAGGAGTGGGCCGCGGGAGGATGACGGGGCACGACGCGCGGCGCCGGGCTCAGGCCGTGGCGGGTTCCGGCTGCTCGGCCGCCGGGCCGGGCACCTGCGGGATGTCCACCGGCCGCTCGCGCTGCGAGAGCAGGACGCGCACCACGCCGATCCACACCAGGCACGAGCCGAACATGTGCAGCCCGACCAGGATCTCCGGGGTGTCGGTGAAGTACTGGACGTAGCCGATCACACCCTGCGCCATCAGGATCAGGAAGAGGTCCCGGGCGCGGTGCAGCGGTCCGACGGGCGCGTCGACGGCTTTCAGGACGAACCAGAGCGCGACGGTCAGCGCCACCACGACCCAGGCGAGATCGGCGTGCAGCTGCGCGATCGTCTTCCAGTCGATCGGGATGCGGTGGACGTCGCTGGAGTCCCCGGCGTGCCGCCCGGCCCCGGTGACGACGGTGCCGACGGCGATCAGCAGCCCGGCCGCGACCACCAGCAGCCAGGTCAGCTGCGAGACGGCCTTGCCGACCAGCGGACGGGGCGCCGTGTCGCCCTCCCGGATCCGCTGCCAGGTCAGCAGGGCGATCGTGAGCAGAGCCGTGGCCAGCAGGAAGTGCGCGGCGACGGTGTACGGGTTCAGGCCGACCAGCACGACGACACCACCGAGGACGGCGTTGCCCATCACCACCCAGAACTGCGCCCAGCCGAGCCGGGTGACGCCGCGCCGCCAGGGCTTCGCGGAGCGGGCGGCGATGATCGTCCAGCCGACCACGGCGCACAGGACATAGGTGAGCATGCGGTTGCCGAACTCGATGGCGCCGTGCAGGCCCATCTCGCTCGTCGCCGTCAGCGAGTCGTCGGAGCACTTGGGCCAGGTCGGGCAGCCGAGACCGGAACCGGTCAGCCGGACCGCACCGCCGGCCACGATGATCACCACGGCCAGCACGACGGACGTCATGGCGGCGCGCCGGACGGTCCGGGGGGACGGCGTCCAGCGTTCGGCGATGTACTGAAGCGGGTTCCGCACGGCTTGAGCGACTTCGGCTCGGGTCAGCTTGGGCACGCGCACCATCGTAGGCGGCCGCTTGTGCAAGCTTTCACGAGGGGGACGAATCGTGACCTGTGGGTGTCCGGGGTCACTCCCAGCGGCCCGGGGTCACTCCCAGCGGAAGAACCGCGCCGCCGCGCCGAGCCCCAGCACCGCCCAGACGGCCAGGATCCCGAGGTCGCCCCACGGCATCGCCGCACCGTGCTGGAGCACGTCGCGCAGCCCGTCCGACAGGGCCGCGATCGGCAGCAGCCCCAGCACCGACTGGACCGCGTCCGGGAACTTGTCGAGCGGCACGATGACCCCGCCGCCGACCAGCAGCAGCAGGAAGACCAGGTTGGCCGCGGCGAGGGTCGCCTCCGCCTTCAGTGTCCCCGCCATCAGCAGACCGAGACCGGAGAACGCGGCGGTGCCGAGTACGAGCAGCAGCAGGACGGCGAACGGGTTGCCGTGCGGCGACCAGCCCAGCGCGAAGGCGATCACCGTCAGCAGCACCACCTGCAGCACCTCGGTGACCAGCACGGCCAGGGTCTTGGCGGTCATCAGCGCCCAGCGGGGGAGCGGGGACGCGCCGAGCCGCTTGAGTACCCCGTACCGCCGCTCGAAACCGGTGGCGATGGCCTGGCCGGTGAAGGCGGTGGACATCACGGCGAGCGCGAGGATGCCGGGGGTCAGGAAGTCGACCGACTCGCCCGAGCCGGTGTCCACGATGTCGACCGCGCTGAACAGCACGAGCAGCAGGGTCGGGATGACCACCGTCAGCAGCAGCTGTTCGCCGTTGCGCAGCAGCATCCGGGTCTCCAGCGCGGTCTGCGCGGCGATCATCCGGGACAGCGGGGCGGCGCCCGGCCGGGGGGTGTACGTACCGGCGCTCATGCGCGCAGCTCCTTGCCGGTCAGTTCCAGGAAGACGTCCTCCAGGGTGTGGCGCTCCACGGAGATGCCGGAGGGCATCACACCGTTCTGCGCGCACCAGGAGGTGACGGTGGCCAGCAGCTGCGGGTCGACGTCGCCGGTGATCCGGTACGTGCCCGTGCTGAGCTCGACCGCCTCCGAGCCGTCGGGCAGCGCTTTGAGCAGGGAGCCGAGGTCGAGGCCGGGGCGGCCGGTGAAGCGCAGGGTGTTCTCGGCGCCGCCGCGACAGAGCGTCTCCGGGCTGCCCTGGGCGACGATCCGGCCCGCGTCGATGATCGCGACGTCGTCGGCGAGCTCCTCCGCCTCGTCCATGAAGTGGGTGGTGAGCACGACCGACACGCCGTCGGTGCGCAGCTCCTTCACGAGGTCCCAGGTGGAGCGGCGGGCCTGCGGGTCGAGGCCGGCGGTCGGCTCGTCGAGGAAGACCAGTTCGGGGCGGCCGACGACGGCCATCGCGAGGGCGAGCCGCTGCTGCTGGCCGCCGGAGAGCCGCCGGTAGCTCGTGCGACCGCAGCCGCCGAGCCCGAGACGCTCGATCAGGGCGTCCACGTCGAGCGGGTGGGCGTGCAGTTTCGCCATGTGGCGGAGCATCTCGTCGGCGCGGGCGCCGGAGTAGACGCCGCCGGACTGGAGCATCACGCCGATCCGGGGGCGCAGGCGCGCCGAGTCGGTGACGGGGTCCAGACCGAGGACCCGGACCGTGCCTTCGTCCGGACGGCGGTATCCCTCGCAGGTCTCGATCGTGGTGGTCTTGCCCGCGCCGTTGGGGCCGAGGACCGCGGTGACCGCGCCGGCCGCCATGCACAGGTCGAGGCCGTCCACCGCGGTCTTCGCGCCGTACCGCTTCACCAGGCCACGGACCTGGACAGCCGGGCCGGACGGGGGTGGGGCGGGCTCGCTCTTCATGAGCGGTAAGTCTAGGCAGCCGTCCGGCAGTCCCCTGCCGCGGGGCTTGATTAGGTAACCCTAAGTGACGGATTCCACCCTTGATCGTTTCGGACCGTGGTTGTCAGGGCCGAGGGAATTACGCAACAATGGCGTTGTGAAATACGTTGGCGAGGCTCCGCAGGAGGAACTCGCGACCGGTGAGCGCTCGACGCGCAACCGGATCGCGCGCTCCGTCCTGGACCACGGCCCGTCCACCGCCGCCGATCTCGCGAAGCGCCTGGGCCTCACCCAGGCGGCTGTCCGCCGTCAGCTCGACGCCCTCGTCTCCGACGGTGTCGTCGAGGCCCGCGAGCAGCGGGTGTACGGCGCACGGACCCGTGGCCGCCCGGCCAAGGTGTTCGCCCTGACCGACTGCGGCCGGGACGCCTTCGACCAGTCCTACGACGAGCTGGCCGCGGACGCCCTGCGCTGGATCGCCGAGAGCGCGGGCGAGGAAGCGGTCATGGCGTTCGCCCGTGCCAGGGTGGCCGGCCAGTCCGAGGCCTACCGCGCGGCGATCGAGGCCGCGGAGCCCGGCACCCGTACGGATGCGCTGGCCAAGGCCTTGTCCGCCGACGGGTACGCTGCTACGGCGCGCAGCGCGCCGGACCCGCAGCAGGGTGAGCAGTTGTGCCAGCACCACTGCCCGGTCGCACACGTCGCCGAGCAGTATCCGCAGCTGTGCGAGGCGGAGACGGAGATCTTCTCCAGCCTCCTGGGGACCCATGTGCAGCGTCTCGCCACGATCGCCCACGGCGACGGGGTGTGTACGACCTACATCCCGCGCAGCGGTCACCCCACCACGCAAACCACTGATTCAGCATCCACCAGCAAGTCCGGGAGGAACCCCGCATGACGCTCCCTACGGAGACTGCCCACCCTGAGCTCGATGGCCTGGGCACGTACGAATTCGGCTGGGCCGACTCCGACGCGGCAGGCGCGGCGGCCAAGCGCGGCCTCTCCGAGGCTGTCGTCCGCGACATCTCGGACAAGAAGAACGAGCCCGAGTGGATGCTGAAGCTGCGGCTCAAGGGCCTCAAGCTCTTCGGCAAGAAGCCCATGCCGAACTGGGGCTCCGACCTGTCGGGCATCGACTTCGACAACATCAAGTACTTCGTGCGTTCCACGGAGAAGCAGGCGGAGTCCTGGGAGGACCTGCCCGAGGACATCAAGAACACCTACGACAAGCTCGGCATCCCCGAGGCGGAGAAGCAGCGCCTGGTCGCCGGTGTCGCCGCTCAGTACGAGTCCGAGGTCGTCTACCACCAGATCAACGAGGAGCTGGAGGCGCAGGGTGTCATCTTCATGGACACCGACACCGCGCTGAAGGAGCACCCGGAGCTCTTCAAGGAGTACTTCGGCACCGTCATCCCCGTCGGTGACAACAAGTTCGCCTCGCTGAACTCGGCCGTGTGGTCCGGCGGCTCGTTCATCTACGTGCCGAAGGGCGTGCACGTCGAGATCCCGCTCCAGGCCTACTTCCGTATCAACACGGAGAACATGGGCCAGTTCGAGCGGACGCTGATCATCGTCGACGAGGACGCCTACGTCCACTACGTCGAGGGCTGCACCGCGCCGATCTACTCCTCGGACTCGCTGCACTCCGCGGTCGTCGAGATCATCGTGAAGAAGGGCGGCCGCTGCCGCTACACGACGATCCAGAACTGGTCGAACAACGTCTACAACCTGGTGACCAAGCGCGCCGTCGCCTACGAGGGCGCGACCATGGAGTGGGTCGACGGCAACATCGGCTCCAAGGTCACCATGAAGTACCCGGCCATCTACCTGATGGGCGAGCACGCCAAGGGCGAGACCCTGTCCATCGCCTTCGCGGGCGAGGGCCAGCACCAGGACGCCGGCGCCAAGATGGTCCACATGGCCCCGAACACCTCGTCCAACATCGTCTCCAAGTCGGTGGCACGAGGCGGCGGCCGTACCTCCTACCGAGGTCTCATCGAGATCGGTGAGGGCGCGCCGGGCGCGAAGTCCAACGTCCTGTGTGACGCGCTGCTGGTCGACACGATCTCCCGCTCCGACACCTATCCCTACGTCGACGTACGCGAGGACGACGTGTCGATGGGTCACGAGGCGACCGTCTCCAAGGTCTCCGAGGACCAGCTCTTCTACCTGATGAGCCGGGGCATGACCGAGTTCGAGGCGATGGCGATGATCGTGCGCGGCTTCGTGGAGCCGATCGCGAAGGAGCTGCCGATGGAGTACGCCCTTGAGCTCAACCGGCTGATCGAGCTGCAGATGGAGGGTTCGGTCGGCTAGTACGCCGGCAACCAACCGAACCCCCGACATCTGTCCGACCTGAGAAAGCGAGCACTACGACAGCCATGGCTGAGGCTCAGAACATCCCGGTGGGCTCCACCACCACCGGCTCTATCGCGGTGGCCGCCGAGTCGACCGTCGCCACGCGCATGAGCGCGCCCCCGTCCTTCGACGTCGCGGACTTCCCGGTCCCGCACGGCCGCGAGGAGGAATGGCGGTTCACGCCGCTGGATCGGCTGCGTGGACTGCACGACGGCACGGCCGTCGCCACCGGCAGCGGTGTGAAGGTCGCCATCGAGGCCCCCTCGGGTGTCACGGTCGAGACCGTCGGCCGGGACGACGCCCGCCTGGGCAAGGCCGGTACGCCGGTGGACCGGGTGGCCGCACAGGCCTACTCCTCCTTCGAGCAGGCCTCCGTCGTCACCGTCGACAAGGAAGCCGTGCTCACCGAGCCGATCCGGATCGCGGTGCACGGCGAGGGCGGGGTGGCCTACGGACACCAGGTCATCACGCTGGGCGCCTTCGCCGAGGCCGTCGTCGTCATCGACCACACCGGTGACGCGGTGCTCGCCGCCAACGTCGACTACGTGCTGGGCGACGGCGCGAAGCTGACCGTCGTCTCCGTCCAGGACTGGGACGAGAGCGCCGTCCACGTCGGCCAGCACAACGCGCTGGTCGGACGGGACGCCTCCTTCAAGTCCATCGTGGTGACCTTCGGCGGCGACGTCGTCCGGATCCACCCGCGGATCGCCTACGCGGGCCCCGGCGGCGAGGCCGAGCTCTTCGGCCTGTACTTCACCGACAAGGGCCAGCACCAGGAGCACCGCCTCCTGGTCGACCACAACACCCCGCACTGCAAGTCCAACGTGGCCTACAAGGGCGCGCTCCAGGGCGACGGCGCGCACGCCGTGTGGATCGGAGACGTCCTGATCCAGGCCGCCGCCGAGGGCACCGACACCTACGAGATGAACCGCAACCTGGTTCTCACCGACGGTGCGCGGGTCGACTCGGTGCCGAACCTGGAGATCGAGACCGGCGAGATCGTCGGCGCCGGCCACGCCTCCGCGACCGGCCGCTTCGACGACGAGCAGCTGTTCTACCTCCAGTCCCGGGGCATCCCCGCAGAAGAGGCCCGCCGCCTCGTCGTGCGCGGCTTCTTCGCGGAGCTGGTGCAGCAGATCGGCCTCCCGGACGTCGAGGCCCGGCTCCTCGACAAGATCGAGACCGAGCTGAAGGCTTCGGTCTGATGGCCTTCGTCAAAGCCTGTGCGCTGAGCGAGCTGGAGGACGACACCCCCAAGCGGGTGGAGCTCGACGGCACGCCGGTGTCCGTCGTCCGCACCGAGGGCGAGGTGTTCGCGATCAACGACATCTGCTCGCACGCGAACGTCTCACTGTCCGAGGGAGAGGTCGAGGACTGCATGATCGAGTGCTGGCTGCACGGATCGAGCTTCGACCTGCGCACCGGCAAGCCGTCCGGCCTTCCCGCGACGCGCCCCGTCCCCGTATACCCCGTCAAGATCCAAGGGGACGATGTGCTCGTCTCCGTCACCCAGGAGACCTGAGTCACCCATGGCAACGCTTGAAATCCGCGACCTGCACGTCACCGTCGAGGCCGACAACGCCACGAAGGAGATCCTCAAGGGCGTCGACCTGACCGTGAAGCAGGGCGAGACCCACGCCATCATGGGCCCCAACGGGTCCGGCAAGTCCACCCTCGCCTACTCCCTCGCAGGCCACCCCAAGTACACGGTCACCAGCGGCACGGTGACCCTGGACGGCGAGGACGTCCTGGAGATGACCGTCGACGAGCGCGCCCGCGCCGGTCTGTTCCTCGCCATGCAGTACCCGGTCGAGATCCCCGGCGTCTCGGTCTCCAACTTCCTGCGCACCTCCGCCACCGCCGTCCGCGGCGAGGCGCCCAAGCTGCGTACCTGGGTGAAGGAGGTCAAGGAGGCCATGTCCGAGCTCCAGATGGACCCCGCCTTCGCCGAGCGCAACGTCAACGAGGGCTTCTCCGGCGGCGAGAAGAAGCGCCACGAGATCCTCCAGCTGGAGCTCCTCAAGCCGAAGATGGCGATCCTCGACGAGACGGACTCCGGTCTGGACGTCGACGCGCTGAAGACCGTCTCCGAGGGCGTCAACCGGGTCCGTGAGTCCGGCGAGGTCGGCACGCTGCTGATCACGCACTACACGCGCATCCTCAAGTACATCAAGCCCGACTTCGTGCACGTCTTCGCCAACGGCCGCATCGCCGCGTCCGGCGGCGCGGAGCTGGCCGACAAGCTGGAGAACGAGGGCTACGAGGCCTACACGAAGGGTGGCGCTTCCGCGTGACTGACGCCCGACAGGGGCTCTCCGGCCTCCTCGACACCGAGGCGATCCGCAAGGACTTCCCGATCCTGGACCGCACGGTCCACGACGGCAAGAAGATCGTGTACCTGGACAGCGCGGCGACCTCGCAGAAGCCGCGCCAGGTGCTCGATGCCCTCAACGAGTACTACGAGCGGCACAACGCCAATGTGCACCGCGGCGTGTACACGATCGCGGAAGAGGCCACGGCGCTGTACGAAGGCGCCCGTGACAAGGTCGCCGCGTTCATCAACGCACCCAGCCGCGACGAGGTGATCTTCACCAAGAACGCCTCGGAGTCGCTCAACCTCGTGGCGAACATGCTCGGCTGGGCCGACGAGCCCTACCGGGTCGACCACGAGACCGAGATCGTCACCACGGAGATGGAGCACCACTCCAACATCGTGCCGTGGCAGCTGCTCTCGCAGCGCACCGGCGCGAAGCTGAAGTGGTTCGGCATCACCGACGACGGCCGGCTCGACCTGTCCAACATCAACGAGATCATCACCGAGAAGACGAAGATCGTCTCCTTCACGCTGGTCTCGAACATCATGGGCACGATCAACCCGGTCGAGCAGATCGTCCGGCGCGCCCAGGAAGTCGGCGCGCTGGTCTGCATCGACGCCTCGCAGGCCGCCCCGCACATGGTGCTCGACGTGCAGGCGCTCCAGGCCGACTTCGTGGCCTTCACCGGCCACAAGATGGTCGGCCCGACCGGCATCGGCGTGCTCTGGGGACGGCAGGAGCTCCTGGAGGACCTGCCGCCCTTCCTCGGCGGCGGCGAGATGATCGAGACCGTGTCGATGCACTCGTCGACCTACGCCCCCGCGCCGCACAAGTTCGAGGCCGGTACGCCCCCGATCGCCCAGGCCGTCGGCCTCGGCGCGGCCGTGGACTACCTCTCGGCGATCGGCATGGAGAACATCCACCGCCACGAGCAGGCGATCACCGAGTACGCGGTGAAGCGGCTCCTGGAGGTCCCGGACCTCAGGATCATCGGTCCGGCCACCGCGGAGGACCGCGGGGCCACGATCTCCTTCACTCTGGGTGACATCCACCCGCACGACGTGGGCCAGGTACTCGACGAGCAGGGCATCGCCGTCCGGGTCGGACACCACTGCGCACGGCCGGTCTGCCTGCGGTACGGAATTCCTGCGACGACGCGAGCGTCGTTCTATCTGTACTCCACGCCCGCCGAGGTCGACGCCCTGGTGGACGGCCTGGAACACGTCCGGAACTTTTTCGGTTAGACAGCGGCGAGGGTTGACTGGTGAAGCTTGATTCCATGTACCAGGAAGTGATCCTGGACCACTACAAGCACCCCCGCGGGCGCGGCCTGCGGGACGGCGACGCCGAGGTGCATCACGTCAATCCGACGTGCGGTGACGAGATCACGCTGCGTGTGCGGTACGACGGCGAGACCATCGCCGATGTGAGTTACGAGGGCCAGGGCTGCTCCATCAGCCAGGCCAGCGCCTCCGTGCTGAACGAACTGCTGGTCGGCAAGGAACTGGGCCAGGCCCAGAAGATCCAGGCCGCGTTCCTGGAGCTGATGCAGTCCAAGGGACAGCTGGAGCCGGACGACGCGATGGAGGAGGTGCTGGAGGACGCGGTCGCGTTCGCCGGTGTCTCCAAGTACCCGGCCCGGGTCAAGTGCGCGCTGCTCAGCTGGATGGCGTGGAAGGACGCGACGGCGAAGGCGCTGTCCGAAGGGAAGACGGCATGAGCGACAACGAGACTCTCACCACCAAGCCGGCCTCCGAGGAGGAGGTCCGCGAGGCGCTGTACGACGTCGTCGACCCCGAGCTGGGCATCGACGTCGTCAACCTGGGCCTGATCTACGGCATCCACGTGGACGACGCCAACATCGCCACCCTCGACATGACCCTGACGTCCGCGGCCTGCCCGCTGACCGACGTCATCGAGGACCAGGCGAAGTCCGCCACCGACGGCATCGTCAACGAGCTCCGGATCAACTGGGTCTGGATGCCGCCGTGGGGCCCGGACAAGATCACCGACGACGGCCGCGAGCAGCTGCGCGCGCTGGGCTTCAACGTCTGAGTCCCACCCGTACGACCCGAACGGCCCCCGGCGCGAATTTGCCGGGGGCCGTTCGGAGTTACAGCTACGCCGGCGGGTCGTCCTGCGTTGCCGTCGAGGTGGCCGGCAATCGGTAGCAACGCGATTGGACGGTGACCTCCAGCATGGCCGGGGACTCTTCGGCCTTGACTTCTTCCTCGTGGTAGTCCTCCGAGCAGGGCATCGTCATCGGCCCCGGCTCCGTGACCGTCCCCGCGCTGTCCATGGCGCGGAACCGATCGGCACAGCAGGGCCTCTCGCGCCTCGCCCGCCCTGGGCGGTCACCTATTTTGGTCGATAGCAAGCTGATTCGACGGTGACCTCCAACAGGGGCGGGGAGTTGCCGACTTTGCTCGCTTTGTGCAGTCGTACGTCGACTGCGAATTCACGCCCCCTGGACTCCGCGATGATCTGCGGACTGTTGAGCTGAGATCCGTCCCTGCCATCCTTCACGATCTTCCAGCCATCTTTCGGGAGCTCAACCCGCAGACGTTCCACGCCCTTTTGCATATCGGCAAAGGATGCCTTGTAAATGCTCCAGGGGTGACTTTCGCGGTACACCTCTTCTGCGGAGTCGTAGTCCGAACAAGGTGACGTCATCGCACCCGTCTCCGTGACCTTCCCCTTGACGTCGAGCATCTCAAGAATCCGGCTGGATGTTCTCTCGGTGTCCGCCTTCACGGTATCGCTGTCCCGCGTCTTCACCGCCGCCTCCTTTCCGTTCGAACACGCCATCGCCAGGGCGCATATGGTGACAATGAATCCAAGTTTCGAAATTCGCCTATTCAAGTATCACCTTGTCATATTTACCGGCGATGACGGCTGCCTGATTACGCAGGCTGAGGGAGTTGTCGTCGTAGAATCCGGTGTGCCCGCCGGCGTCGCTCGCCATGATCTTCCCGCCGAAGGACTCGTCGGTGGGAATGATCCCGTTGTCACCGAGTCCCATAAATCGACCGCCCTGCCGGACCATCTGATCGTCCCAGGGGGCACCCATGGCCCACACGTGGTCGGCTCCGGCGCCCAGGTCCGCCGCGCGATCCGCCTGGACACCGGGACTGCCCGCGAAGACGTAGTCGTCGGCGGCCTGGGGGTCGTCCCAGCTTCCCGACTGCGCCGAGACGCCGACCACCGTGCTGCCGTAGCTGTGCCCGACGACAGTGGTGTGCGCGCGATTGCCGTCGTCCGCCTGCTGCGCGACGCCGTTCCCCTGCAGGAAGTCGTGGAGTCGTGGGCCGCCCTCTGCCGCGTACTCCCCGCGTGTCGCCTGCGGAATGACGTTGTCCGGCACGTTGTAGTCGAGCCATAAGACGGTGGAGACGTTCTGGTCAGGATTGAGGCGGTGACTCTGGGCCCAGAGTCGTTCGACACGACCGAGGTCCCCTTCGACGGATTCCAGGCTCGCTTTCGTACCGGGCACCCAGACGCCCACATGATCGGCGGTGTCCGGATTCCCGTTGGCGAGAATGATTTTCCCGTCCCCGAGGCCGGTGGGATCGAAGCCGAGCAGATACGCCTCGGGAAGCCCGCCCTGCCCCGTCCGGTCAAAGCGGTCCTGGATGGCGACTGCTCCCTTCAGTACGCCCTCGATCCTGGCCTTCTTGTCCGCGTATTTTTCGTGCCAACGCTGCCATTCCGGGCTGATGAGGACAGCGGGGTAGCCTCCGCTGGTATTGGGGGTGTACTTGGCCGGCTCCTTCGGAATGGCGTTCAGATCCAGCTGGTATTTCGCCGTCGTCTCGTCCAGAACCATTCTGTTCGCGTCGTCACGAATGTCGGACGGGAGGCCGTTCATCGACCCGATGGCATTCGGATGGACGGCCAGATAGTCGGCCCGCTGCTCCGGGGTGAGGTTCTTCCACCACTCCGCGTTCTCCTCGGGGGTGGCCTCCTTCGGCGGGCCCTTGATGCTGTCCAGGTAAGGGTCGGCGGCCTTGAGCACCCCACCCCGGTCGGACGTCACGTCCGTCCAGTCCCGGTTCGAGACCACCAGGTCGTCGTCGGCCTGGAGGGCACGGAGCTTCGGTGCCCACTTGGCGTCCGCTTCCGTGGCTTCCTGCAACGCATCCGCTATCCGGTCGGCATAGCCGATGGCCGCACCGTAGTGCGGGTTCGGGTGAATGCTCGCCGCCTGGCGGTCCAGGGCGTCGGATGTCGGATTGCCTCCGGCGCTGCCGGTCACGGTGCCGCCCGCGGCGTCCTTCTCCTCGCCAGGCTTCCTGCCTGCCGGAAAGCCGACCGAACCGTCCGCGTGCACCGTGCAGTGGTCAGCCTGCGCGTCCTCGATCGCCGCTTCCAGCTTCCGTTTGGCCGAAGCCATATCGAACGCGAAGCCGTTCAGTGCGGTGCTCACCAGCCCGCACTCGGTCTGTACGTACTGGAAGTTCTTGGACAGCCCGGCCAGTTCCCCAAGGGCTGCCTTCGCCGTCGCGCCCGCGAGCTGGTTTCGTATCCCCGCGGAGATCTGGTTGTCGACGGTGTCCTTGGCCGCGTTGGCCATCTCGTCCGTCGCCCGGTACGCGTCCGCGGCGTCCTCGAACTCCGACGGCTTGAGCGCCTTCAGCGTCGCAAAGTCCATGTGCCCGGATCACTTCCCCTTCGGCTGGCCGCCGACGGCCGGGGTGTCCGTGTACTTGCTCTTGAGCGCGTCCAGCTCAGTCTTCAGTGACTCGTCGGTCTTCGACAGGTCACGCCCCGAAGACGCGAGAAGCTCACCCAGGGACGTGCAGCGCTTGCGCACATTCGCCACGTACTTGTGCCAGGAGGTGTACAGCTCCCGCTGGGCCGCCGCGCTCAGGCAGCCGGCCGCTTCGCCCAGCCCCTCCTGCCCGTCCTCAAGTTTCGTCAGCGCGGAACCGACCGGCACCGCGAGGCCCTTGGTGGAGTCGCCCGCCTGGGTCCATGCCCTCTTGGCCGACTTCAGGTCCGCCGACGTGTTGGCTCCGGGCGTGCCGCCCCCGACGCCGTCCTGAAGATGGTTCAACTGCATGTGCGTCGGCGGTGTTGCCCCACCGGACTTGAGCTGCTCCCACTCGGCCCGTGTCGTCACTGCGTCCTCCCCGTGTCCCCGTATCCCCTGGGCCTGTTCCCGCGTTAGGGCTGCCCGAGGGACCAACGAGCGACATCATTCCCGGATCGGCGAGCGCAATCAAACACATGTCTACTCGGGGCGGGCTCATTCGCACCCGCCAACTCCTTTTGTTGAAACGCAATATGACGCAACATCACGACGACGCCCCGGCCCCACGACAGACACCGCCACGAGCCGACGGCCGTCCGGCGTTGTTCGCCTGCCGTACCCCCGGCGTCCGCCTGCCGTTGGCGGGAGAATCGGAACCTACTTCTCGACACCACGCCGACGAGAGGCACACCGTGCTGCATCAGCTTGTCCTCCCTCACCGCCGGACCGTCGCCGCCGCGGGAGGTGCGCTGGCGCTGGCCGCCCTCGGGCTCGGCGCACCCGCGCACGCCGCGAGCTACGGGACGCCGACGATCACGCTGTCGTCCGGCTACCTCTCCGGGGCCGTCGGCGCGACCGCCGACCCCGTGGTGACGGTCACGGTCGGGCAGAGCGGCGCCGATGTGTCCGCCCTCGGTGTGGCGGCATCCGCCAGCTCCAAGTCGTCCGTCGCCGCGACCGGCGATGTGACGGTGACCGGCACGGGCGCCACCCGTCAGCTCCGGGTCGCCGCGCACGCCCGCGGCTACACCGACCTCACGATCAAGGTCACCGGCCTCGGCGGCAAGACCGCCACCAAGTCCCTGCACTACGCGGCGTCCGCCGCAGTCCAGAACGCGGCCGACACCCGCTACCTCACCGGCTCCTCGGACGCCTCGGCCGCCGTCGACGTGGGCGGCGGCTACGTGGTGGTGGCGGACGACGAGACCAACACCCTGCGCCTCTACGACAGTTCGGTGTCAGGCGCCCCCGTCCGCACCTGGGACGTCGCCTCGAAGCTGGGCGTCTCCAAGGAGGTCGACATCGAGGGCGCGGCCCGGGTCGGGAACACGATCTACTGGACCGGTTCGCTGGGCAACAACAAGGACGGCGAGTACAAGTCCGACCGCAACACCGTCTTCACGACCACGGTGAGCGGCTCCGGCGCCGCCACTCAGCTGACCGTCGGCGGGAAGTACAAGAAGCTCCGCGACGACCTGGTCGCCTGGGACAAGTCGAACGACAACCGCTACGGCTTCGCGGCGGGCACCAAGGACGGCGAAGTCCCCAAGCAGATCGACGGGTTCAACGTCGAGGGCCTGGAGTTCGCCCCCGGCTCCACGACCACCGCCTACATCGGCTTCCGCGCCCCGCTCGTCCCGCCGAAGGGCGGCGGCAAGGCGCTGATCGTGCCCGTCACCAACTTCGACAAGGTGGCCGGCTCAGGAGCGAAGGCGACGATCGGCACCCCGATCGAGCTGGACCTCGGTGGCCTCAGCATCCGCGACATCCGCAAGAACTCCGCCGACCAGTACCTGATCGTGGCCGGTTCCTGGGCGGCGGACGACAACTCCGACCCGTACGCCCTCTACTCCTGGGACGGCATCGCGGGCCACGCACCGGTCAAGCGGCTCGACCTGCCGACCGCCGACCCGGGCGGCTGGGAGGCCGTCGTCACCGTCCCCGACCTGAACACGCCCGGCGCACGCGCCCAGCTGATCACGGACGCGGGCTCTG
Source organism: Streptomyces sp. NPDC104307 (assembly GCF_055584045.1). Classification (NCBI taxonomy): domain Bacteria; kingdom Bacillati; phylum Actinomycetota; class Actinomycetes; order Kitasatosporales; family Streptomycetaceae; genus Streptomyces; species Streptomyces sp. NPDC104307. The sequence goes on from NZ_JBVJMU010000003.1 coordinate 615,391, forward strand.
CCGACCTGTACGGCGACGGCACGGAGGCCAAGGACCTCGACCACGACGAGTGGAAGAAGTCCCGCGCCACCTGGTTCACCGTCAACGGCTGATCCGGAGCACCGAACCCCAGGGTCCGCCCTCCACACGGCCGTGCCCGCCGGTCCGCCCGGCGAGCACGGCCGTTTCGTCTGCCGTCGGCGTCGCGCCCCGACCGCAGGCGCCGCCCGGCGAACGTCACCAGCAGGCCGAGGGCAGGGTCGACCACGGTGAACACGTCGGGGCACCCGGACTCCAGCCGAGCCATCGCGTGATCCTGCTGGCCAAGGTCGTCGCCCCAGGCCCGGAGCGTGTCCCGGATACCGGAGCTCTGACGGATAGCAGTCCGCACGTCCCTACCGCCGCCGGACCGTACGGAAGGGCACGCGGCGTCAACCCAGTCCCCGAGCCGGTGCGCCTGCCGCCGCATCCACCGCAGGGCGAGCCGGCGATTCCTCACCACGGCCCCGCCGAGCGACACCGCGCGCTGCCCCGTCGTCGCGGTGACCTCCACCGCATAGCCCGCGCCGGTCACGCGGCACGCTCCCCACCCGGGCGTGGAATCACGGCCGTTCCCCGTGCTCGGCCGCGAGATGCCGCCTACGCAGCACCCGACAGTCGGTCGCCCGGCTCTCGTCCCTCACGCGCCGGGCCTCGGCCTCGGCCGCATCGAGATCCTGGCACTCACGGCACTCGGCGTCGCTGTTGGAGTTCATGCCACTTCCCCCCGGCTCCTGGCGTTCTCGTATGCGGTACGGGCGCGGAGCCGCTCGTCGCGGGTGGCGGGCCGGACGTACTCGGGGAGGGCTTCCCACTCGGGCCCCCCGCCGATCGGCCGCAGTGACCAGTAGGGCCCGGAGACCCCTCGGAACTCCCCGACGCGGTCGTTACGGCCCCGGTCCACCAGGATTGCCCCGGCGGGCGGGAGTTGGGCGCGCTTCTGTTCAGGCATCGCCGCACCTCTCTGTAGTCGTTCCACTACCAAGGGCGTTCAGCGTGGCCTAGGGTTTGAGTGTCTTCAACTAGGCAGATGCGAAGGAAGGGTTCAGCTGCGGCATGGTCAATCGCAAGGAGTTAGCCCCTGAAAGCAGCCCGCAGGCGGCCTACGGGGCGCACGTGCGCAGGTTGCGTGAGGCTCGCGGGTGGAGTCAGGAAGACCTGGCCACGCGCATGGGATATTCCAGCCAGCACATTTCCGCCGTCGAAACTGGTCGCAAACCGCCAACCCTCCGGTTTTCGCGTAAGGCGGATGCGGTCTTCGGGACCGTCGGAGGGGACGATTCACTCGAAAACAAGTGGCGCGAGATCCGGCACGGCAGCCTGCTGGAAGGCTTCCCGGAGTACGTGGCGCATGAGGGGCGAGCCGCAGAGATCAGGCTGTACGAAGTCGGCATCATCCCTGGGCTGCTCCAAACACCCGAGTACGCGGCGGTCCTGGCCGCTAACGCGGTGAAGCGGGGCGCCATCACGCCCGAGCAAGCAGACGAACGCGTGGCGCTGGTCGTGGATCGGCAGGCTGCTCTTGTCCGCATGCCCCTGCCGCTGGTGTTCGTTGTCTTGGACGAGAGCTGCATCCGTCGGGCCATCGGGGACGCTGCGGTCATGGACGCGCAGTTGGATCGCTTGGTGGAGTTCGCTCGACAACCGAACACCGTCTTTCAAGTGGCTCCGTTCGCCCTAAGGGCTGTCCCGCAAAGATCTTGAAGCCGCCTCGGGCATGGCGGCCGCCTTGCTTATCCGGCGAGGGCGAGGTTGTGCATCCGGGCGATGCC
>NZ_JBVJMU010000004.1:0-45690 GCF_055584045.1 Streptomyces sp. NPDC104307
CTCGCCCTCCACCGCATAGCTGCCCTCGATGTGCCAGCCCGCGTCGTCGGGCTCCTCCTGGTGCGGGAAGCGCAGCGGGAAGGTGCCGAGCGAGTGCGGGGCAGCGCGTTGGTGACGACGGTCGAGGAGAGGATCGCGCAGAACAGGCCGAGCAGCAGCCCCGACAGGGCGCGCATGATCCGCGCGTGTGTCATCGGTGCCGGTGTGTCCCCTCCGGCGGGAGGGGTGTGCGGGCGCACACCTGCGCTGGGGGTGGTGGTCATGGGTATGGTTCCTTCGGTGACTGAGACGGCTGTACGGGGTGACAGCGGGCGTGGGCGGGATCGGGGGTGGTACGGGGTGACAGCGGCACGCGGCAAACATCGCCTGAGGCAACTACACCGCCGCTGGATCGCCCCTGGCGGGGTGCGGGGACGCTCCGGCGGGCCGGCCAGTGCAGGAGGCGGCGGGACACGTTGGTCGTGACCAGATCCAAGAGTTCCTCGCCCCGGCCGGACAGGATCGTGCGGATCGCGTAGAGGGTGAAGCCCTTGGCCTGCTCGACCGTGACGGCGGGCGGCACGGACAGCTCCTGACGGGCGGTCATCACCTCCACCAGGGCCGGTCCCTCGTGCGCGAAGGCGCCCTTCAGCGCGTCCTCCAGGTCGCCGGGCCGCTCGACCCGGCGCGAGAACAGGCCAATCGCGGCGGCGACCTCGGCGAGCCGCGGATTGTCCAGCTCGGTGGCGTAGTTGACGATGCCCGCCGCCTTCATCTCTAGCTCGACGAAGTTCAGGGAGCCGTTGTCGAAGAACACGATCTTGGCGGGCAGGCGGTTCTGGCGCAGCGTGAACAGTTTGCCGAGCAGCATGGTGAGGCCGCCGTCGCCGGACAGCGAGACCACCTGGCGGCCCGGGTGTGCCGACGGCGTGCGGAAGGGCGTTGGCCATCGTGCCGTGGTTGAACGAACCGATCAGGCGGCGCTTGCCGTTGAACGTCAGATAGTGGGCCGCCCACACCACCGGGGAGCCGACGTCCACGGTGAAGACGGCGTCCTCGTCGGCGAGGCGGTCGAGGGTGCGTGCCACGAACTGCGGGTGGATCGGGGTACGTTCGAGGTCGTTGACAGCGAGCGAGTCCAGCGACCTGCGCGTACGGGCGTAGTGGGCGAGGGCGTCGTCGAGGTGTCCCCGCGCGCTCTTGACGGTCAGGAGCGGCAACAGCGCGGGCAGGGTGTCGCGGACGCTGCCGACCAAGGGCAGGTCGACGTGGGTGCGGCGGCCGATCTGTTCGCCGCGGATGTCGAGCTGGATGACCTTGGCGTCCTGGGGATAGAACTGCCGGTAGGGGAAGTCGGTGCCCGGCATCAGCAGCGTGTCGGCCTCCTCGACCGCCTTGTAGCCGGAGGCGGACCCAAGCAGTCCGGTCATGCCGACGTCGTAGGGGTTGTCGTACTCGAGGTACTCGTTGCCGCGCAGGGCGTGCACGACGGGTGCCTTGAGCGTCTCGGCGAGCCGGACCAGATCGTCGTGGGCCCCGGCCGCTCCGGCGCCCGCCAGGATCGTCACCCACTTCGCGTCGTTCGGCAGCGCGGCGGCCTCGCGCAGGCTCGCGTCGTCGGGGCGGACGACGGTGCGGGCCGGGCGCACCACCGTGGGGGCCAGGTCGCGGGGGGTCTTGCCGAGGAAGATCTCGCCGGCTACGACGACGACGGCCACTCCCCTGCGTTCGACGGCGGCGCGCATCGCCGTTTCCAGGATGCGCGGCCCGTGTTCGACGCTGGTGACGACCTCCGCGTAGACACTGCAGTCGGCGAACAGCTCTTGGGGGCGGGTTTCCTGGAAGTATCCGCTGCCGATCTCGCTGCCGGGGATCTGGGCGGCGATGGCGAGCACCGGGACACGGCTGCGCTGGGCGTCGAAGAGGCCGTTGATCAGGTGCAGGTTGCCCGGGTCGCAGCTGCCGACGCACACGGTGAGCTCGCCGGTCAGTCCGGCCTCGGCCGCCGCGGCGAGGGCGGCGCTTTCCTCGTGCCGCACATGGACCCAGTCGACGTCGTCGTCGCGGCGGATGGCGTCGGTCAGGCCGTTGAGCCAATCACCGGGCAGGCCGTACAGACGGTGGATGCCGGAGGCCTTGAGGGAGGCGATGACGTGTTCGGCGTAGGTGGGCATACGGCAGACCCTTTCGTCGGTGTGGGCGCGAGCGCGGCCGGTGCGGAGGGGAGGACCGCACGGGCCGGGGGCGTCGACAGGGACTCGTCCCCGTCGACGCCCCCGGCCAGTCTTGTCGGGCCGTCATCGCGCACACATCCGTCGAATGACTGCGTAACGGACCTCAGGGTGTTTTCCGTTGCTCGGTCGCACGACTGGGCCGCCCGGGTCCGCGCCCCGGCTCACACCCGGCGGGGCCCGTCAGCCGAGGCGGTAGCGAACCGGCAGTGACAGCACCCCGCGCACCATGCCGGCGGGGAACCAGTTCAGGGACTCGGCGGGCACCGCCAGTTCCATGTGCGGGACACGTGTGAGGAGGGTGTGCAGGGCGATCCGGGCCTCCAGGTGGGCCAGCGGGGCGCCCAGGCAGTGGTGGATGCCGTGGCCGAAGGAGAGGTGGCGGGCGACGGGGCGGTGGACGTCGAGCGTCTCCGGGTCGCCGCCCCCGGCGAGCGGGGCCCCGCGGCTCGCGGAGGTGAGGGCCACGGCGACGACGCTGCCCCGGGGGATCTTCGCCCCGCCGAGTTCGAGGTCCTCGGCGGCGTAGCGGTTGGTCGTGCGCTCGACGGACGTGTCGTAGCGCAGGAACTTCTCGATCGCGGTGGGCAGCAGCGCGGGGTCCTCGCGCAGCAGCCGCAGTTGGTCGGGGTGGGTGAGCAGGGCCAGCATGGCGTTGCCCAGGAGGTTGACCGTGGTCTCGTGGCCGGCGATGACGAGCAGGGCCGCGGTTCCGGCCAGTTCCTCCTCGGAGAGCCGGCCGTCGTCCTCGTCACGAGCGGCGACCAGGGCGGACATCAGGTCGTCGCCGGGCCGGCGCCTCTTGTCCTTGACCAGTTCGCGCAGGAACGTGTGCATCGCGGCCACCGACGCGGCGTACTCCGGGTGGTTCACCTGGAAGGCGAGGGTGGTCCAGCGGCGGAAGTCCTGGCGACACTCCTCGGGGATGCCGAGCAGCTCCGCGATGACCGCGACGGGCAGCGGCGCGGTGAAGGCCTCCACCAGGTCCGTCTCGCCGCAGGGCGGCAGGGCGTCGACGGGACCGTGGGCGAGCTGGGTGATACGCGGTTCCAGCTCGGCGGAGCGCCTCGGGGAGAAGGCGCCCGACACCAGCCGGCGCAGCCGGGTGTGGACTGGCGGATCGGCCTCCAGCATCTGGCCGCCGAGTCCGGTGCCGCGCTTGTGCCCGAGGAAGCCGGCCGCCTCCAGCATCGCCGCGGCCGGCTCGGGGTCCTTCAGCAGCGCCGGGTGGGTCAGCGCCTCGCGGGCCAGGTCGTGGTCGACGACGATCCAGCCGGTGATGCTGGGGAAGAACTGCGCCGGGTGGACGGGGTCCTTCGCGCGCAGCGCCGCGTATCGGCGGGGGGCGTCCGCCTTGAACGCGGCGTCCATGACGACCAGGTCGTCCGTCTCACCGGCAGGCCGGGTCCGGGGGTGGGTGTCCAACAGTGTGTCCTCGCGCTGAGGTGCGGCGAGCCCCACTCGGGGCTCGCGCGGGCAGGCAGTGCCCGTCGTGAAGAACGACGGAACACACACACCGAAGGTTCAGAGCGTGTGGGTGTCTCCGGCGGGCCGCACAGGCGGCCCGCCGAAGAGTCGGGGGCCGGTCAGTCGCCGATGCCGACGACGGTGCCGTCCGGGTACTCGACGTACGCGGTGGCCGGGGTCCTGGTCACCCCGGACCAGCGGCCGGTGACCGTGAAGGGTTCGAGCGGCTTCGTCGAGGGCCGCGTCGGCGACACGGTGAAGGTCCCTGTCGTCGGTGCGTCGGGGCCCACGATGTTGGTCTGGAGCGCGAACGGCGTGGCCGTGGTGCCGGGGCGGTAGGACGCGCCGAGCACCAGGGCGATGTACCGGCCCGGCTTCAGGTTGGCCATGGTGGCCTGGATCCGGTGGCCGGGCGGTATCCATACTCTGCTGGCGGGTTTGGACGGACGACCAACCGCGCCACGGATGTCACACGTTGATCCACGGAGGTACGCCGGGGAATCCGCAGGCCGCGCTGGAGCGCCTGCTGGCCAGGCGGCAGTGGCAGATGGAGAGTTCCCTGGCCGTGGTGCGGGGCGAGATCGACCGGATCGCCGAGCGCCACCGGGCGGGGCGGCTGCGCTCCGACCCGCGCAACCTGGTGGAGGTCCTCTCGGACCGCGAGCTGATCCTGGAACGGGTCGCGGAGTTGAGCAACTCCGCGACCAGTCGGATGTGGGCCCTGGATCGGCCGCCGTATCTGGGCCGCCCGGACGGTGAACTCCACAGCAAAGACGAGGAGTTCGCCATCACGCAGGGCTGGCTGCGCCAGGGCATCGACGTCCGGTCGATCTACTGTACGCAGTCCCTGGAGCGCCCTGGCCGATTCGCCACGCTGGTCCGGCTGGCCGCCCTGGGAGAGCGGTCCAGGATGCTGCCGCACCTGCCGTTCAAACTGCACATCATCGACCGGCGGATCGCCCTGGTCCCGCTCTCGGGACCGGTCTACGACGACCTCGCCGTCATCCATCCGTCCGGCATGCTCGACGCCCTCATGGAGCTCTACGAGGCCTACTGGGCCCGCGCCGAGCCGGTCACCGGGGCCGCGCCCGCCGCGGACGACACCTTCGGCGAGGACGACATCGTGCTCCTCGGCATGCTGAAGGCGGGGTTGAAGGACCAGGCCATCGGGCGCCAGTTGGGGTGCAGCACCCGCACGGTGACCCGGCGCGTGGCCGCCGTCCTGACCAAGCTGGGGGCGCACACCCGGTTCCAGGCCGGGATCAGGGCAGCGGCGCGCGGGCTGATCTGAGAGGTCACTTGGCCTGCAGAGGCCCCGCGAACGACTTGCGCAGGGAACTCGGGGCGACCAGCGGGAGCAGTGAGGCGAGCATCTTGCCCTTGAACGAGGTCGGCTGCCGCGTCAGTTCGACGTCGACGCGGGTGCCCTCGCCCTCGGGGGTCGTGGTGAAGACCCAGCCGCCGCCGGCCCCGAAGAGCTTGGAGTCCAGCGTGGTGACGGTGACGGTGTCGCCGGCCGGCTGCCACTCGTAGCGCGCCCGCTCCCAGGCCGCGGCGGTGCCTTCGGTGACCTCGGCCCAGGTGTCGCCGAGGTCGTGGACCTCAAAGTGCTCGGCGTCGATGGTCGGCCAGGACTGCGCGCGGGAGGGGCCGAAGTCAGTCAGCACCCCCAGCACGTCCTTGGGGGCGAGCTGGGAGACGAGCTGGAAACGGACGACTGCCATGGTTTTCCCTCATTCGACAAATAACTATCCTGACTGGTGACGTAAGACTCTCACGCAGAATAATCACCCGTCAAGTCGGTTACTTCGAGGTGAATCATTCGCTGAGCCCGTCCTCAGCCCCTGTCGGCGGCGTTCTCGGCCTGGAACATCCAGCTGTGCTTCTCCAGGGCGGCGGTCAGGCCGATCAGGAGGTCCTGGGTCACGGCGTCCGCGGGGCCGGTCTCGTCGATGCGCCCGCGCACCCGCCCGATGACGGCGGAGAACGTCCGCACCAGGGCCTCGATCACGTCGGTATCCTTCGTCCAGCCCGCCGGGAAGCCGGGAACACCGCTGGTGGCGGCGATGGTGGCGGCCCGCCCGTCCGGGCTGACGCCCAGCGCCGCGGCGCGTTCGGCCACCGTGTCGGCGAAGTCGCGCGCGGCCGTCACCACCTCGTCGAGCTGGAGGTGGACGGAGCGGAAGCGCGGCCCGTAGAGGTTCCAGTGCGCCTGCTTGGCCACCAGGGAGAGGTCGAGCAGGTCGACGAGCGTGGCCTGCAACGCGCCGCCCACAATGGCGCGTTCGGTGTCCTGGAGGGGGCCGTTGATGACGGTCATGGTATGCGGTCCTTTCTGGTTCTGTCACTGACAGCGCCAGTCTCGAACGCGCCGATCCCCGGCGAATCAGTCGTTTGACTGCCGCCCCGACCGTCCGTCACGCGGGCCGCGACGGGCTTGCAGGGTGCGGTCGAAGAGGGCCAGCAGCTCCGTCCAGTGCCGCTCGGCCGCCGCGGGGTCCCAGGCCGCGGTGTCGGTCTGGGTGCAGCCGTGGTGGGCGCCCGCGTACACCTCGCAGCGGTGCTTGACGCCCGCGTCGCCCAGCGCCCGCTCCAGGCGCTGAATCTGCTCCTCGGGCATCGAGTCGTCCTCGTCGGCGTGCGCGAAGTAGAGGTCGGCGGTGATGTGTTCGGCCAGCAGGTGCGAGCTGTCCGGTGCCTCGCTCGCCAGGTCGCCGCCGTGGAAGCCGGCCGCCGCGGCGACCCGGCCCGGGTGGGCGCCCGCCGTGTAGAGGGCGAGCCCCGCGCCTATGCAGTAGCCCGTGATGCCCACCGGCCCGTCCGTGACCAGCGGCGACCGCACGAACCACTCCAGGTAGGCCCCGGCGTCGCGCTTCGTGTGCTCGGGGGTCCGGCCATGGCCTTCAGGTGCGGGCGCACCCCGAAGGCGGCCGGCCGGGGTACTCATGAGGGTGCCTTTCTGAGGGAGAGAAGAGGGGGTCCCGGTGCGTACTGACGACGGAACGGATCGCGTGGAGCTCACACCTGAGGAGGGTCACCAGTCGGTCCCGAACGGTGGACTGACACACCGACAGGAGACATATGCTGCTCCGCAGTATGACAGAAACACATGTTCTGGAGCCGGTTGTCCGGCTCTTAACTCACACCTGACGAGGACGAGATGGACGTGAACGACTTTCACCCCGGCCGCAGACGCCTGCTGAAGATGTTCGGACTGGGAGCCACCGCGACCACGGCGGCTATCCTGAAGGCCGACCCCGTGCTGGCGGCGACGCTCGGGTACGACGAGAGGACCGGGGTCTCCCCCGCGACGTACCGGGCTCCCCGAGGGCTGGCGAAGAACTCCGCGGCCAAGCAGACGGCGCTCGACTGGATCACGGCCGAACAGCGCGCGATCACCAAGCTCGGCGACGACGTGTGGCAGCACGCGGAGTTGTCGCTGCGCGAGTGGAAGTCCTCCCTCGCGCACGCCAAACTGCTGGCGGACAACGGCTTCAAGGTCACCTGGGGCTCGGCGGGCTTCCCGACCGCGTTCGTCGCCACCTACGGCACCGAGGGCCCCGTCATCGGCTTCAACGCCGAGTACGACGCGCTGCCGGGCCTGTCGCAGAAGAAGGGCGTGGGCACGCACGATCCGCTCGTCTACCACTACGACGCCTACGGCCCCACCTACGGTGCCGGTCACGGCGACGCTCACAACTGCCTCGGCGCGGGCGGCACCGCGGCCGCCATCGCAGTCGCGCGGGCGATCAGGGCGAACGGGCTGAAGGCGACCGTCAAGCTGTTCGGCAGCGCGGGCGAGGAACAGCTCGTCGGCAAGGCCTACGCGGTCAAGGAGGGCGTCTACGACGGCCTCGACGCCTTCCTGGACTGGCACCCCTTCAACATCACCGTGCCGTTCTGGAACACCACCAGCGCACTGATATCCGCGACCTTTACCTTCCTCGGTGCCTCCGGCCACGGCGGCACCCCGCTGGGCAACAAGAGCGGCCTGGACGGCGCCCTGCTGATGGCGACGATGTCGGAGTACCTGCGGGAGAAGAACGTCGCCCCCTCCGGCCGCTTCCACTACGCGATCATCAACGGCGGCGGCGCTCCGAACGTGACCCCGGACATGTGCTCCATCTGGTTCTTCGTCCGCGAGGGCAGCCCGGCCCGTGCCAAGGTGCTGTACGACAAGATCGTGGAGTGCGGCAAGGCGGCCGCGCAGGCTAGCCAGACCCGCCTGGTGCACAAGTTCCACGCCGGGACGTGGAACCTGCTGGCGAACAAGGCCGGCGCGGAACTGCTCAACGACAACATGCGGCAGATCGGCGCGCCGAAGTTCACCGACGCCGACCACGCCCTGGCCAAGGCGGTGCAGAAGTCGCTGGGCAAGCCCGAGGTGGGCATGCCGACCGAGCTGACCCCGCTCGTGCCTCCGGCGGCCGCCTACACGGGCGGCCTTGCCACCGACACCGCGGACATCAGCTGGCAGGCCCCCACCGCCGTCCTGCTCTCCGCGGCCTACCCGCCCGGCATCCCGAACCACAACTGGGGCGCCACCGCGACGGCGGCCACCAACGTCGGCCACCAGGCGACGCTCTCCGCGGCCCGCTACCTGGCCGCGGGCGCGATCGACCTGATCGAGCAGCCGGCCCTGCTGGACGCGATAAAGCAGGAGTTCCGGGACCGCACCGAGGGTCTCGAGTGGACCTCGATGATCCCGGACGGCAACCAGTCACCGATGTACGAGCCCCCGGCCGACTTCCTGAAGGCAACCGGGCAGAGCTGGCCCCCAAAGGGGGTGACCTGGCCGGTGCCCCAGGTGGTGGCACAGGAGCAGCTGGGCACGACGGGGCCGAATCTGGCGCCGGTGACCTGAGCCGGGGCGGCGGGGCGGGGCGGGCTTCGACCGTCATGTGACCGATGTGCCAGGCGCGTTCACGGCGAAGAGTGGGAGGCACAGACGTCGTCCGATGGAGGGGAACTCTGTCATGCACCGTGATCAGTCGCCCCTGAGCGCGCGTTCGGCGGCCTGGCTCGTGCCGCCGCTCCACCTCGAACTCGACCAGATGCTGGACGAGTTCACGCGGGTGCCGGTCCGGGCGACGTTCCGGTTCGATCCGGGGACGCCCGCTGTGATCACGTTCGAGCTCCTGGCTGAACGCGGCCCGAGCCTGATCTGGCACCTCGGCCGCGGGCTCCTCCACCGGGGCCTGTCCGCGATGAGCGGCGCCGGTGACGTGCGGATGTGGCCGACGCTGCCCGGCGAACAGTCCGCGTCGTGGCTCATGCTCGCCTCGTACGAGATGGAGGCTCTGTTCGAGTTACCCACGGAGTCGCTGGCCGTCTGGCTCGACTCCACTTACCGGGTCGTTCCGTCCGACGCGGAGGTGGCCGGTCTGGACTGGGACGGTTTTCTGGCGGCGTTGCTCGACGGCCGGCGGCCGCCCTCCGAGTAACACTGGCGTGTGTCATGCGTCCGTACACAAAACACTGCGGCCCGCGCCTTTAAGGCGCGGGCCGCAGTGTTTTCCGGGAGCGGTTCGGCCGTCAGACGGCGGTCCGGGTGCGCAGCTGGCGGGACTTCCAGCCCAGCAGCAACGCCTGGAGGATGAACCACACCCCGCCGCCGGTGGCGTACACCGAGAGCACGTCGAGCGATGGGTTGTCGCCCGCGGCCTGGATGTTGTAGGTGATGCCGACGAGGAAGGAGAGGCCGCCCGAGATCAGGGTCGGCCACTGCTTGCCGAACTCGGGACCGCGGCGCCGCACTCCGACGATCACCTGCGCGAGACCGGAGATGACGGCCCAGGCGCCGAACACATGGAGCACCGGTGCCCCACCGCCGACGCCGGCGACGCCGATGGCGATGGCGGCCAGCGCGCTGAGCACCCCGTTGAACGCGGTGACCCGGCGCTCGCCCCCCTCGGGGGTGGCGCGATAGTCGAGCAGCGAGGACACGGCGTCGATCAGCGGGTAGACGACCAGCAGCGTGATGGCCACCGCGTCGATGTCCTCGTGGGCTCCGGTGAACGCCAGGGCCCACGCCACGGCGAGGATGCCGCGGCCGAGGTACAGCTTCAGCAGGGAGGAACGTTCGTCCGTGGCGGCCTGGGTGGTCGCGGACAATGACCGGGTGGTTGCGGTCGCCGTCTGGGTGCTCATGGGTGTTCGGCCTTTCTCAGTTCAGGAGGGCGTCGCCGGCCCGGTCAGTGCCGGGGGAAGACGCAGCGGAAGCTGGAGCCGAGGGCGGGGTCGCCGTGGCCCTTGTAGCGGGACACCTCGGGGTAGACGCACAGGTCGCGCTGGACCTGCTGGCCGTTGGTGTTGATGAGGGTGGCGGGCAGGGTCTTGGGCGCCTTGCCGTGCTCGACCCAGGCGGTCAGCGCGGCGAGGCCGTCGGCCGAGCCGTCCTGGCCGTCGAGGCCGCAGTGGGCGGTGTTCGGGGCGAGGAAGACGCGGTAGAAGTCGTCGACCCGCTTGGCGCCGCCCAGTTCACGCTCGACCTGCTGGTGGTAGCGCACGGTGCCCTGGGCGGGGATGAACTGGTCGGTGTCGCCCTGCCAGGTGATGAGCTTGCCGCCGGAGCGGCGGTAGTCCGAGAGGTCCGGGTCGTCGGTGCCGATGACCTTGTCGTACTCGGCCTGCGACTGCTTGAACAGCCTCGTGAAGTCGCTGTAGGTGATCTTCGTGAGGTCGAAGGACGAGTCCTTCCTCAGGAAGAGCTGGACCCAGGCGGCGGGCACCTGGAAGGGCACACCCTTCACGACGCCGTCGGTCTTGTCGGGCTCGGAGTGCGCGAGACCCGCGAGGTCGGCGCCGACCGGGACACCGGCCCACAGCTTCTGGCCGGAGGTGGTGCGGGGGCCGTCCCAGATCTTGCGGACCACGGCCGCGTCGGCCGCCGTGATGGTCAGTTCCTTGCCGTCGCAGTCGACCTTCGTGCCGATCAGCCGGCGCGGGTCGAAGTCGCAGCGGGACGACTCGTTGACCAGGCCGTCCTGTACACCGTCGAGCTTGTCGCAGGCCTTGACGGCGGCGTCGGTGAACACCTTCAGTTCGCAGTCGCTGGGGTACGTCTTCTCGTTGTTGAGGACCACCTGCGGCCACAGGGTGGCGACCTCGAACTCGTCCCAGTTGATGGCGGGCGCGTCCGCGAGGATGCCGTCGTAGTCGTCGGGGTAGGCTTGGGCCTCCATGTAGCCTTGGCGGCCGCCGGTGGAGCAGCCGGTGAAGTAGGAGTAGGCGGCACGCTTGCCGTAGACGCCGCCCACGACCGCCTTGCCGACGGCCGCCGCCTCGTGCTGGGAGCGGAAGGCGAAGTTCTTCAGCGCCGTGCGGTTGACCTTGCCCTTCGCGTCCAGGACCCAGCTGGTGTCCACGACGTCACCGACGCCGGCGTCCGTGGTGGTCACCGCGTAACCGTCCTTGACCGCGGCGCCCAGGCCGACACCGTTGTTCCCGGCACTGTAGGCGCTGCCGCCGATCGCCTGGAAGCGGCCGTTCCACTTCTGCTCGGGCAGCCAGGTCTGCACCGTGGCGTGGTCGCCCTCGCCGGGGTGGGTGAGGGTGACCGTCACCTGGCAGAAGGCCGGGACGCCGGAGACCTCGCCGCCGAGCAGCCCGGTTCCCTTGATGGTGCCCCCGGCTTGGCGGACCGCCGTCACGGACTCCACTTCGGTACCGGCCGGGGCCTTCACGGACGGCGCCGCGCAGGCGGCGGTGGTGGCGGTGTTGCGGGTCTCCTCCGCCGTGGCGGTCGGCAGCCACATTGCCGCCGCAACCAGCGGCACACCTGCCGCAAGTACCGTCAGAGCCTTCTTCATCGTTTCCCATCCAAGAGGTAGGTGTGCGTCCACATGAGCAATACATGTGCACTTCACGCGGCACGCGGAGAACCGATCCGGACTGTATCACCGTTTAGAGCGGTGACTATAGGATCGAGCGAAATATCAGGCGCCGGGGGCCGGACTCACCGCCCCCGTCCGGCATCACTCTGCCTGGATGCCCACAGCGGAGCCACAGTCATCTGACGGTCCACGCCCGGAAAGGAGTGCCTACGTCATTCGACGGTCGTCAGTGTGTGTCGGTTCTCGTCGACACATGTGAGCGCTGTCCGGCGTCGGCCGACGCCCCCACCCGCTCCTCGGGCAGCCACTTCGCATGGTGCCGCTGCGCCCAGGCCCTGCTGACGTATCCGGTCCGCATGCCGAGCAGCGCCTCCGGGTCCTGGCGGGCCTTGCGCAGGTGTCCGAGGACGACGAGGGTGATCGCCCAAGCCAGCAGGTCATGGACGAAGATCGCGCTGGTGCGGGAGATGAAGGGCAGCAGCCCCATGAACCACATCAGCAGGCCCGTGAACATCATCACCAGCACCGCGCCGGCGATCCAGCCCGCATAGAGCTTCTGCCCCGCGTTGAACTTGCCGGCCGGGCGTGCCCGGTGCGAGGTGCGGCGTTGGCGCACCGCGCGCAGCCACTGTCGGTCGTACACCGCGAAGCGGTTGATCCGGCGCAGGTCGGCGCGGAAGGCGGGAGAGAGGAGCCCGAGGAGGAAGGGCAGGGGCAGGGAGATGCCGGACCACTCGTGGAGGGTGACCATCAGGTGGCGCCGGCCGACGAGTTGGGCCAGCGGGCCGAGGTACAGGCAGGCGGCGGTGACCAGGCACACCAGCATCAGATAACCGGTGGTCCGGTGGATCCAGCGCTCGGCGGTGCTGAACCGCCGGACCCTGCCGGCCGCGTCGGGTCGCGCCGGTGCGGAGCCCGGGTCAGACCGCATCGCTGTCCCGGTCCGCGCCGTCGAGCCAGCCGTCGACCGCATAACCGCGCTCCTCCCAGTAGCCGGGCACGACCTTGTCGGTGACCGAGATGCTGGACAGCCACTTGGCCGACTTGTAGAAGTACATGGGTGCCACGTAGAGGCGGACGGGGCCGCCGTGCTCGTGGCTGATCGGCTTGTCCTGCATGTTCAGCGCGACCAGGACGTCGGAGCGGCGGGCCTGTTCCAGGGTGAGGCTCTCGCTGTAGGCGCCGTCGAAGCAGGTGAACCGGATCGCCGCGCCCGGGGACCGCACGCCGGCGTCCTCCAGGATGTCCGCCAACCGCACCCCGTCGAAGGGCGTCTTCTCCACCCGCCATCCGTCGGTGCAGACGACGTCGTGCACGACCCGGCGCTGCGGCAGCGCGCGCAACTGATCGAGGGTGTAGCTCTTGGGCCGGTCGACGAGGCCGGTGACCCGCAGCTGGTAGTTGGTCTTGTCCTTGTGCGGGACCGAGCCGACGATGCTGTAGTACCGGAAGCCGCCCGGGTTGGGCAGCAGGCCGGTCGCGCCGGTGGGGTCGAGCTGGGAGGCGGCGCCGAGGAAGCCTTCCCAGCCGCGCTGGAGGTAAGGGGCGGCGGCGAGCCCCGCGGCCCCGGCGGCGAGCACGCCCAGCATCGCGCGCCGCCCCACCGGCGCGCCTTCGGCGGCCTCCCGTTTCGGGTTCTCTGCCATGGTCAGTGCTCCTTCGAGGGGCGGCGTCACTCGTCGTCACCCACTTAAGTGGTTACGATCGTGGCATGGCTCTCCGTGACTGTCAACGACATGTCTGCCGGAGTGGTCAGAGCTGACCGGTGCGGCCGAAGTGTCCGGGCGACGTATGCACACTCAACTATGTAACTTGCACACGTGTTTATGGCCGGCCCGGACCTCGATGTTCCCACGACACCCGGCCCTGGCTCCCGGTCGATCCCGGTGGGCCTGGCCGACCTGACACTGGACCGCAGCCTCGGCACGCTCAGCGGCGGCCAGGTCGTCTCCCTCGGTCTCGCCGCCCAGTTGCTGCGCCGCCCCGACGTCCTGCTGCTCGACGGGCCCACCAACAACCTCGACCTCGAGGCCCGGCACCGGCTCTAAGACGTGCTCTCCGACTTCTCGGGCTGCCTGCTGCTGGTCAGCCACGACCGCGCGCTGCTCGACCGGATGGAACGCATCACCGAGCTGGGTTCCGGTGAACTGCGCCTGTACGACAGCAACTTCACCGAGTAGGAGGAGGCCGTGCGCGCCGAGCAGGAGGTCGCCGAGAAGAACGGAGGCCACGGCCCGCCTCGACGAGGCCGGCCGTGCCCTGCGGGACGAGCAGCGGCTCACCCTGGAGCTGCCCGACACCCAGGTGCCCGCCGGGCGCAACCTCTTCCTCGGCGAGGGCATGCAGGTGCGCCTCGGGGAGAAGGACGTGTTCGCGGCGGGCGGAGTCGACCTGAGCGTCCGCGGTCCCGAGCGCATCGCGCCGAACGGCGCCGGGAAGACCACCCTCATGCGTCTGATCACCGGCGATCTCGACCCGGAGAGCGGGGAGATCAAGCGCAACGACGGCCGGATCGCCTCTCTCTCGCAGCGTCTTGACCTGCTGGACCTGGACCGCACCGTCGCAGAGAACTTCGCCTCGTTCGCCCCGGAGCGGCCCGAGTCGGACCGGACGAACCTGCTCGCCCGGTTCCTCTTCCGCGGCGCGCGGGCCCACCTGCCGGTCAGGGTGCTCTCCGGCGGCGAGCGGCTGCGCGCCACCCTGGCGTGTGTGCTGTGCGCCGGTCCGGGGAGCGTTCCTGGTGGTCAGCCACGACGAGCGGTTCCTGGGCGAGATCGGGGTGAACCGCTGGCTGCGGCGGGTGCCGAGGGCGGGCTGAAGGAGACGGGTGCCCCGGCGGCGTGACCGATACGCACGCACTGGCGGCCCTGAGCGGGGACTCGGGGCCGCCAGTGCGTGAACGGGTTCCTCGGTTCCCAGGCGGCCCTGGGTCACGCAGATCCCGTCCCGGCTCCGCCGCACGCGTGTCCCCGCGGCAGAGCCTCTCGATGGCACAACGCGGCGGCGGACCGGAAAGGTTCAGCCCGATTTCGCGTCCCGTCCACGGCTGCGCGGCGTACCTACGGACATACCGCTGACGCGCCTGGCCGCTGCCGCCCGCCCAACACACTCACACTTCGACAGTCACCCCCTTGACAGGTGACTCATTGGCGTGGGAGTGTCGACGATAGCGCCACCTCTGGCCAGTGAGACACACGGGACGGACATATGTCGAGGCACCCGCAGCGGGCCTGCCGGACGAACGACCCACCGCACGAGACGAGAAGGAACGAGACCACCCGCGTGATGGACGCGACAGTGCGCTACTCGGTCCTCGGCACCGTACGGGCGACGCGCGCCGGCACCGAGATCGACCTGGGTCCTCCCAAGCGACTGGCCCTGCTCGCCCTGCTGCTACTCCGCGCCCCCGGCCCGCTCACGCTAAGCGAGGCGGTCGACATCCTCTGGGACGACGCGCCGCCGACCAGCGCCGTCAACGTGGTACACCGGCACATCGGCGCGAGGCGTGCTCGGCCTTGCCGCACACAGTCCTGCCGGCGGAGCTGCGCGAGGCGGTCCGGGCGCTCAGGGGCTCTGTCTGCCACACCGTAGGCGAACCCTGCGCCGCGGCGTCGCCCGGTACGGACGTGACCGCGGGGCAAGCCTGACAGCAGGCCGCTGGGCCGGGTCCCGCCTGGTCCGGCCCGGGGTTCGCACACATCCTTCTCGCACATGCCGCTCTGCCACCACATACGTATGATCAGTGGCCGCAGCCGGACCGTCGTCCCGCTCACGGGGGCGCGGGCATGCCGACGGCTAGGACATCGCACCCAGGTTGTCGAAGAAGAGCCGTCCCTTCCTGCGTGCGCGGGCACATCAGCGCTTATCGTGAGGAGCGAACATGCCGGGCGTACTGTCAGGCGTCGACACTTATCCGCATGGGCCCCCTTGACGTGGGTACCATGCACACGTCATTCATATCGAGGGAGTGAACGGTTGTGACCAGCCAGTCAGCCGCCGCGCTCCGATCGCGGTACGTCGATCAAGCCGCATCGGATCTGGAGGAGAACCGCCGCCTGCAGCAGGAGCTGAAGGAGAGGATCTCGATGTTGAAACAGGAGGAAGCCCTCCTGGGAGACATCATCAGCCTCGCCGAGCGGTACGAGGGTTTCGCCGACGCGTCCCGGCTGCCCGAGCAGTTGCAGGACGAACAGGTCGTCACGAAGCCGAAGCGGGCGTCGGCCGGTTCACGGCGCACGGCACCGGCGAGGACCGCGTCGGCGGACACCCCGGCGAAGGCCGGCGCGGAGGGGAAGCCGCGTCAGGCCCTGCTCGGTGACCTGCTCAGCAAGCTGCTCGCCAAGTACGACGAGCCGCGCCTTGCGAAGGAGCTGCGGGACGAGCTCCTGAAGAAATACCCGGACCGCAACCCCACACCGCAGGTGGTGCGCAACACCCTCGAGTCGCTCGTGGCCAAGGGACGTATCCAGCGGCACAAGCAGCAGCGCTCCGTGATGTACACCCTGGTGAAGAAGGACGGCGCGTAGAGCACCGCCTGACACCTCTCCGGACGGTGCGGGCCCCGACAGGACCACATCCGCCACATGTGTCACCTGAGCGCGGTCCCGCCCGCCGGGAGCGCGCGCTTGCGTACGCCGGTCACGCGTTCCGCCTCGCCTCCAGCAGGCGCAGCCACACCTCGCTGATGGTGGGGAAGGCGGGCACGGCGTGCCAGAGGCGTTCGACGGGTATCTCGCCCGTGATGGCGACGGTCGCGGAGTACAGCAGTTCGGCGACGCCCGGGCCGACGAAGGTCGCGCCGACGACGACCTGCCGGTCCCGGTCGATCAGGATGCGGGCCCGGCCCTTGTAGTCGGGCCGGTACTGCAGGGCGCCCGCGAGGTGGCCGATCTCGTGGTCGACGACCTCGACGTCGCGGCCGGTGCGCTCGGCGTCCGCGACGGTCAGGCCCACGGTGGCGACCTCGGGATCGGTGAAGACGACGCCCGGGACGGCCTCGATGTCGGCGGTGCTGCTGTGCGCGCCCCAACGGCGAGAGTCGAGCCGCTCGCCGCGCGCCCGCGCGGTGATGCCCGCTCCTGCGATACGTGCCTGGTACTTGCCCTGGTGGGTGAAGAGGGCCCGGCGGTTGACGTCGCCGACGGCGTACAGCCAGCTTCCGGGGACGGCCGTGACGGTCAGGCTGTCGTCCGCGGTGAGCCACTCCCCCGGGGCCAGCCCCAGCGTGTCAAGGCCGATGTCCTCGGTGCGCGGGGCGCGGCCGGTGGCGAAGAGGATCTCGTCGGCGACGACGTCAGTGCCGTGCGGCAGCGTGACGTGGACCTCGCCGGCCACCCGGCGCACACCCTCGACGGAGGTGTCGAAGCGGACGTCCGCTCCGGTCTCCCGCAGGCGCTCGGTGACCAGCTCCCCCGCGAACGGCTCCATCCTGGGGAGCAGCCCGTCCCCTCGGGCGAGCAACGTGACCTGGCTACCCAGTGCCTGCCAGGCGGTGGCCATCTCGACGCCCACCACTCCGGCGCCGACGACCACCAGCCGGCCCGGCGCCCGCTTCGCACTGGTCGCCTCCCGGCTCGTCCAGGGCCGCACCTCCTTGAGGCCGGTCGAGTGGTGCGGGGGGCATGGCGGTCCCGGCGCGGCGAGGGGTCAGCCGCGCCGGGACCGGGTCAGCGGCCGGGGGCCCGCTCGGTGACCTCTTGGCGGAACCACTCGTTTCCTTCCGGGTGAGGCCGTTGCCGAAGATGACCGAGGCCTCGGAGCCGGGCGGGGTGACCTGCACGATCCGGTAGCCGGCCTCGATCGGGAAGTCGGCGTCGAGGCGCCAGCCGAGGTCCTCCACGTAGAAGTCCTTGGCACGGTCCACGTCGGAGACGGGCAGGATGACGACTTCGAGCTTCATGGCCATGGCTGGGGTCTCGCTTTCGGCGGCCCCGTCACGGGGTCAGGTCTGGGGCGTGTCCTGGAGTGAGGACCGGGCCCCGTGCGGGGGTGCTGGGGGGGAGGGACACGGGGCCCGGGGTCAGGGGGCGGGTCAGGCGGCGGCGTCGGCGTCGGCGTCGGCGTCGGCGTCGATGGTGACGGGGATGTTGCCGCGCAGGGCCTTGGAGTACGGGCAGATCTGGTGAGCGGCCTGGGCGAGTTCCTGGGCCGTGGCCCGGTCGACACCGCCGAGGACCGGGCGCAGGACTGCGGAGAGGGAGAACTCGCCGTCGTCGCCGTGCGTGAGGGTGATCTCGGCGGTGATGGCGGTGCTGGTCAGCCGGATCTTGCGGGCGGCGGCGGCGCGGCGCAGGGCGCCGAGGAAGCAGGCGGCCCAGCCGGCGGCGAGCAGCTGCTCCGGGTTGGTCGCGTCACCGGCGCCGCCGAGCTCCTTGGGGAGGGCGAGGCTGGTCTCCAGCAGGCCGTCGGAGGAGCGGACGTGACCGCCGTTGCGGCCTTCTCCGTCGACGTCGACAACGGCGGTGTAGCTGACTGCCATGGCTGATGCTCCCCATCTGGGTCAAAGAGATCGTCTGTCCCCGCACCGGACGTGTTTCGGGTCACCGGTCGGGGCGGTGACACAAGATTGACCCATGCGTTCATCACCCGTCAAGACAGTCACTCTTTGGGGATGGGTCACGGCACCTCGGGGCCGCCGAGGTATGTCCCGTGGGTGTCGTACGGCCACGCGTTGGGCTCACAGCCGTGCAGTCCGTCGATCTGCTGCATCATGGCCGGGGCCGGCCTGCCGGGGCCGGGGCAGGCCTCGTGGCCGTGCCCGAGGCGGTGTCCGACCTCGTGGTTGATGATCAGGGCCCGGTAGTCGGCCAACGAGCCGGAGAACTGCGGCGATCCGGTGTTCCAGCGCTTCAGGTTGACGATGACCCGGGAGCCCACGTCGCAGTTCACCTCGCCGTGCGTCTTCAGCCCCGCGGCCCCGCAGATCCGGTCCACGGTGGCCGGAGAGGCGATGACGACCACGAAATCCCGCGCGCCCTCCGACACCAGCCGGAAACCGTCGTGGCCGTCCGCCGTCCAGGATCTGGGGTCCGCCAGCACCTCGTACACCTCGCGTGCGGCCCCGTCGGCGGAGAGCCCGATGCCGCCCTCGACCCGGACCTTGAAGCGCCGGATCGTGCCGGAGCCGACGGACGGGGCGGACATCTTCCCCGTGACGAACCCGTCCGTGTCCTTGTCACCGGACGCACCGGAGCCGTCGGACGGCGGGGCCCCGGGCCCGCCGCCGAAGAGCCGCAGCAGGGGCGGGGCGCCCAGCACCCCAGCCACGAGGAGCAGGACGATCACGGCCAACCCCACTGGCCGCAAGCAAAGGTGATGGTGTGTCATATCTGCTTCCGGTCCGCGGTCTCAGTAGTGGATCGGGCCCTTCGCGCCGCCGCTCGCGAAGACGGGGTCGCCGTTGAGCGCCACACTGAGCGGGCTCGCCAGGAAGGCGACGACCGCGGCCACCTCGTGGGGTTCCACGATCCGGCCGATGGAGACGGACGCGGCGAACTGCCGCTTCAGCTCGTGCGGGCTGGTCCCCAGAGCCTCGGCCCGGCGGCCGAGGATGCCGGTGAAGGTGTCGGTCCGGGTGCCCGCGGGGTGCACGGAGACGACGTTGACGCCGCTCGGGCCGAGTTCGTCGGCCAGGTTCTTCGACAGGGCGGTCACCGCGACGTTGCGGATCGAGCCGACCACCGAGCCGCTCTGGCGGGCCGCCAGTCCGCCGATGTTGATGATCCGGCCCCAGCCGCGCTCCGTCATGTCCGGGGCGAAGGCGCGGGCACACCGCAGATAGCCGCGGACCTTCACATTGATCTCGGCCTCCAGGTCGTCCTCGGAGATGGAGCCGGGGTTGGTGGCGGCGGCGTTGTTCACCAGGATGTCCACGCCGTCGAGCCGCTCGCGCACCATTCGGGCCATCTCCGCCACCGAGGCGTCGTCCCCGGTGTCGGCCGCGACGCCGATGACCTCGGCGCCGGTCTCCGCGCTGAGCGCCGCCGCCTGTTCCTCGACGGACGCGGCGGTCCTGGAGACCAGGGCGACGGACGCCCCCTCCTGCGCGAGGGTGCGCCCGGCGGCGAGGCCGATACCGCGGCTGCCTCCGGTGACGACGGCTCGCAGTCCCTTGAGTAGAAGATCCATGGCGCACGGCTCCTTCAGAGTTTCTCTGTCACAGGTGTGTCGTGGAGCGGATGCGCCGCCCCACCTCACACATGTGCGAATCCACGATAGTACGTATCAGATACGTGTCCTCGGCGGGTTCGCTGTGGTCAGACGGTGATGGTCTTGTACTCGGTGTATGTGCCGAGGCCGACCGCGCCGTACTCGCGGCCGGTGCCGCTGGCCTTGAAGCCGCCGAACGGGCCGTCGAAGCCGACGGAGGCGCCGTTGACGGTGACGGTGCCGGTGCGGATGCGGCGGGCGAGCGCGAGGGCGTGCTCCTCGTCGGCGGACCAGACGCCGCCGGACAGGCCGTACTCGCAGTCGTTGGCGATCCGGACGGCATCGTCCTCGTCCTCGTAGGCGATGACGACCAGGACCGGGCCGAAGATCTCCTCCTGCGCGATGCGCATGGAGTTGTCGGCGTCGGCGAAGACGGTGGGCGTCACGTAGTTGCCCTTCTCCAGGCCCTCGGGGACGTCCGGTCCGCCGACGACCAGGCGGGCGCCCTCCTCGATGCCGAGCTGGATGTAGTCGCGTACCCGCTGTTGCTGGTCGGGGCGGATCATCGGGCCGATGAACGTGTCGGGGTCGTTCGGGTCGCCGACCTTCAGTGAGCCGACCAGCTCCTTCAGGGCCGCCACGACCTCCTCGTACTTCTCGCGCGGGGCAAGGATGCGGGTCTGGGCGATGCACGACTCGCCGTTGTTGAGCAGGGAGGCGAACTTCAGGCCCGCGACGGCCTTGTCGATGTCGGCGTCGGGGAGGATGACGGCCGCCGACTTGCCGCCCAGCTCCAGGCTGACCCGCTTGAGCTGCTCACCGGCGATCGAGGCGATCCGGCGGCCGGCCCGCGTCGAGCCGGTGAAGGCGATCTTGTCCACGTCCGCGTGCGACACCAGGTACTCGCTGGTCTCCCGGTCCGCGGGCAGCACGCTGACGACGCCCTCGGGCAGCCCCGTCCGCTCCAGCAACTCGGCCAGGAAGCCCATGCTGAGCGAGTTCTCCGGCGACACCTTGAGCACCACGGAGTTGCCCGCGAGCAGCGCGGGGATGATCTTCGAAGTGGCCGAGGAGAAGGGGGAGTTCCACGGGATCACCGCGGCCACGACGCCGATCGGCTCGCGGCGCACCACGCTGCGCACCGGGGAGGACGGGTCCGAGGGGACGAGCGTCTCCTCCCAGCCGAACTCCTCGGCCGCCTTGAGGTAGGCGTTCGCCTGCCGGGTCAGGCCGGGCTGCCCGGCCCTGGTGAACCAGGCCGCCGAGCCGTTCTCCAGGGTGATCAGGCGGGCGACCTGCTCCGTGTTCTCCTCGCGCAGTGCGTTGAAGCGGCGCAGCAGCGCGATCCGCTCGGCCGGCGGGGTCAGCCGCCACTCCCCCGTGTCGAACGAGGTGCGGGCCGCGGCCACCGCGCGGTCGATGTCCGCGGGGCGCGCCTGGGCCGCGCGGCCGATCAGCGACTGGTCGTGCGGCGAGGCGATGTCGAGCAGCTCGCTCGCGCTCGGCTCGACCCAGGAGCCGCCGATGTAGAGCTTGTCGTAGGTGATCATGAACTTTCTCTCTTCCCGTGCTGTCGGTCCGTGGGGGACGAGATCCATAAGTGTCACTTTAATGTAGCACTTGATGTAGTGAAGTGCTCGTGGAGATGGCTCTACGTTCTAGAATTTTTCCAATCACGCTACTTTTGAAAGATGAGAGCCGACGCAGCACGCAATCTGGAAGCGGTCCTGACCACCGGGGCGCGCATACTCGCCGTCGAGCCGGGCGCCACCATCGCGAGCATCGCCGCCGAGGCAGGCGTGGACCGGCGGACCGTTTACCGGCGTTTCGCCTCCCGCGAGGAACTCCTCGCCGCCATCCACACGGCCCGGCTGGAGGCCATCGAGGCGGCCATCGAGGACGCCCGGCTGCGCGAAGCGCCCGTCGTCGTCGCCCTGCACCGCTACGTCGAGAACATCATCGCCGTCAATCGCACCTGGCCGGTCGATCTGTCCCTCATGCTCACCGACGACGCCGTGCGCCGCCGCCGGGACGCCTGCCTCTTCGAGGTCGACACCTTCCTGGCCCGCGCCCGTGACGAAGGCCTGCTGTGGCCGGGCCCCGCGGAGGGCTGGGCACGGGTGCTCCTGCCCCACCTGCTGATCCTCGCGTCGCACCAACAGGCACACCTGAGCCCTGCTGAAGCGGCCGATCTCGCGGTCGATACGTTTCTACACGGCATCGGCGCCCCACACGTCAGTCGCATGACTTAGCGACGGTTCCGCGGTGTGTTCGGCATCGTCGTCCCCTCGTACCGTCAGATGACTGATGTAGTCGGATTCATGACAGACGAGAGTATGTGTCGCTGGTCCCGGTCCCGGAAAACGGCAGTTCGCACACCTGCAGCCCGCCTCTCGGACACGGCCCATCGCTCACCGTGCACACACGAGAGGGTTTGACATGATCAACAGGCGCACCTTCAGCAAGGCCGTCGGCCTGGGCACCGGGGCGGCCGCCGTCTCGCTGGCCGGCCTGCAGGGCTCCTCGTCCGCGGCGACCGCATCGCGCGGGCCGGCCGGCCACGCTGCCGCCACGGCCCCGACCGTGCCCACGATCACCCCCGGCACCCACACCGGCTTTCCGAAGATCAAGCACGTCAGGGCGGGCGTCCTGAACGTCGGTTACGCCGAACTCGGCCCGGCCCACGGCCCGGTCGTCCTGCTCCTGCACGGCTGGCCGTACGACATCCACTCCTACGTGGACGTCGCCCCGCTCCTCGCCGACCAGGGCTACCGGGTCCTCGTCCCCTACCTGCGCGGCCACGGCAGCACCACTTTCCTCTCCCGCCGCACCCCGCGCACGGCCGAGCAGTCCGCCGTCGCGCTCGACATCATCGCCTTCATGGACGCCCTGAAGATCCCGAAGGTGCTCCTGGCCGGCTTCGACTGGGGCTCGCGCACCGCGGACATCATCGCCGCCCTGTGGCCCGAGCGGGTTACCTCCATGGTCTCCACCAGCGGTTACCTGATCACCGACGTCAACGCGCAGGCCGAGCCCCTCGCCCCGGCCGCGGAGCACAACTGGTGGTACCAGTGGTACTTCGCGAGCGAGCGCGGCAAGACGGCCATGGAGGACGAGGAGAAGCGCATCGCGCTGTGCCGTTACGTGTGGACGCTGGTCTCCCCGAACTGGAACTTCTCGGACGCCGTCTTCGAGCGCACCGCCGAGGCCTTCAAGAACCCCGACTACGCCGCCGTCGTGCTCTTCAACTACCGCTGGCGCATCGGCCTCGTCGAGGGCCAGCCGCGCTACGACCGCTACGAGAAGCGGCTGTGGGCCCAGCCCTCCATCGGCGTGCCGACGGTCACCCTCGACGCCGCGCTCGACCCCTTCACCCCGCCGCCCGGCGACGGTTCCAATTACCGCAACCACTTCACCGGCCCGTACCTGCACCGCACGATCACGGAGATCGGGCACAACCTGCCGCAGGAGGCGCCGACCGCCTTCGCCCAGGCCGTGGTCGACGCCGACCACCTCTGAGATCCCGTCACCGCCACCGGCCCGGTACCCCGCGCCGCGCCGGCCCGTCCAGGAGGAGCCCCTGATGAGCGAAGTCCAGTGGAACCGGCTGACCGCCGCCGAACTGCGCGCCCTCGCGGCGCGGGACGCCGTGGTGGTGGTGCCCATCGGGGCCACCGAGCAGCACGGGCCCCATCTGCCCACCGGCGTCGACGACTTCCTCGCCACGGAGGTCTGCCACCGGGCGGCGGTGCTGGCCGCCGAGCGCACCGGGGTGGTGGTCACCCCCTCGATCCCCACGGGCCTCTCCGAGCACCACATGGCCTTCGGCGGCACCCTCACGCTCAGCCTGCCGACGCTGCACGCACTGCTGCGCGACATCTGCCGGTCCGTGATCCGGGTGGGTTTCTCCCGCATCCTGATCGTCAACGGGCACCGCGGGAACATGACCGCGCTGAACGCCCTGACCACCGAGCTGACCACGGAGCTGGCGACGCCGATCGCGTTCGCCAGCTACTTCGGCGCCGGCCGGGAGGTGGTGCGCCGGACCCTGGAGACCCAGGACGGTCTCATGCACGCCTGCGAGGGCGAGACGTCCATGATGATGGCCGCCCACCCCGACCTGATCCACGCCGGCCAACTGCCGGCGGCGCACGGGCCCCGCATCACCCTGCCCGCGGAGTCGACGGAGCCGGTGTACATGGCCGTGCCCTTCGACCGGATCACGGAGTCCGGGGTCGCGGGCGACGCCCGGAGCGCGAGCGCGGAGAAGGGCGAGCGGATGCTCGCCGGCTGCGCGGCGGCGCTGGCCGGCATCATCGTCGCGGACCCCTGGGCGAAGCAATGAGTCACCCCCTTGACGGGTGACGCAGCACGTGACACATTGATCACCGGTCAAGGCGGTGACGAGTCGGTGGGGCCGGCTCCTTCCCCGTACTGAAGTGCTTGAAAGGAATTCGTCATGGTGAGCATCAAGGGTCGCCGCAAGCGACTGACCACGGGTGCGGTCGCGGTGGCCGCGGCGGGCATCGCGCTCGGCGCGATCGCCCTCGGCGGCACCGCCAGCGCGACCGGGACCACCGAGGCCGCCGACAGCGGCCAACACGCCAAACCGACCGTCGTCCTGGAGCACGGCGCCTTCGCCGACGGCTCCAGCTGGAACGGGGTCATCGCCGACTTGCGGGCCGACGGCTACCCGGTCGTCGCCGCCGCCAACCCGCTGCGCGGCCCCGCCTCCGACGCGGCAGCCCTGCGCACGGTCCTCGACCATGTCAAGGGACCGAAGATCGTCGTCGGCCACTCCTACGGCGGCAACGTCATCAGCGAGGCCGCGACCGACGATCCCGACGTCAAGGCCCTGGTCTACGTCGCCGCCTTCCTGCCCGCGCCCGGCGAGAGCGCCCTTGAGCTCACCGGCAAGTTCCCGGGCTCCACGCTCCCCGACGCCCTCGACCCAGTCACGTACCAGCAGGCCGACGGCTCCACGGCCACCGATCTCTACATCCAGCAGGACAAGTTCCGCCACCAGTTCGCCGCCGACGTGCCCGCGAAGCAGACGGCGCTGATGGCCGCCGGGCAGCGCCCTGTCTCCCAGGCCGCCCTGGAGGAGAAGGCCACCACGGCCGCCTGGAAGACCAAGCCGAGCTGGGCCGTCGTCACCACCAAGGACCTCAACATCCCGGTCGCCGTGCAGCGCTTCATGACCAAGCGCGCCCACTCGCACACCACCGAGGTCGCCGCGTCCCACTCGGTCGCCGTCTCCCACCCCCGCCTGGTGGCCGACGTGATCGAGCGGGCGGTGCACGCCACCGTGCGCTGACCCCCTCGAAGGGCGGCGGGGCCGGGTGCCCCGCCGCCCTCGGGCGGCACGCAGCACATCATCCGGCACACCTCACACGTGTGCGGAACGCGGGAGACGCAACGCCATGAACCCACCCTCCGACGCCCGTACCCTCGGCGAGTTCCTCAAGGCCCGCCGCGCGGAGCTCGACCCGCACGCGTGCGGCCTGCCGCGGACGGGCTCCCGCCGGGTCGCCGGGCTGCGCCGCGAGGAGGTCGCCCAGCTCGCCTCGATCAGCGTGGACTACTACACCCGCCTCGAACAGGGCCGCGTCCGCGCCTCCGCGGCCGTCCTGGACACCCTGTCCCGCGCCCTGCGCCTCGACGAGGACCAGCAAAGCTACCTCTACGAGGTGGCCGGGCGGACGGACGACGGGCCGCGCCGCGCACGCCGCGCCGCCCAGCAGGTACGGCCCGCCATGCGCCGGCTGCTGGCGCAACTCACCGAGACACCCGCACTCGTCCTCGGCAGACGCCTGGACGTCCTGGCGTGGAACCGCTCCGCCGTCGCGCTGTACACGGACTTCGCCGCGATCCCGGCGCAGCGCCGCAACTATCTGCGCCTGCTGTTCACCGACCCGGCGGTCCGCGCCCTGCACCGCGAATGGGCCCACGACGCCCGGGACGCGGTCGCCGCCGTGAGCAGGGAGGCCGGGACCGATCCCGACGACCCCGAACTCGCCCGCCTCGTCGGTGATCTGACCCTGCGCGACGCCGACTTCCGCACCTGGTGGGCCGAGCACCCCGTCATCAACGCGACGTACGGCACCAAGCACTACCGCCACCCGCTGGTCGGCGACCTCACCCTTGACTGCGACACCTGGGCCGCCTCCGACGAGTCCGGTCAGCGCCTGATGGTGCTGACCGCCGAGACCGGGGGCCCTTCGCACGACGCCCTGCGCATCCTCACCGCCTGGACCGCGGACCGCACCGGCGCGAAACCGCCGGCTACGCGGACCGCGTGACCCCTCGCGCGAGCAGGTCCGTGGCCTCGGCCAGCGCGGGTCCCGCGTCCGGCGCGGGGCCCATGACCACCGCGAGCACCTCTCCCAGGAGCCGGGCGAGCCGCCCCTCCTGGGCATAGGTCAGCGCGACGTGGCCGTCGTGCAGCGCCTCGCGCACGCGGGGTGCGGTGAACTGCCCGTCCCCGGCGCAGGCCAGGAGCAGCCGGTCCGCGACCGTGCGCTCCAGCGGCCCCGGTACCCAGACGCCCCGGCGCAGATCGTCAGCGAGAGCGCGGGTCAGCGCCGTGCGCCGCTCCACGGCCGGCGTGCGCTCCTCGAAAGCGGTGGGCGAAGCGGATGTTTCCTGAGACATGTGAGTCAAGACCTTCTGCTCGGGCTGCGAAGAACCGTGTAGGTGAGGAACCGAGTAGGTTTCGACTCAACATACATGTCTCATCGATGCGACATACCTGTGGCGAGCAGCACGGGCGGCCCGGAGCGCCGGCTCGGCTCCAGCCCCACCGTTCAGGGTGCTGGTGCCCAGGTGGACCCGGGTCGTGTGGGACGCGGCGAATGTCAGGGCGACCAGCGGGTCCATGTGGTTCTCGTAGGTGCGCGGCATCTTGCCGTCCGCACTCGGGTACGGCGCGGAGGGGACCCGCGGGGCCAGGACGCGGTCACCCGTCCACAGCGAGTCGTATCCCATGTCCTCGGCGGTACGGGACACAGTCAGGATGCCCTCCGGGGTGGGCGTCGGGTCCGAAGGTCGGCAGGGCCAGGCCAAGGCGCATATGTGTCTCCTTGATGAGTTACCCGGTTCTGGTCCTTGTATCTACGTGTGTACAAGGGACTGGGGTTCATGTGAGACGCAACACCTACAGGTGTGACACGGACCATTCACACAACCAGAACTTTTTCGGCCATACGAGGTGACGAAATACCCCCCGCCCTTTAGTCTGCTGCGTGAGGTGGGGTGGGCCGCGCAGGGCAGGTCACGGGCACGGCCGTCCTCCGGCGAAGAAACACACCGCACACACGGCCCTCGCCTCGACGCCCGGTGGGCCCTTCGGCGCGGACGCGAAAGCGCCTGGGCAGAGGCTGATTTCGGCGGTGAAGGGAGTGGGGATTGTGGAGTCGCTCGGGGGGACAATGATCGGCCGCGAGAGCGAGCAGGAGGTGCTGTCGGCGTTCGTGGCCGACAGCGGGGGCCGGTCCCTCGTCCTGCGCGGTGACACAGGTGTGGGCAAGAGCGCCCTGCTGGAACATGTGGCAGGCCTCGCAACGGCCCAGGAGTACCGGGTCATCCGGGCCGCCGGGGTCGAGGCCGAGTCGGCGCTGCCGTTCGCCGGACTGCACCAGTTCCTGTATCCGCTGCTGTCCTCCATCGACCGCCTCGACGACGTGCACCGCACCGTCTTCGACGTCGTCTTCGGCCAGAGCCAGGGAACGCCCCCCTCGGTCATGACCCTCGGCATCGCCGTGCTCGACCTGCTTTCCCTCGCGGCGTCGGCCCAGCCGCTGCTGCTCGTCCTCGACGACGGCCAGTGGATGGACGCCTCCAGCACCGAGGTGTGCGGCTTCGTGGGCCGCCGGCTCACCGGCAGCTCGGTGAAGCTCGTCGTCGTGCTCCGCTCCGACCTGCGCTCGGGTTTCGACACCGCCGCGCTGCCGGCGCTGCCGGTAACCACGCTGTCGGAGAAGGCCTCCGAGCAGCTCCTCGACGCCCGCCACCCGGACCTCGCCCCCCGCATCCGCCGCCTGGTCCTCGACGAGGCGCAGGGCAACCCGCTCGCCCTGCTCGAACTGCCGCCGTATGTACGGCGGGCCGGACACACCTCCGAGGAGCTGCTCGGCTACACCGGCATCCCGCTCCCCGTGCGCCTGCAGCACGTGTACGGCGACCGGATCCAGGCCCTCGACAAGGGGGTGCGCGCGGAGCTGCTGCGCGGCGCGCTGGACGGTGCCGGTGCGAGCGCCGGCCGCGCACGAGGCACCCGCTACCGCATGACCGGGGCCGACGAGGCCGCGGACTGCGGCTTGTTGGACGTCGATCCGCTCACCGGCGACTTCGTCTTCCGGCACCCCCTGGTGCGCTCGACCGTCGTCCAGGCGGCGACGCCCAACGAACGGCGGGCGGCCCACGCCCTGCTCGCGCAGGTGCACCGGGACGATCTGGAACGCCGCGCCACCCACCTGGCCGCCTCGACGATCGACCCCGACGAGGAGGTCGCCGCCGTGCTCGAAGCGGCCGCCGACTCCGCCACGGTGCGGGGCGGCGCGCAGGCCGCCGTCGCCTGGCTGACCCGGGCCGCGGAGCTGAGCGAGAGCCACGAGGCACGCTCCCGGCGCCTGGGCAGCGCGGCGTACACCGCCGGCCACTCCGGCCGCCTCGACCAGGCCCGCCAGCTGATCCGCTCGGGCAGTGGCTCCGGCCCCGGCGCGTCACCGAGCTCGGTGGTCACCTCGGGGTACGTCGCGCTCTTCGAGGACGGCGACGTCCGCTCCTCGCACCGCCAGGTCCGCGCGGCGATCGAGAACATGCGCGAGGCGGGGGTGCGCGAGCCGGACGTCGTCCTCACCCGGCTCGTCGACCTGCTGCTGGCCATCAGCCAGTACGCGAGCGACGAGGCCGCCTGGCAGCGCACCCATGAACTCCTCGATGGCCTGGGCGACCTGGTGCCCCCGCAGTCGCGGATCTACCAGGACGCCTGGGGCGACGTGGTGCTCCGCGGCGCCGGTGTGCACGAGCGGGTGGAGCGCGCCTTCGCCGGCCTCACCGACCGCAAACCGTGGGAGCTCAGCCGGCTGGGATCCGCCGCTTACCACGTGGACACCCTCAGCCGGTACCGGCCTCAACTACAGCGCGCCGTGGACCGCGAGGTGGAGACAGGTGCCCTGGCCAACGGCATGACCATGTTGCACCTGATCATGCTCGGCCAGATCGCGGCCGGTGAATGGGACGAGGCCCAGCGCACCGGCGAGCGGTGTCTGAAGCTTACGGCGGCCCACCAGCACGATCTGTTCACCCATCACACCCACGCCTATCTGGGGCAGATCGCCGCGCTGCGGGGCGACGTCGAGCGGGCCCGGGAGCTGCAGGCCATGGTCGACGCCTGGGCCCGCCCGCGCGGCGTCGGCTTCCTCACCCAGATCACCGACTCCATCGGCACCACCGCGGCCCTCACCGAGGGCGACTTCGAGGCCGCCTACCTGCACGCGATCGGCATCACACCCCCTGGAACCTTCAAGGCCTACGCCCATCAGGCCCCGCGCACCCTCCTCGACCTCGTCGAGGCGGCCCTGCACACCGGGCGGGCCGAGGTGGCCCGCACCCACGCCCTCGCGGCCGATGCGGCCCGCCTCCCCGACCTGTCCCCCCGCCTCGCCCTGATCACCTACGGCGCCCTCGCCATGACCACCGCCGCCCCCGCCGAGGCCGAGACCTTGTACCACCGCGCCGAGACCCATCCGCACGCCGCCGACCACCCCTACGAGCTCGCCCGCATCCATCTCGCGCACGGCATCCGGCTCCGCCACACCCGGGGCCGCAAGGCCGCCCGGCTGCCGCTCACCCTCGCCGCGGAGACCTTCGAGCGGCTCGGGACACCCGCCTGGACCGAGCGCGCCCGGGCCGAGCTACTCGCCACCGGCGCCTCCCCGCTCACGCCCTCGGCCGACCTCACCGCCCTGACCTGGCAGGAGCGCCGGATCGCCGATCTCGCGGCTGGCGGGCTGACCAACAAGGAGATCGGCCAGCGGATGCACCTCTCGCCCCGCACCGTCAGCTCCCACCTGTACCGGGTCTTCCCCAAGCTCGGCATCACCTCCCGCGCCGCACTGCGCGACGCCCTCGCCAAGGTCCCGGGCGAGCAGAACGTGTGACCGTGCCGGTCAGCCTTCGCGCGGGTGGGCCCGCACGCCGTGGTCGTCGAGCCAGCCGAGCACATGATCGGCGACGTAGCGCCAGCCGTTGTCCACGACGAGGGAGTGCGCGCGGTCCGCGAACTGCTTGAGCTCCGTCGTGGCCGTGGAGTCGCCGTAGGCTTTGTACGCGGCCCGGGTGACGGAGTCCGGGACGATCAGGTCCTCCTGGCCGGAGACGAGCAGCAGCGGTCCCCTGCCGGTGTTGGCCGTGTCCGCCTCGGCGGACGGGCCGCGCCCCGCGCCCGTGCCGCCCAGCTCCGTGAGGAGACGGCGAGGGGCGGGCACCACGTACCGGTCGAAGAGCCGCTCGGCCTGCGCCGCGTCGAGGGTGTTCGCGAAGAGCGCGCGGAACCGCTCCGGGGAGAGCGGCACCCTCGGGCCGTCGCCGTCCTCCTTCCCGGGCCACGGTCCGGGCCGGTCGCCGGGGAGCACGATGCCGTTGACGGGGGCGGGCGCGATGGCCACGGCGGCCCGGCCGAGGTCGACGCCGATCAAATGCTGGGCGATGAGGCCGCCGACCGCGTGCCCGACGAGGACCGGCGCCGTGTCGAAAGAGCGCACGATCCCCGCGTAGTGGTCCGTCAGCGCGTCCAGACCCAGGTCGCCGAAGGCTGCGGGCGAGCGGCGCATCTCCGCGGCGCCGGGCGCCTCCCCCGGCCAGCCGGGGGTGAGGACGAGGAACCCACGGCCGGCGAAGCGCTCGGCCCATGACTCCCAGGAGAGCGCGTGCAGCCACTCACCATGGATGAAGACGACGGGCGTACGGTTCACGGTTGGCTCCTCCGGGCATGACGACCTTCATTCGGCACCGGCACGCGGGCGACCGTCTCAGCATCGTCGAGGCGCAGGTCAGGGGCGACAGTCGAATGACTTAATGTCGGCGGCCGACCGGCCCGCACGAGGGGCGCCGGCCCGGCGCGCAGGGCGGTCCGGGGCGGGCGGGAGCCCTGTTTCGCGGCGCCGCCGACCGCACGCGCCGTCGAAGCCGATGCAGTACGACGGTCAACTTACTTATGTACGACGATCGCGCGGCGACGAGAGTGGGTCGGGTCAGCTTCCGCCCCACAGAAGGGCCTCTCGTCATGAGCGGCAACCATCCCGGTGTCCAGGCTCCCAGGACGGCGCCGTACGACCGCAGCCCCGAGCTGGTCCTGGACATCGAGCGGGTACTGGGCGTCACGGCCCGGCAGGCGGTCAGGGCGGAGTTCGGGTTCGATCCCGCGTCGCCCCTGACCATCCGCGTGGAGTTCCTCGTCGAGGACGGCCCCCGGGTGTCGTGGCGGATCGGCCGCGACCTGCTGCGGCAGGGGCTGTACTCGGCGAGCGGTCTCGGCGATGTACAGATCTGGCCGGCGTACGCGGCGCGGGACGCGGCCATCGCGCGGCTGCAGCTGGCCTCCGGGGACATGGCCGCCCTGTTCGAGCTGCCCGTGCCGCCGCTGGCGCACTGGCTGGAGTACACCTACGAGCTCGTGTCCGCCGGTGCGGAACTCGCCTCGGCCGACTGGGACCGCGCGAGCGCGGAGCTGATCCGGCCGGGAGCGTGAACCCGCGGCGGGGCCGATCCCGTTGTGCTGGAGAGGGCCTCCTGCGACCGGAGTGTTCACTGGCTGGTCCGGCCGCAGGCAGGAGCGGTCGCCCTCATGATCTTCCCCGACATGAGGGCGACCGCTCCATGCCCCCGCCCGGGTGCGGGCGGGGGCGGGGGCGGGGGCCGGGGTGGAACACGCTCAGTGGGACGTGGTCCACGTCTTCAGGTTCGCCGCCTCCGCGTCCGCGTAGTTGGTCCAGTTGATGTGCATCATCGCGGCGATCGTGCCGAGCACCCCGCCCTGGGCCTCGTCCCCGTACAGCGCGACCGCGGCCTGGTCCCAGTGGTGCATGTGCGTTTGGTACTCGTCCGCCGACTGCGCGGCCCAGGTCTGGATCAGCGGCTGGAGCTTCGTCCGCAGGTCCTCCAGCTCCTCGTCGAGCAGCCGCACCGTCTCGTTGATCACGCGTCCGGCGTCCTGCAGGTCGCCGTGGACCAGCAGCGACGAGCCCTCGAAGTCAGGCATGTCATCTCTCCCGTTCGTTGCGCCCCACTACCACCGGGGCGGCGGGAGCTGGATCTTGGAGACGTTGTGCGATGCCGCCGTCTCCGCGTCGACGTAGTTGTGGTGCGTACCGCTCAGACCTTCGGAGATCGCGGTGAGCGCCTGGTGGAGCTTGGCGGCGTTCGCGTCGTAGTCGGCCATCAGGTGCCCGAACTGCGTCGCCGCCGGGCCCTTCCAGAAGTCGTCCAGGCTCACCACGTACTTCCTGAGCGCGTCCAGCCGTTCGGCGACGGACTGCGCGGTGGTGGAACACGAACGGGCCGCGTCGTTGAGATCGGACGGAAGAAGCTGGTAGACGACTCCGTCCCGGGATACCGACACAGTGAGAGACCTTCCGTCGTAGGTGCGCCCAGGACACACTAGGTGTCTTGCACGGTACTGCCCGGCAAAGATACCTGACTGTCACACCCGATGGGTGAAAACAGGTGTGCTGGAGCGGCTAGGATTGAAACATACGTGTTGACACATGTGGGTGGCGCGAAGGGAATCGGTCATGGGGGATCCAGAGTCCAAGAAGGTGCGCGGGCCCGGTCTGCCCGGTTTCGCGAGCAGTTTCGCCGCGAGCGCCCGCAGGGTGGGTGAGCGGGACAGACCGCACGTGTTCTCGCGGCTGTTCGTCGTGGTGGCCGTGGTCGTGCTCATCGCGGCGGGCACGGTCGGCATCGGCATGATGTCCACGATGGGGGACAAGGACGAGCACCGGGCCGCCCGGCAGACCGCCGCGTCGGCCCAGGCCAGCAAGGGCGACACGGAGACCCAGGCCGATGCCGTCCGCCCCAGGACGCCCGGGTCCGCGGCGCCGGAACACGGGTCGAAGTCGGTGACGTCGGGCGGCGGCACGGCCCCGCTCCCGGCAGGGCAGGACATCCCAGGCGGCGGGTCCGTCGCCGCCCCCGCAGGCGGCGGCGAAAGCGGCTCCGGCGCGAGCAAGGGCAGCTCCGACAGCGGCAGCAGGACCACCTCCGGTTCGGGGCACAGCGGGAGCGCGCCGACCGCCGCACCGCACCCCAAGGCCAAGGCCAAGTCGCAGCTCCAGGTGGTCAGGAGCGGCCGCATCGCGGGCTTCCAGTCGCACCGGTGCATCGACGTCCTGGACGGCAGCAGCGCGAGCGGTACGCCGCTGCAGATCTGGGACTGCTCCAACGACAGCTGGCAGAAGTGGACGTTCTACTCCGACGGCACCGTGCGGACGCTGGGCAAGTGCATGCAGCTCTCCGGCGGTTCGACGGCCGACGGCACGCCCATCGTGCTGGCCTCCTGCACGGGGAGCGCGGCACAGAAGTTCACCCTCAACAAGTCCTACGACCTCGTGAACACACCCGTGGGCAAGTGCGTGGACGTCCGCGACAAGCGGACCTCCGACGGCGCCCGGCTGCAGCTCTACACCTGCGCGGGAACGCCGAACCAGAAGTGGGGCATGGGCTGACATGACCGGTGCACACGGACAGAACGAGCACGGGATGCCGGACCTCGAGGCGCTCCTGGAGCAGGCCGGAAAGCTGACGGAAGGCATTCTCGCCGCGCAACAGGCGCCTCAGGAAACCAAGTTCACCGGGGTCGCCGACGGCGGTCTGGTCCGGGCGACGGTGACCGCGACCGGCCGGCTGCACACCCTGAGGATCTCCCCGGTGGCCGCCGACCCGGAGAACACCGAGGCCCTCGCGGACAGCGTCCTGGCCGCCGTACGGGACGCGCACGGGGCGGCCGCGGCCGCCCTGCAGGCCCGGTTCGCCGGGCTGACGGAACACCTGTGAGGGACGGCGGCCGCGCGCCGCCGTCCGGACGCACGGTCCACTACGAGTCGACCAGAAGGAAACGCCTGTGGAAGACGACCGTTGTCACGTCACGATCGTGGGGACGCGGCGCAGAGTCGACCTGTCGGTGCCGGTGTACGCGACGATCGCCGAGTACACCCCGACGTTGTTGCGCGCGTGCGGCCAGGAGACCACCGACGACACGTTCCCACCCGTCTGGTCCCTCGCGCTGCCGGGGGCCCGGCCCTTCCCGCCGGAGTCGACGCTCGCCGAGGCGGGGGTCGTGGACGGCGCGACCCTCTACCTCCAGGACGCCGCCGCGGGGGAGTTCGACGAGGCCCAGGTCAGTGACCTGGAGGAACAGGTCGACGAGGTCAGCCGGTCGGGGCCGGCCTGGGACGCCGCGTCCCGGGCCCACACCCTGCTGCTGGGCGCGGTCGCCGCGCTGGCGGCCGGTTTCGCGGTCCTGATCGCCCACGGCCCGGCGCAACCGGCCGGTGGCATCGGGGCATTGCTGGCCGGCTCCTGTCTGGCGCTGCTGGCCGCGCACGCCACCCGGCGGCAGTGGACCCTGCCGGCCGGCGTCCGCCTGACCATGGCGCTGTCGGCGGTGCCGCTCTACGCGACGGCCGCGCTCTCGGTGCCGCCGGCGCGCGAGCACCTGTCCACGGCGCTGGTGGCGACTGGCATGGGCCTCGTCCTGGGCTCCGGCGTCGCCCGCCTCGCGGTGCCGCACCTGCTGCCCCTGGCCGTCCTCGCCCTGTCCTGCCTCTTCCTCCCGGCGGCGGCGGGGCTCGGCCTGGCCGACGCGGACCTGACGCAGAGCGCGGCCGTCGTCGCCGTGCTGCTCCTCGGCCTCCTCGCCGTGGCGCCCACCGCCACCGGCCACCTCGTCGCCCTGGCGGGCGGGACACCGGACGCGGCCGGCGACGACGCGGCCGGGCGCAGCGCGGACGTGACCGAACTGGCCCGGCAGGCACGCCGGTTGCTGACCGGGGTGACCGTCCTGTGCGCCGTCGTCCAGATCCCGGCGCTGGTGCTGCTCGCCGCCGCGGACGACGCGTGGCCGGTGGCGCTCTGCGCCTGCCTGAGCCTGGCGCTGCTGCTGCGCGCCGGGCTGCTCACCGCGCTGGGCGCCGTGCTGCCGCAGGTGGCCGCGGGGGTGAGCGGCCTCGCCGCGTGCCTGGCCCTCGCCCCCGCGTCCTTCGGCGCCCCGTACTGGTCCGGCCCCGCGGCCCTGGTCCTGGCGGCCCTGGCGGCCCTGGGCCTGGGCCTGGCACGCGTCTTCGGCAGCCCCGACCGCGTCACCGAGCGCCCGGGCTGGATGAGCACGCTGGGCCTGTTCCTGTCCATCGTCAGCGTCCCCCTCGCCCTGGGCGTCTTCGGCCTCTTCGGGGATCTGCTGGATCTGGGGGCGGGGTTGTGAGCGGGGCGGCGACGGGTGCGGGGCGGAGTCCGGCGTGAAGCACAGTGTCGTGCGGGTCGCCGAGCGGGGATGGGGGACCCATCGGACGGTTGCCGCCGCTGTGCGGGCCGCCGCCGACGGGGCCGTGGTCTCCCTGCAACCCGGGGTCTACCAGGAGTCCCTGGTGCTTGACCGCGACGTGACGCTGACCGCCGCCAAGGGGCCGGGCACGGTGCGGATCGCGCCTGTGCGAGGGGCCGCGGTGACCGTCGGCGGCGGGGCACCGACCCTGCGCCACCTCGACCTCGTGGGCGGTGGCGGCGGGCCCGCACTGCTGGTCCGGGGCGGTGACGCGCAGGTCGAGGCGTGCACGGTGACGGCCGGGGCGGTGGAGATCGGGCACGACGCGCATGCCGCCCTGCGCGAGTGCGTCGTGCAGGACGTGCCCGGCGACGGCGTCCGGGTCACCGGTACCGCCGTGGCCGCGCTCACCGACTGCACGCTCACAGCGGCCGGCCGGCACGGTGTGCACGTCGACGACGGGGCCCGGGCCGCACTGCGCGGCACACGTGTCACCGGGTCGGCCGGCTGCGCCCTGGCGGCGACGGGGACGTCGGCGGTCACGGCCGAGGACTGTTTCCTGGGCGAGTGCGCCGAGGAGGCGGTGCGGGTCCTCGGCCCGGCGCGGTTGCTGCTGCGCGGCTGCCGGCTGCACGGCGCGGGCACCCACGGCCTCCACGGCGACGCCCCCGCCCGGGCGGCCGATCCGGTGGCCGGGGCCGACGCGGCCGGATCGGCGGGCGGCCGCGCGGACCACCGCATCCGCCTCGAACGGTGCGAGATCCTTCGCACCGGCCGCGAGGGCGTGTACCTGGCCGGGGAGGCCGAGGCCCGGCTGAGCGACTGTCACCTCACGGCGACCGGCGCGGCCGCGCTGCACGTCACGGACGGTGCCACCCTCGTCCTCGACCGAGTGAGAGCCGTCGACCTGCCGGGCACGGCGCTGGCCG
Organism: Streptomyces sp. NPDC104307; assembly: GCF_055584045.1. Taxonomy (NCBI): domain Bacteria; kingdom Bacillati; phylum Actinomycetota; class Actinomycetes; order Kitasatosporales; family Streptomycetaceae; genus Streptomyces; species Streptomyces sp. NPDC104307. The sequence goes on from NZ_JBVJMU010000004.1 coordinate 36,131, forward strand.
TCGCGGACCGCGCGGAGGTCCGCGCGAGCGGCTGTGTCTTCACCCGGGCAGGCGCCAACGGCCTGTACGGGAGCGCGAGTTCCTCCACCGTGCTGATCGACTGCGAGCTGTCCGCCACCGCCTACAGCGCGGTGCACCTGCAGGGCGGCGGCCGCGCGGAGCTGCACACGTGTGCCGTGCTCGACAGCGACCAGCACGGTATCCGGGTGGAGCACGGCGCACATCTGACGGCGCTTGACACCCGCATCGAGCGGGCCGGACTGTCCGGCGTGGACGTCGAGGACGGCGACACGGTGCTGCGCCGCTGCACCGTCTCCGCGTGCGCCACCGGCGTCCGGCTGCGGACCCGGCACCGCCCACTCCTGGACACCTGCGAGATCCGGTCGGTCCGGACCACCGGGGTGGAGATCGGCCCGGGCACCGGCGCGACCCTGACGGGGTGCGTCGTCGAGGAGTGCGGGACCTCGGGCATCTCCTTCGAGCAGGACAGCGAGGGCTGGATCGACTCCACCGCGATCAGCGACGTACAGGGCAGTGGCCTGGTGGTGTGGACCGGGGCGCGGCCCCGGGTGTTCGCCACGCAGGTCGGCGGCACCGCCAAGAACGGTGTCTACGCCCATGGCGGGGCGGCCGGGGTGTTCGAGCGCTGCACGGTCACCGACACCCGGTACCCGGCCGTTTACGTGGGGGCGCAGGCGACACCGGTCTTCCGGGACCTGCTGGTGCGCGACACCCAGGAGGACCTCTCCGCGCACGCCGACGGCGAGCCGGTGTTCGAGCGCTGCCGCACCGAGAACGTCGCTGTCACGACGCTGCCGACGGACGCCGGAGCCACCGCCGGGCGGGAGCCCGCCGTCCTCGGCAGCGGCGCGGCACCCTGCGGCGAGCGGACGCGGGAGGAGGCCCCTGGCGCCGCGGAGTCGCTGGCGGAGCTGCTGGCCGAACTGGACCAGCTGGTGGGCCTGGAGCGCGTCAAGCAGGAGGTCGTCTCCCTCGCCAAGGTGATGCGCATGGTCAAGCAGCGCCAGGAGGCGGGCCTGCAGCCGCCGCCGCTCAGCCGCCACCTCGTCTTCGCGGGGAACCCCGGCACGGGCAAGACGACCGTGGCCCGTCTGTACGGCCGCATCCTGGCCGCGCTCGGCATGCTGTCCCACGGCCGCCTCGTCGAGGCCGACCGCGCGGCGCTCGTGGGCGAGTACGTCGGGCACACCGCGCCGCGCACGACGGCCGTCTTCCGGCGCGCCCTGGGCGGCGTGCTCTTCATCGACGAGGCCTACGCGCTGGTGCCGCCGGGGCAGTCGACCGACTTCGGGCAGGAAGCGGTGGCCACGCTGGTCAAGCTGATGGAGGACCACCGGGACGACGTCGTCGTCATCGTCGCGGGCTATCCGGACGACATGGACCGCTTTCTCGGCTCGAACCCGGGCCTCGCGTCCCGCTTCACGCGGACGCTGAGCTTCGACGACTACGCGTCGGCGGACCTGGTGCGCATCGTCGAGCACCAGGCACACCTGCACGAGTACCGCCTGCGGGAGGACACCGTCACCGGTCTGACCGCCTGCTTCGACACGATGGAGCGGACCGAGCGGTTCGGCAACGGCCGCACGGCCCGCCAGGTGTTCCAGCGGATGACCGAACTGCACGCCCAGCGGGTGGCGGAGCTGGCCGCCCCCGACGCCGACGACCTCACCCTCGTCCTGCCCGAGGACCTGCCGGCGGAGGTGCTGCGCTCATGAGCCGGCGCACAGCCGGGCCCGGGCGGCCGTGCGGATCAGTCCCTGGCCGGGCCGGTCGGCGGTTCGGGGAACGTGGCCTTGCGGTCGACCTGCGCGTACATCTGGCCGGCCCGGTTGACGACGGCGAGGTACTGGCCGGCCAGCGTCAGGGAGTTGGCCATCTGCCACAGCGCCTTCTCCATCGCCGGCTTGATGGTCTCGCCGAACTTCCGGCCCATCTCGCCGACCGCGTCGGTGCCCTCCGGGTCGGTCTCCCCGTCCGCCATGGAACTGGCCCCGCTGCTGTTGCCGGGGGTGCCCGAATTCATCGCGGCGAGCGGCTGTTTCCGCTCCGCCGGGCCGAAGAAGTCCTCCGTGCGTATGGCGAGCGTCGCGATGCGCAGGATCTGGTAGTCGAAGGCCGCGGAGCGGAGCAGGTCGAGCATGGTCGACTCGGCCGCGCGCACACTGCCCGCGTCCACGAACAGCGGCCCGGTGTCCACCACTTCGGAGGAGGCGGCGCCCTCGGGCTGATCGGTCTTGGGCGGCAGGTTGAAGGAGGGCGGCGCGTCCCAGGCGACCGTGACGTCCGGCATGAGATAGCTCAGATCCTTGCCGGCGTCCGGGTCCGGTGTGCTGTCACCCCCCGAATTGTCCCCGCCGTCCATCGGATGCGGGTCGTACTTGGAACCTTTGCCAATGGCCACGGTCTCGCTCCTCTTCGTGCACCCGGTGTTCGGGCCGAGCTTCACACATGTCGCGATAGAACACCCTCCGATCCATGTAACCATGTGTCTACACCGAGCGCGAACACACGTGTTTGTCTCCGGTACGGAAATGGGGTGGGCGGCAATGGCTGACGGCTCGCACAAGATGAGCCAGGGAGAGTTCGAGGTGGCGCTGGGCAGGCTCGGGGAAGCCACCCGGAAGGTCAGGGGGATCTCCCGGAACATCGAGGGCGACCTCGGGCAGATCCGCACCCAGTTCGCGAAGGTGTCCGGTGTGTGGCGCAGCCCCGCGGAGTCCACCAGCGAACCGGTCATGCAGTGGTTCGACCGTGCCGCGGCCGACCTGCACGAACTCCTGGAGGAGATGACGCGCCGCATGCAGGTCTCCCACGACAACTACCTGGACGCCGAGAAGAAGAACTTTCACAACAGCGGCGGTGGCAGCAGCGTCGGCGGCGGCTCGCACGGTGGGCACCCGCCGCAGGCCCGGTACGTCCAGAACGACCACCCGCCCGCCACCCACACCGACGGGGCGCCGCACGGCGGACAGACGGCCGCGCAGCCCGAGGCCTCGCTGCGGACCGGCGAGACGGTCCCGCACCCCGAGGCGGGCCTCCGGGACCGCATGACGGGAGGACCCCATGCCTGAGAGCTTCGACTACGACACGTCGGTCCTGTCGATCGACCCCCGGCTGGTCGAGGAGATCGGCAACTCGTTGCTGTCGCTCGCGGACCGGATGGGCGATCACATCGAGGCCGTCGCCGACACCGCCTTCCACCTGGAGCTGAGCTGGGCGGGCAACTCCGCGCAGGAGGCGAAGAAGTTCATCGACCGCTGGAACGGCGTGATGGGTGAGCTTTTCGGCAGCAAGAAGCACCCGGAGGACGGCGTCCTCAACGTCATGGCGGGGACCGTGCACATGGTGGCGGCCGCGTTCAGCCAGACCGAGGCCAGCCTGGAGAAGGCGTTCCGGGACTTCGCCGACAACCTCTCCGGCGGCGCCAAGGATCTGCAGCACCAGGCCACGCAGGCGCTGTCGGGCGACACCCCGACGACGCCCACCTCGGCGCCACCGGACGTGCCGGAGGGCCTCGACCCGCAAGATTCCGCCGTCGTGGAGGACTTCTACAACTGATGAGCAAGATCGCCTTCCACCGACCGGCGCGGACCTTCCCGCCCTCGGTGCCCGAGCAACAGGTCGCCCTGCCCGCGCCGCCCCAGAAACCCCAGGAGGCGCAGGCGTCCAGCTGGCTCTATATGCTGCTGCCGCTGCTCAGCAGCGTGAGCATGGCCGCGTACATGGTCACGTTCGGCCGCCCCTGGATGATCATCCTCGGGATCGGCTTCGTGATCACGTCGGTCGCCGTGACCGTCCTGGTGCGGACGCAGTCCAGGAGGTCGACCCGGGTCGCCCGGCTGCGCCAGCGCGACCGCTACGTCGAGTACCTCACCGACATCCGCGCCCAGGCCCGTGACTCCGCCGCGGCGCAGCGGGCCGTGAGCGCCTTCCTCCATCCGAGCCCACGCCGACTGTGGGCGCTGGCCACCGGGCGGCGCCGGGTGTGGGAACGGCGGCCGGCCGACGAGGACTTCCTGCGGCTCCGGCTCGGCCAGGGCCAGGGCGTGCCCGCGCTGCGGCTCGCCTCCGGCAAGCGGGGCGATCCGACGGCGGAGTTCGAGACGCAGTCGCAGCGCGCCGCGGACCGGCTGCTGCGCGACCACGCCCAGGTTGGCCACGAACCCGCGTGGGTCGACCTCGCGGCGACCGGGGTGCTCAGCGTGCACGGTCCCGCCGAGCGCGCCGGCCCGCTCGTCGGCGCCCTGCTGCTGCAACTCGGCGTGCTGCACGCGCCGGACGACGTGGAGATCGTCGCGCTGACCGCCGAGGACGCCCCGTGGTCCTGGGTGAAGTGGCTGCCGCACACCCGGCACGCGGACCCCCGCGCCGCCCGCCCGGTCATCGCGCGGGACATCGAGGGCATCGAGGACGTCCTGACCGCCCGGATCGAACGGGCCCGCGCCGAACGCGTCGAGCACGCCTCCAGCATCCTGCGCCGTGAGGTGGCGGCCGAACGGCACCTCGTCGTCGTCCTGGACGGCTTCCGGCCCGACGCGCCCTGGGCGAACCTGCCCCTCGTCACCGACCTGCTGACGGAAGCCGGCCCGGCCACGGGCCTGCACGTCGTCGTCACGGTCACCAAGGAGAGCGAGGAGCCCGGCCGGGTCGACGTCCGGGCCCGGATCGACGCGGCCGGCTCGCTCGCGCTGGAGAGCCGCGCACCGGCCCTGACCAGCTCCGTGACCGACGCGACGGCGGACGTCTGCCCGCCCGGCCTGGGCGAGCAGACGGCGCGCGCACTGGCGCCGCTGCGCCTCGCCGGGGAGCGGGAGCAGGTGCTCTCCCGCACCGTCTCGCTGCCCGACATGCTGGGTCTTCAACGCCTGGAGGAGGTGGAGCCGCCCTCGCTGTGGCGGGCCCCGGACGACGAGACGCTGCTGCGGCTGCCGATCGGCGTAACCGGCGAGGGCGAACAGCTGACGCTCGACCTCAAGGAGTCCGCGCTGGGCGGCGTCGGCCCGCACGGCCTGGTGGTCGGCGCGACCGGCTCGGGCAAGAGCGAACTCCTGCGCACCCTGGTGACGGGGCTGACGCTGACCCACTCCCCCGAGCAACTCACCTTCGTCCTGGTCGACTTCAAGGGCGGCGCCACCTTCGCCGGGATCACCGAACTGCCCCACGTCGCCGGTCTCATCACCAACCTCTCCGACGACCTGGCCCTGGTGGACCGCGTCCGCGCTGCCCTGCAGGGTGAACAGACACGCCGCCAGCAGATGCTGCGCGCCGCCGGCAACGTGGACTCGGTCCGCGAGTACCAGATCCTCCAGGCCCAGGGCGCGACGGACGCCGACGGGCGCCCGCTGGAACCCATGCCCTACCTCATGATCATGGTGGACGAGTTCGGTGAACTCCTCTCCCAGCGACCGGACTTCATCGAACTATTCGTCCAGATCGGCCGCGTCGGACGCAGCCTGGGCATGCATCTGCTGCTCGCCACCCAGCGCCTGGACGAGGGCCGGCTGCGCGGCCTGGAGTCACATCTGTCGTACCGGATCTGCCTGCGGACGTTCAGCGCCGCGGAAAGCCGCGCGGTGATCGGCACGACCGACGCCTACCGGCTGCCGTCGATCCCTGGCTCCGCCTATCTCAAGGTCGACGAGTCGGTGTACGAACGCTTCCGCGTCGCCCATGTGTCGGGCACCCACCACGACGCCTCCGAGACACCCTCGGCGCGGCCGGTGGAGGCCTCCCCCGTCCCCTTCGGCTTCCGTACGGCCCAGGACGTCCGGTCCGAGGAGGACGAGACCGGCATCGAGACACCCGCCACCGTCGCGCTGCCCGAGGCGGGCCGGCGCTCGGAGATGCAGGTCGCCGTGGAGCGGATGATGTCCTACGGCGATCCGGTGCACCAGGTGTGGCTGCCGCCGCTGCCGCCGGCGGTGGAGCTGGACTCGGTCCTGGGTCCGCTCGCCATCGACGCCGGGCGCGGGTTGCGCTCCGAGGTGTGGCCCGACGGCGGCGGCCTCACCGTCCCGGTCGGCGTCGTCGACCTGCCCGCCCAGCAGGAACAGCGGGTCCTTCACCTGGACCTGGCCGGCGCCCACGGGCACATCGCGGTGGTGGGCGCGCCCCAGTCCGGCAAGAGCACTCTGCTGCGTACGGCCGTGCTGAGCGCCACACTTGTGCACACACCCGAGGAACTCCAGTTCGTCTGCGTCGACTTCGGCGGCGGCAGCCTGTCGGGGGTCGAGGGCGCGCCCCACGTGTCCGGGGTCGCGTCCCGCCACGACGAGGCACACGTGCGCCGGGCCCTGTCGCTGGTGCGCGGGCACGTGGAGGAGCGCGAGCGGCTGTTCCGGGAGCTCAAGGCCGACACGGCCGAGGACTTCCGCCGGATGCGGGCCGAGGGCGCCCTGCCCGAGGGTGTCAACGGCGCGGACATCGTCCTGGTCGTCGACAACTGGGGCGCGCTGCGCGGTGCCGTGGAGGAGGCCGACGAGACGCTGTTGGAGATCGCCACCCGCGGCCTGGGCGTGGGCATCCACCTCCTCCTCAGCGCCAACCGCTGGAACGAGATCCGGGCCAACCTGCGCGACAACATCACCGGCCGCCTGGAGCTGCGGCTCAACGAGCCCGGCGAGTCGGAGATCTCCCGGCCCGCCGCCCGCGCGCTCAAGGCCGTCCTGCCGGGCCGCGGACTCATCGCCCCGGGCCTGACCTTCCACGCGGCGCTGCCCCGGGCCGACGGGCTCGCGTCCGTCGACGGGCTCGCCAAGGCGCAGCAGCGGCTCGTCAACGATCTGTGGACGGGCTGGAAGGGCCGGGAGGCCGAACCGCTGCGGGTCCTCGGTGAACTCGTCACACCGGCGGAACTGGCGCACGCCTGCGCACAGACCTATCCGGACGGCGCCGGTCTGGCCGCCGCCGACGTGCCCGTGGGCCTGCGCGAGACCGATCTCGGGCCCGCCGTGCTGAACCTGGAGGCGGACGGCCCGCACTTCCTGGTGCTCGGCGACTCCGGCTCGGGGAAGACGGAGTTCCTGCGGACGTGGATGCGCGCGATGGTGCGGCGCCGCTCGTCGTGGGACGTGCGCTTCATGGTCCTCGACTACCGTAGGGGGCTGCTCGAAGCGGTGCCCGAGGAGTATCTCGGGGCGCAGGCCGGGGAGTCGCAGGCCGCGGCGTTCTATCTGGAGCAACTCGCCGAGAAGCTCCAGGAGCGGATGCCGCCGCCGGGGATCAGCGTCCGTGAACTGCGCGAGCGCAGCTGGTGGTCGGGGCCGGAGCTCTATCTCGTCGTCGACGACTACGACCTGGTGGCCGGGGCCGGTCTCGGCGGCCGCAACCCGCTCACCCCGCTCGTCGACTCGCTCGCCCAGGCCGCGGACATCGGCTTCCATCTGGTGCTCGGCCGGCGGATCGGCGGGTCGACGCGCTTGGCGATGTCCGACCCGTTCGTGGGCCGGCTGCGGGAGCTGGGCGCCGGCGGGCTGATCCTGTCCGGCGATCCCCGCGAGGGCGTCCTGCTCGGTGACCAGCGGGCGGCACGGCGGGCGCCCGGCCGCGGCACGCTCGTCTCCCGCAGGAGCGGCGCCGTCGTCGTCCAGACCGTCCACGATCCGGCGGACGCGGACCCCGACCCGGCCGCCTGACGCCCCTGTCCCTCCCGTTCCCGCCGTCGCGGCCCGGCACCGAAGTGCCGGGCGGCGCACCGCTCCTGAAAGGCCGGTCCCCGCATGGTCCAGTTCAACGTGGCTCCCATCGTGAACCTGGGTGACAACTGGATCCGTCTCGGCGACGCCCTCTACGAGAGGGCCCAGGCGATGGACGGCGCCATGAACGCCGTGGGGTGGACGGGCGCGGCGGGTACGGCGGCGCGCGCCGCCTGGCACGACGGGGACCGGGGTGTCTTCAAGTCGCTCAGCACCTCGGCGGACGCGGCGTGGAAGATCGGCGAGTCGCTGCACGTCTACGCCGAGGAGCTGCAGAAGACGATCCACGAGATCAACAAACAGCGGCTGGTCGCGGCCCTGGCCAACATCTTCGGCCTGGTCCTGGGCGGGTTGCTGTTCGAGCTGGGGCCCTTGATAGGCGCGCTGCTCTCCGCGGTCCGCAACATTCTGGCGAACATGGCGCCCTGGTTCGCCAGACTCGCGGCCGCCCTGGCGAAGACGGGGGCCGTGGGCGAGTTTGTGACGGACGCCGTGGTCGGTGCGGCCACGAACCTCGGCCTCGACGTCATCACGCAGGTGCTCGCCGACGCGGCCGCGCACGAGAAGTTCACGATGGACTGGGAGAGCGAGGCCATCAGCATGGTCCTCGGCGCCCAGGACTCGGTCGTCGGCGACCACTGGATTCCTCAGCCGAAACGGGCGGGCGCCGCGAAGTCGTCCCCTACGCCGGTGCCGAAGGGGACGCCAACCGGTTCGACCCCGGCCAGCACCCCGAAGCCCACGGTGATGCTCCCCCTCTCCGGGACGAAGGTGCCGCTGCCGGACTTCCTGACCAAGGCCCTGACGCTCCCGCCGTACGGTCCTCCGTCCCGGTCGACCGGAACCGAGACGGGCCTGACGGGCACGCAGAACCGGCCCGCGCCCGCCGACCCGGTCACGACGACCTCGGCCGGCCCGGCCGAAACGGGCACGTCCAACCCGACGCCTGTGACCCCGGGCGGGGGCCCACAGCCCCACCTGTCCGGCCCGTCGTCGGAAGCGGCGCCCTCGACGACGGGTCCTTCGACGACGCCAGGGCCGGGACGCGCTGCCCCGGCTGCTCCGGCCGAGTCGGCGGGGCCTACGTCGTCCGGGCCCACGGGGACGGGCGCCCCGGGACGCGCGACCCCGGCTGCCCCGGCCGAATCCGCAGGCCCGACCCGACCTACGGCATCCGGCCCTACGGGGACCGCCGACCCGGGCCGCACCAGCCCGGCTGCCCCGGCCGAGTCCGCGGGTCCAGCCCGGCCCACCTCCGCGGGCCCCGCCGGGACCCCAGGCCCGGGACGCGCCACTCCGGCCGCCCCGGCCACCCCTGCCGAATCGGCGGGCCTGATTCGGACCACGTCGACCGCCCCTGCCGGAACCTCCGGTCCGGGGCGCACCACCTCAGCCAGCCCTGCCGGAACCGCGGGCCCGGCTCAGCCCACTTCCGCAGCACCCGCCGAAACCGCCGGCCCGGCACGGGCCACCCCCACCGGCTCTACGGAAACCCCCGGCCCGGGGCGCACCACGGCGACCGCCTCCACGGAAACCGCAGGCCCGGCCCAATCCACCTCCGGAACCACCGGCCCGGCACGCCCCTCCTCCGCCGGCCCTGCCGGGACCACCAGCCCGGGACGGACTTCGCCGGTCGCCTCCTCTGGCGGGCAGCCGAACAAGTCCTTCCCCGGCACGGGTAACACCCTCGGCACCCCGCCCGCAGCCCGCATCGACATCGACGGCCAACCCACCACCGTCAACGTCCCGCCCATCGGCGCAAGTTCGTCCAGCAGCACCAGCGCCCCCATCCCCCCACACCGCACCGGCACCGGCCACGACCGACCCGCCGACCTCTCCACCATC
>NZ_JBVJMU010000004.1:45789-523133 GCF_055584045.1 Streptomyces sp. NPDC104307
TTCCCCGGCACCGGCAACACCCTCGACACCCCACCCGCAGCCCGCATCAACACCGACGGCCAACCCACCACCGTCAACGTCCCACCCATCGGCGCAAGTTCGTCCAGCAGCACCAGCGCCCCCATCCCCCCACACCGCACCGGCACCGGCCACGACCGACCCGCCGACCTCTCCACCATCACCGACAAACCCGACAGTTCCTTCCCCGGCACCGGTAACACACTCGGCACCCCACCCGCAGCCCGCATCAACACCGACGGCCAACCCACCACCGTCAACACCCCACCCACCAGCGGCAACAAGACCACCAAACCCGACCCCTTCCCCGGCACCGGCAACACCCTCGACACCCCACCCGCAGCCCGCATCAACACCGACGGCCAACCCACCACCGTCAACGTCCCACCCATCGGCGCCGGCCCGACCCCGGGCAAGGTGACGTCTGTCCGTACGGACGGCGGCCCCCGGCGTCCGACGACCCTGGACGACATCGGCGCGCACACGTCCGGTGGCGGCGAGGGCGGCTCAGGGCACGGGACGACGTTGAACCAAGGAGCCGGTACGGCCACGCAGGTCATCCACGAGGCGCCGAGGCCCACACAGCACGAGCGCCCGCACCTCGAATCGGACCCGGCCGCCGTGACCGCGTCGCGCGGCGGCGACCCCGCCCCGGGCCGCCCGTCGGAGACGACCACGTCCGTTGCCGACGCACCCGCCTCCCCTACCGCATCCCCCTCCCCCGGAGCCAAGGGAGACAGCCCCGCCGCCCCCTCCACGAAGCCTCCGGCAGAGCCGACGCGAACAGAACCCGCAACCGGGGCCCGTCTCGACATCGACGCCGCCCGGGCCACCATCGGCGACCCGGCCCTGCCCCCGGAGACCCTCACCCGGGCGACGACCCAGGCCGCGGCGATCCTGAGCGTGCGGTGGCATCACGTACAGCCGAAGGCGGACCCCTTGGGCGCCGCGCCGCCCGTCCCCCACCCGCGGAGCGGCCCCGTCGGCAACGGCTACACGCGCGCCCTGGACCTGGTCACCGCCCAGATCGTCCGGCACGGCCCGCTCAGCGGGCAGGCCACCGCGGCGTCGGTGCTTCCGGGCGGCGCGGTACGGGGCGGGGCCACACCCCTGCTCCTGTTCGGTACGCCGGGCCCGACCGGCGACGCGCTGCACCTGGGTGCGCACGAGGTCCCGCTCGCCGACCTGCCGAACTGGCTTCCCGCGCACACCAATTGGAGCCCGGGCGGCCTCCTGGTCCTGCCGACCCCGCACGCCGCCGCCCCCGGCCCCCACGGCGGCCCCTCGTTCGCGCAGCGCATCGCAGACCACATCGGCGCGCCGGTCCTCGCCCCGGACGGCGCCCTGCACGTCAACGGTGACGGCAGGCTCGTGACGGACGGCCCCCAGGGCTGGACCGAGAGCCTGCCGCACCACGCCCCGGTCGTCCGGTCACCGGAGCTGGGCCAGAGCCTCTTCGCCCACGAGCCCCCGCCCACGCGGCCCCAGGCAGGCGCGCGGCCCGAGCCCCACACCGGAGCCGGGAGCGGGACGCACGCAGCCCCGGACGGCGGGGCGAGCCCCGCCCACCAGGTCGCTCTGGCGGAGCTGCTGCCCGCGGGTGCCCTGGACATCGACCTCACCCCGGAGCTGGCCGGCGCGCTGGCGGAGACGGCCGTACGGTCCCTCAGAGCCCAACTCGACGTCCCCACTGGGCCGCTCGGGCACGAGCTCCGCATCACCGCGCCCACGGACGGGGCGCAGCTGGACAAGGTGCTCCAGGTGACGCAGCACGTGGCCGTGACGCTCGACCGGAGCGTCCCGGTCGTACGGGACACGGACGGCCGCCTGCTGCTGAAGATCTGCACGCCCGACTAAAGGTTGTTGCAGAAGGGTGGGTGTGGGCAGGCCGGGGTGGTGTTTGACCTGGTGGTTCAGCCTGTCATGGCGAGGTTGTGCATGGTGGCGACGGCTTGGACGGCGTGGTGGAGTCCGTCTCCTTTCTGGCGGCAGTCGCGGAGGATTTTCCAGTTCTTCATGCGGGCGAAGGTGTGCTCGACGCGGGCGCGGACGCGGCGGTGTTCCGTGTTGTCCTCCTCCTGGCCGCGCAGGAGTGGGCGTCCGGCTCTTCTGCGGTGCGGGACGATCAGTCCGGTGCCCAGGTAGGCGCCGTCCGCGATGACCGTTGTCCCGGCGGCGATGGCGGGCAGGTCTGATTCTCGCCAGGCGTGGGCGTCGGCCTTGTTCCCGGGGACGGGGCGGGCCGATGCGATCACCAGGCGGCTGTCCGCATCGATGATGACCTGCACGTTCGCCGAGAACCGGTAATTGCGGGAGGACGCGGCGAACGTGCGGTCGCGGACCGGGACGAGGGTTCCGTCCACGATCCACAACCGTTCGACATCCGCGACCGGCCGCTGCGCCGGCTCGATCGCGAGGAGCGGCCGCAGGCGATGGATGACCCGGCAGACGGTGGCTGCGGAGATCCGGAAGAGCGGGGCGAGCTGGCGCATTGTGAGGTTGGTCCGGTAGTAGACGGCCACCAGCAGGACCCGGTCCGCCAGTGGCAGGCACCAAGGGCGCCCTCCACCAGGACCGTTTCCTCCCCGCTCCCGTACCGCCTTCACCAACTTCTCGAACCGGCCCATCCGCAAGCCAGTGAACGTCTCCACCCACAACGACTCAGCCCGCAACACCCCACCCATACAAGAGGAATGCCCTATCCCAGGCGTTCTGCAACAACCTTTAGCCGGGGCCCCGGCGGGCGGGCCGGTTCGCGGACCAGCCCTCAGGGGCAGACCTCGATGACCGGCCCCGTCCTGCCGCCCAGGACCAGCTTGATCCGGTGGGACAGGTCGTCCGCGAGCGCCTGGGCCACCACGCCCCACACCGCCTGCCCGCCGGCCGGTGAGGTCACCAGGAGATCGGCGTTGGCGAGGCCCACACCGGGAATGTCGCGGATGTGTTCGCGGATGGTGGTGACGGCCCGCCGTACGGCGTCACGCACGTCGGTGGAGAGCCGCGAACCGTCCGTCAGGTCGAGGTCCGTGACCCGCGCCATCTCCTCGGGGTCGAGCCCGGTCAGCTCCTCCAGCGCGAACCACTGGGGATGGCGCACCACGTCCACGCTCAACCACCTCCCCGGCCCGGGCACGGGCGGCCGCCAGGGCTCCTGCCCGCGCGTCCCCCGGGAGGGAGCCGTCCGCTCGGGCGTCTTGGCCGCCACCTCGGGTGTCTGCGCCGCCGCCTCGTGCGGCGGCGGCACCTTGTCGGGGGCCTGGGTGTGCCAGCCGGGCTCCCAGGTGTCGAGCACCCGCTGCACCCGCTCGAACTCGGCGCTTCCCAGCGGGATTTGGTCCAGCCGGCCGCGCAGCGCCTGACGCAGCGCGGTTCCCGCCGGCCCGCTCTGCACCTCCGCGCGCATCACGACCGGCCTCGTACCCGCCGACGTACTCGCCCCGGCCACACCGCCGGAGGCGACAGCCGCCCGCAAGCGCGCGAGCCCCGCCTCCTCGCTCAGCCCCTCCGCCCCCGCGCCCCACCGGTACCCGGCCCAGTCCGCCAGCGCGCCGATCGCGACGCGGTCGGGGGCGTGCTCCTGGGGGAACAGCGACATATGACGCTGCGCCAGACCCGGTGCGTAGCGGGCGAAGCGGGAGCCGATCCGACTACGGGCATCCAGCGCACCCTGTTCGATCGCGTAGGTCGCGCTGTCGCGGTACTCGCCGTCGGACATGCCGGTGGAGAGCCCCGGCCGGTGGCCGTAGAGGAAGTCGGCCGCCTCTTCGAAGCCGTGGGCCCAGTGCTCCTCGACCGTCTGGGCGTGGGCCACCGCGTCGAAGCCCGGCCGCAGCAGCGTGGTGTCGTTGTCGATCGTCACGATGCGGTGGCTGCCGGCGTCGTAGAGGACGTTGCCCCAGTTGACGAAGTGTCCGGTCGGGTGGTTGCCGAGCCGGTCGGTGGTGCCGACGAGGGAGTCGGTCACCAGCATCAGCGAACCCAGCTGACGGAGCGCGGCGGGTTCGTTCAGCAGTGCGCGCCGGTGCTGGACGCCGAGTTCGTCGATGCGGACACCCTCGGCGAACTCGGAGACGGTGACGTGGAGGAACCCCTCCGCCAGGCCATCGGCGTGCTCCGCCCAGTCGGCATCGTGCCGCGCGATCAGCTCCACCAGCCCGCGCGCGGCGCCTGAACCCCGGTGGAACACCTGGGCTCGGGGGACGTGCACCTCACCGACCGAGCGGATGACCTCATCCGCGAACAGGCTGGGCCCGGCGTCCTTGTGGAGCTTGACGACCGCGCGGCCGGCCGGCCCCGCGTCGACGACGTACACGCCGCCGTTCCGCCCCGGACGCCACTCCACATGGACCTGGGCCGGCCAGTCACGGACGTCCCTGGAGACGAGAGGCGTGGCCGTGAAGCCGGACGCGACGGGCGCGTGGGGGTGTGCGGACTGGGTGGGCGCCGTGGTGGAAGTGATGGCTGTGGCCGGAGTGGCGGGGGCCTTCTGCTTCCGCTTGAGGAACTCGCGGATCCCGCCCGCCGCCGCGCCGCCCGTCGCGTGGGTTTCGAACGTCTGCCGGAGCCGTTCGGACAGGATCCGGGCCGGGCTCTCGTGGTCCGGCAGGCCGGTGCCCGGGTGGGTGTGCAGGCGTGCGGCGATCAGCGTCGCCATGTCGTCGTGCAGGCCGAGATAGTGCGCGTCGGCCGATCCTGGCGTGACGTCCGTACGGATGATCGCGGGTTCCCGGTGGCGGTTGGCCATGATCCGGCCGGTCTCCTGGAAGAGGGTCTGGCGCCGGGTCTCGTCGAGGCCCTCCAAGGTCTGCCTGGCCCGGGTGACGTCGGCCAATGCCGGATGCCCGGCCCACTGATGCCCGGGCGCTCCGAGACCGTCCCCCGGGTCCACACCGGCCGGATCCAGCAGCCGCGCCCCCCTGATGCCTCGCCGCGTCTCGTCCTGGCTCGGATCATCGCGCCACCGCCATGCCAGCAACACCCTCACGGCGGGCGGAAGATGCATCTCCGTGGGGCCGCGGAGGAGGGTCACCGTGGACACCCGCGCGCGTACCTGGGGGATGCCGGCCAGCGCCTCGATGACCGCGGTCCAGACGGCGTCCGGGTCCGCGGTGCGCCGGACCACCGGGTCGTAGAACGCCAGGTTGAGGTTCCCGGGCTGGTCGTGCAGGTCGTAGACGAGGGACGCGGCGACAAAGCGGGCCACGTCGACCGATTCGGCGGGGGTCGACGGCGGCCGGGCGGCGGCCTGCTCGGAGCCGCCCTCCTTCGGCTTCCCCTCAAGCCACGACTGCCCGGAGCCGATGTCGAAATGACGGTCCCAGGGGATGTCCGCATGGCTGTCCCGTGACAGGCCCTGGGCCTCCCGCAGCGGGGCGAAGACGGAGGGGCTCGGCCCGGTGCGGTACAGCACACGTGTGCGGATGTCCGCGTCGCCGGCTCCCAGGACGGTGGTTTCCTGACGTGCCCGCTCCTCCAGCGCGGCATTCGCCAGGCCCCCGTGCGCACCGACGTACGTGTTCTGGAAGGGAGTTCGCGTGTAGTTGTGCCCGATCACGTCGAGGTAGCTGCGCAGCGCCCCGTGCCGGGCGGCCGAGATCAGCACGGCGTTCGTCGAACGGCTGAAGTACTGGCCGATCGCGAACCCGCCCGCCTTCTTGAGCGTGGCGGTGATCACCGAATCGAGCCCCGCGCGGACCTGGTTGTCGCCGTCGGAGTACACGCCGCCGAAGCGCTCCAGCGCCTCGATGCGCAGGATGTCGCTGGCGGCGGCGTACCCGGCGCCGGTGCGCCTGGCCACCTCCGCTCCGTAGAGCGTGGACAGGTGCATGGGTGTCTGCGCGGAGAACACCTCGCCGACATTGACGAGCCGGACGTTGTCGCGCCGGGCCCACTCCAGCATGTCCCGTACCTCGAAGAGGCATCCCTGCCCGGAACCGGCGGGCAGCGCACGGGCCGCGTCCGCCTCGGCCCGGGTCACGTCCGTCCACAGCACGAACGTGACGTCGGGGTTGCGGCCCTTGCCCTGCGCCATGTGGGCACGGAACTCCGACATCGAGCCCTCGTCACGCAGCGGACCGCCGAGCCAGATCGAGTGCAGCAGCCGCGGGATGGCCAGTCTCTTGATGCCCGGCCGCGAGTCCGCCGACACCCACGTGGTGTGGGAGTGGACCACACCGGCGGAGTTGCCGGGCAGCCGCCGCAGTTCGTCCGCCGTCGGCGTGGTGTCCCGCGCCAGATCCACGGCGTCGAAGAAGGCGGCCCGGTGGGCGCTGTCGAGGCGCGCGAAGTCGAAGTCCCGCAGGAATGCGGGGGCGTCCGGGGCACCGCGTACGCCGAAGAGGTCCGGGCCGAGCCGGGCGGCGGCCGCCGCCGCGTCGGCGTGCGGGCCCGCCGGGCGAGTGTAGTCGACGCCGGCCCGGAGACTGTCGACCAGGTCGGCGACCGAGAGCGCGTGCGGGTTCTCCTGCGCCGGGGCGCGGTGTTCGTGCAGGAAGAGGAGGTCGTCGCGGCTCAGGTCCGGCATGACGTCCCGGGCCGCGCGGACGGCGTCGTCGAACCGCGGCCCCTCCCTCGCCTCGTTGAAGGCGCGGGAGACGTCCTCCAGACGCGCGACGATCAGGGCGTCGCGGTCGTCCCGGGCCGCGTGGTCCGCGGCGTCGGGCGGTGTGTGCTCGGGCCTCTTGCCGCGGCTGCCACCGCTGCCGGCGTCGGCGCGGGCCGCCGCGACGACGGTGGCGACCCGCGTCGCCCGCAGACGGTGTTCACCGCCGGCCGCCGTGTGGTCCGCGACCGGCCGGTGGCCGTCGATCGGGGCGATCAGGCCGGCCGCCTCGTCGTGGAGGTGGCGGGCCTGGTCGAGGGTCCAGTTGCGGGTGCGGGCCCAGCCGGCGAGATGGGCGTCCGCCGCGTCGGGCGGGGTCTCCCGGACCGCCGGTCCGGCGGCCGGGGCCGCCGTGGCCGCGGTGGCCGGCCGTGCGGACGGCCGTGCGGACGGCCGTGCGGACGGCTCACCCGCCGTCGGCGGCGCCGCGGGCCGCGAGGACGAGCCGCCGGCCGGTCCGGACACGGGCCGCGCGTCATCCTCGTGCGGTCCGGAGGACCCCGGCGCCGCTGCCGGCTCCGGCCGCACGTGGCCGGGCAGTTCGTCGGTGAAGAAGGAGAGCACCGCCGGGTGGAGCCGTTCGCGGGCGGCATCGCTCGGCCCGTGGTACGCCGCGTAGGTCTCGGCGAACCACTCCTTCGGGCTGGAGAACTGGTAGTTGGACAGGCCGTGGTTCGTGCGCTCGGCGTGCAGGTAGCTGACCCAGTTGTAGTAGTGGTCGACGTGGTAGGCGCGCGGGCCGACGTGCAGCACGTCCCCACCGGCGTCGTCGAATGTCCAGGGCTGGGCGTGCGCCATCCGTCCGAAGCGGCCGATCTCGTCGAGCCCGTGCTTGAACTCCTCCGGCAGGTCGGGGAACTCGTCCCGCAGATGGTTCAGCAGGTCCGGCTTGCGACGGTCCGGATTCGCTTCGAGCGCGTCCGCCACGGCCTCCAGCAGGTGCAGCCGGCCGTCCTTGCTCGGCACCATGAAGTGCTCGGGGGTCATCCCGTACTTGCCGAGAACGGCCCTGGCCACAGAGACGGAGTTCGTCCCGTGCTGGATCCAGCCGCCGAACCGGGTCTCGAAGCTGTGCATCATCTGCCAGTCGATGCGCTCGTCGACGGAGTGGCCGATCTCGTGCGTGAGCGTCCATTTCATGAAGTTGTTCTGGGCCATCGCGTCCGAGACGCCGGCCATCACATGCCGCGGCTCGGAGACGCGGCCGAGGCTCAGGTCCGTCCGCAGGCTGTCGCCCTGGTAGTCCGCGCGCGCCGCCAGGTCCATCGCCCACCGCTGCCAGCCGCTCTTCCGGTTGAGCTCGGTGACGAACCAGGACGGCAGGTGGAGCGGCAGGGTGACGTGGACAGCCCTCTTGCCGTCGTCGTACTCACTGGCGGCGCCCTGGTGCTCCGGCCCCGCCATCTCGATCGACTGCAGGTGCGGGTTGTCCCGGACGTGCTCGGGCGGCAGGTTCGACAGCACCTGCTCGATGCGGGCGAGCGTCGAGTGGCTGAAGTGCCGCTGCCCCTCGTCCTCGGGCCGCGGGCCGATACGTATGCCGTACGTGGCGCTGAGCTCCCGCTCCCGCTCCGGGACACCTTCGTTGAGCACCCACCCGGCGACGCCCTTGCCGTCGGTGCCCCGCCGGATCGTCCGCAGCACACCGCGGCCGGCAGGGTCCGGCGCGGACGTCCCGGCGGGGGTCGGCGGGGCGGGGTGGGCCGCGGCGGCGCTGGTGCTCGCGGTGGGTGCGGAGGCGGGGTCGGTGCGGGGCGCGCCGCCGAGACCGGTCGGCCCGGGGGCCGCGATGTCGAGGGCGGAGCGGGCTGCCAGGGCGAGGTGGTCCGCCTCGTCCTTCGTCGCCGTGTACAGGGTCCAGGCCACCGCGTCCCGGACGGTCTTCAGCACGGCCGGGTCGGCCCGGCCGGTTCCGCCGGGCAGGGGCGGCAGTTCGACATTGCGCTGCCACAGCAGGGTGTGCGCCTCGGCCACGTACTTCTGGACCAGATCGGCCGGCTGTTTGCCGAAGAGGCGGGCCGCCTGGTCCAGCCGGCTGGTGAGGGAGGTGGCGGGGGCGTCGGCCGGCCGTGGCGTGTCCGTCCGCGCGGGCCCGGTGGTGACGCCCGCCGTGTCCAGGGCGCCGGCCAGCACCTGGGGATAGACCTCGCGCAGCATCTGGGCCGCCCGCTCCACGGCGGCGCGTACGTCCGTCTCCCCTGCCTCGCTGCCCATCAGCTGCCGCAGATCCTCGGCCAGCGGGAAGCACTCCGGTCCGGCACCGTGCCCGGCGACGCTCATGTCCGACCTCCGCTCTCCTGCCGGGCTCCGGGTATGCCGCGCTCCGGGTGTGACGGTGGGCCGGGCTCGGTGCAGGTGTGTGGCGATTATACGTGTTCACATCTGAAGGCTGTCCGACGATGCGCGGTTCCTTGCCGGGAAGGTAGCAACCTGCCAAAATGGTTACATACATGAGACTCGACTACGCCTTAGTCTGTGGCCACCCCGCACTCGACTTCGCCGCGACGCTGCGCGCACGGCGCACCAGACAGCTCGAAACGCTTGGCACGCCCGAGCGGCCGGCAGCCTGGTTCCTGGAGTCCGGGCTCGTCGACGCCAGGTCGCCCGGCTCCCCGGCCGACCTGGCGCACGCCCGTGACGTGCGCGAAGCCGTCTACGACCTGATCACCTCCCGGCGGGCGAGCCGCGCACCCGACCCACGGGCCCTGGCGTTCGTGAACGACACGGCCCGCGTCCTGCCCGCGGCGCCGCAGCTGACGCCCGCCGGGCGCTGGACGCGGGCGACGCAGCAGGAGGCGCTCGCCGCCGTGGCCCGGGAGGCCGTGGAGCTGCTCGGCGGCCCGGACGCCGCCCTGCTCAAGGAGTGTGCCGCCCCGGAGTGCACCCGCGTCTACCTCGACCGCTCGCACGGCATGCTGCGCCAGTGGTGCGGCATGAGCACGCGCGGCAACCGGTTCAAGGCCGCCGCCTACCGCGCCCGCCAGCAGGGCGAACTCGCTCGCGACGCCGCCTGAACGCGGTAGATACCCGCCAAGGTGTGGACGTTGAGGATCCATTGGGCATATTGCGAGATACGTGTTTAGCGATGCCCCCGCACCGCACGGTCAAGTCACGTTTTTGCCGGTGCCCTGCTGCCCAGGTGTGCCATCGCCCCTGCCCCGGCGCGCACTGCGCCGGCCGACGCACCACCAGCCCGACACGACGCACCATCAGCCCGACGCAGAGAGACGCATCCGCCTCGAACAGCGCCGGCCGGTCAGCCGCGGAGATGGTGGCTGACGTCGCCCACCAGGTGGATGTCGATCCGGCGCTCCGCGAACCGCCACTGTCCGTCCCGGCGCGCGAAGCGGTCGCGGTAGCGGCCCGCGGCCACGGGCTGCAGGGGGAAGCCGGGCGCCGCCTGGAACACCGTGACGTAGGAGCGGGCGGTGGCGGTGGCCGCCCGCTCGTCGATGTCGACGGCGATGTTGGTGGTGACGTGGTGGGTGCGGGGTGTGCCGTCCTCGTAGAGGATCACGGTGTCCCGGAGCATCCGCTCCACACCGCCGTCATGGCCCTGGACCGCTCCGCGGCTGCCGATGAACACACCCTCCGCGAACAGCTCGTTCAGGCCGGCCAGGTCTCCGGTGTCGACCAGTTCCGCGTAGGTCGCGATCAGGTTGGTGATGGCCCGGGTGTCCGCGGCGGTGCTCATGGCGTCAGTGGTCCGTTCCGAGGTGGGTGGTGTAGAAGTCGGTGAGCTTGTCGATGGCGATGTCGATGTACTCCTTGCGGTCGTACAGGTCGACGTGGCTGGCGCCGTCGATCCAGTACAGCTCCTTGGGGCCGGTGGCCCGCTGGTGGACGTCGACGGCCATCCAGGAGGTGACCGCGCGGCCACCGATGACCTGGAGCAGCGGGCGGGGGCCGATCAGCGGCACGGCGTGGAAGGCGTCGAAGAAGGCGAGCTTGTCGATGCTCTCCCAGGCGAAGAACTTCGCCGACCGCTCGTGCTCGCCGCGCGGGGTGCAGTAGTACTCGAAGCCCTCCACCCCGTGCTCACCGCCCAGCTGGCCGGCCTGTTCGGCGGTCTCGGGGAACATCGTCATGACGCCGGGGTCCTCGCCGCGGGCCGCCGCGGTGCGCGCCTGCGCGGCGGCGTCGAGCAGGCTCTGGAAGACGGCCGGGTCCTGGGTGCCGTCGGCGCCGAGCCGGAGCTGGCGGGCGACGTCCACCCCGCTGACGGTGGCGACCGCCCTGACGCGGTGGTCGCCGCCGGCAGCGGAGAGCGAGTAGCCGCCGGAGGCGCAGATGCCCAGCAGGCCGATGCGGTCGGCGGCGACCTCGTCGCGGGTGGCGAAGAAGGAGACGGCGGCCTTGAAGTCTTCCACCCGCTGGGCGGGGTCCTCCAGGCCGCGCGGCAGGCCGCCGGACTCGCCCTGGTACCCGGCGTCGAACGCGAGGGTGACGAAGCCGCGCTCCGCCATCCGCCGCGCGTAGGTGCCGGACGTCTGCTCCTTCACGCTGGTGCCGGGGTGACCGACCACGAGGGCCGGGTGCGGGCCCGCCGCCGGGGTGTCGGGGGTGTACAGGTGTGCGGCGATCCGGAGGCCGGCGCTGTAGAAGGTGAAGCTGGTCTGGGACATGTGAATCTCCCTGAGATGTGTGTGGGTTTCTCTCCCGTGTCCGGGAACATCTCTACGATCGCGCCGGATCGACGGAGGGAAAAGAGCCAGGTTTCTGCCTGGGAAGGAACCTTCCCCCTCACCCCTGCTCCGGATCGCCCGCACCGGTGGCTACAGACCCAGATCGAGGGCGAAGCAGGAGAAGTGCTGCCACTGCCCCTCGGGGTTGTACCCGCCGTTTACCTTGGCGTCCAGCCTGCTGTCCACGCCCTGGACCGTGTCCTCGGCGCGGATGCGCTCGGGGAGCTTCCCGAAGCGCGCGTGCCGCGCCGCAGCGGCGGTGTCGATGGCGGCTTCCTGGTTCATGACCGTCCTCCACTTCGTGGATCACGTCCGTAGGCGTCCCGGACAACCACCAGTCTCCACGCTCACACGTAACCAGTCAAGACGGTTACGTAGACGGATCAGCCTTTCAGGGCCACCTCCTCGTTGTGCAGCGCGTGGAAGTACGGCAGCGGCAGGCCGGGCCGGGACCGCAGTTCCATGATCGTGGCCTCGACCTGGACGGCGTCTGGCTTGACCGCACCCTCGAGGACGTTGCCGGTGTTCTGCCACCGGTGCTCGACGCCGTCACAGACGGCCACCGTCCCGCCCACGCCGTACCGCGTGGGGGAGTCCATTCCTAGCGGCCGCCGCGGGCCCGGCGGCCGATCGTCATCCCTTCGGTGGCGAGTCCGTGCCCTCTCGTTCCAGCGCGAGCAGGCCGGTGACGGCCAGGTGCAGGGTCCGCGCGAGGCGCTCGGCGAAGTCGACCCTCGTGGCGGCGAGCTCCGGATCCCGCTGGGCCTCGGCGACGGCCGGGGAGGGGTGGGCGAAGGGCCAGAGACCGGCGGTGCAGACGATGGTCAGGGAGACCACCTCGCGGGCGGCGGGCGGACCCAGTGCGGGAAGGTGCGCGCGCAGCAGGTCGGCGAGGGAGCCGAGGAGTCGGGTGTGGGTGATCTTGAAGTCGCGCACCGACTCGGCGGAGATGTTCCGTTCGAGTTCGGAGCCCGCTGAGCCGATCAGTTCGCACAGCGTGTCGCGGTCGGCGAGCGAGTGGGCCACAGCCTCGGTCACACCCTTCGGCGGCAGCGGCCCGACCGCCGGGCCGGCCGTCAGTTCGGCGGGCAACTCCTCGATCCAGCGAGCGAGTTCGCGGTTGAGCAGCTCGAAGAAGACCGCTTCCCTGGTCACGAAGTAGCGCACGACGTTGGTCTTCGAGAGCCCGACCCGCCGGCTCAGCTCACGCAGGCTGATGTCCCGGACGGGCATCTCCGCCAGGAGCCGGGTGGCGGCGTCAAGGATGTCGCGCTTGCGGATCTCGCGCTGCTCGGCGCTGCGCGCCCGCTGGAACTGCGCCGGCCGGTCGTCTGTCATCGTCGCTTTCCCGGGCGTCGCAAGGCCGCTGTCATCTGCGGATCGACTATAAAATACCAGTGGCCTCTTGTAGAACTCAGCTCGCGGAACGTTCCGCGACGATCGTTCCACAACTGGTAGGTTCACGGCCCCGGAGCAGGGCCTCGGAGGGTGTGGATGGATAGAACGGCGTTCGGGCGGCTCCTGCGGGAGGCGCGGCAGCGTGCGCTGCTGACCCTGGAGAGCCTGGCCGAGGCGTCCGGCGTGAGCGTCCGCGCCATCAGCGACATGGAGCGGGGCCAGAGCCTGCCCCGCCGGGCGACGCTGAGCGAACTGATGGACGCCCTGGGGCTGGCCGAGGACGAGCGCCGGCGGTTCGTCGAGGCCTCCACGCAGCGCACCCGGCAGGTGCCGCGGCAGCTGCCGCCCGACCTCGCCGCGTTCCGCGGCCGCGAACAAGCCCTGGCCGCGGTCGAGGAGCTCACACCTGGAGCGGCCGGAACCGGCCGGCATGTCGTCATCTCCGCGATCGGCGGCATGGCGGGGGTGGGCAAGACGACGCTCGCCGTGCACTGGGCCCACCAGGTGGCGGACCGATTCCCCGACGGCCAGCTGTATGTGAACCTGCGCGGCTTCGACGACTCCGGGCTGCCGCTCGACCCCGGCGAGGCCCTGGGCGGGTTCCTCGACGCGCTCGGGGTGCCCAGCGGTGACGTACCGCGCGGCACGGCGGAGCGCAGTGCCCTCTTCCAGGAGCGGACGGCGTCCCGGCGGCTGATCGTCGTCCTGGACAACGCGCGCAACGAGGAGCAGGTCAGGCCGCTGCTGCCGGCCTCCGCCGAGTGTCTGACCATCGTCACCTCGCGCAGCCGGCTCTCCGGTCTGGCCGTCGCCGAGGGCGCCTCGACGGTCGACCTGGACGTGTGGAGCAGGCAGGAGGCACTGGCGGCGCTGGAAGCGCGGATCGGCGAGGAGCGGTGCCGGACCGAGGCCGCGGCCGCCGCGGACCTGGTGGAGCTGTGCGCGTATCTGCCGCTGGCCATCGCCATCGTGGGCGCCCAGCTGCGCGCCGATCCGCACGTCCCCCTCCACGTCGGCGTGCGCGAGCTGCGGGAGTCGCGCTCACGCCTCGACGCCCTGTCCGCCGATGACCGGCACGGCGATGTCCGTGCCGTCCTCTCCTGGTCCTACCGGGCCCTGGCTCCCGAGACGGCCCGCTTCTTCCGGTACCTGTCCCTGCACCCGGGGCCGTCGGTCTCGGCGGAGGCCGCCGCCTCGCTCGCGGGCGTCGCGATGGCCCCGGCCCGGCGCCACCTGCGGGAGCTGACCTCCGCGAACCTGCTGTCGCGCGACGCGGAGGGCCGGTACGTCCTGCACGATCTGCTGCGCGTCTACGGCGCCGAACTCGTCGAGCGGGAGAAGGACGACCGGTTCGGCGCCGAGACCCGGCTCCTGGACTATCTGCAGCACAACGCCAACGCGGCCACCGGGGTGCTCGACCGGCGCCCCGGACTCGAACCGACCGCTCCCCCGGCGGAGGGCGTGGTGCGGGTCGCGGTCTGCAGCCGCGAGGAGGCGCTGGAGTGGTTCGGCCAGGAGGAGCCGACGGTCGCGGCCGCCCTGCGCTCCATGGAGGACCCCCGGCTGCTGCGCTACCGCGTGGACCTCACCCACGACTGGGTGAGTTACTACTCCGTCCTCGGCCGCTGGGCCGACGAGATCTCCGCCAAGCGGATCGGTCTGGAGGCGGCCCTCGTCCTGGACGACCCGGCCGCCGTCGTCCGCAACAGCTCCAGCCTGGCCCGCGCGCTCGCCGAGACGGGCCAGGTCGAGGAGGCCGAGGAGCATGTGGCCCTGATGCTCGCGCAGTTGAACCGCCTGCCGCCCGCGCTGCAGGCGGCCACCGAGCGCACCATCGGCTGGGTGCGCGGCCGGCAGGGACGCCACACCGAGGCCCTGGAGCACGCCCGGCGGGCCCTGGCGCTCTTCCGCACGCTCGGCGACCGCGGCAGCGCGGCCCGCGAACTCAACGCCGTCGGCTGGTACCTGACGCTGCTCGGCGAGCACCGGCAGGCGATCGACATGTGCGAACAAGCCCTGCCCATCCTGCGCGAGACCGGCAACCGCCGCAGCGAGGCGGCGACCTGGGACAGCATCGGCTACGCCCGGCACCGGCTGGGCGACCTGGACGCCGCGATCGCCGACTACCGCAGATCGCTCCAGCTCTACGAAGAGGTCCTCGACGCCTACAACCAGGCGGACGTACTGGACCACATCGCGTCCGCGCAACAAGAGCGGGGCGACGCTGAGCAGGCCCGGGCGAGCTGGCTACGGGCCGCCGAGCTGCTGAGCGGGATCGACAACCCGCGCGCCGCGGAGCTGCGGGCCAGGGCCGAGGGAGTCGCCGCGCCCCACTGACGTCAGCGGGCGGGCGGCGCGCCCGGCGGGGGCAGGGCCGCCACCTTGGCGTGTATCTTCGCGGCGCTCGCGCTGCGCAGGGCGCCGAGCAGCTCGGCGGCCCGCGTCCAGCTCGCGCGGGCCTGTTCCACGTCCCCCAGCTCCAGTTGGGCCGTGGCGAGATGGTCGAGCACCCCGGCCTGGCTGTAGTCGTCGTGGAGCTGGGCGAAGAGGCTGCGCGCCTTCTCGAAGCTGACGACCGCCGCCGCCAGGTCGCCCAGGCCCTTGCGGGCGTTGCCGATCCCCTGCCAGGCGCCCGCCTCGAACCGCCGGTCGCCGGCCGCGCGGAGCAGCGGGATGGCCTCCTCGCACGTGTCGATGGCCTGCTGGTCCTCGCCGAGCTGGGCAAGGACCCAGCCGACGTTGCTCAGCGCGCTCGCGATGCCGCCCTGGCTGCCGAGCCCGCGGTGGATCGTCAGGGTCGAGCGGGCGTGCCGCAGGGCGTCGGCGAAGCGGCCCTGGCGGATGCGGAAGTAGCCGATCTCCCGCTCGGCGCGGGCCCGGTCCTGGGGCGGCAGCCGGTCCAGTTGCCCGAGCATCAGCTCGATCACCGACTCGGCCTGCGCGTCCTGGCCCGTCTCCAGCAGGGTCCGGGCCAGGATCGATCGGATCCGCACGGTGGCGACCGGGTCGTCGAGGGCGAGAGCGGCGTCCAGGCCGGCGCGCGCGAGGGGGAGTTCCTCGGGCCAGCGGCCCACAACCATGTTGTAGCCGATCCACTCCAGGGTGAGGTTCACCAGGGGGCGCAGCAGCGCCGGTGCGTCCATGGCCCGCATCGCGGCGCCGGCCGCCGGCTCCTCCTGGCGGAACCAGCTCAGCGCCTCGTCGCGGTCGTCGAGCGCGACCTCCACGATCCCCTCGACGGCCTGGAGGTCGGGGCCGGGGTCCAGGTGTGTGACGAACACGTTGGCGTGGTGGGCGTTGTGGCGCAGGTAGTCGAGCAGGCGCGCCCGGGGCGCGAGACGGTCGTCGTGTTCCTGGTCGAACAGCTCGGTGCCGTAGGCGCGGACCAGGTCGTGCAGGACGTAGCGGCCGTCGGCGTCCCGGGACAGCAGGCTGGCGGTGGTCAGCTCCCGCAGGTGGCGGCGGGCGGCGGTCATGCCGACGCCGGCCAGCGAGGCGGCGGCCTCGGCGGACAGCGCGGGGCCGGGGTGCACGGACATGTAGCGGAAGAAGCGGGCCGTAGCGGTGGTGAGCGCGCGGTAGGACCAGGAGAAGACGGCCCGTACATCGACGCGCTGGTCGTCGGTGGCGAGGGCGTCCAGGCGCGGCCGGGTCTGGCGCAGCTCGCGGACGCCCAGGCGCAGCGGCAGCCGCGACTCGGCGCCCAGCTGGGCCCCGACGACCGCGACGGCCAGGGGCAGGTGGCCGCAGAGCTCGACCAGTTCGGCGGCGGCCTCGGGTTCGGCCCGGCACCGCTCCTCGCCGATCCGGGCCGCAAGCGCCGCCAGCGCCTCCTCGGGTGTCCACACGTCGAGACTGATCCGGGACACACCTTCCCCCGCGGCCAGGCCGGAGAGGTGGTCGCGGGAGGTGACGACGGTCAGACAGCCGGCGGCGGGCAGCAGCGGCCACACCTGGGCGGAGTCCCGCGCGTTGTCCAGGACCACGATCAGCCGCCGCGCCGCGGTCCGGCGGCGGAACAGGGCGCCGCGCTCCCCGACGCCGACGGGGATGTCGCTGCTGGGCACGCCGAGGGCCCGGAGGAACCCGCCGAGCGCCTCGCCGGGGTCCAGGGGCTGCCCGGAGGGTTCGAAGCCGCGCAGGTTCACGTACAGCTGGCCGTCCGGGTAGCGGTCCGCCATCCGATGCGCCCAGTGCACCGCCAAGGCGGTCTTGCCCACTCCGGCCATGCCGCCGATAGCGAAGACGAGGTGCGCGCCGTCCGCGGAGATCCGGTCGGTGATCGCGCGGGCCGCGTCCTGGGCCGCCTCGTGGCCGCGGAATACGGCAAGATCCGGCGGCAGTTGCTGCGGTACGGGGCGGTCGGGCGCGGTGCGCGTGGCCATCTGCACCAGGCGGCGCCGCTCGACCTCGCCCAGTTCGAGCGCGTCCGTCAGCTCGCTCAGGGTGGCCCGGCGCGGCAGGCTGTGCCCGCGCTCCATGTCGCTGATGGCCCGCACGCTCACGCCGGACGACTCGGCCAGGCCCTCCAGCGTCAGCAGCGAACGCTGCCGCGCCTCCCGCAGCAGCCGACCGAACGTGCTCTTGTTCATTCCCACCCAGCCAGCCAGTACGGGGCCCGCCCGCCCGGAGCCGCCGCGACTTCGACGGCGTAAAGGTAGCAGTTCTGGATCGAGCAATCCTTTACGGTCGACTCTCCCGCCGGCGGCCTGGTGTGTGCACACCTCGTCGGGTAGGACGGTGCATGGCCTGCCCGTGATCGTCGGGCAGTGCCGTCGGCATCCCAGCCCGGCACCTCGCCGGGCGAGAGTCAAAGGGCGGGAGTATGGCCAGCGGTACCGTGAAGTGGTTCAACTCCGAAAAGGGCTTCGGCTTCATCGAGCAGAGCGGTGGCGGACCCGACGTGTTCGCCCACTACAGCAACATCTCCGGCAACGGCTACCGCGAGCTCGTCGAGGGCGAGACGGTCACCTTCGACATCACCCAGGGCCAGAAGGGCCCGCAGGCCGAGAACATCGTCCGGGGCTGAACCACCCCCCGGGCACACTGAACAACCGGCCCGGGCCGGGCGCGGTCACCGGTCGCGTCCGCCCTCAGCTGTTCGCCGTCCTCCCCACCAACAGGCAAGCTGCATGCGAACTGCCTGTTGTCGCGGACCGCTGTCCGGTGGGATGGGCTCAGGCATGAGAGCGCCCCGTGATCGGGAGGGGACCGCTCGATGTCCCGGACCAGGGGGCACTGATGAACACTCGGACCGAGGTCTCCGCCTTCTCCGTGGTGGAGAGCGGCCGACGCGCACCCCGGCCCGGCAGTGGCGTGCCCCGCCGCCCGGTGGGGCGCAAGAGGCTCGTCGGCCGCGGCGCCGAGCTGCGGCGGCTGCAGGCGTTCGTCCGGGACGCGGCGGAGCACGGAGCGACCCGGGTCGTGTGCGGCGAAGCCGGGACCGGCAAGTCGGAGTTCTTGGCGGCCGGTGTCGAGCTGGCGTCCTCCGAGGGCATGTGTGTGCTGCGCTGCGCGGGCAGCCGGGACGGCAGCCCGGACGAGCTCTCCGGCCTGCTGCAGATCCTCTGGCCCCTGCTGGGGGACGCGCGCGTCCCGCTCGGCGGCAAGGACCTGCCCGCCCTGGAAAGGCTGCTCGTCGACGGCGCCCTCGTCCACGAGGACCGGGCCAGGCTGCCCTTCACCGTACTGCGCGTGCTCGAGTCGGTCAGCGCCGAACGGCCCCTGCTGATCGCCGTCGACGACTGGGACGCGCTGGACCCGACCAGCGCGGACGTGCTCGCGTTCGTCGCCCGCAGGACGGCCGGGCTCCCCCTGGGCCTGCTGCTGACCTCGCGGCCGCACCCCCGCCGTACCTCCCTGGCCGGGCTCCCCGAACTGCCGCTGGGCCCGCTGACCCCGGCCGAGTCCGCCACGCTGCTGGCGATGCGGCGCCCGGGCCACGACCCGCACACCCTGCACGACCTGATGGCGACCGCGGCGGGCAACCCCCTCGCGCTGCTGGAGCTGCCCACCTGGACCGAGGACCGCGTCCCCTACCTGCCCGTCTCCTCCGACCGGCTGGCGGCGGCCCTGGCCCCCGGGGCCGCCCGGCTGCCCACCGCGACCGGGGACCTGCTGCTCGTGGCGGCGCTGCATCCGACGGCCGACCTCCCGCTGCTGCTCGCGGTGGCCTCCCGGCTCGGAGGGCGCCCGGCGGACTTCGCCACCATGGAGCCCGCGGAACGCCAGGGCCTCGTCGTCTTCGACGGCATGCGCATGGTATTCGGCCACCCCGCCATGGCGGGCGCCGTGGTCCGCGAGACCGGGCCCCGGCGCTGCCGCGCCGCCCACGCGGCGCTCGCCGCGGAGCTGACCGAGGGTTCCGTACGGCAGCTGTGGCACCTCTCCCAGGCAGCCGAGGGGGCCGACCCGGAGCTCGCCGGCCGTGTGGAGGACGTCCACCGCCTGGCCCTGCGGCAGGACGACCCGGCGCTGGCCCTGCGCCTGCTGCGGCGCGCTGCCGACCTCTACAGCGGCTCCGAGGACCGGGGCCGCTGCCTGCTGCGGGCGGCCCAGCTCGCCGGGGACGCGGGCTGGGGGCGCACGGCGCGGGCCCTGGCACGCAGGGCTCTCGCGCACCCTCTGGGGCCGCTCGGCGCCCTGTACGCGCGGACGGTGACGGGGGGTGACAACCCGGCTGCCCGGCTGCTGACGGAGCCCGACGGCTGGCCGCTGCCGGCCGGTGCCGCCGAGGTCGACAGCGCCCTGGAACTGGCGGAGCTGACGGCGCCGGCCGTCGCCGCCGACACGGCGCGCGCGGACGCGCTACTCACCTACCTCGACGCCCTGCCGTCGCACGCCTCGCACGACCCGCGGCTGCTGCATGCCATGGCCACGGCGGCGCCGGTCCGCCGGGCCGCCACCGTCCTCGCGCGGCTGGCGGCGGCCGGCCGAGGTAACAACGTTGCCCTGCGCGACCTCGAACGCCTCGGGGAGGCGGCCCTGCGCGGCGGCGCCCCGCTGCGGGCGCTGGAGTTGCACCGGCAGGCGGAGCGCCGCTGCCGCTTCCACGACCTGCCCGACCGGCTGCCCCTCGTCCTGCTCCGGCAGGGTCTCGCCCGTCTGGTCACCGGCGACTGGGGGCAGGCCGAGACGATCTTCCGGCGCTGCGGCGAGCAGGCCGGGGAGCGGGGGCTGACGAGCGAGGCGACGGCGTCGGGCCTGCTCGAACGGCTCACGCGCGGGCTGCGCACCGGCGCCGTGCCGGAGCCGGCCGACGCGCACGATGTCGAGATCGCACGGCAGTCGGTGAGCGCGATCGAGGAGATCCTCGCCGTGGGAACCGGCTGGGCCCAGGTGGAGAGCGGCGACGTCGCCGCGGGCTACGCCACCCTCGCGCGGCTGCTCGCCGACCCCGGGCGCTGCACCGCGGTCCTGTTCGCCCTGGTCCCCTTCGCGGAAGCGGCCGCGGCCGTGCACGCGGCGGAGTCGGCACGGGCCCGGCTGCGGCTGCTGGAGCGGGACCTGGGGCCCGAGCGGGCCCCGCTCGTCGCGGTCGGCCTCGCCGTGGCCGAGGCAGTCCTGGCGGACGACGGGGACGCGGGGGCCCTGTACGAGCGGGCCCTGGCCATGGATGTGTCCCAGAGCCCGTTCCTGGAGGCGTCGTTGCGCCTCGCGCACGGGCGGCGGCTGCGCCGGTGGCACGAGTTCACCGACTCCCGCGTCACGCTGCGCCAGGCCGCTGCCACCTTCACCATGATGGGCGCGGACGCCCGCGTCACGCGGATCACCGAGGAGCTGCGGGCCTCCGGTGAGCGGGCCGACACCGTCACCGCGGGCGCACCCGCGGCCTGCGCGGCCAACATCCTCAGCTCGCAGGAAATGCGGATCGCCCGACTCGCCGCGCGCGGCCTGTCCAACCGTCAGATCGGCGCAGAGCTCGGGCTCTCCCCCCGCACGATCGGCGCCTATCTGTACCGGATCTTCCCCCGCCTGGGTGTGACCGCACGGGCGCAGCTGGCCGGTGTGCTGGGAGCGGGCGGCCAGGCTCCTGCCTGACTCCATGGGCGCGCCCACGTATGTCGTACGTACGTCACTGGAGGTCCTTGCGCGCGGCGAGCTGCGCCCGGGAGGTGACGTCGAGCTTGGGGAAGATCTGATAGAGGTGCGAGGCCACCGTGCGGGCCGACAGGTGGAGCTGCTCGCCGATGGCCCGGCTGGTCAGGCCCCGGGCGGCGAGGCGGGCGATGGTGAGCTGCTGAGGGGAGAGCAGGCGGGCCGCGGTGTCCCCGGCGGACTCCGTGTCCTCAACCGGCCGGCCTGCCGCCCGCAGCTCCGAGGCCGCCAGCTCGGCGCGGGAGGTGGCTCCGAGGGCCAGGAAGAGCACCTCGGCCGTGGCGAGCGGCCCGCGGGACTCGACGACGCGGCGGCGGCGCCGGAGCCGGACCCCGTAGTTCAGGTGGGTCATCGCGTGCAGCAACGGCCAGCGGGCGGCGTCGTCGCCGATGGCCTCGTGGTAGCGGGCCTGCGCCTCGTCGTCGGGGGCGAGCGCCGCGTCGGCGTAGGCCAGGATGCGCCGGAGCATGGGCGCCCGGCCCGAGCGGGTGCGGCGCGCGACCTCCTCGACGACGGCCCGGACGTCGTCTGTCTCGCCCGCGGGCAGGGCGGCCTCGACGAGGAAGGCGAGACCCCAGAACTGCTGGAACGAGTACGGGGTCAGCAGCTCGGTGAACGACGAACGCAACTGGGTGTATGCCTCCGCGTACCGTCCCGTGCCGGAGGCGGTCAGTACACGTGTGAGGGTGGCGAGGTTGAGGTGCTGGCCCTGGCCGAGGTGGCGGGAGGCCTCCTCGATCGCCGCGGCCCGCTCCAGGGCCTTGTCGTGTCGGCCCTGGAGCGCCTCGATGACCCCGAGGGCCCCGACCGCCCGGGCCGCGTAGTTGGCGTGGCCGAGCTCGGCGGCGATCGTCCTCGCCTCGGTCGCCCGCGCCCGCGCGGTCTGCCACTCGGTGCCCAGCCAGATCCCGCCCAGGGCCCTGGCCTCCAGGATCTGTGGCAGCCGTCCGGTGCGACGGCCCTCGCGCGCGACGGTCTCGGCACCGTCGAGGAAGTGCGCGGCCTGTTCGAGGTCGCCGGTGAGGTGGGCCGCCTGGCCGAGGAAGAGCCGCTCGTCCGGGGCGGGCGATGCACGCAGCCGCAGCGGTTCGCGGCTGATCGAAAGAGCGTCGGTCAGCGCCAGGGTGACGAGGTCGCGCGCGCTCCACGGCGGGCTCCGCAGCTCGTGCACGGTACGGACGACCAGCTCCCTTTCGGCGTCGTCGGTCTCCTGCCACCAGCACCGGCCCGCGGCGGTGTGCAGCAGCTTCTGTGCGAGTTCGGGATGGGTGGCGGCGACGGACCGGGCCGCCGAGCAGAGCTGGCCGATCCGCTCGTGGCCGGTCGGGGAGCCGCCGGGCAGGAGGTCGTGCAGCCACAGGAGCATGGCGCGGCCGAGATCACCGAGTTCGGCGGGGTCGATGCCGCGCGCGTGCCGGCGGGCCTGCGCGTCCAGGCCGTGGTGGCAGGCCAGTTCGGCGGCGCGCAGCAGCCGGTCGGCGCGGCGCTGGGGGTCCGGGGAGAGGCGCGCGGCGCCTTCGAGCGCGGCGAGGGCGACCAGCAGGGTGGTGCCCGGCCAGGGCCCGGCGGCCCGGGTCTCCAAGCGCCGCGCGAGGTCCTCGTCGGTGCCCGCCGCGCGCTGGGCCGCGTGCCACGCGGCGCGCGTGGGGTCTTTGGCGCTGTGTTCCAGTGCCGCGTGGGCGGTCATGCGACGGGCGGTCGGCTCCCGGTGCAGGACCGCCACGCGGATCAGCGGCTGGGGGAAGTGGACGCGGTGCTCGCGCGCGACGACGAGCCCGCGGGCGGTGAGCTCGTCCAGCCCGGCCCGCGCGTCCTGCCCGCTGCCCAGCACGCGCGTCGCGGCGTCCAGGATCTCTTGGAGGACCGAGGAGACACTCAGCGCAGCTGTGAGCAGCACGCCGGTGCCGGGGGCCGACAGCGCCTCCAGGTCCTCCTCGTACGCCTCGGCCAGCCGGGGGGAGGCGGGGAGCAGGCCGAGGCCGGCCGCCTCGCTGAAGCCGCTCCCGTTCGGCGACAGTTCCGTGAGCGCGAGCGGGTTGCCCCGGGCCACCGCGAGGACGAGCTCCTCCTCTGTGGGCGCCGTCGTGCGGCCGTCGCGCCGCAGCAGCGCGCGGGCCTCGTCGGCGGGGAGCGGCGCAAGGACGCCGGCGGGTGCGTTCGCGGGCAGCCAGTCGGCGGGAGCGGCCCGTTCGGCGACGATCATGCGTACCTGGGTGTCGCCGCACAGGTGGGCCATCGCGCGCAGGGTGGCGCGGCTCTCGGCATCGAGCCGGTCGAGGTCGTCGATGCACAGGAGGACCGGGTCCGGGGGCGTCCGCAGCAGGCACAGAGCGGCCCGTGTGAGGTCCGTGGGCGCGGCTGCCGTGGGGCCCCCGCCGAAGGCTGCTTCCAGCAGCTCCCGTTCCCGGTGCGGCAGGTCGCCAAGGCGGGCCAGGTGCGGTCGGAGCAGCCCATGCAGGGCGGCGTGCGGGAGGTCCCGCTCGGCCGGGGCCCAGGACGTCGACAGGACGGGGATGTCCGCTCGGGCCGCAGTGTGGGCGGCGTACCGCAGGACGGCGCTCTTCCCGGTCCCCGGGCCGCCGCCGAGGTGCAGGACCCGGCTGCTGCCGGGCAGGCCGGCGAGGAGGGCGGCCACCAGCTCGCGTTCGTGCGCGCGGCCGATCAGCGCGCGGTCGTCGGACCGCAGGTGCGTACCCATGTCCTTCTCCCCCGCAAGGCCTGGCACATGGTCACGGGCCACATGTGCGCCCCGGCCGGTCGGCCGTCGGGACCGGGTCCGGAAGTGAATACTTTAACATTCAGGTTTCTCAGCCACGTCGTGATTCCCGGCTCCCTCGGGGCCCGGTACGCGTGCGTCGGCGCGCCCGGCCTGCGCGTACAGGCCGCGGATGCTGACGGCGGGGCCGTGTTCGAGCCGGCGGAAGACCCAGTCGATCGGCGAACACAGGCCGCTACCCGGCACCTCCACGACCAGGGGGACGGCTCCGTGCGCGGCCGGAACATGGCACCAGGCCCCGCCGCCGTGCCGGATCAGGATCTCCCCGACGTAGCAGCCGAAGGAGACGAGTGACTCGGCGACCTCGCCGCCGGTGACGCCGTCGCTGCGGAAGCCGTCGACGATCTCCTCCACCAGGCCGATGCTGTCCGTGCTGTAGTCCAGCTCCGCGTCGCTGATGTCGGATGCGGCCGCGACGATATCGGCCGCGAGCCGGGGCGCACTGGCCGGCTCCAGCAGATATTTCATATGCAGCTGCATGTTCGTCCTCGGACCGTGCGTGCCATCGACGCTGTCGAGGCTAGCCGTAGATCTTCCGCCGGACAGGCTCTCGAACATAAGTATTTGGTCACTGCCCGCGCGACACGCCCGCCTGCCGTCCGGACCGCACGCTCCCAGGGTCCCGATCCCCCGGTCAACCGTGCAGTCGATCGACTCATGCCTCCGGCCCGCGGGTCTGCGACAGTCTCCACACGTGCGAACACCGGAAAGGGACATACCTATGGCGCGCCCTCGCGCATTCAACACGGATGTGGCAGTGGAGCGGGCCGCCCGCCTGTTCGCCAGGCAGGGGTACGGCGCCACACCGATGCCCCAGCTGACGGCCCGGTTGAACATCGGCAGCAGCAGCCTGTACGCGGCGTTCGGCTCCAAGGAGGGCCTCTACGCCCGGGCCCTCGGCCACTACTGCGAGGAACTGGTGCACACCCTTGGGGAGCGGATGGCGGCCGCCACCGATGTGCGCGCCGCGCTACGGGAGCTGCTGCTCGCCCTGGCCGGGGCCGATGTCACGGACCCGGAGCGGGTCTGCCTGCTGGTCAACGCGGCGACCGAGCGCGCCGCCCACGCGGCCACGGTCGAGCGGGTGAAGGCGACCATGGCGGCGGTGGAGTCGGTGCTCGTCGACGCGCTGGAGCGGGCCCGGGCCGGCGGTGAACTGCGGCCGGGACACGAGCCGGTGGAACTGGCCCGCTTCTTCACCACGTTCATCCAGGGGCTGCACGTCATGGGCAACGCGCGGGCGGACCGCGCCTTTCTGGAGTCCGCCGTATCCGGCGCGCTCCGCGTGCTGGACTGACGGATCCGGCCCCGCCGTGGTGAGGTGTGCGGGCCGGCGAACTCCCGGTCCGTTTTTGACGTTCACCAGGAGCGGCACACCATCTCGCACACGCGACGACCCCACGCGAAGACCTCAGGAGTACTGATGCACGCGCTCGCCGACTCGATCGAATCGATGGAACAACTCACCGTGGTCTGGCGTGCCATGGTGCTCGACCGTGACCCGGACGCCGACGTCCGTGATCTGCCCGGCATCGCCGTCCGCTGGGCAGACTGCCGTTTCCCCTTCTGGAACTGCCTCACGCTGACCGAGGTGGGCGCGGACACCGCCCTGGTGAGCCGGCGGTTCGACGAGGCCGCGGAGATCATGCGGTCGAAGAAGCGGCCCGGTTTCCTGTGGGTCTTCGACGACCTCCCCCAGGACGACGCGGTCGCCGCGCTGGACGCGGCGGCCGGGCGCGCCGGGCTCGTGCACGCCTTCCCCGGCACGGGGATGGCCGGAGACTTCCTGCCGCTGCCCGAGCCGTCCCACCCCGAGCTGACGTTCGTCCGGGTGACGACCGACGCACACCTGCTGGCGTACGCCGACATCAACTCACGTGCCTACGGTTTCCAGGTGGAGGACGGCCGCGACGGCCTCGCCGGCTCCACGATGTGGCGCGAGCAGGTGCACGCCTACCTCGGGGTGCGCGACGGCGTGCCGGTGACCTGCGCCGCCACCGTCGAGGCCGAGGGGCGCCTGTTCGTCGCGCTCGTCGCCACCGATCCGGCCTGGGAGCGCCGCGGTTACGGCGAGGCGGTCACCCGCAAGGCGCTGTACGAGGGGGCGCGGGCCACCGGAGCGCGCCGGGCGACCCTGCACGCGACGGTCGCCGGTGCGCCGGTCTACCCGCGGATCGGTTTCGAGCCGAACTCGCCGATGCGCTTCTACGCGCTTCACGACTGACCCGGTGCCCTGGCCGGGCCCGGGCTCAGCCCAGGCCGTGGACCTCCGAAATCGCGGAGACGAACGCGTCCGGGCGCTCCTGGGGCAGGTTGTGGCCCGCGCCAGGGACCACGTGGTGGGCGAAGGGCCCGGTGTAGTGCGGCTTGTAGGTACTGCCGTCGGTCCAGGGCGTCACGCCGTCGGCCTTGCCGTCCAGGGTGACGGTGGGCGCGGGGATCGTCGGCGTGGCGAGGAGGCGGCGCTCCAGCTCGGCGTAGCGGGGCGCGCCCGGGGCGGCGGCGAGGCGGTGGCGGTAGCTGTGCAGGGTGACCGCGACGTAGTCGGGGTTGGTCCACAACTGCGCGGTCTGCGCGAACTCCGCCTCGGTGAACTGCCATTGGGGCGAGTTGCGCTGCCAGACGACGCGGCCCAGGTCCTCCCGGTTGCGCTCCAGGCCCTTGGCCCCGCGCTCGGTGAGGAAGTAGAAGAAGTACCAGAAGCCCAGTTCGAGGGAGGGGGCGAGGGGCTCCTGGGCGCGGGCGATGTTCTGGATGAGGTAGCCGTTCACGGAGACCAGGCCCGCGCAGCGGTGGGGCCACAGGGCCGCGGCCACGTTGGCGGCGCGCCCGCCCCAGTCGTACCCGGCATACAGGGCCCGCCGGATGCCGAGGGCGTCCATGAACTCGATCAGGTCGGCGCCGATGGCGGCCTGCTGCCCGGAACGGAAGGTGCCCCGGTGGCGGAACCGGGTCTCGCCGTGGCCGCGCAGGTAGGGGATGTAGCACCGGAGACCGCGGTCGGCGAGCGGCGGCGCCACCTCCGCGTAGGAACCGACCGGGCTGAACGGCCAGCCGTGCAGCAGGATGACCGGCGCACCGTCGGCCGGACCGACGACGTGGTAGGCGATGTCCAGGACGTCGGTGCGCACATGCCGCAGCGGGCCGAGCCCCTGGTACGCCCCGGACGCGGCGGAGGCCGTCTCCTGGCCGGCGGCGACGGCCTGGCCCGCTCCGGAGAGCCCGACCGTGCCGGCCGCCATCGCCACCGCCTGGGACACCCTGCGTCTGCTGATCACGTCGTTCCTCTCGTCACCCGGCGGAACATACGTGACGCACATCCGCCGCCTCAGTGTCACCGTATTGACTGGTGATAAGGTTCCTCCCTCCTTGCACACATGTCAAGGAGGGAGGAAGGTGGTGTGTCTGCGTCAAGGTGTGCGGCCGGAGACCGCTACGGCTACGGCGTCCGGGCCAGCACCCGGTAGCTGCGGAAGCCGGACGGAACCTCGGTGCCGCTCTGCATCAGGTCGCCGAGGCGCAGGAAGGCGTCGGTGTACGGGGAGTCCGGGACGCCCACGGCACAGTCGGCCTTGTAGTAGACGTCCATGTAGTTGGTCCCGGAGAAGTTCTCCACCGAGTACATCGCCTGCGGAAGGGTGTGGCACTCGTAGTCGGATGCGTCGACGCGCACTTCCTTGCCGCTGAAGTCGCGGTTCGCGTAGAAGGCGATGCCGCCGAACTCGACGGCGCCGGCGGGCTGGGCCAGACCGACGCCCCCGAACAGGGCCGCTCCGGACGTCACGGCGGCCACGCCGACGAGACGGCGCTGCCAGAATCTGCTCATGTCGCACTCCCTGTATGTGTGTGGTCGCTGTGCCCACACACTTGTCCATTCAACGAACATGCGGAAGTTGCGATTGAGACATTCGCCTGGTGGAGTCAGAGAAAGAGACCGAGATAGGTGGCGGCAGCCAGGTGTCCGGTGCGCCGGGTGATCTCCTCGATCTCGGCGGCCTCCTTGCCCGGCTCGCGTCGGTCGTTGCAGTTCACCCGGGACAGCAGCGCCTGCTGGTCCTTGCTCGGGCGGCCGGTGAAAGAGGAATACGTGTCCATGATCTGCCCCTTGTCGAACGTAGGCGGAGGTTGAGAGCCTGTGTCGGTCGGTCGGTCGCTCACGCCAGGCCCAGCAGGGCCTCCAGTTCGGCGACCGTGCTGCGCGGGTCCTGGGCGTGCACCGTGGCGAAGCCCAGGGCGGCGGCGGGAGGGAGGTGCTGCTGGGTGTCGTCGACGAAGACACACTCGTCGGCGGTGAGCCCGAGCTCCTTCAGCACGAGTTCGAAGATCGCCGGTTCCGGTTTGCGCAGGCCGTGGTCCTCGGAGATCACCACGGCGTCGTACGCCAGGTCGTATCCGGCGTAGAGGTTCCACGGCGCCGTGCCCACCGAGTTGGAGAGGATCGCGACCTTCACCCCGGCCCGGCGGGCGGCGTCGGCCACTGCGATGAGCGAGGGCTCCGAGCGCAGGTCGGCGAAGATGCGCCCCATCAGGTTCGCCGGCGCGACGCCGAGCCGGCCGGCGGCGTCGGCGTTC
Source organism: Streptomyces sp. NPDC104307 (assembly GCF_055584045.1). Lineage (NCBI taxonomy): Bacteria > Bacillati > Actinomycetota > Actinomycetes > Kitasatosporales > Streptomycetaceae > Streptomyces > Streptomyces sp. NPDC104307. Next base: position 73,937 of record NZ_JBVJMU010000004.1, read on the forward strand.
CACTCACTCTGGGTGAGCGTGCCGCGTTCGAGTTCCTCGGTCCGCCGGACCATCTCCTCGTCCAGGTAGAGGGTGTGAAGCAAGGTGCCCTCCGGCAGCCCCTCGCGTTTCTCGAAGGCGAGCGCGGCCGGGAGCAGCGGCGTGGTGAGCACACCGCCGAAGTCGAGGACGAGGCCCTTGCGGTAGGTCATGGGGTGTCTCCGTGTCTCGTGCGTGACTAGGGGCGGGCCGCAGCTCGTCGGCTGGCGGGCGCACACCTCATGATCTCCCACGGGAGCCACATGTGTGCGGCGGGGTCGGTGACGGGGCGTCCGCGCCGGCGCCTGTCAGCCGCGGGGCGTGTGGTACAGCCGCACCCGGGCGATCCGGCCGCCGTCCACCGTCATGATCCAGGCGACGCCGGGCGGACAGTGGTCCGGTGCGTCCGGCGGGTTGATGAGGTCCATCTCCCAGACGATCAGCGAGCGTCCGGCGATCACATGGGCGGGCCGCTGGCGCACCCCTGCCGTGAGGTCGCTGTCCATGCCTGCCAGGAGCAGTCCCGTACCGCCCAGCCGCTGATCGCCCTTGAGCAGGGAGACCTCCGGGGAGTAGCGGTCCGCGACCACCCGGGCGAACTCCCCGCGTTCCGCGGCGGCCAGCGTCTCGTGCGCCTCCTGCCATGCGGCCTCGGTCCGCCGCCGGATGTCGTCGTGTACCCCGTCCGCGGTGGCGCGCAGGGTCCGGGCGAGCTCGGTGCGGGCCTGGCTGAGCCGGCTGCGGACCGTGCCGACCGGGATCGCGCAGGTCTCGGCGATCTGCCGGTAGGAGGTGACCCCGGAGGTGAAGTAGCGAAGCACCACCGGCAGGCGGAGTTTCGGGGAGAGGTGTTCGACGGCTTCCCAGATCCAGTCCCGCATCGCGTGCCGGTCAAGGACCTGCTCGGGTGTGGTCAGCACCGGCGGCAGCGGGATCTCCTCGCGCGGCTCGGTCCGGCGGGCGTCGCGCAGCAGCGAACGGCTGCGGTTGCGCACCACCATCCGCAGCCAGGCGCCCACGGCGGCCGGGTCACGGACCTGACCCACGCTGCGCAGGGCCACCAGGGCGGCGTCCTGCATGACGTCGTCGATGTCCGGGCCGGGGCCCAGCAGGCTCAGGGCGACGGCCCGCATGCCAGGACGGTGCCGCTCAAGCAACAGCCCGAGCGCGCTCACGTCGCCGTGCTGCGCCGCCAGCGTGAGGGCCGTGTCCTCGCTCTGTTCGGCATCCGTCAGCACCGTGCTCATGGCCTGCCCTTCCGTGTGCGGTGCGGTCCGGCCCGGGTGGGCCGGGCGGGCGGTCAGTTGTCGCCCTGGAGGATCGACAGGAGCTGGAGCGCCTGGAGGTAGATCCACACCAGGGTGGTGGTGAGGCCGAACGCCGCGAACCAGGCCTCATCGCGCGGGGCGCCGAAGGTGATGCCGTCCTCGACCTGCTTGAAGTCCAGGGCCAGGAAGGCGCCGCCGAGCGCGATGCCGACGATGCCGAACACGATGCCGAGGGCACCGCTCTGGAAGCCCAGGCCGTTGCCCGCACTGAACGCGGAGAACAGCAGGTCCGCCACAAGCAGCAGCAGGAATCCGGTCGCCGCGGCGAGGACGAAACCCTGGAAGCGCCGGTCGACACGTATCCAGCGGCGCTTGTAGGCGATCAGCACACCCGCGGACACCGCCATGGTACCCAGCACCGCCTGGACGACGACGCCGGGCGCGGTCCACGCCGAGGTGGCGCTGGAGACGGTGCCGAGGAATACACCTTCGAAGGCCGCGTAGCCGAGGATCAGCGCCGGCAAAGGTGTGCGTTTGAAGCTCTGGACCATGGACAGGCCGAACGCGACGAGGGCGGCGGCGAAGGCGATGCCGTAGGACCGGCCGATCCCGGCGCTGTCGACGGGGAGCAGTATCCAGGAGAGGGCGGCGGTGAGCACGACCGTGCCGAGCGTGGCGGCGGTGCGCACGACGACGTCGTCGATGGTCATCGCCGGCCCGGCGGCGGTCCCGGCGCCTTGCGCGGCGGACGGATCGGCGGGCCCGGCGTAGGGGTTGGTGAGGACCGGGCCGGCCGGGTCCGCGCCGCTCACCGCGCCGACGGGCACGGGGTCGAGGCGCTGGATCGAGCGGTCGGCGGAGCCGTCGCCACTGCCGCGGCCCCATCGGGAGAGGACCGGATTACTACTGCGCATGACGTTCCCTCCGGGGCCGCGGTGGTGCGCGGCCGCTGTCGTGTGTCCGTGAAGTCGTGTGGACGGTGCGGATGCCGCTCCGGCGAGCGCCTCGTTCGAGTAACCACTCTGACAGGTTACTTCTCGACCCGCAAGCCACCTCTCCGGTTATCGGTGCGACGCACAGGCATCCACGGCACGGATCGACCCATCCATGAGGTGCTTGGCGGCACCATCCGCACGCACACGTGCCACTTCACGCGGGTATATTCACAAGATTCGATTAGGCTGGCGCCCATGAGGGCCGACGCCGCACGCAATCTCGAAGCCGTCCTGACCACCGGCGCACGCATGCTCGCCGCCGATCCGGGCGCGAGCATCGCGAGCATCGCCGCGGAGGCCGGTGTGGACCGCAGGACCGTCTACCGGCGGTTCGCCACCCGCGACGAACTGCTCGCGGCGATCTACGTGTCCCGGCTGGAGGCCATCGAGCGGGCCATCGCCGACGCCCGCCTGCGCGAGGCCCCCGTCGCGGTGGCCCTGCACCGCTACGTGGAGAACATCATCGCGGTGAACCGCACCTGGCCGGTCGACCTCACCCGCATGCTCGCCGACGACGCCATCCGCGAGCGGCGCGACGCCTCGGTCCGGGAGGTCGACACCTTCGTGCAACGGGCCGTAGACGAGGGGACGTTCCGGGCCGGAGCGCCGGACGGCTGGGCGCAAGCGCTGCTGCCCGAGCTGATGCATCTCGTGGTCCGGCGCCTGCCCGATCTGAGCGACGGGCAGGCGGCGGACCTCGTCGTCGACACCTTGCTGACGGGCCTCGGACCAGCCTGACCGGCCGGGGCGCGGCGCAGATTTGCACACCAGCGGGCACACCTCGCCCTTCCGCTCTCCTCGTCGACATCATGAAGCTCGCCGAGCGGGCCGACATCCCCCCAGGTCCCGCCCCCGCCGCCCGAACAGGCGCAGGACGAGCCCGTCCTCGCCCGCACGGCCCGGCACGAGGCCGCGAGCCGCCGCCGGCCCGGAGTCACGGCAGCCGCTGCTCGGAAGGCTGCTGATGGAGCTGCTCGCCGCCTATGACGAGCCTCGTCCGACCAAGGAGCTCCGCGAGGAGCTCATGCGCAAACACCCGGATCGCGCACCGGCGCCGCAGGTCGTGCGCAACACCCTCGAACCGCTGGTCGCCAAGGGAAAGATCCGGCGCCACAAGCAGGAGCGGTCGGTGAGTTACACCCTCGTCGACTCCCCGCGGACCACGACGGCCGCGCAGTCCGGCTGACGCGCAGGCCGCGGGCCCGGCCCCCCTGGGTGGTGACAGCGACATGCCTCGCCGTTGGCGCCGGCGAGGCATGTGTCCTCATCGGTCCGCCGGAGAGACGGACACCGGCGCGCGACACCTTTCCCGGGGGTGTGTCGCAGGTCACGTCATCGCGATCGAACTTCCCGGTCCCCCGCGCGCCATGTCGGTGTCAGCGCAGTCCCACACCACACGCGGAGGTCACCATGGCCCTCTCTTCCGGCACCCACTCCTTCACGCTCGGCGGCGTCACCCAGCGCTATCACGTGCACGGCACCGGCCCGGTCTGTGTCGCGCTCTCCGGCGGACCCGGCATCCACTGGGAGTACCTGCGCATGCCGCTCCTGGAGCAGCACCTGACCATGGTCTACGTGGAGCCCATCGGCACCGGCGACTCCGGGCGGCTCCCGTCCCACCCGCACGGATACACCCGGGACCGCTACAGCCGCTTCCTGGAAGTGCTGATCAGCCGCCTCGACGTGCCCGCAGTGCACCTGCTCGGCCACTCCCACGGTGCCTTCGTCGCGGCCTACCACGCGCTGCACCGCTCCGAGCAGCTCGCGGGCGTCATCCTGTACGACGGCGCGCCGGTCACGGGTCCCGAGCACGGCGAGGAAGCGGGCCGCAGGGTTCAGGAGTTCGCGGCCCGGTACGCCGGCCACCCCGGACTGGACGGCGTGCTCGCCGCGTTCGGAGCGATGTCCCGCATCAGCGACGACGCCTCGACCGAGGCCGTGGCCCGGGGTGTGCTGCCGTCCTACTTCGCGCACTACTGGGAGAACGAGGAGCGGTACGCCCCGTTCCGTGACGCCGTGCGCGCCACCTTCATCTCCGGACTCGACGAGTACCTCGCCCCGGACCTCATCGACGACCGGGTCGCCCTCAAGGGCCTCACCGTGCCGGCACTGGTGATCGTGGGGCGGTACGACGTGATCTGCGGACCGCGCTGGTCCCAGGAGATGTACGAACTGATCCCCGACGCCCGCCTGGTGGTGCTGGAGGACAGCGGGCACATGGGCCACATCGAGGAGCCCGAGGTGTTCGGCGCCGCGGTCCGGGCCTTCGTGCAGGAGACCCCGGCCGGCGCGGAGCACGAAGCCCCGTAGCGACCGCCGCGACAGGGCCGCACCCTGCGGGGATGCGGCCCTGTCGCGCGGGGCGGCAGGACGTCAGTCCCGCAGCGACCTGAAGGCGGTGCGCAGTTCGCGGGCCAGCAGCTGGGGCTGTTCCCAGGCGGCGAAGTGGCCGCCCTTGTCGACCTCGTTCCAGTGGATGAGGTTGCCGTACGCCTTCTCGCCCCAGCTGCGCGGCGCGGGGTAGATCTCGGCCGGGAACACGGTGACCGCCACGGGGACGTCGGGGATGTCGACCGCGTTGAACGGGCCGCCGCCGGTCTGGGTGCCCTCCCAGTACAGGCGGGAGGAGGACGCTCCGGTGTTGGTCAGCCAGTACAGCGAGATGGCGTCGAGCATCTCGTCGTAGGTGAGGACCTTCTCGGGCTCGCCACCGGAGTCGGTCCACTCCGCGATCTTGTCGTAGTAGTACGCGGCCATCGCCAGGGGTGAGTCGGCGAGGGCGTAACCGATGGTCTGCGGGGACTCGTTCATCATCGCCGCGTAGCCGAAGCCGTCGCGGTAGAAGTGCAGCAGCCGGTCGTAGGCGACCTTCTCGCGGGCGGAGAGGGCCGAGGGAGCGGCGTCGAAGGTGCGCAGGTGGCGCAGGACGTCCGGGGGCACGGTGCCCGGCATGTTGACGTGGATGCCGAGCAGGCCCTCCATCCGCTGCGTGGCCTGGATCTGCGCGATGATCGAACCGTGGTCGCCGCCCTGGGAGACGTACCGCTGGTAGCCGAGGCGGTGCATGAGTTCGTGGAGCGCGGTCGCCATGCGGCCCGGGTTCCACCCGGTCGTCTTCGGCCTGCCGGACCAGCCGTGCCCGGGCAGCGTCGGCAGGACGAGGTGGAAGGCGTCCTCCGCGCGCCCGCCATGGGCCGTGGGGTTGGTGAGCGGGTCGATGATCTTCAGGAGCTCGATGATCGAGCCCGGCCAGCCGTGCGTCATGAGCATCGGCAGGGCGTCGTGATGTGGTGAGCGGATGTGGGCGAACTGGATGTCCACGCCGTCGATCTCGGTGATGAACTGCGGCAGCGCGTTGAGCCGCGACTCGACCTTGCGCCAGTCGTATCCGCTCTCCCAGTACTCGATCAGCGGGCGGACTTTGGCCAGTTGGGCGCCCTGGGAGCGGTCGCGGACGAGTTCGCGGTCCGGCCAGCGGATCGCCCGCAGGCGCTGCCGCAGGTCACGGAGGTCCTGTTGCGGAACCCTGATGCGAAAGGGGTGGACGCCGGGGACCGGCTCGGGGGTACCGGGGGCGGACGCCGGGACGGGGGTGGCCGGTCCCGCCGTCGCCGCCTGCGCCTCGCCGGCCAGGCCGAGTTGCGTGGCGGCGACGGCGCCCGCGGCGAGCCCCATGAAGCGGCGGCGGCCCGTGGCGCCGCCGGTCTCTGCGGTCATGTCCATGTGGGGGCTCCTTGGATCGCTGATGCTGAGCCGGCCCTTACAGTTACCGGTTCAGACGGTGACCTGTTCACACATCGCGATAATACGTATCTCAGAATGCCAGTCAAGTAGATTACGAGTCATACGTGTGAGTGGGCCGGCCAAGGCGCCCGGGGGGACAAAGAGTGCGCGCGGGAACGACGAATGGGCCCCTCAGGCATGGCAGCCTGAGGGGCCCGTCGAAGGGGCGGGGGGGGGTCAGCCCTGCGTGCTGTGCTGGCGGGCCCGGTAGGTGGCGGCCTTGACCCGGTTCCCGCAGGTCCGCATGGCGCACCATTCCCGGCGGTGGCCACGCGAGCGGTCGAGGTAGGTCTGGGTGCACTCGGGGCGGGCGCACTCGCGCAACAGGTCCCCGTCCTCGCCGCCGAGGATCTCGACCGCCTCGCGGGCGAGGGCCGCGAGGCCCTGCGAGACCGAACCGGTGCGGGTCGCGCCGTCCGGGCCGAGCCGCAGCGTCACGGGCATGCCGGATGCTTGGAGGTTCAGCTCGGCGACCGCGTCGGAGGGCAGCTGCATGCCGTCCATCCGCGCCACGGCCAGGGAGTAGATGGATTCGCGCAGGTCCACGGCGAGGGCGAGGTCAACCTCGCTCGCACCCGGCGCCAGATCGAGCATCCCGGACTCGACGAACCAGTCGTCGAGCAGCTCGGGGGTGGCGAGCTTCTCCGTCGGCAGGTCGTTGCGTCGCGCACGCAGCGTGCCGACGAAGTCGAGAGGGAGCGTCCCGCAAGGAAAGGCATGATTCACGTAACCATACTGAACGGTGAGCCGTCGGAATGCAACCCCATGAAACGGTGACTTCGTCCGGCGTCACGCTCCACCGTCGCCGCCGGGCCGTCGACCGGCGGTTCCTCGTCGTCGAGCAACCCGGCCAGGAAGGCGTCCCAGTCCAGGACGCCCGTCTCCGCCGTCGCCACGACGCTCCGGTACGTGGCCTCGAGCCACTCCCCGAGCACCGGGACCGGGAGTTCGAAGACCGCGCTCGTGGCCCCCGACTCCAGCAGCAGCCACGCCTCGTCCCCCTCGTCGCACTGCGTGGGCCACACCTGTACGTCGCCCTCGCCGCTCTGCGCATACAGGCCGCGGTGGAGCAGATCCCGGCCGATGCGCCAGGTCACGCCCGGCCCGCGCCAGGGGGTGAGGGCGAGCGTCACGACCATGGGGACCTCCGGGTCGAACCGGAACTCCGCGCGCACAGGATGGCGCGCGCCCCCCTCCGTCACGCGCCGGACCAGGAGCGAGAGCGGAGGCGGGGGCGCCGGGCGGCGCACCCGCAGAGCCGACTGTTCGCCGCTCACGACGGGTTGCCTTCCGTGGGGCGTCGCAGCCCGCCGTCGGCCAGCAGGTTCTCCAGGAAGCCGTCCCAGTCCAGGGTGTCCGCCTCCGCCTCGGCCGGCACCAGCCGGTACGTGGAGTGGAGCCAGTGGGCCAGCGGCGGGACGGGCAGCTCGAAGACGGCGCTCCTGCGCTCGGAGTCGAGTATCAGCCACGCCCTGTCCTCGTCGAACTGGGTCGGCCAGACCTGCACGTCGCCGTCGCCGACGTCCTCGAACAGGCCGCGATGGAGCAGTTCCCGGCCGATGTTCCAGGTCACGGACGACCAGCCGTGGGTGAACGTGGCGGACACGATCAGCGGCATCCCCGCATCGAAGCGGAACTCCGCGTGCACCGGCACACGTAGGTCCTCGTCCAGGACCCGCTCGATCACCAGGGAGAGCGCGGGCAGTGCCCCGGCCTGCGCGAGGCGAGCCCGCCGATCGGATTGTTCGCCGTGCATGATGACGGGTGTCCCCTTCCATGGTGGGTGTTCGTGGTCGTCGCCTCCCCCATGGTGACCGTGTCGGATTCCCGGGCCATCAGTCACTTGACGGTCAAAGATCTGAGTAGGTCCACCGCTTGACTTGGATACTGTCTAACATAGGATGTTTTCCAGACTGGCCGCATGTGACGGACACTCATAGAGGAGCGAGCCTTGCCCGAGAACAACCAGAAGCCGCTGACCACGGTCGCCGGCGCACCGGTGCCCGACAACCAGAACTCCGTGACCGCCGGGGCGCGCGGGCCGATGCTCCTGCAGGACGTGTGGTTTCTGGAGAAGCTCGCCCACTTCGACCGTGAGGTGATCCCGGAGCGCCGGATGCACGCCAAGGGCTCGGGCGCGTTCGGCACGTTCACCGTGACCCATGACATCACGCGGTACACCAGCGCGAAGATATTCTCCGAGATCGGCAAGAAAACCGACATGTTCGCCCGGTTCTCGACCGTCGCGGGCGAGCGCGGTGCCGCCGACGCGGAGCGGGACATCCGCGGCTTCGCCCTCAAGTTCTACACGGACGAGGGCAACTGGGACCTGGTCGGCAACAACACCCCGGTGTTCTTCTTCCGGGACCCGCTGAAGTTCCCCGACCTCAACCACGCGGTCAAGCGCGACCCGCGCACCAACCTGCGTGACCCCGAGAACAACTGGGACTTCTGGACCAACCTCCCCGAGGCCCTGCACCAGGTCACCATCGTCATGTCCGAGCGCGGCATCCCGGCCTCCTACCGGCACATGCACGGCTTCGGTTCGCACACCTACAGCCTGGTCAGCGCCGAGGGCGAGCGGTTCTGGGTCAAGTTCCACCACCGCACCCAGCAGGGCATCAAGAACCTCACCGACGCCGAGGCCGAGGCGCTGGTCGGCAAGGACCGCGAGTCCCACCAGCGCGACCTCTTCGACGCGATCGAGACCGGCGACTTCCCGAAGTGGAAGCTGTTCGTCCAGGTCATGCCGGAGGCCGACGCGGACAACTACCGCTTCCACCCCTTCGACCTCACCAAGGTGTGGTCGAAGAAGGACTACCCGCTGATCGAGGTTGGCGAGTGGGAGCTCAACCGCAACCCCGACAACTACTTCGCCGACGTGGAGCAGGCCGCGTTCACCCCGGCCAACGTGGTGCCGGGCATCGGCTACTCCCCCGACCGGATGCTGCAGGGCCGCCTGTTCTCCTACGGTGACGCCCAGCGGTACCGGCTCGGTGTGAACCACCACCAGATCCCGGTCAACGCCCCGAAGAACCCGGTGAACTCCTACCACCGCGACGGCGCCATGCGCGTGGACGGCAACCAGGGCGCGGCCCCGGGCATCGAGCCGAACTCGTACGGCCGCTGGCCGGAGCAGCCCGCCTACCGCGAGCCGCGCCAGGCCGTGGGCGCGGTCGCCGACCGGTTCGACTTCCGCGAGGACGACGCCAACTACTTCGAGCAGCCCGGCAACCTGTTCCGGCTGATGAGCCCCGAGCAGCAGCAGGTCCTCTTCGAGAACACCGCCCGGGCGATCGACGGCGCGTCCGCGCAGACCGTCGAGCGGCACATCCACAACTGCACGCAGGCCGACCCGGCCTACGGCGAGGGTGTCCGCAAGGCGATCGAGGCGCTGGCCGCCGGCCGGCTCTGAGCGACGCCGAGAAGACCCACGCCCCGCACACCCGTGACCCGGGTGTGCGGGGCGTGACCGATGTGTGCCATGAGCCGCATGTACCGATGCCGAGGAGAGACCGTATGACCCCGCTGACGCCCGAGCAGACCGAGCGCGTCGTCGCCCTCGCCATGCATCTGGCCCGCGCCGGGGAGAGCGCGCAGCTGACGGAGTTCGTGGAGCACGGGCTGCCGGTGGACGCGGCCGACGCGGGAGCCAACACGCTGCTGATGCTGGCCGCCTACCACGGCCACGCGGAGACGGTAGGGACTCTGCTCCGGCTCGGCGCGGACCCGGACGTGCCCAACGCCCGCGGTCAGGTCGCCGTGGCGGGCGCGTTGTTCAAGGGAGCGGACGACGTGGTCGCCGTCCTGGTCGAGGCGGGAGCGGATCTCGACTCCGGTACGCCGACCGCGCGTGCGGCGGCCGCCATGTTCGGCCGCGACCACCTGCTGCCGGCTCGGTAGCCTGCCGGCTCAGTAGGTGGTCACCAGCGGCTCGTCCTCGTCAACCACGTACGTGGAGAGCATCATCGTGGTCACCTTGCCGACGTTGACGGCGTTGTGAATGGCCCCGGACGGGATGAAGAACGGGTCGCCCGTGCGCAGGCGGATCGAGGGCCGGTCGTCGAACTTCATCAGGACGTCACCCCGGATGATGTAGCCGACCTCCACGCCGGGGTGGCTGTGCCGCCCCGACTCCTTGTGGCGGGGGATCTGCACCAGCGTCTGCACCGTCTCCCAGCCCTCGGCCGGTGACGGGTGTTCCTGGAGGAGGGTCCGGGTGACACCCGCGGTGGGGTCGGGGTCGACCGGGTGGTGGGGGTGCGCGGGGCCGGCCGTGTCCGCGGCCTGCGCGGAGGACGAGAGGGCGGCGGCGCCGAGGGCGCCGGCTGCCGCGACGCCACTGGTACGGAGCAGGGCACGTCGATTGATGGTCACTGGTTCCCCTTGGGATCGACGGAGGCTGACTTGCAGAGGTGTGACTGGTTTCTCCAACATATCCACATGCTCGGAGGCACACAAGGCTGCCGAATAAGTCATACGTGTGCGTCTCAGCAGACGTCGTCCTCCCGGACGAGTGTGAACAGGCGGAGCGTCTCGACGTAGAGCCACACCAGCGTCAGTACGAGGCCGAAAGCCGCCGTCCAGGCCCGCTCGGCGGGGACGCGGTCGGCGACGGCGGCCTCGACCTGCCGTAGGTGCAAAGAGAGGCATCCGGCCGCCAGACCGGCGCCGAGGACGCCGAGGACGAGACCGAGAACCCCGCTGCGGAAGCCCAGCCCTTCGACGTCGGTGAGGACGGTGAGCAGCGCGTTCACCCCCGCGAGCAGGACCAGTCCCGCCACGGCCGCTCCCGCGAAGGCTCGGACGCGGTGCGCCGTGCGCAGCAGGCCTCCTCGCGACGCCAGGAGTACGACGGCGAAGACCGCGAGGGTGCCCAGGACCGTCTGGACCAGCGCCCCGGGCGAGAAGTGCGTGGAGACCGTGTTCGCGAGGATGCCGAGAAAGAAGCCCTCGAAGGCCGCGAAGGCGAGGATCAGCGCAGGTGAGGGCCGGTGCCGACGGTACTGGACCACCCCGAGGGCCAGGGCGGTCAGGGCCGCCCCGCCGGCCAGTCCGTACAAGGCCCCGAGGTCCCTGTGGCCGATCGGCAGGGCTGTCAGCGCCAAGAGGGCGGCGAACGCCGCGGTGCCGAGCGCGGCGCTCGTCCGGGCCAGGACGGCATTCACCGTCAGGACGGCACCGAAGGTCCGGTTCCCGGGGGCGGATCCGGCTCCGGGCCCAGGGGTCAGGCGGCGCGACAGCACGGGGTTGCTGCTCTTGAGGACACGCTCCTCCATCAGCCACGCCCGGTAGGCCTCCGCCGCCCGCAGCTCGCCGAACCGGTGCTCGAAGGCCTGCTGCTCGTCCGTCTGCTTCTCATAGGTCTGCACGTGCTCGCCCGCTTCGGTGTGGTCGTTCCTGCTAGGAGGCATCAGCTTCACATGACGGATGTAACCAGTCAAGACGGTTATTAAACTTAATAACCGTCTTGACTGGTTACATATGTCGGGGCATGCTGAAGGGACACCTCGGAACGGACACACCCCAGACAGGCAGGCGACACCATGTCTTGCATACCCGCGACGGACCTTGACGCGCCGGCGGAACCCGTCCTCCGTCCCTCCACGCCACCGACCGGCCTTCCGGCGGAGCCGGGCGTCGAGGCGTGGCCCGACGCCGCCCAGGTGTGGTCCTGGTCGCAGTCCGTGACGATGTTCGGCTACGGCCCCGCGAACAGCGCGTTCCTCTGAACCCAGAGCTTCCGGGCCCGTATCGGGCCGGAGCGCGTGTCGGGCCGGAGCGCGTGTCGTTCGCGCATAACGGAAACCCAGTCAGCACGGCGCGCGCAGCCGTGGGCCGCCCCTTCGTGCGCGCGTACGTCGCCGAGACGGGCGGCGTGCCCGCGGCGGCCGGACTGGAGATCCTGACGGAAGGACAGGTAGGACTCGCCAACATCGGCACCCTGCCCGAGTACCGGCGACGCGGGACCGGGCAGGTGGTGACCGGGGCAATGCCACAGGACGCGCCAGGATCCGGAGCACACGCGGCATACCTGCATTCGGACAGCGCGACAGAGTCGTTCTTCCAGCAGGCCGGTTTCCGGACCGAAAAATCCTGGTCCTCCTTCACGGCCTGACTCCCTGGGCGGGCAAAACACACACACGTCGGCGACAGCTCTCCTGTCGTCGCATGCGGCAGGGCGGGTGAGCCGAATCTCGCGATGGACCATCGAGTCCAAATTTGTGGGACGATGGGCGGATGAACAAGGGACTGACCGCGAAGGGCAGGGCGACCCGGCAGCGCATCGTCGTTGCCACGGCGCTTCTGAGCAGGGAAAAGGGCGCCGCCGAGACAACGCTCGACGACGTGCGAGCGGCCACGGCGACCAGCAAGAGCCAGCTGTTTCACTACTTCCCCGACGGCAGAGCCGACATCCTGACGGCCGTCGCCGAGTACGAGGCCGAGCAGGTTCTCGACGTGCAGCAGCCGTTCCTGGGCGATCTGTCCACCTGGGAGTCGTGGCTGAGCTGGCGGCAGGCAGTCGTCGACCACTACATCGAACTCGGGCAGCGGTGCCCCCTGGGCAGCCTCACCACCGAACTTGGCAAGTCGTCTGTGGAGGCGCGGGCCATCCTCGCCCGCCTGTTCACCGAGTGGGAGGAGGCTCTCTTTCTCGGCGTACAGGCTCTGACGGACGATTCGCCGGAGGCGGCCCGGGTCCGCGCGCGCAGCATTCTGGTCGCAATTCAGGGTGGCGTCGTCATGCTTCAGGCCACGGGACGCACGGATTACCTGACCGCCGCCCTCACGACCACGACGGACTCCCTGCGCCCGGCCGGTGCGGGTACCGACTGACGCCCGACGCAATAATGGACTTGAACGTCCATACTTCAAGACCCAAGACTGGACCATGCCATCCAGTGTTGAGTCGGAACCGATACAGAACCTCGCTCACCCCCACTCCGCGGCCGCGGAAGGGGCACGGAGCGCGCTGATCCTTCTCTCCGTGGCCTCGGTCTCGTACGCCCTGGTCCAGTCCGTGGTGAATCCGGGTCTGGAAGCACTCCGGGGACATGTCCACACGAGCCAACTCGGAGTGGGGTGGGTACTCACCAGCTTCCTGCTCGCGAGTGCCATCCTGACGCCCGTCCTGGGCCCGCTCGGCGACCAGATCGGCAAGCGGCGCGTGCTGGTCGCGGTACTCGTCCTGCTCGCTGCCGGCAGTGCCGTCGGCGCCCTTGCCACCAGCCTGCCCGTGCTCATCGTGGGCCGGGTCCTGCAGGGTGCCGGCGACGCCGCCCTTCCCCTGGCCTTCGGGCTCCTGCGCGACCTGCTGCCCGCGCATCGCGTCAGCACCGCAGTCGGCACGATCGCCGCCGTCAGCTCTGTCGGTGGCGCACTCGGAGTGCTCGTGGCCGACCCCATCGTGACCACGCTCGGGGTCCCCTGGCTGTTCTGGCTGCCGGCGCTCGCCAACGGGCTCGTGGCCCTCGCCGTGGGGTTCTTCCTGCCACGCACCGGCAGTCCGACTGGTCCCACTGGCGACGTCAAGCGCAACACCGGGCACGCATCAGCCACGACAAACGACGGGGCCACCACCCCTGACCTGAACCGCCGTCACTCCAGACACGGTTGCAGTAGTAAGTCGAGAACCCAGTCGGATGACCGATGCAACGCACCAGTGTGTCTGCTTGATTGGGGCCGCATCCGACGGCGGAGCATGTCTGTGGCCAGGTGTCCCGACAGCATCGCCCCACGCAGGGAGGCAACATCGCAGGGCAGTACCCACAAAATGGACCCACACGTCCATTATTGTGATGCGGGCCACGCCGTTTGGACTTGCCAGTCCACACCACATGGGCTCATAATTGGACCATCAAGTCCAGAAACGGAACGCCGCTTCCGGACCAGGCACCGTCGGACCAAGGCGACCAGCCGGCCGAGCGACCGTCCGCCGGGGCGCCCGTTCACTCCACCGAAGCGAGGACAGCCAGCCATGGATTCCACCGAGCGTCTCGTCACCATCGAAGACCTGCGCCGCCTGATGGCCCGCTACGTCCGTTACGCGGACCACCAGCGCTGGCAAGACCTGGCCGACCTGTTCACCCCGGACGGCTCGTTCACCCCGCACAAGCCGGACGGCTCCGTGTGGATGCGCATGGAGGGCCGGGATGGGATCGTCGCCATGGTGGGCGGCAGCGGCGGCCCCGGCGTGACCCTGGTCCACCACCTGTTCTCCGACGAGATCGACGTCGACTCAGCGACGAACGCACACGGCGTATGGGCGATGGAGGACATCATCACCCGCCCCGACGACGCCGAACTGTCGGAGGACATTCCCTTCCGGGGCATGCACGGGTTCGGTCACTACCACGCGCGCTTCGTCAAGACAGCCGGCACCTGGTACATCGCCGAACTCAAGCAGACCCGCGTCCGCCTGGACTTCTCCGTCTGACCATCCCGGGCGACACCCATCAATCCGGCTCGACCCCGCCGACCCCGACCCGAAAGCAGCGGAGCCGTGAGCAACGACGTCCGCCAAGACGTCCTGGACGACCTGCGGAACCGGCTGCTCAACACCCGGTTCTTCGACGACCTGGACAACGAGGAGGAGTACTACGGCATCAGCACCGCCTATCTCAAGCCGTTCATCGAGTACTTGGCCGACAGCTTCGACTGGCGCGCGCAGGGGAAGCGGCTGAACTCCTACAACCGGCACACGGTCGAGATCGACGGCACGCCGGTGCATTTCGTCCACGTGCGCGGCAAGGGCCCGAAGACGACCCGGCTCATCATCCATCCCAGCTGGCCGTGGCCCGGCGAGTTCAGCTACGGCCTCATACGAGAAGTACGGGCCGCAGGCTCCGACCACGGGGCCCTTGTCACGAGCGCGCTCGGTCTGCCTCGGGGGCAGTTCGCCAACGAGCGGTTCTGGGACCTCACGGACGGCGCCGAGATCCCCGAGGACGCCTCGCCGGAGATCCGGGCGGACCTGGAGGACTTCGTCGACACCTATGTGTCCCACGTCGCGGCGCACATGCTGGACGGTTCGACCCTCACCCACGGTATGCAGGACTCGCCCATCGGCATGCTCGTCTGGCTGCTGAAGCGGTGGAAGAAGTGGAGAGCCAAGCGGGGCGACTTCGACAAGAACTTCCCCCGCGACTTCATCCTCACCCAGGCCACCATCTTCTGGGTGACGCAGTCCATCGACAGCTCCATTCGCATGTACCGCAACGCCGAGCGTCACCCGTGGGTTCCCTCCCACGACCGCCGGCCCACTGTGGAACCCCCGGCCAGCTTCACTCTTCTCGTCGGTGACCACTTCCCGCCCGGCGTCAACACTCCCGAGGAGCGCATCGCAGCCTTCGAGAACGGGCCCGCGCGCGGTGCTTTCAACCCGGTGAACGTGAATGCCCACATGAATGGCGGACACTTCGTCCACCACGAAAACCCCGAAGCGTTCGTCGCCGACCTGCCGGAGACGTTCCGTCGCATCCTGTTACGCGGTGACCAGCGGCTTCTTCTTCCCACGGAGGGGGCGGACCGATCCGGCGCATCCCACCCACATACTGAGCCGTAGGTGTGCACACGTCGGGCCGCCCCCTCGCCAGGCGCCCCGGACGCTGACGAACAGGCGTTCCCCGTTCTGCTGTGAACCAGTGGACACCCCCTTATGACAGGAGCGGACACCATGCACACTCCCCCCTCGGGCCAAGCCCTTCCCCCGTTCACCGTCAACGTCGAGCAGAAGGTCCTCGAGGACCTGAGGACGCGGCTGAGGCTGACACGATTCGCCGCCGACCCCGAGAACGAGGACGGTCGGTACGGCCTAAGCACCGCCTACCTCAAGCCCCTGGTGGAGTACTGGGCCGACGGCTTCGACTGGCGCGCCGCCGAGGCCAGGCTCAACGCCTTCAACCAGCACCGCGTGGACGTTGACGGCACCCCTGTGCACTTCATGTACGAACGGGGGAAGGGGCCGGCGCCGATCCCCCTACTTCTCGCGCACGGCTGGCCGTGGACCAGTGCCCACTGGAACAAAGTCATCGAACCGCTCACCGACCCGGCCGCCTCGGGTGGCGACCCCGCCGACGCCTTCGACGTGATCATTCCTTCCCTGCCCGGCTTCGGTTTCTCCACTCCGCTGACCAACCCCAGGGAGAACTACGCGGACATCGCGGACCGCTTCCACACGCTGATGACCGACGTGCTCGGCTACGAGAAGTACGGGATCGGCGCCGCCGACTACGGCGCGCTGGTGGGCTCCCGCATGGGCCATAAGTACGCCGACTCCCTCTACGGCATCCATCTCGGCAACGAGATGCCGCCCGTCATGTTCCAGGGCGACCGCGCTTGGGACCTGTCCGGAGGCCAGCAGACCGAGGACCTCCCGTCGGCGGAGCGGACCCGGCTCGTGCGGCGCAACAACATCTACGCCTCACACGTGGCGGCCCACATCCTCGACGGCCAGACGATCACGCACGGGCTGAACGACTCCCCGGCCGGCATGCTGGCCTGGATCCTGAAGCGGTACAAGACCTGGAGCGACCGCAACGCCGACTTCGACGAGAACTGGCCTGTCGACGACATTCTGACCTTCGCCACCATTTTCTGGGTCAACGACGCCATAGGCTCCTCGATCCGCGCCTACAAGAACGCCAGCCTCTACCCTCCGCAGCCGGTCAACGACAAGACCCCGTACGTGCAGGCCCCGGCCAGCTTCACGTTCCTGCTGGGCGACTCCTCCCCCGGTGCGGAGACGGCCGAGGAGCGGGCCAGCATTTTCCGGAATGGCGGCGCCCGGTTCTACGCCGACATCCGAGACGTGAACGTCCATGAGAAGGGCGGCCACTTCGGTCCCTACGAGAACCCTGAGGCGTGGATCAACGACCTGCGTGCCTCCTTCCGGAAGCTACGCTGATCACCTGTGGCCGATACCGCATACCTGAGCGCACTCCGGCTGCTGAACACCCAGCCGGGAATGCTCACTTCGGGCCGCATGCCCGAGTACCTCTTCACCCGCACCAACGGCGTCGTCGGCCTCCTCGAACGCCTTATCGAGGACGGCTGCACTAAAGCGCTCACCAGCGGCATCGAGTGCCTGACCGAGACCCTCCTCGACGGCCTCCCCCTCACCCTGGGTACTGCTGGCGGGCTACCATCTGCGTCTCGCCCACCGGATCGGCATCTCTCCGCTCGACTTCGCGCACCGGTGCGGACTCACCGCAGGGACGACGTTCCCCACCCACCACCTCGTCCGCCTGGACGACAAACAATCCCGGCAGACCGCCACCGTCTGCCGACTCGCCCTGCCCGAGGTTCACGCGCTCACCCTCGCGACGCAGGCCCCCAGCTATCCCCCTCTACACCCCGTTTACCCGGGACGACATCAGAGCCAGATCGACATGGCCAACGACGGCTGGGTCTTCACGGCCTTCAGCCGGTACTGCCCCGCCTGCCTGGCAGACACTGCCGGTCTTCCGGGCGGGGCGGTCTGGCAGGGCTCGTGGCGGCTCCCACTCACATTCCTCTGCACACGCCACCACCGCATTCTCGACTGGCGGTGCCCCAACTGCCAGGCGCCCGCATTCTCCAACGGCTACCGGGCCGACGGAAGATGGCGACCCACTCAGCTCACCCCGTCACCGCGTAGCCGCCTCCACCCGGCGCATGCCGCCATGGCTCCGGCATGCGCCCAGCAGCTGGACCATCCGTCTGCCCCAACCGAGGCGATGGTGCACGCTCAACAGCGGCTGTCCGCGGCCGCGCGTTCCGTGGCCGGGCAGAAGGTCGAGAGTCTGGGCCGGCCTACCTCGCCCCAACGGTTCCTTAACGATGTCCGTGCCGCCACGCTCGCCATCTGCAGCACCTGGCCGGCCACGGCGGAAGTCCTCACCAGCACCGAACACTTGGACGCGGTCGCCGCTCACGCCGAGGCCCTGAGCCGAGCGCCTGCGGAACGATCCGGAGCCCAAGGGGACGGCTGGCTGGCTCGCTCTGTCGACCACCCGCCTGGCGATCCGCTGCGGGCCGCCGCCCTGATGGCCCTCGTCGTCCGGTTCCTGACGACCCGGGCGGTCAGACAGTCCTCGCCCGCGTGCTGTCCCGGCTTCCCTCCAGCCGTGCCGGATATCGCCGGCTGAAGCGCCTCGCCCCACACTGCTCATCCGGCATGAACACCGCCATCGACGAGAGCACCCACCTGCGTCACGGAATTGTCGGGCCACCCGCGCTCTTCCCACAGCCTCCGAGCCGCCAGGGCCTGCTCGACCCGAAGAACATCCCGCAACATCTTCCGGACGCCTGGGCCTGGCCACTGGACGAATTGAACGGGCCCGCAACCCAACTGCGCAGAGACGCCGCGATCCGCCTCGTCCAGATGAACCGCGGTGGCTCCCGCGCCGCGGCTGCCCGCTACCTCGGCATCACCCCCGGCGCACTCCAGCCCGCAAGCGTCACCATCCGCGCCTGGCAGAAGATGCCGGGCAACGCGGACGCCTACCAGGGCGCAGTTCAACGCATCGCCGAAATCGCGGCCGCGACCGAGGTGCCTTCCTCGACGAGGCTCACCGCTCCTGATGAGATGACCGTCGGGCCTTGAACCCGTCGATGCGGGGACCGACTCCCCCTGGTCGCGGAACCGGGACCTGGATCTACGCTGGGCACTCCTTCCGCCCCGTCCGAGGAGTAGCGTGCCGCCGGCCTTCGTCCACCGGATCACTAAATACGACCCCGCCGACCGCTACGAGCACGGTCACTACACCGGCACCGAGGACACGATCAGCGACCACGGGCCCGTCGAAGCGGCCTACCTTGCGGCGGTGGCCGCCTTCGCGGAGGGCTCAGGCATCGACCGGCTGGAGATCCGCGACCCTGCGGTCACGGGCTTCGTCCACTTCGGCGGGGAGCCCTCAGTTGCGGATTACGGCCTCGGCGGGCTCTTCCCGCCCGACCTCACCGGCTACCACGACGGGGCCGAGGTCTCCCTTCCGGTCGCCCTGGAAATGGTCCGTGCCATGCTCCGCGACCACGCCGGAAAACCTCGGCACAGTGCGCGCCGGTCTCGGCCCGCGCGCCTTGCTGACCGTCTGGCCCGACCTGGCCCCGGACGTCGGCGCCGTCCTCACCGCATTACCCCGGGAGGAATCCATCGTGTCCGTCTGGGAGGCACAGGACGGGACGATCAGCCACGCGATCGTCGACGACACCGACTACCAGGAGTTCGTCGCCCACGTGGCCGATGCCCGAGCCGCCTGCGCCCTGCCCCTGTCCCTCGCCGAACACCACCCGCTGCTCTGTGCCGCCCTCCCGGACAGCGACGGCGTACTGCGCGCCCGGTGGTGATCTGTACGTGCGCCGGGTGAGCCAGCCGGCTCCTGGCAGGCCAGATATCGCGCTCAGTCACAGCAGTTGACTGACCGATACGCATGGCCACTTCGCGCTCTAGCTGACCCGCGCCTACCCTGCTCGGGCGCCCGCCGCCCCCGCTCCTGAGCAGCCTGGCCTGGGCGTTAGCCTCAGCGGATGATTCCTCAGCCGCCACCGAAGGTCATCACGCGTCACCGCGACGGGCGGATCCACGCCTACGTCGTGGGCGCCGGCGCCTACAGGACGCTGGAGCCCGCAGCGGTGTTCCAGCCGCGGGCTGGCGACGAGGTCGTAGCGTCGGTGGTCCGGCAGGATCTGGAGCGGGTCGTGTACACGACGCTGGTCGGAGTCGTCTGCCTCGCGCGTGCCGGCGACCTTATGTGGGCCTCGGACTTCGAGCCGCACTCTGACGTACGCCATGGCCACCGGCCTGGCTGTGCGCTGTCTCAGGACGGCCGGACAGTGTGGGTCTACCGGCCGGACGCGATGGCGGGACGCGGGGGCGGGGACCAGTGGGTGGTGCACGACGCCGACAGCGGTGTGGTTGTCACCCGCCGGGAGCTGGAGACGGTCGGGCACGGTGCCTCCCACCACGTGCATCCCGTGGACGGCAGCGTCTACCTCGACGTTGGTGAGGGCCAGGACGGCTCCGTCATTCTCCGGGGTACGGGCGGGGCGGACAGCGAGCCGGAGTTCGTGACGTACCCGTGGTCGGACCGCTGCCTGATCGACCTGGCGCCGTCAGGGCAGCAGTTCATGACCGTGGACCACGGGCAGGCGGACGTTGCCTTCCACGACCACCCCGACGGGGGCGTGCTCTTCACCCTCCCCATTGAAGCCTTCGGGTACGACCCGGAGGAGGCCTTCGTGGAATGGAGCGGCGGCTACCTGACCGAGTACACGGCCATCGTCACCCTGGGCGGTGAGAGTCAGGACGAGGAGGAGTGGTTCCGCTACCACCTGGTCGACGTACGCACTGGCACGCTCAGCGGCGAGATCACCGTCGAGGTGGGCAACCCGTACGAGCTGGTCCCCATGGGTGATGGTTCCTGGCTCACCGGCGGCCCCGGCGACGCCCCCGTCCGTTGGCCCCGCGCTCCGCAGCCGTCCGCACCACCGCGCCCGGCCGAATCAACCTTTCCCTGCGAAAGGCAGAAGCAATGACGGCGGACACCCGAGTGCCACTGATCCCTCAGGCGCCTGAAAGCCTGAGCCGACGAGCTCGCTACTTCGTCGAGGGGCACGGGCTCCGTGTTCCCCGCCGCGACCTCACGCTCTGTCGGGAGGTATGGCTACAACATGGGATACCACCTGCGGAGATCGACCGGGCTGTCGCCTTCCAAGAGCGCTGGGGCGGCATCGCTCTGCCCCCTGCCCCCGCATACGAGGGCGGCCCGCGGGTTCTGGAAGCCGATGTGCCCGAAGGCTCGGCCGTGGGCGGATGGCGGTTCTCCGCCGGCGGCTGTCGCGTCTCGATGGCCCACGGGTTCATGATCGGGCCGGAAGGCGAGTTCGGGATCGACGCCGACCACTGGACACCGCTGCACGCCAGCACAGAGGGGTGGGTGGAAGCCCTGGCTCTGGCCGACCATGCGGGTTACTGGGCCAAGACGATCACGAAGATCAAGGGTGACGCCGTTGAGGAGCTGCACCTCGACGGATTTGAGCCGGTACCTGAAGTCCAGGGACTTGCTGACACCTGGTGGCGGGGCAAGGACTCACTGATCGCCGTCTACCGCGGCGAAGCCTCCGGCTTTGACGCCCCCCACTGCCTCAGGGCACATATCTACGACGGACTCGATGCATGGGCCTCGGCGGCACCTGACCCCCGAAGGCCAAGCTCGTCGGTCCCGCCGCTGAGCGTTCGGTTGGCCGTAGGGGCCAAGTAGAGCGCTAAGTCATAGGACGTGTGGCTGAGCGCGATAGTTGGCGCTTGAGCAAGCTGATTGGCCACCGAGCTCGACAGTTGGCGGAGTGCCGGTGAGCCGGGACGCGATGGTTGGAACCTGGCCACGCTTTATGGACCATCCTGATCAGACTGCGCTGCCGCCCGCGCCACGCAACCGCGATCGTGCAGGCCATCCTCGTTCTGCACCATGTCGAAGCGAACCGCTACACAGGATGAAACAGGCTCCGGACTGAACGTATGCCTGCTGGCTCCTGGCCATGCCGGTCCTCACCCTCGGTGTGGCGACCTCGCTCCCGCCGCACCAGGCGGGCCTGGGCTCCGGTCTCGGCACCACGCGGCCCGGGAGGCCGGCGCGGCCTTGGGCGTCGCGGCCACCGGCATCACCTGTCCGCCCACGCCGACCTGAGCTCCGTCCTGGGCCCGGCCCTGCGCACGGTCGCTCTGCTGGTCCTGGCGGCGACGGCGGCCATGGTCGCCGGTTACGGCGACGTCACCCCAACACGCACTATCGCGAGCCCTCGTAAAACGCGTACTATCGCGTTCAGCCTCCCGCTGAGTACGACAACCCGCCCTGTTGAGGAGCCCTTCATGCCCGCTGTCCTGAACCCCGTCCTCGATCTTCTGACCGTACGCGGCACCGTCACCGAGGCCGAGCAGGTCACTGCCCGGATGCGTCGGCTGCGCATCGACGGCAGACAGCTGGCCGGCCTGGAGGTCCAGCCGGGCCAGCAGGTGCGAGTCCTGGTCGGCGGACTCACCCTCCGTACGTATTCGATCTGGCACTACGACCCGTTGCTTTAATCATCAGTAGATCTCAGCAATTCCGGCGTTTCTGCCGGAATGGTCCGTAACGGTGTCACCAGAGTGCGAGTTGCGTTCTGATGTCCTGTTGACGGTCTCCCGTTTCTGTCCCGGCTCTGGGGTCGGGGATTGTGCCACCTGCCCGCCCCGCCCGCGCCGTGAGGCGTGGGCGGGTGGTGCGGGTCTTACGGTCGGCTCCACGGGGCTTCGACCTCACCGTGACGGTGGGGTCCAGGTCTCCGGCCACTCCGGTACCTGTACTGCGGGTGGTGCGCGTGATGCGTGTGGTGCGGGTCGTGAGGGCGAGCAGATTGTGTCCGGCGTTGGTGTCCCGGTCCAGGACGAGTCCGCAGATGTCGCACTCGAAGACGCGCACGCTGAGGGGCAGCTTGGCTTTCACCGCACCACAGCGTGAGCATGTCTTCGAGGAGGGGAACCACCGGTCGGCCACAACGAGGCGTGTCCCGTGGCGGCGGGTCTTGTACGTCAACTGGCGGCGGATCTCGCCGAACGCCGCATCCGCGACCCGGCGTGACAACCGCCGGTTACGGCCCATCCCCGCCACGTTGAGGTCCTCGACCACCAGGGTGCCGTACTCGGAGGTGAGGCGGGTGGTCAGCTTGTGGAGGGTGTCCTCGCGCAGGTTCGCGACCCGGTGATGGACCTTGTTCCGGACCCGGTTCGCCTTCTCCCACCGACGGGAGGGCTTCTGCCCCCTGCGCCGGTCGGGGCCCCGGCGCCGGGACACCACACGGCTGGCACGGGCTAGTTGTTTCTGTGCGCGGTCCAGGTGGCGGGGGTTGGGTTCCTCGGTCACGTTCCCGTCGCTGTCCGCGAGGACCGCCAGGGAGGTGATGCCGAGGTCGATCCCGACCGCGGTATCCGGGCGGGCGACCCGCACCAGCTCGTTTCGCTGTTCGACCTGGAAGGCGACGAACCAGCGCCCCCGGTCCAGACGCACCGTCGCGGACAGGATCCGCATCGTGCCCGCGTCGATACGGGCACGCAGATCGGAGCGGTGTTCATGGAGACGGATCGTTCCGATCCTGGGCAGGGTGACATGCCTGCCATCGGGTTCGATACGGATCGTGCCCGTCGTGAACCGGCATGCCGGACGCGCCTTCCGCTTCGACTTGAAACGCGGCACACCCACCCGCGCCCCCTTGCGCTTCCCGTTCCTGGACTTCGCGTAGGTGTCGAAGGCGGCCGAAGCGTTGGCCAGACCGGTGTTGTAGGCCTCCTTGGAGTTCTCTTCCCACCACCCCGCGAACCGTGGATCGGTCCGCTTGGCCTCGTTGAATGCCTTCCGCAATGACGGCAACGACCACGACCGCCACGGTGTCAGCTCATCCTCCGCGATCCCGTACGAGGCTTCGGCTCTGCGCTGCCACCACACCGCCGTGACATGGGCAACGGCCCAGTTGTACGCAGCCCGCGCCGCACCCGCATGCGAATACAGACGGGCTCCGGCCGTGGCGTTCGGATCCAGAGCCAGCCTGTGCGCAGACACGGCGAAGCCCGGCTGCGGGACGAACTTCTTCATCCGGCCACGTCCTGCGGGGCGGTCGCGGCAGCGACAGCGCGGGCCGCCCGGTTCTTCGCCGAGTGCCGGCCGTACAGGCGGGCGCACATCGAGGTGAGGACCTCGGTGACGTCCCGCACCAGGTCATCGGCGGTCTCAGCCGGGTCGAGGACCAGCAGGCGACGCCCCGAGGCCGAGAACGCCGCTTCGAGGTGCTCGACGCCGAACCGTGCGAGCCGGTCCCGATGCTCGACCACGATCGTCCCCACGCCCGGATCGACCAGAAGCCCGTGCAGCTTACGGCGGCGCCCGTTCAGACCGGACCCGATCTCCGTCACCACCTCCGAGACCGCCAGGCCCCGGGCGGTCGCCCCCTGAACCGCCCGCGCCACCTGCCGCTCCAGATCCGCCTTCTGATCACCCGACGACACACGGCAATACACCACCACCCGGCCCACCGACTCCAGGACGGGCACCGTCACCAGCCACGTACCCGACGGCGTCTGAACGACCGGAACCGGCATCCGGCCCTCCTTCGCCCACGTCCACGCAGTCTGATAGTGCACACCGTTACGCGCCGCCCACTCAGAAAGCTTCACAACACCACGATATTCACAGAGGGCACCGCATATCCACTGAAAGAAATAGGAACAGTTGTTTACCCTCCGGCGGCGTCGAGTTGTGCGTGCTGGACCACGCAGCGGGCGGACCGGGCGCCCAATGGGGCCGCACCGTCGCACCAGGCGAACAGGTGCGGCTGCGGCGCCCCGAGGGCACCTTCACACTGCGTCCCGACGCCGCCCGCCACCTCTTCGTGGGCGACGAGACGGCCTCGGTCGCGTTCGGTGCGATGCTCGCGGCGCTGCCCGGGGAAGCCGTCGTCTCCGGGTGCGTCGAGACGGCGACAGCTGCGGACCAGCTGCCCCTAGCGGGCGGCGACCGGCTCGACTGGGTACTCCGAGGTGAGACGTCACTGCCGGACGCGGTACGACGTCTCGCCCCCGAACCCGGCGGGATCGCGTATGTCGCCGGAGAGGCACGGGACGTGCAAGCAGTGCGGCGGGTGCTCGTCCAGGAAGCGGGGTGGGACCGGCGCGCGGTCCTGACCAAGCCGTTCTGGACGCCGGGCAAGAAGGGCATGGACTGACGGCCAGGGTGTACGCCTCCGTCCGCCACTACGTAGCCAGGCACCTGGCCCAGCCCCAACACACGTCACAGGGCGGCACCCCCTTGGGTGCCGCCCTGTGACGTCACGCCGCCGAAGCAGTTCACCTGAGACAGGACACGAAACGGCCCAGATCAACTGTGACCTGGACCAAATCGGTTGAGTGGTCACCGGAACTGGTTCCACCATGCATGGCATGGTTCCAACCATCGTGTCCCGGCTCAGCCGGGGCTCCTCATGGGCAGGTGAGACGGTGGGGTAGCGCGGGCTGAGCCCCGGAGCGGAAGGGTCGTTTCGTGTTCGAGGAATTCACCACCAGGACGGTGCGCACCAGTGAGGCGTCCGTCTTCGTTCGGCACGGGGGCGAGGGCCCGCCCCTCCTGTTGTTGCATCGCCACCCACGCACGTCGGCGACTTGGCACCGGGTCGCACCCGTCCTGGTGCGGCGCGGTTACAGCGTCGTCTGCCCCGACATGCGCGGGTACGGGCGCTCCTGCGGCCCGGCGCCCGCTTCGGATCATGTCCCGCACTCCAAGCGCGCCGTGGCCAAGGACATGATCGAGGTCATGCAGACGCTCGGGCACCAGCGCTTCGATCTCGTCGGCCACGACCGGGGGGCTGCTGTGGCGCTCCGCCTGGTGCTGGACCACCCCACCGCGGTGACCCGGGTGGCGTTCGTGGACGGCCTGCCGCTGAGCGAGCACCTGACCCGTGCGGATGCCCGGTTCGCCACCGCGTGGTGGCACTGGTTCTTCTTCACCCAGCCGGAGATCCCCGAACGCGTCATCAACGCCGATCCCGACGCCTGGTACCGCGGCGACCCCGAAGCCATGGGGCAGGAAAATCAGGACGATGGGCGCGGGCGGCCTCGGGGCACTGGCGGTATCCGGCCCTCTCCGTCGCGGTCAGGTCCCGGCGGACCGTCCGCAGGACCGTCGCCAAGGAAGGCACCGGGTCGAGCAGCGGGACGGCCTGTGGAGGGCGCCGCCCGGGACGGAAGAGCGAGGCGGCGGCACGGCCGGTTCGTCAGGCGGAAGGGCCAGTGTCCGGTGGTGGGGATGTGGTGGTTCCCGTGCGGGCGCGGGCGACGAGCTCGCGGTGGACCGCGGAGGCATTGCCGTGCCAGTACGCCAAAAGCACCGGGAGTTCAGGGGTGATCTCGAGGCGGGTCGTACGGCGGGCGCCCGGGGACGCAGTGATGGCGGGTGTGGTGGTGGCGTCGGCCAGCCACCTCCACACAGTGCGGTCCGAAATATTCAGGCACTGTGCGGTCGCCGACACATGACCGCGGCTGAGACTGCCCTCGGCCCGCAGTCGAAGATGAGGACGATCGGGCCGCCGAGCTGTTGGTGGGCTGCGATCAGAAGGTCCCGGTAGTCGCGCCAGGAGAAGCTCTTGCGCCCGTCGCGCCGGCCGTCGTCCCGGCGGGGACGGTAGATCAGCCGGGATCGGTGGCCGGGTTTGTAGCAGGTCAGCGCGGCGATCGATATCCGTCTGCGAGAGCGGCCGCGGACCCGCACCACCGGGGTCCGGCCGCGCTGGGACCAGGTCTTGGCATGCGACGGCGTCATGGAGAAGCCGGCTTCGTCCTCGAAGACCAGCCAGGCTCCACGAGCCGCCGCTAGTCTTCCGCGCGGGGCCACACCTCCTCGACCCACCCAGCCACCGCGTCGTCATCGCGCTCCATGGCACGACGGGCCGGAACCTGGCAGGACCAGCCGTTCCGCACCAACAACTTGCGTACGCCCTGGATCGTGTAAGTGAGGTGGAAGCGCCGTCCGATCACCGTCTTCACACGGCTCAGAGTCCAGCGCTGGTCCTCCCAGCCGTGCGCGGCCGGCCCCTTGGCCAGCTCCGATTCCAGCTGAGCGAACTGCTTCTCCTTGAGTCTCGGCAGCGATGCAGGCCCCTGCGATCTCAGGGATCGTGGACCGCCCTCGGCCCATGCCTGACGCCATCTCTGCACCGACCGGACGCTGACCCGCAGATCTCTGGCGATCGCTGAACTGCCCTCGCCCCGGGCAAACCGCTCAGCCGCCTGAATCCGTAACTCCGCGCGCTTGCACTGCCGTTCAGCAGTCAACCCGCCACCCTGTGGATACCTCATCCTCCGGTGATACCGCGGGCGGGCACCAACCGTCAGCCCCTATGACTTCACGAGTTCAATCTCAGTAACCATGAGAACCACGGGAGCCTGCCCTAGCAGGTGGGGCTGGCTCCCGTGCACTCAACTCGTCACTTCCTCCACGACCCTTGCGGCTCCCGCTCGGGCATGCGGCTGGGGTGTCCCAGCTCCCCGCTGGCAGCCACGGCCAACCAGTTCGTCCACCTGTCGATGAACTCGTCCAGATCGCTGATCGAGAGAGAAGTGAAGGGCCAGGCCACCTGGTTCATGGCCATGCCTGGGCCGACTGCACCACGGGCCTCATGGTGGGGGTCGAGGGCGAACGGGTCCATCGTTGACATCCCGCCGCGTAGCGGCATCGCCATGAAGGCCGTCTCGAACCACTGGTACCGCTCGACCGCCTTGGCGTCGGCGTACCAGAGGGAGTGGCTACGGCCCTCGTAGCCACTCCGGTTCTGCGGGATCTTGAGTTGGATGGCCGCGTGGGCGATCACATCGAACGGCGCCATCGTCTCGGCGTTCCAGACGCTGGGGTCGGTCGCCTTGGCGCCGGTGAAGGTCAGCTGGGCACTGGACAGGCGGACCGTCCAGCCTCCCTGATTGTCCCTGCGTGCCTCGGCCGTGGAGACGATGTTCGTGATCGTGGTCAGGAACTGGTCGGAGATGAGGCTGAGCGATGTGCGGGCGGCTTCCAGGAGGTCCCGGCGCCGCTCGGCTTCCGTGGCTTCCGCCGACGCCTGGCGGTCGGCTTCGGAGCGACGTGCGGCTTCGGCCCGGTTCGCCTCGGCCAGGGCGGCCAGCCCGCCCGCCAGGGATGCGGTGGGGATGCGCCTCAGTCGCTCCAGTACATTGCCGGCCGCGGGGCGGCCCTGGGGAGCGCGGAAAAGGCATTCGGTGATCAGCGCAGCCAGCAGGGCGGGTGCGGTGGTGAGCGGCGGTGGAGTGCCGTGGAGGTGCTGGTCCTGGTAGTCGTGCTCGTACGGCCCGGTGAAGGGCGTGGTGCCCTCCAGGAGCTCGTAGGCGAGGACGCCCAAGGCGTAGATGTCGCTCGCGCTCGTGGCCCGTAGGTTCTTCCAGCGCTCCGGGGCCATGTAGGCAAGGGTGCCAGCGAACTTATAGGTCTGCTGTGCAGTGGTCGCTTCGGCGTAGCGGGCGATGCCGAAGTCGGCCAGGCACCAGCGGCCGTTGAGAAGCAGGACGTTCTCAGGCTTGAGGTCGCGGTGGACGACCTGGCCGTCAAGGTCGGTCAGGGTCTCGGCGATGTCCGTAAGGACGCGCACGGCCTCGGCCAGGGCGAGAGGCCCGTGCTGCTGCAGGTGTGCCCGCAGGGACTTCTCCGCCCGGGGCATGACGAGTACCCAGTGGTCTTCGTGCTCACCGTTGTCAAGGATCGGCACGATGTTGCGTACGCCATCGAGTTCGGTGAACAGCATCTCCCGTTCCGCGCCAGGCCGCTTCGGGACCATCTTCACTGCGGCGGGCAAGCCGTTGACATCCTGCGCTGCGTAGACGGCGCCGAAGCCGCCTCGCTCTCCGATGGGCTCGCCAACGACCCATTCACGGGCCAGTTTCAATCTCATGAGCACGCGCCTCGCCATCTTCGACCGCTCTGTCTGAATCATCATGCCGGAGCACTCCGACACCCGATCCGCGTTCACTCAAGCGGGCATGCTGAGGAGGGCGTGCCCTTGCCGGCTGCATGACGGTCTGGAGCATTTTGGTGAGGCCGTCCTCGCGGCGGAACCTCAGCATGCTGTCGCGCGCGAGTCCGTGGGGCAGCGGGAAGCTGTAAGTGCCAGCTCCGTTGACGGGATGGAGCTAATGGTTCGCCCCTAGCTCAGCTCCGACACCGCGCCACTTGTCATTCTGCTGGACGACCTCAAGTTCGTGTGGGGGCCGCGGATCCGCCTCAGCAGGTAAGCAGCCGGGAACGAGCAGCGGGGCCGAGCAGGATGATCCCGTTCGGCCCCGCTGCTGTGTGGTCAGCCGAAGCCGAGCGTGTCCGGGGGCGGCGTCGACGGAGGCGGCGTCGGGGGGGGTGGCCCTGCTGGGCGGTCTCCCAGCGTGCGATCAGCTCATCCTTCCATCCCTTCACGGGAGGCCAGGGGATGCCCCATTCGGCGAGCGTGGCACGCGTCCAGGCACCCTTTTCTGTGCGGGCGGCGTAGATCTCTTCAGGGGATGGCAGTACAGGCATGCGGGATCAACGAACGGCAGGGCGCAGGTGTCACCCACCAGCGCCGACTTCGCCCCCGGTGCCAGCGGCATCGCGCCCCAGGGCCAACACGCACTCCAGTTTGATGCCGTGGGTCCGGGCGGCGTGGCATCGCACGTAGCCCCTGGGATCGTGGGTGGCCTCCGCGGGGCTATCTGACGGTCGGGGCGGGTTCGGTGAGACGGTCCAGCCGCGTGTAGAGGACCCGTACGAGCCGGACGCGGTTCCGGGCATAACGGGCTCCTCATACAGAGCACGGTGCCGCAAATATGAGTGCTCACGCGTGACGGATTCAGGATCATGGGGGCATGAATAGCGAGGACTCCCCAGACGCAGAAGACGGCGATGAAGACTTCGGCCAGGAAGCGGAGCCGCACCAGGGTCGTGGCGCCAACTACGACCTGTCCGGCTTCATGGAGTCGATCAGGCAGATCTCGGCCTGGCAAGACAAGATGTTGGAGCCCACCCGCCGCCACATCCGACAGATGGAGTCCACCCGCCGGACCATCGAAAGCGTCATGGGACCGGGCAATACGGCCTACCAGGCTGCACTGAACGCCCAGCGCCATTACCAGGCGATCGCTGAGCCCATCCTGGCACTGCAGAGCGATCTCAGGGACATCTACGACTGGCACGGCCGCATCAGTGACGTCGTGCGCAGCGTGTCGCTTCCCCGCACGCTGCTGGACCAACTCGCAGCGACAGCGGCCCTTTTCCTGCCTGGCAATCTCGTCGGCCTGGACGCTGAGGACCTCTACACGATTCTGGAGATGGGTGAGGACGACGGGCTGTCCCTCGCGTGGGCACCCCGGGCCGAGATCGTCAAAGCCCTGTTCCCCCTCGAGGAGCGCCAAGAGCGCTATGCCCTCCTGGGTGAACGCCGCGGAGACGTTCTCCACGACGTCGACGCCAGTCTCCAGAGCGTCACCCATCCTGAGCTGACCGGCATGGTCGCCATCCTGAGCGCTGCCACCCGCACCGCGCGGGCCGGCTTCGGTGAGGGCGCCCAAGCCCTGGCGGGCAATGTGCTCGAGACCGCGATGAAGAAGCACGGCAACGCCTGGACCCGGCGTTCCTTCCCCCAGGTGACCTACCCGCCGAGGGCCGGGCACCACGGCACCATCGGCAGTGCCCTGGGCGACGCGGACGATTGGGGCGATCTCACTCTGCGGCAGTTCAAGCACTACCTGGTGCTCGCGGGCATGCGAAACGCCTTCGGGCCTGGCGCCACCCAGGACACCTTCAACCGCCACCTTGGAGCGCACCAGGCTTCGCCCGACGCCTACCGTCCGGAGTTCGTTCTGCCAGCAATCCTCCTCGCCCACGCCTTGCTGCGTGCGTTGGACCAGGATCTCGATCGCCCCGACGAAGAAGAAGACGACGCGTAGCTGCTGTGGGCCTCCGGGCGCGGACGCGGCGTCCTCAAGGGGTGTCCGACCCATCGGGCCGTCGGGTTAAGCCGCGGCCGGGACGGGCTCGGTGAGGCGGTCCAGCCGCGTGTAGAGGGCCCGCACAAGGCGGGCGCGGTTCTGGGCGCAGCGGGCCGTTCCTTCGATCGGGGTGGAGAGGCGGCCGTCGGCTTCGCGGAGGACGACTTCGGCGAGGGCGCCGCGGCCGTCGCTTTTGGGCAGGGCGGCGACGTGGCGCCGGACGTCGGAGGCGACGGCGCGGGCGTGCCCGGTGAGTTGGAGGGCGATCTGCTCGTAGTCGCTGGGGGCGAGGTCCGGGTTCTTCCACGCGAGGACGGCGGTCACGAGGGCTTCGTGCGGGGCGCGGTCCAGGGGCAGTCCGGCCTCGAAGAGGCCGTGGGGGTCGTGGAGCACGATGGTGGTGCCACTCATCGGGTGCTCGCCGCGTCGTCGTCCTGGCCGTGGTCGCCGGTGTGGGCGTCCGGGGCCTGGACGGCGAGGAAGCGGGCGTAGCCGCGGTCTGCTCGTTCCAGCAGCGTGGGGGAAGGCCAGCCGAAGTCGGGCGGCTGGAGGCCACGGCCTTCCGGCTGAGGGTCGGTGGGTGTGGGTGCGCTCATGGGGCACCGCCTCCGTTGCTGGGGTGTCGGTGGTGTTCGACGCTGCGGAGGAAGTGGATTGGTCCTCAATCGGATTGCGGAGAATTGCGGGAGGTTCACTCCAGGGCGTCGATCGCGGCCCGGATGAGGGCGCGGGCTGACCGCCTCATGCACCACGCTCACCTCGTGACCACCACCGGTGACTCACACCGCCTCGCCGAGGCCCTCGCCGGCAAGGGAGTGGTCCCCTTGAACTGACCCCACCCCAGGAACACCACTGGCCACACGCCTAGATTTCTGATGGCCACCAGCCTGGACACCCAACGGCCACCTACCTAGGTATCTCAATGGCCGTTGACAACCGACGCCACAGGCGGTGGTTCTCTCCGGCGAGCCGACCGTCCGGTCGGCTCGGGGCGTTCCGATCAGTCGTGCGCCGGGTGATTCCAGAGTCCCGCCTGGGCGAGCAGTGGGAGGACGCCTTCACCGAACCAGTACGCCTCCTCGAGGTGCGGAACCCCCGAGAGCACGAACTCGTCGATCCCGAGCCGGTGATATTCGATGATCCGGTCGGCCACTTCCTGGTGCCCTCCCACCAGGGCCGTGCCCGCTCCGCCGCGGACCAAGCCAATGCCGGCCCACAGGTTGGGCGTGATCTCCAGGCCGTCGGAGCGCCCTCCATGCAGCGCTCTCATCCGGTGCTGGCCTTCCGATTCGCTGTCGCGCAGTCCCGCCTGGACCGAGCGGATCGCCTCGGGCCCGAATCCTTCGAGCAGCCGCCGGGCCTCGGCCCACGCCTGCCCGGCGGTGTCCCGGGTGATCACATGAAGCCGGATGCCGAAACGCAGTCGCCGCCCGGCCCGTGCGGCGAGTGCGCGTACAAGGGCCAGCTTCTCCGCGATCTGCAGGGGTGGTTCCCCGAACGTCAGGTAGACATCGCTGTGGAGTGCGGCGACCTCGATGGCCGCCTGCGACGATCCTCCGAAGTAGACGGATGGCACCGGGTCGGGCAGCCGGCCGAGCCGGGCGCCCTCCACGCGCAGGTGCGATCCGCTGAAGTCGACCGACTCGCCGCCCCACAGCCGTCGCACGATGTCCAGGAACTCGCCGGTTCTGCCGTACCGGGCATCCTTCTCCAGGAAGTCGCCGTAGGCGCGCTGCTCCCGGCTCTCGCCACCGGTGACGACGTGAAGGAGGAGCCGGCCCTCCGAATGGCGCTGGAAGGTGGCGGCCATCTGCGCGGTGAGGGTCGGGGAGACGAAGCCGGGCCGCAAGGCGACCATGAACTTGAGGCGTTCCGTTTCCCGCGCGAGCATCGCGGTGGTCACCCAGGCGTCCTCACACCAGGCACCCGCCGGGGTGAGCGCACCGTCGAAGCCCAGCTGTTCGGCGGCGACGGCGATCTGCGCGAGGTAGCGGACGGTGGCGGGCCGTTGTTCCTCCTTGCTGCCGGCGGCGACGTCGTGGCCGCCGCCCACCACGTTCCGGCCGTCGCCGTACGTGGGCAGGAACCAATGGAAGGTCAGTGTCATTACTCGCCCGACCCGATGTGCCGGTTCGGGCCGGAATCGTGGGCCGCCAGCAGGTCTAGGACGCTGTCGGCACCGGCGATATGGCGTACCAGCCGTTCCAGGCCGAGCCCGAAGCCGGCCGTCTGTATCCCGGACCGCTTCTTCCACGCCGCGTAGACGCGATTCGGTTCGCCGCCGAGCAACCGGGACTGCTCGGAGATCTCGTTCGCGTCCTTCGGCCGGAGCCCTCCCGTGGCGAGCTCACCGTGGCCTGCGGGCAGCATCAGGTCGTAGGTCTCCTGGAGCCCGTCCTCACCCTGCTGGTACAGCGAGTCGCGCACGCCGAGCGGATAACGGTGGATCCAGAACGGTGAAGTGAATTTCTCGGTGAGAATCCGTTCCTCGTGATGGGTCAGATCGGTGTTCTGCGACTCCCGAGGTCCTCTCCCGGCAAGTTCGAGCGCCTCGGTGAAGGAAACCCGCGGGTAAGGGCCGCTCCGCAGGCCGGCCAAGCGCTCCGCAGCCCCGCGCCCCTCCTCCGGGAGGATCGGTTCCAGTTGGGCGGCAAGCCCGCCGAGGATGTCCTCGGTGACGCCGAACACCTCGTTCGCGTCCCCGGCCCGCCACTCGACCACCACCTGGAAGAACGTGTACAGGTGCCTTCCCGACGTGTCCTCGCCGTCCATGAGCAGACGCAGACACGGGGTGACGCAGTAGACCCGGTCCGCATGCTCAAGAGCCATCTGCTTTTCCACGGAATGGCTCACGGGAAGCTGATACGCCCATTTTCCCTCCACTGAAACGCGGCCGCCCTCGTCCTTCACCTGTGGGCGCGCCCGGTCCCCCAGGACCGCGATCGAGTGCCGTGCGCCCGGCTCGCTCTGAGAGGACAGCAGCGCGGGAAGGATTTCCAAGAAATCGTGATCAAGAAGACTTCTACGCAAAGCCTGAAGGATCCGGCCGGTCCACTGATACGACTGTGCGGGCGAGAAACTCACTGTCACTCCGATGAAGTTGTGGCGATTACCGGTCGCGTGACCGCTCCGGGGTTTCCCCTCGTTTCTGCGTCTCGTCGCCCGGAGACAAACGCCAACCCGCCGCTATGGCCTGATCCTTCCGGACGCCCTTCGGTATCGGGAAGAGGACGCTGCCCTATCAGTGTGATCATTATTTACGTCCATGATCGGCCAGTTTTGTTGGGTACGCCTTCACTCGTTGCCCACCGATAGGCCCGGCGATAGTGTGGACCATTTCTCTGACGATGCTCTTGCCGAAACGAGGATGTGCTCATGGCCGAACTGCGTACGGGTGGCCTTGGATTCTTCGATCTGACCGGCAAGGTGGCTGTCGTCACCGGTGGCAGCAGTGGCATAGGGGCCGCGTGTGCCCGGCGTCTCGCGGAGGCCGGAGCCCACGTGGTCGTCGGCTACAACTCCGGTGCAGCCCGTGCGGAGGGCGTCGTCGCCGCCCTACCCGGTGAAGGTCACAGCTCGGCACACATACCGCTCGACGACTCCACCACCGTGGGCAAGGCCGCTAGCCTCGTCGCCGACCGCCACGGTGTGGTGCACGTACTGGTCAACTCCGCCGGCACCACCAAGCAGGTGGACCACGGCGACCTCGAAGGGCTGACGGACGCAGAGTTCGACCGGATCCTGACGGTGAACGTACGGGGTACCTTCTCCGTGATTCGCGCGTTCGCCCCGCTCCTACGGTCCTCCGGCGACGCGGTTATCGCCAACATCTCCTCGATATCCGGCTCCACGGGGCTGGGAAGCAGCATTGCCTACTGCGCGGCCAAGGCGGGCCTGGACGTCATGACCACATCCCTGGCGCGCGTGCTCGGCCCACAGGTGCGCGTCTTCAACCTCTCGCCAGCAGCGGTCGACACCGGCTTCGTCCCCGGCCGCGATCCGGCCGCGGTCCGAGCCCAAGCCGCGTCGGCGCCGCTCCGGATCGCCGCGGACCCGGACGACGTGGCCTGCTCCCTGATCGGCGCCGTCACATCGCTGCGGCTCAGCACCGGCACCGTCGTCGTCATCGACGGTGGCGGACACCTGTAGTCGCCGGGCCGCCGGCGAGGAGTTCGCCGATGACGTGGCGGGCGGTGGGCGCCATGACGGGGTTCGTCTCCTTGGAGCAGTTCAATTCCATGAGGGTGATCGACAGGGCCCAGCCGTGGGCACGTGTCCACATCGCGTCGTCCGGGTCCAGTGCGACCCGGAAGGCGGGGCGGGCCGCGGCGGGAGGACGTACCCGGCCGCGATCAGGTCGACGGCGGGTTCGCCGAGACCGGCGCAGCCGAAGTCGATCAGCCAACCATCAACCAGATCGCCGCATCCGCGCTGACAAAGGGTCTCCAGAGCCCCGCCGAAGACGATGACGAGGATGCCCCGCTCTCCGATCCCGGCAGCTCGGATCCGGAGGTCAGGCTGACACAAGGCAGACGACCCGGAGACGAACCGCTGACGGAGAGCAGCTGAAGACAGGGCTATTCAGTGGGGGACCGGACGTTCAGGGGCAGCCGTCCCGCCCGCCACGGCCTCCACCACCAGAGTCCTTCGCCTCGATGGAGGACGCTTCAGCCTCTCTCCGGGGCGAGCGCGGAGTCCAGCCGGTCCAGGCGTTCGTAGAGGGCACGAACCAGGCGAGCACGGTTCTGGACGCAGCGCACGGTTCGTTCCAGCGGGACGGAGAGCCGACTGTCGGCTTCGCGGAGGACGACTCCGGCGAGGGCGCCGCAGCCGTCGCTCTTGGGCAGGGTGGCAGCTTGTCGCCGGACATCGGCGGCGACCGTGCGGGCGTGCCCGGTCAGCTGAAGGGCGATCTGCTCGTAGTCGCGGGGTTCGAGGTCCGGGTTCTTCCAGGTGGCTTCGTCGATTGTTGAGGGGTTCTGGCACAGATCTTGGGGAGTCGTCGCGGAGCGTCACCTCGATGTTCGATCAGGGGTCGAGCGACGATGCGGCCGTCAGCACAGGTGATTCTGAACTGTTGAGGCCCGGTCGTCACTCATTGCGGTGTAGATGGTCACGATCGATGCGACGGCATTAACTTCGGCCGGTCCGACGATCCGAAGCCATGCGAGTTCGCAGAGTCCGTCGAACCGTCGGACGCGGTCAGCGGCGCCCGCAGGCCACGGTTGTGGGAGCACCGGGAGGTAGATCAAGGAGATCTCGTCGATGGAGCTGCCGACGGTCTGCGGGGGCTTGTCGACCGAGACGTGGTGGAGATTGGAGAGGGAGAGCACTACGTCCGGCTTCCACGGCCCTTCCCTGAGGGTGATCTCCAGGGAGTCCTCCTCGGGGAAGGCGTCGAACGAGATGCGACTGATGGTGTAGCCGACGCACGATGCGAGTGTGCATGCGGCGTTGGTGCATCGGTTCTTGAAGGCGTCTCGCGCCTCAGTCATATCCGTCACAGCGGGAGACTACGAGCCCCTGTGCCCTGCGTCGATCGAGTTGGCTGGGCCAGCCACTGGTGCGGGACTGAAGGTTATTGAAGCAGGATCATCTTGCGGAGAAGCTCGAATCCGGCTCGGCCATAGAGTTGCCTCTTGATCTTCTTGATGCGGTTTACGGCGCCCTCGATACTGCCGGAGCTCCAGTCCAGGGTGAGCCCCGCTGTCACGGCGTCGAGGTCCCGGAGCAGGTGGAGTGCGAAGCCGGTGAGGCCGGGTAGTTGGCTCGCCTCGACCGAGTCGATCCAGGCAGGGAGCGTTGCACCCAGGCGGTTGCCGAGTATCTCGCCGAAGTCGCGGACGTGCACGGCGGCCTTGTCCAGTTCGGGGCAGCGGGCCAGGACGCGCTTCAGACCGGCGCGGTCGTCCTCGCTCAGCGTGGCGGGGTGCCGGGTGAGCCAGCCGGTTACCTGCCGCACCGTCAGGGGTCGGGGCGGCGCGCCGGCAGGAGCCCCGCGGAGCGTCGCGATGTGGGCGCGGACCATCTGGTAGGTGACGGGCGCGTTGCCGGCGACGAGTTCATGGTGGAGGTGGGTGACGCTGGTGCATCCCGCGGCGAAGCGTCGCTCCAGGTAGGGCTTGTAGGGGTCCAGTCTGCTGGGCCGGGGCCGGTTCTCGCGGAAGGTTTCCTGCCAGCGTGGGGCGTTTGCGTACCGAAGGACGGTGTTGAGCCCCCAGCCCAGGTGTCGGGCGATCGCCCGGCGTGAGTGGCCTTGGGCAAGGAGGTCGTGGACCAGGGCGTGCGCTGCCTTCTTCCGCTCGGCTCGCCGGCCGACGGGCTCCGAGTCGTCCTGCGGCTGGCCAGGACCCGGGATGGCCCTCGGCAACATGCCGCTGGGCGAAGGATCGCGCAGGCAGTCGCGGTGGGCGGCGACGCAGGTTTCCACGGCCCGGCCCAGGCCCTGCCACAGATGAAACCGGTCAGCAACCTGCAGAGCGTCGGGGGCACCGCGGCGGGCGCCCTCGGCGTAGGCACTCGCCCGGTCCCGGCAGATAATCTCCACGCCGGGATGACGGGCCAGCCACGCGGCCAGCGGTCCGGCTTCACGGGTCGACAGCACGTCGACCACGCAGTGGTCTTCGACGCTGGTCAAGACGGTGGAGTAGGTCTGGCCGCGGCGGATCGCGAAGTCGTCCACGCCCAGCACTCGCGGCGTTGTGAACTGCGGATCGGGTAGTGCCATCACCCTGCGTAACAAGGTCATCCGTCCCGCGCCGAAGTCCAACTGGGCAGCCAGCCTGGCGCCGGCCCGCCCGGCCAGCGCGAGCCCCACTCGCTCCAAGGCATGGTTGAGCCGCGTGGTGAACTGTGCGTGCGGGGCGGCCAGCCGGGGAAACGGCTCGGCGAACGTCCGACGCGGGCAGTCCACCGATCCGCAGATGAAGCGCCGGACCGTCAGC
The DNA here is from genome assembly GCF_055584045.1 of Streptomyces sp. NPDC104307. Classification (NCBI taxonomy): domain Bacteria; kingdom Bacillati; phylum Actinomycetota; class Actinomycetes; order Kitasatosporales; family Streptomycetaceae; genus Streptomyces; species Streptomyces sp. NPDC104307. The sequence continues at coordinate 111,465 of NZ_JBVJMU010000004.1, forward strand.
CGGATCACAAAGCTCTGCTCAGCGAGCGGAAGATCCTTCAGCCTTCGCTGGTAACGGTCGTGGACCCGGTCCGAGAAGCATCCGCATCCCGGACATGCAGAGCCAGCCGCGCGGCCTCTAGTGGCTTGGCTCGGATGGTTGACCGGGCAATCGTCCTGAGGCGATTCCTCGGTGTGGACGGCCTGACGCTATGGCGGCTGGTGCTGGGCCGGGTGAAGTTTGCGCTGGTGAAAGTGGTTTGCCGGGCGCGGCGTCGGGTGGGTAGCGTCGCCGTCCATGACCCCGACCCTGCGCACCGAGCGACTGCTCCTGGACCGCTACGTTCCCGGGGACGAAGAGGGCTTCGTGGCCTTGTTCCAGGATGTGAGGGTGTCGCAGTGGATGGGTGACGGTCCCGCTTCCGAGGAGGAGGACCGGGCCCTGTTCGGGCGGATCTTCACGAAGGTCTATGCCCAGGACCTGTTCGATGTCTGGGCCGTTCGCAGGGACGGTGCGTTGATCGGGCATGCCGAGATCAAGCCGACCGATGTGGTCGGGGGCCACGAGATCGTCTACGCGCTGGCCGCGGCGGCGTGGGGATCCGGTCTGGGGACGGAGTTGGCCCGGGCCGTCGTCGGCTACGGCTTTGACACCCTCGGGCTGACCGAGGTGCACGCCACGGTAACCGCACTGAACAGCGCCTCGCTGAACCTGCTGGACAGGATCGGCTTCGAACACGTCGGGGACATCAGCGAGGACGACGGCAGCACCACTCGCGTGCTGACCCGCCGCCTGGCCACCACGGGCAGGTCTCCGCTCGGCCTGGCAGGGGTGAGCTGAGACCTGGTTCGGCGGGAGGCTGGTCAAGCCGCCTGGGCCGGATACCGGTCCCAGGTGCGGATGGGCGAGTCGGTGGCGAAGCCGGTCTTCGGCTCGGCCCGGGCGTTGCGCCAGCGGATGTAGGCGCCGATGGCGGCGTCCTGCTCGCCGTGGCTGCGGTGGTCGGTACCGTTGAGGGCGAAGTAGCGCAGGGCGGCGAACTCGGCTTCGATCCAGTTCAGCCACGAGCCGTAGGTCGGCAGGAAGACCAGTTCGACGTCGTTGGCGAACGCCCAGGCACGGACGTTCGGGTGCTTGTGCGGGGAGAAGTTGTCCAGCACGATGTACAGCTTCTCCCCTGACCAGCGGGCTCGCAGGGCCTTGAGCAGGGACAGGAACTCGCGCCAGCGTTTGCGCTGCCGGATGCGGTAGTACATCTTGCCGGTGGCCAGGTCGAGGGCGGCGAGCATGTGCATCACCCCGTCGTAGCGGTTGTAGGTGGCCCGCAGCCGGCGGGGTGACCGCAGCGGACGCCACGCCTTGCCCTTGCGGGGCATCAGGTTCAGCGGCCCGAACTCGTCCACGCACACCACCCGGCCGTCGGCCGGCGGGGTGTCGTAGAGGGCCAGGATCCGGTGCATCTTGGTGATGAAGTCCGGGTCATTGGAGGACTTCCAGGTCGTGGTGGTCTGCCAGGAGACCTTCCCCTCGCGTAGTATCCGCCGCAGTGTCTCGCGGCTGACCGCGGGGACCACCTGCTGTTTGACCAGGTGCTCGGCGAGTTTGGTCAGGCTCCAGGTGGAGAACGCGGTGATGCGCCAGTCGGCAGGGGATGTCCGGGCGATCAGACAGATGTGCTCACGCACCTGACTACTGATCGCGCGGGGGCGTCCCCCTCTCCATTTTGGGTCCAGTGCCTCGAACCCCCGCTCGTTGAACGCGTGGATCACATCGCGCGCATATTCGGCGCTGACCTGCATCAGCGAGGTGATGTCCGGCACCGACTGGCCCTGGGCGGACATCATCACCACGATCGCCCGCCCCAGCCTCACCGGATCCTTCGAGGTCCGGCTGATCCGCTGCAGCCGACGCCCCTCCTCCATGCTGACCGGCCGGACGAACACTCCCGGGCGACGCCCCACCACCACCTCCACGATCACGACCTGGAAGCAGCCTGCCGTTTCACCGACGAAGGATCAATTACCCGTCCAATCATCCGAAACGAGCCACTAGCCACCACCTCGACCGTGCCGAACGCGGCCGAAACCGCCTCGACCTCCACATCGTCGATCCCCTCGAACACCAGCGAGTCCCAAAACGGCGCATCGGTCTGCATGACCAGCACCATCACCGCCCATAGCCGCCGACAGCAGCAGCCAGGAGACACCTGAGGGAGCGTCACTTACGGCTGTCGCAGCACAAGGCGTACGCGGTCTCACACGGACAGCCCCCTCGCAATCGAACATCGAGGTGACGCTCCGCGACGACTCCCCAAGATCTGTGCCAGAACCGTGTTCGGCTCTGGCACTGATCTTGTGGTCGCTAACCGTGCGTGCCTCACCCGTGTCGTCCGTCACCAGAACACAGCCAGCACTTCGCGGTTGAGCTCCACCAAGCGAAGATCGCTCCATGGACCACGCCATCGACCTCGACCAAGCTGCCGCCGAGATCACCGCACGCCTTCCCGCCTGGACTGCGTTCGGACTCAGCCCCGGACCGATCACCTGGCGGGACGAGACCCTTCTCTGGCCTCAGCGGCTGGAGACCGACCGGGCCGTCGTCGCCGACCCGGATTCGATCGGCGTACGCATCCTGGGCACCGACGGTTGGACTGAGGTGCACCTCGTCCTGTTCCGAGGTGGCTGGGCAGACCTCGACGCACTGACCGACAACGAGGTCACCACCGAATGCCCGCAGATCACCACCCCGGAGGAGTTCGGCAACCTCCTCGATTCTTCCGTCACACGCTTCCTTGGCACCGGCCGGCATCCGGCCATATGACGAAGTCGTGTCCGGCACTGGTGGCCTCGCAACGCTCTGTGGATCAGAGGGTGTGGAGGACCCGGATGCGGAGGAGGTCGAAGTTCGCTCGGCCGAACATCTGGCGCTTCAGCATCTTGATCTTGTTGACGGTTCCTTCCACGGCGCCGGAGCTGTGGGGCAGGGTGAGCCCGGCGGAGACCGCTGCGTGATCGTGGCGGAGGCCGCGGGCGAAGGAACACAGGTTGGGCAGCTGCTCGACCGTGGCCGCGGCAATCCAGTCGTCGAGTCGGTGTCCGTCGCGCTTGGTCATCATCTGCGCGAAGTCCCGGACGTGCCCAACGAGGGAGCGGAGCTCGGCGCACTCCTCAAGAGCTGCCTTGAGGCGGACGGCTTCGTCAGGGGCGAGGTTGTCGGGGTGGGACATGATCCAGGTGGTCAGATGTCGGGGCTTCGGTGGTGGGGCGGGGGCCGGCTCGGCAATGGCGTGGCCGCGGAAGGTGCTCACGTATCGCTGGACCGTCCGCGCGGCGCCGTTCCAGCCGTCGGCCTTGATCTCTTCGTGGAGCCGGGCGCCGTCCCGGCATCCCTCGTTCCATCGACGGGTCAGGTAGGGCTTGTACTCGTCCAGCTTGCTGGGGCGGTGGACAGCTCCGGCCAGAAGTTCGTCGGCGGTCGCCGCGCGGGCGAACCGGCGAACAGTGCGAAAGGCCAGGCCGAGACGGCGGGAGATGGCGTTGAGTGACGCGCCCTCGGCCAGGAGCCGGTGGACCGCCGAATGGCGCTCGACGGTTCGTGTGACAAGACGTCGCTCCCGGCCGTTGACGTCGTGGAACCCGGGTTGCGGGGCTCCCGACGGAGGCTCCTCTTCGGCGTCGCGATCCAAGTGCGGGACCGGGCGCAAGCAGGTCTGGTGGGAGCGGACCGTCTTATCGACTACCTCGCCGAGGTTGTGCCACAGATGGAATCGGTCGGCGACCTGCAACGCGTCGGGGGCTCGGGTGCGGGCTCCGTCGGCATAGGAACCCGCGCGATCCCGGCAGATGACCCGCGCTCCGGGATGCTCGCGCAGCCACGCGGCGAAGATTCCAGCCGTCCGCCCTGGCAGAAGATCGACCGGTCGATGGGTGTCCATGTCGAGCAGGACCGTTCCATAGACGTGTCCGCGTCTCAACGCGAAATCGTCGACGCCGAGCACGGACGGTGCGGTGGTCAACTCGGGATCGGGCAGGCGCCTGAGCAGGCGGAGCAAGGTCATGCGGTTGACGGGCATGCCCAGCATCCGAGCCAGCCGGGCCCCCGCCCGGCCGGCAAGTGCCCGAGCGATCGCCCTCATAGCCTCCAGCCGTAACGGGCTGAAACGCGCATGTGGGGAGGTAAGTCCTGGTATCTGCTCGGCGAACGTGACCGTGGTGCACTCCGGCTTCCGGCATAAGAACCGGCGAATCCGCAGTCGGATGACGACTGCCGAGCCGCCCATCGCGCTGTCGCCCAAGCTTCGCTCATAGCGGCCATGCACACGCGAGGAGGCCGTGCCACACGCCGGGCACAGCCCCTCGGAGGCCCGTGCCCTCGCCACGATACGGATCACGCCCGGCGCCCGCTCGACTTCATCCACTGAGACAAGGCCAGCCAGATGCGGCAACAACACTTCAAGACCTCGAAGATCGCACGCCACACATGATGACGGAATCCGATGACGTTGCGTCACGAGACCACAAGATCAGTGCCAGAGCCTCGGGACGTCAGCGGAGTCTGCCACTGGATGTCAGTGGTTCTGCCATGAGGTGTGTCAGTAGGTACAGGAAGTCAGCGGTGAGCGGATGGGCGGCGATGATGCCGGCCGCGTACGGCGGGAGCAGGGTCTTGCCGGTGGTGTGCCCGCAACTGGGGCACTCTTCCTCGTCGCGGCAGTCGAGCTCGTTCCGGTGACCTGCGGCCAATCCTCAGAAACCGATGGCTACTTGAGGGCTTCCTGTCCGGGGGACGCCCTGACCGAGGCGCTGGACGCCGCCGACAACATCTACTCTCCGCGTGGCCGCGCGTACTGACCGACATCCGTATGGGGTATGCGGGTCAGCACCGGATCACAACGGCTCGACCGGCAGCTCGACGCGCTGAACCGGGCCCCGGGGTGCCGACGAGGGTCAAGACGGAACTTGGCGGCGGCGAAGGCGCAGCAGTACCCCACCCACCGCCAGTGTCGCCACGGCGCCCGACGCGATACCGATGGCCAATCCGCCACCGAAGCCTGGCCCTTCGCTCGATGCCGCAGTCTCGTCCTGACCCGATACCGTCACCTTCGAGCGCAGGACGATCGCGGGATAGTCGCACACGTAGTCGCGGTCCTCTTCCGTCACGCATTCGGCGCTCTTGTGTCGCAGCGTGAATGTCACCGGATACGTTCCGGGCTTCACCGTCTTCTTGATCCGGCCCGCGCCCACCCAGGCTCTCCTGGTGTCACCGAGGACGGTGTCGTCGGTCAGCGCAGGGCTTGAGACCTCGACGTCCGTCGGGTGCGGGTTGCCGGGGCGTTCCTTGACCGTGAGGTTCACTACCTCGCCAGGCGCCGCGGGGCCACCGACGAAGCTGTACCCCTGCTTGGGGAAGGGGAGCTGATCGGCGTGGGCCGCTCCGGCCTGCCCGAGCAACATCAGCGGCAGGGCAGTAGCGGCAAGTCCGCAGCGGATGGACGAACGTGTGAAGTCGAGCATATGCGTTTTCCCCGTGCCATTAGTAGTCATACGATCTTGACTGACCTTGACACAGCCACGCCAGACGGCGTGGCATGCGTCATCTTTTCGTGTGGGGGAACAACCATGAGAATACGCAGAGCGCTGGGTACTGCGGCGGGCGCCGCAGCACTCATGCTGCTGCCGGGCTTTCCGGCGATTGCCGACCAGGGCGATCCGGCTCCCTCGGGGAGCTCCGTCCCGAGCACCCCGGCGCAGCCGTCCTCCGCTTCGCCGACGGCCCCGGAGCAGCCTTCTGTTCCGCCGGCCTCCGTGCAACCGACGGAGCCTTCCGTTCCGCCGGCCTCCGTGCAACCGACGGAGCCTTCCGTTCCGTCTGCCCCTGTCCCGAAGGAGCAGTCTTCCGCTCCGTCGGTCCCCGTCCCGGCAGGCGGGGACGACGACGCGCGCGGGTTCACGCCGGCTGACGCCGACGACTACTGGACCCCAGAGCGCATGCGGGCCGCGAAGCCCGTCAAGGAGCAGGAGGCCAAGCACTTTCCCGCCCCGCCCAGGACGGGGCGCGCCGCCAGTCAGCCGTTCGAAGGGCTGCCCATCGTCGGCACCTTCTTCTGGAACGACGGCACCGCGACCGGCCGCTTCTGCGGCGGCACGGTCGTCAAGAGCCCCGGCAAGAACATCGTGATGAGCGCCGGCCACTGCTTCGACGACCAGGACGCGCGCAAAAACCTCGCGTTCGTCCCGCAGTACGACGACGGGAAGAAGCCGCACGGCTCCTTCACTGTCAAGCCCGGACGCATCTATGTCGACAAGCGGTACCTGGCCAAGGGCCCGGACGCCGCGGCCGACCTCGACTTCAACTTCCTGCTGCTCGAACCGCGCGGCGGCAAGAACGTCGAGGACGTTGTCGGCGGCGCCGAGTTGATGATCAATGCCGGGTACAACCACAACCCCACCCGCCTCATCGGCTACCCGGCCAACCAGAAGCGCCCGCTGGACTGCACGGACAAGACCGTCCGATACGACAGCACCGACCCTAAGATCCCGGGCAGCTTCCTGCGCATCGCCTGTGACAAGTACTCGGGTGGTGCGTCCGGTGGGCCGTTCCTCATCAAGCGAGGCAGCGACTGGGGCATCATCGGCGTGATCGGCGGCTGGAAGACGGGCGGCGACAAGGACGAGATCTCCTACAGCTCCTACCTCGACGGTGACGCCAAGTCGCTGTACGACGACGCGGTCAACAACCGTCAGCCGGCGGGCCGTGGTGTTTTGGGCAAAGCTGAGACCTGGCAGCATGCCGAGGTCATGGCGGGTGGCTACTTCACTGACGGTAATCCGGGTTCCTGGGACTACTCCGACCTGATCGTGCGCTGGTCCGACGGCGAGTTGACCTTGTACCGAGGTGCCGGGGAGGAAGGCGACAACTTCGACAGGGAGATTCGTCTCATCGCGCCCAACGGCACCTGGAAGCACGCCGAGACCATGGCCGCGGGCGACTTCACCGGGGCCGACCGCGACGACCTCATCGTCCGCTGGACGGATGGCGAACTGACGCTGTATCCCGATGTCGACGAGAAAGGGCTCCACGGCGAGGTACAGCTGCAAAAGCCCAATGATCTGTGGAAGCACGCCACTTCCATAACCGGTGGTCGCTACACGACCAGTAACAAGTGGGCCGACGATCTCCTGGTCCGCTGGAGCGACGGTGAAGTCACCCTGTACACCGACGTCAACCGCGACGGCTTCCACGGCGAGAAGAAACTCGCCGCGCCCAACGGCACCTGGAAGCACGCCGCGACGATCACGTCGGGCGACTTCACCGGCAACGACCAGCACGACCTCATCGTGCGCTGGACGGACGGAGAGCTGACCCTCTACAAGGACGTCGACCAGAACGGTTTCCACGGCGAGAGCCAGGTCAAGAAGCCCAACCGGCTCTGGACGCACGCCACCGTCCTGGGCGCGGGCGACTACACGGACAACCGCCACCCGGACGACTTCCTGGTGCGGTGGTCCGACGGTGAAGTGTCCATGTACCCGGATGCGGACGAGACCGGCCTGAACCGCGAGATCACGTTGGTGTACCCGCCTGCATAGGGCCTTCTGCGGGCCGGAGAAGGGCCTTCCCTCGGGGAGAGCCCTTCTCTCGTCGGATCGCCCTCCTCACATCCGGGAGGGCTTCTTCTCGTCGAAGAGCCAGATGTTGAAGAGCGCGCTCAAGTCCTTCCCGGACTTGCTCTCGCACAGGGCGATGAACTGCCGGGTGTCAACATTGCCGTGCCGGTGCTGCCGGGTCCAGGTACGAAGGATGTCGAAGAAGGTCTCGTCGCCGACAGCCCTGCGCACCTTGTGCACGACCATGGCACCGCGTCCGTAGACAGGCGGATCTGAGACGCGTCCTGCGCCGGGCGGATCCGCCGGCGGGAACGCCCAGATGCCCTCGCTCTCGGTGTCCGTGCCGTCGTAGTAATCCTCGAAGATCTCCGTGGTGCCCCTGTCGCCCCGCTCCTCTTCCCAGAGCCACTCCGCGTAGGTGGCCAGACCCTCACTGAGCCACAGGTCCTTCCACTCGCGTGGGGTGACGGAGTTGCCGAACCACTGGTGTGCCAGTTCGTGCACGAGCAGCGCCTCTTCGGGCGCCTCGCCGAAGTAGGGCTTGGTCTGGGTCTCCAGGGCGTAGTCGAGCCCTGGCAGGTGGTCGACGATGGCACCGGCGGAGGAGAAGGGGTAGGGGCCGAAGAGTTTGCTGGCCCAGTCGACGATCTCAGGCACCAGGTCTGGGACATCGGCGGAGTCTTCGGCCTCGTCGGGGTCGATGGCGACGTAGACGGGCACGTCATCGTCCGTCCGCCCCTTGTGGGTCTCGAAGTATCCGATGGAGACGTGTGCGAGGTAGCTGGCCATGGGCTCCTCGGTTCGCCAGTGGCGGGTTACCGTTTTCCCTTTGTCCTCCTCCGTGATCAGCTTGCCGTTACTGATCACGTCGTAGGGGTCGCCGTCCTCGTCCTTGGGCACGGTGACCGTGGTGTCGTACGTGGCCTTGTCCGACGGGTGGTGGTTGCCCGGAAACCAGGTCATGGAGCCGGACGGCTGACCCAGGGCCGTCGAGCCGTCGTCGGTCTCCATCCAGCCCTCCAGGCCTCCGTCGTCGTCCTTGAGCGTGCGCGGTGTGCCGTCGTAGGTGACGACTGTCTTGAAGACTTCGCGGTTCCTCACCGTCTTCGCCGGTGTCACGAGCAATTCATCTCCTGCGCGGGCGACTTGGGCCTTGGCTCCCTGCACCGTGGTGCCGCGTAGCCGCAGCCCTGAAAGGTCGAGGTTGAAGCGGCTCAGGTCCTGGGTGGCCTGCGCTGTGATGATCGCCGTGCCCTTCAGGTGGTTGGTCTCGGGCACGTAATCCAGCGTCAGCCCGTAGTGCACCACGTCATAGCCACCATTGCCGAGCCCTGGGAAGAGCCGATCTCCTACTCCGGCCGTGCCAGGCTTTCCGGCCGCGACGCCACCGTTTCCCGGTGCGGAGCCGGTGCAGGATGTCGTCACGGCCAGGAGGAGCGCTGTGGCCGGAGCCCAGCCGGACAGACAGCCCGGGACCGCCGACCGAGGGCGGCTTCCCATCGCCATATGCGGTTTCATCTCGTGTCTCCCATCGATCGCAGGGCGCGAGACGTCAGAACGTCGGCATCGTCCATTGGTTGCTTCAAGACTGGCAGAAGTTCTTTACGCGCCTTGCGGCTGACGAGGTTGGCCAGGGTCTCGTCGGTGCCGACGCGCACATCCACAGCCTGCTCGTCGAACTCCAGGCCTACTGACCCTTCCGGGCTCTGGCACACATTCCGTGAGACGAACACCGTGAGTGAGAAGTCGGCGGTGATCACCACTTCACCTGTGCGTCTATGACGCCAGGGCTACCGTGTCGACATGAGTAAAGACTCTCTCACCGGTCGCAGTGTCCGCCTTATTACGTTGTCTGTTGACCATGCCGAAGCCCTCTTTCCCTCCGCGTCAGACCCCGCGGTATGGCGGTGGATGCCCCGGCCTCGTCCTGAATCCTTGGAACAGATGCGGGCAATGCTCAGCCAGATGTTGGCGGATCCAGCCCGCCAGTGCTTTGCGGTCCAACGTCTAGCCGACGGGGTGGTGATCGGTTCGACCAGCCTTTATGAGCTTGATATGGCTCAGCGTCGCGCTGAGATCGGTGCGACGTGGTTCGATCGCTCCTGCTGGGGCGGCCCTTATAATGCCGAATCCAAGCTCTTGCTTTTCGGCCATGCATTCGACGCCTTGGGTCTCATCAGGATCGCTCTGCGCACCGACAACCTCAATGAGCGGTCCCAGCAGGCTTTGACGCGTCTGGGACTGATCTACGAAGGGACGCTCCGCAGCCACATGGTGCGCCAGGACGGCACGCGCCGTGACTCGCTGTACTACAGCCTGCTCACAGACGAGTGGCCAATCGTTCGTGGCAAGTTGCTGGCCAGGATTGCGGCCAAGGTCACCGCCTGAATCGGGCAACCGCCCCTCATGTAGCGAGGAGTACTCGCTTACGCAGGAGAGCGAAGCCGGCACGGCCGAACATCTGGCGCTTGAGCATCTTGATCCGGTTGGCGTGTCCCTCGACGACGCCGGAGCTCCAGGGCAGAGTGAGGCCGGCGATGACGGCGTCTCGGTCGCGGTCGATGCCTGCGGCGAGGGTGTGGATGGTGGGCAGGTCGTCTTGCCGGACGGCGTCGAGCCACTCCGGTAGTCGCTCGCCCCCGCGCTCGGTGAGCATCCGGGCGAAGGACCGGACGTGCCCGGCGAGGGCGTCCAGTTCTGGGCAATGAGCCAGCACAGCCTTGAGCCGCATCTGTTCGCTCTCTGTGAGGTTTTCGGGGTGCCGCAGAATCCACCCGGAGACCGTCCGAGGGGTCGGCGGCCGGGCGGAGACCGGTCCAGGTGAGAGGCGTTTCTCCCGCAAGTAGGCGCGAACTCGCTGGTAGCTGCCCTTGTAGCCCAACGGCACGATCTCTTCCCACAAGGCCCAGGCATTGGTGCAACCGTGGTTCCAGCGGTCGTCCAGATAGGGCTTGTACTCGTCAAGGACTGTGGGGCGGTTTTGCCACTGTCCCTGGAAGAGGTCCTCGGGGACGACAGCGTCAACCAGGCGCTTGACTGTGCGGTGGGTCATGTGGAGCTGTCGGCCGATCGACCGTCGGCTGTGTCCTGCCGCCAGCAGGCTGTGGACGATGGCATGCCTGTCCCGGATACGGTCGGCGAACCGGTGGCCTGTTGGCCATGGTGATCCGGTCATCTCCTTGGGCGGTGGAGCCGCAGCTGCGAACTCGACTGGTTCACGAGCCAGGACTCCAAGGCAGCCACGGTGCTGGGCAACGCACCGCTCGGCGGCCTCGCTGAGGTTGTGCCACAAGTGCCATCTGTCTGCGACCTGCACGGCTTGGGGCGCCCCGATGGTGGCTCCTTCTGCGAAGAACGGTGCACGGTCGCGGCAGACGACCTCTACGCCAGGGCGTTCGGCCAGCCAGGCGGCCAGGCTGGATGCTGCCCGGTCGGGCAGCAGGTCGACCGGCCGTCGGGTTTCGACGTCGACCAGCACGGTCCCATAGAAACGGCCCTTGCGCGTCGCGTACTCGTCGACGCCGAGCACCCGCGGCACCGGTGGTTCGGGATCAAGCAGGGCCTCGACCAGCCGGAGCACAGTGCTGCGGCTGACGGCCACTCCGAAGACCCCAGCCATGCGGGCACCAGCCCGGCCAGCGAGCGCGAGGCCGACTGCGGCCAATGTCGACCGCAGCCGCTCGGTCCACCGGCCGTATCGTCGGATCAGCCCGGCTATCTGCTCGACAAAGGTCCGTCGTTCACACAAGGCATTTCCGCAGACGAACCGGCGGACCCGCAGGCACAGCCGAACCCGCTTGCCCGCACTGAGCACGTCAGCGGGAAACCGCAAATAGGAGCTGTGAACCTGGTTCGACCAGCCCCCGCACCCAGCGCAGTCGGCCCCGAGCATCGTGCACCGGGCCTCTATCAATACCGCCTCATTGCTCACGTCGACCGACGACACCGCGACACCGGGATCGACGGGAACAGCAACTCCTCCAGCCGGATGGTCATCTCTTCCACGAACCCGAACTGTCACCTATCCAAGATCTCCACTGATCATTTTTAGGCAACTTCCCGAAGGCCAACACGACCCTCGACCGTCACTCACAGTGCCCGCGTCACGGAATGTGTGCCAGAGCCCAAACCATGAACAACTGACGGCACTAGGTCGTGTCTGACAAATGATCACCGAGCGGGGATGTGCGTGCTCGATCCAATTGCCTTGCCGTTCTGAGGTCGGCCAGTGAGTCTGGACTGGTGCCAGGACAAGGGAAAAGGAGGCGGCGACAAGAGGCCGAGACTCAGCGGCTTGCCGCTCGCGCCGCGCCGGACGCGGGGCAGTGGGAAGTGATCGTTGAGACTCGGGACCAGGCGGAGATGCGCACGCAGTTGCGCCGCCTTCGGGAGGCAGGAGTCGACGGGTCGATGATCCGGATCGACACGCTGTGCGGGCGCCTGGCACTGCCGACCACCTACCGGCTGAGCCGGTTCGTGACGGACCCCGGGTGGGAGTCCGAGTGCAAGCACTCTGATCATTGATCTTGTGTCAGGCCAAGGTGAATTGACGGCCGCCGCTAGTCTTCCGCGCGGGGCCACACCTCCTTGACCCACCCAGCCACCGCGCCGTCATCGCGCTCCACGGCACGACGGGCCGGAACCTGGCAGGACCAGCCGTTACGCGCCAACAACTTGCGTACGCCCTGGATCGTGTAAGTGAGGTGGAAGCGCCGTCCGATCACCGTCTTCACACGGCTCAGAGTCCAGCGCTGGTCCTCCCAGCCGTGCGCGGCAGCGATGCAGGCCCCTGCGATCGCAGGGATCGCGGCCCGCCCTCGGCCCATGCCTGACGCCATCTCTGCACCGACCGGACGCTGACCCGCAGATCCCTGGCGATCGCTGAACTGCCCTCGCCCAGGGCAAACCGCTCAGCCGCCTGAAGCCGTAACTCCTCGCGCTTGCACGGCCGTTCAGCAGTCAACCCACCACCCTGTGGATACCTCATCCTCCGGTGATACCGCAGGCAGGCACCAACCGTCAGCCCCCATGACTTCACGAGTTCAATCTCAGTAACGGGACACCGCCAGGCGTGCAGGTTGGTACTGCATCGGCAGGAGGTTAGTGGGTGGGACTACGTCAGTGTTGACCGGCCGGTCAGCCGTCGGCTCGTTCCTTCTCGACCGCATTCATCCTGCGGGCCATGTCGATCTGCGCGCGGATCGTCGTGTCGAACAGTGCCTCCGGATCGGTGTCGGGTCCGGCGTTCGCAGCCAGCAGCGAGGCGACTTGGCCGGCGAGGACAGTGACCACGTCGGCCGTCCCCACCGGGCCGCGGACCTCAATGAGTTTGCGCACGGCGTCGTCGATGCGGTCCATGGCCTCCTCGCCTTGGAGGAACAATCCGAGCCGGTCGGCGAGGAACATGCGGACGACCGCCACACCGTCGGCCAGGGCGGTGTCCACGTTGAAGTCGGCGCGGGCCTTCTCCGACTCCTTGAGCACGGCCGGAATCGTGTACGTCCGCTGCTCCGGGATGAGGCCCTCCTTTCGCCACTTCGTGTACGGGATGGGGCCGACGGCGTCACGACGTGCACGGTGTTCGTTGGTCGGGCTGCCACCCGCGGTGCGGCAGGCCCGCCCTGCGGCTGCCTTGCAAGTCGGGCATTCGACACGGCGCTTCCACGAGCGCACGAGATCCATCTCGGCATCGGAGCGGAGGTGGCGTCGCCACTCGCCGCCCCACGGGATGCTGTCCGATCCGTTCTCCACGCCCATTGCCCCCTGGGTCCGGTGGTGTGTGCTGTCGTCGATGCCGTGGTTATGACCGTACCTGCGGGTGGCACCCCTCAGCGGTCGATCGGGAGAACACCGTCCAGGCCGCTCTCGGAGTAGATCTGTTGGACCGTGTCGTCCAGGGTGCTGGCCGCGTCGACAACGGTCTCCAGGCCATTGGGGAGCAGGTCCTTCTCTCGGTACCAGTCGCGTAGGTGGTCCTCGTTGACGTGCGCAAGGTACTCGGCATCTGGTTTCGACGCGTGCCGGAGCGCTGTCTCCTTGAAGGGCACGTGGAGGTAGTAGCACCGTGTGACGCCCTGGTGGGCGCGCACCAGGTCCTGGAGCATCGTGCCGTAGCGGTCGGCGTACAGGATGCCCTCCAGGACAACGTGGAAGCCGTGGTCCAGGGCGTAGCGGGCGGTGAGGTCGATCAGACCGATACTGGCGCCGGCGGGCCGGTCGCGTTCGCGCAGCACGATCCGGCGGAGGTTGTCCTGGGCGATGATGGCGAGGTTGCGGCCGAACTTTTCGCGCAGGCCGGCCGCGACGGACGACTTGCCCGAGGCGCTGTTGCCTCGGAGCACGATTAGGCGCGTGCCGCTGGTCCCCACGGTGCCGTGCGCGGTCTCGGTCACCCGCGGCTGACCTGGATGCGGTTCTCGTGGAAGTGCTCCCAGTCCATGACCAGGCGGAAGCGGCGGTGGGCCTCCAGGCGCTCCGCGTCGGCCGGTTCCTCGCCGCGCTGGACACGGGCGTCGCCGGATTTCACGAGTTCCGTAAGAGCGAGCCGGGTGTCGTCGACGTCCTGGCCCGTGGCTTCCGCCAGCCGGTCCAGGGAGGTGAGGGTCTCTGCCGGTTCACCCAGATCGTCGACCAGGTGGTCGATGAGGGTGTCGAGGAGCGGGCCGGTGCGCATGGTCCAGCGGATCCCGTCGAGGCGCTCGGTGAGTTCGGGGTCCAGGGGCAGCAGGTCACCCGGCAGCGGCAGCGCGGCGGGCATGGACCATTGGAGCCCGTCCGGTGTCTCTTCGCGGCGGGCCAGGCCCCACGTCAGGTACAGCTCGGACAGGTCCCGCACGGTGGTGGGTACCGGGAAGCCGGCGGTCGTCAGCATGGTGCTGAACTGCTCCCAGCGGGCCGCCTCGCATGCCTCGCGGCCCTCCGGCGCCGTCTCGTAGTCCCATTCCTCATCAGGCCAGGAAAAGGTGAGCGCGCCGTCGAGGTCGCCGCCGATCATGTCCCATTGCCCGTCGAAGATCTCGTGCACCAGGTCGTCCAGCGAGCCGGTGAAGCCAGGCCGGCTCGCGGTCCCGATCAACATGGTCAGCGGGAAGCCTTGACGGGGCAGCACGTGCTCCCAGCCCGACACCCACCAGTCGTTGTGCATCGCCATGTCCCGGCGCGGCCCGGGCACAGACGCCTTCTCAGTCATCCGCAGCTCCTCCTCGAAAACACCTCGATGCTCGCAGCGTACGCAGCGAGACGAGGCAGGTTCTCACGGACGTCCCACCCATGCCTGGTGGTGAGGGGCGACGCGTAGCTGCTCGCGGAGGCGACCGCGCAGCACTCCGACGCGGGTGCGGGCCCTCCAGGACCTGCAGTCCGCTGTCCGCCGGGTCGAGGAGGCGCCGGTCGATGAGGAGCGGCGTGCGCAGCCACGTCCCGTGCTCTTCCCAGTACCGGCCGACTTCCGGGGGCCGCACCTTGACCCAGTGCACCGGGTCGGCGGCGTAGCTCTCGATGCAGCCGACGTCGCTCTCGCCAGTCGGCATGATGGGGAAGGCCGCAGCCGGGATCGTCTCCAGCTTCCAGGTGATGGCGCACAGATCGACGTCTCCGTAGTCGTCCACGAAGTGGCCATTGTCGCCGTGGTCGAAGAGGAAGTCCCTCAGGACGTCGTTGGGCCATTGCAGATCAGCCAGTGCCGGGGCGGCGCGGAAGCGCTCGAAACTGAGGCCGCTGTCTTGGCGGCGAGCCATCAGCGGGCCGAGGTCGTTGAGCTTCATGTCAGGCACTGCTCTCCAGCGCGTACAGCTCGTAGGGGACGGTTCCGTCATCGGTGTGCCGGTCGGATGTGCCGATGCGGGTGAACCCGGCTTTGGCCAGGACGCGGCCGGAGGCGGGGTTGTCGGGGTGGTGCATGGCCTCCAGCCGGTTGAGGCCGGCGGTGGTGAAGGCGACGGAAACAACGTGGTGGGCGGCGTGGGTGGCGTAGCCGTGGCCCCAGGTGTCCTCGCGGAGGATGTAGCTGATGGTGCCCACGGACGGGGTTCGTCGCCGTAGGGAGATCAGGCCGATCATCTCGTCTGCGGTGAGGATGCCCCAGCTCCACTGTGCACGGGGGGTTTCGGCGGCTCGGGCGAGGGCTGCGCGGATCTTCTCGTGGGCCTGTTCGAGCGTGAGGGGCTTGCCGGTGGTGTGCCGGATGGAGGCGCCGCTGTAGACGCGGGTGAGGGCGGTGGCGTCGTCGGGGCGCAGGGCGCGCAGGGTCACCATGCGGGTGGTCAGCTCCTTCGCGGTCGGCGGGTTCGGGGGCCAGGCACGCGGTGATGGCCTTCTCCAGCGATGGACTGGGCAGGTCCGGCGGCCGGTCATCGAAGCCGCGGTACGGGAGTACTACGAGGAGTGCGACAAGGCCTCCTACGAGAACGGTACGTGTACCTGCGACCTCATCGAGCAGTGCGGGCCGCCCTTCGAACGCGATGGCTACTGACCATTCCCGCGCCCAACCGGGCCCCGAACTGCAAGACTTGGTACAGGGCCCGGCAGGTGGATGGTGGTGCTGAGCGACTGCCGCGGCGAATTTCACCGCCGGATGCCGCAGCCTTCGGGGAGCTCGGCGAGGGACGGCGAGGAAGGCCGGAGACGATCCACAGCCGCATGATGTCGTGGGTGACCAGCTGACCGGAGCCCGTTCCGTCCTTGTTGAGGATGTCGACCTTCAGCAGCATCTGTTTCCCGGACTCCCCCAGCATCCAGAGTCCAGGAAGCACGGGCGCCGGCACGTACGGAGGTTGAGGCGCTGGTTCTTCCACCGGAAGCTCACGATGCCGTTGGCGAAGGCGGTGAGTGAGAGGGCATCGGTGTGGCCTAGGCGGAGCGGCCGTCCCAGATCCACACCATGTGGCCGTGGTCCAGTTCGCGGCCCATGATGTCGGGGACATGCTCGCGTGCTGGATCTCCACCACGCATCCGTCGGCCGCGATCACATCGGCGATGTGGTTTCCGCGCCGCTGTTCACGTTAGGTCGCCGGCACCTGGACTTCCAGTAGTCGTGCCACTGGGTCGAGGAGTAGGAAACGCCGTTCATACCGCTCCTGCCAGAGCCGTCAGGTCGGCATCGCTCATGCCGAGTTCCGCGACGCCGAAGCCCAGAGCAGCCAGCGCGTCCAGTCCGATCTCGGGGTTCTCCTTGATGCGCTCCTGCGCCCGTCGGAGAGCGCGGAGCTGTTTGTCCAGCTCCCGGTACTGGCCGTTGAGGAGCTTGCGGCGGCATTCGGTACCGCTGTGCGCGAAGCGGCGCATCAGATCGTTGTCCAGCGCCCCAAAGACGGGGCCGAGGACAACCTTGAAGAACCCCAGCGCAGCCTCGCGGATAACTGAAGGGGACGTACCGACGTACGCACAGGGGCAGAACCTGAGCGTACGTGGGTACGACCAGAGCCCAAGGGGTCTGTCAGAGCCCGAGCGATCAGTTGGCGAAGTTGTCGCCGAAGTAGGAGATGCCGGCAGGCCCGCCGACCGATCCCGGACCGAAGGACGTCGATCCGGTCGCAGTGATGCCGCTGGCACCCGTCTTGAACAGCCAGACCGAACCAACGCCGTTGTTCTCCGCGGCGGCACCGGCCACCAGTTCCGCACGGCCGTCGTTGTTGCTGTCCGTGGCCCATACGGAGGCGCCGAACTCGTCACGGGCCTCGGCGGCTCCGGGGACTCCTGCTGTGTCCTGGGAGAAGCTCTTCGAGCCAATCCCGGTCAGTCCCTTGGCCGAGCCGCGCAGCACGGTGACCGTGCCGGCCGACTGCTTTGATCCGAGGGCCTCACCCGGGGCGCCCACTACGATATCGGCGTACCCGTCGCCGTTGGTGTCCCCCGCGGACACGCTCCACCCGAAGTGGTCGTTCTTCTCGGCGGTGCCCGGCACCGAGGCGGTGTCCTGGGTGATCCGGACAGGGGTCCGGGTGGACAGTCCGGAGGCGCTTCCGTACGTCACGGTGACCGCACCGCCCGGACCGCCGTTCGGTTCCCCGGCTGACTTCTCCATGAAGTTGCCGGTGATGATGTCCTCGTAACCGTCCTTGTCGACGTCGGCGATGGCCGCCGCGTAGCCGCCCGCGAGTTTGCTCGACGCCTTGAGGCCGGTGGAGCTGCCCTTGTAGAGGACGCTGCGGGTGGCGTACCCGTTGCCGCTCTCCTGCTGGCCCATGACGAGGAGGTCGGCCGCGCCGTCCCGGTTGACGTTGCCGGCGACGAGCTTGTCCGGGTAGATGCCGGTGGCGGCGGTGGTGTCGATGCCGACGAGTGCGGCGGCCTTGCCGGTACGGGAGATGGGGCCCTTGAAGATGTTCAGGCTCGGGGTGGAGTTGCTACCGGCGGCGAGGTCGGTGTGTCCGTCGCCGTCGAAGTCGCCGGTCGCCAGGGCCCAGCCGAGTTCGTTCCGGTACTTGGGCAGCGGGGACGCGATGTCGGTGGCGGTCTTGAGGCCGGTCGCCCCGCCCCAGATGACGGTGAGGACACCGGACGAGTCGGTGGAGCCGATCCGCTCGGAGTGCACACCGACCACGAGGTCGGTGTACCCGTCGCCGTCGAGGTCGCCTGTGGTGAGCCGGTCACCGAAGTAGTCACTGGCCTCCGGAGTGCCGGGGATGCCCGCCGTGGCCTGGCTGATGACTGTGTGCTTGGACTTGTCGAGGCCGCTCTTGGTGCCGTAGACGACCGTGACGTAACCGGCCCCTTCCTTGCCCGAGATCTTGCCGATGGGCGCGGCTATGACGAGGTCGCGGTAGCCGTCACCGTTGAAGTCGCCCTGCAGCCTGGAAGGCGCGGCGGAGGCGCCGGCCGCCCCGGCGACGAGCAGCGCGCCGGTGAACGCGGCCGCGGCAGTGGTAGCGGTGGCGATACGGAGGCTCTGGTGCATGTGGGTCTTCTTCTCCTGCGGCAGGCCGGATGTCCGGTGGTACGGCACTCGGAATTCGTTCGATCGGTCGGCGCGGGTGCGCGAGTGGGCAGGCGTTCAGGCGCGTACGCGCGCGCACCCACGTCGTTCGGTGCAGGTATGGACTGTTGGAGGGGCCTCAGGGTTGTACGGGGCAGGTGTTGCGTCACGCGCAGTGGGGTCTTCGCGGTGGTGTCGCGCCGATTGCGTGCTGGTGAACCCGGCGCCGCACCAGATTGGTCTCGTGGCACAGGGACCGAGAGGGTGTACGGCAGCGAGCGTGATGACCCGCCACCGGGGGCGCCGCCCGGACGCGACTACCGCGAGCTGACCGGTGGGCCGCCGGACGGGCAGCTGATCGAGGTGACCGGCTGGGCGGAAGAGGACATGACCACCGGCGCGTATCTGATCACCCCTCACAGCAGATACGGACTGGGTGGGCGGGCCTCATACTGGCCTAGCTTCAGCCGTCCTGACGGCTTGTGGGGAGGGTGGGAGGGCGACGTGTCGTGGCTGCCTCGTCGTCTACGTGGACCAGGTGCTGGCCCGAACCCGGTTGGCCTGGATTCGACATCGATCGGGTTCGGTTGCCTGAACCGGTCGTAGAGAATCACGGTCTCCTGGGTGTGCCGCACGGCGGTGTGGTGTCCGTCGAGCTTCCGCTCAAACCACCGGCCCGGCCCCTTTTGCGGTGTCGGGGCCGCCTGCGCGATCTGCGCCTCCGGCCGGTTGATCAACACGCCCTCCCCGAAGGAGCGGGTGCAGCCGCCGGAGTGCAGCATCGCGGGACGTCCGGCCCGCTGCGGCCGGATCTGCCACGACATCTCAACCCCGGTGCGGGTGTGTCATCAGGGTCGCGGACGGTTCCAGCACCCGGGCCCGGTAGACGGCGGGCCTGCTCCTTCGTGTAGCCGGGACTGTCCGGTTTTCCGGAGTGGAACCCGGAGTGCAGCTGCTTCTCGCCCTCCCAGCCGGGCAGCGGTTCGGCGGACCACGGAAGGGTCCGGGCGCGTACTCCTCGCACGCAGCCCCGAACCCGCGAGGTCCCGCATCCGTGCCCGTCCCCTCCCGGTTCCGGTCACGGCCGGCGCGTGGGCCTGGTCAGACGACTATGACCCGACGCCCGCGGGTGTGGCCGGCCTGGCTGTCGATGTGGGCCGCCGCGGCCTCGGCGAGCGTGTACACCTTCTCGACCGGGATGTGGAGCTTCCCTCGCGCGATGAGACGGGCGGCCTCGGCGAGCGCCTCCGGCACGCTCCCGGCCACGCCGGAGAACCGGACCCCGGACTCCGGCGCGCCGAGATCGGCGATGGAGACGACCCTCTGCGGATCCCCTGTCAGATCGACGAGCTCGCGGATCACTCCCGAACCGGCGAGATCGAGAGCGGCGTCGACCCGGCCGAGCTGCCGCACCCGCTCGGCCCAGCCCTCGCCGTACGTGGTGGCGAGGGCGCCAAGGCCGCGCAGATATTCCTGGTTCGAAGCACTGCCCGTGCCGATCACCGCGATGCCACGGTCGCGGGCGATCTGCAGCACCGCCGACCCGACTCCCCCGGACGCCCCGCTGACCAGCAGCGTCTGCCCCGGCAGCACACCGACCTCGCGGATGACGCGCAGCGCGGTCTCCACCACGGAGGGGTACCCGGCCGCCTCTTCGAACGGCAGTCCCTCGGGCATCCGGGACCAGGCCGACAGGACGGCGAACTCGGCGTACGTACTGGAGCCCTCGCCGAACACGTGGTCGCCGATCTCGATCCCGTCGACGCCCTCACCGACCTCGTCCACGACCCCGGCGGCGTCCAGCCCGACTCCGGCGGGCAATTCGGTCGGGTGGGCGCCCAGAACTTGCCCTTCCCGGATCCGCCAGTCGACGGGGTTCACGCCCGCCGCTCTCACGGCGACGCGTATCCGGCCGGGGCCGGCGTGGGGCTCCTCGGCATCGATGAGGCGCAGGACGTCCGGACCGCCGAACTCGGCGAAGTTCACTTTCTTCATGCCGAGAACTTAACACTAACGGTTAGCTTTTTGAAACAGTTAGGATTTACCACCTGCTAGCGTCAATGCATGACCGTTGAGTCCGGACGCCGTGAGCGCAAGAAGGCCGCGACCCGCCAGAAGATCGCCGACACCGCCCTCCGGCTCTTCACGGAACGCGGGTACGGCGCGGTGGGCATCCGTGACGTGGCGGCCGAAGCCGATGTAGCCGTCACCACCCTCTTCTCCCACTTCGCCTCCAAAGAGGCCCTGGTGTTCGAGCAGGACACGGACTTCGAGCAGCGCCTCACCCAGGCGGTCACCGGACGGGCGCCGCACGAGCCGCTCCTCCCCCCACTGCGCCGCGAGATCCACGCCCTCGTGCGCCACTGCACCGCAGACGGCAACGCCACGGTCTGGCACATGATCGCCGGGTCCCCCGCTCTGCGGGAGTACGAGGAGTCGATGAGGCTGCGCCATGCGGAGACGCTGGCGGCGGTTATGGCCGCCGATCCTGACCTGGCACGGACCACAACGGCCTGCCGGACAATCGCGAGGTTCGTGATCGACGCGTACGCACTGGCCCGCGAGGCGCCCGACCCGCAGGCCGCGGTGGACGAGATCTTCGAGATGATCGAGGCGGCGTGGCGCGTCACCTCCCCCTAGGGCGTGTCCGTCACTCCCGAGGGGCGGCGGCCCCGCACAGTTGCTCTGCCACGACACGCCACGCCGACGGGCGCGTGGCTCCACCCGGTACAGCTTCTGATCCCGCGTACCGCGACGCCGCGCCGAAGGCCGAGTCCCGGTCCGTCGCGAACTCCTCCTCGGTGAAGACCGGTCTACGGATATGGGGGGATGCCCGCGCCGTCGAAGGTCTCTCCACGGCGGGTAAGGAACTCCTCGTCCGGAAGCCAGACCGCCGTGGCGGTGTGCGGTGTGTGGTGTGTGGTCCAGGGTGTCGGAGAAGGTGCCTGCGTGTTCGCCCCCATGCGGACGGTCCCGCCTGGCCGGCCGATGAGGACCTGGGCGTACGTCTCACCTGCGCTGAACATCGTCGCGGACGTCAGCAGGGCGACCGGACCGCCGTAGCGGGGGACGCCCCCGAGCGGGCTGGCGGGGAGCACGGCTTCTACGTCCTGCACGGCGGCTCGGACACCTGGGGTATACCCGGAGGGTCGCAGATGGCCGCTCTCCGACTCCAGCGGGACCTGGTGGCAGGCACGTTCCGTTTCGAGTACGTTCCGCTGCCCCTGCCGTTGAAGGTGAGGGAATCGAACGGGGACGCCGGCGTCCATGCCGTCACGGCCCGCTGAGGGTGCGCGCCCGAGGGCAGGGCGGATGGCTCGGGTCAGGTGTTCTGGTTCTGCGGGTGCAGGTCGAGTGTGATGTGCGGGTCGAGCGCGTGCAGGAAGTCGGGGGCGTCGAAGATCTCGCCGGCGGAGGCGACGCCGACGGTCTTGGTGCGGCCGGTCAGGACGCGTTCGAGGGCCTCGGTGACGAGGGGTGCGGTGACGGCGTAGATGTCCTGGCCGCCGGCCGTGGCCCGGCGTTCGGCTCCGCCGGAGCGGACGACGGCGTCGACGAGGAAGGTCTGGTTCGAGCGCCCGCTCTCGTCGGTGGCGGTCGGGGCCGGCGTGTGGGGGGCGGCGACGTCTCGGGCCGCCTCGACGGTCATGTAGGTGGTCACGTCGGGAATGGAGAGGTGCTGGGGGACGGTGACGACGTCCGCCATCGTGAACTCCCCGATGACCTGCCGCGGTCCCATCGGTTCCGGGAAGGCCCATTCAAGGGTGGGCGCGGCGCCGGTGCGGTGCTCCCACTGTCCGCCGCTGTAGCGCAGGCGGTGGTCGCCGCGCCGCTCGCGGGAGACCGCCCCCGAGAGCCGGGTACCGGCGGTGGGGTTCCAGTTGCTGAGCGCGTAGGCGATGTGTGCCTCGTTGGCATCGGTCCAGTCGCCCATCGCGGCGGTGGTCAGTAGGTCGCCGAGGCCGCCGAAGAAGGCCATGGCCGGGACGATCACAGCTCCCGCGTCCAGGGCCCGCTCGTGGTAGTGGGCGAAGGTGTCGAGGTTGGCCTCAAGCTCGGCGGCCACGTCCAGATAGGGGACTTTCGCGCGGAGCGCGGCCTCGATCACGGGGCCGACGGTCGAGGCGAAAGGACCGGCGCAGTTGATGACCGCCGCCGTTCCCACCAGAGCCCGGTCCAGCGAGGCCGGGTCGTCGACCGACGCCACCCGGGCCTCCAGCCCGCGTTCTCGGGCCAGCTCCTCCAAGGTCTGCGCATTGCGCCCGGACAGCACCGGGACGAACCCACGGGCGGCGAGTTCCGCGACGACGAACCGCCCGGTGTGGCCGTATGCGCCGAACACCGTCACCAGTTGACCTGATCCCATGAGATCGCTCCCTGCACTCGAACGCCCGCTGCGAGGTCCATCCGCTGCGGCCTGACACCCCCATCCTGTCCGTCCGGAAGCGCCTCGCACGATCGTCGGAAACGACATGGTGCGTACAGTTTCAGACATGCCCGTTGTTGCACTGGCCGTCACCGACGGCATGCTCCACTACGAACTGTCCGTGGCCGTTGAGATTTTCGGAGCCGACCTGACCCACATCGTGGACCCCTGGTACGACTTCTCCCTCTGCGGGAGCGGTCCGGTGCACGTCGGCCGCTTCCATTTGGAACCCGACCACGGGCTCGACCATCTAGCGCACGCGGACACAGTGATCGTCCCCAGCTGGGCTGACACCGACCGCGACCCGCCTGCCGAGCTGATCGAGGCGGTGCGTGCGGCCGGCGCGGCCGGCGCCCGCGTAGCCTCGCTGTGCACGGGCGCCTTCGTCCTGGGCGCGGCAGGACTGCTCGACGGCAGGCGCGCCACCACACACTGGGCCCACGCGCGGGAACTGGCCCGGCGCCACCCGGCGGCCACCGTCGATCCGGACGTCCTCTACGTCGACGACGGCGACATCCTCACCTCCGCGGGCAAGGCCGCCGCCATGGACCTGTGCCTGCACCTGGTCCGCCTCGACCACGGCTCGGCCAACGCGAACAAGATCGCCCGACGCCTGGTCATCCCGCCCCACCGAGACGGCGGCCAGGCCCAGTTCATCGCCACCCCTCTCCCCGCCCCGGGCAACCACCCCCTGGGCGAGCTCTTGCCCTGGGCGCTGGAGCGGCTGAACCAGCCACTGACCGTGGAGGATCTGGCCCGCCAGGCCCGGATGAGCTCACGCCACCTAGGCCGCCACTTCAAGCACCTCACCGGCACCACGCCACTGCGGTGGCTCCACACCCAGCGCATTCGTCGAGCCCAAGAACTGCTGGAGACCACCGATGCCACGGTGGACACCATCGCTGCGGCCACCGGCATGGGTACCGCCACGACCTTGCGCCGCCACTTCCACCGCAGTGTCGGCGTCCCACCCGACACCTACCGCCGCACCTTCCGTCCCTGACTGAAAGAGTAATTCCAAGACCCTCGCGGCCAATCGAACAGTGCCAAAGCACGGTGCCGTCCGACGTGGTGAACAAACGCTGCTCAAGCTCGGTTCTGGCGCAGGTCTTGGGGTGTCGTCGCAGAGCGTCACCTTGATGTTCGATCGTGAAGGGCTGGGGAGGGGTCCAGCCTGCTGGACCGCGCCCCAGGCAGCTCGCTGTTCCCGCTCATCACAGTCCAGAACGGTGAACAACTCCGGCTCACTGCAAGAGGAATCCGCTACAACCTGAAGCTCCCACCGTAGGAAGCTTCAACCGACCGGCAACCAACCGACCTGCACCATCAACAAAATCATCAGCACCAAATCTGGCTTCGTGTCACCGATCGAATCCCTGACCACACCACGCCGAACAGCAGAAACCCGATAGCTACCGCGCTGACACCACAATGCCGAACCACCACCGACGAAAACCCGCAGATCATCAGTCCGCCGAGTAGAGCGCGTCCGCGTACGCGTGTACAGCCCAGCGCCGGGCAGCACCGGCGATGATCTGCTCCACCGTCCGCGTGCCCTTGCCTTTCCAGGCACTGTCGGCGGTTGCGCTTCGTCCCACTCGCAGTGGTCCGGCAGCGGGCTACTCAGGACAACCTAGGTACTCGCGCCCAAGCGGAGTGCGATACCTACTGCCTAACATCCCGAACATGAGTTCCGATGAGCAGATAGCCGGATCGAGTGAACAGGTGGCGGCGCAGCAGGAGTCGACGGGGACGACGGCGCTTGTACTGGGCGCTGCCGCCGTATCAATGGTGGCCTGTCCCTTTCTGCCCCCTCTGGTCCCGATATGGGTCCGCTTTCTGCCCGTGTATTTCGTCGTGCCCGTGGGGATCTCTGCGGTGGTCTCAGGCATCATCACTCTGCGCAGGTTGAGGGGCAGAGAGGGAGCCGATCGCTTCCGGGCGCGGGCGGGTGTCGTGCTCGGCGCCGCAGCCGTTCTGATTCCGCTGGCTGTGATCGTATGGGGGATCTGGGAGCTGAATCAGGCATACAAGTAGACGGCGGCGCGGGGCCAGTTGCGTGCTCAGCGCTTGAGGTCGCCGACGCGGTAGAGGAATTCGGCACCGCGCCATCGCGGCCCCCGAAGCCCGGCTTCCCGAGCCCCGCCCAGCCACCACCAACACCACTCACAGCTCTGGCACGGCGTCGTCTCAGCGACTCGTCGCCCTCGTCGACCAGGCGTGTCTCTTGGGGGCCCGGGAGGAGCGGTGGGGTACGGGCCACGGATGTCCTTGTGTGCCCCCAGCCTGCGCACCTTGGAGGCTCGTTCGGGTTCCGTCGCTGATGAGGGCGTGGCCGACTCCACTGGGGGCACATGTGTGCCAATGAGAGGAGGCGACATGAAGTCAATGGACTCCGCGCCCTCGGACAGCGAGAACGGCAGAGCGAGGGCGCCTGGCACGATCGTCTCCGACCCGGGGCGTGAGAAGGTCAGAGGCCCGGAGGAGCCGTCGCGGGAGGACCCCAGAGAGCGGGTCAACCGGCGGTGGAACGAGATCCTTCAGGAGACACGGGTCGCGCAGACCGGTATCCAGATCCTCTTCGGCTTCCTCCTCAGCGTCGCCTTCACCCAGCGATTCGAACGCCTGGGAGATTTCGATCACCGCGTCTACGTGGTTACCGTCGTACTCGGAGCCGCCGCCATCGGAGCGCTCATAGCGCCCGTCGCGCTGCACCGGTTCCTCTCGGGGTCCCAGATGAAGGACGAAGTGGTCGTCATCGCGGGCCGGTTCATGGTGTGCGGCATGGTGTTGCTCGCGCTCACCATCGGGTGCACACTTCTGCTCCTGCTGCACACCGTCCTCACCGATACGCTGGCGGAGTTGCTCGTCGGAGCCGTCATGGTGTGGTTCGGCGCAGCGTGGTTCTTGCTGCCGCTCGTCCTCAAGCTCCGCTCAGCCCGCCGCGCCGACGACGGGGAGGGGGACAGGGACAGGGACAGGGGCGCCAAGCAGGCCGGCGACAGCGGTGAGGGCCGGACTCGCTCGGCCCATCCGACTTCGCGCTCTCAGGCGCCTTCCTGACTCTGCCATCGTTTGGGATTCGCGGGTCAGCGGAAGTCTGTCGGGCAGTCGGCGTCGGTCACGCCTGGCAGCGTGCGGATGATCCGGTCTCTCGTCGCTGGGATTTCCTGCCCCTGGAAGGGGAAGCCGCGGTAGCGATCTGATCAGCGTTCGACGGGATCACCATGAGCACACGGTCACCCTGGCCATAGGCCTCTTCCGGGTCTCGCTCGGTGGGGTCGGCCAGGTCGGAGGTGGCTGTGTCGAGTCCCGTCCTGGGCTTCAGCCATTGGTCCACCGACATGGTCACCCGCACATGCGACTTGCCTGCGGAGCGGACATCTTTCAGCGTTCCCTCGACGATGGTTTTCGAGCACGCCAGGAGCTCGGGGAAGGTCTGTCCGCGGGTCGTCCCGTCGGCAGAGGGAGCGGAGGAGCCGCCGCTCGTTGCCATCGCCACCCCACGGCGCCCTCTGCCCAGGTGCTCCGGGCAGAGGGCGCAGCCACAGCGATCCGGCTCGCCCACCCCTGCCCGACGACGGCGTCGACCCTGGTGATCCCGGCACCTGGTGATCCCGAGTCCCAGCCTCCGGGCCCTGGGTGCCCCTCCCCCGGCGGCTCAGACGAACGCGCCGAGTCCGGTGACCGCGCGCCCGGTGATGAGTGTGTTGATCTCCCTGGTCCCCTCGTACGAGTAGAGCGCCTCGGCGTCGGCGACGAAGCGACCGATGCTGTAGTCGAGCACGATCCCGTTGCCGGCCAGGAGCTCGCGCCCCCAGCCGACGACCTCGCGCATACGCGTCGTGCAGTGGGCCTTCGCCATTGCCGAGTGCTCGTCGCGGAAGGTGCCCGCGTCCTCCAACTGGGCGAGCCGCACGACCATCCCGAGGCAGGAGGTGGCGTCGCTCAACATGCGTACCAGCAGGTCCTGGACCAGCTGGAAGCGGGCGACCGGCCCGCCGAACTGCTCGCGCTCACGCGTGTAGTCCAGGGCGATGCGGTATGCCGCCAGCATGACGCCCACGGCTTCCCAGGCCACACCGCTCCGGGTGTGCCGCAGGACGTCTGCGGTGTCCCGGAAGCCGTGGGCCTCCTGGAGCCTGTTCTCCTCAGGGACTCGGCAGTCCTTCAGGACGATGTCGGCGTTCTCCACGGTTCGCAAGGCGATCTTGTTCTCGATGATGCTCGCCGAGAACCCGGGCGTCGAGCTGTCGACCACGAAGCCGAGTACGCCACCCTCGCCTCCGTCCTCCCTGGCCCAGACGACCACGAGATCGGCGAAGGTGGCATTGCCGATCCACCGCTTCTCACCGTTGAGCACCCAGGTGTCGCCGTCACGCCTCGCTGTGGTCCGCAGACCCGCCGCGACATCGGACCCGCCCTGCGGTTCGGTCAGCGCGAACGCCCCGATCTTCTCCATCCGCCCCATCGCGGGCAGCCAGCGGCTGCGCTGCTCGGCGGAACCGCAGCGGGCGATACTGCCCATGGCCAGTCCGGCGTGTACGCCGTAGAACGTGGCCATCGAGGCGTCGACGCGGGCCATCTCCATCGCGATGAAGCCGCTGAGCAGGCTGCTCGCCGTGCTGGTGCCGCACTCCTCGAAGGCCAGGCCGGCGATGCCCAACTCCCCGTAACGCGGGATCAAGTGGTGTGGGAAGGACGCCTTGCCCCACCAGGTGTCCGCATGCGGGGCCACCTCCTCGCGGAGGAACTCCCGGACGCGGTGGAGTGTCTTGCGCTCCCCGTCGTCCAGCAGCTCCTCGAATCGGTAGAGGTCCTCTTCCAGCATGCCGTCAGCCATCTGTCCGCCCTCACGCCGCGTAATCGGTCGAGCTCTTCCGCTGCCCGACCGCCTACCCGGTGATCCACCAGGAATACCCGCCGGTGGTCACGGCACCGGCCAGGCACCGCACCCGACAGGAGACACCATCAGGCTCGGTCCGGGGTGACGCCGCGCCGGACGCGCCCCTGGGGGCCGTCCCGGAGCCGTTCCCGGACGGCTTCCGGACAGCGGCTCCGGGGCGCGGCTGACGGACGGCTCTCAGTACGGGCGGTCGCCGGCGATGGCGACGCGTTCGGCCACCCGGCGGTGCGGGGCGTAGTCGTTGACCGCGTAGTGCTGGGTGGCCCGGTTGTCCCAGAACGCCACATCACCCGCGCGCCAGCTGAACCTGACCTGGAACTCCGGGGCATGGGCCTGCTGGAACAGCAGCCGCAGCAGGCGGTCGCTCTCCTCCCTGGAGAAGCCCACGATCCGGGTGGTGAACGAGGCGTTGACGAAGAGGGTCCGGCGTCCCGTACCGGGGTGGCGCCGCACCACCGGGTGCTCCACCGGCGGGAACTCCTCCTGGTGCGGCGCCAGCCGGTCCGCCGGGTAGAAGCGGGAGAACCCGGGAATGAAGTCGTGCACGGCCCGCGCTCCCTCGATGCGCTCCTTCACCTCCGGCGGCAGGTTGTCGTAGGCGGCGGCCATGTCCGCCCACAGGGTGTCGCCGCCGACAGGAGGCACCTCCCGCAGTTGGAGGACCGCCCCGAGGGCCGGGCGCTCGCGGAAGGTCACATCGGCGTGCCAGACGTTCTCGAACGTCGGTACGGCCGTCCGGTCCAGGCGGACGACCTCGGGGTCGTCGCCGGTGGCGAGCAGCGGGTTGGTCTCCAGCTCCCCCCAGTGTCCGGCGAAGTCACGCTGCTGCCGGGAGGTGAGGTGCTGGTCGCGGAAGAACAGCACCTTCCACTCAAGCAGCGCCCTGTCGAGCTCCGCGCCCAGAGCCGGGCCGACGGGCCGCGACAGGTCGAGGCCGTGGATCTCCGCGCCGATGACCCGCCCCGACGGGACCACCGTGAACAGTTCGTAGGGCCGGTCTGTCCATCCTTCGGGCACCCGCCGCAGAGTGCGCGGGCCTTCGTAGAGTCCGTCGGCGGGGACGCGGTGGTCGCGCAGGGCGGGCGGGGTGCCGGTCGGGGTCTCGGTGGCGGCGGTCATGTCTTCTCCTCCGGTTCGGCGGGGGTGCGGTCAGCGGGCGGCGTTACGTACGGCTGTTCCGATCTCGGCGCGCAGCGCGGCGTACTCGGGCAGGCCGCGCAGGTCGTCGGGGGCGACGCCGGTTCTGGGCAGGCCGATGGGGATGTCGAGGGCGACGGTTCCCGGCCTGTCGGAGAGGACGACGGTGCGGGTGCCGAGGAAGACCGCTTCGTCGACGCTGTGCGTGACGAAGACCGAGGTGGTTCCGGTCTGCGCGCTGACCGTCCGCAGATCTTCCTGAAGCCGCTCGCGGGTGAGCGCGTCGAGCGCAGCGAACGGCTCGTCGAGCAGCAGGAGTCGCTTGCCGCCCGCCAGTGCGCGGGCGATGGCGACGCGCTGTTGCTGGCCTCCGGAGATCTGCCAGGTGCGGCGGTCGGCGGTGTCGGCCAGCCCGACCCGCTCCAGCAGTTCGGCGATGCGGCCGGCACGTTCGGCCCGCGGAACGCGGGCGTACTTCAACGCTTGAGCGATGTTGTCGCCAACTGTGCGCCAGGGGAAGAGTCGAGGCTGTTGGAACACGATTCCCGCCTGTCGGCCGGGTTCGGGGGTCTCGCCGTTGACGGTGACCTTCCCCTGGGAGGCCCGCTCGAAGCCCGCGATCAGCCGCAGCAGGGTGCTCTTGCCACATCCGGAGGGACCGACGAGAACGAGGAACTCACCGGCCGGGATCTCCAGTGTGACCGGTCCGAGCGCGGTCACCGCCTCCGCACCGCGACCGTATGTATGTCGTACGTCGTGCACGGAGACAGCCGTCGGCGCCGCTTCTGCGCCCTCCGCAGCGGCCCGTTCGGCACGCGTGGTGCCGGTCGGGTCCTCCTTCTCCGCAGCAGGGGCCGCTGCCCCATCGACATGGGCGATGTCCTCGTCGGCGGCGCGGCTGTCCTTGTCGGCGGCGCGGCTGTCCTTGTCTACATCAGGGAGCGACGGCATCGGTGAGCCCTTCCACGTAGACGGACTTGCGCAGCGTGTCGAGGTCGGGTGCCGCGTCGATCTGCTTCTGGTCGACCAGGAACTGCGCGGCGCTCCGCAGGTTGTCCGCCAGCCCGCCGACCTTGCCCGGGGTGCCGAGCCACTTGGCGTCCGCCTGGTCGGCCGGCTTGAGGAAGGTGCCCTGTTTGATCTGTGCGGCCGCTTCGCCGGGGCTGATACCGAGCTGCTTGCCCACGGCGGTGGAGGCCGCGGTGGGATCGTCGTGAATGAGGTCGAGCGCCTGGGCCTGCGCCTTCCGCCAGGCGGCCAGCGCATCCGGGTGCGCCTTGATGAAGGCGGTGGAGGCGACCCCGAGGTCGAGGGTGGGATTTCCGGACGCGGCGAGCTCGCGGCTGGAGATGAGCACCTTGCCGGTCTTCTTCAGCTCGTCGAGGGTCGGCAGCCAGACGTACGAGGCGTCGATGTCACCGCGAGTCCAGGCGGCCAGGATGTCCTGCGGCTCAAGGTCGAGGAGCTGGACCTTCGAGGCGTTCACGCCTGCCTTGTCGAGAGCGGCCAGCAGGCTGTAGTGGGAGGTGGAGCTGAACGGGGTCGCTACCTTGTGCCCTTCCAGGTCCTTGACCGAGGAGATCTTGGAGCCGTTGCGGGCGACCAGGGCTTCGTTCTCCCCGGCCACATCCAGTACCCAGGTGACCTGGTAGGGGATGTTCAGCGGCTTAGAGAGCCCTCGGGCGACCGGGCTGGACCCGATGGCGGCGAGGTCCACGGCCCCTGCGACGAAGGCGGTGTTGATGCTGGCGCCGGAGTCGAATTTGGTCCACTTGATCGTGTAGTCCGGCAGCGCCTTCTCCAGCCACCCCTTCTCCTTGACGATCAAGTCACCGCTGGGGAAGGCCTGGTAGGCGATCCGTATGGTCTTGCCGCCGCCCTTTCCCTCCTCCCCGGAACCGCCCTGGCCGCACGCGGTCACCACCAGCAGGGCTCCCAGTGCCGCCGCGAGCGAAGAGGTGCGGAGCCAACCGCGTGTTCTGGGCATATGCGTGTCCTTCTGACGAGTACGAGCGGGAAGAGAAGGGGTACGAAAGGAGGGAAGCGGTACGCGGAAGAGTGGTGCTCGGCCCCCGGTCATGCGTGCCGCCGCCACGGGGCGAGCCGGTTCTCCAGCCCCCGCAGCACGGCGTCGATGAGCAGGCCGGAGATACCGATGGCGAAGAGGCCGAGGACGACCGTGTCGGACTGGTTGTAGCGCTGGGCGTCGCGGATCATTCCGCCGATCCCCGGCAGTCCGTTCACCGTCTCGGCGGCCACCACCGAGGAGTACGCGATGCCGAAGGCGAGCCGGACGCCGATGAGGATCTCGGGCAGTGCGGAAGGCAGGACGACCGAGGCGACGACCTGTCCGCGCCGGGCCCCGATCGCGCGGGCGGCCTCCACCAGTGCGGTCGGCGCGGACGCCACGGCCGAGGCGGTGGCCACCGCGACCGGCGGCATCGCCGCGATGGCCAGCAGCCAGAGCTTGGGCGCCTCGTCGATGCCGAACCAGATGATCAGCAGGCTGAAGTAGGCGAGCGGTGGCAGCGTGCGCAGGAACGCCACCGCGGGCTCAAGCACGGCCCGTACCCACGGCAGCGTGCCCATGAGGAGCCCGATGACGAGACCTGCGGCAACCCCCGCACCGGCGCCGATGAGGATTCGGCGCAGGCTGATGCCGAGGTGCTCGATCAGGGTGTGTCCCTGATAGCCGCGCACCCCGTCGTGGGTCCCCGAGGTCTCCAGCAGCGCCCGCCACACGGCACCGGGCGACGGCACCAGTACCGGTGACCACACCTGGAGCGAGACCACCAGCTGCCACAGAGCGAGAAGAGCGACGAGCGCCACCGACCGGAGCCCCACACGGCGCCACCGAGCGGCGCGTTCAGGCCGGCGGTCGACCCGAGGCTGCTCGCTGGACGGGCCCGACTCGGCGGACCGCTCCTGTACAAATGTGGGCATGGACATGAAAAGCTCTCCGGTGGCGTGGAGTGGCGCCGGGCCTGGGGACAGATCGGCGGGGCGAGTTGCGCGTACACAGCTGGGTGGGAACGCGCCGAACGCGCGAGGCCCGCGGCCTATCGGGAGGGGAGATCCGTACGGCCCGTGAGCTTCACGGGGACGTCACTCAGGCATCACTGTGGACGCCGCGGCAGGCTTCAACAGGAAGCGCTGGAAACGCGGCAGAGATCGATGTGGAGACACTCCACCAGAAGACGATCGCCTGTCACGGCAGTTTTTCTAGCACAGCGGCCGGAGCGACACCAGCAGGCCGCCGAGGACTGAGACGCCACAGGAAGGCATCAGTTGACATATACGGACTTTGTCGTTTCGTCGGAATCCTCGCCGGTGGACGGTGGCGGCATGGGCACGATGGTGAGAGCCACGGTGAGGACGTGGTCGCCCGTCACAAAGGCAAGCGCCCCTGCCCGCCGCGTTCGGCACGGTCGGTAACGGTCGGCACGGTCGAGGTGGTGACGGCATAGAGTGACTGCGCGCCGGCCGGTCCGCAAGAGAGCCACCGGCGGTGAGCGAATGAGGCCGCGATGAGTGAACCGACGAAGCCCGGGATCGACCGTCCGGAGGGTGATGCTCCCAACGAGCTGACAATCCGCGACCTCATCGTCGGGGACGGGCTTGAGGCGAAGCCGGGCAGGGTGGTCCAGGTTCACTACGTCGGGGTCACCTTCGCGTCCGGAAAGGAATTCGATTCCTCCTGGAGCCGGGACAAGGCGTTCAAGTTCGCCGTGGGCGGTGGCAAGGTGATCAAGGGCTGGGACCGCGGGGTCAGGGGGATGAAGGTCGGCGGCCGGCGCGAGATCATCGTTCCTCCGCGCCTCGGGTACGGCAACCAGTCACCCTCTGTGCTGATCCCGGCGGGCTCGACCCTCGTCTTCGTGGTGGACCTGCTCTCCGTCGCGGTCTGACGCCCCCGACCTCACGTCCGGTCGCCCGGCATGCCGGGAATGCTGCTCGGGACAGGCCGGTCTCAGTCACCTCGGCCTCCGCGATCAGGGCCCGTTGGACGCTTCCGACGCCTCATGTCAGGGCTACCGGCCGCCGCTCGGCGCACGGCTCGGTCACGTGACGCAGGTCACGTCTGCCTCATGTCACGAACGGGCGGGCAGCTTGCGTCTGGTGGTCGTTCGCAAGGCCCGGACGACCGAGACGAAAGAGGCGGCAACGCGATGAACGCAACAGAGGCAAAGAAGCACGAGGTCCTGGTCCTAGGTGCCGGATACGCCGGTCTCGCCGCCGCGATCCAACTCGCGGCCCGCACCAGGAAGCGTGGAGACGTGCGCGTGACGCTGGTCAACCCCTTCGAGAACTTCACCGAACGGCTCCGCCTGCACATGACCGCCACGGGTCAGGAGACGGCCGGGATGAGCATCCGGGAGCTGTTGGAGGGGACCGGCGCCGAATTCGTCCGAGGCTGGGTCACCGCCGTGGACGCCGAGGCGAAAACCGTCCGGATCGACGACGACCGGGTTCTGGGCTACGACACCCTTGTCTACGGTCTGGGCAGCGTCGCGGACACCGTCGCCGTCCCCGGAGTCGATGCCCACGCGCACACCCTGAACAGCCCACAGGACGCCGCCCTCCTCGCGGACCGGCTGGCCCGGCTCGGCGGCGGGACGGTGGTGGTCGCCGGCAGCGGCCTCACCGGAGTCGAGGCCGCGGCAGAGATCGCCGAACGGTACCCGGAGCTCCAGGTGACACTGCTGGGCCGCGGGGAACCCGGGGCGGGCCTGCACCCGAGGGCCAAGGCCCATCTGGATGGAGCACTCGCCCGGCTCGGAGTACGGGTACTCGGCGGTGTCGAGGTCACCAAGGTGCTGCCGGACAGCGTCGAGCTGGCGGACGGCTCCAGCGTCCCGGCGGCCGCCGTGCTGTGGACCAGCGGGACCCGCGTCTCGCCACTGGCCGCCGCCGCGGGCCTGAGCGTCGACGGGCGAGGCCGGCTGATCACCGACAGGGCGCTGCGGTCCGTCTCCCACCCCGATGTCCACGCCGTGGGCGACGCGGCGGCGATCCGGCAGGGCTACGGCGTGATGCACGGGACCTGCCAGGGCGGCATGCCCACCGGTGTCCACGCGGCCCTCACGATCCTCCGGACGCTGGCCGGCAAGGAGCCCAAGCCCTTTCGCTTCGGCTACTACCACACACCGGTCAGTCTGGGCCGCGAAGACGGCGTCGTGCAGTTCACCCGCCCCGACGACAGCCCGCGCCGCATCGTGCTGACCGGGAAGCGGGCCGCACGGTATAAGGAGACGGTCACCGCCTCGCCGTGGCCGACCTTCGCCCGCATGAAGAAGATTCCCGCCTCCGGCGCGTTCTGGCCGCGCGGAGGCCGCTACACCCGTATCCGGAGTGCCGAATGACTCAGCCGCCCCGTACCGACCGCGATCAGCTGGCCTTCCAGCAGTACCGCACCCTGCTCTTCTCCGTCGCCTACCGCATCCTCGGTACCGCCGTCGATGCGGAGGACGTCGTCCAGGACGCCTGGCTCAAGTGGTCGGCGGCCGATCGGTCCCAGGTCGCCGACCCCAAGGCCTACCTGACCCGGATCGTCTCCAACCTGTCGATGGAGCTGCTCCGTTCGACCCGTCGCCACCGTGAGACGTATGTCGGGCCCTGGCTCCCCGAACCGATCCTCACCGGCCCCGCCACGGCCGGCGACGTCGCCGCGGACTCGGTCTCCATGGCCCTGCTCGTCGTCCTGGAGACACTCAGTCCGCTGGAGCGTGCGGTCTTCGTGCTGAAGGAGGTGTTCGCCTTCAGCTACGCGGAGATCGCGGAGGCGGTGGAACGCGCCGAGCCGGCCGTCCGGCAGGCGGCGCACCGTGCACGCGAGCACGTACGGGCCCGGCGTCCTCGGTTCACCACCGACCGTGCCGCCCAACGCGACGTGGCTGAGCGGTTCTTCGCGGCGGCGACCGGTGGTGACATCAATGCCCTCATGGAGTTGCTGTCTCCGGACGTCACCCTGTGGACCGATGGCGGCGGCAAGGTCCGTCAGGCACTCAAGCCGGTCGTGGGCCTGAAGAGCGTGGCGGGCTGGTTCGCCGCACTCGGCACGGCCAGCTACCAGGGGGTCGAACCCCACGAGATGCGGGCCGAGTTCACCTCGATCAACGGCGGACCGGGTGTGGTCTTCCATGCCCCGGACCGGGTGCTTGCGACGCTGTCGTTCGACTTCGACCCGGAAGGCCGTATCTCGGCCATCCATAACGTGGCCAACCCCGACAAGCTCCGCGCCGTCACCGAGGGGACCCCGCGTGAACTCGCCTGAGCTGCCTGGCGGATGACATGCCCTGCCCTGCCCTGCCGTGAGCCTGTGCCGTCCAGCCGTACGCGGGTGGGTGAGGACCTGCGGTGGCCAGGTACCCACGGCGGGCGCCCGGCCGTCGCTGCCCCGCCAGGTCATCGGGTGGCCCTGCGGGGGAAGCCCAGGGCGACCAGGGCCGTCAGCACGATGCCCGCCGTCGCCACGAAGAGCGCGGTGCGCGTGCCGTCCACCGTGGCCGCCGCCGAGGTGTGTTCGCCGAGACCCGCTATGCCGACCAGAACCGCCAGGCCCACCGCGCCGCCGATCTGCTGAGCCGTGGACGCCATACCGGAGGCGATGCCCTGCTCGTGGCCCGCGATGCCCGCGGCGGCGGCGCCGAACATCAGGGTGTAGGCCGTCCCCTGACCGAGGCCGAGTGCCAGGAAGCCGGGGACCAGCGCGGCGTACGAGCCGTCGGCGGCCATGGCGAGGGCCACCGTCGCGGTGCCCGCCGCGCCGAGCGCCAGGCTGCCGGCCATCGCGGCCCGGGTGCCGAGCCATGTGGTGGTCCGGCCGGCGAGCAGGGAGCCCGCGGTGATCGCCAGCATCGGGACGAGGTAGGCGAGGCCGGTGCGCAGGGCGCCGTAGCCCAGCACGTTCTGGAAATAGCCGGTGAGGAAGTACGCGAGGCTGCCGATCGTCGCCATGAAGAGGAACGTCACCGCCATGCCGGTGCGCAGGGCTCGGCCGCGGAGCAGCCGCAGGGGCATCAGGGGATCGCGGGTGCGGGCCTCGATGAGGAGGAAGGCGGCCAGCAGGGTCGCGCCCGCCGTCGCGGAGAGTGCGACCGTCGCGGACAGCCAGCTCGACTCCGGACCCTGGACCAGGGCGACGACCAGGCCTGTGACGCCGAGCGTGGAGGTCAGGGCGCCGGGCAGGTCGATGCGGCGGCCGGCCCGCCGGGCGGTGTCCGGGGCGATGAGGCGGAAGGCGGCCACCACCCCGATCAGGGCCAGCGGGACATTGACGTACAGCACCGAGCGCCAGCCGAGCAGTTGGGTCAGTACGCCGCCGAGCAGCGCGCCCACGATGAGTCCGCTGCCGCCTGCCGCGCCCCACACCGAGTAGGCGCGGTTGCGCTCTCGGCCCTCGGGGAAGAGCGTGCCGACGAGGGTGAGTGTCGCGGGGAAGAGGAACGCGCCGCCGATGCCCTGCACGGCGCGGGCCGCGATCAGCAGAGCGGGTCCGGTGGCGAGTCCGCCCGCCAGCGACGAGACGCCGTACAGGCTCAGTCCGAGCACGAAGGTGCGGCGTGGGCCGAACAGGTCGCAGGCGCGGCCGCCGAGGAGCAGGAAGCCGCCGAAGGCGACGGCGTAGGCGCTGATCACCCACTGGAGGTGCTGCGCGGAGAAGCCCAGGCCGCTGCCGATCCGGGGCAGCGCCACGTAGACGATGTTGTAGTCGACGGAGATGATCAGTTGGGCGAAGGCGAGGAGGGCGAGTGTCGCGGCGCTCGCCCTCCCGCTCCTGGCGGGGGCCGGGTGTGGGCGGGCCGCCGTCTCCTGGGCCGCCATCAGTGGGCCGTCCGCTCGTCCTCGCCCGCGACCTTCGCGGTGCTCAGGGCGATGCGGTTCCAGGTGTTGATGGTGAATATCAGGGCGAGGACGCGGGCCAGATCCGGTTCGTCGAAGTGGCGGGCGGCCTGTGCGTAGACGTCGTCGGGAACGCCGCCGTCGGAGACCAGGGTGACCGCCTCGGTCAGGGCGAGGGCGGCCTGCTCCTTCTCGGTGAAGAAGCGGCGGGCCTCGCGCCACACGCCGATCATGTGCAGCCTGGCCTCGTCCTCGCCGGCCTTGCGGGCGTCGGAGGTGTGCATGTGGAGGCAGTAGGCGCAGCCGTTGAGGAGCGAGGCGCGGATCTGGATCAGCTCGACGAGGGCCGGGTCGAGGCCCTCGCGGGCGGCGGCATCGAAGCCGATGAGGGCCTTGAACGCCTTGGGCGCGGCCTTGGCGAAGTTGATGCGCGGGGCGTGGTCGTGAGCTGTGGCGGGCGTGTGGGGTGCGGTCTGGGTGGTGTTCGGTGCGGTCCGGGTGGTGTGCGGTGCGGTCCGGGTGGTGTGCGCGTTGTCTGTCATGATCATGAATCTACGGTCGTGAAAGACCTCGGGTAAGGTTCATTCTCGTGCCGGAATCATGGGTCAATTTGGCGGAGCGCATCGGCAGTGACCTGTATCTGGAGCTGTCGGGTACCGGCAGTCGCCGTGCCGTTCTCATCCGCGCGCTGCGGGACGCCGTGCGCGAGGGACTGCTCGCGCCGGGCACCCGGCTGCCGCCCTACCGCTCACTCGCCGCCGACCTGGGCCTGGCCCGCAACACGGTCGCCGACGCCTACGCGGAACTGGTCGCCGAGGGCTGGCTGACCGCGCGCCAGGGCTCCGGGACGCGGGTGGCGGAAGGTGCCGCGCCGCCCACGCGCGCCCGGAGGCCGAAGCCCGCCCCCGTACGGCCCGCTGCCCACCGGCACGACCTGCGCCAGGGCGTTCCGGAGGCCGCCTCCTTCCCTCGTACGGCCTGGCTCGCGGCCGCCCGGCGGGCGCTGGGCGCCGCGCCGGACGAGGTCTTCGGACCCGGCGATCCACGCGGCCGCATCGAGCTTCGCCGCGCGCTCACCGACTATCTGACGCGCGTCCGTGGGGTTCGTGTCGATCCCGAGCGGATCGTGGTGTGCTCCGGCTTCGCGCACGCGCTGCGGCTGCTGTTCGACGGTTCGCGCGGTGCGGGCGGCGGGACGCTGCGCGGCCCCTTCGCCGTGGAGTCGTACGGGCTCCGCTTCCACAGCGACATCCTGGAGGGCTCGGGCGTTCGGACGGTGCCGCTGGACCTGGACGAACAGGGCGCCCTTGTCGAGCAGTTGGCCGAGGAGCCACGGGTACGCGGCGTCCTGCTCACACCCGCGCACCAGTTCCCGACCGGCG
Organism: Streptomyces sp. NPDC104307; assembly: GCF_055584045.1. Taxonomy (NCBI): domain Bacteria; kingdom Bacillati; phylum Actinomycetota; class Actinomycetes; order Kitasatosporales; family Streptomycetaceae; genus Streptomyces; species Streptomyces sp. NPDC104307. Next base: position 149,656 of record NZ_JBVJMU010000004.1, read on the forward strand.
GCCCGCTGCACCCGGCCCGGCGCGCCGCGGTCATCGACTGGGCCCGCACGCAAGACGGTCTGGTCCTTGAGGACGACTACGACGGGGAGTTCCGCTACGACCGCGTGCCCGTCGGCGCCGTGCAGGGCCTGGACCCCGAACGGGTCGTCTACCTCGGCTCGGTCAGCAAGAGCCTGTCCCCCGCGATGCGCATCGGCTGGATGGTGCTGCCCGTTCGCCTCGTCGAGAGCGTGCTCGCCGCCAAGGGCGCCCGGGAGGCGTCGGCGAGCGTCCTCGACCAGCTCACGCTCGCCGACTTCATCGCCTCCGGGCAGTACGACCGTCACGTCCGCCGGATGCGGCAGCGCTACCGGCACCGCCGCGACCGGCTCGTCACCGCCCTCGCCGAACAGGCCCCGCACATCACGGCCACCGGTGTCGCGGCGGGACTGCACGCCGTCCTCCGGCTGCCGCCCGGCACGGAGGCGTCCGCGGTCAAGGCCGCGTCCTGGCAGGGGATCGCGCTGGACGGCCTCGCCGGGTTCCGGCACCCACGGGCCTCGATGCCGGCCAGGGACGGTCTGGTCATCGGGTACTCGACGCCCGCGGAGCACGCCTACGGGGCAGCGGTAGAGGCACTGCTCCGGGCCCTGCCACCCAGCACGGCCGAGTCCCCGGCCCCGCGGCCGTGAGGCCGCCCAGGCCTCCTCGACTGTCTTCCCGAGGACGTACGGGATCCTCGTGAGCCCGGGGCTCCTCGGATCGCGGCCCGGCGAACGGCCCGTTCTTTACGCGCCCCGCGTGGAGTGGGAAGTTGGGGGCCGGCGGCTCCTGCGGAAGGGATCGCACATGGCCTGGGACCACGACATGCTGTGGCCTCGCTGCGCCTACCTGGGTCGCGCCCTGCTGCCACTGCTCGACCAGGAGGTATGGCGCCGGGATCGCCGCCGGGAGGGGCTGCGGGGCTGGGGCATCGACACGTCGGTGGGGGAACGGCTCATCGAGGTCATCGCGGCCCTGGCAGGCCACGCTGTCGCGCTGGACGCTTCCCTGTCCGCGGCCGAGTTCGAGAACCTGCCCCTCAGCACCGTGGCCGACGCGGCGACCGGCAAGTGCGACTTCGAGCTGCTCGCCGGGCTCCCGGACACCTTCGCCGACGAGCGCGACGAAATCGCTGTCAAGGTCTTCCGGCTGTACGCCTACAAGGGCGGCCGGACCAGTCTCCAGCTCATTCGACTCGGCACGGAAGTACGCCGCACGTTGATCGTCCTTGCCGCCCGCGAGCCGTCACCGTCCCCGACGTGCGCGGACGTCTTCCGCCGGGCGGCCACGGCCAACCTGCCGCAGTAGGCGCACCGGCTCCGCGCCGTTGCCCCCGGCGGCGCGTTTCCGCCGGACGACCCGCTGCGCGGGCTCCGCCCGCGACCGGCGCCAGTAGCCCGGGGCGGCACAGCCCTTAGCCTCAGCCGATGCGAATCCTGTTCACGTTCATCGGCGGCAGCGGACACTTCCGACCTCTCATCCCGGTGGCCCGAGCAGCTCAGGCGGCAGGACACACGGTCGCTTTCGCCGGTGCGGGTGGGAGGGGTCCCGAGATCGCAGCCGCCGGGTTCACCGCCCTGGCCACGAGCGAGCCGCGCAGACGTACGGAAGCCGCGGAAGCCGCCGAGCCCGCAGAACGCCGGACGGTGGAGCCACCCGATCCGGAAGCGGATGTGCGGCACCTCGCGGAGGGCTTCGCCCAGCGCGGGGCACGGCGGCACGCCTCGGCCGTCCTTGAACGCGCGCGTGCGTGGAAGCCCGACGTCCTGGTGCGTGACGAGGTCGACTTCGGCACCGCGATCGCGGCCGAGTCGCTCGCCATTCCCTGCGCGACCGACGTCGCCTACCGCAGCGCCGCCGAGCGGGTCGGAGAGGAGATCAACGCGCTACCGGGGCCCGAGCAGACGATTCCCCTGCTCGAAGCGCTCCATTGACCGGTATCCGGGCGTTCCGACAACGCGGCGAGGTGCCGTAGCCGGCGTCGCGCGCCCGCCAGGGATCGTGGGACAGCCCTTAAGGCGCCGGAGCGACGGCGGCGGTCTCGCTGCCGGTCAGCTGCTGGTTGTGGGGCCAATCACGGGGCGGGCAGTATGTGTTGCTGTGAATCATGTACTGTGCGGCCTCGCCGTCAACGCGGCTCTGCCCTCCGAGCTGGTGCAGCGTCTGATCGCGGTCGCGGACGCGGACATCGCCGAGAGCCTGGCCGGCCGTGCCGGCCTCAGCCCCGAGCAGGCGGTCACCCTGGCCGCCCGGGTCGAGGGGAGTGCTGAACGACTGGCGTACGAGGGTCTGCTGACCGCCGCCGACATCGATCCCGTCACACAGCCGGACGCAGCGCTCGCCCTGCTCGACCGGCGTGCCGGGGATCCGGAGTGGGCACGGCACTTCGCCACGGACCCGGATGCGCGGCGCAGGGAGAAGCTGGCCGCCTGCCCCGGGCTTCCGGACGACGTACGAGAAGTGCTCGCCTCGGACCCGGACATCCGGGTCGTCGCGGAACTGGCGCTGTGGACAACAGCAGGCATGGCGGCCCGGCTCGCCCGTCATCCTCACGCGGAGGTCCGCCGCGCGGCGGCGGCGAACGAGGCCACGCCACCGGACCTCCTGGCCGCGCTCGCCACCGGTGAAGGACTTCCCCCGGCGGAACGCTGCCTGGTCTGCGACAGCGTGGCGACACCATTCGTCCACGATCCGCACTGCCCCCGGCCCGACTGCGATCTGCGGTCCGGCGCCTCCTGCGACGGCTCCCACGAATCCACCGTCCATGAAACGGCCGAGCGGGTACTGCGGAATCCCGCCGCGCCGGTCGAGGCTCTCCTCCGGTTCGCCGGCCACCCCTCCATGATGCTGCGCTGGGCCCTCGCGGCCCATCCCGGCCTGCCGCCGGAGACAGGGCTGAAGCTCGCCGACGATCCCATTCCCGGAGTCCGGGCCGAACTCGCGGAGAACCCGGCGATCGACACGGCGCTCATCCAGAAGCTGGCCACCGACCGCGGCTACGACGTGCAGCGCACACTCGCGCACAACCCCCGGGTGCCGCTGGACGTACTGCCCCGGCTCGCGGCCGCCGTCAGGATCGGACCGACGCTGCTGCCGCGGATATCCGCCGCCACCGCCTCAGAGGCCGAGGAGCTGTCCCGCTCGTCGAATCCCTCGGTACGGATGTTCCTGGCCCAACGACGCGATCTACCGGCCGGGGTTCGCGACAGGCTGGCCGCCGACCCCGACGCGAAGGTGGTCAAGTCCATAGCACCGCACCTGGGCCTGTCGGAGCATCAACTGCGGGCCATGATCGGACGGCACGGAGTCCAGGCCATGGCCGGGGTGGCGGCCAATCCGGACACACCGCAGGCCCTGCTCGAAGAGCTGTCCCGCCACGATCCACCGGCCCGCAGAGCACTGCGTGAGATCGCCCGGCACCGCAACGCGACGGGACCCGCACTGCTCGCCTGTCTCGCCGACAGCCGGGCCCGGCCCCTGGCCGCCCGGCACCCGGCCCTTCCGCCCCGGGCCGTGGTCGAACTACTCGCCGACGACGACTGGCAGGTGGTGGAGGCCGCCGCCGCCAACCCCTCGCTGCCGCCGTCGGTCATGAGAGACCTGGTACCCCGAGCCGAGCGGACTCCCGCAGCGCCCGCAGCCCGTCACTGACCAGGGGCGTGCTCCCCCCGCCGCGTCGGACGAAGCCGACCAGCCGACGCGTCGGCAGCACGTCGCCGGTCAACGGTACGCGTACGAGCTCATAGCCCTGGGGGAACGTCGCGAGGCGCGGCAGCAGGCAGATTCCATGGCCGCCGGCGACCAGCGCCGCGATCGCGGACCAGTCGACCGCGTTGTGGGTGACGCGGGGTGAGAAGCCCGCTGCCGCGCACGCCGAGGTGAGCAGCAGGTGCTGGTCCCTGGGGTCGCCGGCGCGGAGCCACGTCTCGATGTCCGCCTCGTGCAGTTCGACCGAGGCGCGGTCGGCGAACCGGTGGGCGCGCGGCACCAGGAGGTCCTGCGGCTCCTGGAGCAGCAGGTGCTGTTCGAAGCGTTCGTCGTCGGCGGTGGGTGTGCCGGGGGCGGGAATGACGATGGCGATGTCGCGTTCACGCGTCAGCAGCATCCGGAAGCGGTCGGCCTCCGGATCCTCACCGATGTAGTACGTCATCCCCGGATGCCAGGAGAGCAGCCGGGCGACGGCCGGGACCACCAGGGGGCCGAGCGCCGTCGCCACCGAGGTGATACGCAGCTCACCCGGACCGTTGTTCCGGTGCGCGGCCAGGTCTGCGGCGGCCCGCTCCCACTGCGCGTGCAGGACATCCGCGTGTTCGACGAGTGTGCGGGCGGCGGGCGTGAGCCGGACCCGGCGGCCGTGCGGTTCGAGCAGACGCACATTCAGCTCGGCGGCGAGACGGCGCAGCTGCTGAGAGACGGTGGAGGGGGTGAGGTGCAGGGACTCCGCCGTGGCGGTGACGGTACCGGTCTCGGCAAGTACCCGGAGGGTCTGCAGACGCGGGTCGATCATGTGGCCTCCTCACACGATTGTGTGCACAACTCTTCGATGGACACGAACGATCGTAGTTCTCCAATCTGAACGTCGGACCGGTTCTCTCACCTGGTTCTCGCGGCGCTGTCGTCGCCCGCCCGTCGAAGGAGCAGCTGAACCATGATCAAACATCTTGAGGTGGCCGTCTCCGACGTGTCCGCTGTCTGTCGACGCCCGTTCAGCGGCCGGGCGGTGGGGTTCGGCCGGAGGGCCGGTGCGCGCGGCCGGCCGTGCGGGGTGTTCGGGCGCGGCGGGGCCGCGTCGTGACCGCTGCGGTCGTCGCCGGGCTGCTCGCCGGATACGGTCTCGCGATGCCGGTCGGGGCCGTCGCCGTGCTGATGGTGAACATGACCGCGGCGACCTCGTTTCGGACCGGCGCCGCGGCCGCGTTCGGCGCGGCCACCGCCGACGCGGGCTATGCGGTGGCGGCGGTTCTCGGCGGCAGCTCGCTGGTGGTGGCCGTGCGGCCGGTGCTGGGGCCGCTGCGCTGGACCGCCTTCGCGATTCTGGCCCTCATGGCAGCGCGCGTCCTGCGCACAGCGCTGCGACGCGGGCCGGATGCCGCCGCGAACACCCCGGCCCACCCACCGGTCACCCCGCTGCGCGCCTATGTCACCTATCTGTCGCTGACCGCGCTCAACCCCTGGCCCGCCATCTACTTCGTCACGCTGGTCTTCGGGCAGCAGGCTCAACAGCGCATGAGCGGAGCCGAGTCGGCCGGCTACCTGACCGCCATCACCTTCGCCTCGGTGAGCTGGCAGCTGCTCCTGGCCGGCGGCGGCCGGCTGCTCGGGGGCGCCCTCACCGGTCCTCGCGGCCGCACTGTCACCGCGGTGGTCTCCAGCTGCCTGATCCTCGGTCTCGGTCTGCACATGGCAGTCGGCTGAACACTCTTTCACCGCACAGTCGTTGAGTGACAGCTCTTCGGCGCCGGCCGGTCGGCAGCGACGGCTCAGCACCTTGGACAGCGAATTCTGAATGAGGTCACGGAAATCACGGAAACCCCTTGCCCAATGGTCAAGAAACGTTGACCATTGGGACGCATGACTACGGATGATCTGCCCGAGACGCTTCACGTCACCACCGACGAGCAGCTACGCGCCGTCTCCAGCCTCACGCGCCACCGGATCATGGCCGTGCTCCGCTTCGAGCCGGCGACGATCACGCAGATCGCCGGGCGGGTGGGCCTCGCGAAGGGGAGTTCCAGCTATCACGTGCGGCTGCTGGAGCGGGCCGGTCTGGTGAAGGTCGTACGGACGCGGAAGGTTCGGGGGGTCACCGAGCGGTACTACGCGATGGCCGCGCGGGCGATCGTGCTGCCGGATCCGGGGACCGGACAGCCGGATGTGCTGATGCGGCATGCGGTGGCGGACCTGGAAGCGGCGCCCGTGGAGGGCGAGCGGTATGTACGGATGGCTCATCTGCGGCTCACAGAGGAGCAGTTCACGGAGCTGGGGGCGCGGCTGGAGGAGCTGGCCGACGAGTACCGGCAGCTGTCGGATCCGGCACTGCCGGATGTGTCGCTGGCCTTCGCGCTGTTCCGGCCGGGGTCGCGCGAGCAGGGCGAGGGGGAGGCCAAGTGATGTCGGACGTGCGGAAGTTGCCGACCGGGTTCGGGCGGCTGTGGACCGCTCAGACCGTATCCTCGCTCGGTGACGGCGTGACGCATGCCGCGCTGCCGCTGCTCGCGTTGACGCTGACACGGGATCCGATGGCGCTCGCCGTCGTCACAGCCGCCGGGACGCTGCCGTGGCTGCTCTTCGGGGTGGTCGGCGGCGCGCTGATGGACCGCTGGGACCGCCGGCGCACGATGTGGGTCGCGGACACGGCTCGTGCGGTGCTGCTCGTGATGCCGGCGGCGGCCGCGGTGCTCGGCGTGCTGAGCATTCCGCTGCTCGCGGCCGTCGCCTTCCTGCTCGGCCTCGGCGGGCTCTTCTTCGACACGGCCGCCACGGCCTATCTGCCCGATCTGCTCGGCCGCGACCCCGTACATCTGGAGCGCGCCAACTCCCGGCTGCGCGGCGCCCAGACCGCCATGGCCGGATTCGCCGGGCCGCCCGCGGGCAGTGCGCTGCTCGCGCTCGGCCGGGCGGTTCCGCTGGTCGCCGACGCGGTGTCGTTCGCGCTCTCCGCGCTGCTCGTACGGTCGCTGCCCGCCGTGCCCCGGCCGGCCGGGGGCGTCCGCGCGTCGCTGCTCCGGGAGGCACGGGACGGGGCCTCGTACGTGTTCCGGGACCGGTTGCTGCTCGGGCTCGCGCTCCGTCCGGCGGTCGGGAACGTGGCCTTCCTCGCCGTGGAGACCGTCCTCGCCCTCTTCGCGCACGACCGTCTCGGCATCGGCGCCTTCGGCTTCGGCCTGCTGCTCACGGCGGAGGCCACCGGCGGGCTCCTCGGGGCGGGCATCGCCTCCTTCCTCGGCCGGCGGCTGGGCACCGGCACCGCGCTGACCTGCACGGCCGCGGCCGAGGGCCTTGCCGTCCTGGGGCTTGCCGCTGCCCCGAATCCGTACGTGGCCGGGTTCGCGCTCGCCGTCTGCGGGGCGGGCATGGGCGCCACGATGGTGCTCGCGCCCTCCCTCCGGCAGGCGATCGTCCCTGCCCGCCTGATGGGGCGGGTCGCCTCCACCTCCCGGATGCTCGCCATGTGCGCGGCCCCGTTCGGCGCTTTCGCCGGTGGATGGCTGGCCACCGCGTACGACGTCCGCACCCCGCTCTACGCCGCCGCCGGAGTTCTCCTCACCATGACGGCCCTCACCGCGAGCATGACCGGCAACCGCCGGGTCGAGGCCGCGCTGCGGGGCGCCGAGCCGGCCGGCGGTCCGGTTCGGCCGGCAGCCGGGAGCCCCGTCCTGGAGGGTGCGCCCGCTCGTCGTCGTGAACCTGTAGCGGACGGTGCCGCGGAGACCTCACATGTCCCCGGTCAGCGTTCGTAGGTGCCGGTCAGCCGGCCCCGGGCGAGGACGGGCGCGGTGATGGCGCCCAGGAGTGCGCGGGGCCGTGTCCGGTCGGCCGCCTCCGCGCCGAGGGCACCGTCCGCAGTGGCCCCGAGGGCGAACAACTGGAAGGTGTAGCGGTGTGGTCCGTGGCCCTTGATGGGCGCGGGGCCGTGGTAGCCCCGTCCGATGGTGGAACGGAGCACCCGCACCCCGGTGGCGGGCCGCCGGGCGTCGAGGGCGCCAGGGGTGAGCTCTCCCGATGCCGGGTCGAGGAGAGCGACGCAGTGTACGGCGGGCCTGGGCAGGGGGACGTCGATGTCCTCCACCACCAGGAGGAGTCGGGCGGTTCCGGGTGGCGGCGCCGTCCAGGCCAGATGGGGGGAGAGATTTTCGCCGCCGATGTTCTTCGCACCGTGTCGCGGTGGCATGGGATCACCGTGGGCGAAGTCCCGGCTGGTGAGGGTCAGCAGTGCGGGGCCCTGGAGGTTCGGCAGGTTCCACGCCGTATGGGCCTCGCCCGCTCTGCGGTTGTTCAGGAGCCTGCCGAGCAGCGTCATCGTGTCGCCTCGACCATGTCGATGATCTCGGCGGTGATGGCGGTTTCACCGATCTTGGGAAAGACACGTTCGATGCTGTGGCGGTGGGACTCGGGATCGGGGTCGCACATGGCATCGGTGGCCATGACGACGTGGTAGCCGTGGTCGGAGGCCGAGCGTGCGGTCGACTCGACGCCCGCGCTGGTCGAGATGCCCGCGAGCACGGTCTGGGTGACGCCCAGGTCTCGCAGGAGGGTGTCGAGGCCGGTGTCGTGGAACGCGCTGCGCCGCCGCTTGGTGATCAGGTGGTCGGCCGGCTGGACATCGAGTTCGTCGATGAGGTCTGCCCAGCCGGCGGGCCGGGCACCGTCGTTCGCGGACCGTCCGGCGTCGGTACGGCCCGACGCGCGTCCGGTGACGTTGACGAGGACCACGGGCAGGTCGTGGCGCCGGAAGGAGGCGGCCAGCCGGGTCGCCTGTTCGACGGCGGTGGCGGCGAGTGGACTGCCCGTCAGGGCGGAGACGATGCCCTCCTGCAGGTCGATCACGACGAGTGCGGGCCTGGGATCGATCGTAGTCAGTGTCATGCGGTTGTTTCTCCTGTGGATGCCGGCCGGTTGCCGGGCGGGACAGTTCGGGTGGTCGCAGCCGCATCGGTGGTCGCAGCCGCTTCGGTCCTCGCGGCCGCTGAACTACCCCTGTGGTCGTGCGAGGGTGTCCGGGGTCGGGGTCTCGTGCGGAGCCGGGGCCTTGGCCTCGGGGCTGCTGCCGCGCAGAGCGGAGGCGATGGCGGCGAGCAGCGCGAGGGCGGCGCCGAAGGCGAAGACGATGATCAGGCCGGAGTGGAAGGGGCCGGCGATCAGGGACGGAAAGAACTCGCGTCCGGTCAGGGCCTGTTGCCGCGCCTCGGTGAGGTGAGTGAGAGTGCCGGTGGGCTGGAGCAGGTGCTGGATGGGATTGACGCCCAGCTGGGCGGCGAAGAGCGACGAGACCGGGGGCAGGCTGCCGACCTGGCCGGCGACATCCGCCGGCACGCCTTGCTGCTGCAGGACGCTGGTCAGCGTGTGCGGGAGGCTGCCGGCCAGCCCGGCGATCATGAGGGAGAAGAACACGCCGATGGAGACGGCGGTGCCGGAGTTCTGGAACGTGGCGCGCATGCCGGAGGCGACGCCACGCAGCCGGGCGGGCACACTGCCCATGATCGAGGAGGAGTTGGGGGAGGCGAACATGCCGCTGGCGATCCCGTTCAGCGTGATCAGCACAGCGAATATCCAGTAACTGAAGTCGATCGGCAGGAACATCAGCCCGAGGAAGCTCGCGCCGAACAGCAACGCGCCGCCGGTGGCCAGGCCCCGGGAGCCGATCCGGTCGGACAGATAGCCGGAGACGGGCCCGGCGGCGAGAAATCCGGCCGTCAGCGGGAGCATGAAGATGCCGGCCCACAGGGGCGTGTCGCTGTAGTCGTAGCCGTGCAGCGGCAGCCAGATGCCTTGCAGCCAGATGATCAGTACGAACTGCATCCCGCCTCGGCCGATCGAGATGGCCAGGCCCGCCAGGTTGCCGAAGGTGAAGGCCCGGAGGCGGAACAGGCTCAGTTCGATCATGGGCGCGGAGACGCGGTTCTCAATGACGACGAACGCCGCCAGGAGGATAAGTCCGCCGGCTATCAGCCCGTCAGCCAGCGGATTGGTCCAGCCCATGGTGTGCCCGCCGTAGGGCTGGAGGCCGAAGGTGACCGCGATCAGGACCGCGCTGAGTCCGACCGCGAAGGTGATGTTGCCCCACCAGTCGATCCGGCCGCCACCGCGCTTTCCGGTCTCCCGCAGGGTGCGGTAGGCCCAGACCGTGAAGAACACTCCGACCGGCACGTTCACCCAGAACACCGCCCGCCAGTCCCAGGCCGCCAGCAGTCCCCCGGCGACCAGACCGATGAACATCCCGGCCAGGGCCGCGACCTGGTTGATGCCCAGGGCGAAGCCGCGCTGTTCCTCGGGAAACGCGTCGGTCAGGATCGCGGCCGAGTTCGCCGTCAGCATCGAGCCGCCGACAGCCTGCAACAGGCGCCAGGCGATCAGCCACATCGCTCCGTGGCCCCCGTCGAAGGGGTCGAAGGACAGCAGTATCGAGGCGAAGGTGAAGACCGCGAACCCGGAGTTGTAGATCAGGACCCGGCCGTACATGTCTCCCAGTCGCCCCACCGTGACCACCAGGACGGCCTGGACCAGCCGGTACCCCATGATCATCCACAGCAGGTAGGCGATGTTGCCCGGGGCCAGCGGGTCCAGGTGCACGCCCCTGAAGATGGCCGGCAGGGCGATCAGCACGATGGAGCCGTCCAACGCGGACATGAAGACCGCGGCGGTCGTATTCGTCAGCGCTGTCCACTTGTACCGGTCACCGGGCGAGCTGCGCGTGGCGCGCGTCCTGGCTGGGTCCGTCATCCGTCTGACTCCTCGTGGTCGCGTCGGTGCCAGACGCTCAGATGTTCTGGGCCAGCCGGTCCAGCAGGGGTCCTGCCGCCGCGAGCTGCTCCAGCTCGGCCGGGGTGAACGCGCCGCCGGCCAGCGCCTGGGCGATGAGCTCGGTGCGCGCGTTGCGCTTGTCCCGCAGCTCCCGCCGGCCGGCCTCACTCACCGTCAGCACCACGCGCCTGCCGTCGTCCGGATCGGGGCTGCGCTCGACCAGGCCCCGGGACCTCAGCGCGGCGAGCGTCGCCCCCATGGCCTGGGCGGTGATCTGCACGTCCCGGGCCAGCGCGGAGGAGGTGGTGGACCCCGAACGCTCCAGACGCGACAGGGCGGTCCGCTCCGGCATCGTGAGCCCGCCCCCGGTGGGCACCTGCCGCACCCGCCGCAACAGCGCTCCGACGCCCACGAGCAGGGAGGCGGCGACCTTTCCGGGGTCCGCATCTTCGTTCATATACTAAGGCTACCTTATCAATCAGCCTTATTTGTTTTTGGGCGCGATCGGTCTCGGTACACCTGTTGCGGCTTCGGCTGTCGCGGCTTCGGCTGTTGCCGCGTCGACCGAGGAACTCAGCCGTCCAGCAGGGGCCCGAGCGACGCCTGGAGGTCTGATGGTCCGCGGTAGTGCACGCCGGTCATCCCGAGCGCGACGGCGGCTTCGATGTTCTCCAGCCGGTCGTCCACGAAGAGGCATCGGTCCACGGTGACGCCGGCCCGCTCGGCAGCGATCTCGTAGATCTTCGGGTCCGGCTTGGCAACCCCCACCCGGGCACTGCTCACGACGTGGTCGGCGAAGTCCGCCAGCCCCAGCGACACCAGATCGCTCTCCAACTCCAGGGTCGCGTTGGTCACCAGGACCAGGGGCATGTGAGCGCGCACCCGACGGAGCAGGCCCACCACCGCCTCGTCGGCGCGGAACGGCGCCTCAGCCAGCGCCGCGCCCAGTTCGTGGGCCCGCGCCCGCGGCACCCGGCAGGACAGGCCGAGCGCGATGGACTCCACCCATTGCTTCTGGGTGATCTCGCCGAGGAGCAGTGGCAGATCCGTCTCCGGTGCGAAGGCCACTTCCATGGTCGTGCCCGGGGCCAGCCCCGCGAGGCGCTCCAGGCTCGTCAACCGCGTCGTGTCATAGAACCGGATCACGTTGTCGAAATCGCACAGCACCGCGTCGAAAGCCCTGCCGGAGGGATGAGAAGTCGTCACCGCCCCTGGATAGCACAGGGGCGGTGACGACTGGTGTCTCAGGTGTCCTTGTTCCGGAGTGCCCGCCGGGTCAGGCGGCGAGGGTCTTCTCCAGTGCGGCGAGTCCGTCGCGGTAGACGCCTTCGCCGAGCCGGCTCTCCTTGATGCAGGGGAGCCAGTCCGGCAGGGAGCCGAAGCCGCCGATGAGCTGCCAGACCCGGTCCGCGGACCACGTGGTGGTGAGGGTGACGGTGGTGGTGGTCATGACGCTTCCCGCACGGGGACGGGCGCGTCGTGGGCGATGATCTTCTGGTCCCGCAGTGACTTCCAGAAGGCGTACGGCACGTTCTCGGTGAGGGCGCCGAGGTCCTCGGCTATCCGGCTGGGGCGGGTCGCGCCGGGGATGGCCGCGGCGACGGCCGGGTGCGCCAGGACGAACTGGAGCGCGGCGGACTTGATGCCGATGCCGTGTTCCTGTGCCAGCGCCTTGATCCGGCTCACCTTATCGACGATGCCGGCGGGCGCCTCGGCGTACTCGTAGTGGTTGCCGCCGGCGAGGATGCCGGAGCTGTAGGGGCCGCCGACGACGATGTCGACGTCGTGCTCGGCCGCGGCGGGCAGGAGGCGCTGGAGGGCCCGCGAGTGGTCGAGCAGGGTGTAGCGGCCGGCGAGGAGGAACGCGTCGGGGCGCGGCTCGTCCAGGTCCAGGGTCAGCTCCAGCGGCTCGACTTTGTTGACGCCGAGTCCCCAGGCCTTGATGACCCCCTCCTCGCGCAGCCGGGTCAGGGCGCGGAACGCACCGGTGCGGGCGCTCTCATACATGGCCAGCCAGTCGTCGCCGTAGAAGTCCTGGGCGATGTCGTGGACCCAGACGATGTCGAGACGGTCCGTCCTGAGGCGCTTGAGGCTGTCCTCGACGGAGCGCAGCGTCGCGTCGGCGCTGTAGTCGTTGACGATCCTGTTGGGGCGTCCGTGCTCGAAGAGGGCGCCCTTTTCTCCGAGTCGGCGGCTCGCGGGGTCCTCGACCTCGTCGAGGATGACCCGGCCGACCTTGGTGGACAGGACGTACTCCTCGCGCGGCTTGTCGGCGAGGACGTCGCCGAGGCGGATCTCGGCGAGGCCGGCGCCGTACAGCGGGGCGGTGTCGAAGTAGCGGATGCCCTGGTCCCAGGCGGCCTGCACGGTGGCGGCGGCCTCTTCGTCGGGGATGGCGCGGAACATGTTGCCCAGGGGGGCGGTGCCGAAGCCGATGCGGCCGGGCAGCAGGGAGCGGACGGTCATGGGTGGTGCCTCGATCTTGTGCGTGGGGGTGTGGTGGTGACCGGGGAGGGTCAGTTGAGGGTGTCCGGGTCCGGCCCGGTGCGCAGGGCGCGGTCCAGGGCGGTGAGGGCCTCGATGTCCTCGGTGCTCAGCCGGAAGCCGAAGACGTCGAGGTTCTCGCGGATGCGGGCCTCGGTCACCGACTTGGGGATGACCACGTTGCCGGTCTGCAGGTGCCAGCGCAGGACGATCTGGGCCGGGCTCCTGCCGTGCTTCGCCGCGAGCGAGACGACCGCATCGTCGCTCAGGACGGCGCCCTGGGCGAGCGGGCTCCAGGCCTCGGTGGCGATGGAGTGGCGGGCGTGGAAGTCGCGCAGTTCCCGCTGCTGGAGGCCGGGGTGCAGCTCGATCTGGTTGACGGCCGGGACGACGGAGGCGCCCTTCAGCAGGCGCTCCAGGTGGGCGGGCTGGAAGTTGGAGACGCCGATGGCGCGGGTGCGCCCGTCCGCGAGGAGCTTCTCCAGGGCGCGCCAGGTGTCGGAGTAGAGGTCGCGGGCCGGGGTCGGCCAGTGGATCAGGTAGAGGTCGACATGGTCGAGCCCGAGCTTGTCCAGGGAGGCGTCGAAGGCGGCCAGCGCGGAGTCGTAGCCCTGGTCGGCGTTCCACAGCTTGGTGGTGATGAACAGCTCGTCGCGGGCGATGCCGGATTCGGCGAGCGCCCGGCCGACGCCCCTCTCGTTGCCGTAGACCGCGGCGGTGTCGATGCTGCGGTATCCGGCGTCGAGGGCGGTGGCGACGGCGGCGGTGGTCTCCTCGTCGGGGACCTGGAAGACCCCGAAGCCGAGCTGCGGCATGGTGACGCCGTTGTTGAGGGTGATGTTCGGGATGGAGCTCATGATGTCTCGTTCTCTCCGGGGGGACACGCGTGCAACAGCGCCTTACAAGCGAAAACAATACTTGCATGCGCGGGCTATTGCAAACGCGCCATGCTGGCGTGCGCCTTATGTCCTGGGGCTCCCCCGGTCCGCGTGTCCCCTCGCCCGCTGTCTCCTCGCCCTCTGTCCCCTTTCCCTCTGTCTCCTCAGCCCAGCAGCAGGGACCTCGGCTGGGCGGAGAGCGCCTGGTCCAGGACGAGGGAGGCCGCTCCGACGGCGGCCACGTTCTCGCCCAGGACGGTCGAGGCGACGGTGGTGGGGTGGGCCGCCCTGACGAACGGGGACCTGGCCACCATCGGCTCGATGGTGGCCAGGAGACGCTCACCCAGTACGTGCCAGGCAGGTCCGCCGAAGACGATGCTGTCGACGTCCAGGAGCGTCGCCGCCGCGCACACCCCCCGGCCGACGCGCAGCCCCAGCCGCTCGATGATGCCGTCCGCCTGGGCGTCCCCCTCCGCGGCGAGCTGCCCGAGGCGCTCCAGGCCGCTCTGCGCGTCGGCCGGATCGAGCACGGTGTACTCACCACCGAGCACGCCGAGGGCGATGGCCTCCTCGACCAGGGTCCGTGTCGAGCAGGCGGCGCCGAGCCCGCCCACCTCGCCTGCGTTCCCGGAGACGCCGCGCAGCACGGTGTCGTCCACCACGAGCCCCATGCCGGAACCCGTACCGAGGTAGAAGAAGAGCAGGTTGCGGCTGTCGGTGCCCGCCCCCGCCCAGCGCTCCGCGACGACGGCGGCCGTGACGTCCTTGTCGAGCAGGGCCGGGAACCCGGTCGCCTCGCTGAGCCGGTCGCGCAGCGGATAGCGGCCCCAGCCATGCAGCTCGGGCGGTTCCACCACCCATCCCGCGGTGACGTCGATGGGGCCGGGCGCGGCGATGCCGAGGCCGAGGACCCGTCCGTCGTCGATCCCGGACTCCGCCACGATCCCGGACACGGACGCGGCCATGTCCGCGACGGTGCCGTCGGTGTCGCCGCCGCTGGGGGTACGGCGGCTGCGCTGGGCGACCACCTTCCCGAGCAGGTCCACCAGGACGCAGGTGATCACGGCGGGGTCGAGATGGACGCCCACCGCGTACCGGGAGGTGGGGACGATCTCCAACAGGGTGCGGGGCTTCCCGCTGCCGGTGTTGTGCTTGCCCGACTCACGGGCGAGGCCCTGGTCGAGCAGTCGTCGGGTGATGTTGGAGACGGTCTGCGCGGACAGCCCGGTGGCCTGCGCGAGCTCCACCCGGCTCAGGCCGCCGCGCCCCCGCCGGCGGATGGCGTCGAGGATCACGGACTCGTTGAAATCCCCCATCCTCGGCAGGTTGGTGCCACGCCGGATGGCGCCCTTCTCCGTGCTCGCCGTCTTGCTCGTCAACGTGTCTCTCCCAGCCTCTGCGGGCGACGGCCCGATCGCCGTCCCGCCTGCGACGGCAACAGAATCGATGGAATGGTACGACGCGGGCTGGACAGCGCGCCGGGGGCGAACACACCCCTCCGCACAACTGTCCCTCTCTCCGGATGACTTCACTTCTCCGTAGTCGGGCGCAGGCGCACCGTGCGGATCTGGAAGGGCCGGAACGCGAGGCCGACGGCCCCGTCCTATGGGTCCTCTTCGGTCCTCTTCCGTTACGTACCGGCCGTCCGGCCCACCGGGACGTCGGCGGCGGGCTGTGCGCCGCCGACGTCCCGACACGGGTGCCGCCGTCCCGGGCGGCACGTCGTCAGGCGCGGGGCAGCCGCAGGGTGACCAGCTGGAACGGCCGCAGCGCGAGCACCACGCCGCCGGCGTTCTCCGCGGGCTGTTCGGCGTCGGTCAGCGGGCGCTCCAGGAGATCGGTCGGGACGGCCCTCGCGGTGGCGAAGCCGTCGGCGCGCACGGTGGCTCGGGCCCGTCCGCCATGCGCTTCGTAGAGTCGTACGACCAGGTCACCGCTGCGGTCGTCGGCCAGTTTCACCGCGCTGACCACGACGGCCTCGTTGTCCACCGTCACCAGTGGCGCGACCTCCGCGGCGGAGCCGGTGATCCGGCGCTCCGGCAGGTTGGCCCGGTGGCCCTCGCGGACCGCGTCACCGATCGTCGCGCCCGGCACCAGCGCGTGGTGGAACCGGTGGACGCCCTGGTCGGTCTCGGGGTCGGGGTAGCGGGGCGCACGCAGCAGCGACGCCCGGACGGTCGTGGTCGTGCCTGCGTCGGTCCCGGTCCGCACGGCACGCGTCACGTCGTGGCCGTACGTCGCGTCGTTGACGATCGCGAGACCCCAGCCCGGCTCGTCGACGTGCACGAAACGGTGGTTGCAGGCCTCGAACTTGGCCCATTCCCAGCTCGTGTTCTGGTGGGTGGGCCGGTACACATGGCCGAACTGGGTCTCGGAGGCGTACCGGTCGGCCTTCACGTCCAGGGGGAAGGCCAGTTTCAGGAAGCGTTCGGTCTCGTGCCAGTCCACCTCGGTGGCGATGTCGAGCCGCTTGGCGCGGGCCGGGACCGTCAGGAGCTGGACGACGCGGGAGTCGCCGAAGGCCCGCTCGACGCGCACCGCCGCTCCCTCGACGCCGAGTTCGGTGACCTCGGTGAGGTCTGCGCCGACGTTCCGGTAGAAGGCGTCGACGTCCCAGGCGTCCCACTGGTTGGGGAAGTCCGGGTGCAGCTGGAGGAGGTTGGCCGCCTGCCCCGGCGCTATGGCCTCGCGCTCCGCGCCGTGGTCGTACACGGAGACGACCAGGCCGCGTCCGTCGATCTCGACCCGCAGCAGCCCGTTGTCCAGGACGTATCCGCCACCGTCGAGCGGTACGGGGACCACCGCCTCGTTGTGGGCCGGCCGGGGCGAAGCGCCGCCGGCCGGTACCGAACCACGTTTGTGCGGCGCCGAGTTGAAGGCCAGCTCCGTGCCACCGGACGCGTCACCGGCCAGCGCGCGCTGCGCTGCGCCGATGATGTCCTCCAGCTCCGCGGCGAGCCGCGCGTAGGTCTCACGCGCCTCGCGGTGCACCCAGGCGATGGACGAGCCGGGCAGGATGTCATGGAACTGGTGCAGCAGCACCGTCTTCCAGATCCGGTCCAGATTCTCGTAGGGGTAGGGGAACGCGGTCCGTACCGCGGCAGTCGTGGCCCACAGCTCGGCCTCCGCCAGAAGCGATTCGCTGCGCCGGTTGCCGCGCTTCGTCTGGGCCTGGCTGGTGAGGGTGGCGCGGTGCAGTTCGAGGTACAGCTCCCCGACCCAGACGGGCGGGTCGGGGTACTCGGCCTCGGCCTTGGTGAAGAAACCGGCTGGGGTCTCCCACACCACGGTCGCCGATCCTTCGAGACTTCCCATTCGGGCGGCCTTGGCCACCATCTCGCGGGTGGTGCCGCCCCCGCCGTCACCGAATCCGGTCGGTGCGAGTGACCGGGAGGCGACGCCCTTCTCCTTGAAATTGCGTGCGGCGTGGGCGATCTGATGGCCGCTCATCTCGCAGTTGTACGAATCGACGGGCGGAAAGTGGGTGAAGATCCGGGTGCCGTCGATGCCCTCCCACTGGAAGGTGTGGTGCGGGAACGTGTTCGTTTTGCTCCAGGAGATCTTCTGCGTCAGCAGCCACTTGGAGCCCGCCGCCCTGATGATCTGCGGCAGCCCGGCCGCGAAGCCGAAGGTGTCGGGCAGCCACGCCTCGTCGTTCTCGATGCCGAACTCGTCGAGGAAGAACCGCTTGCCGTGCACGAACTGACGGGCCATCGCCTCGGAGCCCGGCATGTTCGTGTCCGACTCGACCCACATTCCGCCGGTGGGCACGAACCGGCCTTCCGCGACCGCCTTCTTGACCTTCGTGTACACCTCGGGGCGGTGCTCCTTGATCCAGGCGAACTGCTGGGCCTGCGACATCGCGAAGACGAAGTCCGGCTCGTCCTCCAGGAGGGCCGTCATGTTCGACGTCGTACGGGCCACCTTGCGCACCGTCTCACGCAGCGGCCACAGCCAGGCGGAGTCGATGTGCGCGTGCCCGACCGCGCTGATGCG
Organism: Streptomyces sp. NPDC104307; assembly: GCF_055584045.1. Lineage (NCBI taxonomy): Bacteria > Bacillati > Actinomycetota > Actinomycetes > Kitasatosporales > Streptomycetaceae > Streptomyces > Streptomyces sp. NPDC104307. The sequence continues at coordinate 167,496 of NZ_JBVJMU010000004.1, forward strand.
GTGCGCGGCGGGAGCGGCCGGGGCGGCCAGCACACCGGCCAGTTCGTCGCGCGCGGCCCGCGCCGTACCGTTCACGTCCTGGAGGTCGACGGCGTCGAGCGCCCGCCCGACCGCCCGGAGGATCTCCCAGCGGCGCGCTCCCTCCACCGGCAGTTCCGCCATCAGCTCGCCGAGGACCTCCAGGTCCATGACCAGGTTCCACACCGTCTCGTCGAACACGGCGAGGTTCATTTCGCCGAGCACGTACTGCGGCGCATCACCGGCGGTGGCCCTGTCCCCCATCGGCGTCGGCTGGAACGGCACGCCGCTCGCGTCGATGTCGGGGTTGGAGGCGGCCTCGATGCGCCAGTCGACCTGCTCACCGCCGGCCACCGGTGATCCGACGCGGACGTACGAGTTGCGCGGGTGGAGGCCCTTGACCGGGGTGCCGTCGGGCCGGTGTACGAGGCCCTCGCACTGGAAGCCGGGCGTGCGCGGGGTGAAGCCGAGGTCGAGCACGGCCTCGACGGTGCGGCCCGCCCACTGAGCGGGAACCGTCCCGGTGACCTTGAACCAGCTGGTCCCCCACGGCGCACCCCACGCGGTGCCCGGGGTGATGGGACGGTTCGGCGCCGTGAGGCCCTCGGCCACGGGGACGGGTTCGCCCGACGTGGACCAGATCTCCACGTTCAGGGGGGTGGTGACGGGGTGGACGGCCGGACGGATACGTTCCCTGAGGACGCGGTCCAGACGTGCTTCGACCAGGTTCCGGTCGTCGTGCATGAGAGGGATCTCCTGTTGCTGCGAGCGGGCGCCGGGCTCGACGGGGCGCCGTGCGAGGTGTCCTGACGCGGGGTGTTGTCGAGCGGGCGGGGTGTTGTCAGGGGGCTCGTCGGCGGTCGAGGCAGGTCAGAGGCTGGTGTCCGCCACCGGAGCGGGGCGCTCGCACGTGGTGGTCACCGGCAGTGCCCGGCCCTCGTCCGCCGCGTCCATGAGGGTGAGCATGACGTCCAGGACATGTGCGGCGAGCTCTGCGGACGCACGGTGCGGGCGGCCGCCGTGGAGCGCCTCCGCCAGATCCGCGAGGCCCGCGCCCCGGCCCGCGCCTCGGTATCCGGCCGACACGGGCAGCGTCTCCCAGCCGTCGCCGCGGTGGATCTCGACGGGGCCGTCGAAGTGGTTCGGGTCCGGCACGGACAGCGAGGCGCCGGTGCCGTGCACCTCGATGCGGGGCAGTCGCGCGGCGCGCACGTCGAAGCTCATCACCAGCGTGGACAGCGCCCCGTCCGCGTGCTCCAGGACGCCCGTGATGTGGGTGTCCACCTCGACCGGGAAGGTCTGCCCCGCGCGGGGCCCGCTGCCGATGGTCCGCTCGGCGCGGGGCCGGGAGGACGCACCGGTCACCTTGACCACGGGGCCGAGCAGGTGGACCACGGCCGACAGGTAGTACGGGCCCATGTCGAGCAGGGGGCCGCCGCCGGGGCGGTAGTAGAACTCGGGGTCCGGGTGCCACTTCTCGTGGCCCGCGGTCGTCATGAAGGCGGTGGCCGCGACCGGCCGGCCGATCAGTCCGTCGTCAACGGCCTTGCGGGCGGTCTGCGTTCCGGTGCCCAGGACGGTGTCGGGGGCGCAGCAGAGCCGCAGTCCGGCCGCGCGCGCCGCGGCGAGCACGGCGTCGGCCTCCTCGCGGTCGGCGGCGAGGGGCTTCTCGCCGTACACGTGCTTGCCCGCGGCGAGTGCCGTCAACGCGACGTCCGCGTGCGCTGCCGGGACGGTGAGGTTGAGGACGGCGTCCACGTCGTCGCGGGCGACCAGGCCGGCGACGGTCGGCGCGAGGGAGACCCCGTCGCCGGCCTGCTCCGCGACGGCCCGCGCGCGGCCGGCGTCGAGGTCGGTGACAGCGGTGAGGCGCATGGACGTCAGCCGCTCCAGCGTGGACAGATAGGCGCCGCTGATCTTTCCCGCGCCCACGATGCCGACGTTCAAAGGCTTCAGCGGCTCGCCCACAGCAGCCCCCTCTCGGTCAGCGTACGGACCTGCGGCACGTCGAAGTCGTCGGGCTTGTGCCCGATGGTCGAGACGAAGACCCGGCCGGCCCCCCAGGTCCTGGTCCACACAGCGGGCATCACAGTGGGCCCGTCGTGCGGTCCGTCGGCCGGGAAGGTGGTGGTGGCCAGGACGTCGATACGCGGGTCGGTGAGGACCCAGTACTGCTCGGTGTGCACGGAGAAGTCGTCGAGGCCCGCGATGACCGGGTGGTCCGCGCGCTCGGGCAGGAAGTTGTACGTGTGGTCGTGGAAGCCCGGCGGGTGCATCACGAACTTGCCGCCGGTCAGCAGGTGGTAGCCGTGGTCGTGGAAGCAGTCGACGATGCCACCGTGCCAGCCGGCGAGACCGGTGCCCGCCCGGACGGCCTCGGCGAGGTTCTCGCGCTGCTCGGGGGTGATGGTGCCCATCGTCCAGCAGTGCACGATGAGGTCGGTGGCGGCGAGCTTCTCCGCGTCCTCGTACACCGCGAGGTCCTCGGAGGTCTCGACGGCGAACCCGCGCTCCTTGAGGAACGGCAGGAATCCGTCGCTGATCGTCACGGGCCGGTGCCCGTTCCAACCGCCGCGGACGACGAGCGCCCGCCTGGTGGGGGTGGTCACGGTGATTGCACGCTCCCGTCGGCGCCGCACGTGCGGGGTGCGGCGGTAGGGGTCTGGGCGAGTTCGGCCGACCGATCGGGGAAGCGGGGTTACCGCCGCTCAGGCCGGTCGTCGGCTGGGTGCGATAAGAACGTACGAACGGTGAACACACTTTGTCAATACGTTGTACTAACACGGTCGCATCCCGCTCCGAGCAGTATCGGTCGCGCATCTCGCCGCCTACGATGGCCCGATGAAATTCGTCATGGTGCCGGGTGGCTGGCAGGGCGGGTGGGCCTTCGACTCAGTGGCCGCCGAGCTGAACCGGGCCGGTCATCAGGTCGAGGCGGTGACCCTGGCGGGGCTGGAGCCGGACGGCCCGGTCGATACGGAGCGTCCGCCGAACCTCGACACCCACATCGACCAGGTAGCAGAGATCATCGAAGGCGCTGACGGGGCACCACTGGCGCTGTGCGGGCACAGCTACGGCGGGATGGTGATCGCCGGTGTCGCGGACAGGCTCGGCGCCCGCCTCGATCACCTCGTCTTCATCGACGCCTATGTTCCGGACGACGGGGATTCGTGCTGGTCCCTGACCAGCGACAGCTTCCGGGAGTTGTTCATCGCCGGATCCCGCGCCGACGGCCGGTGGGTCGCAGTCCCCGACGGGCTCGATCCGCGCGCGCGAGCGCACCCGCTGGCGAGCTTCATCCAGTCGGTCAGGCTGCGGGACGACTCCGGACACACGCGGCCCGCCCGGACGTTCATCAGCGGTGGCGGCTGGCCGGGCAGCCCGTTCCTCGCTCTGACCGAACGGTTGCGCGACGACGCGGCCTGGCGGGTTCACGAACTTCCCGTCGGTCACAACATCGCCCGCCGCGACCCCCATGGCCTCGCCGCCATTCTCCGCACGCTGCCACCGGCCGGTGGGTAACCATGGCTCCGATGCCGAGGCCGCCGAGCCGGGGGAATGATCCGACGGCCCGGCCCCGGCCGACCGGCAAGGCAGGCAAGGCGGTTGGTGACAGTGAACCGAGCCGTTACGGCTTGCGGGCCACGGCGCACCACATGGGCAGGGTGTCGTCCGCGATATCGGACGGGCCGGGACGCCAGCGGGTCAGGGTGACCAGCCCCGGTTCCAGGATCTCCAGGCCGTCGAGGAAGCGCTGCACTTCGGCGTGGGTGCGGGGAGTGGCCGAGGCGTGGCTGGCGGCTCGCTCGTTGTAGATCCGCATGGACTCGGCGACCTCGGGCGCGGTGACGTCGGCGGCCGGGTGCGACAGCACCAGGTGACTGCCGGGGGCAAGGCGGTCCAGCAGCCGGCGGGTGATGTCCCAGGGGTCCTCGGTGTCCTTGATGTACTGGAGGATCGCCACGAGCATGAGGCCGACCGGCTGGTCGAGGTCCAGGTTGCGGGCCGCCGCTTCGAGGATCGCGTCCACGTCGCGCACATCGGCCTGCACGTAGTCGGTCTGCCCCTCGGGGCCGCTGACCAGGAGCGCCCGCGCGTGGGTGAGGACGATCGGGTCGTTGTCGACGTAGACGACACGCGATTCGGGGGCTGCCTCCTGCGCTACCTCGTGAGTGTTCGCCGCGGCGGGAATTCCCGTACCGATGTCGAGGAACTGGCGGACACCGAGGCCTGTGAGGTGACGTACGGCGCGGCCGAGGAAGGCGCGGTTGGCCCGGACCGACGGCACGATCGTCGGGTTGGCCTGGGCGGCGAGCTCTGCCGCCTCCTGGTCCACGACGTAGTGGTCCTTCCCGCCCAGCCAGACGTTGTACACGCGGGCGGGATGCGCGCTCGCGGGATGCGGTGCGGAAAGCGTGTTCTCATTCATGGTTCTGTCTCCTCGTGCGGCCGCCACAGCCAGCTCGAACTCAAGTACGGACACGGTACATCCGTGATCCAACGCTCATCACCCATCAGCCCGTGCCACTTGGTTCCGGGCCGGGCCGGCCCTGGAACCGCGCTGCTCGGACTCCGCTCACGCGGCGCTCCGTCACTCGTACGGCCGGTCCTGGCCGGTGGGCGACGGAGGGAGCCGAGGGATCACATCCGTGAGCGGCAGCAAATTCCGGTCCGCCCGCGCCTACCGAGGCCCCGGAAGGACGGCCCGCCACTCCCCCGCCGTGCGCTGTCTCATGGATTGATTCCTCCCCGGCCACCGCTGCCGCCGGAGGACGAGGTATGCACCGCGGGCAAGGCACAACAGTCATTGCATTTGCTGCCGTACAGGTTGTACTTTGCTGGCGAAAGTGAACTGACTTGCCGGACTCACGGGTTGAGGTCTTCGCTCCGTCGCCCTCCGACGGTGTATGCACCAGTCCGAAGAAGGAAGAACGTGCCTACCAAGACGCTGTTGATTCCCACCGCCGACGGCCGGGCCGACGCACTCGCCGTCTTCCCCGACAGTGAGGAGCGGCACCCGGGCGTGCTGCTGTACCCGGACGCCTTCGGCGTGCGGCCGGTGCTGGAGGAGATGGCACGTGAACTGGCCGGGCACGGGTACTACGTGCTCGTCCCCAACATCTTCTACCGGCACGGTCCGGCACCGGTGACCGAGCTTCCCGAGCACATCGGCGCCGAGGCCCGGCCCGCGGTCTTCGCCCAGGTGATGCCCTTGATCAAGGCACACACGAGCGAACGCGCCCTGCGCGACGCCGAGGCCTACCTCGGGTTCCTCACCAGTCAGTCCGAGGTCAGCGCCGGGCCGGTCGCCACGATCGGCTACTGCATGGGCGGAACCCTGGCGATGCGCACCGCGGCCGCGTATCCCGACCAGGTGGCGGCCGTCGCCGGATTCCACCCCGGCGCCCTGGTCACCGACGCGCCCGACAGCCCGCACCACGGGTTCTCCGAGGTATCCGCCCAGGTGCACCTCGGCCTGGCCGAGGGCGACATGACGCCGGAGAGCCTCAGCGAGCTCAACCAGGCGCTGGACGCCGCGGGCGTCAGCCACAGCTGCGAGGTCTACCCCGGCACCGTCCACGGCTTCACCATGTCCGACACCGACGCGTTCAGCGCTTCCGGACTGCAGCGACACTGGGACCGACTGCTGCCGCTCCTCGACCGCGCGCTCGCCGGCCGCTGAGGTTCCGGGCCGGACCCGCGCCGCCCGCGGCCGGTCCGGCCCTCGTAGTCCAGGAGACCCCACCCTCATGCTCGACAGAAACGACCTGCTGGTCATCGGTGAATGCGTCGCCGACATCGTCCGGCTGCCCGGTGCCGCCGACCGGGTCCACCCGGGAGGCAGCCCGGCCAATGTCGCGTACGGCCTGGCCAGGCTCGGACACGACGTCACCCTCCTCACCCAGCTCGGTCCGGACGCCCACGGGCGGCGGATCCGCGACCATCTGGCCGGTGCCGGGGTCGAGGTCCGCACGGACGGTGCGACGGCCCCGACCCCGTCCGCCGCCGTCACCCTGGACGGCGCCGGGCGAGCCGCTTACACCTTCGAGATCACCTGGACGCTGGGCCCGGTCTCCCTGGAACGGCCACCCCTGCACATCCACACCGGGTCGGTCGCGGCCGTGATGGAGCCGGGTGCTTCCGCCGTCGTCGCCGCCGTCGAGTCGCTGCGGACGGCCGCGACGGTCAGTTACGACCCCAATGTGCGTCCGGAGCTGATGGGGGATCACGAGGCGGCCGTGCGCGAGGTCGAGCGCTGTGTCGCGCTGAGCGATGTGGTCAAGGCCAGCGACGAGGACCTGGAGTGGCTGTACCCGGGTCAGGAGCCGGGGCGGGTCGCCGAGCGGTGGCTCGGCGCCGGACCGGCCCTCGTGCTGGTCACCCGGGGCGGCGACGGGGCCCTGGCGGTCCTGCCCGGCGGGCGGGTGTCGGTCGGCGCGCCGCCCGTCGACGTCGCGGACACGGTGGGGGCCGGGGACGCCTTCATGTCGGGCACCCTCCACGCACTCGCCGCACACGGGCTGCTCGGCGCGCGGGGACGGGAGCGGCTCCGCGCAGTGGACCGGGCCACTGTCACCGATGTCCTGCGCCACGCGGCGGCCTCCGCTGCCGTGACCGTCGCGAGGGCCGGTGCCAACCCGCCCGACGCACCGGAGCTCGCCGTGGCACTCGGTGGCACTGGCTGCTGACGCCGGGACCGGCGCCGCTGAGGACCGCCGCTACCCCCAGCACCACTTGGGCTGCCTGCGGGCGGCGGCGATGAGCGGGCGGGCCGACTTGGGGCGGGGCTGGAGCCGGTTGCGCACGGAGGGCCGTCCGGGGGCGGGTGCGCTGCCGGCGGTGAGGCTGCGGATGTGGTCGGTGAAGCCGGGGGCGGGCAGGGGCAGCTCGAAGTCGTCTGTGTGGCAGACCGCCGCGGGTACGTAGTCGAGCACGGCTCCGACCATGGCGGGCACCGGGGCCGGATCGGTCTTGAGCGCGCCGAGGATGCGCAGCGCTGTGGGCAGCAGGCTCGCGTCGGTGGTCGTCACCGCGTTGAGCGCGTCACTGACGATGCCGGGCACGTCGTCGGCGGTGACGTCGGGCACGGCGTCGGCGAAGTCGTCGGTGGAGGGGGGCGCGCTCTGGATCTGCTCAGTCTGTTCGTACCACCAGCGGGCTTCACCGTGCTCACCGAGTGCGAGGTGGTGGAGGTAGAGGCAGTAGGAGGCCGCGGGGTCACCGGCGCCGGCCGCGTACTGCCACCAGAAGCGGGCGTTCTCCTCGGATTCCGCGAGCTGGAGGATGCAGCCCAGGACCCGTGCGCCCGGGGGTTCGGGGAGTTGCGGGGTGAGGAAGGTGTCCAGGGTGCTGAGTGCGGTGTTGCGGGTGACGACGGTCTCGCAGAGGGTCTGCAGGTTCTGGGCCGCTTCCTGCTCCGTCGGCTCCTCCGGTACGGGAACGGCCGGTGGCGGGGCACAGGACGGGCCGGCGGCGTGGAGGCGGGCGAGGAGGCGGGTCTCCGCGGCGTTGATGTCGTCCTGGGTGTAGGGGGTGGTGACGAGGCGTGCGCGGGAGAGGAACTCCGTGATGTGGCGTGTCATCGTCGCCCTTCCATGGCGCGGTCCGGTCCCAGGATGTCCCGCAGCCGGCGCGTCGCGTGCCGGACCGTGGAGCGCACGGTGGCGCTGGTGATGCCGAGTACGTCGGCCACTTCGGGGGCGTTGAGCCCGTGGAGGTAGGTCATCACCATGACGTCGAGCTGACGCTCGGTGAGCTGCCGCATGGCCCTCATGAGGGCGAGGGACTCGGTGATCTGCCCGTACGGATCAACGGCGTCGCGCAGGGCGAAGGTGTTGAAGGCCTCGTCGTCGAGCAGCGGGGGCCGGCGCCTGCGCGCGCGGCTGTGATCGTTGACCTTGTTGCGCATGACGGTCCACGCGTAGCCGGACGGGTTCTCGACGAGCAGGACCTTGTCCCAGGTGCGCAGAAGCTGCTCGAAGGCGCTGTCGATCGCCTCTTCGGCATCGTGGCGGTTGTGCAGGAACGTCTCGGCGTAGTGGATGTAGCGCGGCCGGTTCATCTGGTGGAAGGCGGTGAACGAGAGGTCGGGGAGCTGCTGGGTCATCGGCTCTGTGCCCGGACGGGTGCGGCTTCGGTACTCGGTCAACGGCCTTCCTTCCGGTCACGGGGACGGCGGCTCAGCTCGCTCACCCCGACCCGGACTCCTGCGGCCGCCAGTTGGCGCAGCAGGGTGTGGGCGTCCTTGCCGAAGACGCGGATCGTGACCGCCAGGATCATCAGGTCACCTACGAGGTGGATCGTCACAGGCGCGAGCCTCTGTTCGTGCGGAGAGCCGGGCGCTTCTTCGAGCCCGGGAAGTGCGCGGTGGTGCGCCCTTCACTCTCAACAACACCTGGCAACGAACAACTGTGCAGGCGTAATTCGGAGAAAGTGACGGATCGACAGAACCGGTGACGCACGGACGTTCCCGCTTGCTCATCCGGGACCATCAGCCACCCCGCGCCAGGCGGCCGCCGGTACCGCCACCAGCGCACACGCTCCACGGCCACCATTTTGCATAAATTTGCGCAAATCCAGCAAACATCGACCGTGACCCAGGTCACATCCCCAGCTGACTGTGCGTACCTGGCGCACAGTCAGCCGACTGCCGCTCGGTGCAGCGCGTCCCGGTCTGGGTTCAGGCGTGGGCCAGCGTCCTGCCCTCTGGCGCGAAGGAGAAGCCGAGCAGTTCCTCGACCGGGGTGTACACCTCGGGCATGTGCATCGTCGACGAGAGCAGCAGGCTCGCGGCCGGGGCGCACAGCACACTGAGCCCCTTGCCGACCGCGACGTCGGCGGAGGCCAGCGGCGCGCCGTCCTCGTCGAACGTCGTGATCAGATCGGGGAACGCGGCCCTGCGCTCGCCGCCCAGTTCCAGCGTCATGTACTCGTTGACGAAGCGCAGCGTGGTGTTCTCGGCGTCGTCCAGCACGGCGACGCCGACGTCCAGGCCCTCGCGCTGCTCGCAGCGGTACTCGCGGACCGTGCCGGTGGCGACGATCCCGCCGCCCAGGTGCCGCGCGGCGCCGGCCGGGCCGTCGGTCAGGAACCGGTGGCCGAGTTCGATGGCGAAGCCGATGGCGCCGGGCGCGCCGTGCCGCGTGGCGTAACCGACCTCGATCGCGTTCCGGGCGACGCCCACCCAGCCGCCCGCCTCCACCGACGCGCGCCGGACCACGGACGAGGTGGCCTCCAGTCCGCCGGCGACGGCGCCCTCGACGTACGTGTACGGCTTGCCGCCCGCGTAGCCCTGGACGGAGCGGTATCCGTCCTCCTGGTGCAGCCCCATCGCGCCCATCACGCTGGAGGGGTGGGCACGCCCGTTGCAGGCCAGGTCGATGACGGGCAGTCCGGTCATCGCCGAGTGGAACCAGCCGTTGATGGTGGTCTCGGCGCCGTTCTCGTTCGTGTGGATCGCGGCGAGCGGGCGCGGCAGGTCGCGGCGCAGCAGCTCCAGGGCGCGCAGCAGATGCGTGGGCAGCACCAGCGGGTCCGCCGCGGCGGGCGCTCCCACCAGGGCGACGGTGGCGGTGAGGTCCTCGGGCGCGAACTCGTCGGCGGTCCACAGCTCCGGCACACCCACCTGGAGGGCGAGTTCGGCGGTGCGCAGCCCGCGCCCGACGAATCCGCCCCCGCCCCCGCCGAGCACGGCGCCGCCGTACACGGCCGCGCGGATGTCTTCATGGGTCAACTGTCGCTTCACTATTCTTCTCTTCTTCTCTGAGGGGGCTGTCCGGAAGGGCGGCCCGGTGTTCGGGCCGTCCGGCTACTTGCGCAGGGCGTCGAACGCGCCGTGGCCGAAGGAGTAGAGGGCGTCCCCCGCGATGGCGCCGCCGGCGAAGACCTCCAGGTCCTCCTGGACGCGTGGGCCGAGCACCCGTGGCGCGAGCAGGCGGCAGGCCAGGCCCGCCGCGACCATCCAGCCCGCCATGGGAGTGGTGATCAGCAGGCCGGTGGCCAGCAGGATGCCGAGCTGTCGGCGCGGCCCGCCCAGGAGCTGGACCAGGGCGCCGGGAATCGCCCACAGGGCGAGGTTGCGGGCGGTCTCCATGGAGGGGCCGGCCTTGATCGCGGCGACATAGGCCGCGTCGATGGGCGGCACCTTCCCGCTGTCGAAGAACATCCGGTACGAGACGAGCACCACGAGGACCGCCACACCGAAGCCGATCATGGCGGCGATCAGCTGCTGGCGGCGGCCCTCCAGGTCGAAGGCCGGATCCGCGTCCCCGCCGCGCAGCAGGTGGCCGGTCTTGAGGTCGTAGCCCATGTCGGCGAAGGCCGGTCCGGTGGCGGCGGTGAAGCCGGCCAGGACCACGAGGGCCTCCGGCGGGAATCCGATGAGGATGCCGAGCAGGACGGTGATCAGGGCGACGGCGAAGGCCGGGAACCAGCCGGCGTGCATGGCGGCGATCCCGACCAGCAGCTCGTGGACGAAGGCGGCGGCCGTCGCGTAGACGATGAACCCGATCAGCATGCCGGGGCTCATATGGGTGGCGATGCCGGTGCCGAGGGTCAGCAGCAGGGCGATGACCAGATAGGCGCCGCCGCCGATGCCCAGCGACCGGCCGACGCGGCGTCCGGAGTCCCTGCTCGCCGCCGTCGTCGTAGTGGCCTTTCCGGTACGGCCGTCGAGGACGACGCGCCCCACCTGGAACAGGGCGACCACACCGGCGCCGATCATCATGCCGTGCGGCAGGTAGATCGCGTTCAGGTCGACGCCGGTCAGGGTGTCCGCGTACGAGCTGGTCAGCAGGCCCGCGCCGAACGCGATCATCGCGCCGAGACCGCCGATCAGAGCGACGCCGAAGGCCGACATCGGCAGCGAGAAGGCCGATCCGAGCGCGCCGGCCAGCAGACCGGCCCCGAGCACCTTGGCGCGGCGGCCGCCCCCGTCGCCCGCCTTGATGGCCTCGGCCGCGGCGATGCCGGGCGGCCAGGGGTTGTCGGCGGGGAAGGCGGGGGTGTTGAAGAGGCGGTACAGCAGCCAGGCGTCCACCAGCATCGCGGCGGCCACCCCGATCAGCATGGGCAGCACCATGTCGGGCAGCCCGAACAGGAACGGGATGCCGATCGGCAGGAACAGGCTGTTCGCGGCGCCGAAGGTCGCCGAGGAGATGCTGGTCTGGGCGAGGTTCTGGGCGTGCACCGAGCGGTAGCCGCGGAAGGCGGCCAGCGGGATACGGGCCAGCGTCATCGCGGCGAGCGCGCCGACGAGGGAGGTGCTGGGTGTGATGCCCAGGGTGGCGAGCAGCTGCATGCCGACGACGGCGCCGAAGAGGCTGAGCACCACGGTGAGGATCAGGTTGCCCGGTGCGAGGGCGCGCGGATGACGTCGCGGGGAGGCAGCGAGCCGTTCGACACGTGCCCTCGCCCCGGCCGACGTGGGGGTGCCGGCGTCGTGGCTCATGGGTGCTCCTGACGGGCCGGTGCGGTGGCGGCACCGCCCCGGTCACTGAAAGTTCTAGAATATGGAACCGAGTCCTATTATCTGGACTACCCCTGGATCATCGGATCGAAGGGGCCCCGTCGTCAAGAAGTCTCAGAATGTGGGCGGAACGATCACCGCCCCGGGGCGGCATACCATCGGACGCGACACGGCCGGGAGCGGCCGGAGAGGGAGGAAGACGGTGAGCACACTCGCCAATGCCCGGGACGTCCTGCGCCTCATGGCCCGCCTGCGGCGCGATGTCACCGTCACCGACGTGGCCGGCGAACTCGGGCTTCCCAAGAGTTCGGTGTCGCGGACCCTGAGCATGATGGCCGAGTACGGCTTCCTGGAGCGCGACCCGGCCACCCGGGCCTACCGCCCCGGCGAGCTGATCATGGAGGCCTCGTACCACTACCGCGCCTCGCGCGGCACGGTCTCCCTGCTGGAGGAGGAGGCCGCCCGGCTGGTGTCCGACACCGGGTACACCGGGTACGTCGATGTCCTGGACGGCAGCGAGTCGCTCGTGCTGCACATGCGCGTCAGCGCCATCGGCTCCCTGCACGCCTACACCCCGGCGGGCACCCGGGCACCCGCGTACGCCAGTTCAATGGGCCGGGCGCTGCTGGCGCGGCTGGAGGACGCCCAGGTCACGCGCCTCGTCGACGAACGCCTGGAGCACAGCGTGGGACAGGCTCCGAAGACCCGCGAGGAGCTGCTGGCTCAGCTGGCCCGGGTCCGCGCCGACGGGTGGGAGTTCTCGCGGGGCGAGTACGTCCCCGGCGTGGCCGGGATCTCGGGGGCCGTCCTGGACGGTGACACGGGCCAGGTCTTCGGGATCGGCATCGCGCTCCCCGCCCAGGAGTTGAGTGACGGGATGCCGGAGCGGTTCGGCAGGGCGGTGCGGGACGCCGCCCTTCGCGTCGGCAAGCGGATCGGTGATCCGTACTGGCTGCGGTTCGCCGCGACCGACAGCTGACGGTCGCGCGGAGCCGTCGGTCCGCCTCGGGACGACGGGTGATGGACTGGTGCGATGACGACACTGCTGCCCCGGCTCCTCGCGGCGCTGGAACGGTTCCACGCCGCCCGCCCGTGGGACCACAACGCCCATTACCACCGCTGGATCATGCGGCAGATCCCGAAGCGCTTCGGCACCGCCCTCGACATCGGTTCGGGCAGCGGGGACCTGGCCCGGCTGCTGGGCACCCGCGCCGGCTCCGTGCGGGGCCTGGACTCCGACCCCGCGATCGTCGCTCGGGCACGGACCCTCACCGCACCGGACGCGCCCGTCGTCTTCACCGCCGGAGACGCGCTCACCGGCATACCGTCCGGCTCCTACGACGTGATCACCTGTGTCGCCGCCCTCCACCATCTCCCGTTCTCCGACGCCCTCGGCGTGTTCCGCAGGCACTTGGCGCCGGGCGGAACACTCGTCGTCGTGGGGCTGGCCCGCGCGCAGTCGGCCGGTGACCGGCTCCTCGGTGCGGCCGCTGTTCCGCTGAACGTCGCCATGGCCCTGATCAAGAACCGGGGGCGCCGCTCGGCACGGCCGGTGTCGATGACCGCTCCCACCCGGCCCGCGGTGATGAGCTTCGCCGACATCGCGGGTGAGGCCCGGCAGGTGCTGCCGGGTGCCCGGCTCCGCCGCAGGGTCTTCTGGCGGTACACCCTGGTCTGGCACCAGAACTGACGGGACCCGCAGACGAGTTGTCACGACGGCGGCAGGCCCGCGCACCAGGAAGGCATGCACACCGGGAAGGCCCGCGCACCGGAAAGGCCCGCACCGCCTCCCCGGCGCACCGCCGGTAGGCTGCCCAGGTTCCGGGCTTTCCCTTCCGCTCCCCGTCGTTGAACGGATCACCCCCCATGAATGTCGTGTTCACCGGCCTCGTGATCGAGTGGCGTGGGCCCTCGCCGTTCTACTTCGTCACCGTGCCCGAGGAGGAGGCGGCCGACATCCGGGAGGTCGCCGCGATGGCCACGTACGGCTGGGGCGTGATCCCCGTCGAGGCCCGCATCGGTGAACTCGCCTTCACCACCTCGCTGTTCCCCAGGGACGGCGGCTACCTGCTCCCGCTGAAAGGCGCCGTGCGGGGGCCACTGGGCCTCTCGGCGGGTGACCGGGCGAGCGTGAAAATGACCGTGCGCCTCTAGGGCGGGTCGCGGAAGTAGGTTTGCCAAAGCGTTATCCGTACGCCTCTTGAGTCGCCCCGGGACGTGCCGCACAGTCATGTATGCGCTTACGGAATGCGCATACATGAGCCGCCGGAGGAGCCGCATGACCCGCACCATCAGGACCGTCCGGTCCGCAGTCACCGCTGCCACGACGGTGACGGCGCTCGCCCTGACCGGCTGTGGGGGCAGCGGCTCCGATCAGGCGAAGGCCGACTCCAAGCAGACCCTCACCGTGTGGGCCATGGGCGAGGAGGGCAACCGGATCCAGGCGGTCGCCAAGGAGTTCACCGCGAAGCACCCCAACATCACGGTCAAGGTGACCCCGGTCGGCTGGGACGTCGTGCACCAGAAGCTGCTGTCCGCCGCGGCGGCCGGGACGCTGCCCGACATGGCCCAGATGGGCTCCACCATGATGGGTGAGTTCATCGAACTCGGCTCCCTGGAGCCGGTGGACACCAAGGTCTTCGACGAGAACGACTTCTTCCCCGCCACCTGGAAGGGCAACGTGGTGGACGGCACCGCCTACGGCGTCCCCTGGTACGCCGACACCCGGGCCCTCTACTACCGCACCGACCTCGCGGAGCAGGCGGGGATCGACAAGGCGCCGGCCACCTGGAAGGACATGCGGGCCATGGCCGCCGCTTACAAGAACAAGGCCGGGACCGACTGGGGGCTGTCCCTCCAGCCCGGCGGCGCCGGAGCCTGGCAGGGCTGGGCCCCCTTCCTCTTCTCGGCCGGAGGTTCGCTGCTCGGCAAGGACGGGAAGCCCGCCCTGGACTCCCCCGAGTCGGTGAAGGCGCTGACCGAGTTCCAGCACTATTTCGACGCGGGGCTCGCCAAGAAGAACTTCGTGCCCGGCCAGGACGTCGTGAAGGACTTCGCCGCCGACCGGATGCCGATGTTCGTGTCAGGGCCCTGGATCGTCCAGAACCTCGCGGAGCAGCAGCCCCAGCTGAAGGGCAAGTGGAAGGTCGCGCCGGTCCCGGCCGGCAAGAGCTCCAGCTCCTGGGTAGGCGGCGCCTCGCTGGTCACCTTCAAGGACAGTGGGCACCGGGCGGCGGCCCAGGAGTTCACGAAGTTCCTGACCACGCCCGAGATGCAGGCCCACTGGTACGAGACCTCCAAGGCGCTGCCCACCAGCAAGGCCGCCTGGGACCAGCCCGCCCTGAAGAACGGCGGTGCCTCCCTGGCCGTCTTCAAGAAGTCGCTCGCCACCGCGAAGGACATCCCGCCGTTGTCGAAGTGGGAGGAGTTCGCCGCGCAGATGGACAGCGCCCTGGAGAAGGTCTCGGCCGGGGACGACCCCGCCGCGACGGCCGCGAAGCTCCAGAAGGCCACCGAGGGCCTGGTGGACTGAGCACGGCACCGCTCTGCTGGGAGGGGGCCTCGCGCACGGTGTGCGAGAGGCCCCCTCCGACCGTTCCGGCAGGTGTCAGAGCCGGAAGACGCCGTATCCGAAGCCGTCCGCGTGGACACGGCCGCCGCGAACCGTGACGCCCGATGCCTCCAGTGGGGTCGCGGTGTCCGCCGGAGCGTCGGCCTCGGCCGGTTCGCGGCGGGGGTTGATCACCACCAGGTACCGGCCGCCGCGCACATGGACCAGGGGGTAGCCGGCGTGCAGCACCTCGGTGCTCCCCGCCGTGCCCAGCTCCGGGGTCTCCTTGCGCAGCGCGATGAGGCGCCGGACCAGGTGCAGCAGGGAGCCGGTGTCGGCGCGCTGCGCGGCCACGTCGGGGCGGTCCGGGGCGGGGTCGACGGGCAGGTAGAGAGCGTCGGCCTGGGCTGTGGAGAAGCCCGCGTTGGGCGAGTCGTCCCACTGCATGGGAGTGCGGGAGCCGGCCCGGTTGTAGCGCGGGCCGAGCCGGCTGCCTTCGCGCTCGGGCAGCCCGGGTACGTACCGCATGCCGATCTCGTCACCGTAGTAGATCGCCGGCAGCGTCGGCCAGGTGAGCTGGAACGCGAAGGCGGCCGGGAGCTGTTCGGCGGTACGCGGCCCGCAGGCGAGCCGGGAGAAGTCGTGGTTGGCGGTCGGCAGCGAGATGAATCCGGCATCGCCCATGATGTCCGTCGCCCGGCGCCAGCCGTCCAGGAAGGTCTGGGGGGAGCCCTGCCCCCCGGCGTCGAAGTAGGGGGCGCGCGGCTCCCACTGCTCGCTCACGGTGCCCTCGAAGTTGTTCCACAGGGAGCGCAGCACCAGTCCGTCGTCCGCTGCGCCGAACTGCAGGAAGAAGTCCGCGTGGAATCCCGCCGGTACGGCGACCGCCGGATCACCCCACTCGGAGAGCAGCGCCGCCCCGGGGTGCGCGGCGTCGAGCCGGCCGCGCAGTTCGCGCCAGAGCCGGACCGTCTCCGCGTGGCCCGGGTCGTCCTTGACGAGTGAGGCGGCCATGTCCACCCGGAAGCCGGACAGGCCCAGCGACAGCCAGTGGTCCATGATGTCGTACAGGGCCTGCCGGTTGGCGCGCGGGCCCTCCGCGTCGACGGGCTGCCGCCAGGGCTCGGCCGGGTCCGTGCGCCCGTAGCCGAAGTTGAGCGCGGGCTGCGACTCGAAGAAGTTCGGCAGGTAGAAGCCGGGGCGGGTGCCCGGGGAGGCGACGAATCCGTCCGGCCGCCGGTCCGGGCCGGCCCAGATGTAGCGGTGGTCGGAGGGGTCGTTGGCCGAGGCGGTGAACCAGGGGTGCCGGTCAGAGGTGTGTCCGGCCACCAGATCGAGGAGGACGCGGATGCCGCGCCGGCCGGCCGCGTCGGTCAGCCTGGCGAGGTCGTCGTTGGTGCCGTAGCGCGGGGCGACCGAGAAGTAGTCGCTGACGTCGTACCCCGCGTCGTCGAACGGCGACGCGAAACACGGGTTGAACCAGACGGTGTTGACGCCCAGCCAGGCGAGGTGGTCAAGCCTTGACTCGATCCCGGCGAAGTCACCGATGCCGTCGCCGTCGGAGTCGGCGAAACTCTGCGGGTAGATCTGGTAGAGGACGGCGTCGGCCAGCCACTCAAGGGCGGGACGGGACGGGGTCATGGGGCGGAATCCTCCGGGACGGCCCGTGCGAGGTGCACGAGCGCTTGGACGGGGAAGTGGTCGCTGGGGCAACGTCCTTGCTCGGCGCAGGTGTTGACGCCGGCCGAACGGACGCGAGTGCCGCGCGAGGCGAGGATCCAGTCGATCCGGTCGCCGTCCGGGCCGGGCGGCCCGTGGTCGTGGAACGTGCCGAGGGCCGGTCCGCGTTCCTCGGCCGCGCCCCAGGTGTCGACCAGGTCGGCTCCGGCGAGCAGGGTGTCGTACGCGACGCCGCGTTCCGCCGGTGTGTTGAAGTCGCCGGTCACCAGGTGGGGGACGTCCGCCGGCCTGGTGGACAGCCACTCGGCGAGCAGCCGGGCGGAGCGCCGGCGGGCGTCCTCCGCGAGGTGGTCGAAGTGGGTGTTGGCCACGCACAGTTCGCCGTCGGTGAGCCGGTCGCGGAAGCGGACCCAGGTGACCATCCGCGGGCAGCCGCCGCCCCAGGTGTTGGAGCCGACAGCCTTCGGGGTGTCGGAGAGCCAGAAATGTCCGTGGGCGAGGGGTTCCAGCCGTCGCCGGTCGTGGAACACGGCCATGTACTCGCCGCGCGTACCGCCCTCGCGCCCCTGACCGGTCCAGCCGTAGTCCGGTCCCAGTCCGGCCTCCAGATCCCTCACCTGGGCGTACAGCCCCTCCTGGGTGCCGATCAGATGGGGCCGTTCGCGGCGCAGCAGGTCCACGGCCGCACCGCGTCGCCGGGACCAGGGGTGCGGAGCACCGTCCCAGTCGACCTGCAAGTTGAACGTCATGACCCGCAGTCCGTGTCGGGTGTCCGTCACTGTGCTGCCTTCCGTGCCGTGCCCGTGCTGTGCCGCCGCGCTCTGCGACGAAATGCCCCGCCGCTTCTGTATGCGCTTACATAACCGGGAAACGGTAACTTCACCGCCCCTGGTGTGGCAAGACCCGCAGGGAACCAGGACGGAAAGGGAACCAGGACGGAAGAATCCCCCGGCCTCACGACCGGCCCATCGTCGCGATGACCGGAAAGCACACCCTCCTGAGGGCTGTCCTGCGATTCCTGGCGGGACAGCCCTCAGGCCGTGTTGGCGGGGCGTGCGGTGCCGGCGTCCTCCGTCACACGTGTACCCGGGTGCCACAGCGCACAGATGAACGCGAGCACGAGCGCGCCGGCCATGGAGTAGAACACCCACTGGTTCGCCTCGGCGAAGTCCGCCCTGATGGCCTGCATCGATTCCCGGGTGAGCTCGGCGGCCCTGCCGTGTCCCGTGGGCTGTCGCGCGTCGGCGTTCCCGGTGACGGCTTCCGCGATGTGCCGGGCGGCGGTGTGGGCGGGGCCGGACGGCACGCCCTCGCCCCGCAGCGTCTGGCCGACACGGTTGACCGTGACATGCGTCAGCACCGTGCCGAACACCGCGAGGCCGATACTGGCGGCGAAGTTGCGGACCGTCTGCGTGATGCCGGTGACCTCGCCGTAGGAGGCGCCGATCGACCGGTTGACGGCGTCGGTCGAGGCGGGCGCGAGCAGGAAGCCGATGCCGGCGCCGGCGAGCGCCGCGTACGGCCATTGGTCGTGCATCGAGAGCGTCGTCAGCTTGGCGGCCCAGAGCGCGAAGCCGACCGCGCCGAGCGCGGACCCGATCTTCAGGGCCGGGCGGGCGCCTCGTTTGTCCAGGATGCGGCCGCCCCACTGGGAGGCGAGGGCGAACCCCACGAAGAAGTAGAGGAGGTAGAGCGCCGCCTGGTTGGGCGAGGCGCTCAGGGAGACCTGGGCGTACACAGAGGCGAAGAAGAGCACCGGCACGAAGGCCGTCATGGCGAAGAAGAGCACGAGCATGTCGACCGCGAACGCCCGGTCCCGGAAGACCTGGAGTCTGACGAGCGGGTGGCGCCGGCCCAGTTCGAAGCGGCAGAAGCAGGCCAGGACCACGAGCCCCGCCACGATGCACGTCCAGGTCGACCAGGTGTCCCAGCCCCAGGACACGGACTGCTGGAGTCCCAGCACGGTCAGCCCCATGCCGACCGCCATCAGCACGGTGCCCGGCACGTCCAGCGGTTCCCGGTCCGAGCTCTCGGGGATGTGTGCGAGCAGTGCCAGGACGATGGCGACCACGGCGACGGGGACGTTGATCCAGAAGATGGCGCGCCAGGTCCATTCGGTGAGCCAGCCGCCCAGCAGCGGACCGATGGCCGTCAGCCCGCCGGAGACGCCGAAGAACAGCGCCAGCGCGCGCCCGCGCCGTTCCACCGGGAACACCGCGATGACGACGGCGAGTGCTGCCGGGAACATCAGGGCCGCGCCGAAGCCCTGGATCGCCCGGAACCCGATCAGCCACGCCTGGGCGTACTCCCCCGACGGCACGGCACCGCAGAGCGCGGAGGCGATGACGAAGACGAGCGTGCCGCAGAGCATGACGCGGCGGTGGCCGAAGATGTCGGAGAGCCGGCCGCCGAGCGCGAAGAACGCGGCGAGCGTGAGCAGGTAGGCGTTGATGACCCACTGCATCTGCGAGGAGGTGAGGCCCAGCTCGTGAATGATGTCGGGTGCGGCGATCGCCACGATGGTCTGGTCGATGAACGTCATCGACACCGCGAACATCATCGCGGCCAGTGCCAGCGTCTGGTTCGGCGGCCCGCTCGCACCGGCCTTCGCGGGGCGGTCCGGACCTTGCGCCCGGGGCGCCGAGTTGCTCATGGCCTCATGTTCTCCGCGCCCACCGCCCGGCGCACGCCGGGCGGACCAGCAGGAGGAGGCCGGGGCGCGCGGAGCTGCCGAGGCGGCTGCGGGAGGGGCCTTGTCAGTATCCAGAATCCTGGTTACTGTTTGATTCGTGAACGACTTCGACGACCGCTTCCTCACCCGCAACGGCCTCGCCGCGCGGCAGCTCGCCGTCCTGCTCCTGCACCACGAGCCGGACACCCGGCTGCCCCGCGTGCGCGACTTCGCGCAGGAGCTGGGCTGCGGAAACGGAACCGTTCAGGCAGCCCTCAGCCTGCTGGAGGAGGCCGGCGCGATCTCGACGACCGCGCGCGGCCACCTCGGCACCTTCCTCGTCCACTCGGACCGCACCGTCCTGTGGCGGCTGTCCGGCCTGGGCACCCTGCTCGCGGCGATGCCGCTCCCCTACTCACGGCGGTACGAGGGCCTGGCGACCGGGCTGCGCAGCGCGTTCGAGGAGGCGGGCGCACCGTTCGCGATCACGTTCATGCGAGGCGCCGGGGCGCGGACCGCGGCGCTGCTGGAGGGCAAGGTCGACCTGGTCGTCCTGTCCCGGTTCGCCGCCGACCAGCTGATCGCTGAGCACCCGGTGGAGCTGGTGGCCGATCTCGGCCCCGCCACCTACGTCGGCGCGCACGGCATGCTGGTACGGCACGGGGTGGACCTGGACACGCCCGGACTGCGGGTGGCGGTCGACCACGCCTCCGAGGATCTGCGGATGCTCGTGGAGCGGGTCTTCGCCGACCGGGAGGACGTCGAGTGGCGGGAGGCTTCGTACATGCAGCTGAGCGATCTCTTCGCGCGGAACGAGGTGGACGCGACCGTCTGGAACCTGGACGAGGCGCGGGACCGGCTCGGAGTCGGCGTCGACGTCCTCCCGCTCGGGGACGAGGTCAACCGGGAGCTGGCACTGCGCAACTCCACCGCCGCGGTGATCGGCCGGTCCGAGGGGGCCAAGGCGCTCGCCGCGGTGCGCGATTCGCTCGATCTGTCGCTGGTGACCCGGCTGCAGAGCGAGGTGCTGCGCGGAGAGCGCGTCCCCTCGTACTGACCGGCGGGCTCCGTGCGCTCGTACCGGCCAGCGGGCTCCGTGACCGGGGTCTCATAACTCCGGGGCGTCGCTCGCCCTGAAAATACAAAATCCTGGTTACTGTTGATTTTAGGAGGATCACCATGGACGACCAGCTCGCACTGCGGATCCAGCTCTTTCGCGAGGGCGGCACGGTCAGGCCGGAGGTGGCCGACTTCGTCACCACCGAGCTGACCGCCCTGGAGGCGGAGGGCCGCACGGTCACCGAAGCGACGGCAGGCATGCTGACCAGCCATCTGATGATGGCGCTCGGCCGGATCCTGGACGGCGAGGCGATCGAGCAGTTCCTCACCGACGACCAGATCGCCGCCGAGCTGGCCGGACATCCCGACGCCGTCGCCCGCGCCCGTGCCGTATCGGCCCGCGCCGAACGGGAGCTCGGGGCCGCGCTCCCCGAGTCCGAGGTCAACTTCCTCGGGATGCACCTGGCCGTCCTGGCGCAGCAGCCCCCCGCCGCACCCACGGCCTGACCCGTCACGGCAGGCACCCCCTACCCCGCAGCAGAAACCGACGCAGAGAGAAGAACAGCCATGACGAAGATCCTCACCGGTGGAGTCGGCAAGGTCGAGGTCACCGCGGCCATCGGCAAGCTCGGCATCGACTCGCTCGACGTCGTCGCCTCCAGCGACATGGACGCCGCGATGAAGCTCCGGGCCGGCCAGGCCGACTACTACCTGGGCACCTGCCACACGGGCGCCGGCGCCTCGCTGGGGGTGCTCGTCGGCCTCATGGGCAGTGCCGCCTGCCACACCTTCGGACGCAGCGTTCCGACGGAGGAGCAGGTCACCGCCCTGCTCGCCGAAGGCAAGAAGGTCTTCGGCTTCTCGATGGACCAGATCGACATCATCGCCCCCCTCATGGCGCGCGCCATCGCCGCCCGCGGCTGAACAACAGCCTGTTCTCATCATCCCGGGCACCAAGGAGTGACTCGTGAGCACCACACTCGCCGCCGGCGCCGGCCTCGACTTCACGCTGGCCCAGCAACTGACCGTGATAGCCCTCTGTGCGCTGACGGCCTACATCTCGCACATGGCCCTGGCCGTCTTCAACGACGGGGTACGCCCCTTCATGCTGGACTTCATCCAGGGGCGCACCACCCGCAGCGCGACGACGGCCGTCTCGTTCGGCCTGTCCGCCGGGTTCATCTTCGGACTGGGTGCGCCGATGGCCCTGTCCACGGGTGTGCTGAACCCGTGGCTGGTCTTCCTGCCCACGGACATCCTCGGGATGCTGGCACCGAAGAAGTGGCTCGCCCCCATCCTCGGTGCCGCCTGGGGCGCGGTGGTCGTGTTCGGTCTGAACGGCGCGAACAACGTCGCCCACGACCTGCCGGTCGACTTCCTGACCGCGATGCAGCAGATGTCGACGCCGATCCTCTTCCTCTTCTCGCTGTTCCCGGTGCTCGCCATCACCAAGCAGTTCGGCCGCAAGTGGGGCGGTATCGCGGGCGTCCTCGAACTGGCCCTCGTCGTCATGACGATGAAGCTGTGGCCGAACATGTTCGCCGGAGCGCTGGCCATGGCCGTCGGCGTGCTGATGCTCATCGGCCTCGCGGTCGCCAAGGACGTCCGGCAGCGCCGGGCCGACCGGGCGGCGGGCGTCGAGGAGGTCGTCCTGGAGGACGATCCGATGGCGTCTCTGTTCAGCGCCAGCGCGGCCCGGCTGCGCAGGTACCTGCCGCTGTTCATGGTGCTCGGGGCCGGGGTCTGTGTGCTCGCCCAGATGCACATATTCGGTGGCGGTGAGGCCACCAGCTTCCTCATCGCGAAGGGGCAGTACTCGGAGGCCGCCCAGGTCGACTTCTACCGGGTGTTCGGCTTCATCCCGCTGATCGCGACCACCGCGCTGGCCTCCGGGGCGTACGGCATCGCCGGTTTCACGCTGGTGTACCCGATCGGCTACCTCATGCCGAACCCGTTCCTGGCCGCGGTCGTCGGTGCGCTCGTGTTCGCGGCCGAGGTGCTGGCCCTCTCCTGGATCGGCCGGCTCCTCGGCAAGCTGCCCAGCGTCCGTGACTCCTCCGAGCACCTGCGCAGCGCCATCGGTGACACCCTCCAGCTCGCGATCCTCTTCGGTTCGCTGATGGCCGCCAACGCCATGGGCGGCGGACTCGGCATCCTCGTCGTCGGCGGGCTCTACCTGCTGAACGAGGCGATGGGCCGGCCCGTCGTGAAGATGGCCGCCGCACCGGCGGCCGTGATCGTCGGCGGCATCCTGCTCAACATCCTGTACTGGCTCGATCTGTTCACCCCGGTCAAGGGCTGACGCCCCCGCCGCCGGGACCTGTTCACCCCGTGTCAGGGCCGGCGCGCCCGCTGACCGGACCGGGCCCGTACACGAAGAAGGAACCCCACGATGAATCACCCCGCCCCGCACACCCTGCGTACCGTCACCGGCGACCTCGCGACCGCTTCGGTACGCGGCCCGGCCCTCGCCCACGAACACCTGGTCCTCGATCTGGACCAGCGGGGCGACGGTGCGGCCGTCCTCGGCCCGCGACGCCACGCGGCGGCCGTGACCGCCGAGCTGAGCGCGCTGCGGGAGGAGTTCGGGCTCTCCCTCGTCGTCGAGCTGACCTGCCGGGGCATGGGGCGCGACGCCGGCGCCCTGGCGGCGATCGCCCGGGACGCGCGGGTCGCGGTGGTCGCCGCGACCGGCTGGTACTACGAGCCGTTCCACACCCCGGAGATCGACACCGCCGACGTGGCACAGCTCACCGAGGTCCTCGTCCGCGAGATCGAGGACGGCATCGGCGCGACCGGCATCCGGCCCGGCGTCCTCGGCGAGATCGGCAGCCACGGGGACACCCCCACGGCTCCCGAGGCCAAGGTGCTGCGGGCCGGCGCGCGGGCTGCGCGGGCGACCGGGCTCTCCCTCGCCACCCACGCCCAGCTGGGCCGGGGCGGCCTCGCCCAGCTGGAACTGCTCACCGGTGAGGGGCTGCCCGCCCACCGCGTCAGCATCGGCCATCAGGATCTGCTCGACGACCCGGGCGTCCACCGGGAGCTCGCGGCGCGCGGGGCGTACGTCGCCTTCGACACCGTGGGCAAGTCGGCCTACCAGAGCGACCGGACCCGGCTGCGGCTGCTGCTGGCCCTGGTGGAGGCCGGGTACGCGGAGCGGGCACTGCTGAGCTGCGACATCTCCCGCCACGGTTACCTGCTGGACGAAGGCGGCCAGGGCTACGGGCACCTCTTCCGCAGCTTCCTGCCCGAGCTGCGCGCGGCGGGTGCCGATGACGATCTGATCGACCTGCTGACCCGACGCAATCCGCTGCGCTTCCTGACCGGCGCGACCGTGGAGGAGAACTGACATGAGCCCCGTACCTCCCGTGCTTCCCGCCACCTTCCCGTTGGCGACGGTGGATCTGGACGACGCCGTGGCCAGGCAGTTCCGGCTGCTGGAGGCCACCGCCGCCCACTTCGAGGGACAGCAGCTGTTCTCGTCCGACGCGGGCGTCGTGCCCGGTCTCGGCCGGCCGCGCACCACCGCCCGGGTGGAGGCCGTGCTCGCGGACTTCTTCGGCGCCCAGGACGCCGCCTTCGTCCAGGGCGCGGGCACCGGCGCGATCCGGGCCGCCCTCAACGCCGCCGTCCGGGCGGGCGACCCGCTGCTCATCCACCGCGCCCCGGTCTACCGCACCACAGAGGTCACCCTGCGGGGCATCGGCGTACACACCGTCGAGGCCGACTTCAACGACGCCGCGGCGCTCCGCGAAGCCCTGGAGTCCGGCCGGTTCCGGTGGGCGTACATCCAGCACACCCGGCAGCGGCTCGCGGACTCCTACGATCCGGCCGAGGTCATCGCCGCCTGCCGGGCCGCCGGGGTGCGCACGATCGTCGACGACAACTACGCCGTGATGCGCACGCCCGCCGCCGGGGTGGAGCTGGGAGCGGACGCCTCCTGCTTCTCCCTCTTCAAGCTGCACGGGCCGGAGGGCGTCGGCCTCGTCGTCGGCGCCCGCGACCTGGTCGAGCACGTCCGCCGCGACAACTACTCCGGCGGCGGGCAGGTCCAGGGCCACCAGGCGCTCGACGCCCTGCGCTCCCTCACCCACGTTCCCGTCATGTGGTCGGTGCAGTCCCGGGTGGGCGCCGAGGTCGCGGAGCGGCTGGCGGCCGGCGAGGTGGCCGGGGTGGCGGAGGTGCGCATCGCCAACGCCCAGGACCGCTGTCTGCTCGTACGGCTCGACCGGCCCGTCGCGGCGGGACTGCCCGCCGTCGCCGCCCGGTTCGGCGCGGCCCCCTACCCCGTCGGCTCCAACTCGCGTTACGAGATCGCGCCGCTCTTCTACCGGATGTCCAGCTCGGCTCTCGACGACTCCCCCGAACTGGCCGACTGGACCGTACGCATCAACCCGATGCGGGCGGGCGCGGACCTCGTGATCGACATCCTGCGCCGCTCACTCGCCGCCCTGGACGACCCGAAGGACGACTGACCGTGTTCCTCGACACCGTACTCACCCGCAATCCCGGGCTCGTGGACGCCGCGGCCGCGCTGCACCGCAACGGTGACATCCCGCCCGACACCTACGTCGTCGACCTGGACGCCGTCGAGGCCAACGCCGCGCTGCTGGCGGCCGAGGCCGACCGCCTCGGGATCAGCCTCTGGTTCGTCGTCAAGCAGCTGGGCCGCAACCCCGAACTGATCCGGGCCATCGCCCGGCACATCCCCCGCTCGGCCGCCATCGACCCGAGCGAGGCCCGCACCCTGCACAACGCCGGAGCCCGGCCCGGCAACCTCGGACACCTCGTCCAGATCCCCCGGCGCGCGCTGCCCGAGATGCTGGCCTGGCGCCCGGAGACCGTCACGGTCTTCGACCTGGCCAACGCCCGTGCCGTGTCAGAGGCGGCCCGCGAACTGGGCTTCGCGCAGCCCGTCCTGATCAGGCTCGAAGGCGCCGAGGGCGACGTCTACCCCGGCCAGGAGGGCGGCGTACCGCTCGACCGGCTGGACGCCTTCGCCGAGGCGGCCGAAGCACTGGACGGCATCCGGATCGCCGGTGTCACCGCCTTCCCCTGCGTGCTGTGCGACCCGGTGACGGGCCTGCCCGCCGCCACCCCCAACTTCGGCCTGGCGCTCAAGGCCCGCGAACTCCTGGCCGCACGCGGACACCAGGACCTCATGCTCAGCGCCCCCAGCGCCACCTCGATGGCGTCCCTCCCGCTGCTCGCGGAACTGGGCGCGACGCACGGCGAGCCGGGCCACGCCCTCACCGGCACCACACCGCTGCACGCCGTCGATCCGGCCCAGCCGGAGAAGCCCGCGTACGTGTACGTGAGCGAGGTCGCGCACACCCTGGACGACGGCCGCCCGGCGATATTCGGCGGCGGCTTCTACCCCCGCGCGCACATCCGCAGCGCCCTCCTGCCGCGCACCGGAGTGCGCCTGGGTGTGCAGGACGCGCCCGCCGAGAACATCGACTACTACCGGCTGCTCGACGCGCCCGCCCGCGCGGCGGACGCCCGGGTCGGGGACACCGCGCTGCTCGCCTTCCGTACCCAGATCTTCGTCACCCGCTCGACCGTCGCCGTCGTCTCCGGGCTCGCCTCCGGCGCCCCCCGGCTGAACGGGCTCTACGACGCGCACGGCCGAGCCCTGTAAGGAGCACCTCATGGCCAAGACCGTCATCGTCGTCATCGACGGATTCGGCATCGGCGCCATGCCCGACGCGGGCACCCTGCGCCCCGGCGACCTCACCGCCGACACCTGTGGGCACGTACTCGACCACTGCCGGGCCGCGTTCGGCCGCCCGTTGCGCCTGCCGGTGCTCGGGGCGCTGGGGCTCGGGCTTGTCCACCCGCACCCGGACCTGGCGCGCCGCACCCATCTCCCCGTCGCCGCGGGCAGGGCCGCGCTCGGCTACCCGGGCGCGGATACCTTCGCGGGCCACCAGACCATGATGGGCGCCGACTTCAGCCGGGTGACGGTGGCCCGGCTCGCCGACCACCTCGACGAGGTGTCCGGCGCTCTCACGGCCGCCGGCCACCGGGTCGAGCGCCTGGACGGCAGGCCGCTGCTCGTCGTCGACGGGGCGGTCCTGGTCCACGACAACCTGGAGGCCGATCCGGGAATCAACTGGAACGCCTCCGGCCGCCTCGACGACCTCCCGTTCGACGGGCCCAACGGAATCCTCGCCATCGCCCGTACCGTACGCGCCGTAGCCCCGGTCGCGCGGGTCATCGCGGTCGGCGGCCACGCGGACGGCCCGCTCCGCGACTTCGTCCGCCCCGGCGACGGGGAGACGGTCGGTCTTGACACCCCCGCCACCGGCTTCTACCGCAACGGCGGCCTCCAGGTGCAGCACCTGGGCGCCCCGCTCGACCACACCCGTCAGCTCCCCGAGCTGGCGGCACGGGCCGGGATCCCGGTCACCCTGGTGGGCAAGGCCGCCGACATCCTGGTGTGCGCGGCGGCGACCCGTCATCCTGCCGTCGCCACCGCCGACGTGCTCTCGCACACCCTGGACGCGGTACGCGCTGAGGGCGACGCGCTGGTGGTCGCGAA
Organism: Streptomyces sp. NPDC104307; assembly: GCF_055584045.1. NCBI lineage: Bacteria > Bacillati > Actinomycetota > Actinomycetes > Kitasatosporales > Streptomycetaceae > Streptomyces > Streptomyces sp. NPDC104307. Next base: position 194,485 of record NZ_JBVJMU010000004.1, read on the forward strand.
CGTCCAGGAGACGGATCTGGCGGGCCATCAGCAGGACACCGGGCGGTACGGGCACCTGCTGGAACAGGTGGACGCCGGACTGGCCGGGCTCGTGGCCCTGCTCGCGGACCCCGGCGACCGGCTGATCGTCACCGGCGACCACGGCAACGACCCCACGATCGGCCATGCGCACCACACCCGGGAGTACGTGCCGGTGCTGATCCACCGGCCCGGCGCGGACGGCGTGGAACTCCTGCCCGACGCGCACAGCCTGGCGGACGTCGGCGCGACCGCCGCGCTGTCACTCGCGCTGGACCCGGAGGGCCTCGCCGGAGGCACCCCGCTGCACACGGGCCGCCGCGCGGCCTGAGCCCAGCCTGATCCGAACGAGAGGCTCCTGGCCCCGGACGGGTGACTTGGCCCTCCGGAGCCTTCCCCGGGGACGGCGGACCGGCTATGCCTGTTGCCCATGCTCAAGAACCTGCTGCGCGCCGGGGCCCCGGCCGCTCTCGCCGCCCTGTCGCTCACACTGACCGGTCCCGCACACGCCGTGGACGGCTCCGCGGCGCACCGGGCGAACCCGTGCGCCACCGTGATCGCACCGCTCGGCTCCGTCTGCGTCCCGGCGCCCAAGCAGTGCTTCACGACGCCGTGCTACCAGTACGACATCGTGCCGGTCCTGTCCGCCCCGTGGCCGCCGGGCCGGCCCCGCACCGCCTGATCAGTCCTTGTGATCGGGGGCGATCCGTTCGACGAGGCGCAGCAGCGCCGCCCAGGCCAGGTCGTAGGCGATGTCGTCCTGGAAGTCCGCGGTGGCCTCCCCCGCCAGCTGCCGCGCGGTGTACTCGCAGATCTCCTCGGGGGGCAGGACCAGCGCGGTGCCCGCCGCCTGCGCGGTGACCTGGATCTCGCAGGCCTTCTCCAGGTAGTACATCCGCAGGAACGCCTGAGCGGCGCTCTCGCCGACGGTGAGCAGTCCGTGGTTGCGCAGGATGAGCGCGGGGTGACCGCCGAGGTCCTCGACCAGGCGTTCCTGCTCGTCGAGGTTGAGCGCGACGCCCTCGTAGGCGTGGTAGCCGACCCGGTTGTGGAACTCCATCGACATCTGGTTGAGCGGGAGCAGCCCGCCCTGCTGGGCCGCCACGGCACAGCCCGCCTTCGTGTGGGTGTGCAGGACGCAGTGGGCGTCCGGGCGGGCCCTGTGGACCGCGCTGTGGATCACGAATCCGGCCGGGTTGACCGGGTGCGCGGAGACACCGACGGGATTGCCGTCCAGGTCGATCTTGACCAGGCTGGACGCGGTGATCTCCTCGAACAGCAGTCCGTAGGGGTTGATCAGGAAGTGGTTGTCCGGGCCGGGCAGCCGCTGCGAGATGTGCGTGAAGATCAGGTCCGTCATGCGGAAGTGCGCGACCAGGCGGTAGACGGCGGCCAGTTCGCGCCGCAGGCGCAGTTCCTCGGCCGCGAGCGCGTCGGCCGCGGCGGGGGCGGGGGCGGGGGCGGGGGTCGTGAGGATCTCGGTCACGCGGATGCTCCTTGCCGGCCGGGGGCCTGCTGCGGTGCGCCGGCCGGGGCTTCGGCCGGGACGACGACGGGGGTGTGCGGGCGGCCTGTGGTCCACCACGCGAGGACGTTGCGGGCGGGTTCGAGTGCGTAGGCGCGCAGGGAGGCGTCGGTGAGGAACGCGCTGTGCGGCGACAGTTGGAGGCGCGGGTGGGTGCGCAGTGGATCGTCCCGCACCAGGGGTTCGACGGGAAAGACGTCGAGGGCGGCACCTGCCAGCTGACCGCTGTCGAGGGCGGCGAGCAGTGCCTGTGGGTCGACGAGGTCGCCGCGCGAGACGTTCACCAGCAGGCTGCCCGGACGTGTCCCGGCGAGCAGATCCGCGTTGACCATCCCTCGGGTGGCCGGCGTGGACGGGGTGTGCAGGGAGAGTACGTCGGCCTGGGCCACGAGGGTGTCCAGATCCAGCCGTTCGACGCCTGCGGGCCAGTCGGCGGCGTGGGGGTCGTGGGCGATGACGCGGCCGAAGACCGGGGCGGCGATGCGGGCGAGCGTACGGGCGATGCGGCCGAAGCCGATCAGGCCGAGGGTGATCTCGCTCGCCCGGCGCGGCACCTCCGTGAAGTCGCGGCTCCAGCCGCCGGAGCGCACCACCGCGTCCGCCTGCGGGAGGCGCCTGATCAGCGAGAGTGCCGCGGCCAGCGCGTGGACGGCGACGTCCTCGGTGGCCGAGTGCGGCAGGTTGGTGACCCACAGGCCGCGGCGGGCGGCCTCGGCGGTGTCGATCATGTCGTAGCCCGCGGACATGGTGGCGAGGAGCCGCACCTTGGGCATGCGGTCCAGTAGAGCGGCGTCGATCCGTGCGTAGCCGACGATCAGGGCGTCGGCGTCGTGCGCGGCCGCGACGATCGCCTCCGGATCGCGACTGCCCACCACCCGGACCTCGAAGCCGCTCTCGGTCAGGAGCCGGACAGCCGGTTCCGGGTCGAGCTCCTCCGGGTCGGTGATCACGGCGACAGGGCGCGTCATTTCGGTCTCCATGGATGATTCGATCGTCTCAACACCGCCAAACTTACGTTTCCGCTGCATTATTTGTCTATGGCTGACGAGATGGTTGTCTCTACAGGCCTGCGGCGACCTTCGCACTCCCCCGGCGGAGCGCCGGAGGTGCTGACCGACAATGAGCGGGCGCCCGGTCGGACACGGCCGGGCGGCACCGAGCCACCGAGGGGACAGCACATGGAACTGGACGGGACCGACCTGTCGATCGTGCGGGAGCTGCAGAGCGACGGGCGGCTCACCTACGAGACACTGGCCCAGCGGGTGGGCCTCTCCCGCCCGGCGGCCCGGATGCGGGTCCAGCGGCTGACGGAGTCCGGCGCCGTGCGCGTGGTGGCGATCGTGCACCCGGCGGTGCGCCAGCTGTCGGCCTCGGCCCATCTCGCCATCGACACCGAGGGGGCCGCCGCGCCGGTCGCCCGGGAGATCGCGGCACTCCCCCAGGCCCCGTTCGTCACCCTGACGAGCGGGCGCCGGGCCATCATGAGCGAGCTGCGGACCGCCGGTTTCCAGGAGTTGGAGCGAACCATCGAGCACATCCGCGCGCTTCCCGGTGTGCGCACCGTGGACCCCCTGATCGCCACCCGGCACGTCAAGGACCCGTACCTGCTGACGGACGAGCCGACCGTGGCGCTCCAGGACGACGTCGACGAGCGCATCCTGGCCGCACTGGAGGACGATGGGCGGCTCCCCTTCGCCGAACTGGCCGTACGGGTGGGGCTGTCCGCCGGGGCCACCCGGTCCCGGACCCTGCGCCTGCTCGACGGCGGGGTGGCCAAGGTGGTCGCCCTGGTGCGGCCCGACGTACTGGGCATGGGCTTCCTCTGCGGATTCAGCCTCCGGGTCGGCGGCGAGGCCGCCGCCGTCGCCGCACAAGTGGAGCGGTTCGCACGGGTGACCTTCCTGTCGACGTGCCTGGGCAGGGCCGAGCTGGTCGGCACGATCACGGCGGAGTCCTTCGACGCGGTGCGCGCCACGCTGGAGGAGATGCGGGCACTGCCGGCGGTGCGCGAGATCGAGAGCTGGCTGCACTTGGAGCTGGTGAAGGAGCGCTACGACACCGCGTCGCGTCCTGCCTGAACAGCACGCCGCGACGCCGTAGGGCGACAGACACCACCCGGAGAGCCGAGTCACAGCTGATTCGTAACCCAGCTAACGATTGAACTTTACAAAAATTGCCTGCCTCCCCCTATGGTCAATCCTTCGTTCGTTTCATATCGTTCAGCGAGCCGAATCGTCTGTCGGCACTCTCCCGTACCTCTCCGGTCGAAAGCAGGCCTGCCATGCCCCGCCATCCCGACAATCCCGACCGCACCCTGCTCGTCACCGGTGCCGCCGTCGCCGCCGCGGGCACCTCGGTCCGCGCTGAGGCGCTGGCCGTGCGCGGCGACCGCATCGTGCACGTCGGCACCGCTGAGGACGCCCGCGCGTCGCTGGGCCGGGTCGACGAGGAACTCCGGCTGGACGGCGGCCTCGTCCACCCCGGCTTCATCGACGCCCACTGCCACCCCGTCATGTACGGGCAGGCGCTGGCCTGGGTCGACCTGCGGCCGGAACGCGTGCCGGACATCGCGACCATGGTGGAGGTCCTGCGTGAGGCCGGACGCGAGCTGCCGGCCGGTGTCCCGGTCCGCGGCTTCGGCTACGAGCACCGACGGCTCAACGAGCGGCGCCACCCCAGCTGCCACGATCTGGACCGGGTCGCGGAGGACCGCGAGGTCTACGTGATGAACGCCTCCGGACACGGCGGCGTCGTCAACTCCCATACCCTGCGCACCTGCGGCATCACCGCGGGCACCACGTCGCCGGAGGGCGGCAGCATCGGCCACTTCGAGAACGGCGAGCCGGACGGGCAGCTGTGGGACGCCGCCTGCGACCTGCTGACCGGGCCGGCCGGGGTGAAGATCGGCAACCACGGGCCGAACTTCCACCTCTCGGAACCCGAGGACATCATGGCGGACCATCTGCTGCGCGCCCAGGAGGTGTTCCTCGCGGCCGGTGTCACCACGGTCGGGGACGCCCAGGTGTCGCGGCGCGAGATGGAGACGTATCTGCGGGCGAACGACGACGGCAGCTTGCGGATGCGCGTCTCGGCGTACCTGACCTCGGCGCTGCTCGACACCGCGCTGGAACTCGGCGCGGTGCGCGGGTTCGGCGACGACCACTTCCGCATCCAGGGCGTGAAGTTCTACGCCGACGGCACGCTCGGCGGCTGGACCGCGTATTTCCCCGAGGGGTACGCCGCGGACTGCTGTCACCACGGACAGCTCTACCACTCGGTCGAGGAGTACGCGGACATCGTCCGGCGCGCTCACGCCGCAGGTCTCCAGACGGCCACGCACGCCCAGTCCCCGTACGCCATCGGCATGGTCCTCGACGCGGTCGAGAAGGCCCAGGCGGACCGGGACCGGCCCGGCATGCGGCACCGCATCGAGCACTGCGGCCTGCCCACCGACGAGCAGATCGACCGCATGGGCGAACTCGGTGTCGTCCCGGTCATGCAGCCCCAGCACCACCTGCGCACCGGCGACGGCACCCTGACCGCCGTCGGCGAGCTGGGCCACCGCTACAACCCGGCGGGCCGCTGCCCGGAGGCGGGTGTCCCGGTGGTCTTCTCCTCCGACGCGCCGGTCGCGCCGCCCGCCCCGCTGGAGGCCGTCGCCGCCGCCGCGACCCGCCGCACCGTCCTCGGCACGGTCCTCGGTGACGAGGCGCTGAGGCTGCCGGTCGAGGCGGGACTGCACGCCCACACGGCGGCCGCGGCCCACGCCCTGCACCGGGAGGACGCGGTCGGCGCCCTCGCCCCCGGCATGCTTGCAGATTTCACCGTCCTGGACGCCGATCCGCTGACGGTCCCGGCCGACGGGCTCACCGGTATCCGGGTGCGCGAGACCTGGGTCGGCGGCCGCCGTGCCTGGGCCGCGCCCGGCCGCTGACCCTGCCGGCAGCCACCGCAGAACCGTCCCGGACCGGCCGGGGCGGGTGCCGCCACCGCGCCACCCGCCCGGCCGCTCCTCCCCGTCCCCGTAACCCTTCCTGCCGGAGGTCCCCATGCCGGACCGCACCACCCCGAAGCCCCAGAGCCCGTACCGGTCGGCCCTGGCCGCCCTGGCCGGCACATCGATCGAGTGGTACGACTTCTACGCCTTCGCCACCGCCGCGGCGATCGTGTTCGACGATGTCTTCTTCCCCTCCGACATGCCGCCGGCGCTCCGGACGATCGCCGCCTTCGCCACCTTCGCCGTGGGCTTCCTGCTGCGGCCTCTCGGCGGCATCGTCTTCGGTCATATCGGTGACCGTGTCGGCCGGAAGAAAACCCTGGTCATCACGTTGCTGATGATGGGCATCGCGTCGTTCGCCATCGGGCTGCTGCCCACCTACGCGCAGGTCGGCGCCCTCTCCCCGATCCTGCTCATCACGCTCCGGCTGGTGCAGGGGATAGCGATCGGCGGAGAGTGGGGCGGCGCGGTTCTCATCGCGGTCGAGAACGCGCCCAAGGGGAGGGCCACGTTCTTCGGCTCCTTCGCCCAGCTCGGCTCCTCCGTCGGCGCACTGCTGTCGACCGGCGCGTTCAGCCTCATGAACCTGTTCGGGAGCGAGGCCTTCCACAGCTGGGGCTGGCGCGTGCCGTTCCTCGCCTCGTCCATCCTCGTCGTCATCGGTCTCGTGGTCCGTACGAAGCTTGAGGACTCCCCCGTGATGGACGACATCCACGCCTCGCAGCCCGAGCCCGGCGGGAGCGGCAGCAGGCTGCCGGTCACCGAGGTGCTGACCAAGGACTGGAAGACCGTCCTGGTGGGCGTGTTCGCGCTGGCCACGGCCACCGGCGGCTATTACGTCGTGACCAGCTATCTCCTCTCGTACGGCACCGACGAGCTGCACCTGTCGGAGTCGATGCTGCTCAACGGGCTCTCGCTGGCCGCGTTCCTGGAACTCGTCGTCACCCCCTTCCTCGCGCTGCTCGGGGATCGCGTCGGCGCGCACCGGGTCGTCGTCGCGGGCCTGACCGGGGTCGTGCTCTTCTCGCTGCCGCAGTTCATGGTGATGGGCACCGGCAGCGTCGTGCTGATCTACCTGTCGATGCTGGCCATGCGGCTCGTGATGTCCGCGCTGTACGGGCCGATCGCGGCGATCCTCGCCGACGGCTTCGCCCCGCACGTGCGCTACACCGGCATCTCGCTCTCCTACCAGATCTGCAACATGATCTTCGCCGGGTTCGCGCCCGTCACAGCCGTATGGCTCTCGTCCCTGGCGGGCGGCGCGTACTGGCCGCCCGCGGTGGCGCTGATGCTCGTCTCGGTCATCGGCATCTGGTGCACCTTGCGGCTTCGGACCTACCACCAGCTCCGGCTCACCGCCGAGTCCGCCGCTGCCGCCCGCACGGTGCCGCAGCTCCCGACGACCGCGGTCACCGCCGGGAACTGACGGCTCACCACACACCAACGGGGCCGGGCTGCCGCTCTTGCGGGAACAGCCCGGCCCCTCCGTCAGCAGGTCACAGCCAGCCGGCTCGCTTGACGACCGATGCGGCGATATCGGTGACCGATCCCGTGGTCGTGTCGACGGTGAAGTCGTCGACCCCCGAACGGTCCAGGACGGCGTCCAGTTCGCCGCATCGGTCCAGATGCCATCGCAGCGCTTCGGGTTCGCCGGCGTGGCGGCGGGTCAGACGCTCACGAAGGACAGCGGGATCGGCCCTGAGACGGCACACCGTGAGTTCGGTATCCACGGCCTCGGACAGTCGTCGGCGCTCGTCCGGCTGCTCGATCACACCCGCGAGCACGAGGCGCGTCGCGCCCGCGTCGAGATAGTTGGCGGCGACGCTCCGCACGTTCCGCAGCAGCATGCCGAAGTTGAAGCGGTCACCGGGCGGCGCGGGCCACGACTGCCTCAGGCTGTCGAGGTCGAGCACCGCGTGGGAGACACCGGCGTCGGCGAGGAGATCACCCACGGCCTCGGCGGCGGTCGACTTGCCCACGCCGACGGTGCCGTTGACCAGAAGGGCGGACACATCTCCGTTGCCGTCTACACGCATTGCGGCATCCTACTGTGGCGTCCCCGGCCCTACGCCGCCAGCGGCATCGCCACCATCACCGTGGCCAGGAGTCCGACGTACGCCCAGGCATGGGTACGGTCCGGGATCCGCGGCGGGCGCCGGCGCAGCACCGCGATCACCGGCAGAGCTCCGAGAAGCAGCGCAGAGGCGGCGCGGAGGTCGACGAGACCGGCCAGGTGCGTGTGCGCGTCGGCGGCGGCCGGGACCGAGGCCCCGAACAGGGACACCGCGGTGGCCGGGAGCGCGATGGCCAGGGTCAGCGGGTTGGCCAGGGCGGTCGCCAGCCGCATCGGGTGCCCGGCGCGGCGCATCGCGGGGACGGTCATCACGCTGCCGCCCACGCCCAGGAAGGCCGCGACCGCACCGACTGGGGGGCCCAGCAGGGCGGGCAGCGGGCGCGGGGGGCCGGGGGACTCCTCGGGCCGCGTGCGCGGGCGCAGGAATCCCGGGCGCAGCAGCAGGTCGACGATGGTGAGGGCGACGTACGCGACGAAGGCCCAGCGCGTCGGACCGGCCGGGGCGAGCCCGGCGGCAGCGGCTCCGGCCGAGGCGCCGGCCGCCAGGAGGACGAGCAGCGCGCCGCTCCCGCGGAGCGCGCGGAGCACCTGGCGCGGTGTGACGGCCGTCGCGAAGCCCGCGTTCACCACCATCACCAGGGCCGAGGTGGCTGTCGCCACCCGCATCGCGTCCTTGCCGAGTGCGGCGTCCGCCCACACCACGACCGGCACCGCGACGAATCCGCCGCCGAACCCGAACAACACCGTCGTCATCCCCGTGAGGATCCCGATCCCTGCCAATGCCACCACGTCCATGGGCACCACTCCACCAGCGCGGACGGGCTGCCCGCATTCGATGATCGGCACCATTCCTTCGCGTTTCGGCCAGTGGCGTGGAAGGCTGGAACGGTGAAGAACGTTCCGCTGGCCGACGTCGACCACATCGACCGGGCTGTCCTGCCGATCGGCACCGACTACCCGCCCGGTCACGTACTTGACTGGCACGAGCACCGGCGCGCGCAGTTCCTCTACGGCGCCACCGGGGTGATGGTCGTCGACACCGCCGACGGCACCTGGACCGTTCCGCCGGAACGCGCGGTACTGATCCCGGCGGCCACCCGGCACCGGGTCCACATGCTGGGGGTGAGCACCAGAAGTCTGTACATCGAGCCGGCCGCGGTCCCCTGGTGGCCGGTGACCTGCACGGTCGTGGACGTGTCCGCGCTGCTGCGCGAACTGCTCCTGGCAGCGGTCGGGTTCGAGGCGGACTACGGGCTGTCCGGACGGGAGGGCGCAGTCGCCGCGCTCCTTCTCCACGAGATCGCCGAGCGCGCCCCGCTGCCGTTCCACGTCGGGATTCCCGCCTCGGCAGAGCTCGCGAGGCTCTGCCGCGAGTATCTGGCCGCCCCTGACGCGTCGGTCACCAACACCGCATGGGCGGCGCGGGCGGCCATGAGCGAACGGGCCTTCACCCGGCGCTTCCGCTCCGAGACGGGCGACAGCCCCGCTGTCTGGCGGGCCCGCGCCCGGCTGCTCGCGTCCGTCGCGCTGTTGCGGACCGCGTCGGTGAGCGAGGTCGGTGGCCGGCTCGGCTACGCCTCCCCCGCCGCGTTCACCGCCGCCTTCACCCGCACCTTCGGCCGGCCGCCGTCCCGCTTCACCGCGAACCGCCGGGACGCCGGGCGCGGCCGCCGCTCCTGATCAGGCGGATCCCCGCCGGACGGGCGGGCCGGTCTGCCGCTCCGCTGCGGGCTGCACGGCGGGGGGCCTCGGTGCGGCGGGCTCTGGCAGTGTGCGGAACAGCAGCCAGCTCAGGGCGGGCATCAGGATCAGCGGGGTCAGGGCGGTGCGCAGGGAGGTCGCGTCGGCGATGCTGCCGATGAGGGGGCTGGCCAGGCCGCCGATGCTGACGGTCAGCCCGAGGGTGATACCGCTCGCGGTGCCGACGCGGGTGGGCAGGTAGTCCTGGCCGAGCGTGACCTGGAGCGAGAAGGGGACGTACAGACCGGCGGAGGTGAGCACCACGCATACGTAGACCGCCGGGCCGGGTACGTACACGACCCCCGCGACGGCGGCCACCGAGACGAGGTAGGACCAGCGGGCGACCGTGACCCGGTCCCAGCGGTTGGCCAGACCGCCGCCCAGTACGGAGCCCACCGCGCCACCGAGATAGAGCACGAACAGTGCCGCGGTGCCGGCCGCGGTGCTGCCGCCGAGGCGCTGCTTGACGTAGAGCGAGATGAAGGTGCTCAGGCCGATGAAGGCGATGGACCGGCAGACCACGGCCAGCGACAGCTTCACGAACGACGCCTTGTCGTCGACGCCCGCCCCGGTCGCGCTGCGGGAGCCGCCCGGTGCCGTCTTCTCCAGCGCACGCAGGACGGGCAGGCACAGCACGCTGCCGACCAGGGCCGGGATCACAAACAGCGGCGCCAGCCGCAGGCCGCCGGCAGCGAAGACCGCGGTGACCATGAGCGGGGCGGCGGCGAAGCCGAGGTTGCCGCCGACCGAGAACCAGCCCATCGCGGTGTGACTGCCCCGGCTGACGAGCCGCGCGACGCGGGCGGACTCGGGATGGTAGGCGGCGACTCCGACACCGGACACGGCGACAAACGTCAGCGTCAGGGCGTAGGAACCGCTCACACAGCTCAGGGCGATGCCCAGCCCGCCGAGGATCGTGCTCACCGGCAGCAGCCAGGGCATCGCCCAGCGGTCGGTGAGCACACCGAACACCGGCTGGGCCACCGAGGACAGCAGCGACGCGGCGAGCACGACGCCCGAGACCGCGGCGTAGCTGTAGGCGCGTTCGGCGACGAAGAACGGTACGAGCGACGCGACGGCGCCCTGGTAGATGTCCACGCAGGCGTGGCCGACAGACAACATGAGGATGGTCCTGTTTCTTGGCACATCGCCATGTTCATCGCCGGAGGACCTGACGCGCTTCCGATATGCTGCCAAGCAATGACGGAAATCCGCCACCAGCCCGTGGCGCCGACCCTCACTCGGTGGCTGGCGTCCGGAGCGGCCATCGACGCCCACCGCCACGACGGCCACCAGATCGTCTACGCGGGCCGCGGGGTGCTGGCCGTGACGACGAGTAAGGGCACCTGGGTCGCACCGGGCACACGTGCCATCTGGGTACCGGCCGGCACCGTGCACGCCCACCAGGCTCACGGCGAACTCGAACTGCACTTCGTCGGTCTGGACGCGGCTGACAACCCGCTCGGCCTGGACGAGCCGACCGTGCTGGCGGTCGGTCCTCTCCTGCGTGAACTGATCCTCGCCCACACGCGCACCCCGTACGACGACGGGCCGGAACGCGGCAGGCTGCGGGCCGTGCTGCTCGACCAGTTGCGGGCCTCGCCCCAGGAACCGCTGCACCTGCCCACTCCGACCGCTCCTCAGCTGCGGGCGGTGTGCGAGATCCTGCGCGCGAATCCGGCCGACGACCGCACGCTGGCCGCACTGGGCAGGGCGGCCGGTGCCAGCGACCGCACGCTCTCCCGCCTCTTCAAGGCCGATCTCGGGATGACGTTCACGCAGTGGCGCACCCAACTGCGCCTGTACCACGCGCTGGTCCTGCTCGCCGGGAACGTCCCGGTGACCACCGTGGCCCACCGGTGCGGCTGGTCGTCCGCCAGCGCGTTCATCGATGTCTTCCGCCGCGCCTTCGGGCACACGCCGGGCACGCACCGGCCCCGCTGACCGCCTCGGGCGGCCTCGCACCGGGTATCCCGTCGCACGGGCAGACTCGTCGTCCGCCTGCCTCGCCGTCCGGCCCGTGGCACTGTGGCGCCATGACCATCAAGGTTCGTCCGGCTACGGTCTTCAGGGACACCCGCACCCTGATCGGCCCGAAGTCGCCTGATGCCAACGTCTGCTGGTGCCTGAGCCACCGCATCCCCTCGAAGCTGAACAACGAGCTCCGGGGGCGGGCCCGGGGTGATTACGTGGCCGGGCTGTGCCGCGAGCAGCCCCCTCCGGGGGTCCTCGCCTACGACGGCGAGGAACCGGTCGGCTGGGCCGCCGTGGGACCGCGCGCGGACACCGTCTTCGCGCGCAGCCGCAAGGTTCCGCACGTCGACGACCTGCCCGTCTGGTCCCTCTGGTGCATCCGCGTGCGTCCCGGCCATCGCCGGAAGGGGATTTCCCACGCCCTCATCGCCGGTGCGGTGGACTTCGCCCGCGCCCAGGGCGCACCGGTGATCGAGGCCTATCCCCTCGACAACGGTGGCGCCAAAGTCGACCTGACGATGGCATACGCCGGAATCCGGAAGAACTTCGAGCGCGCCGGGTTCACCCACGCGGCCGACACCACTTCGGTGCTCGCCGGTCACCCCCGCGTCCTGATGCGGCTCGACCTGCGCTGACCGGCAAATCAACCGGTGCGCCCCGCGACGAACCGCCGTCGTCCGGTGCGCGTGGTTCACCGGCGGCCCAGTGCGGGGTAGTCGTTGTAGCCCTCCGCCCCGTGCACGTGCATCAGCAGTTCCGGGCGGATCTCGTTGAGGGGCGCGCCGGTGCGCAGCCTCTCGATGAAGTCGGGGTTGGCGAGGAAGCCCCGGCCCAGCGCGATCAGGTCGGCGCCGCCGGCCAGCAGCCGCTCGCCCCGCCGCTTGCCGCCGTCGGCCGCGCCCTCCTCACGGGAGAGCACCGGGTTCGCCATCAGCGTGCCGGGCCAGGCCTTGCGGATCCCGGCGAAGAGCGCGCTGTCCGGGTCGGCGTGGATCAGGTGCAGATAGACCGGGCCGATGTGCGCGAGGGCGGGGAGGAGCGCCCGGTAGATGTCCTCCGTGTCACCCTCCTCGACGCTGTTGACCCCCACTCCGGGCGAGATCCGTACCCCGACCCGGTCGGGGCCGATGGCTTCGGCGACGGCCCGGACCACCTCGGTGGTGAACCGGATCCGTCCCTCCGCCGGTCCGCCCCAGCCGTCGGTCCTGCGGTTGGTGTTCTTCGCCAGGAACTGATGGAGCAGATGGCCGTTGGCGGAATGCACCTCCACACCGGCGAAACCGGCCTCGACGGCGTTGCGTGCGGCGGTGGCGAAGTCCGCGATGGTGGACCTGATGTCCCGGACGCTCATCTCACGGGGCTCCACACCGCTCTGCGGTCCGCTGGGGGTGTGCAGCTCTTCCGGAAACCGTACGGCGGACGGGGCGAGTGGGAGGTGGCCGCTGGTGTCGGGATGGCCGACCCGGCCGCCGTGCTGCAACTGGAGGAACATCCGGGTGCCGGAAGCGGCGCGCACCGCGTCGGTGACCCGGCGCCAGCCGGCGATCTGCGCGGAGCTGTGGATGCCGGGGATGTGGGGGTAGGTCTGGCCGACGGGGTTCGGCGTCGTGCCCTCCGCGATGATGAGGCCGGCCGAGGAGCGCTGCGCGTAGTGGGTTGCCATCAGTTCACCGGGAACCCCGTCGGCTCCGGCCCGGTTACGGCTCAGCGGTGCCATCACGAGTCGGTTGGCCAGCTCCAGGGTGCCGAGGCGGGCCGGCTCGAACAGCTGGGATATGGCGGGGGCCTGCTGTGTGTTCGTCATGCCGGTAACGTAGAACCTGACATTGATGTGAAGTTCAAGTCGTGGGGTGGGACATGCGCATCGGGGAACTGGCGTCACGCACGGGTGTCAGCGAGCGGTCGCTGCGTTATTACGAGGAGCAGCGCCTGCTCGCGTCCAGCCGGACGCCCGGCGGCCACCGGAACTTCTCCGAACGCGCCGTCGATCGTGTCATCCGCATCCAGGAGCTCTACGCGGCAGGACTTCACAGCTCAGCGATCGCGCGGATCCTGCCCTGCATGCGTGACGACGACGGCGGCCCGGCCGCCAACGCCACCCCGGCGCTGGTCGCCGAACTCACCACCGAGCGGGACCGGATCGACCGCACCGTCAATGACCTGCTGCGCTCACGCGACGTCCTGGACCAGGTGATCAGCACCGCGGCGGGCGAAAGCGCTTCAGAGCCTCGGGAGAGGGAGCGGCCCCGGCGGTGAGAGGCCGTGGGCGGCCCGGCCCGTGGGGTGCCCGGACGAAACCAGCAGGGCCCGGAACCGTGTGGTTCCGGGCCCTGCTTCGAAAGTAGCGGGGACAGGATTTGAACCTGCGACCTCTGGGTTATGAGCCCAGCGAGCTACCGAGCTGCTCCACCCCGCGTCGTTGTGATTCCCACCCTACGCCACCCCGGCGGGCGCCCCGACCACCTCTCGGCGCATTCGTAGCAGTCGGTCACCGTTCGAGATGCAGTCGCGCGGGAGCGCTGATTCGCTGGTGGCGTCGGCTCTCCCCCGAGATCCAGGAGTGATCATGAGCGTTGCGGATGAGTCCGGAGGCCGCGCCGAGCGTATTCGCGCCAAGGCGCAGGAAATGCAGGAGGCCGCCGAGCGGGCCTCCGATCCACAGGAGCGGGAGCGCCTCAAGGACAAGGCCCGCCGGCTCCAGGAGCGAAGTGATCAGGTGAGTACGAAGGGCGACCGGGGCGTGAATCCCCTCTGAGCCCCTCGTGAGATCCCGGTCGGCCGCCGTCCGCAGGTGCGGTGGTCACGCCGTCCGCAGGTGCGGTGGTCACGGCGGGGCGGCCGGGCGCGAGCGCCGCGGTGTCCCGGCCGCGGCGCTACTGGGTGAATCGGGGAAGCCACTTCACTAGGTAGTCGGGGTGCCCCGCGTGCTCGGCGGCCATCTGCCGGACCACGAACCCGAGACCGAAGGCGCGCCCCGAGGCGAAGTCCCGCTCGGGGCGGTCGGTGTCCAGCGCGGCCACCTCCGCGTACTCGTCCAGGAGCACCCGGCTGGTCTCGATGCGCTGGAGAGTGCGCGCGGGATCCTGCCGGGCGATGTGGTGGTTGTAGCCGTGCGTCCGCAGACTGAACGCGATCGCGCCGGTGCGGTCGTGGATTTCGCCCGGCACCTCGGCCGGACACCGCCACCCCTCACCACCGGCCGCACGCGCGACGTCTTCTTCCTCGTCGAGACGCGCCCGGACGAACGCGACCAGGCGGACATTGTCTGTCATCAGGTTCTGAATCCTTCCCACTCGGCCCCGCACCTCAAGGGGCCGTGCTGGAGAGTATCCCGCCGCGCCGGGTGCCCCGTAGCAGCTCATCGCCCACCGTGTGTCCGCTGTCGATGCGCGCGGGGCTCCCGGGCGGCCGTTCCCCGCAGTCCGGCGAGAGGTCCGGGGCGGGGAAGGCCGGAGGCCCCACGGTTCCGGGGAGGGGAACCGGTGGGGCCTCCGGGGCGCACTCAGCGATACGGCCGCGCCCCGTTCTCGTACCGTGCCCGGCCGGTCAGTGGCCGGTCTCCGCCGGTTCCAGGAGGAAGACCGGGATCTGGCGGTCGGTCTTCTTCTGGTAGTCGGCGTAGTCGGGGAACGCCTCGACGGCTCGCTCCCACCAGACCGCCTTCTCGTCCCCCGTCACCTCCCGGACGTTCATGTCCTGGCGCACCGGGCCGTCCTGCAGTTCGGCACGCGGGTCGGCAGTGAGGTTGTAGTACCAGACGGGGTGCTCGGGGGCTCCACCCTTCGAGGCGACCACCGCGTACACGCCGTTGTGCTCTACGCGCATGAGCGGAGTCTTGCGGATCTTCCCGCTCCTGGCGCCCCGGGTGGTCAGGATGATGACGGGCAGGTCCCGCATCGTCGTCCCTTCCGTACCGCCCGAACTCTCGTACTGCTCGACCTGGTCCCGAACCCACTCGGAGGGGCTGGGCTCGTACTCACCCTGGAGAGGCATGATGTCTGTCCCGTCGTCGACGATCCGGCCGTGACGCTTCATCGGCCGCCATTCCTCATCATCGCGTCAACCGTATCGGCCGCCCCGAATCCCGTGCGCGGCCGACGTGTCGCGTCGGGCGGCGTCAGCCGTGGGGCCGGCGTCCGTAGCCGCTGCGCCTGCGGGCGGCCGACACGAAGCCGCCGATCGCGAACACCGCCAGCCCGGCGGCGCCTCCGATCACCGCGAGCACCAAGGTCCTGGTCCGTCTCGGGGCGAGCGGCTCGCGCGCGCCCCGGAACCGGGCGCCGAGAAGGCCGAGGGCCTCGCTCCTGCCCGGCCCGGACGCGTTGAGCGGACCGCGCACCAGTACCACCGCCGCCCTGGCGCCCGCGTCCCGGCCCGGTACGGTGCGCGCGGCCTCCGCGACCGGTACCGCTCCCGCGCTCAGCGCCACGGTGAGGACGACCGCGAAGGCGTATCCGCGACGCGAACGCGCCCCCGCACGGCAGGGAGCCGGGCGGCCGGGACCGAGGAGCTTCGATATGAGCATGCTGAATCCGTTTCTGCCGACGCGGTGACGGACTCAGCGTCGCGGTGCCCGGCCGGATCGGCGCGGCCCGGACAGCATGCGGGTGACGGGGCCTGCCATCCGGGTGCCGCCCGCCGGACAGGCCCTAAACGTCCCGCCGCCGGGGTCGGTGCCCGGACTGGATCGCGGCGGCACGGCAAGGACCCCCGCCCGGTACCGGGCAGGGGTCCCTCCTGCTACGCGCCCGCCGAAGGTGGCGCCGTGGCCGGCCACGGCCCTCCGGGGCGGCGGGGCGGTGCGTGCGGGATCAGCTGACGTTGACGTCGATGCACGCGTAGAAGGCGTTGGCCGTGTCGGCGATGTTCCAGACCGCGAGGACCTTCTGCTGGCCCTTGAGGCTGCCGAAATCGACCTGGTGGGTCACGGTCGCACCGGGCTGGGCGCCGTTGTCGTTGAACTCCGCGATCTTCTGGCCGCTCGCGAAGTACTCCCATGTGCTGGTGGAATGACGAGCCGTCAGCACCCACTGGAACGAGGTACTGGAACTCACCGGAGTGACCTTCCAGCCCTTGGCGTCGTCGTCGAGCTCGGCGAACGCGCTGTTGCCGCCGCTGCAACTGGTCAGCCCCTTGGGGCCTTCCACGCTCTGGGGCTCGTAGGTGATGGAACCGCAGCTGACCGTTCCGGCGGCACACTGCGCCTGCCTGCTCGGCGGTGACGAGATGTAGCCGTGCGCGCTGGCCGACCCTGCCGGGAGGGACAGGGCGAGTACCGGTGCGAGTACGGCACCGACGGCTACGGCGGTCTTCCTTTTCGCGTGCATGCTTCTCCTTCACATGAGGCATCGCTGCGACGCGGGCGGACTGTGGGGAGCCCGATAGCGGCAGTCCAGCCTCTCAGGTGTGGGGCCAAGAGGCGCGAAGGGAACGGCAGGATCCATGACCGGACACACCCCGGGAATGCGGATGTCCGGCGCCGTCCCTGCACTTGGACTAGACCATACCCATCGAGGCGTGACCGTCAAGAGTGCGGCACTTCAAGGGAGTTGAGCGAGGTACCGGCGCGGGGACCGGAGCCGGTCGGCGAAGCCCGGTCCGCCCGGTGGCCGGTCCTACTTTCGGGCGTCACCGTAATGGACCGTGACCTCCTTGAAGCCGAGCGAGCCGAGCAGCCCCTGGAGCATGGCGGTGGTGTTCTTCTCGGCGCGCTGTGTCAGCCCGCTCTCCTTCGCCGCCTCACCGATGTGCTGGGCCGCCAGCTTGTTCACCGCCTGCTCGCTGCCGGGGTTGTCGGAGAAGAAGTCCCCGATCCGGTCGAAGAGCCCGCGCTGCTTGGACACCGCGTAGGAGCGGTCGGGATCGAGGGCCGGTTTCCCGAGGACGGCGTGCGGCAGCCGGAGCTCGGCCGTCGTCCGGTCCTTGTTGACGACGACTCCGTTGTCGGCGACGTCGCCCAGGTCGACGGAGGCGCCGACCGTGCCCGCGCCGACGTACAGGGTGCGCGAACCCCGGATCGCGTCGGGGATGAACTTCGTGTCCTTCTCCAGATCGACGACGACCTGGAAATTGCCCGCCGCCGCCTCGTACCTGCTCATGTCACGAATCGACTTGAGTACGGCCGGGCCTGAGCGGTCATGGGTCTTCTCGCCGAAGATGTCACCCAGCCCCGGCAGCAGGCTGAGCCGCGTGCCGAGGAGAAGCAGCGCGACGGCGACCGCGCCGATCGCGACCGCCCTTCCCCATCGTCGGCCGCGGCGGGGGCCGTTGCCTCGGCGGCCGTCCGCTCGCCCGTCGGACTCGCCCGGTGCGTCTGTCGGTACGTCGGTGGAAGTCATACTCCCCGTGTGACCCGACTGTCCGGATTCACTCCGCCGCCCGCCGCGGTTCCGCTCGATTCCGTACCTTGATACAGACGGCCGGGCGTAGTCCTCGGCGGCGGTGGCCGGTTGCCTCTCGGCGGGTGCACGACGCGAACACTCTGCTGCCGCATCCACGTATCGGTGTCGTCGGACGATGACCTGGTGACGGATGTCGTGATGGCGCTCACGAGCCCGAGGACCAGGAAGAGCACCAGCAGCGCCTTGGCCGCGCCGCTCATGACCAGTGGCCGGGTGGCGGAGCGCCCCTGCCGCTCCGGCACGGACAGCGCGTCCTCGCCGAAGAGACGCTTGGGGTAGGCGGGGCTGAGCAACGACAGGTAGGCGGACACGCGCATGTCGTAGCGCAGCGTGGCAGCCGTGGCCTGGAAGAGGGGGCGGGGCATACGTCCCAGGATCAGCGTGATCAGCCACCACAGGATCGCCAGGGCGTACCAGCCGGACGTGACGAGGCTCTGCACGATCGCGGCGGGGATCACCAGGATCAGCCGGAAGAAGACGGCCAGCCGGTTCAGCCGGGTCGGGCGGACGTCGATCTGAACCGGCCAGTCGGGCGGCGGGTTCAGCGCGAAGGGCGGATAGCGGTCGATGAGCAGCATGCCGCTCGCTCCGACCCTCGTCCGGTAGCCGAGCACCCCGGCGAGGAAGCGGAAGACGGGCTCCGGCAGCCGTCCCAGTACGAGGGCGGCGAACCAGCCGAACACGGCGGTGAAGAAGGCCGCGATCTCCAGGAAGAACAGCACGACGAAATGCGGAATCAGCAGGAGCAGCCGGACCAGGACGGTGAGCCGGCGCTGGCGGATGGGCTCGATGAGGTCCAGCACGGGCAGGAATTCATCCGCGTCCCCCGCCCTCCGCCCCGGGCTCCACTGGGCGTCGGCCATGGCGTTCCCCTCCGGCAGGTGATCGCGTACGCCCTCTGCGCACTCCGCGTCCCCTACGCTCGGGCCCGGGAAACCGGCCCGCAAACGGCCACGGGCCGATCGGGTGCCCGCCGGTCCGGGCCCGGGACGGTCAGCGGCCTCGGAACCGGTCCAGCAGCGCACGGCCCGGATTGGTGCGTTCCCTGTCCGCACGCGGGGCCTTGCCGGGGGCTGCCGGGGACTTGGGCTTGGCCGTTGTGGCGCCGGACTTCGGCGTGGGCTTGGGCTTTGCCGTTGTGGCGGCCACTTCGGGCTTGCTCGTTGCGACGGGCCTGGGCCTGGGCTTCGTGTTCGCCCCGGCCTTCGTCTTCGGCTTCGTCACTGGTTTCTTCGCGGGTTGCTTCGAGGACTCGGCCGTCGGCTTCGTCCGTGCCGCGACCTTCGCCCATGCCCCCTGCCAGGATCGACGGCGCGAATCCGTCTCGTGCGCGTCGCGGGCTGCCGGCTTCGGCGCACGGGTGCGTTCGTCCGCCGGCTCCGGCACCGGCTCCGGCCCGGCCGCGAGCACGTGGTAGCGGTGGCTCAGGCGACGGCCCAGCAGCAGATAGCCGAGGAGCGCTCCCGCGGTGTTGAGAATGACGTCGTCGACGTCGAAGGCCCGCCCGGCGACGAGCGCGCCCTGCACCAGTTCGACCACCGCTATGACCAGCACGGTCAGCAGGACCATGCGGATCATCCGCAGGCGGCGCGGTACGAGAATGGGCAGAAGCACGCCGAACGGCATGCCCAGCACCAGGTTTCCGCCCGCCTGCTTGCAGGCCGCGAGAAAGGTGTAGTCCTCGGCGTACTGCCGCAGTGAGCGGCCGGGACGCAGATTCGACTTCACGAGTTCCTCCGAGGCCGGCGACGGGGTCAGCGTCACCTTCGCCAGCACGACGGAGAAACAGACCATGGCCAGGAAGGCCAGCACCAGGAAGGTCACCTGCAGAAGAACGCTTCCCCATGTTCTGCGCCGCGTTCCGCTCTGCGTACCACTCTCAGCCTCTGCGTTCATGGGCGACAGTTGCCCCGGTCCGGACGGACCACACCTGGCCGGTGGAGCCGCCGCGGAATTGGCGCGCCCCTGCGGAGCCGTGGAGCTGACCTCCGTACGGCGGAGCAGCCGTGGCCGCGCGGTCAGCCCCGGTCCGCGAGAACCTCACGGGCCGCACGCGCACCGGAGGCGAGCGCTCCCTGCACCGATCCGGTCGCGCGGTGATCCCCGCACACGTACCGGCCCGGTCCGACCCGTGAGGTGCGGGACAACGGCCACGGCGGCGGCATCGCGGGCAGCGCTCCCGGCACCGAGTAGGTGGCGAGCAGGTCCCAGGCGGCGGTGTCGGTCGCGTGGACCTCCGCGAGATCCCCCCGCACCCGCGCTTCCCGGCCCGGGGCGTCGGAGCCCGCCACCGAGGTCGAGACCAGCGCGTACCCGGCGGGTGCGCAGCCGGGTACGGCCTCGCTGAGTACCACGGTGTTCAGGAAGCGGCGCCTGCTGTCGACGAGCAGGGTCGGTTCCCGCAACGGGGACGAACGGGCCACGTGGTAGTACGTCGTGACGGTGCGGGTCTCCGGAACCGTCAGGCCGGGCAGCAGCCGCGCGGCCCTTTCCGGGCCCGTCGCCACCACTACGGCGGACGCGGGAAGCTCCGTACCGTCCTCGCGGAGCACACCGTCGTCGGTGAGGCCGCGCACGGGGGTGTCCACGGACAGGGTGCGCGGCGGCAGCGCCTGGGCGAGCGCCGCCGGTACGGCTCCGATGCCGGCTGCGGGCAGGCAGAGGGTGCCGCGCAGCATGCTGCGCCAGACGAGGTGGAAGACGCGGGAAGAGGTCTCCAGTTCCTCCTCCAGGAAGACGCCCGACAGGAAAGGCTGGAGCAGGGTCCGCACCAACTCCTCGGAGATGCCCGCATCGGCCAGTTCGGTGCGGGTCGTGCGATCGGCGCGCCGCTTGATCGCGCTCACCGGGCCGAGCATGTCCCGGGCCGAGAGCACTCCGAGCGCCAGCAGATCGCGGCCGGAGGCGATTCGTCCGGGCAGCAGTTCACGGGCCGAACCGGGGCGGCGGGTCGGGTCGCTGAACCGGACCCGGCCGGTGGAGCCGGTCCCGGTCTGCACGAGCATGCCGGGGGTGAAGGGGTGCAGTCGCAGATCACGGAGGGTCAGACGCTTTCTGACCTGCGGGTAGGACGTGTTGAACACCTGGAAGCCCCGGTCGAGGAGGAAGCCGTCCCGGCGGTCGGTACGCATGCGGCCCCCCACTCCGTCCGACGCCTCCAGGAGGCGGACGGAGAGTCCGGCGGCGGTCAGATCGGCCGCACAGGCGAGGCCTGCCGCTCCCGCTCCGATCACGATGACATCGGGCCGGGGCTCCGCGGGGTTCGCCATGGGATTCACCTTTCGTGCGGGCTGCCGGCCACGGCCGGGAGCCGGACCCGTCCGACCGGTTCGGTCCGGACCGGTCTCATCGCGCATGCTCCCAGCTCGGGCCGGAGCGGTCCGGCAGGCGGCGGGCGGCGCGTCTCACCGGGCGCACAGTCCGGTGAGCATCCTGATCGCCTCGGCCAGCTCCCGCGGCCGGTGGGTGCCGGGCGTCGGGGGTCCCGCCCAGCCTGGTCCGGCGAGCAGCACGGCCGGACGGGTCCTGGCGCCCCGTACCCCCCGTTCGCTGGATGCCACGTGGTGTGCCAGCGGGCGTGCCGCCGTGTTCCGCGACTGGGACCACAGCACCACGGCCGCCGGGCCGGTCCTGCGCACGGCCTCGCTCAACGCCTCGCCCGGCACCGACGCACCGAACATCCTTACGCCCAGGCCCCGTTCGGTGAGGCAGGCGGCGAGTGCCTCCAGGGGAAGCGTGTGTGTCTCGCCCGGTGTGCAGGCCAGCAGGGTGAGCCCGGTGCCGTCCTCGGCGGCGGCGGGCCGCACGGCCACCCGACGCAGGGCGCTGGAGACGTGCCAGGACAGCAGGTGCTCGACCTCGACGTACTTCTCACCGGACGTCTGCCATTTGCGTCCCACCGCGTGCAGTGTCGGCATGATCACCTGGTCCCAGGCGGCCACCGGTCCGTACCGGTCGATCGCGGCGGTCAGCCGGTCGTCGATGGTCCGCGTGTCCAGCCGGAGTGCCGCGCTCATGAGCCCTCGGCGTTCGTGGCGTGCGGCGTCCGGGCCGAGCCCGTCCGGATCCCTTTCCTCCGCGTCGGAGGGCACCGGAAGGCGCGCGGGGAGCACCGAGTGGTGTGCGGCGGCTGGAGGCCGCGTACCGGTAGCCGCGTTCAGTGCCGTGCGGGCGGCCTCCGCCGGGGGTACACCGGAGCCGGTCAGCTCACACATGTGTTCCAGTACGGCGATGTCCTCGGCCGTCCACCGCCGGTGCCTGCCTCCCTGCCTGCGGGCGGGGCCGATGCCGTAGCGGCGGTCCCAGGTGCGGAGTGTCGTCGGCGCGACGCCGAGCCGGCGTGCCACTGTGCCGGTGGTCAGGCCTTGGTCGGCGGTTCCTGCCTGGGCCCGCTCCGTGGAGGACGGCATGCGTTTGATCATACGACGCAGAATCGACGCAGCTTGTCCCGGCGAGTGCGCTGTTGGAACGCTGCCGGTCACGGGCCCCCGTCGGAGGCCCGGAGAGCACACCGGACTTCTCCGGCCGGCCGCGGCCGTGGACGCGGCTCCTGGGCCGGGGCGCCCGGAGGAAGGACAGCCATGACCGCGCTCGCACCGCAGGACACGCGGCCCGGCAGGCCCGATCCGCGACCGTGTGCCGCGCAGGACCTCGCCGACGAGGAGCTCGCCGCCGGTCTGGTGCGCGGCAGCGAGGACTGCTTCGCCGCCGCCTACCGGAGGTGGGGCGCGCTCGTGCACTCCCTGGCCGCCCGGTCCCTGGGTGACAGCCGTGAGGCGGAGGACGTCACCCAGCAGGTCTTCCTGGCCGCCTGGCGCGGCAGGCTCGGCTACCGTCCGGAGCGCGGCCCGCTGCCCGGCTGGCTCGTGGGCATCACCCGGCGCAAGGTCGCGGACGCGCTCGCCGCCCGTACCCGACGCGCCGAACTGGCCGCCGCGACGGCGGCGCGGATGCGGCTGGTGGAATCCGGCGCGGCCGCGGGTCCGGACTCGGCGCTGGACCGGGTCCTGGTCGGTACGGAGCTGGGGAAGCTGCCCCAGGTACAGCGCCGGATCCTGCACATGGCCTATTACGACGGCCTCCCCCAGACCCGCATCGCGGAGCTGACGGGGCTCCCGCTCGGCACGGTCAAGAGCCATGTGCGCCGCGCGCTGCACCGGATCCGGCGCTCGCTGTCCGGGGGCGAAACGGAGCCCTGACCGGGCGGATCGGCAACCGGTACGGATCGCCGGCCGGGGCGTGGCGCGGCCACCGACGCACAATCGACGCGCCTCGCCCCGGGCCCCCGCGACTGTGACCATGGGCGGGTGCGTCCGCCGCATCCGGACGCCTCGGAGAGCGTGATGCGTGAGGACGAGGCACGGTGAAGCGAGCGGTAACCGGCCGATGCGGAGAGCCCATGAGGACCAACAGCACGGAAATGCCCGAGAAGCCCCTGCACTGTCTGGTGACCGGGGCCACCGGATACATCGGGGGCCGGCTGGTGCCCGAGCTACTGGAGGCCGGGCACCGGGTGCGGTGCATGGTGCGCACCCCCCGGAAACTACGGGACTACCCGTGGGCCGCGGATGTCGAGATCGTCCGGGGCGATGTCACCGACGCGGACTCGGTCGCCTCCGCCATGGCGGACATCGACGTGGCCTACTACCTGGTGCACGCGCTGACGACCGGTGCGGACTTCGAGGAGACGGACCGCGGGGCGGCCACGGTGTTCGCGGAGTCGGCCGCCGGGGAAGGCGTCGGCCGGATCGTCTATCTCGGCGGGCTCACGCCGCCCGGCGTACCCGATCAGGAGCTCTCGCCGCATCTGCGCTCGCGCGCCGAGGTCGGCAGGATCCTGCTGGATTCCGGGGTCCCGACCACGGCCTTGCGAGCCGCGGTCATCATCGGATCCGGTTCGGCGTCGTTCGAGATGCTGCGCTACCTCACGGAACGGCTGCCCGTCATGGTGACGCCGAGCTGGGTGTCGACCCGGATCCAGCCGATCGCGGTCCGGGACGTGCTGCGCTACCTCGTGGGCAGCGCCCGGATGCCCCGGGACGTGAACCGCGCGTTCGACATCGGTGGGCCGGACGTCATCACGTACCGCGAGATGATGCAGCGGTACGCGGAGATCGCGGCGCTCCCGCACCGGCTGATCCTGCCCGTCCCGATGCTGACGCCACGGCTGTCCAGTCACTGGATCGGGCTGGTCACGCCCGTCCCCAGGTCGATCGCGCGGCCGCTCGCGGAGTCGCTGCGGTACGAGGTCGTGTGCCAGGAGCACGACATCGCGCGGTATGTGACCGACGGGCCGGGGCAGCCCTTCACGTTCGAGAAGGCCCTGCATCTCGCCCTCCAGCGGGTGCGCGAGGCCCGGGTCACCACCCGCTGGTCGTCGGCGTCGGTGCCCGGCGTGCCCAGCGACCCGCTGCCCACCGACCCCGACTGGGCCGGCGGCAGCCTGTACACGGATGTGCGGGAACTCGACGTCGATGCGTCGCAGGAGGCCCTCTGGAAGGTCGTCGAGGGCATCGGCGGCGACCACGGCTGGTATTCGTTCCCGCTGGCGTGGGCCGTACGGGGCTGGCTCGACCGGCTGGTGGGAGGGGTGGGCCTGCGCCGCGGGCGCCGGGACACCGACCGGCTGCGGGTGGGTGACTCCCTGGACTTCTGGCGGGTCGAGGAGATCGAGCCCGGCCGCCTGCTGCGGCTGCGCGCGGAGATGCGGCTGCCCGGACTGGCCTGGCTGGAGATGTACGCGGAACGGGACGAGCGGGGCCGGGCGCACTTCCGGCAGCGGGCACTGTTCCATCCCCGCGGACTGCTCGGCCACGCGTACTGGTGGAGCGTCTCGCCGTTCCACGCGATCGTGTTCGGCGGCATGGCCCGCAACATCGCACGGGCGGCCGCGGCGCTGCCGCCCTCCCCGGCGGCGGAGGAACGTGGCGCGCTGTCCCGGTGACCACCGCATCCGCCGGGGGCCCTCGGACGGAACAGAAGCATGTCCACGCCCCCCCACCAGGAGTTGCGCCATGACCGTAGCGGTCGTCCTCTTCACCGCCGATCTCCGCCTGCACGACCATCCGCCCATGCATGCCGCGCTCGCGTCCTGCGACGAGGTCGTGCCCCTGTTCGTACGCGACACGGGAGTCGACGCGGCGGGGTTCGGCGCCCCGAACCGCCTCGCCTTCCTCGCCGACTGCCTGCGGGATCTCGACACGGGGCTGCGCGAGCGGGGCGGCCGGCTGGTGATCCGCTCGGGCGACGTGGTCAGCGAGGTGTGCCGGATCGTCTCAGAGACCGGTGCGGGCGATGTCCATCTGGCCGCGGGGGTCAGTGCCTACGCCCATCGCCGCGAGGAACGGCTGCGGGCGGAACTGGAGTCCGGCGGGGCGCGGCTGCACGTCCACGACGGCGTGGTCACCGCGGTCGCGCCGGGCGCCGTGACCCCTGCGGGCTCCGACCACTTCGCCGTGTTCACCCCGTACTTCAGGCGCTGGTCCGAGGAGCGGGTGCGCGACCCCTTCGGTGCGCCGCGAGCGGTACGGGTGCCGCCGGGTCCGGGCTCCGAGGACGTGCCGGTCCGGGCTGACGTGTCCGGCGTCTCGGCAGGACTCGCGGAGGGCGGCGAGCGAGAGGCCCGCAAGCGGTTCACGGCCTGGCGGCGCCACGGACTCGCGGCGTACGAGGACCGCCACGACGACCTGCCGGGGGACGCCACGTCCCGCCTCTCGCCGCATCTGCACTTCGGCACCCTCTCCCCCGCGGAACTCATCCACCGGGCGCGCGCGGCCGGTGGCACCGGAGCCGAGGCGTTCGTCCGGCAGCTCTGCTGGCGCGAGTTCCATCACCAGGTCCTCGCGGCCAGGCCCGGCGCGGCCCGCCTCGACTACCGGACCCGGCACGATCGCTGGCGGTCCGGGACCGCTGCCGCCGAGGAGACGGAGGCATGGCGGCAGGGCCGCACCGGCTATCCGGTGGTCGACGCCGCCATGCGCCAGCTCCGCCACGAGGGCTGGATGCACAACCGCGGACGGCTGCTCGCCGCGGGCTTCCTGACCAAGACCCTGTACGTGGACTGGCGCGTCGGCGCCCGGCACTTCCTGGATCTACTGGTGGACGGAGACGTCGCCAACAACCAGCTGAACTGGCAGTGGATGGCCGGAACGGGGACGGACAGCCGCCCGAACCGGGTGCTCAACCCGGTGCTCCAGGCCAAGCGCTACGACCCGGACGGCGACTACGTCCGACGGTGGGTTCCGGAGCTGGCGGCGCTGGCGGGGTCCGCCGTGCACGAGCCGTGGAAGCTGCGCGGCGCGGAGCGTGCCCGGCTGGACTATCCGGATCCGCTGGTGGACCTGGCCGAGGGGCTGGGACGGTTCAAGCAGGCGCGCGGCCTGGACTGATCGCCGCGGGCGCGCGCCGGTGGGCCGGCGGCCGGTGCGGCGCCGCACCGCGCGGCACGCCGGGCCGACGGGCAACACGCCCCTGCGGGCCCGGCGCCAGCGAAGATGCGGCCATGCCGACTCCCGACGCGCCCTCCGCCCCGGCCGGCCGTGCCACCGTGGACGAACCACGCGGTCATGCGGCCCTGCTGCTCCTGTCGGCGGCGTCCGGCGCGGCGGACGCGTTCGTCTTCATCTGCGTCGGCCAGGTCTTCGCCGGGGTGATGACGGGGAACCTGGTCCTGCTGGGAGCCTCCGCCGCCGGGGCGGGTGAGGAGGGGGTGGCGCTGCGAGTGGTCACGGCGCTCGTCTCGTACGGCTTCGGGGTGGCGTGGGGTGCGGTGGCGGGCGAGCGGGTGTGGCGGCGGCTGCCGGTCATGCTGGCGGCCGAGGTGGCGCTGCTCGCCGCGGCCGCTGTGCTGTGGGGGCTGGATCTGATCACTTCGGACGCGGACCGGCTGGGCCTGCTGGCTCTCATGGGGCTCGCGATGGGGATCCAGGCCCGTCTCCGTGCCACGCCGACGAACTACTTCACCGGCACGCTGACCTCCCTCGTCGGCAGGCTGGCCGTGGGTTCCTGGCGGCGGGGCGACGGCTGGGTGGCCGGCCGGCTGGCCGCCTTGGTGACGGGGGCGGCGGCGGCCGCGCTGGCCGTGCGCGAGCGGCCGGGCACCGGGGCCGTGGCCGCGGCGGCGCTCGCGGCGGCGGCGCTGCTGGTCGAGGCCGTACCGCGCCGGCGGTGAACCGGGGCAGGATCCGCGACCGGGCAAAAGGGAAGCCCCGGCCGGATCGGGGGAATCCAGCCGGGGCAGTTCTTGGTGTGTGCGCTCAGTGCGTCATCACATATAGGTGAACGATAAACCATTGCCTCGCGTTCCCGGGAATCCGCACCCCGGAGTGTGATCCGGAGCACGGACACCCGCACCGTGAGCCGCTCGGCGGTCAGCGCTCCTCGCGGAAGAGGACGTGCCGCCCGGCGGCCGGGTCGTACTTGCGCAGGACCATCCGGTCGGGGTTGTTGCGGCGGCTCTTGCGCGTCACATAACTCTGGCCCGTTCCTGCGGTCGAACGGAGCGTGACGACGGGACGGGCTTCACTTCGGGCCATGGGAACCTCCGTACTGGCGGACCGAATCCACCCCTTGATGGGAACGGGATTCGTTTTCGTTCTGCCGGTGCAACGCGACAGCGGGTGGCCGCATTCCCACCCGGACCCCGCCCGGATTCCGGAGCTGCCGGCCACGGGTCCGGCACTCGCCCACGACAGGTCGAGCACTCTTCCGCGACGCCGTCACGTGAGGCCGCCACGCTCGTTGACCGCAGTGCCCGGCCCAGCGAACGACCGCCAGAGGAATGTGACCCATGCGCCCGAAGAGCTTCCCCTCCCCCATCACGACCACCGCGATGACGCCGCCCGCGCACTGACGGCGACGGGCCCGGCGGCACCCGCCGCCCACGGGGCCCGCGTCCCGCATATGCCCCGACGCACCACGCCCGCACCACTCGGGTCCAGCACGAAAGGGCGCACGGAGGGCCTCCGCACACCGGATCGCCTGACTCAACAGCCCTTGAAAGAAAGGCTGTTCGAACGATCGCCGCGTCGTCCAGCCGCTGGCATATGTCAGAAGCAAGAACGCATCGAGTGTCGCCAAACCGCTTACGACCCCCAGCCGGCTGTGCGACAGTCGTATCCGGTCCACCCTCAGACCTGGTTGTACCGCGCCTGTATCGGAGTACGTCATGCCGTCCCATCTGTCCGCGGACCGCCCCGCCCCCCAGTCGCCCGAGCGCGATGCCGTCGACGCGTTGATCAACCGGACGCGCCGGCTGCGCGGCGACGTGGAAGCGGTGCGGCGCGACGCCATGGCTGTCGACGAGGACGATCCGCAGCTGCGCTGGCAGCGCGCGCTCTGCGAACTGGCGGTCCATCACCTGGACGATCTCGGCGCGCACCTGGGACAGCTCAGGGAGGGGCTCCCGCCGGAGGCCGCGCAGCAGCTCGCCGCCGAACTGTCCCTGGGCACGGGCCCGGTGCCCCTCAGCGAGGAGCGGGAGGGTTCACTGATCGGCCGGGTGGGCAGCGCCGAGTGGAATCTGCTGACGGACGAGGTCAGTTGGTCAGAGGAGCTGCTCCAGATCTTCGGCCGGACCGCGGAGGCCGGACCGCTCTCCCTGGACGATCTGCCCACCGTGCTCGTCCCCGAGGACCAGCCCTTGCTCACCGCTCTCGTGACGGACTGCCTGGTCGACGGAGAGTCGATAGACGGGGAGTTCCGGATCCACCGGCCCGACGGCGAGATGCGGACCCTGCACATGATGGGCGAGCCCGTCCTCGACGCGGACGGCTGCACCGCCTCCATGTGGGCGGTCCTGCGCGACGTCAGCGAGCTGCGGCGCAGCCAGCGGACGGTGCGCCGCACCCATGACTCGCTCCGCCGCCAGCAGCACATCGACCGGACCGAGCGCCGGATCGCGGTCGAGCTGCAGGAGGCCGTACTTCCGCCATGGCGGGGTTCGCTGCGCCTCCCGGACCAGGGGCCCGGAGCCCTGGACATCGCGGCCCACTACCTGCCCTCCGGGTCCGGCGAACTGATCGGCGGCGGCTGGTACGACGCCATGGAGCTGCCGGACGGCCGGACGCTGCTCACGGTCGGTGATCTGACCGGTCACGGCATCCAGGCCACCTCGGCCATGGCGATGATCCTCGGGGCGCTGCGCGGCATGGCGATGGCCGGCATCGATCCGGGAGCCCTGATGGGGCATCTGAACCAGTTGCTGGAGACGTCGTCGGTCCAGCCCGCGCTGGGCAGCGCGGTGTGCTGCCGGTTCGACCCCGCAACCCGCACCCTGGACTGGGCGCAGGCCGGGCACCCCGCACCGCTGCTGTTCCGCGACGGAACCGGGCGCCCGCTGCCGCAGCCCGACGGCGTCCTGCTCGGAGCGGCCTCCGGGGTCGCCTACGAGCAGGACGAGGCGGCCCTG
Organism: Streptomyces sp. NPDC104307; assembly: GCF_055584045.1. Classification (NCBI taxonomy): domain Bacteria; kingdom Bacillati; phylum Actinomycetota; class Actinomycetes; order Kitasatosporales; family Streptomycetaceae; genus Streptomyces; species Streptomyces sp. NPDC104307. Next base: position 223,621 of record NZ_JBVJMU010000004.1, read on the forward strand.
CTGCCCGGCGATGTGCTGGTGCTCCACACCGACGGACTGGCCAGGACCGACAACGGGCGCGGCGGCCTCCGTCAGGGCACGGAGGCGCTGCTCGGACTCGCGCCGCGTTTCGCCGTGGCCCGCTCGGCGCAGGACTGCGTACGTGCCGTCGCCGAGGAGTTCGGCGGCGCGAGCCGGCTGGACGACGCCTGTGTGCTGATCGCCCGCATCGGAGCTCAGGACCCTGGTCCGGGGTCAGATCTCGGAGCTCCTGGTCCGCTGCTTGATGAGGGACCTCTGCGGCAGTGAACGCTCGATCTCCTCGCGCAGGTCCTCGATCTTCCCGTGTCCCGCGAACTGGCCGGTGAGCCGGTACATCTCGCGCAGCCGGTCCCAGGTGCGGTGCGAGGAGGTCTCCCCCATCGACACCAGGGCGAGCCGGGCGTAGCGGTCGGCCTGCTCCGGATCGTCGGCGATGAAGCACGCCGAGGCGAGCGAGATGTAGTCGAAGATCTTCGACCGCTGGCGCCCGGTGACCCGCAGTTCGAGTGCCTGTTTCGCGTGCCGCTGGGCGATGACGGCCGCCGAGGGCTCATGCTCGGCGAGGGTGCGGAACGCCAGTGCCTGCATGCCGTGCAGATCCGCCTCGTCGAACATCTGCATCCAGCTGGGCGGTGGGACATCGCCCTTGTCCGAGACGAAGAGCTCCTCGGCCAGGCCCAGCGTGCGTCGCATGGCCTGGCCCCGCCCCATGGACGCCTGTGCCCAGGCCTCGATGGTGTGGAGCATCGCCTGGGTGCGCGGCAGGACCATGTCGCCCGAGCCGGACTTGGCGAGCTTCATGAGGTCGAGCGCGTCGTCCGGACGGCCCAGGTGGACCATCTGACGGGCCGCCCTGGACAGTGCCTCGCCCGCGCGGGGCCGGTCACCGCCCTCGCGCGCCGCGTGGGCCGCGATGACGAAGTACTTCTGGGCCGTTGGTTCGAGGCCGATGTCGTGGGACATCCACCCCGCGAGTACGGCGAGGTTGGCAGCCACGCCCCAGAGGCGCCGCTGCAGATGGTCGGGGTGGCGGTAGGCCAGCATGCCGCCCACCTCGTTGAGCTGGCCCACCACGGCCTTGCGCTGGAGACCGCCGCCCCGGGAGGCGTCCCAGGCGCGGAACACCTCCACGGACCGCTCCAGCGCCTCGATCTCCTGCGAACCGATGGGCGCGGCCTCGTACCGGTCGAAACCGGCCGGGTCCGCGTGCACGGGATCGTCGGTGCGTGGCGCGTCGGCCGCCAGTACGGGGTCGGTGTGCAGCCAGTCGTGCATGGGGCCGGCGATGGTGGAGCCGGCGGCGAGCGCGGCGCCCGCGCTCACCAAGCCGCGTCGGTTGAGCATGAGGTCCATTCCCGTGAATTCGGTGAGGACCGCTGCCGTCCGCTCGGGCGCCCAGGGGAGTTGGTCGGGATTGTGTTCCGTCCCGGTCTCTCGCCGTTTCCCCACACGCCCGCGCCGACCGAACCCGAGGTCCTCGATGGTCACGACACGACCGAGCCGCTCGGTGAACAGGGCCGCCAGCACTTCAGGGACGGGATCGCGCGGGGACTCCCCCATGTCGATCCAGCGTCTCACCCGCGAGGTGTCGGTGGCGAGCTGGGGGTGGCCCATGGCCGCCGCCTGCCTGTTCACCATTCTCGCGAGTTCGCCCTTGGACCAGCCGGCAAGGCCGAACAGGTCCGACAGACGGGTGTTGGGTTCTCCGGTCACGTCAAGCCCCCAGGTTCTCGGCTGTGTTGACAGTAACCCCCTGTCAGATGCCCTGCGACTATTCGCCAGGGTTCGCCAGGGTCCGCCACATGGTCTGCCACCCGCGCGCCGGTGTCAGGTAGGAAAGCGCCACCCCGCCCGGCAGCCCTCGGTACTCCCCAGGGTGCCGAACGGCCGCCGGCCGGGGCGGCGCACGCAACTTGTCGGCGCACGAAGGGATCTGTCTCGCCCATGTACACAGCATCGTCCTCCGTGTCCGCCCCGCCCCGGCCGCTCCGTCCTCTCGGGTCGGGCGGCGGACCGTATCTCGACCCCCGCGCCGCTGTTCCGGCGCCCGGCATGGGTCGGGCCCGGCGTATGGCAGGGCCGGGTACCCCCTCGCTCAGCGGAAGACTGGACCTGTCGGGCCCGCAGGGCGCGCAGCTGAGGATGGCGATCGCCTCGGTGCACCGGATCTGCCCGGAGTTCAATCCGGTGCAGGTGCTGCGGCGCAGCGGCCGTTCGGTACTGCTCGTCGGTTCGACCGGACGCGCGACCGCGGTCGCCAAGTGCTTACTGGACCACTCCCCGGCGTGGTCGGAGCGGTTCCGCCACGAAATAGCGGCATACCGGGCGTTCGTCCGGCACCGCCCGCCGGTACGGGTTCCCCGGCTCATCGCGGCGGACCCGGAGAACTGCACCCTGGTCATCGAACGGATGCCCGGCCGGGTGGCGGCGCTGACGAGGCATCCGTCGGAGGCGCCGCCCCGGGCCGATCTGCGGGCAGTGCTCGGAGCGGTCAGCCGGGTCAACGCCTGGCGGCCTCCGTCCGGTCTCTTCGAGGCCCCGCTCGACTACGCGGCACGCATCAACCGCTACCACGAGCTGGGGCTGTTCACCGATCGCGATCTGGGTGATCTGCAGAAGCTCCTGCACGGTCTGGCCCATGCGGGCGGCCGCCAGGGGATGGGGCAGTTCTGCCACGGTGACGCGCTGCTCTCCAACATCCTGCTGTCGCCCACCGGCCCGGTGCTGGTCGACTGGGAGCACGCCGGCTGGTATCTGCCGGGGTACGACCTGGCGACGCTGTGGACGGTGCTGGGTGACGCCCCGGTGGCCCGGCGCCAGATCAGCCAGCTGGCCCAGGTCGCGGGACCGGCGGCGCGGGACGCCTTCCTCGTCAACCTGATGCTCGTGCTGACACGGGAGATCCGTACGTACGAGACGGCCGTGCAGCGGGCCATGCGGGACACCTCGGGCCCCCGGCCCGCTCAGGACCGGCCCGGCGCCCTCTCCTCGGGCGAGGAGCAGCGTCTGCTGCTGCGCCGGCTGCACGACGACTGCGCGCTGGCCAGGCGGGCCGTACGGGCCGCGGTCGGCACTCGCTAGACCGTCCGGGCCCTCCAGACCCTCCAGGGGGACGCGCGCTGCGGGTCAGGTGCCGACACACCGGACCCGCAGCGCGCTGTGTTGCGCCCGCCGCCGGACGGGCGCGCTCTAGGTGCGCGCGGGCTCAGTGCGCGCGGACGATGTCCACGTCGGCGGCCTTCACGAAGGCGATGCGGTGGCCGATCTGGACGGTCACGTACTTCTCCTTGCCCTTGAAGAAGGAGTGGTCCAGCGGGTAGGAGGCGTCGATCGTCGGCGCGTAGAAGAAGCCGGTGGGGGCCTCGCCGCCGCCGGGGTAGGACTGGCCCGCCTTGATCGTGTACTGGAGCGGTGTGCCCACCCGCTGGTCCGCGAAGTCTGCGGGGTACTCGGACTTCTCCGGGTACGCCACCCCGTACACGGGGACCTCCGCCTTGCCGGCCTTCGGCCTCACGACATAGCCCGCGGTGGGGGTGGTGGTGCGGGTGCGGGCCGGGGTCTCGAACCAGGCCTTCTGGCCGTACCACCAGATCGCCGTCCAGCCGGGCGCGTGGCCGGCGACGACGGCCTGCTGGGTCGCGCTGATCTTGCTGCCCCAGTCGGCGACGCAGTTGGTGCCGGGCGAGCCGTCGGTGTGCAGCCCCGGGTCCGAGAAGAGCGGTGCGTCGGCGGAGGGTCCGGTGTGGAGCGGGACCGCGCTGGAGCCCTGGACGGGCAGGTCGACGCCCTTCTCGCAGTCACGGAACGCCTGCTTGTTGTCCTTGAACCTCGGGTTGACGGTGATGAGTTCGCTGTTCTTGCGGGCCGTCGGCACGGTGGGTTTGCCGAGCAGGGCCATGAAGCGGTTCCAGTCCCAGTAGGTGCCCGGGTCCCAGTGCATGGCCGCGGTGCCGGCGGCACTCGTGGGCGGTACCCCGTCGTGGCCGATGATGTGCTGGCGGTCGAGCGGGATGTCGTACTTGGCGGCGAGGTAGCGCACCAGTGCGGCGGTCGAGCGGTACATCTCGGGGGTGTACCACTTGGCGCCGTCGACGGCGACGCCCTCCTGCTCGATGCCGATGGAGTTGGAGTTGAGGTACCAGTTCCCGGCCTGCCAGGCGACGTCCTTGTTCTTCACCATCTGGGTGACGTGGCCGTCGCCGGAGCGCACCACGTAGTGGGCGGAGGTCTGCTTCAGCGGGTTCTGGAAGATGTCCAGAGTGGTGTCGAAGTCCTCCTCGGTGTCATGGAGGACGATGAATCTGATCTTGTTGGTGTGCGGCCGGTCCGCGGTGTCGTAGTTGCCGTACGTCTCCTTGTCGGCCGGGTCTCCGGTCTGCTGGTAGGCCGCCGGGACCCAGTCGCATTCGAGGCCGCGCGGGCACTCCGGCCGCACCCCGTCCGCACCGGCCTGCGCCGTGGGACTGAGCAGCGCGAGACTCAGCGCGCCGACGGTGGTGAACGCGACCGCGAGTCCGGTCCTCTGCTTGGACGTCATGACAACCCTTCTTGGAGCTGTGCGCTTTCCGGGCTTTGCGTCGTGCGCGCACACTCTGTGACCTGAGGTGAGAAGTCGTCAAGAGCGCTGTGGATGCGAGGGGTTGAGCCAGTGGACCAGACCACTGGCAGGTGCTCTGACCTGCGAAGGGCGGTGGGCGACGACTTTCTGGCAACATCAAGTTTTGTATGACTATTCAGGGTTGTGCGTGCCCCGAACGGCCGAAGGGTAGTGCTCGCGCGGACACAACGAACCGCGTGACGCTCACGCGAAGGCTCATCGAAAGGCCGTACGCACATGGCTCAGCCCTTCACCCTGCCGGACTTCTATGTTCCGTATCCGGCGCGGCTCAATCCTCATGTCGAGGAGGCCCGACAGCACACCAAGGGGTGGGCGCGGGCCATAGGGATGCTGGAGGGCTCGGGCATCTGGGAGGAGAAGGACCTCGATTCCCACGACTACGCGCTGCTGTGCGCGTACACCCACCCCGACTGCGCGGCCGAGGTGCTGTCGCTGGTGACCGACTGGTACGTGTGGGTCTTCTTCTTCGACGACCACTTCCTGGAGCTGTTCAAGCGCACCCCGGACCGCGAGGGCGGCAAACGGTATCTGGACCGGCTGCCCGCCTTCATGCCGATGGAGCGCGGCGCGCCGACGCCGGAGCCGGAGAACCCGGTGGAGGCGGGGCTGGCCGATCTGTGGGCGCGGACCGTGCCGGCGATGTCCGACGGCTGGCGGGCCCGGTTCGCCGAGGCGACGAAGAACCTGCTCAACGAGTCACTGTGGGAGCTCGCGAACATCAACGAGGGCCGCATCGCGAACCCCGTCGAGTACATCGAGATGCGCCGCAAGGTGGGCGGCGCCCCGTGGTCGGCGGGTCTGGTGGAGTACGCGGCCGGTGCGGAGGTGCCGGAGGCGGTGGCCGGTGAGCGGGCGTTGCGGGTGCTGCGCGACGCCTTCTCGGACGCCGTCCATCTGCGCAACGACCTCTTCTCGTACCAGCGCGAGGTCGAGGACGAGGGCGAGAACAGCAACGGCGTGCTGGTTCTTGAGCGCTTCCTGGAGTGCTCGACCCAGGAGGCCGCGGAGGCGGTGAACGACCTGCTGACGTCGCGGCTCCAGCAGTTCGAGAACACCGCCCTGACCGAGCTCGGTCCGCTCTGCTCCGAGAAGGCGCTGGATCCCGCGCAGACGGCGGCGGTCCTGGCCTACGTCAAGGGCCTCCAGGACTGGCAGTCCGGCGGCCACGAGTGGCACATGCGCTCCAGCCGCTACATGAACGGCGGAGGTTCGGAGCGGGCGACGCCGGGCCTCGGGATGGCGGCCGCGTCGATCCGGTTCACCCCCCGGTCGGAATCGGCCAGGCTGCGGAGTCACATGTATCTGCCCTACCAGCACGTCGGCCCGTCCCTGCTGCCCGATTTCGACCTGCCGTTCGGCACAACGCTCAGCCCGCACCTGGAAGGGGCCCGGCTGCGGCTCGTCGACTGGTCGTCCCGGATGGGCATCCTGGAGGCGCAGCCGGGGGTGCCCGGCTCGCACATCTGGGACGAGCGGCGGCTGCTGGCGATCGACCTGCCGCTGTGCGCGGCGGGGATCCATCCCGACGCCGGCCCGGACGAGCTCGATCTCTCGTCGCAGTGGCTGGCCTGGGGGACCTATGGCGACGACTGGTTCCCGGTGGTGCACGGGCGGGCCCGTGACCTCGCCGGGGCGAAGGTGGCCAACGCGCGTCTTTCGCAGTTCATGCCGCTGGACGGGACGGGCGTGCCCGAGCCGGTCAACGCGCTGGAGCGCGGGCTGGCCGATCTGTGGGAGCGCACGGCGGCGCCGATGGACGAGAGCGGCCGGCGCGCCTTCCGTACCTGCATCGAGGACATGACGGCGAGCTGGGTGTGGGAGCTGGCGAACCAGGCGCAGAACCGGATTCCCGATCCGGTGGACTACGTCGAGATGCGGCGGATGACCTTCGGATCCGACCTGACGATGAGTCTGTGCCGGCTCGGGCACGGCAGGAAGGTTCCTGCGGAGATCTACGACAGCGGCCCGCTGTGCTCCCTGGAGAACGCGGCGGCGGACTACGCCGCGCTGCTCAACGACCTCTTCTCGTACCAGAAGGAGATCGAGTACGAGGGTGAGGTGCACAACGGCGTCCTGGTGGTGCAGAACTTCTTCGGGGTGGACTACCCGACCGGGATGCGGCTCGTGTACGACCTGATGAAGTCGCGGCTGCGGCAGTTCCTGCATGTCGCCGAGAACGAACTCCCGGTGCTGTACGACGACTTCGGCCTGGACGAAGAGGCACGGGAGATCCTGGCGGGGTACGTGCTGGAGCTGAAGCACTGGATCGCGGGCATCCTGATCTGGCACCGGGGCTGCCGGCGCTATCGCGAGGAGGATCTGCGGCAGGGCGCGGCTGCCCCGTGGCACCTCAGCGGTCCCACGGGGCTCGGCACGTCCTCCGCCCGGGTGTCCTCGCTCTTCGGTCAGCTCTCAGGGGTCAGCGGGTAGCTCTCCCCGGCGAGCGCCCTGAAGGTCTTCGTGCCGCTCCGGAACAGGGTGCTGCTGACCGTCACCTCGCGGGTGCGGCTCGCCGTGATCACCACACGGCGGGCCGTTCCCGAGACCCATTCGATGTCGACGCTGAACCCGCCCCGGGCGCGCAGTCCGCGCACCGATCCGTCCGGCCAGCCGGCCGGAAGGGCGGGGAGGATCTCGACCGTGTCGTGCTGGCTCTGCAGCAGCATCTCCGCGACGCCGGAGGCCGCGCCGAAGTTCCCGTCGATCTGGAACGGCGGGTGGTTGTCCCAGAGGTTGGGCAGGGTGGAGGTCTTCAGCTGCTCCGAGAGCATCTTGTGGGCGTGGTCGCCGTCCCGCAGCCGCGCCCAGAAGTTGATCTTCCAGGCCTTGGACCAGCCGGTGCCGCCGTCACCGCGGGCGCCGAGCGAGACCTTCGCCGCTTCGGCCCACTGGCTCCCGGGCTCGATCTGCCGTCCGGGGTGGAGGCCGAAGAGATGGGAGACGTGACGGTGGTCGTCGGCCGGGTCGTCCCGGTCGGTCTTCCACTCCTGGAGCTGGCCCCAGGAACCGGTCCGCAGCCCGGGGTCGAGCTGGTCCAGGGCCGCCTCCAGCCTGCCCCGGAAGGCCGCGTCGTCGCCCAGGGTGCGGGCGGCCTCCAGGGTGCTGGTCAGCAGGTCGTGGACGATCTGCTGGGACATCGCGGCCCCGGCGGTGAAGTCCCCGTGCTCGGGCGAGTAGCTCGGGGTGACGACGAGGAGTCCGTCACGGGGGTCGGCGCGCAGGCTGTCCAGCCAGAACTCCGCGGCCTCCTTCATCGCCGGGTAGGCGGTGGCGCGCAGATAGTCGGTGGAGCCGTTGAACCGGTAGTGCTCGTACATCTGCTGGGTGAGCCAGGCGGCGGCCTCGGGGAACCAGAACGAGGTGGAGTAGTCGTGGACGCCGGTGAAGCCGTAGGGGTTGGTCTCGTTGTGCACGACCCAGCCGGCGCTCCCGAACATCTCCTTCGCCGTCCGGCGGCCCGGCTCGCGCATGGCCTCGACGTAGCGGTCGTAGGGCGCGGTGGTCTCGGCGAGGTTGGTGACCTCGGCGAGCCAGTAGTTCATCTGGAGGTTGATGTTGGTGTGGTAGTCGGCGGACCAGGGCGGAGTCGTGGAGTTGTTCCACACGCCCTGGAGGTTGGCGGGCAGTGAGCCCTCGCGCGAGGAGGCGATCAGCAGGTAGCGCCCGTACTGGAAGAACAGCACCTCCAGGGCCCGGTCGGCCGGGGTGGCCCCTCCGGTGTATCCGCTGAGCAGCCGGTCGGTGGGCAGGTCAGGGTCGGGCAGTAGCTGGCCGACGTCGAGTGCCACCCGGTCGAAGAGGGCGCGGTGGTCGGCCGTGTGGGCGTCGCGGACCTGCTCGTACGTGGCGCCGGCCGCGGCGTCGACGGCGGCGGTGACCCTGTCGTGCGGGTCCGCGCCCCGGTAGTCCGGGTAGGTGTCCGCGTAGTCGGTCCCGGCGGCGAGGAAGAACCAGGCGCTGTCGGCGCCGGTGACGGTGAGGCTGCCGTCGGCGCCGGCGGTGACGGTGCCGCCCTCGGTGCGGACCCGGAGCTGGGCTTCAAAGCGGAGCCCGTTGTCCTGGAGCGCTCCGCGTACGGTGAGCCGGTCGCCGGTGGCGGCCGCGGTGAAGTCGCCGCGCGGCGAGGTGTAGCGCAGCGTGAGGGTCACCTGTCCCGGCCGGTCCGCCGTGAACCGTCCGCCGATGACCGCTCCCGGGTACGAGGCGAAGTACTCCCTGGTGTGGGTGGCCCCGTCCCGCGTGTAGCCGACGGTCGCGAGTGCGGTACGCAGGTCGAGGGCGCGGCGGTAGGAGGCGTCGGGGGCGGCCGGGGCGCCCGGCACATCGATCAGGAGGTCCCCGAAGACCTGGTAGGCGCCGTAGCCGCGGCGGGACTGGCCGAGTTCGGCGGCCACGGCGTCGGGGCCGAGGGCGCCCTCGGTGTCGAGGCGCCGGCGGACGGCGTCGAGGGCGCCGGGTCTGGGGGCGGTCCAGTTCCCGAAGTCGTATCCGTCGGCCGAGCCGGGCCCGCCCGACCACAGGGTCTTCTCGTTGAAGGTGAGGCGTTCGGTGGCGAGCGTGCCGTGGACGCTCGCGCCGAGGGCGCCGCCCCCGATCGGCAGGGATTCGCTCTCCCAGTCGGCGGCCGGGGCGAGGTAGTGGAGCACCGGGTTCGGCAGCTCCCTCGCGTCTCTCACCTTCACCGATTCATCGGAGGTACCGGCGGCGGTCGCCGTACCGGACAAGCCCGGAACTCCCAGTGCCAGAGCTCCAGTTGCGCCGATCGCAGTCTTCATGGTGGTGCGTCGCGTCATCCCGGATGTCATGCCGAACGACGGTAGAGGTCCGACGACTACTTAGACAAGACGAATGACAAAGTCGCCTCTTGGACAGAGGTCGGATGTGCGCGGTGGAAGTGGAGCCGCCGGACCGGACAGCGCGGGCTGTGCGACGGCCCGGCCTCGGGGTGCGGCTCAGCCCTGCTGGAAGAGTTCCGCGGGCAGCGGCTTCAGGAGCGTGTACAGGTCATCGGTGATCGGACGGTCCCAGCTGGCGATCGTGACGAGCACCCCGTCGCTGCGGTCGAACTGCACGCAGGCGATCCGGCTCTCGGAGAGCTTGACCCGGCGGACGATCAGCAGGTTGTCGCCCTGCATCACGGGCATGTCCTCGGTTCCGGTGACCTCGACCGGCTCGTCGTTCTCCAGCGCGAGCAGCAGCTGGGCCACCTCGAAGGGGACCTGGCCCTCCTCGGTCTCGCGGGCGGGCGAGCCCTCCGGGAGGTTACCGATGATCATCGCGGGGCCGCGGCCGCCGAACAGGTCGTAGCGGAGGAAGACGCCCTGACAGCTGCCGTCGGGGGCGGGCAGCAGACCGGCGCCGAGGTTTCCGGGCCAGTCTCCGGGGTCCATGGCCAGGACGTCGAAGTCGGGGCCCGCGGGTGTGGCGGCGCTACGGCGGCGGAGGAAGGACATGCGGACATGTTACGTGGCCGGGCTCACGTCGCGGAGCCCGGTCCCGCAGGGGCCCGGACGGCACCGGAGGGCAACCGTCCGGCGTCCGGTCACCCCGCGGCTGACTCCGCGCCCGGTCACCCGCGTCCGACTCCGCGCCCGGTCACCGCGCGGCCGACTCCGCCGCCAGCCTCTCCAGTACGACGACGGCCTCCGCGGCCCGGTCGTGCGGCACGAAGAGGTGGTCGTGGTGGAATCCGGCCACCACGTTGCAGCTGATCCCGGCGTCGGTGAGCGCGAGGGAGACCGCGGCGGTCAGCCCGACGGCTTCCAGCGCCGAGTGCACACGGAGCGTGATCCAGCCCGCGGGGTAGGAGTGGCTCAGCCCCGCCGCCACGGCCTCCGGCTCCGGCAGCACCAGTGTGAGCCCCTCGCTCTCACTCACCGTGACGACAGGAGAGGCTCCGGCGGGCACCACTCCGTCGGGCACGGTCGCGAACACGTACCGGCCGGGGTGCAGCTCCGGGCGCAGTTCGCGCAGCAGGGTTCGAAGGTCTCTCTCAGCGGTCACACCCGTCAGGCTACCCACGGTGACCCCGGACGGACCGCAGGTGGCGGCCGCCCGGGACCGGGCGTGGTCAGCGCGTGGGCGGTTCGGCGCCGACCAGCCACATCGAGAAGAACTGCGCCCCGCCCCCGTAGGCGTGGCCGAGCGCCCGGCGCGCACCGTCCACCTGGTGCTCCCCCGCGCCTCCGCGCACCTGGAGGGCCGCCTCCGCGAAGCGGATCATGCCGGAAGCGCCGATGGGATTGGTGGAGAGCACTCCGCCCGAGGGGTTCACCGGCAGGTCGCCGTCGAGTTCGGTGACCCCGGCCTCGGTCAGCTTCCACCCCTCGCCCTCGTCCGCGAAGCCGAGGTTCTCCAGCCACATCGGCTCGTACCAGGAGAACGGGACGTACATCTCGACGGCGTCGATCTCCCGGCGCGGGTCGCTGATGCCGGACTGCCGGTAGACGTCGGCGGCGCAGTCCTTGCCGGCCTGCGGCGAGACGAAGTCCTTGCCGGCGAAGAGGGTCGGTTCGCTGCGCATCGCGCCGCCGTGCACCCACGCGGGCGGCTGGGGTGACCGTTCCGCGCCCGCCCGGTCGGTGAGGATCATGGCGCAGGCCCCGTCGGAGGACGGGCAGGTCTCCGAGTAGCGGATGGGGTCCCAGAGCATCGGTGCGGACTGGACCTTCTCCAGGGTGATGTCCGGGTCGTGGATGTGCGCGTACGGGTTCTTCAGCGCGTTGCGCCGGTCCTTGTAGGCCACCAGCGAGCCGACGGTGTCGGGCGCTCCGGTCCGGCGCATGTAGGCGCGCACGTGCGGGGCGAAGAAGCCGCCCGCACCGGCCAGCAGGGGCTGCTGGAACGGGATGGGCAGCGAGAGGCCCCACATCGCGTTGGACTCGGACTGCTTCTCGAAGGCGAGGGTGAGGACGGTGCGGTGCACCCGGGCGGCGACGAGGTTCGCGGCGACGAGTGCCGTCGAACCGCCGACCGAGCCGGCGGTGTGGACCCGGAGCATGGGTTTGCCGACCGCGCCGAGGGCGTCGGCCAGGTAGAGCTCCGGCATCATCACGCCCTCGAAGAAGTCGGGGGCCTTTCCGATGACCACGGCGTCGATGTCCGCCCAGGTCAGTGCGGCGTCCTTCAGTGCGGCGACAGCGGCCTCGCGGACGAGTCCGGCGAGCGAGACGTCGTGACGGGCCGCGACGTGCTTGGTCTGGCCGACGCCGACGACGGCCACGGGCTCCTTAGGCATGGGTGCTCTCCCCTTCGAGGACGGCGACCAGGTTCTGCTGGAGGCAGGGGCCGGACGTGGCGTGGGCGAGAGCCCGGTCCGACTCACCGCGGTGGATGCGGGCGGCGGCCTCTCCGAGGCGGATCAGCCCGGCGGCCATCACCGGGTTGGCGGCGAGCGCGCCGCCGGACGGGTTGACGCTGACCTCGTCGCCGAGGCCGAGCGCCTTGCGCAGCACCACTTCCTGGGAGCTGAACGGGGCGTGCAGCTCGGCGGTGTCGACGGGCCGTTCGAAGACCCCGGCCCGTTCGGCGGCGAGCCGGGTCGACGGTGACTCGGTCAGCTCGCGCACTCCGAGGCCGTGGGCCTCGATGCGGTGGTCGATGCCCCGGATCCAGGCGGGCCGCGCGCACAGTGCCCGTGCGGTGTCCCCGGCGGCGAGGATCACGGCGGCCGCGCCGTCACCGATGGGCGGGCAGTCGCCGGTGCGCAGCGGCCGCACGAGGTAGTCGCCGGCCGGCACGTCTCCGGCGAGCTGGGCGTGCGGGTTGTCCGACGCGGCCTCTCGGCTGCGGGTGGCGATGGCCGTCAGCGCGCTCTCGTCGGTGTCGCCCGCGTCGATGAGCGCCTGGGCCTGGAGGGCGGCGAGTGCGATGGAGTCGGGCCACAGCGGGGCGGTGTAGTAGGGGTCGAGCTGGCGGGTGAGCACGTCGCGCACCTGGCCGGGCGAGGACTTTCCGTACGCGTAGACGAGTGCGGTCTCTGCCTCGCCGGTCTGGATCTTCACCCAGGCCTCGTACAGCGCCCAGGCCCCGTCCATCTCCACGTGGGACTCGGAGATCGGCGGGTGCGCGCCCACGCCGTCGAGCGCCATGGTGAAGGAGAAGGCGCGGCCCGCGAGGTAGTCGCTGGAGCCGGAGCAGGTGAAGTCGATGCCGCTGGTCCGCAGGCCGGTCGCGTCGAGGACCTGGTGCAGGACGGGCATCAGCATCTCGACTTCGGAGAGTTCGTCGGTGCGGCGCAGATGGTCGGTCTGCGCGAAGGCGACGATCGCTACGTCCCGCATCTAGACCAGCTCCTTGTACGCGTCGTAGTCGGCGTCCGGTTCTCCGGTCGGCCGGTAGTGGTCGGGATGGCGGCTTCCCTCGGTCCATACGGGTTCGACGCGCAGGCCCATCCGCACCTGGTCGTACGGGATGCCGCCGATCCGTGCGTGCAGGGCGAGGTCGGCGCCGTCCAGGGCGATGTGCGCGTAGACGTAGGGGACTTCGATGTCGAGGTTCTTGGCCTTGATGTTGACGACGCAGTAGGTGGTGACCGTGCCGCGCGGTCCGACCTCGACCCGTTCGTCGGTGGCGACGCCGCAGGTGGGGCAGGCGCCGCGCGGTGGTACGTACACCTTGCGGCAGGAGGGGCAGCGTTCGCCGACGACGCGTCGGTCCGCCAGCGCTTCCAGGTAGGCGCTCTGGGCGCGGCCCGGGGTGTAGGTGTAGTCGAGCCGGGCGGGAGCGACGATGCCGGTGACGGGTTCGGTGAACTCGCCGTCGTGCGGGACGGGTTCGCCGGTTTGGCCGGGCTCGCCGGGTTCGCCGGGCCCGCTCCCGGACGGCTCGAAGCAGGCGATGTCCGTGATGGCTCCGGTGCGGTCCTGCGCCCAGCGGACGCGGACGCGCATGCCGGTGCGGACGGCTTCGGGCCCGGGTGCGTCCAGGACGTGCAGGAGCCCGGTGTCGGCTCCGTCGAGCCGTACGAGCACCCAGGCGAAGGGGGTGTCCAGGGGCTGGTCGCGGCGGGGCCGCGGGTTCCAGGCCCAGGTGGTGACCGTACCGGTGGTGGCGACCTCGACCAGTTCGTGGATCTCCTCCGCGGTGACGGGGTCGTACTCGACGGGCGGGACCAGGACCTTGCCGCCGCCGGTCCGCACGCCGAGCACGGTGCGTTCGCGCAGTCCGGTGAGGAAGGCGCTCTGGACCGGGCCGAGGGAGCGGGTGAAGGGGAATTCGACCACCAGCGGTGCGCTGAGGATGTCGGGCACGGGTGCTCCTATGGGTCAGGCGCGTCGGTAGACGGGCGGGCGCTTCTCGGCGAAGGCGCGGGCGCCCTCCTTGGCGTCGGCGGTGGCGAAGACCGGCCAGCCGCGCTTGAGTTCGGCGGCGAGGCCGTCGGTCTCTGTCATCTCCGCGGTCTCGTACACCGATGCCTTGACCTCCTCGACGGCGAGCGGGCCGCAGGCGTTGATCTGCTCGGCGACCGCGAGGGCGGCTTCCAGCGCGGTTCCGTCGGGGACGACCCGGCCGATCAGACCGATCCGGGCCGCTTCCGCGGCGTCGTACGGGCGGCCGGTGAGGAGCATTTCGAGGGCGTGGGTCCGGGCGATCTGGCGGGGCAGCCGGACGGTGGAGCCGCCGATGGGGAAGAGGCCGCGTCTGACCTCGAAGAGGCCGAAGGTGGCGCTCTCCCCCGCGATGCGGATGTCGGTGCCCTGGAGGATCTCGGTGCCGCCCGCCACGCAGTGGCCCTCGACCGCCGCGATGACCGGTTTGCGGGGGCGGTGGTGGCGCAGCATGGCCTTCCAGTGCAGGTCGGGGTCGGCCTTCATCCGGTCCCGGTAGCGCTCGCCGTCCATGCCGTCACCCGCGAGGGCCTTGAGGTCCATTCCGGCGCAGAAGCAGCCGCCGGAGCCGGTGAGGACGACGGAGCGGATCCCGTCGTCCGCGTCGGCGGCCAGCCAGCCGTCGTACAGGCCGACCAGCATCGGCAGCGAGAGCGCGTTCTTGGCTTCCGGCCTGTTCAGGGTGAGCACCAGTGTGGCGCCTTCGCGCTGCACGGTGAGGTGTTCCGTACCGCCCATGGTCTGTCTCCCGTCGTAAGGCTAGTGCCGCGTCAGGGAACCTTCGCCCAGTAGGAGCGGCGTCCGGTGCGTGCTCTCGGTGTGCCGCCCCCGGGCTCCTGTACTGGATGTACCGGGGTCCGGGGGCGGTGCGGCGAGAGTGCGTGCCGGGCGTCGCGACGGGCGAAGGTTCCCTGACGCGGCACTAGAACAGGTTGCAGTAGTTGGGGAGGCAGTTCAATAGTTTTCTGACAGGCAGTCAGTTTTCTTCGCCGGGGCCCCTTCCCACTTGTGCCGGTCGGCGCTCTAATGACCGCCGGGCCACTCAGCAACCGGGGTCAGGAGGAACGGTGGAGTACAACCTTGCCGACCTGTTCGAATCGGTCGTCGACGCTGTCCCGGAACGCGAGGCGCTCGTCTACCTCGACCATCCCGGGACCGGCGCCGAGCGCAGGCTCACCTACGCGGAGCTGGACGCCGCGGCGAACCGCGTCGCCCACCATCTGATCGAGGCCGGCATCGCCCCCGGCGAGCACCTGGGACTGCATCTGTACAACGGGGTCGAGTACCTCCAGACGGTGCTGGCCTGCCTGAAGGCGCGCATCGTCCCGGTCAACGTCAACTACCGCTACGTGGAGGAGGAGCTGGTCTACCTCTACCGGGACGCGGACCTGGCGGCGCTCGTCTTCGACGCCGAGTTCGACGAGCGCGTGGCCGCCGCCGCGCCGCAGGCGCCGAAGCTCCGCCATCTCGTCCGGGTGGGAGCGCCCCCGGAAGGGGCATCCGGTCCGGACGCCGTCGCGTTCGCGGCGGCCGAGGCCGTCGGGGATCCGGGGCGCGGCTTCGCCCCCCGCTCGCCCGACGACCAGTTCATCATCTACACGGGCGGCACCACGGGCATGCCCAAGGGCGTGATGTGGCGCCAGGAGGACCTCTTCTTCTCCGGTCTCGGCGGCGGCGCGCCGACCGGAGAGGCGGTGAAGACCCCGCAGGAGCTGGCCGAGCGGGTCGCGGCGGGCGGGGAGGGCATCACCTTCTTCCCCACTCCCCCGCTGATGCACGGCACCTCGACGCTCACGGCGTTCATCGGCTTCAACTTCGGGCAGCGGGTCGTGCTGCACCGCAAGTTCGTGCCGCACGAGGTGCTCCGCACGATCGAGCGGGAGAAGGTCACCAGCGTGTCGCTGGTCGGCGACGCGATGCTGCGGCCGTTGATCGACGCGCTGAAGGGGCCGCTGAAGGGCACCGACTGCTCGTCGATGTTCTCCGTCTCCAGCTCGGGCGCCGTGATGTCCGACTCGGTACGGGCGGAGTTCCAGGCGCTGGTGCCCACGGTGATGCTGCTCAACAACTTCGGCTCGTCCGAATCCGGATTCAACGGCACCGCGACGGCCGACTCCGGGCCGGAGAACGGCTTCCGGCTGCGGATGAACTCCCGTACGGCGGTGGTCGACCCGGCGACCTTCGAGCCGGCGGAGCCGGGCGTGCCGGGACGGATAGCCCAGCGCGGTCACGTACCGCTCGGCTACTACAACGACCCCCGCAAGACCGCGGAGACGTTCTTCCGCAGGGGCGAGGAGCGGTGGGTGCTGCTCGGCGACATGGCGACGGTCGACGCCGAGGGCATCGTGACCGTGCTGGGCCGGGGTTCGCAGTGCATCAACACCGGCGGCGAGAAGGTGTATCCGGAGGAGGTCGAGCAGGCCCTCAAGGCCCATCCGGACGTGTACGACGCGCTGGTCGCCGGCGCGCCGGACGAGCGCTGGGGCAGCCAGGTCGCCGCCGTGGTGCAGCTGCGCGAGGGCGCTCAGGCTCCCTCGCTCGACGACGTCCAGGCGCACTGCCGGACCCGGCTGGCCGGCTACAAGATCCCCCGGCACCTGGTGATCGCCGCGCAGATCCGGCGCTCCCCCAGCGGAAAGGCCGACTACCGGTGGGCCCGCTCGGTCGTCGCTCCGGTCCGCCCGGCCGACGGCTGAGACACCGGTCGGGTCGGCGGCGGAGACGAGCGTTGGCGGGCGGCCCCGATATCACCCGAGTGCGCGGCCCCGCGTCCGTCGCGGACGGGGGCCGCGGGGCATGGCGTAAGCCATTCGGGCACGTCCGGTACCCAACCGCTCACCCTGCGTGGCATCGGGGGGTGATCGCCCATAGCTTCGGCTCATGAGGAAACGACACTTCACATCCCTCGTGAGCATCGCAGCCGTCTCGGCCGCCGGACTGGGCGCGGCCGTTCCGTCCGCCTCGGCCGCTGCGGCCGGCGACCGTGTGGTGTATCCGGGCCAGTCGATCCAGGCAGCCGTGGACGCCGCACGGGCCGGTGACACGATCGTCGTCCGGCCCGGCACCTATCGCGAGAGCGTGCTCATCAGCACGCCGGGCCTGACCCTGCGCGGCTCCGGGGACCGTACGGTCATCGTGCCGGACACCAGCCGCGCGCAGCCGGACAACGCCTGCGCGAAGGCCGGCAGCGGCGTCTGCGTCCTGGGCACGGCCCAGCACACCGTGGACCGCGTGTCCGTCCGGTCCCTCGCGGTCACCGGGTTCGCCAAGAACGGCGTCTGGGCCTCCTGGACGGACGGGCTGGAGGTCCGGGACGTGACCGCCGGCTCCAATGGCACCTGGGGCATCGCCCAGCAGCGCTCCACCCGCTCCGACATCCGGGACAACACCGCCCGCGCCAACGGCGACGCGGGCATCTTCGTCGCCAACAGCGTGGACGAGGAGGGCGGCGCCACGGACACCCTCGGCACCCGGGTCCGGGGCAACACGCTGACCGACAACCGGATCGGGTTCACCGCACGCCGGGTGCGGAACCTGCTCGTCGACGACAACACCCTCACCGCCAACTGCACCGGCGTGTTCGTCGTGGGCGACGAGGGAACACCGAAGGCCGGCGCCATGACCATCCGGTCCAACCGGATCACCGGGAACAACAAGTTCTGCGATGCCTCCGACCGGCTGCCCGCCCTCCAGGGCTCCGGCATCGTCCTCACCGGCACCGAGACGACCCAGGTCCGCTCCAACGTGATCCGGGACAACGTGGGTGCCACCCCGCTCTCGGGCGGCGTCGTGCTGTTCAAGAGCTTCGTCGGAGCGAAGAACACCGACAACACCATCACCGGCAACGTGGTCACGGGCAACCAGCCGGCCGACCTGGCCAACGAGGACACCGGCACGGGCAACGACTTCACCGGCAACGTCTGCACGACGTCCGCACCGGCCGGAATGTGCTGACCGGTGCGCCCCCGTACGAGGAGAAGCGAGAGCGCATGACCACCGTGAGTACCACCCCCACCCCCGCCACCGCTCCCGGCCCGCCCGCCGCCGCGGCCGCACCGCAGCCCGCGATGCGGCTGCGCGAGATCGTGTTCGGCGCCGCCTGCGCCGCCGCCGTGCGTGCCGCCTGCCGGCTCGGTGTCGCGGACGCGCTGGGCGAGACACCGGCCACCGCCGCCGAGCTGGCCGCGGCGGTGAAGACCGAACCGGTACCGATGGAGCGGCTGCTGCGCGCCCTGTCCTGCTACGGCATCTTCACCGAGACCCCGGACGGCGCGTTCGCCCACACCGAGATGTCGCGGCTGCTGCGCGAGGACGACCCGAACAGCCTCCGGTACATCTCACTCTGGTGCACCGAGCCCTGGACCTGGGACGTCTGGCCCCGGCTGGACGACGCGGTGCGCTCCGGCCGCAATGTCTTTGAGGACGTGCACGGCAAGGAGTTCTTCGACTACCTCCACCAGAACGCGCACGAGTCGGCCCAGGTCTTCAACCGGGCCATGACCACGTCCAGCGTGCAGTCCGCGCTGGACGTCGCGGCCCTCCTCGATCTCACCGGGGTGTCCTCGGTCGCCGACATCGGCGGCGGTCAGGGGCACGTACTGGCAAGCCTGCTGGAGAAGCACCCCTCGGTGAGCGGCACCCTGATGGACCTGCCGGGTGTGGTGGCACGGGCCGACGAACGGCTGCGGGACGGCGGCCCGCTGGCCGGGCGGACCGCCATCGTGGCCGGGGACTGCCGTGAGGGCATCCCGGTGGCGGCCGATCTCTACATCATCAAGAACATCCTGGAGTGGGACGACGACAGCACCCGCCGCGCGTTGCGCAGCGTCGTCGCGGCGGCGCGTCCGGGGGCCCGGCTCGTCGTCATCGAGAACCTCGTCGACGACACCCCCTCGATGCGGTTCACCACCGCCATGGACCTGCTGCTCCTGCTGAACGTCGGCGGCGCCAAGCACACCCGGCAGAGTCTGGTGGACCGGCTGTCGGAGGCCGGGCTGCTCATCGGTGAGGTCCGGCAGGTCAACCCCTACCTCCACGCGTTCGAATGCGTGGTCCCGGACTGATTCCGCCGTCGCGGCGAGCGCACGCGAATCGCCCCGGGCCCGGCCGAGAGGCCGGGCCCGGGGCGATCGTCGTCGTCAGGCGGAGTCGTCGCGCTCCCAGCGGTAGAACTCCTGGGCCATCGCGTCCTTCGGGCCCCGCCAGGTCTGCGGGTCGTACGGGCTGATGAAGGCGGTCAGCCGGTCGCTGAGTCCCCTGAACTCCGGGTGCTCGGTCACCTTGGCGATCTCCGGTCCCGGCGGCCGCTCGGACTCGATCATGTGCAGGTAGACGTCGCCGAACTGGAAGAGCTTGCGCCGGGTGACGCCGACCAGGTGCGGCAGCTCGCTGCTGTCGGAGGCGGCGAACAGTTCGGCGATGTCCGGCGCCGACTCCGGTGCCATCCGGGCGACGATCAGTGCGTGGTGCATCGGGTGGTGCCTTTCTGATACCCGGTCCGGCCGCACCCGGCACGGGTGCCGGGTGCGGCCGGACCGTCGGCGGACGGGACGTCAGCCGGCCGTGACGGACGCCGAGCGGCGCTCACGGTCGCGCTGCTCGATCTTGTCCCGGATGAGCTCCATCTGGACGCGCGAGTTGCGGTTGATGTTGTCGGTCATCCAGGCGTCGTCGACCGGGGCGTCCGGGCGCATCGCGAAGTCCTGCGCCCAGTGCATGCGGGTTCCGCCGGGGACCTCGGAGTACTCCCAGTGGATGTCCATGTGCTGGAACGGGCCGGGCTCGACGCGACGGGCGCGGACCTTGCGGGCGCGGCGGTCGGTGGTGCGCTCGGAGACCCAGCTCCACACCTTGTCGTTCTCGTCGGGGTGCATGGTCAGGCGGAAGGTGGTCCGCTCGCCGTCGCGTTCGATGATCTCGACGGCGGCGTACTCGCTGAACAGGTCTGTCCAGTTCGCGAGGTCGTTCGTCATGTCCCAGACGAGGTCCAGGGGGGCGGCGATGATGATCTCGTTCTCGGTGTGTCCGGACACGTCAGGCTCCTGTCATGAGGCTGTTGTTGACGAGGTCGAGGAACTCGCGGGGCGTCTTGCACCGGTCGGCGTCGGCCGGCAGCGGCTGTCCGTGCCGGTTCTCCAGCACGCCGACGATGCCGAGGAGGCCCAGGGAGTCGAGGCCGAACTCGTCGAAGGCGGTGCCGGAGCGGTTCTCCATCTCCCGGGGGTCGACGGTCAGTCCGGCGCCCTTCTTCATCAGGGCGGCGAGTTCGTCGTAGGTCAGTCGGTCGGTCATGAGGTGCTTCTTCCTTCTCGCGGGATCTCGCGGGTACTTTCGGTGGGCTCTCACGCGCCGCGGGCGGGGCGCCGCAGCACCATCGCCGCGTTGGAGCCCATGAGGCCGCGGCTGAGCACGAGCGCGGTCCGCAGTTCGGCGGCACGGGCCCGTCCGGTGACGACGTCGAGGTCGTGGCAGACCTCGAACACGTTCGGCGTCGGCGGGATCAGACCGTTCTCCATGGCGAGCACGGCGGCCGCCGCGTCGAGGACGGGGGCGCCGCAGTACGCCCGCCCGGTACCGGTCTTGGGCGCCGTCACCGGAACCCGCGTGCCGTGCGCACCGAGCGCGTCGGCCAGCGCCAGCGCCTCCGCACGGTCCGCGGCGGGTACGCCGAGGGCGTCCGCGAAGACCACGTCGATCTCCTCGGGCGCGCAGCCGGCCTCCCGCAGCGCCCCCTCAATGGCGTGGGCGAGCCCTTCGCGGGACTCCTCCCAGCGCATCGCGGTGGTGAAGGTGGCCGCGTGACCGGCGATCTCGGCCCTGACCCGGGCGCCGCGCTCCCGGGCCGCGCCCTCCTCCTCGACCACGAACATCGCGCCGCCCTCCGCGGGCACGAATCCGCAGGCGTCAGAGGTGAACGGGCGGTAGGCCCGCGTCGGGTCCTCGCCGGCGCTCAGGTCGCGGTATCCGAGCTGGCAGACGACGGAGTACGGCGCGAGCGGGGCCTCCGCCGCGCCGACGACCACCGCGTCGGTGCCGCGCCGGACGGACCGGGCCGCGTGGGCGATGGCGTCCAGGCCGCCGGCCTCGTCACTGGCCACCACCGCGCAAGGCCCCTTGAAGCCGCCCCGGATGGAGATCTGGCCGGTGCTCGCGGCGTAGAACCAGGCGATCGACTGGTAGGGGCCGACGTACTTGGATCCCTGGCCCCACAGCCGTTGCAGTTCGCGCTGGCCGAACTCGCCGCCGCCGGACCCCGCGGCGGTGACCACGCCCACGCTGAACGGCTTGTCCTCGTAGTCGGCGCGGCCCAGCCGGGCGTCGTCCAGGGCCATGTCCGCCGCGGCCATCGCGAAGTGCGTGAACCGGTCGGTCTGGACGAGGTAGCGCTCCTCGATCAGGCTGACCGGGTCGAAGCCCCTGACCTCGCCGGCCACGTGCAGCGGGAGCTCCTCGCACCCTTCGCGGGTGACCCGGTCCAGGACGCTCATGCCTTCCTGCGTCCGCTTCCAGAAGGTCTCGGTGGACGTGCCATTGGGGGCGACGACGCCGATGCCGGTGATGACGGTCTGCCGGGCCTTGTCGGTGCTCATGGTGTCCTCCCACCGGTTCTGGTCAGGGCGACAGCGGACTGGAAGCCACCGAAGCCGCTGCCGACGGAGAGAACACTGCGCAGCTTCAGCGGGCGTGCGGTGCGCGGCACGTAGTCGAGGTCGCACTCGGGGTCCGGGGACTCGTAGTTCGCCGTCGGCGGTACCGTCTGGTGGACCAGCGCGAGTACGCAGGCCGCGATCTCTATCGCCCCGATCGCGCCGAGCGAGTGGCCGACCATCGACTTGATGGAGCTCATCGGTACGTCGTGGGCGTGCGCGCCGAGCGCCCGCTTCACGGCGGCCGTCTCGTGCCGGTCGTTCTGTTTGGTGCCCGAGCCGTGCGCGTTGACGTAGTCGATGTCCGACGCGTCGATCCTGGCATGGCCCAGTGCCCGGTTGATGGCCTCGGCCATCTCCAGGCCCTCCGGGGTCAGCCCGGTCATGTGGTAGGCGTTGCCGAAGGTGGCGTAGCCGGAGATCTCGCAGTACACCGTCGCGCCCCGGGCGCGGGCGTGCTCCAGTTCCTCCAGCACGAGTACGGCGCCGCCCTCGCCCATCACGAAGCCGTCGCGGCGGGAGTCAAAGGGCCGGGAGGCGTGTTCCGGGTCCTCGTTGTTGGCGGAGGTCGCCTTGATCGCGTCGAAGCACGCCACCGTGATCGGGGTGATCGGGGAGTCCGAGGCCCCAGCGACGCAGACGTCGACGCGGCCGTCCTCGATGGAGTGGAAGGCGTAGCCGATCGCGTCGAGACCGGAGGTGCAGCCCGTCGAGACGGTCTGCACCGGGCCGTGCGCGCCGACCTGCTCGGCGACGGCGGAGGCCAGCGAACTCGGGGAGAACGCCCGCTCCAGATGGGGCCCGGCCGGACGGTGGTCGACGTCCCAGCGCGCGCCGCTGCCGCTGACCGCGACGTAGTCGTGCTCCAGCCGGGTGGTTCCGCCGACTGCCGTGCCGAGCGAGACGCCCATCCGCCAGGGGTCGGTGCGCTCCTGGTCCAGGCCCGCGTCCGCGAGTGCCTCGCGGGCGGCCACCATCGCGAACTGGACGTACCGGTCGGAGCGGGCGACCTCGTCCTCGTCAAGGCCGTGGGCCGCCGGGTCGAAGTCGCACTCGGCGGCGATCCGGGACCGGAAGCCGGCCGGGTCGAAGAGCGTGATGCCGCGTGTCGCGGTGCGGCCGTTGGCCAGGAGGTCCCAGAAGGCCGGTGCGCCGATCCCGCCCGGAGCGACGACCCCCACCCCGGTGACCGCCACCCGCCGGGTCATGAGGCGGCCTCGGTTCGTTCTGGCGGCGCGCCCTGCTCGGGGGCCTCTGTCTGCTCGGTGTCGACGTGTCCGAGCTCCGGGCGGGGGGCGAGGGGGCCGAGGTGGAAGACCATGCGGACCTCGGTGTCACCGACGTTGCGGAAGCGGTGGCGTACGTTCAGCGGGATCAGCAGCCCCTGGTCGGGCCGCATCGCGTACGGCTCACCGTCCAGGTCGACCTCCAGGAGCCCGTTCACCACGTACACGAACTCCTCCGAGTACGGGTGGTAGTGCTCCGCGATGCGGTCGCCGGGCTGGATGGTGGCCAGTCCCATGAAGCCGCTGGTGGCGCCTACGGCCGTCGGAGTGAGCAGGGCGCGCAGGTCGCCTCCGCGCCTGGTGTTGGGCTGGGTCTCACTGAGGTCCACGATGCGTGGCCGGTGCGTGGTCATGAGTGTCTTCCTCCTGGCGCGTTGCGCGTTGTGTCGACGGGTCGAGCGAGAACCCCCCGCTCTGCTGGGTACGCGGTTCAGGACTCCGCGGCCCGCCGGTCGGTGATCAGGTGCATCCCTGCGCGGCCGAGGAAGCGCATGGCGTCCTGGTCGCCGGTGGGCACGGGGTTCGCCTCCCCGTCGAGGAGGCGGGCGAGCCGGGCCGCCTTGCCGGGGCCGTGGATACCCAGCGACCGGTCGGGCTGGGCGTCGAGGGGGCCGTCCACTTCCAGGAGGCGGACGACGACGTCGTCGCGCTGGAAGATGGTGCTGCTGTCGATGGGGCTGCCGGGGTCGTCGGCCTCCTCCTCGTCGTGCTCGGCCAGGAGGCGGGCCAGGGCCATGCCGCAGCCCTCCTTGGCCTGGTAGAAGAGCGCGTGGCGCTTGAGGTCCCGGTCCGGGTGGCGGCCCGTCGTCACGTGGTGGACGGTGGGCAGCGCCGCGCGGGTGAAGAACATCCGGGCGGAGTCGGGGTCGGCCAGGTCGCGGTCCTGCTCCAGGTACGGGTTGAGCGCTTCCTCGACGGCCCGGATCTCCGGCTGCCGGGAGACGTGGCGCAGGGCCGCGAGGAGGTCGCCCTCGACCTCGACCGCGCGCACGACACGGTTGCCGTGCATGAAGAGCGAGGTGCGGCGCAGCCGGGTGTGCTCGTCGACCCGTGCCTTCGGGGGGTCGTAGTCGGCGAGGATCTTCGCGACCCTCTCCTCGGTGCCAGGCTTCACGGTGAAGGTCAGCGCGTGGCGCACGATCCCGTCCCCGAGGCGGGGCGCGGCCTGCAGGCCGCCCTTGGCGGGCTCGAAGCTCTCCTCGAAGGCGGCGCCGGTCTCGCGCAGCACGCTGAAGCGCAGCGAGCGGGTGTCGCGCACGCAGCTGTGCAGGGGCTGGACCGTGGCGACGTGCTCCTCGCTGTTGACCCAGGCCAGGAAGGGCGGGGCGCTCTCCCATTCGCTGGTGATGAGCCACTGGGAGGGGTTCTCGATGGACTGGCACAGCTGGTCGCTGATGTGGCCGGGGATGGAGGCCACCTGGTTGCGCATGTCCTCGTAGGCGTCCAGGAACTGCTTCTGGGCGCCGTCGTGCAGGTCAAGCAGCAGGATGACCCGCAGCCTTGATCCGTCGAAGGCGGACTGGGAGGTCCGTTCCGAGAGGGTGGTGGTCATCTTTCGAACTCCTTCGAGACGGTGGGGCGGCCCGGCCCGCCGGTTCGCTGGGTAACCGGTGGCTGTCGAGTGGAATCGGAGCGGGGAGTCTCCCGGCAGCTGCGCACGGTCCGCCCCGGACCGCGGGCGTCGTCTCCGTCACCGATCGTGAAACGCTGGTCCGGCTGACGCGAGATTTATGAACCGTTCAGGTGAGCGGGCGTCCGAACCGCTCCGAGAGGGCTCCGGCAGGGGCATGGACACTGCATCTGTACGGCGTCCGAGCTGGAGCAACTCATGAACGAGAACGTCGACCTCCACGTACCGGTCCTCATCGTGGGCGGATCCCTGGTGGGCCTGTCCGCGTCCCTCTTCCTCGGCCGGCTCGGCGTCGAGCATCTGCTGGTCGAGAAGCACGCGGCCACCTCGACGCATCCGCGCGGCCGGGGCAACAACGTCCGCACGATGGAGGTCTTCCGCCGGGCGGGGGTGGAGGAGCGGATCCGGGCGGCCGCCTCGGTGCTGGCGGAGAACCACGGCATCCTCCAGGCCGGTTCGCTGACCGGTGAGGACCAGGAGTGGCTGTTCAAGGAAATCGACCCGGGTGGCGCACTGGCCCGCTTCAGCCCGACGGGCTGGTGTCTGTGCAGCCAGAACGACCTGGAGCCCGCGCTGCTGGACCGGGCCCGGGAGCAAGGAGGTGACCTGCGGTTCTCCACCGAACTGCTGTCGTTCGACGCGGACGGCTCAGGTGTCGGGGCGGTCCTGAAGAACCGGGAGACGGGCGAGCACACCACCGTTCGGGCGGACTATCTCATCGCCGCCGACGGCCCGCGCAGTCCGGTCCGCGAGCAGCTGCGCATCGGCCGTTCGGGTGCCGGCGACCTGTTCCACAACGTGAGTATCACCTTCCGCTCCCGCCGGCTCGCCGATGTGCTCGGTGACCGGCGCTTCATCGTCTGCTACCTGACCAACCCGGAGGCGGACGGCGCCCTGCTGCCGGTGGACAACGAGGAGCAGTGGGTGTTCCACGCGCCGTGGCAGCCCGACCGGGGCGAGACGTTGGAGGACTTCACGGACGAACGGTGCGCCGAGCACATCCGCAAGGCGGTCGGCGCACCGGACATCGATGTGGAGATCACCGGCAAGGCGCCGTGGCAGGCGGCGGAGCGGGTGGCGGACCGCTACTCACGGGGCCGGGTGTTCCTCGCCGGTGACTCGGCGCACGAGATGTCGCCCACCGGGGCGTTCGGCTCCAACACCGGCATCCAGGACGCGCACAACCTGGCGTGGAAGCTGGCCGCCGTGCTGCGCGGTGAGGCGGGGCCGGGTCTGCTGGACACGTACGGGGCGGAGCGGCTGCCGGTGGCGCGGGCGACGAGCGAGCGGGCCTCGGCGCGTTCCGGCGAGCACAGCCACCCGGGGTACGCGCCGCCGCCCACCGTGGGCGGCGGCAAGCGCGGCGGCATGCTGAACGTGGCGCTGGGCTACCGCTATGTGGAGGGTGCGGTGCTGGGCGTCGCCCCGGATCAGCCGGTGGTGCCGCAGGGGATGCAGCTGACGGGTGAACCGGGCAGCCGCGCACCGCACCTGTGGGTCCGGCGCGCCGGGGAGCGGATCTCCACCCTGGACCTGTACGAGCGCTCGTTCGTCCTGCTCACCGATGGCGCGGACGTGGCGTGGCGGCGGGCGGCGGCCCGGGTCGGTGACCAGCTGTCGGTGCGGCTGGACGCGTTCGGAATCGGCACCGGTCCCGGCGGCGATCTGGAGCCGGAGGCCGGTGCCGACTGGGCCGAGGCGCACGGGACGAGCGCCGAGGGCGCGGTGCTGGTCCGCCCCGACGGGTTCGTCGCCTGGCGTTCACCGGCGGGCGTCGCGGACGCGGAGGCGACGCTGCGCGATGTCATGGTGTCGCTGCTGCACCGGGGCTGACCGACCGGGCGGCCGCGTCAGGCCACGCCGAACGACCGGAGCGCCGCGAGGAATTCCTCCGCCCGTTCGGTGTGGACGAGGTGGCCGGCGTCGATGGTGACGAGCCGGCCGCCGGGGATCCGCCGGGTCATCCGGGCGAGGTCCTCCTGGTCGATCTGGCTGCGTGGCCCGCCGCCGATGACCAGGGTCGGGACGGTGATCTCACCGAGCCGTTCCAGGCCCGCCGGATCGGGTTCGTTGAGCTGGGCGTCGATGGACGGCACCACGGGCCAGTCGAAGCCGAGCTCGCCTTCGGGGCGTTCCACGGGTCCGCGGGGCGGGTCGAGCGGGAAGGGCGGCGGGGCCTCCTCCAGGACGAGCCGGCCGATGAGTCCGGGCTGGCGCCCGGCCAGCAGGTAGGCCGCCGCGCCGCCCATGGAGTGCCCGACGACCGTGGCCCCGGCCAGGTTGCGGGCCTCCAGGAACGCGTGCAGGTCGTCCCGGAACAGTTCGAGGGAGTAGCGGCCGGGCCAGTCGCTGAGGCCGTGGCCGCGGAAGTCGATGGCGTACACCCGGTTCCGGGCGGCCAGTTGTCCGGCGATCCGGGTCCAGGTGCGACTGTCGTCGCAGCGTCCGTGGACCAGCACGACCGGCGGTGCGGACGGGTCTCCCCACACCCGGTAGGCGAGCCGTGTCCCGCCGGCCTGCACGCTGTGCACGTCCGGGTCCAGGAAGGCGGCGGCGGTGCGGACGAAGGCCCCGGGGTCGTCCAGCCACGGGAAGTGCGCGGCACCACGCTGTACGGCGAACTCGGCTTCCGGGAAGAGCGCGGCCAGTTCGGCGGCGCGGTCGGGGGTCGTCACGCCGTCGTACTCCCCGGCGAGGACGAGTACCGGGGACGTCAGCTCGTGCAGCGCGGCCACCGTCGCGGCCGGGTCGAAGGCGCCCGGCGCGTAATAGCCCTGTGCGGCAACGGCGTTGATCTGCGAGGCGGACGACGCGGCGTGGTCCTGTGCGGCGGCGTCCCAGCGGCCGTAGAGGAACGGCCGGGAGGCTGCGCGCAGTTCGTCGTCGAGGTGTCCGGCCCAGATCTGCTCCAGAGCCGGGAGCGCCTCCTCGTACCACGGTTCCGAGCTACGCAGCGCGGCGGCCTCGCGGGCCTCGCGCTCGGCGAATCCGAGTCCGGCGGCCCGTGTCGTGGGGGCGACGAGGAGCAGGCGGCGCAGCGCGTGCGGGTACCGCGCGGCGTAGAGCACGGCGAGGTCCGCCGCCGCCGAGTGGGCGAGCAGATCGATGTGTTCCAGCCCGAGGTGTTCGCGCAGTGCCTCGACGTCGTCGACCAGCCGGTCGCAGCGGTAGGTGGAGGTGTCGCCCGGTACGGCGGAGTCCCCGGTGCCCCGCAGATCGAACAGCACCAGTTGCCGGTGGCCGTCGAGTCCGCCCAGGCGTCCGAGATAGGTACTGGCCCGCATGGCCCCGCCCGGCAGGCAGATCAGGGGCGTGCCCTGTCCTTCGAGGTGATACGCGAGCTCGGTTCCGTCGTACGTGTGGAAAGTCGGCATGCAAACCATCCAAACAGGGCCGACCGGGTGATGCGGCTCTGTTCGGTACGAGCGTATCCGCGGCGGGCCGGCCGCGTCGGGGACGGTCGCGCGACATGCGTCCGGTCCCACCTCTTGCCAGCGGGCCGAAGATCCTGAATTACTGCTCCCGGGAGGAGCGACCGAATGATCGGTCGTCTGCACGATGCGCACGGAAGAGGGAGATCCGCATGACGGCTCTGCTGGACGCGGCGGAACGAATGGACCGCGAGGAGCTGCGGGCGCTCCAGCTCGAACGGCTGCGGGCGACACTGCTGCACGCGTACACCCACGTCGGCCACTACAGGGACGCGTTCGACCGCGCGGGGCTGCACCCCGACGACTGCCGCTCGCTCGCCGATCTCGCCAGGTTCCCCTTCACCACCAAAGCCGATCTGCGGGACAACTATCCGTTCGGGATGTTCGCGGTGCCCGAGGAGCGGGTGCGCCGGATCCACGCCTCCAGCGGCACGACCGGCCGCCCGACCGTCGTCGGCTACACCCAGGGGGATCTGGACACCTGGGCGGACGTGGTCGCCCGTTCGATCCGGGCAGCGGGCGGCCGCCCGGGGCAGAAGGTCCATATCGCTTACGGATACGGGCTGTTCACCGGCGGACTCGGCGCGCACTACGGGGCGGAGCGGCTCGGCTGCACGGTCATTCCCGCGTCCGGCGGCATGACGGCCCGGCAGGTCCAGCTGATCCAGGACTTCCGGCCCGAGATCATCATGGTGACGCCCTCGTACATGCTGACGCTCCTGGACGAGTTCGAGCGCCAGGGCGTCGATCCGCGGGCGACCTCCCTGAAAGTGGGGATCTTCGGGGCGGAGCCGTGGACGCAGGAGATGCGGCGCGAGATCGAGGAGCGGTTCGCGATCGACGCCGTCGACATCTACGGGCTGTCCGAGGTGATGGGGCCGGGTGTCGCCCAGGAGTGCGTGGAGACGAAGGACGGGCTGCACATCTGGGAGGACCACTTCTATCCGGAGGTGGTCGACCCGTTCACCGGCGAGGTGCTGCCCGAGGGGGCGGAGGGCGAGCTGGTGTTCACCTCGCTCACCAAGGAGGCCATGCCGGTGATCCGTTACCGGACCCGGGACCTGACCCGGCTGCTGCCGGGGACGGCACGGGTCTTCCGGCGCATGGAGAAGGTGACCGGGCGCAGTGACGACCTGGTGATCCTGCGCGGGGTGAACCTCTTCCCGACGCAGATCGAGGAGATCGTGCTCCGTACCCCGGCGGTCTCACCGCACTTCCAACTGCGGCTGACCCGCGAGGGCCGGCTGGACGTGCTGACGGTACGCGCGGAGGCCAGGGCCGGGGCGACGCCCGAGCAGCGCGCGGCCGCCGCCGTGTCGGTCGCGGCGGCCGTCAAGGACGGGATCGGGGTCTCGGTCGGGGTGGAGATCCTCGATCCGGAGACGCTGGAGAGGTCGGTCGGCAAGTTCAGGCGGATCGTCGACGAGCGGGACAAGCCGGGCAGTTGACGTCGCCCATCTGCCATTTCGGCTCAACTCACCACGATGTCTGCCTGGTTGCTGTGACAGGATACGTCGATGCGGTGAAGGTCCGCGGCGTGGCCGCGCTCCCCCTCCCGCCTGTCCCGTCCAGTTCCGCGCACGCGCACCGGCTGCGCACCGAAGCACTCTGGAGCTCTCCATGACGTCTGGCACGGCCGGCTCGCCCATCGACACCAGCAGGCCGCACCCGGCGCGTGTCTACGACTATCTGCTGGGCGGCAAGGACAACTACCCCGTGGACCAGGAACTCGGGGAGCAGATGCCGGCCGTGGCGAAGGCCGCCGTTGCGCAGAACCGCGCCTTCATGCACCGGGCGGTGGCCTGGGCCGCGCACGCGGGCGTCGACCAGTTCCTCGACATCGGCACGGGCATTCCGACCCGGCCGAACCTCCACCAGGTAGCGCAGGAGATCAACCCGGCGGCCCGGGTCGTCTACACGGACAACGATCCGATCGTCCTGCGCCACGCCGAGGCGCTGCTCGTCAGTACCCCCGAGGGCGCCACCCACTACCTCGACGCCGATGTGCGTGAGCCGGGAAGGATCCTGGACCACGCCCGGGGCCTGCTGGACTTCGGCCGGCCCGTCGCGCTGTCCCTGGTCGCCCTCATGCACTTCGTTCCCGACGAGGACGATCCCTACGGCATCACCCGCACCCTCCTGGACGCGCTGCCCTCCGGCAGCTGCCTGGTGCTTTCGCACTTCACCAAGGACTTCCTCTCCGCAGAGCAGGACAAGACCGACGAGTACAGGTCGAGCGGCATCAGCCTGCGGCCGCGGACGCGCTCGGAGGTCGCCCGGTTCTTCGACGGGCTCGACCTCGTCGAGCCCGGTCTGACCACGGCTCCCCGCTGGCGTCAGGACACGCCGCTCCCGGAGAGCACCGGGGCGACCGAGAGCTTCTACGCCGGGGTCGCCCGCGTGGCGTGAACCCCGCGCCCCCGGCCATGATCCGCCGGACGGGCCCTATGCGCCGAAGCGTTCGCGCAGCTCCCGCTTGAGGATCTTGCCGCTGGCGTTGCGCGGGAGTCCGTCCACGAAGAGGACCTTCTTGGGGGCCTTGAAGTGGGCGAGCCGCTCGCGGGCGTGGTCGATCAGTTCGGCCTCCGTCGCCTCGTCCCGCAGCACGACGACGGCGGTGACGGCCTCGATCCAGCGCTCGTCGGGCAGTCCGACGACGGCCGCCTCGGCGACTGCGGGGTGGGTGTAGAGGGCGTCCTCGACCTGGCGGGAGGCGACGAGGACGCCGCCGGAGTTGATGACGTCCTTCACCCGGTCGACGACGGTGAAGTAGCCCTCCGCGTCGCGTACGGCGAGGTCGCCGGAGTGGAACCAGCCCTCGCGGAACGCCTCGGCGCTCTCCTGCGGCTTGTCCCAGTAGCCGCTGCACAGCTGCGGTGAGCGGAACACCACTTCGCCGGCCGTGCCGTCGGGGACGTCCGCGCCGTCCTCGTCGACCACCTTGGCCTCGACGAAGAGGACGGGCCGGCCGCAGGAGTCCATCCTCCCCTCGTGCTCGTCGGGTCCAAGGACGGTGGCGAGCGGGCCGATCTCGCTCTGCCCGAAGCAGTTGTAGAAGGCCAGTCCGGGCAGCCGGTCGCGGAGCCGTTCCAGTACCGGTACGGGCATGATCGAAGCTCCGTAGTACGCCTTGCGCAGCCCGCCGAGATCGCGCCGTCCGAATTCCGGGTGGTTGGCGAGGCCGATCCAGACGGTGGGCGGGGCGAAGACGCTGTCGGCGTGTCCGGACTCGACGAGATCGAAGATCCGGCCGGCGTCCGGTGCGTCCAGGACCGTGTTCACGGCCCCGACCGCGAGGTAGGGCAGCAGGAACACGTGCATCTGCGCGGAGTGGTAGAGAGGCAGGGCATGCACGGGCCGGTCGCCGGCCCGGAGGTCGAGGGCGGTGACGGCGCTGACGTACTCGTGGACGAGGGCGCCGTGCGTCATCATCGCGCCCTTGGGGAGCGCGGTGGTCCCCGAGGTGTAGAGCAGCTGGACCAGGTCGTCCGCGCCCGGTTCGTGGT
Organism: Streptomyces sp. NPDC104307; assembly: GCF_055584045.1. Classification (NCBI taxonomy): domain Bacteria; kingdom Bacillati; phylum Actinomycetota; class Actinomycetes; order Kitasatosporales; family Streptomycetaceae; genus Streptomyces; species Streptomyces sp. NPDC104307. The sequence goes on from NZ_JBVJMU010000004.1 coordinate 255,088, forward strand.
CCGGCGTGAAAGCGCGCGGCGTGGCCAGTTCCGCGAGCAGGGAGTCCGGGGCGTCGCGCAGTGCGCGTACGGGGTAGCCGTCCGGGACCCGGCCGGCCAGGTCCGGGTCCGTGAGGACCAGGGAGCTGCCGGACTGGCTCAGGATGTACGCCAGGTCCTCGCCCGTGAGGTTCTGGTTGACGGGCACGTGGACGAGTCCGGCGCGGGCGCAGGCGAGGAAGCCGATCAGGTACGCGTCGGAGTTGTGGGCGTAGGAGGCCACCCGGTCCCCCGGGTGCAGCCCGTGGCCGTCGTGGCCGTCGATCAGGACGGCGGCCGCGGTACTGACGGCCTCCTCCAGTTCCCGGTAGGTCCAGGTCCGGTCGGCGTACCGCAGGGCGGTGCGGCCAGGGGTGCGCCGTGCGCTGCGGGTCAGGACGCCGTCGACTGTGCTGCTTCGTACACCTGTCATGGCGTGATCCTGTGCGGGCCGGGCCCGGTGGTCAAGGGTCCGGATACCGCTCGGGATGTCAAAGGCGCCGGGCGGGCACGTTTCGGGGGTGGTGGGGGGGCGGCGCGACCACGGCCGGGGCCCGCGCGGTGGTCGTGCCCCGGCCGCCGCGTCAGGTGCGCCCCTCCCAGTACGGCTCGCGCAGACGCCGTTTGTACAGCTTGCCGTTGGGGTCGCGGGGCATCGTCGTGATGAAGCCGAGGGTCTTGGGGCGTTTGTACCCGGCGAGCCGCTCGGCGCAGTGGCCGAGGATCTCGGCGGCGAGCGCGTCACCCTCCGCGTACCCCTCGGCGGCTTCGACGACCGCTCTGACCTCCTCGCCCCAGTCGGCGTGCGGGATGCCGAAGACCGCGGCGTCCGCGACGGCGGGATGGGTGAGCAGTTCGCTCTCGATCTCGGCGGGGTAGATGTTGACCCCGCCCGAAATGATCATGTCGATCTTGCGGTCGCGGAGGAAGAGATAGCCGTCCTCGTCGAGGATGCCGAGGTCGCCCACCGTGAAGAAGTCCCCGATGCGGTTCTTCCGCGTCTTGCCCTCGTCCTTGTGGTAGCTGAATCCGCCGGTGCTCATCTTCATGTAGACGGTGCCGAGCTCGCCGGGTGCGAGGCGGTTGCCCTCGTCGTCGAAGACCGCGAGTTCGCTGATCGGCCAGGCCCGGCCGACCGTGCCCGGTTTCCGCAGCCAGTCCTCCGCGGTGGCGAAGGCGCCGCCGCCCTCGCTGGCCGCGTAGTACTCCTCGACGCAACTGCCCCACCAGTCGATCATGGCCCGTTTGACGTGGTCGGGGCAGGGGGCCGCCCCGTGGATGGCGTGGCGCATCGCCGTGACGTCGTAACCCCGCTTCACCTCATCGGGGAGGGCGAGGAGGCGGTGGAACTGGGTGGGGACCATGTGCGTGTGGGTGCAGCGGTGGGTGTCCATCGCCCGCAGCATCTCCTCGGGCGACCACTTGTCCATCAGGACCAGCGGGTGGCCGATGTGCAGGGCGGCTCCCGCGAACTGGAGCACCGCCGTGTGGTAGAGCGGTGAGCAGACCAGATGGACGTTGCCGTCGAACGGTTTGATGCCGAAGATCCCGAGGAAGCCGCCGAGGTACGTCTTCTCGGGAAGCTTTCCGGGCAGCGGGCGCCGGATGCCGCGCGGCCGTCCCGTGGTGCCGGAGGTGTAGTTCATGACCCAGCCGAGGGTGCGTCCCTCGGGGGGCGATACCGGCCGGTTCTCCAGCAGTTCGGCGTACGGGCGGAAGCCGTCCACCTCGCCGACGCCGTAGCGGTGGCTCGTCGGGAGTTTCGCCTCGTCCGCGGCGGCGGTCGCGGCGTCGGTGAAGCGTTCGTGGGCGATGAGCACCTTGGCGCCGGAGTCGGAGACGATCCAGGCGATCTCGGGGCCCATCAGGTGGTGGTTGACCGGGACGAGGTAGAAGCCGGACTGCGAGGCGGCGAGGTAGGCGGTGAGGAACTCGACGCCGTTGGGCAGCACGACGGCGAAGGAGTCGCCCTCCTCCAGTCCTGCGGCGCGCAGCCCGTGGACCATCCGGTTGGCGTCGGCGTGCAGCCGGCCGGCCGTCCAGTTCTCTGCGTCGGGTGCGATCAGGATCGTGCGGTCGGGCTCTGCGGTGGCCTGGGCCCAGAAGCCGTTGGGCGGCTGGTTCATGAGGTGCTCCGTCCGGCTATGCGGTTGATCCGGTCCACGGCGCGTTCGAACCCCCGGGTGAGGTCGTCGAAGACGGCCTGCACGCCGCGCTCGGTGTTCATCCGGCCGACGATCTGGCCGACGGGGGTGCCGAGCAGCGCTCCCGTCTCGTACTTCTGGATGCGAGAGACGGCCTCGGCCACCAGAAGCCCCTGGAGCGGCATGGGCAGCGGGCCGGGGCCCGCCGGGTCGTCCCAGGCGTCGGTCCATTCGGTACGCAGCTGGCGCGCGGGTTTTCCGGTGAGGGCGCGGGAGCGGACGGTGTCGCCGGAGCCCGCGGCGAGGAGTTTGGCGGTCAGGGCGCGCGAGTGCATGTCGGCCTCCTCCGTGGTGAGCCAGAGGGAGCCGAGCCAGACGCCCTGGGCGCCGAGGGCCAGCCCGGCGGCGATCTGTTCGCCGCTGCCGATGCCTCCGGCGGCGAGGACGGGGAGCGGACCCACCGCGTCGACGACGTCCGGGACGAGGACCATGGAGGCGATCTCCCCGGTGTGGCCGCCCGCTTCGTAGCCCTGCGCGACGACGACGTCGATGCCGGCCTCCGCGTGGTGCCGGGCGTGCCGGGCGCTGCCGGCGAGGGCGGCGACGAGCACGTCCTGCTCGTGGGCGCGGGCGATGACGTCGGCGGGCGGCGAGCCCAGTGCGTTGGCGAGCAGCTTGATGGGGTAGCCGAACGCGACGTCGAGCTGGTTGCGGGCGACCTCCTCCATCCAGCCGGTGATGCGCCAGCCGGAGGCCTCGCCCTCGGCGAGTTCGGGGACGCCGTGCTTGGTGAGGGTGTCCTGGACGAACTGCCGGTGCCCGGCCGGGATCATCGCCTCGACATCGGCCTCACTGACACCCTCCACCTTCTTCGCGGGCATCACGACGTCGAGGCCGTAGGGCTTGCCGTCGGTGTGTTCCGCCATCCAGTCGAGGTCGCGTGCGAGGTCGTCGGGGGCGGTGTAGCGGACCGCTCCGAGCACACCGAATCCGCCGGCCCGGGTGATGGCCGCGGCCACCGCGGGGAACGGCGTGAAGCCGAAGATGGCGTGCTCGATCCCCAGTTTCTTGCTCAGCTCCGTCTCCATGGGCGGCAGGATGCCGCAGTCGGACAGCCGAAGGAAGAGATTTTCTGATGCAGTGTCAGATTCTTTGTGGCCCCGGAGACCTGTGGGGCGGCGGAGGGTGTGAGTACTCTCTGGTCCGGCAGGAAGTTTCAGTCTCGGAAGAGATTTCGAAAGTTACTTTCACGCAGGGAAGGGGTTCCGGATGGCCGAGGACACGGCGGGCGGGGGCATCAGCCGGCGGAGGCTGGGCGGTGGGATGCTGGCCCTGGGCGGAGCACTCGCCCTGGCGCCGATTCCGTTCGCGGAGCGGGCGTCTGCCACGGAGCCGGAGGCGGGGGCGTCGGACATGCGCGCAGGAACCGCGGCGGGATCGCCGTCCGGGCAGCACCGGCCGACGCTGCGGCGCGGCTCGGCCGCGCGGGCCGGGCTGCTCCAGGAGCCGCTGGACCAGCTCGTCACCGAGGCCGAGAGATATCTCGGCAACTCCCCCGAACACCCCTGGTACGCGGGTGCGGTGCTGCTGGCCGGGCGGGGCGGGACGGTCGCGCTGCACCGGCCGATCGGCAAGGCGGTGCGCTATGCGGCGTACGACGAGAAGACCGACACCGGGGTGGAGTTCCCGCCGGAGCAGCAGATCGCCATGGCCGAGGACACGGTCTTCGACCTTGCGTCGGTCTCGAAGCTGTTCACCTCGATCCTGGCCGTGCAGCAGATCGAACGGGGCACGCTGGAGCTGGAGGCGACGGTCGCCTCGTACCTCCCCGACTTCGCCGGCGGCGGCAAGCAGGACATCACGATCCGCCAGCTGCTCACCCACACCTCGGGCTTCCGCGCCTGGATTCCGCTCTACTCGGCGCCGACCCGGGAGGGGAAGCTGGCGCTGATCTGGAACGAGGTGCCGGCGAGCCCGCCGGGCACGGTGTACCTCTACTCCGACCTCAATCTGATCTCGCTCCAGCTGGTGCTGGAGAAGATCACCGGCCGCACCGAGGACGTCCTGCTCCGCGAACAGATCACCGCTCCGCTCGGGATGCACCGCACCCGTTACAACCCGCCCGCCTCCTGGCGGCCGAAGATCGCCGCGACCGAGGACGAGCGGCCGCCGTGGTCCGGACTCGACCGAGGACTCGTCTGGGGCGAGGTGCACGACGAGAACGCGTACAGCCTCGACGGCGTCGCCGGTCACGCCGGCGTCTTCTCCTGCGCCTGGGACCTGGCGGTCCTCGCCCGCACACTCCTCAACGGCGGGGTCTACGGGCGCGCGAGGATCCTCTCCGCCCACTCGGTGGACCTGCTGTTCACCGACTTCAACACGGCGTTCCCGGGCGACGCGCACGGCCTCGGCTTCGAGCTCTACCAGCACTGGTACATGGGCGCGATGGCCACCCCGCGCACCGCGGGCCACACCGGGTTCACCGGCACCAGCCTGGTCCTGGACCCGACGACCGACTCGTTCCTGATCGTCCTCGGCAACTCGGTCCACCCGGTGCGCGGCTGGCGCTCCGGCAGCGCGCCACGCGTCGCCACCGCCAACCAGATGGCGCGCGCCGTCGCGGTCCCGCCCGCCCGGGGCCGTACGGCCTGGTTCTCCGGCCTGGCCAGTGCGTCATCGGCCACCCTGGCGCTCCCGCCGCTGGCCCTCACCTCTTCGCGCGCCCGGCTGAGCTGCGCCCTGTGGTGGGACACCGAGCCGGATTCCGACTTCCTGTTCCTGGAGGGCTCCTCCGACGCCGGGACGAGCTGGCAGCCGGTGCCCTTCAGCACCGTTGCGGCGCGGGACCGGCGGCCCCGGCCGGAACCCCATCCGGCCGGCTCCGTCTCCGGCTGGTCGGGCCGGGTCTGGCACCGGCTGGACGCGGACCTGTCGGCCTGGCACGGCAGCGAGCTGCGGCTGAGGTGGCGGTACGCCACGGACCAGTTGTACGTCGGCCGCGGGGTCTACGTCGACGCGATCCGGGTCGAGGACGGCGGCCGCACGGTCTTCGACGAGGGCCGGGCGGGCGACGCCCACCGCATCGAGGCGAACGGCTGGGCCCCCTCGGCGAACTGATCCGGTGGGTCCGGCGGCCCGCACCGGGTCCGGGCCGCGGCCGGCGGGGGCGTCCGCGCGTCAGGTCAGCCGCGCGCCCCTGCCGCCGGAGCCGCCGTCTGGGCCGCCGTCTGGGCCGTCGTCGGGGCCGTCGGCTCACCGATGCGGGCCCGGCTCGCCGGCACCGCCGCCGCCGCCGCGGGTGCCTGCGCGGTCGACTTCCGTACGACGAGCCTCGGCCTGATCAGGAGCGAACGCCCCGCCACCGGTGCCGATTCGATGCGTGCACGCAGCTGCTGAAACGTCTCGGCGGCCATCTCCGGCAGCGGCTGGCGGACCGTGGTGAGCGGCGGCTCGAAGAGGTCGGCGAGCAGGATGTCGTCGAACCCGACCACGGAGACGTCCTGTCCGGCGCTGCGCCCGGCGTCCTTCGCGCCCCGGCAGATCCCGATCGCGCACATGTCGTTGATGGCGACGAACGCGGTGGGCGGTCGCGGCCGGCCGAGGAGTTCGCGGGCGGCGTTGCGGCCCAGTTCGGCGGCGTCCTTGTCACCGAACTCGGCGGTGTCTGCGCCGGGCCAGACGATCGCGTCGGCGGGGTCGAGGCCGGCCGACTCCAGGGCGGCCCGGAATCCGCGCAGCCGCTCGCGCCGGTTGACACTGTTGACCGAGCCGGAGACGAACGCCAGCCTGCGGTGCCCCAGCTCAAGCAGGTGGCGGGTGGCCAGCTCCGCGCCCATCGCGTTGTCGACGCTGATGGAGGACAGCGAGGGAGGGTCGCCCGCCTGGGCGGTGCGGTCGAACGCGACCATCTTCAGGCCGCGCCCGAGCAGCGGCGCGACGTGGTCGAGCGAGGGCAGCGAGGAGCAGAGCACCACGCCGCTCACCCCGTCGGCCAGCAGTTCCTCGCTGTACTTGAGCTCTCGGGCCGGGTCGCGCTCGCTGTTGCAGAGCAGTACGTGGTAGCCGTCGGCCAGCGCGATGGCCTCCAGCTCGCGGGCGAGCGACCCCCAGAAGGGGTTGGCGACGGACGGCACGATCAGGCCGATGACCTTGATCCGGCCGGTGCGCAGCATCCGCGCCGCACGGTTGGGCCGGTAGCTGAGCTGCTCGATGACCTGCTCCACGCGGGCCAGGGTGGCCGCCTGCATACGGTCCGTACGCCCGTTGAGGACGTTCGACACGGTGCTCGCGGATACACCCGCGGCCTCCGCGACCTGATGGATCGTTACCCCGCTCATGCCACCTCCGGTTCGGAACGCGTTCAGCCAGACTAGTGTACCGATTTACTGAACTCTCTTCACCGGTACACCTGTTAACGTCCCTGAAAATTGTTGTGCATCAGCTGTTGACGCGCCTCTCAGGGCGTTCCTAGTCTCAGTGCATCGATTTACCAGCGCTTCCCAGCCATGGCCGGGTTGCCATCGCTGGATCGATCCACTGCCTCCACCTCAAAAGGGGTGTCCATGGAACTCAAACGACGGTCGCTGCTCGCTGCCATCGGCGCCGGTACCGCCGCGGCCGCACTCTCCGGCTGCGGCACCGGCTCCTCCGCCGCCGGCTCCGCCGACGGTCCCGCCGAGGGCGAGATCACGCTGCTCACCCCGATCTACGAGGGCGCCGACGGCAAGACGCTGTTGGAGAAGCAGATCCTCGGCGGCTTCCGGAAGAAGTATCCGGACGTCAAGGTGAACGTGGACTACACCACGTACGCGCAGCTCAACGAGAAGATCACCACGGGACTCGCGGGCGGCCTGCTGCCCGACGTGCTGATGATGGGCGTCGGCTGGATCCCGCCGTTCGCGGCCAAGAAGGCGATAGCCCCGCTGCCCGAGAAGTTCGCCACCGCGCACGACTACGAGAAGCGGGTGCTGGAGCCGTCCCGCTACGACGGCAAGCTGTACGCGCTGCCGGTGGTGCTGGACACCCGCATCGTCGTCTACCGCAAGGACCACTTCGCCGAGGCCGGGATCAAGAAGACACCGGCCAACTGGGCGGAGCTGCGGGCCATCGCCAAGCAGCTGACGAAGGGCGGCCGGATCGGTTTCGACCCGTTCTCCATCGATCTGCGGCAGTGCTGGGAGACCTTCCTCTTCGCCAACGGCGGCCAGCTGTTCAGCGAGGACGGCAAGAAGGTGCTGTTCACCGACAGCCGGGGCGTCGAGGCGTTGCAGTTCTTCAAGGACCTGTCGAAGGACGGTTCCGCGGACTACACGAAGAAGACGGACGCCGGCGCACCGTCGAACGTCCAGACCGGCAAGGCGTCGATGATGATGACGACCAGCGCCCTGTGGGAACAGTGCCGTGAGCAGTCGCCGGACCTCCTGAAGAACGACACGCTCGGCTGCTTCGTCCTCGCCAACCGCAGGCCGGCGATGCTCCAGGGCGGCACGCTGGTCTCCCAGTCGGCGCGTTCCAAGCACCCCGCGGCGGCCCGTGCGCTGGTCGAGTACCTCTCCACCCCGGAGTCGATCCTGGGCGCGGCCAAGCAGCGCGGTTCCGTGCCGGGGCTCAAGGACCTCAACGAATCCGGCTATGTGAAGGAGAACAAGTTCGTCGATCTGTCGCTGCGGAACATGAGCGCCGCGCGCTCGGAGGGCGGCACGGCCGCGTGGATGGAGATCCGCGAGAAGATCAAGCCGACCCTTGAGCCCGCGATCGTGGGCGGACAGTCCGCGAAGGACGCCATCGCGGAACTCGGCCGGCTGGCCGAGGCCGCCATCGGCCGGATGTGAGGCGTCACTGTGGGAGCTGTATCCGTACTGAAGGCACGGCCCGCGCGGCCGCCTTCCCCGACTGAGCACAGCGCACCGGCGACCCGGCGGTCGCGCAGGACCCCGACGGGCCCCGGGCGTCGCAGGCAACGGGCCGGCATGTTCATGGTGGCACCCGCCCTGCTGCACGCCTCCCTCTGGATCGGGCTGCCGGTCGTCGCCTCGGTCGTCCTGGCCTTCACCAAGTACGACGTGCTGACGCCGCCGCAGTTCGTGGGGTTCGACAACTTCCGGGACATGCTGGACGACGCGGTGTTCCGCAAGTCCATCGTGAACACCGTCATCTACACCTTCTTCACGGTGCCGTTCGGCATGGCGCTGGGGCTGCTGATGGCGCTCGCCCTGCACACGGGGCTGAAGGCGCGGGGTGTCTTCCGCACCGCGATCTTCCTGCCCCAGGTCACCGCCACGGTGGCCATCGCCCTGGTCTGGCTGTGGATCTACAACCCGGGCAACGGGCTGTTCAACACCCTGCTGTCGTTCGTCGGAATCCAGGGCCCGGCCTGGCTCTCCTCGACCTCATGGGCGATGCCGTCCGTGATCCTGGTCGGCATCTGGCAGGGCATCGGCATGAAGATGCTCATCTACTTGGCCGCGCTGCAGTCCCTGCCGAAGGAGCTGTACGAAGCGGCCTCCGTGGACGGCGCCTCGAAGGTCCGGCAGTTCTTCTCGATCACCCTGCCGCTGCTGAAGCCGGCGACGTTCTTCGTGCTCATCACCTCGATGATCAACGCGTTCCAGTCCTTCGACCAGATCTACATCCTGACCGACGGCGGACCGGCCAACAGCACCACGATGATGACGTATGAGATCTACAAGTCCGCCTTCCGGGAGTTCCGCGTCGGCTACGCCTGCGCCCAGTCCCTGGTGCTGTTCGTCCTGCTGATGGGCTTCACCCTGGTCAACCGGCGGATCATGGGAGGCACCCGTGGCCACAGCTGAGCCGCTCAAGTCCGGGGCCCCGCGTCCGCCCCGGACCGCCACCAAGGGCAACCGCCGCTCCGCCGGCCGGATCGCTCTCTTCCTGACGCTCTGCGTCGTCTCGCTGCTGATGGTGGTGCCGTTCGTCTGGATGGTGCTGACCTCCCTCAAGACACCCGTGGAGATCGCGTCGCAGGACACCGGACTGCTGCCGGAGCACTGGGAGTTCGGCAACTACGTCGACGCGCTCAAGGCCGCGCCCTTCGCCACGTACGCCCGTAACAGCTTCATCATCGCGTTCAGCCACACCCTCATCAACGTCCTGGTGGCGTCGATGGCGGGGTACTCACTGGCCCGGATCAGGTTCCGGGGCAGCGAGGTCATCTTCTACCTGTTCATCGCGGCGCTGATGATCCCGACGTACACCAAGGTGCTGCCGGAGTTCCTGATCGTCCGTTTCATGCCGCTGGCCGGTGGCAACGACCTCTTCGGCCAGGGCGGCAGCGGCTGGCTGGACTCCTGGTGGGCCCTCATCGTGCCCGGCGCGGTCACCCCGTTCGCCGTCTTCCTCTTCCGGCAGTTCTACCTGGACCTTCCTGTGGAGCTGGAGGAGGCCGCCCGGCTCGACGGGCTCGGGGAGTTCCGGATCTACTCCAGGATCATGTCCCCGCAGGTCAAGCCGGCCTTCATCACCGTGGCGCTGCTGACCTTCGAGTCCTCCTGGAACAACTTCCTGTGGCCGTTGCTGGTGACCCATTCGGACAGCCTCCGGGTGATCCAGGTCGGGCTCTCCGTCTTCAAGACCGAGAACGGCACCCAGTGGCACTTCCTGATGGCGGGCACCACGCTCGCCACCCTGCCCATGGTCGTTCTCTTCCTCATCGGCCAGCGCTATTTCGTGCAGGGCTTCGCAACCGCCGGTCTCAAGTGACCGGTCCCGGTCCTGAGTGACCGGATATCGAAAGGTTTCCCCCCATGTCTGCTGATCTCCAAGGTTCCCGCGCGCTGGTGACCGGAGCGGGCCACGGCATCGGCCGTGCCATCGCCGTCGCCCTCGCGGAGGCCGGCGCCGATGTCGCCGTCCACTACCACTCCTCCGCGGAGGAGGCCGCGAAGACGGTCTCCGAGATCGAGGCGCTGGGCCGCCGGGCCAAGGCGTTCCAGGCCGATGTGACGGTGACGTCAGAGGTGGACCGCTTCGTCGAGGAGGCGACCGGGTTCCTCGGCGGTCTGGACGTCCTGGTCTGCAACGCGGGCCATCTGGTCGGCCGGGCGAAGATCGCCGAGATGTCCGACGACCACTTCGAGCAGGTCATCTCCACCAATCTGACCTCGACGTTCCGCACCGTGCGGGCCGCTCTGCCGCATCTGACGAAGTCGTCAGCCGGGCGCGTCATCACCATGGCGTCGCTGGCCGCGCACAACGGCGGCGGCCCCGGCTCGGTCGCCTACGCCGCGGCCAAGGCCGGGGTCGTCGGCTTCACCAAGGGCCTGGCCAAGGAGCTCGGCGGCACCGGCATCACGGTGAACGCCGTGGCCCCCGGCTTCATCAAGGGCACCGCCTTCCACGACACGTTCACCGCGCCCCAGGCGCAGCAGGCGATGGAGGCGGGCATCCCGGTGGGCCGGGCCGGCACTCCGCAGGACGTCGGTTCCGCCGTCGTCCACCTGGCGTCGCCCGCGTCCGGCTTCCTGACCGCCACCACGGTGGACATCGACGGTGGCGTGTGGCCGCGTTGAGGGGGATCGCCCGGGAGCGGGGCGGCTGGTGGCACGCGTACGTGTGCCCGGCGCACGGGGTGGAGCTGGATCACGGCGATGTGCTCTGCGGGGTGTTCCCCGAGGGCGGCGCGCGCTGCGCGTACGGCTGCCGGGTGGACGACGAGGCGGTGCGCGGGGCCTGGCTGGTGCTGTCGCACCAGGCGTGGGCGCGGCACCTGCGGGTGCTCGCCCACCGCGGCGAGCGCGAGGAGGCGGTGGCCCGGCTCGTCGAGTACGCGGGTCTGTACGAGGAGCTGGCCACCTCGCGGCACGGCGAGGCGCAGGGCTGGATGCTGCGCGGCCGGCTCTTCCACCAGGCGCTGACGGACGCGATCTGGGCGGTGAACATCGGCCACGCGGTCAGCACGCTGGCCGAGCACGGCACGGCTGATCTGGCCGAAGTACTGCCGCTGCTAGCGGCGTTGGAGCGGGCGGCCCTGGACGCCCGGAACGTGCTGACCGGAAAGGGGCAGCTCGCCTCGAACTACACCGCGTGGCTCAATGCCGCGGGGGTGGCCGCCGGTCGCGGCGCCGCCGCGGCGCGCGGGCAGGAGTGGGACGGCGGCAAGGAGTGGCTGGAGGGCGAGCACGGCCTGTACGCGCATCTGCGGGTCGCGGTCGCGGAGGACGGCTGGGAGTGGGAGGGCAGCACCTACTACCACGGGTTCGTACTGCGGTCGGCGCTGCTCGCGCTGCGCGGGACCGATCCGGCGGCCCTCCCGGCCGATGTGGTGGGTGTGCTGGCCGGGATGACGGACGTGCTGGCGACGATCGCCACACCGGGCGGCATTCTTCCGGCGCTGCACGACGGCCCGTACCTGCGCGGTCCGCTGGCCCTTGAGTGGCTCGAAATGGTCTCGCTGGCACAGCAGTTGGTGCCGTCCGCCGCACTGGAGGCGGTGGCCGGGCGGGCTCGCGGCGAGCTCGGTGACGCGGACGACGGTCTCGACCGGGAGCTGGGCGGCTGGTTCGCCGGCCCGCCGCTGCCGGAGCGGGCCGCGCCCGGTGCGCTGACGGTGTTCGGCTCCGCGGGGTACGGGGTGCTGCGGGTCGCGGGCATCCACGCGCTGCTGGACTTCGGCCCGCACGGCGGTTCGCACGGCCACCGGGACAAGCTGTCTCTTTATCTCTACGGCGATACGACTCCGTGGCAGCCCGACCCAGGTCAGGTCCCTTACGCCCACGCCGAGTTCCGTGATCTGTACGCGTCGACCGAGGCACATCCGGCGTTCCGGGTGGACGGCGGCGAGCAGGCCGAGTGCACGGGCACGCTGCTGCACTCGGACGAACGTTCGGTGACCGCGGAGGTGACCACCGCGTACGAGGGGGTGCGAGCGGTCCGGCGGATCGTGGCGGGCGAGGGCTTCCTCGTCGACCTGCTGACCGTGACCGCCGGGGAGGACCGGCGCATCACCGCGCAGCTGCGCCCCGGCACCGCCCTGGACGTCCAGTCGCAGGGGGCCGGGCCGGTGCGCACCACCTGGTACGGCGACGAGACGCTGCACGGCTGGCACACGCACCTCGCCGGGGTGCCGGTGCGCCCGGTGAGCACCCCGGGCCCCGGCCCGGCCGACGACCCCCAGCGGGTGCGGACCCGAGTCGACTTCACCGCCGTCGCCGACCGGGTCACCTTCGCCTCGGTGTACCAGGCCGGGTCCGCCGGGCCCGCCGTCACCGACGTGACGCTGGCGGAGGACGGGCTGACGGTCCGGCTCGCGGACGGCGGCATCACACGGTTCCGATCGGAGGACTGACCCTTGTTGCTCTCGGCGACCCCGCCGCCAGGACCGCGCCCCGCACAGGAGGCCCGGCTGTTCGAGGAGGCTGCCCGTCACCGCGGGCTGACCCCGCCCCGTACGCACCCGCTGGCCAGCATCACCTGGCTGGGCCCCGCGGCGTCCAACCCGGCGCTGGCCTACCGGGTGGGCGGCGATCCGGCCCACCTGGCGGAGAGCAGGCGCTGGATCGAGGCCGCGGTGCGGCTGCCCCACTGGGGCAGGGCCCATATGCCGGACCACGATCTGGACGCCGGCTGGCTGCTCCACCACCTGGCCCTCACGTACAAGTGGATCGGCGACGAACTGCCGGACGGGGTACGGGCGCTGCTGCGGTACAAGCTGCTGCTCCAGGGGCGGCGGATGTACGAGTACGCGGTGGCGAGCGAGGGCAGCTGGTGGTCCTCCTCGTACTGGCAGAACCACAACTGGATCTGCTACGCGGGGCTGGCGACGGCCGGGTACGTGCTCGGCAAGGAGGAGTGGACCGAGCGCGCCAAGGACAATCTCGGGACCGTGCTCGACCTGATGCCGGAGGACGGCTCGCACGCGGAGGGCGTCGTGTACTGGCGCTACGGCGTACCCTTCCTCGCCATTCACCTGGACCTCCTGAAGGAGGCGGAGGGCGTCGACTGGTGGGACCGCGGCGGGTTCATGTCCCACACGTTCCGCTACCGGCTGCACCAGACCGCGCCCGGCTTCGCGTTCAACGTCGACCACGGTGACTGCCACGACCGGCGCAGCGGCCACAGTGCCGCGCTGTACTACCGCCTCGGCGCGCAGTACGGCATCCCGGAGGCCCAGTGGATGGGTGATCTGGCCTCGGGCGAGCTGCTGTGGAAGGAGGCGGCCGAGAGCGGTGTGCGGCCGGGGATCCTGCCGGAGGCCTACCTCGAATACCTCTGGTACGACCCGTCCGTGGCGGCCGCGAGGCCCACCGAGACCCGGGCGTTCTTCCCTGACCTGGGGCTGCTGGCCGCCCGTACCGGCTGGGACGACGACGCCACCCTGGTCTCGTTCAAGGCCAGCCCCGGCGGGGGCCACCGGGCCTGGGAGACGGCCGCGAAGCACCGGGCGGAGAAGGGCTGGGAGACCCTCAACCAGGGCCACCACCACCCCGATTCGGGCTCGTTCGTGCTGGTCTCGCAGGGCGCGTTCCTCGCGGTGGACGAGGGCTACAGCAACCGTAAGAAGGCCGCGCACCACAATCTGCTGCTGGTGGACGGGCAGGGGTACGCGGACGAGGACCGGTACCACGTGTACCGCGACATCCCCTTCGAACGGCAGGCCAGGCAGCGCGATGTGCTCCTCTCCCCCGACTGCGGATGGGCGCACGCGACGGCGGAGATCGCCGCGATGTACGACCCCGCGCTCGGGGTGCGGAGGCTGGACCGGACGCTGGTGTTCACCCCGTCGGGCCGGCTGGTGCTGCTGGACCTCGCGGAGGCGGACGCGGCACGTGAGTGGACGTTCCTGCTCCAGACCGACGGGCCCACGGAACCCCGGCCCGACGGCAGCCGGCTGATCCGGTCGGGTGAGGCCACCGCACGGGTGCGGCAGTTCGCGCCCGCCGACGGCCGGACCGTCAGCGAGGTCACCGAGGTGGTGGCCAATCCGACGTCCAGCACGCCGGAGCTGAGCCTCACCCGGACCCTGCACACGCTGCGTTCGACGACCGCCAGGTCCGCCGAGGGGCTGTTCCTCACGGCGATCGGCCCGCAGCCGGGGGCGGACGCCGCACAGGTCCCCTGTGCGGCGGGGCACGGGGTGATGTTCGGTACGGAGACCGTGCTGCTCTCCCCCGTCGCCCGCCGGATCCGTACCGAAGGTGTCAGCGCCGACGCCGCGGCCGTACTGCTCACCTCGGACGGCGCCCCGTACGTGGTGGCGGCCACCCGGCTCGAACTGGACGGCGAGGTCGTCCTCGACGTGCCGGAACCGTACACAGGAAAGGCCGGCTGACCCATGCGGGCAACTCTCTCGTCCAACTGGCCGACGCTGCTGCGGCGGCTGGAGTTCGTGGCCTACCCGGCCGCCGCCGGGGCCGCGTTCGTCGTGCTGTCGCTGGGGGTGGTCACCTGGCTGCCCGCGCTCGCCGCGATGGCGCACGGGCTCCAGCGGTGGCGGACCGAGGGAGACAGCCACTGCTTCGCCAACACCTTCGCGTCCTTCCCCCGCTACTGGCGCTCGCTGTGGCGGCACGGACTGGCCTCCACGGCGGCGGCGGCCGTCCTGAGCGCCAACATCGTCTATCTGCTGGGCCGTTCCGAGCCGTGGACGTCTCTCCTGCTCGCCGCCCAGGCGGGCATCGCGGCCGCCCTGGTCATCCACCATGTGGCGCTCGCGGCCGAGGCCGCCCGGACGCCCGGCGGGGCCCTCCGCGACTGGACCCGCCGGGCGCTGGCGCTCGGTTTCGGCTCGGCCGCCCGGGGCACCGCCCTGCTCGGCGCGGTGGTCTCCGCCGTACTGCTCTCTCTCGTCGTACCGCTGGGGCCCTTGCTGCTCGGCCCGAGCATCCCCGTACTGCTCGCTCTGTCCTTCGCTGATCCCAGGAGGCACACCTCATGAGCCACGCACTGCGCACCACCCTCGTCGCCGCGCTCGCGGCCGGTACCCCGCTCGCCCTCGCCCCGCCGTCGGTGGCCGCTGCGGCCGCCACCTCCTACTACGTGTCGCCGTCCGGTAGCGACACCAACTCCGGTACGTCGGCGGGGTCTCCGTTCGCCACGATCCAGAAGGCCCTCGACCTGGCGCCGGCGGGCGCGGTGGTGAACCTCGCCGCAGGCACGTACAAGCAGGATGTCGTCACCGAGCGCGCCGGGGTCACCCTCACGGGCCCGTCGAACGCGGTGGTGAAGGGCGCCGGTGACACCCGGATCATCCAGGTGCGGCACGACTCGACGACGCTGAGCGGATTCACCGTGGACGGGCTGCACGGCTCGTCCACCGATGTCTCCGGGTACCGCCTCAAGCTCATCTATGTCATGAGCACGACTCCCGGGAACGGTGTGGGCGGTCTGCGCATCACCGGTATGACCCTGAAGAACGCGGCGGACGAATGCCTGCGGGTGCGCTACCTCGTGACCGGTGCCGAGATCTCCGGGAACACGATCACGGACTGCGGTGTCGCGGACTTCAAGTTCGGCGGCGGCGGCAAGAACGGCGAGGGCATCTACCTCGGCACGGCCCCCGAGCAGCAGGGCGCGAACGGCGCCCCGGACGCGGCCCCCGACATCAGCCGCGACAACCGCATCCACCACAACACGATCGCCACCCGGGGCAACGAGTGCGTCGACGTGAAGGAGAACTCGACCAACAACTACGTCGAGTACAACGACTGCGCCGAACAGCGGGACCCCAGCTCAGGCGGGCTCGACGCGCGCGGCAGCGGCAACATCTTCCGCTACAACACCATCCACGACAACGTCGGCGCGGGCATCCGGCTCGGCGGTGACACCGCCACCGACGGCACCGCGACCAGCGTCTACGGCAACACCATCACCAACAACGCGGGCGGCGGCATCAAGTTCATGCGCACCCCGCAGGGCCCCGTCTGCACCAACACCATGAGCGGGAACACCGGCGGCGACGCGGTCGGCACCTACGGCAGCGAGTACGCCCCGACCGGCGCGTGCCCGCAGTGAGCGGCGGGGGGCCCGCGAGACGCGGGGTACTGACAGCCGCGGCGGGGCTGGCCGCCGTCGCGGTGGCGGCCCCGAGTGCGCATGGAGCCGAAGGCGCGGGCGGCGACGCGCGCCGCTCACGCTGGACGACCTCCTGGGCGACCGCGCAGACCGCGCCGACGGAGACCGACCCGGTGGCGAGCGCCGGGCTGACCGGCGGCACGTTCACCGCGCACGTCCGGCTCTCTGCGGGCGGGCAGGTCCGGCTGCGCTACGGGCACGCCTTCGGCACGGTACCCGTGCTGATCGGCCCGGTGACCGCGGGCGGCAGGCCCGTGACGTTCGGCGGACAGCGGCAGGCGTGGCTCGCCGCGGGCGCCTCGCTGACCAGTGACGCGGTCGCCGGACTGCGGGCGGCGGAGGGCTCCCTGCTGACCGTGCGTACCGAACTGCCGGGCCCCACCGGGCCGTTGTCGTTCCACCGCAACACCCACGCCTCGCACGACGTCGACGGGCAGCGCACCACTTCGGTGTACCTGCTGACCGGCGTCGAGGTGACGGGCGCCCACGGGCCGGTGGTCGCGGTGCTCGGCGACTCCATCGCGGAGGGCGTCGGCACACCGGACGACTCCGATCTGCGCTGGCCGGACCGGCTCGCCCGACGGCTGCCCGGCGCCTCGGTCGCGGATCTCGGGATCAGCGGCAACCGGGTGCTGCTGGACGACGCCCGGTTCGGCCCCGGCGGACAGGCCCGGTTCGACCGCGACGTGCTGTCGCTCCCCGGACTGCGGACCGTCCTGGTCCACCTCGGCGTCAACGACCTCCAGCAGCCGCCGAGCCGGCCGGACCCCGCGCTCGTCCTGGCCGGCTACCGGCAGCTGGTGCTGCGCTCACGGGACGCCGGGCTGCGGGCGGTCGGCGCGACCATCGCCCCGTTCGGGGGCTGGACCCGCTGGACGCCCGAGCTGGAGACGGTGCGGCTGCGGATCAACGACGCGGTGCGGACCGGCCGCGTCTTCGACGCCGTGGCCGACTTCGACGCGGCGCTCCGCGACCCGGACCACCCGGAGCGGCTGCGGCCCGCGTACGACAGCGGCGACGGGCTCCACCCCAACCCTTCCGGCCATGCGGCGCTCGCCGCGGCCGTCGACCGCCGACACCTTCTGTGAGGGCAGCGCCATGAACCCAGGCACCACCCCGGGCACCAACGGCACCACCACCCGCCGCACCGTCCTGGCGGGCGCGGCGGCCCTCGGCGCGGCCGCCGCCCTGCCGCTCGTACTCCCGGCGGGCAGCGCGCGGGCCGCCGCGGCGGACCCGGCCGACGACGCCGCCTCGCTGCGCACCCGGTGGCACACCCTGCTGACCGGCGGCCCCGGCCTCGACCTGACGGACCCGCAGATCGCCGCTGCCGTGGCCCGGATCGGCAAGGCCGCGACGACCTCCGCCAAGGGCCTGGACCCCTCGCGTACCGACGGGCTGTTCCCGGACCTGACCAGCACCACGCTCTCCAACCACGTCACCACCTCCTTCAAGCGGCTCGCCACGGTCGCGACCGCGTGGGCCGTGCCCGGCACCCCGCAGTACGGCGACACCGCGTTGCGCGATCTGCTGCTGGCCGGCATCGACTGGATGCTCACCAACCGCTACGGCCCCGAGCACACCCGCTTCGACAACGACTGGGACTGGGAGATCGGCTCCGCGCTCGCGCTCAACGACGCGACGGTGCTGCTGTACGACGCGCTGGGCACCGAGCGGCTCGCCCGGATCACCTCGGCCGTCCGGCACTACACACCCGACCCCAACCTGTGGCGGGCCGACCGGCAGATCGCGACCGGCGCCAACCGGGTGTGGATCTCCACCGTCGTCGCCGTGAACGCGGTGCTGCGCGACAGCGGGGACGACCTGGCCCGGGTCCGTGACGCTCTTTCGGACGTCGAGGGTTCGGGCGCCAACAGCGTCCTCGCGTACAACGACGCGAGCGCGGTGGCCGAGGGAACCGGCGAGGGCTTCTACTCCGACGGCTCGTTCCTCCAGCACTACAAGCACCCGTACAACGGCGGCTACGGCAAGGAGCTGCTCAACAACCTCTCCCGGCTGCTGAACCTGCTGGCCGGTACGGCGTGGACGGTCACCGATCCCGACCTGGACAACGTGCGCGGCTGGGTCGACGAGGGCTTCGATCCGCTGCTGGCACGCGGCGACGTGATGGCGTCGGTGTGCGGGCGAGAGATCGCCCGCCCGAGCAAACAGGGCCACGTCTCGGCGCAGACGGTCATCGAGGCGGTGGTCCGGCTGATCCCGGGCTTCCCCGGCGAGACCGCTGACCGGTTCACCGCCCTGGTCAAGCAGTGGATCGCCGAGGACACCTACCGGGACTTCCTCGCCGTCACCGACCTCGCCTCGCTCGTCGCCGCCCGGCAGGTCATCGCCTCTTCCGTGCCGGCGCGCGGTCCGCTGGTCGCCCACAAGCAGCACCCCAGGATGGACAAGGCGGCCCACCACCGCCCCTCGTTCGCGCTCGGCATCTCCGCGTACTCGTCCCGGATCTACAACTACGAGTCGATCCAGAACGAGAACCTGCACGCCTGGCACCTCTCCGACGGCATGGTGCTCCTCTACACGGACGACCTCGGCCACTACAGCGAGGACTACTGGCCGACGGTCGACCCGGCGCGGCTGCCCGGCACCACGGTCATCGCGGGCCGGCCCGCCGACGCCGCTGGGCAGCGCACCACCAGCACCGCCGACTGGGCGGGCGGCACCGCGCTGCCGGGCACGACGCTCGGCGCGTACGGCATGGAGCTGCGGGCGTTCGGCAGTTCGCTGCACGGATGGAAGAGCTGGTTCTGCCTGGACGACGTCATCGCCTGCGTCGGCTCGGGCATCACCGCCGACGCCGGTACGGCCGAGACGGTCGTGGAGAACCGGAAGCTGCGCGACCCCGCGGCGGCCCTGCTCGTCAACGGCGAGGCCGCCCCGGCGGACACCGGCTGGTCGGATCAGCTGGACGGGGTGCGGTGGCTGCACCTCGCCGGGACCGGCGGCTACGTCTTCCCGGCGCCCGTCACCGTGCGCGGGCTGCGCGAGGACCGGACCGCTACCTGGCGCGAGATCAACCTCAAGTACGGCACCGACACCTCCGTGACCCGCCCCTATCTGACGCTGTGGCAGGACCACGGAACCGCACCGGACGGGGCCGGTTACTTCTGGCTCCAGGCCCCGGCGGCATCCGCCGAGCGCACGAAGCAGTGGTCGTCCGCGCCCCCGGTGACCCTGGTCTCGGACTCCACCGCCGTGCACGCGGTACGGCGCGGCGCGGACGGACTGCTCGCGGCGAACTTCTGGGCGGCGGGCACCGCGCAGGAGCTCACCTCGGACGGCCCGGCCTCTGTCCTGGTCAGGCCCGACGGAAAGACGGTGACCGTCTCCCTGTCCGACCCGACCCAGCTGCGGTCCTCCGTCGTACTGGACCTGGCGCTGCGCGGGCTGACCGTCGCCTCCGCAGACCCGGGCGTGAGCGCCGCAGCGTCCGGCAGCGGCATCCGGATCACCGCCGACACCGCCGGACGCCACGGCGCGACCCTCAACCTCACCCTGAAGAGGAGCTAGACCCTTGCTGTTCGACATGCCACTGGACCGGCTGCGCGACTACCGGCCGGAGCCGGAGGAGCCGGCCGACTTCGACGCCTTCTGGGAGAAGACCCTCACCGAGGCGTCCCGGCACCGGCTGGACGCCGAGTTCGTCCCGTACGACGCCGGATTCGCCACCGTCGACGTCTTCGACGTGACGTTCAACGGCTGGGGCGGACAGCCGGTGAAGGCGTGGCTGATGCTGCCCAGGGCCCGCTCCGGTCCGCTGCCCGCCGTGGTGCAGTACATCGGCTACAACGGCGGCCGGGGCATCCCGTACTCCTGGCTCACCTGGAGCGCGCTCGGCTACGCGCACCTGATCATGGACAACCGGGGTCAGGGCGGCGGCGGCAAGAACACCGCCGACACCGTGGACATCGGGCCGGACGGCAACGGCTCCTCCTCGCCCGGCTTCCTGACCCGGGGCATCGAGGACCCCTGCCGGCACTACTACCGCCGGCTGATCACGGACGCGGTGCGGGCCGTGGACGCGGTGAAGGCGCACGACGCGGTGGACGCCTCCCGCGTCGCCGTGCTCGGCGGCAGCCAGGGCGGCGGCCTCGCGCTCGCCGTGGCCGGGCTGCGGGACGATGTCGTGGCGGCCGTCGCCGATGTGCCGTTCCTCTGCCACTACCGGCGTGCCTCGCAGATCACGGACACGGGCCCGTACGCGGAGATCGCGCGCTGGCTGTCCGGGCACCGGTTCCGGATCGACGAGGCGATGGAGACCCTGTCCTACTTCGACGGGGTGAACTTCGCGGCGCGGGCCACCGCCCCGGCGTGGTTCTCCGTGGGCCTGATGGACAAGGTCTGCCCGTCGTCCACGGTGTTCGCCGCCTACCACCGCTACGCGGGTCCGGCCGAGATCGAGGTGTTCACGTACAACGGCCACGAGGGCGGCGCGGAGTACGACCTGCCGCGCAAGATCGCGGCCCTGCGCGGCGCGTTCGGGCGGTAGCGGTCACCAGTCACCGATCACCGGCCCAGCGCCGCCATCGCGGCGTTGTGGCCGGGCACCCCGCTGACTCCGCCGCCGCGCACCGCGCCCGCGCCGCACAGCAGGATGTTGGGGTGCGCGGTCTCCACACCCCAGCGGCCCGTCGCCTCCGTGGCGTACGGGAAGGAGAGGTCCCGGTGGAAGATGTGGCCGCCGGGCAGCCGCAGTTCCTGCTCCAGGTCCAGCGGGGTCTTCGCCTCGATGCAGGGCTCGCCGTTCCCGTCGAGGGCCAGGCAGTCCGCGACCGGCTCCTCCAGGTGCGCGTCGAGTTCCGCGAGAGTGGCCTTGAGCAGGGCCGCGCGCGTCGCCCCGTTGTCCGCGGCGAAGAGCCGGGCCGGGGTGTGCAGGCCGAAGAGGGTCAGGGTCTGGTATCCGCGCGCGGCGAGATCGGGGCCGAGGATCGAGGGGTCCGTCAGCGAGTGGCAGTAGATCTCGGAGGGCGGGGCGGCGGGCAGCCTCCCCGCCGCCGCCTCCCGGTAGGCCTCGGCCAGCTGCCCGTACCCCTCCGCGATGTGGAAGGTCCCGGCGAACGCCTCACGCGGGTCCACCGAACGGTCGCGCAGCCGGGGCAGCCGGGTGAGCAGCATGTTCACCTTCAGCTGGGCGCCCTCTGCGGGCTCCGGCGGTTCGTCCCCGAGGAGGGCCGCGAGTGCCTGGGGCGAGGCGTTGACCAGGACACGGCGCGCGCCGACGGTCCGCTCGCCGCCGTCCGTCCGTACCGTCACCTCGGCGTGCGTCCCGTCGGTTTCGACGCGGATCGCCTCGTGGCCGGTGCGGATGTGCGCGCCGGCCGCGCGCGCCGCCGCCGAGAGGGCGTCGGTGAGCGCGCCCATGCCGCCGACCGGCACGTCCCAGTCGCCGGTGGAGCCGCCGATGACGTGGTAGAGGAAGCAGCGGTTCTGGACGAGTGAGGGATCGTGCGCGTCGGCGAAGGTGCCGATCAGCGCGTCGGTGAGCACCACGCCGCGTACGAGGTCGTCGTCGAAGTTCTCCTCGACGGCGACGCCGATGGGCTCCTCGAAGAGCATCCGCCAGGCGTCCGCGTCACCGATCCGCTCCCGCAGCGCGTCGCGGGTAGGCAGCGGTTCGGTGAGGGTGGGGAAGACCCGCTCGGCGACCTGACCGGTACGGCGGTAGAACCGCTGCCACGCCGCGTACTCCCGGCCCGAGCCGGTGAGCGCGGCGAAGGACTCGCGGGTGCCGTCGCCGCCGACGAGCAGCCCGGTGGCGCGGCCCTCGCGGACGGCCGGGGTGTACGAGGAGACGGTCCGTTTGCGTACGGCGAAGTCGAGGCCGAGCTCCGAGACGATCTTCGGTGGCAGCAGGGACACCAGGTACGAGTAGCGCGACAGCCGGGCGTCGACGCCCGCGAAGGGCCGGGTCGAGACGGCCGCTCCCCCGGTGGTGCCCAGGCGTTCCAGGACCAGGACGGACTGCCCGGACCGGGCGAGGTAGGCGGCGGCGACGAGACCGTTGTGGCCGCCGCCCACGATGACTGCGTCATAGCTGTCGGGTACGGGCATGGCTCTTGGTAGCACGGACGACGGCCGTGGGCCAGAGCGGACGCCGCGGCCGTGCGGTCAGGACGGCGGAACGACCCGCTGCCGGCGCAGCGCCGCGACCTGCCGGTACAGCCCGACCGCTTCCGTCCCCCGGCCGAGCTGTTCCAGGCAGTGCGCCTCGTCGTTGCGGCTCGCGAGGACGTCGGGGTGGTCGGCGCCGAGCAGCCGGGTC
Source organism: Streptomyces sp. NPDC104307 (assembly GCF_055584045.1). NCBI lineage: Bacteria > Bacillati > Actinomycetota > Actinomycetes > Kitasatosporales > Streptomycetaceae > Streptomyces > Streptomyces sp. NPDC104307. The sequence continues at coordinate 277,564 of NZ_JBVJMU010000004.1, forward strand.
CGCACCTCCGCGACCTGCCGGTAGACGGTGAGTGCCTCGGCCCAGCGGCCGAGCCAGCCGAGGCCGACGGCGACCTCGCGGCGGCTGACGAGGGTGTCCGCGTGGTCGGCGCCCAGGACGCGGGTGCGGGTCGCGCACACCTCGCGCGATTCGGCCAGCGCCTCCTCCCAGCGGGCCAGCCGGCCCAGGTTGACGCCCAGTCCGTGGCGGGCGCGGAGCGTCTCGGGGTCGTCGGGACCGCTGACCCTGGTCCGGTCCTCGACGAGCGACCGGTACAGCTCCAGCGCCTCGGCGCTGCGGCCCAGCCGGCCGAGGCTGATGCCCACCTCGTAGCGGGCCGCGAGGGTGTCGGGGTGGTCGGCGCCCACCATCTGCGACCGGCCCTCTACGACCTCCCGGTAGGTCTGCAGGGCCTCCGCCCACCGGCCGAGCCGGCCCAGCGTGTAGCCGACCTCGTAACGGGTGATCAGGGTGTCGGGGTGGATCGCGCCGAGCAGCCGGGCGCGGGCCTCCGCCACGTCGTGGGCCATCCGGTACGACTCCTCCAGCCGCCCGAGCCGGCTGAGGTTGAACGCGAGGTTGTGGCGGCAGCGCAGGGTGTCGGGGTGGTCGGGGCCCATCGAGCGTTCCCGGGAGAGGAGCACGGCGGTGTAGATCTGGTGGGCCTCGAAGTGGCGGTCGAGCTGCCCCAGTACGTACGCCACTTCCTGCCGGGCCGCGAGGGTCTCCGGGTGGTCGGGGCCGAGTGCCCTCTCGCGGCCCTCTGCGACGAGGCCGAACTCCCGCAGCGCATCCGAGGCGCGACCGGTGCGGCTGAGGGTGAACCCGACCTCGTAGCGGCTGGCGAGCGTGTCGGGGTGGTCGGCGCCCAGGGCCTGCTCGCGTTCGGCGGCGACCGCCCGGTGGACCTCGCCCGCCTCGTCCCAGTGGCCGAGGCGGCCCAGGTCCAGGCCGGCGCTGTGGCGGCCGGCGAGTATCGCGAGGTGTTCCGGCGAGGGCGTGGGCCGCTCGGCCCCGGCCGGCACCGCTCCTGTGCCGGGCCGGGGGCCGGTGGTCCACTCCCCGGTCAGGCCCGCCGAGTGGTCGGGCGTCGGGAGGCCCGGTGAGGTGCTGCCCGTCGCCTTGACGCCGCTCGTCATGCCGCGGGTCCAGTCGGGCAGCCGAGGCAGCGGGCCGGTCCCGGGACGCCCGACGGGGACGGGCGGCGCGAGCAGCATCCGGCCGGCCGGCTCCAGGTGGGGCTGTCCGCCGGTGCGGCCGAGGGCGATGCGTCGGCGCAGGTCGCCGGCGTCGGCGGGCCGCTGCTCCGGGGTCTTGGCGAGCAGCTCCAGGACGACGCGGTCGAGGAATCCGGGGAGTTCCGCGCGGTGGCTGCGCAACGGCTCGGGCTCGGTGTCGCGGTGTCCGACGAGCACGCCCCAGGCGTCGTCGAGGTCGAACGGCGGTGCTCCGGTGGCGATCTCGTACAGCACGCAGCCCAGCGAGTAGAGGTCGCTGCGGTGGTCGATGTGGCCGCCGCTGATCTGCTCGGGCGACATGTAGTGGGGGGTGCCCATGGCGATGCCGACACCGGTGAGGCGTGAGGTGACGCTGATGTCGTGGCCGAGTCGGGCTATGCCGAAGTCGCAGATCTTCACCGTCCCGTCGGCCAGCCGCATGATGTTGGCGGGCTTGAGGTCGCGGTGGACGATGCCCTGCTGGTGGGTGTAGCCGAGGGCGTCGGCGACCTGTTCGGCGATGTCGACGACGTCGTCGACCGGCAGCGGATGCTGTTCGTTGTCCTCCAGGAGCTGGCTGAGGTTGCGGCCGTCCAGGAGCTCCATCACCAGGTAGAGCACGCCCTCGTACTCACCGAAGTCGTGGACGACGGTGACGCCCCGGTGCTGGAGCGCGGCGGCGACCCGGGCCTCCCGGCGGAACCGCTCGCGCAGGACGCGGGTGAAGTCCTGGTCGTGCTGGGGACCCATCGGCTTGAGGCATTTGACGGCGACCTGGCGGCCGAGTGACTCGTCGCGGGCGCGCCACACCTCGCCCATGCCGCCGCGCCCGATCAGATCGAGCAGTCGGTACCGGCTCTGGATCAGCCTGGTTTCCGCCATCCCCGCTGTCGCCCCCGTCACTCCGCCTGCTGTTGCTGCGCCCTCCCCGGCCCGTCCAGTATGGCCGCCTGCCTCTTCAGTTTGTACGGGGTGGGGCGACTGCCGGGACCCAGCCGTGCCATCGCGTTCAGAATATGACCCGGCGGGAGCTGCCAGCGCAGCCGGGCCGGGATGCCCCGCAGGAGGGTCCCGGCGGTGCGCAGCCGCCGGTCGACGGTGGCGGTCGCGGGCGCGGGTCTGCCGTACAGCTCGTGGGCGTACGGGGGCAGCGACTGGTAGGCGAGCGTCGCGACGCGCCGCCACAGCAGGGCGCGGGCGGGCACCAGCAGGGGGTGGACCGGGGGCCGCCGCAGGAAGTCGTCGACGTCCCGCGCATCGGGTGAGGCGGCCAGTTGGGGCCTTACCCGATCGAAGTACGCGGCGAGCTGTGCGGTGGTAGCGGGTACGCCGGCCGGGTCGAGGCCGACGAGCCGGGCGCCGCGGCGGTGTTCGTCTATGTACCGGTCGGCCTGCGCGCCGGTCAGCGGAAAGCCGGAGCGCCGCTCGACCTGGAGGTAGGAGTCGACCTCCGCGCAGTGGACCCACAGCAGCAGTTCGGGGTCGTCGATGCCGTACGTCTCGCCGGTGCGCGGGTCGGTGGCCTTGAGAAGGCGGTGGATCCGGCGGACCCGGGCGCCCGCCTTCTCGGCTGCTTCGGTGGTGCCGTAGGTGATGGTCCCGACGAATCCGGCCGTGCGCATCAGCCGGCCCCAGGCGTCCTTGCGGAAGTCGGAGTTCTGCATGACGCCGCGTACCGCCCGGGGGTGCAGCGCCTGGAGGTACAGGGCGCGCACCCCCGCCACCCACATCATCGGGTCGCCGTGTATCTGCCAGGTGACCGATTCGGGCCCGAAGAGCCCGGGGTCGGCTTCCGTCATGTCGTCCTGCCTCCCGCTCGACCGTGCGCCCCCTCGCCGTCGGGTCCTACCGCGCCCCGGCCCGGCTCACGGACCGCGCCAGACGTTGGCGAACGCCGCGTTCTCGATGGACCTCCGCTGGCGTACGGCCTCCAGCTCCATCACCGCGTCATGGACGATGGCCACGACGGTCGTCACCGCCTCGTCGTCGAATCCGGTCTCGTCGTCGGGGTGTTCGCCGTCGATGCCGACGACGGAGGCGAGGGCGGTCAGGACGGGCTCCCGCTGCTCCCAGCGCTCGACTGCCCTGCGGCGCGCGGGCGTATCGGCCGGTTCCACCCGCTGCGAGCCGAAGGAGAGCCGGCCGCCGGGCTTCGGCGTCAGTTCGCCGGCCTCCTCCAGGGCGCTCTGGTACGCGGCCGAGAGGTCCCGGCCCCGGCGCCACAGCCAGTCCTCGATCCGCTCGTAGGGGGCGTCCCGGACGATCGCCGCGACGGCCTCGCCCATGAGCCGATCGTCCTGCGCCGGCGCCACACCCGGCACGATGCGGTCGCCGTCCACCGTGACCGCCTCCACCCCGATGAGGTCGATCAGCTCGGCTCCCGCGAGCGCGAGCGACAGGTCTCCCTGTCCCACGGAATTCTTCGGCTCCTGGTCCGTGGCGATCGTGAACAGGTCCTTCGCCGTGGTCATGAACGGCTCCCCTCGGAGACATCGACAATGGTGTGCCCCGCCGGGACGGCCCGTTTCCTGGGCGGCCCGGCGGCGGAACGGCTGTCACGATCAGTATCGCTCCCGGCCCCGCGGTCCGGAGCTCTTTCGCGCGGCGGCGTCAGAACGCACCCCACCGGGGACACCGTCCGGCCGTCGGGCCGGGCGGACGGCCTCAAGAGGTCGCGGCACGAAGAGCGGTGGCGGCGAGGGTGGTGAACTCCATCGTGAAGTGTCCGCCCAGGGCGTCGATGGCTTCCCCGACCGCGTCCAGCACCTCGGCCAGTTGATCCGGACGGAGTTGCGTGAGACCGCCGGTGGTGGGCAACAGATCGAGCCACTGGCGGCGGGTGTAGGACTGCCGCCAGTCGAACCGCCACTGTTCGGGCTCGTCGAACTGCCCGGTCTCGCGGATCGTGTCGGCGGACTTCACGTACGCCGCCCGGTAGAGATCGAGCGGTCGCCGGGCCGGCATGCCGCTGAACGGGGAGTCGGGCGCCACCCGGCGGTACGCGGCGGCGAATGGTTCGGCCACCTCGGCAGGGGGCTCGTACGCGTGCCCGAAGATCGCCAGCCGTCCGCCCGGACGCAGCACACGTGCCGCCTTCGCGGCGCCGGCCACCGGATCAACCCAGTGCCACGACTGGGCGGCGATGACCGTGTCGAACCTCCGCCCGGCCGGCTGCCAGGCCTCGAACGCCGCCACCTCGACCGGCAGGCCCCGGGCCCGTGCGACATCGGCCATGCGCGCATCGGGCTCGACCCCGAGCACGGCGCAGTCCGCGGCCTGGAACTGCCGGGCGGCGATGCCGGTGCCGCAGCCGATGTCGAGCACCTCTCGCCCGGGGCTCCCGGCGACGACGCGCGTCACCAGCGCGTCCGGGTATCCGGGCCGCGCCGTGTCGTAGCGGTGTGCGTCCACGCCGAACGACTCGGCCATCCGCCGGGCCCGGTGCGGCTCCTGCGGGGACGGTTCCGACTGCTCTCGCGGTAGAGTGGGCATGCGCCCACCCTAGTGGGCACATGCCCACTAGGCAACGGCCCACCATCTTGGCGGGCGCGTGCCCACTGAACAGCGGATGCCGACGGGCAGCCCGCACGGGAGGAGCCGCACGTGCCGACCGGAGTGCACATTCGCGACGCGCGGCAGCAGTTGTTCGACGCCGCCGAACGCGTACTTCTGCGGGCCGGGGCGGACGGTCTGACCAGCCGGGCCGTCACCGACGAGGCGGGCTGCGCCAAGGGCGTCCTGCACCGGCACTTCAGCGACTTCGACGCCTTCCTCGTGGACCTGGTGCTCGACCGGGCGGCGCGGCTCGAACGGGAGTCGGACGCACTGGCCGGGTCCGTCGGCACCGGCACGGTGGCGGAGAACCTCACCAGTGCGCTGACCACTCTTTTCGGCCCGGTTCCGGTGGCGATCATCCCGCTGATCACCTTCCGGGACGAGCTGCGCGCACGGCTGCGGCAGGCGATGCCCGGAGGCGGCATCGCGATCCTGGCCCAGGCGACGACCGCGGTCTCCGCCTGCCTGGCAGCCGAGCGCGAGCTGGGCCGCATCGCGGCCGACGCCGACATCGACTCGCTCACCCTCTCCCTGGTCGGCGGCGGCCATCTCCTGTTCGTGGACCGCGCCGCGGGGCCGCCGTCCACGGAGGCCGTGAACAAGCTGGTGACGGCGGTCATCGCCGACGCCGTACAGAGACGACCGGCCGGATCGTCTCCCTAGGACGTCTCCCTAGAACCAGTGCACGCAGTGCGGGACGCTCTCCGTGCGGAAAAGCGCGTCCGCGAGGGCGGCGGCGCCCGGACGGCAGGCCCGGATGTGTCCCGCGCGCACGAGCGTGCTCGGGGCGATGCCTCCCAGGTAGACAGAGCCCAGGTCGCGCACGTCCAGCACCAGATCGGGCTGCCGGTCCGTGGGGACGCATTCGGCCTCGCCCTCGCGGACGGTCAGCAGGTAGCGGCCCTGCTCACCGAGGAACGGATCGTCCACGTCGAGGACGAGCTCACCCTCCGCGAACCAGCCGCGTGCGGTCAGGGCGCGCGGGACATCGAGGAGACGCACCCACAGCCAGTCGGCGTGGTCGCCGACCTCACCGGCGCGGATGTCGGCGAGTCGCCAGCGCAGCGGGTGCTCGGGCGGGATGTGCCGGAACACGATCTGTGAGACCAGGTCGTGTCCGAGTACGAACCGGGCCAGGGCCGTGAAGACCGCGTCCTCTGTGGCGATGGTCTCGTCGACCGTCAGGGTCGTGTGCTCGCCGATCGAGTAGCTGGCGTACCCGTCCGCCGCTCCGTCGGCGTCCCGGTGGACGGCGACGTAGCGCGGTGCGGAGGAGACCGGCGGCTGCCCCGCGCCCAGGGCCCACCAGCGGTGCGGCCGGGACAGGGCGCCGGGCTGGGTGCGGCGGTACCGGTCGTAGACCTCTTCGAGGATCTCGCCGCACTCGGCGCGCCGCAGCACCTCGACCGTTCCGCCGGCCGCTCCGGTCGCCGCCGTGTCGACCGTCGCGGGAGCCCGGGGAACAGCGAGGGCGGCCCGGTGACGCGGCACCGTCAGCCGGGTGGTGAAGGTCGCCGGTCCGTAGCCGAACCTGCCGTAGATCGGAGCCTCGGAAGCCAGCAGCACCGAGAGGAACTCACCCCGGGACCGTACGTCGGAGAGCTGCCGCCGCATCAGCTCGCCGAGCACACCGCGCCGCCGGTGCGAGGGCAGGACGCCGACCGCGCTCACCCCGGAGACCGGAGCGAGGGTCCGGCCGGGCAGGGTCAGTTCGAAGGAGTACGCGGCGGCGGTGCCCACGGGCCGGCCGTCCTCGGACAGGGCGAGCAGGCCTCGGTCCATTTCGAGCGCGGACCACCAGCGTCCGCCATCCGCGACGGGGGTTTCCGGGAACATCCCGAACGCCGTGTGGACCGTGTCGACGAAGACGTCCAGGTCCGCATCGGTCGTGGGTCGGATCTCCATCGCTGTCGCTTCCCTCTCGCAGTGCCGGCACAGTCGGTCGTGGTGTTCGTTCACAAGGCGTTCACAAGGATGGCGCCGCGTCCCGTGCCTGGGGGCGGCCGATGGTCACCGCGCCCCGGAAGTCCTCCGGCGCGATCACCGACATCGTGTCGAGCGACGCGTCGGGGACCGGCAGGAGGTGGGCGTCGACCCAGGTGTCTCCCGTCGTCGCGTTGGCCCAGGGGTCCTCGATCACGAGGGCGCCGGGTACCGCGCCGTGGCAGAGCACCCAGTGCGGCACGTCGAATCCCTGCATGGCGGCGAGCGAGAGCAGGAGCAGCACGTGCTCGCGCCGGCCGATCGCGTCCCGGATCGCGGTGAGGGAGAGACGGCTCGGGTCAATGGGGACACCGGTGCGCTCCGCCTCCGTCCGGGAGGCGCGCTGGAGCAGGGCACGCCACTCCTGGTCGCTCTCCGGGAGGTGGCCGAGCAACACCGGCCGGTCGGTGTCCAGATGGACCGTGACCGGGGACGAGGGCCAGGCCCGGCCGAGGGCGACGCCCAGCCCGACGGGCTCGCACGCGAGGAAGTTGGTGGCGCCGCGCCACAGCGTCAGCTCCGCCTGCCGGTCGAGCGCCTCCCACTCCAGCGCGCCCGCGTGCGCCTGCGCGACCAGAGCGGTGACGGCGCCGCAGGTGAAGTGCGTGGTCTGCCCGTAGTACGCGGGTGCGGTCGTGATGCCGTCGCGCAGCCAGCGGACGTATCCGGCAGCCGGTCCGGCCCCGTCCTCCTGCTGCGTGAGCGGCGGGGTCAGGGCGGCGAAGCCGGCGGCGGCGACGTCCTCGGGCCGCGCCGTCCACCCTTCCCACTTGACCTGCGCGAGCGCTCGGCGCTCCGCGTGGGCGACGACGGCCGCTACGGCCGCGCGCACGTCGCCGACGGCATCGACGATCTTCAGGTAGGCCGTGCCCGGACGTGCTGTCACGAGCGCGGCAGCGGTCCAGCCCTCGCCGTCGGCTCCGGGAACGGCCACGAGGTGGGGGGCGTGGGCGGAGCGGTCGACCGCACGCCAGCGCTCCGACACCTCACGGTCGACCAGCCCTGCCAGCTGAGCCGGCGGGCTGTCGGGCTCGTAGGGGACGACGATGCATTCCGCGTCCCGCACGGGCTCAGCGAGCCTGGCGGACGTTTCCTGATGGGGCAGCATTCCGGTGCTCCTGAAGGGACGGGGAGGACAGGGAGAAGAAGAGGGGCGGGGCCCGAACCTGTCGGCGCGGACCCCGCCCCTCCCGGGGTCATGCGCGGGACTTGCGGAGCACCCACACGAAGTACGGTGCGCCGACCAGCGCGATCATGAGGCCCGCCGGCACCTGGGCCGGGGCGACGAGCGTGCGGCCGAGGGCGTCCGCCACGCACACCAGCACTCCGCCGAGCAGCATCGCGACCGGGATCGCGCGGCCGTGCCGGGCACCCACCAGGGAACGGGCGAGGTGCGGGGCGACGAGCCCCACGAAACCGACGACGCCGACGGCGATCACGCTGAGGGCCGCGAGCACCGCGGCGATCGACAGGGCGGTGAAGCGGGTGCGTTCCACCCTGACACCGACGATGCGCGGGGTGTCCTCATCGACAGCGAGCAGGTCGAGCCGGCCGCGCATGAACAGCAGTACGGGAAGCGCGAGAGCCAGGGCCACGGCGACCGGGACGACGTCGGGGAAGGTGCGGCCGTAAGTGGTGCCGGAGAGCCAGGTGAAGATCCGGGGCGTGTTGTACGGGTCCGCGCGCAGCAGGAGGAAGGTGGTGACGGCGCTGAGTCCGTACCCCATGCCGATGCCGATCAGCACGAACCGGTCGGGCAGGAACCCGCCGCGCCGCGCCAGCAGGGCGATCAGCGCGAAGGTGGCCAGCCCCGCCGTGACCGCTACCGCGATGAGTACCGGCCGGCTACCGGACAGGCCGGAGGTGGCGACGCCCGCCGCGCCGAGCCCTGCGCCCGCCGAGATGCCGAGCACGCCGGGCTCCGCCAGCGGGTTGCGCACCGAGCTCTGTACGACGCAGCCGGCCAGTCCGAGCGCCGCACCGGCGAGGATCGCGGCGCTCACGCGCGGGACCCGGTCGTCGAGCGCCTGGCCTATCAGGTCCGGGGCGGCGCCCTGGAGCCACTGCACGACGTCCCCGGTCCGCAGCCAGAGGCTTCCCGCCAGGACCGACGTGAGGGCCGCTGCGGCCAGCAGGACCACCGCCCCGGACGTGACGAGCAGGAAGGCGCGCCGTGAGCGTGCGGCGACCCGCGCGCGCGGTGGCTGCCGGACACCGCCCGTGTCGCGCAGCCGCAGGGCGAGAACCACGATGACGACGGAGCCGAGCAGCGCGGTCGGCACACCGGTGGGGATGGAGGCGGCCCCGTCCGCCCCCTGCACCGCGCGCAGGGCCGCGTCCGCGAGCAGGACGAGCAGCGCGCCGAGCAGTCCGGCCGCCGGGATCAGGAGCAGGTGCCGGCGCAGCGCGCGAACCCGCCCCGCGATCAGGCGGGCCATGACGGGCGCGCCGAGACCGACGAAGCCGATCGGGCCGGCGAGGGTCACCGCCGTGCTGGTCAGCAGCACCGCGCAGATGACGGCCGCCACCCGGGTGGTCCGGATCGGCACGCCGAGCGTGGACGCGGCGTCGTCCCCGAGGTTCATCACGTCCAGCCGCCGGGACAGCGCCAGGGCGACGCAGAGCACCACGACGACGAGCGGGGCGGCGCGTACCGACGCGTCGATGTTCAGCTGCGCCAGCGAGCCGCTCCCCCAGGCGAAGAGACCCGTCGTGTTCTGGTTGAACAGGATGAGGAGCATTCCGGTCGCCGCGTCCAGGGCCAATCCCGTCGCCGATCCGGCGAGGATGAGACGGGTGCCCGCGGTGCCGGCGGCACGGCCCGCGAGCAGCAGCACGAGTGCCGCCGCGACGAGGCCGCCGGCGAAGGCGACGGCGCCCGACGCCCACAGCGGGACGGCGAGGCCGAAGGCGGCGACGAGCGTGAGGGTGAAGTAGGCCCCGGACGTGACCGCGAGGGTGTCCGGTGAGGCGAGTGTGTTGTGGGTGACGGACTGGAGGAGCGTGCCGGCGCAGCCGAGGGCGAAGCCCACCGCGACGCCCGCGAACAGGCGCGGCAGGCGCGAGCCGGTGAGGATCTCCCCGACGGGCGCCCCGCCCGCGCTCTCGTGCCCCCCGGCGAGGTGGCGCACCAGATCGCCGACGCCGACGCCCGATGTCCCCTGCGTCAGGTGCCAGAGGCCGACCAGGACGGTGGCGGCGAGGAGGAGCGCCAGGACGGCCGCCCCGGCGGGGCCGCCGCCGCGCTCCGTCCCCGGCAGCGGCCCCGCCTCGGATGCCGCTGTGCGTACAGTGCTCACTTCTTGTCGAGGACGTCGACGTACGCGTCGATCGCCTGCGCGCAGGAGCGCGGGCCGCCGGCGCCCCAGACCTGTGCCGGGAACGCGTGGGCGCGGCCTTCCTTGACGGCCGGGAGCTTCTTCCAGATCGGGTTCTTGCTCAGCGCCGCGACGTACCCGCCGGCGCCGTCGTCGTTCGCGTAGAAGAGGTTGGCGTCGCCCACGGCGGTGAGTCCCTCGACGTCCGTCTGTGCGAGGCCGTAGGCGGCGTCCACGCCTCCGTCGCCGTGCTTCTTGTTGATCTCGTTGCTCCACGCCGGGGTCATGCCGAGTTCCTTGCCTATCTCGGTGAACAGGGCGCCGTTCGCGTAGGGGCGTACGGTCAGGTTGCCGCCTTCGAGCCAGCCGTCGAAGAACAGGAAGTCCTTCGTCGGCAGGTCCGCCTCTGTGACCTGCTGCTTCGCCGTCGCGAGGTGCTGGTCGAACTCCTTGAGCACCTGGTCCGCCCGGTCCGTGCGTCCCGTCGCCTCGCCGATCATGCTGAACACCTTGCGCATGTTCCCGATCGGGTCCTTCGGGTCCGCCCCGCGCGTGGCCATCACGGGGACGCCCCTCTTCTCCAGCTTCTTGATCGTCTCGTCCTTGGCGTCGAAGGCCTCCACGACGATGAGATCGGGCTTGGCCGCGTAGAGGGTGTCGAGGTCGGGCTCCTCGCGGGTGCCGATGTCCGTCACGCCGGCGGGCAGCTTCTCCGCGCTGGTCCAGGTGCGGTATCCCTTGGCGTCGGAGACGGCGGTGGGGGTGACGCACAGCGTCAGCGCGTCTTCGACCTGCTGCCATTCGAGGACCGCGATCCGCTTGGCGGGCTTGTCGAGCTTCACCTGCCGGCCGACGCCGTCCTTGAAGGAGACGGGCCCCGTCGAGGGGGTCGTGCTGTCCTGCGCGCAGTCCTTCGAGGCGGGGGACGCGGCGGCGCTGCTGCCGGCCGTTGCCTTGTCGACGTCGGTCGTTCCGCAGGCCGTTGCGGCGAGCAGGGCGATCCCGGTCGATGCTGACGCCGCCAGGCGACGGGCACGGTTCATGAAGGGTTCCTCTTTCACAGGTGAGGTGTAGGCGACGCGGGGACGGTGCGTCGGTGTTTTCAAGTCGGCCCGGCGCCTGCCCGGAGCGGCCCATGGGCCGTTCCGGGGAGGCGCTGCCGTGTTCAGGGGAGGTGAGAGGTAAGTGGGGTCGCCGTGTCAGGAGAGGTGGCGGCCGAGTGGATCGATGCGGAGCCGCCCCGTCCGGGGGTCGACGGCCACCTCGACGCGAATGTCGTAGACCTCACCGATGTTCTCGGCGGTGAGGACGTCCGCGGGGGCGCCTGCCGCGTACACCCGGCCCGCGCGCATCAGGACGAGGGTGTCCGCGACCCGGGAGGCCTGGTCGAGGTCGTGCAGCACGATCCCGACCGCGATGCCGTGTTCCTCGACGAGATCCCGCACCAGGTCGAGCGTCTCGAACTGGTAACGCAGGTCGAGGTGGTTGGTCGGCTCGTCCAGCAGTACGACGCCGGTGCCCTGGGCCAGGCAGGCCGCGAGCCAGACACGCTGCATCTCCCCGCCGGAGAGTTCTCCGACCTGCCGCGCGGCCATGTCGCGTACTCCGGTGACCCCCATGGCGTGGTCGACGGCGGTCCGGTCCTCCGCGGTCGGTCCGGCGAAGCCACTCCGGTAGGGATGGCGCCCGAACGCGACGACCTCAGCGACCGTCAGCCCTTGGGGAGCGGGCCTCGACTGGGAGAACAGGGTGACCTCGCGCGCGAACCCGCGGGAGCTGAGCAGGGACGCGTCACGTTCGGGCTCTCCACCGGGGGCGCCGAGCGTCACCCGGCCGCCGTCCAGCCGGTGCAGTCGGGAGAGCGCCCGCAGCAGCGTGGACTTCCCGCTGCCGTTCGGTCCCACCAGGGCGGTCGCACGGCCGGGTTCCAGCGCGACCGAGACACCGTGGACGACGGGTTTGCCGCCGTAGCGCAGCACCAGGTCGTGCCCGATGAGCGCGGCCACCGGGGCGGCGGCGGCGGGGGCGGCCGCGGGTTCTCCGGCAGACCGGAAGAGGCTTGTGAACATGACGATGTCCGGACGATCGGAGGGGTGGGAACCGAGGTAACCTCCGTCCGGTCCGACCGGCACTGGACGCGCGCTCGCCCACGCACGGACAGCGTCCTGCGCGGCGAGCACCAACTAAGGGTTACCTAACTCCGTGAAGGTAGCATTCCGCTTGCCGCGTGGACAATCAGGAGTTCTGGTCACGCGATACGGAATTCCGGACATCACCCGTCGGTCCGGCGGCCGCGTCGAAGAACGCGCCCGGCGTCACTCCCGTGACCCGCCGGAAGGCGACGATGAAGGTACTGGGCTGCGCGTAGCCGAGCACCTCGGAAACCGTGGTCACCTCGAAGCCTTCGGCGAGGAGCATCAGCGCCCGGTGCACGCGCAGCATCTGGCGCCACTGCGCGAAGGAGAGGCCCGTCGCCTGCCGGAAGGCGCGCGTGATCGTGCGGTCGCTGATCTCCAGTCGCCGCGCCCAGTCCTCCAGCGAGCGGCCGTCGGAGGGATCGTCCAGCAGGGTTTCGGCGATGGTGTCGATCCTCGGATCGCCGGGCAACTGCAACGCGAACTGACGCTCCGAGGGCCGGATCACATCGAAGACGACCGACTCCGCCCGCGCCCTGGCCTCCGCGTCGAGGTTCGCGGAGGCCAGATAGGTCAGCAGCGACTCCAGCAGAGGCGTCATCGCGATCGCCATGGGTTCCGTGAACACGAACGGGGTGCGGTCGGGGACGAAGAAGGCGTCGGAGAACTCCGCGCCGGCCGTCGCCCGCCCCGCGTGGACCATCCCCGCGGGCATCCAGAGCCCGTGTCCCTCGACCACGGTCAGCACCCGGTCCCCCACGCGGGACGTCAGCGTTCCCCCGCGCACCCAGACGAGTTCGTGCAGGGAATGCGAGTGCGGCGACCACTCCGTGGGGCCGGAAACGATCCGGGACCCGGCAAGGATGGCACCCGCCGCCGGCTCCGGGAGCGGTGCGGCCGGCCGCACCACGGTGCCCGCCTCACGCCGCCACATCCCGGGGGTCACCGCACCACGGGACGCTCGAACCATGCCGAGGAGTCTATCGGTGCCGGTCAGCGCCGGTTCCGGAGCCATGGCCCGCACCAAGCGACACCCAGGCGACGCCATCCTCGCCGGCGTGGCGCTGACCGGCGCGGCGGGTGTCCTGCCGCGCCACTTCCAGCAGGTACGCGGACACAGCTCGCCGGAGACCGGCCCGCCGCCGGCTCCGCAGGGCGTCGGCACGGCCGGGTACAGCGAAGGCCCGCGGTTGATCATGGTGCGGAACTCCGGTGGTTCGTATACGGCGATCGTCGCCCCCGGAAGCGGCCGGTGCGGTCCGTGAGCGGGCTCGTTCGTGAACGGGGCCGGCGAGCAGGCTGCCGGTTCCGAACCGGATGACGAATTGCCGAGGTCGTACCCCTGCGGCATGTGTTACGCCCACAGTGTCTCCGCGACGGCGATCCCGACGAACACGGCGCCGAGGCCGGCGACCACGCTCGCCACGATGTTGGCGGCCGCGTAGAACTTCGCCCCGGTCTCGGCCAGCCGCAAGGTCTCGTAGCTGAACGTCGAATAGGTGGTCAGAGCACCGCACAGTCCGGTGCCCAGAAGCAGCTGGAGCTGCGAGGACGCCGCACCGGCGGTCGCTGCCCCGGTGAGCAGGCCCAGGATCAGTGAGCCGGTCACATTGACGGTGAAGGTGCCCCAGGGGAAGACGGTGTCGTGCCGGGACTGCACTGTCCGGTCGGTCAGGTAGCGGAGCGGAGCGCCAATCGCCGCTCCGATCACGACCAGGAGCCAGTTCATCGGCTGTCCTGTCCGCCGGTGTAGCGCACGACCTCACAGTCGTCCAGGATGACGAGGCCGCCGGTGATCAGTTCGTCGAGCTGGGGCAGGAAGGCCCGGATCTTCTCCTCGGTGTCGACGATCACGACCGCGACCGGCAGGTCCTCACTCAGCGACAGCAGCCGCTGAGTGTGGATCAGCGATCCGGCGCCGAAGCCCTCGATCCCCCGGAAGACACTGGCGCCGGCCAGTCCCGCCTTGTGCGCCCGGTGCACGATCTCTGTGAACACGGGCCGGTGATGCCACCCGTCGGATTCCCCGATCAGGACCGTGACCCGCATGGCCCTGCCCGTCAGATTCGTCATGCCTGCCTCCATGCCAGCACGCGGCGCGTCGCCCACACCGCGCTCCATACCGCCGCGAGAGCCGCGAGCAGTGTCAGTCCCAGATAGGCCACGCCCGTTCGGGCATGGCCTGCGTCGACCAGGCGTTCGATGTCCACCGCGTAGGTCGAGAACGTGGTGAATCCGCCGAGGACGCCGGTGCCGAAGAACGGCCGCACCAGCCGGTGCGCCGCCCACACGTCACTGATGACCACCATGAACACGCCGATGACCGCGCAGCCGATCGCGTTGACCACCAGCGTCGTCCACGGGAATCCCTGGGTGGCCACCGGCCAGATGAGCGATGCCCCGTACCGGGCGCAGGCCCCGGCGGCTCCGCCGACGGAGATCACGGCAATGACCGCCCAAGGCCGCTCGGAAAGTTCGGTGCGCTGGCGGGGGACGGCAAGATCGATATCGGAATCGACAGGCTCCGGCTGGGGCGCCGACACGGGCGCCAAGCGCTGCTGGGGTTGCCTGGGCATACGTCTCCTACTCGCTGGGTGCCCACGCGGGCACACTCCATCGCAAGTAGGGACCGTTGGCGGCATCCGTGCCGCGGTTCGGGTACGGCGGGCCCCACCGCCGCGCGGCAGCCGTCACCGGCCGCCGCAGTGCATCAGGCCAGCGCCTGACCTGTGTCCAGGGCCAGTCGGCCCGGCCCGGCGCACGGTCGGCCTGGGCCCTCCTCCCGGTTCTCCGCTCAGGTGGTGCTCCGCAGTCCGTACGGCAGGGTGCCGGGATCGGCGGCCAGCGCCAGGAAGCGGTTGTACTTGGCGACGCGTTCGCCACGGGCGGGTGCCCCGGACTTGATCTGCCCGCAGCCGGTGCCAACGGCCAGATCGGCGATGAAGGTGTCCGGGGTTTCTCCCGAGCGGTGGGAGATCATCTGGGTGTACCCGGCGCGGTCGCAGATGGCCATGGCTTCCAGCGTTTCGGTGACGGTGCCAATCTGGTTGACCTTGATCAGGGTGGAACTGGCGGACGGACTCGGGGCGGACGGGCCCGCCCGCAACGCGACGCTGGAACTGTTCCAAGGGCTGATGAACGATCAGGTCATCGACGACGCGGAGTTCGCCCCCGCGCTCCTCAGGGCGGCGATGGACCACATCGAGACCCGGCTGCTCGCCGACCGCGACCTCGGCCCCCGGGGCATCGCGGCGGCCCTGAACGTATCCGTCCGCACCCTCTACCGCGCGTTCAGTCAGGGGGCCGCGTCGCCGGTCATGGGATACGTGCGCGAGCGCCGTCTCGAACGCGCCAGGGCAGAGCTGGCCTCAACCCGCCTGACGGTGTCCGAGATCGCCGCTCGCTGGCACTTCGCCGACAGCAGCCACTTCGTGAAGGCGTACAAGAAGCGGTTCGCCCAGACTCCCACCGCGGGACGGTAGGGATTCACGGTAGGCCCCCGTGCCGCTCAGGCGCAATCACCCGGGGGTGACGCAGGCGTACAGCGGCAGTGGTCTCATCCCGTGGCGTTCCTTCATCGGCCGGTTGCTTCGGCCGCCCTCCACCCACTCCTTGCCCGACTCGATGGCGGCGCGGATCTCCGTGGCCCAGAGGAGGTAGTTGGGGCTGAAGCTGTGGACGGTGGCGTCGCTCGTCCCGCCCACCCACATGTGCAGGCGCTGGTCGTCCAGGAGGACCACCGCGGCCGCCAGTGTCCGCCCGGGCACGTCGACGCGCACGACACGGGCGCGGTCGCCCAGGGCCATCACGAAGTCCACGAAGGCGCTCTCGGGATACATGTCCGCGCTGCCGTGCTTGGCGGCCGTGCGGCGGGTCAGGTCGCACACGGTGCGCAGGAAGTCGGGCCGGGGCGACTCGACGGACATCGTGGCTCCGACGTCGGCCGCGCGGCGCGCGTACCGGCGGATCGTACGCCGTGTCCTCGGGCCGAGCCTCGCGAGATAGTCGTCGTACGACTGCACGCCTTGGAGCGGGAGTTGGAAGCGCGTGACGATCGGGGCCACCCGCCAGCCCTTGCCCCGGGCGACGTCGAGCAGCGGGTCTCCCTCCGGGACGCTGACCAGACCCGCGACCTGGGCGCCGGCGCCCACCTCCGCCAAGCCGTCCAGCATCGCCGCGAGCACCCGGTCCCGGTGGCCCGCGTCCGTGGCGAGTACGGGGACACGGGTGTCGTAGCAGTACCAGTTGTGCCCGAGCAGTGCCGGGCCGTCCGCCTTGGCGATGCCGACCTCCTGCAGGAAGCCGTACGGGTCGCCCCGCTTGTCGAGGTAGCACGGCAGGATCGCGACGGTCCGCCCGGCCTCGACGGCCGTCAGGTAGCGGACGGCGGCATACGGGCTGAGCGGGCTGTCCTGGTAGGCCCGCAGGTACGCTGGGGTGTAGTGGACGGGCGCGCCCGCGGCGGTGGCCACCCGCTGCCACTGGGCGATGTCCAGCTCGCCCAGGGACTCGGCGACTTGGATGCGGATCCGCCCTGCACTCATGTCCTGCCTCCTTCGTGCACCGCTCCCGCCCGGCCGGGCGTCACGTCGTCTGTCCCGGGGGCGGGTGCGGCGCCCGCCGCCGCGGTCTCCTCGATCCAGCCCGCCGCGGCCATCGCCGCCAAGAACCGCTCCCCGAAGTCCGCAGTCGCCGGGCGGATTCCCGAGTCCAGTTCGGCGACGCAGATGACGGCCGCGGCGTCGGCGCGGCCGTCGACGCTCTGCGCCAGCGCCATCGCGGCGGCGTAGCAGCCGCCCCGGTCCGCCGTCAGCTCTCCCAGGAACCACCGGCGGTTCTTGTCCGTCATGGCTCCCGTCAGCGCCCGGAGGTTGAAGGGACCCGGCCAGTGCCTGCGCAGGGCCGGGCCCCGCTGGTGGTGGTGCGGCCGGCGGTCCGCGGGGGCCTCGTCCCAGGCGGACGACAGGGTGCGGTGCAGCCCGACGAGGACGTCCGCCTGCCGGTCGAGGACGCTCGGGCTCGCGCCGAGCGGGCGCAGGGTGCTCAGGGCGTCACGGCCGTAGTGCCACCGCCGCGTGAGCCGGGCGACGGCGAGCTCTTCGGACGGTGGCCCGTCGGCGCCCGGCGGTCCGGGGGGCGGTCCGTCGGCGGAGGGGAGGCAGGCGGTCATCCGCCGGGCGGTCCACTGGGTGAGGAGCCGGGCCATGCGGTCCGCGTCCGGTCCGTCGGCGGTCGCCGCGACGGCCGCCGCGGACGCCGCGATCGCCGCGGACCTGCGCAGCTCTCCGGGGTCGACCTTGTCGAGCGTGTCGGCGCCGGAGTGGTTGAACCGGTCGGGCCAGTGGCCGAGTTGGACGGCGGGGCAGCCGATCGCCCGGTCCGCGAGGATCGCGTGGTCGGAGGCGCCGACGAACGGTGTGGTGCGCCAGGCCCAGGTGTCGCAGCCGACGGCACCGCTGTAGGAGCGCGCGGCGGGCGGAAGGGCCCGTACGCAGGCCTCCACCAGGGCGTTGGCGTAGTGCGGAAGGTACTCAGGGCTGTACTCGACGATCAGCGGGCCGCCGCAGCGGCGCTGGTCCTCGCCCACCATGTCGAGGTTGACCGCCATGGCGGGCAGTGGCCGCACGCCCTCCACGACCGCCTGGTGGACGTAGGCGGCGAGTCCCACGAACTCCGGTGCCCACACAAAGCGGACGGGCCGGCGCAGTCGCCGTCCGGCCAGGACACGTCCGGCCGCCAGAGCGGCGGCGACACCCGAGGCGTTGTCGTTGGCCCCGGGCGCCGGGTGGCACAGGTGGGCGCCGAGCAGGCACGCGTCCCCCTCGTCCGCCGCTCCCGACGGGGTACGGGCGACCACCACGGGCATCCGGCGCGGGCGGTCGTCGATGTCGACGACCACGCGGGCCCGCTCTCCGCGCCGGTGCGCGCGCAGCAGCTCGTCGAGTTGGCCCGGGGTCGCGCTGAAGCCGAACAGCGGGCTGCCGCCGGGCAGTTCGACGCGTCCCGCCTCGTCGTCCAGGTCGGGGCGGGTCGTCACGCAGAACCCGGCCGCCTTCTCGGCCTCCATCCGGCCGAGCAGTCCGGGGCCGAGATCGGCCGCCGAGGGGACGAGGACCAGTGCGCCCGGCGGCCAGCCGGGCTCCCCGGGTACCGCGAGCGGCGCCTCGCCGTCCATCGCCGCCGAGTTCGCCGCGAGGGAAGAGGACTGTTCGGGGTAACTGACCAGAGCAGGGCGGCCGTTGAGCGAGAGGTGGGCTGCGCGCGGAGTCCATGAGTGGGGCGCCGTGTAGGTCCACCACGTCGTCCTGCCGTCCGCGGGCAGGTTCAGTACCTCGACGTCGGTGAGTCCCACGCGTTCGGCCTCGCCCGCGACGAAGTCGGCGGCCCGGGCGATCCCCGCCGATCCCTGGTACCGATCCCATTCGGCCAGCCGGGCAACCCAGCCCATCGCCTCGTCGGCGTCGATGTCCCGGAAAACGCCACTGACCAGGCCGCTCAAGCCACTTGGGCCGCTCAACACACCTGGGCCGCTCGGGCCGTTCGGGGCGCTCAGGCCGCTGTCACTCACGCTGTCCGCCCTTGCCGAAGGCCGCGTGGAAGGCGGTCAGGCGGGCGTCCGACAGCGGAACGGCCATCTTGAAGAGCGTGTCCCGGTCCCCGACCCGCACTCCCGGGTCCCAAGTCCCATGCCCTTCAACCTCCTTGACCCGCAGCCCGAGCTTTTCGAGCAGGGCATCCGCCTGGTCGTCCCCCGGGACGGTCACCCAGGGAAGGCAGTCGGCCCCCTCGGTCACCGCGAGTCCCGCCCCGCGCAGCAGTGCCGCCGTCCGCGGCTTCACCCCGGCGATCCGGGCCCGCAGCGCGGTGAAGACGTCGCCCTGTGCCAGCAGGGCCAGGGAGACGGCCAGGCCGAAGGCGTTCGCGCCCAGCGGCGGCACCACCGCACGCAACCGCCGGGTCAGCGCGGGCGCGGCCACGGCGAACCCGACCCTGAGTCCGCCGCAGCAGTAGCCCTTGGACATGCTCCGCAGCACGATCAGGTTGTCGTGCTCGGCGACCGCGGGGACGCAGCTGGCGCCCGGCCCGGCGTAGACGGCGTATGCCTCGTCGAGGACCACCGTGGTGCCGTGGGCGCGGGCGGTGCGGACGATGTCGTCCAGCTCTCCCCTGCCGTGCAGGTCCCCAGTGATAGTCGGGCGGTCGAGCACGAGTACCGAGGGTGCGTGCCGGTCGAGGGCGTCGGCCAGGTCCTCCATGCGCGTCGCGATCGCCTCGCTGCCCGAGCGTGCCGCCCACCTCGGCAGGTCGGGGTGGCCGCCGCGCAGGTGCAGCACGGGGCCCGGCTGTGCCAGTGCCGCGCAGCCGTGCAGCAGGCCGGTGGCACCGGTGCCGGCCGTCACCGTGTCGGGGGGAAGCTCCAGGCCGAAGTGCTCGGACAGCACCGGCGCGGCCCGCACCGCGGCGTAGGGGTCGGTCACGTGGTAGGCGCGTGCCGCGTCGGCGGTGACCGTGACCGACTCGAAGGCCCGATCGACCGCGGACCGTACGAAGTCGATCTCGTCCGGCGACCACCGCAGGTCCACCAGACCGTCTTGACCGGCCAAGCCCACCGGACCGCCGGACCCCGCCGCCTGGGCCGGTCCCGTTGTCGCGCCCCTCGCCGAACCCCCGGCGGCGGGCCGTTCCCACGTCGCGATCGCCGTGCGGTGCTCCCCGGCATCCGGGTTGCGGGCCACGAACTGCACGTACCGGGTGGTCAGTTGGACTTCCCGGCCGGCGGTGAAATCGGCGTCGGCGCGCTCGACCCGGAATCCGGCGCGGGTCAGCAGGTCCCGCACCTCGGCGGGCTGGTAGAGTCGTACGTCGTCGTGGACGACGACCGGCTTCGCGTTGCCTCGGCGGACCTCGATCGAGCCCCGGCTGCGGCCGTGCTCCACGCGGTAGTCGCGGCGGAAGACGGCCCGCAGCCCGTCGGTCTCGAAGGTCGCCTCGGGTACGTAGTTACCCGCGATCGTCAGGACGTTGGAGTGGTCGAGCAGGAGGACCCCGCCGGGGACGAGTGCCCGGCGCGCCTCCCGGAGCAGCCGCAGTTGCTGCGTGTCGCTGCCCCAGCCGAAGGACTGCACGCAGACGACCGCGTCGAACTCGCCCACTGGCCATATGAGTTCACGCAGGAGATCGAGTCGCAGCCATTTCACGTCCACGCCGGCCGCAGCTGCCGACGCCGCCGCCTGGCGCAGCGCCCAGATGCCGACGTCGGCACCCGTGACGTGGAATCCGCGCCCGGCCAGTGCCACCGCGTGCCGCCCTGTGCCGCAGCCAAGGTCCAGGACGCGGCGGCCGGGGGCCGAGGCGTCGAGGACGCCGGCCAGGTAGTCGGCCTCCGCCGCGTTGCGCTCGGCGGTGTACTCGTGGGCCGCCACCGCCCAGAACTCCTCGCCGAAGAAGTCCTGGTACCAGGGGCGGCGGTCCGTACCGCCGCCCGCGCCGCCCGTCATACCGCGTCCGCCCGCAACGCCTCCTGCCGCTGGAGGAAGCCGCACACGTCGCACAGTCCGGCGGGGTTGGGCGCGCCCTCCACGAGGAGGTAGCGGCCCTCGCAGACCCGGCACACGTCGTCGACCACCGGCAGCAGGCTGCGCTGGACGTTCTCGAAGGCGTTGAAGAGGTAGTAGTCGATGCCCGGCCACTGGTCGTAGAGGTGGTCGGCCATCGCGTAGGCAAGGGAGCGTTCGTCCGAGCCGGTGGTGAAGCGGCCCGGGGCGCCCTGGCGGTTGAGTTCCGGGGCGACGAGTTCGAGGTAGAGGGTCAGTTCCTTCTTGGTGATGCGGTAGAGCGGGAAGACGTAGCGCAGGTCGCCCAGTTCGCGTACGGGGATGCCGCCCATCCGGTAGCCGGTGGTGAACCAGGTGACCATGCTGGCGACCAGGTCGTCGGCGTTGAAGCCGAACGCGACGACCGAGGCGCCTGCCCGCCCGGCCTCCCGTTCCAGCATGCGGCGCAGCACCTGGTGGCCGATCACCATGTTCATGTTGCGGTGCTGGCCGGCCACGACCTTGTTCATCATGTCGACGAACGGCTCGCGCAGCTTGAACAGTTCGGTCACGTCGTCGGCGGTCACGATCGTGTGCTCCAGGCCGAGGCTCTGGCAGGCGTCCAGCGCGATCCGGAACGTCGCGGGCTCGTCCCAGTCGGGCAGTCCGGTGATGGTGACCGCGGTCATGTCCATCTCGGGCCAGCGGCCCCGGGTGCGTTCGAGGAGCTTGAGGTAGGCGACGCTGTCCCGGCCGCCCGACAGTCCGATGACGGCTCGGTCCCCGGCGCGCATGGTGCCGCCGGAGGTGATGCTCTGGACGAAGGTCTCCTCGACGTAGGTCACGAAGGTCTCGGCGGTGAGCTGCTCGGTGCGGCGTTCGAGGGTCCCGCCGTGGTCGAAGAGCACGGACTTGGAGTACACGGGGTCGGGCGCGGCGTAGACGTGCTCCTTGGGCTTGCGCAGCACGTCGAGGTCGTAGTGGCGTACCTGGCGTACCTCGATGACATCGTCCGCCCCGACGACGACCATCGACTCGGGAACCACGGCCCCGTCGCGGTAGGTGAGCACGGCGTTGGCCGGGATGCCGTGCAGGCGCAGGACGTCGAGGAGGTTCTGGCCCGGTTCTGCGTAGAGGTTCTCCGAACCGCCGGTCTTGTTGCGGAACACGACCGTGCTCACGGTCTCTCCTGTTCGTCTGGGGATGCGGGGGCTACGGCGTCCTGGGCCGCGCGGGGCGCGTTCCAGGCCGCGAGGGGGACGAGCATCTCGTCGTCGCTGAGGGATCCGTGCTCCCACGCGACGGAGGGGTCGGGCACGGGGAACGCCGCGGAGGTCGCGAGGGCGACCACCGCGCCGATCCGTTCGCGGACGACGGGGGTGGCGGCGAGCAGGCCGCGTTCGGCCAGGGCGTCGGGGGTCAGGACGAGCGCGTGGTCGCCAAGCGCGTCGCTCAGGGCGTCCGCGAGTTCCTGCTCGTGGCCGGGCCGGGGGTAGAGCCAGCGGACCCGGCCGGCGCCGCCGCCGGGCATCCGGCAGTGCGCGGGTGCGTCCAATCTGGCCCATGCGTCTAGGAGTTCGGCCTTCGGCGCGGCGGGGACCTGGCCGTGGTCGGCATGTGCGAGGACGCTCCATCCGGCGTCGGCCCAGCGGCTGGCCGCCGTGTCGAGCAGCCGCAGGGAGGCGTGCAGGCGGTCGTCGTAACCGCTGAGGTGGATGTGGTCGTCGAGGTTCACGTAGGCCCATATCAGGGGTGGTACGTCGTGGGGGTCCGCAAGGACGGCCTCGACCTCGCTGACCGTCCGTTCGACGACCGCGACGGGATCGGTGCCGAGTTCCGTGGCCGACGACGGGACGATCCGGGCGCCGTGGAGCAGCGCCTCCACCCACTCCCCCGTCAGCCGTTCGAGTTCAGCGCCGACCACGAGGGCTGCGCGGCCCGCCGCGGCGGCACGGTCGAAGAGTGTGGGGCCACCGTGCAGCAACGGGTTCCTGGGCGGCGTCGCGGGGCCGAAGGCGTAGGTCCCGCCCGTGACGAGGTGGGTGACGCAGTCGGCGTCCGGTGCCCGATAGACCATGCCGAGGGCGCCGTGCCGGGAGGGGGCGGCGCCGGTGACCGCGGTCAGCCAGGCGGTGGTCGAGGTGCTGGGGAACGTGGAGCGCAGGGGGCGTGTCCGCGCGTGGGAGAGCGCCGGTTCGGCGACGGCGTACGACAGGCCGTCGACCGCCAGGACGCACAGCCCGCGGGGCGCTGTGCTCAGACACCGTTCGACGACTTCGGGCACCACGCGCAGGTCGGCGGACGCTGTCGTACGTCCGCCGACGCGCGACGCCGTGCTCAGAAGTTCGGCACGCAGTCGGTGCAGGTGGTGCGGAACTTGGCGATGTGCACGGCCTGACGGTCCGTGATCATGCGCTCGACGAGACGCGGCAGCAGCATCACCGGCGCGGGCGTCGACGTGGTGGTCGTCTTCGGAGTGGGGAGTGGAGCTGTCTGCATGGATTCCTCCTGCTTGCTGGATAGCGCGAGAGAAAAGGCCAAACAACTTTCGACTTGTGCGCGAACAGGTCAACACACGGCGAGTTGGCCTGTCAATGTCAAAACGGCCGAGTTGACCTCTCAACTACGCCTGTTTTCAATAAGGTTGATGATCCGGCCGGTTGGCGAAATCCGGTCAGTTGACGAAGACCAGGGATTCCGCCTCCTCGACGATCTTCTCCGGTACAGGAGGATTCGTGAGGGTGCCTGCGTAGCGCTCGGCGTCGGGGTCCGCCGCGCGGTAGGCGCGGTCGACGGCGTCCGAGACGTCGTAGCGCGTGGTCCTGAGGCGGACGTCGGGGCCCAGCAGTGCCCAGTACGCGGTGCCCGGCTCGGCCGCGTGGTAGGGCAGCCCGACGCTTCCCGGGTTGACGCTGCGCAGTCCGGCCACCGTCCGGTCGAACTGGAGGTGCGAGTGGCCGGTGACCAGGACCCGCGCGTCGAGGGTGGCGGACAGTCGGGCGAACCGCTCGGGCGGTGTGCCCGGCGTGACCAGTTCGTGGTCGCTGCGCGGTGAGCCGTGGCAGAAGTGCACCGGGCCGAGCCCGTCGACCTCGACCACGACTCCGAAGGGCACCCGGGTGAGGAAGCCGATGGCCTCGGGCGAGTGCCGGTCGGCGATCCACGACTGGCGGGGTGTGTCGGCCGCGCGGGCGCCGGTGCCGATCTCGGCGGCGTACCGGTCGGCGTTGCCCCGCACGCACAGGGCGCGCTCCCCCAGCGCGAGGATCCGCTCGTACGTCTCCTGCGGCTGCGGGCCCCAGGTCAGGTCACCGCAGAGGACGATGAGATCGGCCGCCGCGACGTCGGGCTCGGCGAGCACGGCTTCGAACGCGGGGATGTTCGCGTGGATGTCGGAGAGCACGGCGACCCGGGCCACCGGCCCGTGCCGGCGCACCGGTCCTTCCCAGCTCGCCGGACCGTGCAGGGTGACGTCTTCCGTCGTGGAGTCGTCCATCGGGGGCGGGCCTTTCGTTGCGGTGCTTGGTGCGGGGCGGAGCGCTCGGTGGTCAGTGGTCCAGGGCGACGGCGGCGGGTGCGGGGACACGGGCGGACCGTGTGCCCGCGGGGGTGGTCGCGCCCTGCGTGGGCCCGGTGGCCCGGGGATGGTTCAGGCGGGTGCCGGGAGGGGGTCCGATCAGGGCCGTGCCCTCGGACGGCAGCCCCTCGACCAGGTGCGCGGCGATCACTATGCGGTCCCACAACGCGAGTCCGCCCTGCCCCGCGGCCAGTTCGCCGACCCGGGCGAGGGCCCCGGCGGAGTCGGCCCGCGCCGGCCGGGCGGAGCCGGGTGCCGGGGCCAGGGGGTGGGCCGGATGCGCGGCGCAGAGCCGGCGCGCAGCGGCGACCACCCCGGCGGTCCGCGCGGGCGACGGCTCGCCCGCCAGCATCGTCAGCACCTCGTTCCGGTGGCTGTGGGGCACCAGGACGCCGACCTCCCGGACGAGATCGGCGGGATCGTCCGGCGCGTGCAGGAAATTGAGACACATCAGCTCGCAGCCGAGCGCGCCGCGCAGAGTGACGCCGTCCGTGTCCCGGTTCTTGGACGACCCCTTCAACTCGCTGAGCCGTTGGGCCGCGGACATACCCGTCTCCCGCGGACCGCGGGTGTCGCGCACGGCGACGAAGAGGCAGGGCGGCCCGGACTCCAGGATCATGTCCACGGCCCGGATGACCGCCAGGGGCGCGGCGTTGATCTGGTAGCGCCACAGCTCGCGGCAGACCCGTGCGTCGACCCGGACCTCGCGTGCGCCGAGCGGCAGGAAACCGTGGCCGGCCAGCAGATCGAGGGCGGGCTCGATACGGCGCCCGACCACCGCGTCGGGCTTGAACATGACGAAGGTGGTTCCGCCGAGTGTCCGGCCGGTCTCCTCCGCGTCCCGCTCGTCCAGCAAAGCGGCCATCTCCCGGAAGTAGACGTCGTCCGGATACGTTCGACGCCGTGCCGGATCGTGCGTGAAGGGGGCCTGCAACCACTGCTCGACGGCCATGTTCCTCCGGCTCTCCACTCGGTCGGGGCCCGTGCGTCAACCCCGCGTTTTCCGGCCAACTAGGCTGTATGAAGAGGTAGTTGCGCCATTGCCAATGCTGCATTCAGGGCAATACGCTGAGGCTAACGTCCACGACCGAACACATCAAGGAGGGTCCCATGAGCGTCGCCTTCAAGAAGGTTACGGTCCGCCCGAAGCCGGGCAAGTAAACGACCGGTCGGAGCAGACGTGGATGCGGCCAGGATTCGGATTTCCGGACATCCTGACCGCGTCTTCCGTCGCCCGCCCCTGGAATTCCCCTATTCGCCTCTCGTTGCCCTTGGCGCCCTAGTGGCCCTTTTCGGCCGGAGAACACGCCAACCGGGGCGGAGTCCGCGTTGACTGAAGCACCAACTGGGCACGCGGTCACGACCGACACGGTCCTCGCCCTGCTCGACGCCGCGCCCGGATCCGACCGGGACTCTCTGCTGCGTACGGCCCGTGACGGCCGGCACAAGCTCGCCGGAACCCTGCTGAGCCTCTGGGCCGTCGGCGGCGAGGAACTCACGGACGATCAGGCGGCCGAGCTGCGGACGGCACGGGAGCGCGTCGACCGGTACCGCCGGGTCTGGGAAGAGCTTCAGGAACACGCGCCCGACGCCTTCCCCTTGAAGGGGGCGACGATCGCCGCCCTCTACCCGCCGGGTGTGCTCCGCTCGGCCGGCGACCTCGACGTCATCTGTCCACGCCACGCCGACCTGTGGGCCTGTGCCCGCCATCTGCTCGCCTGCGGCTGGGAGTTGGTGGCCTTCACCGTGGGGCCCGCCCACCCCGGCGACACCGTCTCCCCCCACCTGGGCGCGGAGTTCCGCAAGCCGGCGCCCGACACGTCCCAGGACCCGTACGCCGTCGGCCTGTTCACCGCCGAGATCGTGACGGACGTCCACGGCCCCGCCCGGCAGCTCGCGCGCCCGCCCGGCTCCGCGTGGACCACGAGCGCGGTCGCCCTGGTGGCGGAACGGTGGGAACGCCCATTCCGCTCACGTGACTTGCTCGACCTGGTGCTCCTTCTCCAGGCCATGGACGAAGAGGCCGTACGGCAGTTCGGCGCCGACCTCGACAGGGTCGGCCTGTGGCCGGAGTGGCGGCAGGCGATGCGGGGCGTCGCCCGTCTCGGCTGGCGGCCCACGGTCGCACTGCCGCACACCCGTGCGGCGGCGATGCGCATACGGCTGGCGCGGTCGGTGCGCACGGCGGTGCGCTGGAGCAACCCGGTGCGGGCGGCCGCGTTCGCCGCGCAGTCCGGCATCGAGGGCCGCGGGGGGCGCCCGGCCGCCCTCGCCTCCGACCTCGTGCACCGCCGGCCCGGCGCGCGCCGGCTGCTCGCCTCAGGGGTGCCTTTGTTCGGGGTGCCGCTGGGGGGCGGGGACACGGCCGGGGATACGGGTTCGAACCCTCCTGCGGGTGCCCGCCCGGACGACCCCGCCGGTGCCCGTCCGCCGGCGGCCGAGCCCGTCGACGGGCTGCGCCTGGACGGGCTGCGCTTGGACGACGTCGGCCGCCATCTGGTCGCGCGGACCCCGCTGGGTTCCTTCCTACTGGTGTCGGGTGCCGCCCGGCAGGAATGGCTGGACGAGGTGGACGGCGCGGAATCCGCACCCCGCACCGCTTCCGCCCCGACCGGGCCGTCCAGCACCGGCACCTCTTCGTCCGGACGATCGGTAGCGTGATGCGCGACAGCGGCAATCGACCTGACGGCGTGCGACTCGCCGTTGACGCCCGCGGGCTGCGGCGGGAGTACCACGTGCGGCGCGGCCCGGCGGTCACCGCCCTGGACGACGTGTCGATCCAGGTGGAACAGGGCGAGGTGCACGGACTGCTCGGTCCGAACGGGGCCGGCAAGAGCACCCTGATGAAGATCCTCTCGACAGTGCTGCTGCCGACGTCGGGAAGCGCGTCCGTGCTCGGCCACGACCTGGTGACCGAGTACCGCAGGATCCGGCCACTGCTGGGGATCGTCTTCGGCGGTGAACGCGGCCTCTACCCACGACTGACGGCTCGTCAGAACATGCGCTACTGGGCCGCGTTGTACGGCATGTCCACGAAGAAGGGCCTGGCCAGGACGGACACCCTGCTCGACGAACTCGGCCTGGCCGAGCGCGCCGACGACCGGGTGGAGACCTTCTCTGTCGGCATGCGCCAGCGACTGCACCTGGCCCGCGGGATCGTCGGCGACCCGCGCGTCCTGCTGCTCGACGAGCCGACCAACGGCCTGGACCCCTTGGCCGCCCGTCAGTTGCGTGAGCTGATCCAGCGGCTCGCCGGGGAGGGCCGCACGATCCTCCTCGCCACGCACGACCTGGCCGAGGCGGAGGTGCTCTGCGACCGGGTCACGATGATCAACCACGGCCGGGTGATCGCGACGGAGGCGCCGAAGACGCTGTCGCGCCTGATGTCGCGACAGGAGCGTGTCCGCGTCCGCGCGGACGCCGGACTGCTCGACCGGGTGCGCGCCCTCGACGGTGTCCTCGGCGTGGAGCCGGCCGACGACGGCACGGCGGTCGTCTCCGTCGAGAGCCAGCAGGCCCTCGGCGCCGTGCTCGCCTTCGTGGTCGCCGAGGGCGTCACCGACGTACGCACCGAGCTGCCCGGCCTCGAAGAGGTCTACCTTCGACTCGTCCACCGCAACGAGCAGCGCAGCGTGGTGAACCGGTGAGCCTGCTGGCCGCGACCGGGCGCTTCCAGGGCCGCCTGGTGCTGACCCACCGCGACTACCTCATCGACCTGGTGCGCACCCCGCTGCTCGCCGCCGTGTTCCTGCTGCTGATACGGCACAACGACCGGCCGGACCTCCTCGCGTACGGGCTGCTCGCGCCGGTGCTGATGGGGGTGTGGAGCATGGCCATGCTGATCTCCGGAGAGGTTGTCGACAGCGACCGCTGGCTCGGCACCCTGGAACTCCAGATAGCGGCGCCGGCCGGCTTCGCCCGCGTGGTGCTCAGCAGGGTCTGGGTGACCACGGCCATCAGTCTGCTGACGGTGGTCGAGGTCGGCGCGGTGGCGGTCCTCGGCTTCGGCATCGTTCCCGACGTACCGCACCCGTTCGTCTTCCTGGTGGGCCTGCTCGCCACCGCGGTCGCCACCGCCGGGTCGGCGACCCTGATGGCCGCCCTGTTTGTGGCGACGCGCACCGCGCGGACCTTCCAGAACTCGCTGAGTTATCCGGTACTGCTGCTCGGCGGGGTGTTCACCCCGCTCGACCGGCTGCCGGAGTGGACGCACCCGATCGGCAGGCTCCTTTACCTCTCCTGGAGTTCCGATCTGCTGCGCGACGCGCTTGACCCGGCCCCGGTCACCTCGACCTCGGCGGCCTGGCGGACCGGCGTCGTCCTCGGCCTCGGGCTCCTCACCGGGATCGGCGGCCGGCTGCTGCTCGGCAGGGTCGTCCGGCTGGTACGGGAGACGGGGACGGTGGGGCTGGCATGACCACGATCACCTCGGCGGGCGACGGCACCCCCGACACGACCGGTCCGGGCCGCCGTCTCCAGGTGCTCGGCTGGGCGGCACGCGCCGGAATCGCCGACTACGCCACCGTCTTCACCTGGAAGACCTGGGTGCTCGGCTGGTTCGTACGGATGCTCGCCCAGATGCTGTTCTTCACCACCATCGGCGACCTGCTGGGGCCCGGGCAGGCCCGGTACCTGCTGATCGGCAACGCGGTGGCACTGGTCGCGCTGCACGGCGTCTTCGCGACGGCGTCAACGACATGGGAGTTGCAGAACGGCACCCTGCCCCTGCTGGTCGCCTCGCCCAGCAGTCCCTCCCTGGTTCTCGTGGGGCGGAGCCTGTTCTGGCTTCCGGACGGCGTCGCCTGCGGCCTGGGCGGGATACTCCTCCTCGCCCCGGTGGCGGACCTGCGGCTGACCGTGGCACGGGTCGCCCTGCTCGCGGTTCTCCTCGTCCTCGTCGCGGTGACGAGCTACTGCCTCGGCCTGTTCCTGGGTTCGCTGGTGCTGACCGCTTCGGACCTGCGCAACGTGGCGTCCAACGGCGCGTTCACGGTGATGATGATCGTCTGCGGCGCCGAGGTCCCGGTGCAGGCCGTCGGCCCCGTGCTCGGCCGGCTCGGCGACGTCCTGCCGCTGACCCACGGCCTCCTCGCGATCCGCGAGGTACTGGCCGGGCGAGCGGGCCCCCACACCGCCGCGCTCGCGGCCTGGGAGGCACTGGTCGGGGCCTGCTGGCTCGCCGCGGCCCTCGCGTCACTCACGTGGCGGGCCCGCCGCAGCCGCCGCGACGGGACAGCCCTGTTCCTGAGCTGACCGGCCGGGCCGCCCAACTCGCGCAACGTACGCGGGCGGTGGCGGCACGGTGGGGATCCAGTACACGGTCACCGCCCCTGCCCGGTCACCGGCGATACGCAGCCCGGTACGGTCGCACACCACGGTGAGGAAGGAGCCGGGAAGACGCATCGCCACCCAGGCGTGGGCGTCGGCCTTGTTCCCGGGGACGGGGCGGGCTGAGGCGATCACCAGGCGGCTGTCCGCGTCGATGATGACCTGCACGTTCGCCGAGAACCGATAGTTATGGGAGGACGCGGCGACCATACGGTCACGGACCGGGACAAGGGTTCCGTCCACGATCCACAACCGTTCGACATCCGCGACCGGCCGCGGCGCCGGCTCCAGCGCGAGAAGCGGCCGCAGGCGATGGATGACCCGGCAGACAGTGGCCGGGGAGATCCCGAAGAGCGGGGCGAGCTGGCGCATTGTGAGGTTGGTCCGGTAGTAGACGGCCACCAGAAGAACCCGGTCCGCCAGCGGCAGGCACCAAGGGCGCCCTCCACCAGGCCCGTCCCCTCCCCGCTCCCGTACCACCTTCACCAACTTCTCGAACCGGCCCATCCGCAAGCCAGTGAACGTCTCCACCCACAACGACTCAGCCCGCAACACCCCACCCATACAAGATGAATGCCCTCACTCAGGCGTTCTGCAACAACCTTTAGCGCGGTTCGGCTCAGTCACTTGCCTTGACCTGGTCGGCCCCTGTGCCAACTAACCTCGGTATGTGCCAACTAGAGACGGTGGTCGCACCCGCTCAGCGCCGTACGCGCGGCATCCCGAGGCCGATCCACGAGATGATCTCGCGCTGGATCTCGTTGTTGCCCCCGCCGAAGGTGAAGATGACGGCGGAGCGGTATCCGCGTTCGAGTTCGCCGTGCAGGACGGCGCCGGCCGAGCCCTCCTTGAGCGGGCCGGCCGAGCCGACGACCTCCATGAGCCAGGCGTAGGCGTCACGGCGTGCCTCCGAGCCGTAGACCTTGACGGCGGAGGCGTCCTGCGGGGTGAGGGTGTTGTGCTGGACGGCCGAAACCATCTGCCAGTTGAGCAGCTTCATGGCGTCGAGGCGGGTGTGGGTGCGGGCGAGGCGGGCGCGGACCCAGCCGAGGTCGATGACGCGGCGGCCGTCGGCCAGCCGGGTCTCCGCGGCCCAGCGGCGGACGTTGTGCAGGGCGCGGATGGCCATGGTGCCGTGGGCGGCGAGGGTGACGCGTTCGTGGTTGAGCTGGTTGGTGATGAGCCGCCAGCCCTTGTTCTCCTCGCCGACCCGGCGGGATAGGGGGACGCGGATGTTCTCGTAGTAGCTCGCGGTGGTGTCGTGCGAGGCGAGGGTGTTGATCAGGGTGCAGGAGTAGCCGGGGTCCGTCGTCGGGACCAGCAGCATGGTGATGCCCTTGTGCGGCGGCGCGTCCGGGTCGGTGCGGGCGGCGAGCCAGACCCAGTCGGCGGTGTCGCCGTTGGTCGTCCAGATCTTCTGCCCGTTGACGACGTACGTGTCGCCTTCGCGCACCGCCCGGGTCTTCAGGGCCGCGAGGTCGGTGCCCGCGTCGGGTTCGCTGTAGCCGATCGCGAAGTCGAGCTCCCCGGCGAGCACCTTGGGCAGGAAGTAGGTCTTCTGCTCGTCGGTGCCGAACTGCATGATCGTGGGGCCGACGGTGTTGAGGGCCATCAGCGGCAGCGGGACGCCGGCCTGCGCGGCCTCGTCGAAGAAGATGAACTGCTCCATCGGTGACAGGCCGCGTCCGCCGTACTCCGTGGGCCAGCCGACGCCGAGCCAGCCGTCGGCCCCCAGGCGTCGGATGGTGTCCCGGTAGAAGCGCTTCTGCTCCGCGGGGTCGGCGTAACGCGCGTAGGCGTTGTCGGGGACCAGCGCGGCGAAGTACGCGCGCAGTTCGGCGCGCAACTGCTGCTGCTCAGGCGTGTATTCGAGGTGCACGGCCCCTCCAGGAGTCTCGCGTTCGCGTCGCCCGTGTGCGGCGGCGCACACAGTAGAACGTGTTGCAAGAATCCGGAAGGGGCACGGAGCCCCAGCGGCCGGGCGTCAGCGTTTGACGGCGCGCAGCACCACGAACTTGGGGTCGCCCGCCACGGTGGTGCAGTTGCCGAACGTACGGCGCAGCTGGGTGTGGTAGCCGAGGTGCCGGTTGCCCACGACCCACAGCTCGCCGCCCTGGCGCAGCGCGGCACGCGCCCCGTGGAACATGTTCCGGGCGGTGGCGTCCGTGGTGGCCTGGTGCGAGTGGAACGGCGGGTTGTTGAGGATCAGGTCGACGCTCGCGGGCGCGGTGCCCGCCAGCCCGTCCCCGACGACGAAGCGGGCCTCGGCGCCGGCGTCGGTATTGGCCCGGAAGGTCTCCTCGGCCGAGGCGACCGCCTGGTACGACTCGTCGATGAAGGTGAGCTCGGCCTCTGGGTTGCTGAGTGCGGCGGACAGCCCGAGGACGCCGTTTCCGCAGCCGAGGTCGACGACCCGTTCCGGGCCACTGCGCACCGGCAGGTGCTTCAGGAAGAAGCGGGTGCCGATGTCGAGCCGCTCCGCGCAGAAGATCCCGGCGTGGTTGGTGACGGTCCGCCCCGCGACGGCCCCGACGTCGTCGGGCAGCTCGTAGCGGTGGGGCCACGGGCTGCTCGCGCGGACCGGGGCCTGGTCCGGTGTGCAGTGGATGAGCCGGGCCTTCTTGACCGCGAGAGAGGTGCGGGTGGGGCCGATGATGCGCTCGAACAGCTTGAGGGTGGAGGTGTGGATCTCCTTCACCATCCCGGTGCCGATGACGACGGTCCCGGGGTGGACGGCGGGCGCGAGCCGGTGCAGCTGGTCCTCCAGGAGCGCGAGGCTCTTGGGTACCCGTACGAGCAGGACGTCGACGCGTTCCGGCGGGGTGTCACGCGCGGACAGCAGCTGTACGGCGTCCGCGCCGGCCCCGTTGCGTTCCAGGTTCGCCGCCGTCGCCCGCTGCGCGAGGTAGGAGTCGGTGATCTGTACCGGCCGGTGGCCGGCCAATACCGTGCTCAGCGCGCCCCAGCGGTCACCGACCACGACGACACTGCCGGACAGGTCGACCGGACTCGCCCCGTCGATCCCCTCCAGGTGCCGCAGCAGGTATTCGTCGGCCGCGTCCCAGGCGCGGAAGGGGTCGCGGGGGTCCTCGGGGAATCGGGCGAGGTCGTAACCGGCCCCTGACGTCGTCAAACGGTTCATATAGCGTTCAGGCTAACCGAGCGGCGGGAGACACCCGAACACTTCCGGCCGCCAGGAGGGCGGCGCGACAGCCGCCGCGCCGCCCGGCCGCGGCTACGGCAGCTGCTTGTCGATCGCCGACCGGCCCTCCCTGGCCAGCCTGCGCCGCGCCCACTCAAGGGTCTGCGGGGTCAGGTCCCGCCCGGAGGCGAGCACCAGGTCCTCGGGCGACGGATCATCGCTCGCGCCGGTGTGCAGGAGACTGTCGGGGGTCACGCCCCGTAGCGCGGATGGGTCCGCTCGCAGCGGTGCGGATACGGATTCGGGCTCGTCGCTCATGCCGCCTCCTCGTCCTTGCGGCAATTCTCGCCCCGCGCCGACGGGGGCGCATCCGATGCCCGGCCGCTGCGTCCGCCCGGCCCGGCACCGGCCCTCACTTGACCTGCACATGATAGGTACGCAGCGTTCACACCCGGGTCACGGTGCGTGTGGAAGGCTCCCGCTGACCACCCATCACACGACCACCGCGGCAGCCGCCCCCCACCCTGCGCCGGCGCCGCGGTGCCCGTATTTCCGGAGAGGACACCCCACATGTCCCGTCGTCACCTTTCCTGCCGGCGCCCACTGCTGGCCACTCTCGCCGCCTTCGCGGTGCTCACCGGCACCGCGGCCGCCGCACCGGCCGGTTCCCCGCCGGCTCCGGCGACTGCCACCACCCCGCTCCGCGCGCTGGACGACACGTACTACCAGGACGCGCTGGGCAAGACCGGCACCGCGCTCAAGGGTGCCCTGCACACGATCATCAGCGACCAGTCCACGCTCACCTACAGCCAGGTCTGGGACGCGCTCAAGGACACCGACGAGGACCCGTCGAACTCCTCGAACGTGATCCTCCTCTACTCCGGAATCTCCGAGCCCAAGAGCGACAACGGCGGCGGCACCGGCCAGTGGAACCGGGAGCACGTCTGGGCCAAGTCCCACGGCGACTTCGGCACGGCCACCGGTCCCGGCACCGATATCCACCACCTGCGCCCGGAGGACGTGTCGGTCAACTCCGTCCGCGGCAACAAGGACTTCGACAACGGCGGCAGCGAGGTGAGCGGGGCGCCCGGCAACTACACCGACGGCGACTCCTTCGAACCGCGCGACGCCGTCAAGGGCGACGTCGCCCGCATGATCCTCTACATGGCCGTGCGGTACGAGGGCGACGACTCCTTCGCCGACCTCGAACCCAACGACCAGGTGTCGAACGGCTCCGCCCCGAACATCGGCAGGCTCTCCGTACTGAAGGCGTGGAGCCAGGAGGACCCGCCGGACACCTTCGAGAAGCGGCGCAACGACGTCATATTCGACCAGTACCAGCACAACCGGAACCCGTTCGTCGACCACCCGGAATGGGTGGACGCCATCTGGTAGGCCGCCGGCCGGCGTGACGGGGGCGGGCCGGGTCTCAGCCGGTCCGCCCCCGCGCGCACCACTCCACAGCGTCCTCGCGGGAGACGAAGCACCGGGGAGCCCCGGCGGGGGCGCCCTGTCCCGCGAGACGGCCCGCCGGGTCCACCACGGCGGCGCGCCGGCCGCCCGCCGTGAGCCGGGCCAGTCCGCCGTTCAGCATCGTCCGGGCCGCCCTGTCGATGTCCGTCACCCGGCGCAGATCCAGCACCACGGCCGCCGTGTTCCCCGGGCCCGACTCGTCCAGGGCGAACAGCACCCGCTCGGCCGCGGTGAAGTCCAGCGCGCCCTGGGCCGCGACGACCGCCACCCGCTCACGGCGGGCGCGCTCCCGCTCCCCCGCCGGCGCGGAGGGCAGATCGTCGGCCGTGGTGACCAGGGTGACGGTGGAGCCCGCCAGGGCCGGGTTGTGCATGAGGTGCAGTCCGAAACGCTCGGAGAGCGCGCCGAGCGCCAGCTGTCCCCGCACGGAGGTTCCGGCCGGGTCGAGGAGCGGGCTGTACGCCGCGAGCCCGAACCGGGCCGGTCCGGCGGCGATCAGACCGCCGGACACCCCGCTCTTGGCCGGCAGCCCCACCCGGAGCAGCCAGTCGCCCGAGGCGTTGTACATCCCGCAGGTCGCCATCACCGCCAGGACGTGCGCGGCGACGGGCTCCGGCACCACCGCGTCCCCGGTGACCGGCTGGACTCCCCCGTTGGCCAGGGTCGCCGCCATCGCGGCCAGGTCCAGCGCCGTGACCCGTACCGCGCACTGGCGGAAGTACGTCTCCACGGCCGCCACCGGGTCCACGGGCAGCGGGCCCGCGCTGCGGATCAGGTACGCGAGGGCGCGGTTGCGGTCGCCGGTGAGCGCCTCGGAGGCGTACACCTGCTCGTCGACGTCCAGCCGCCGGCCGGCGAAGCGGCTCAGGAAGTCGAGGATCCGGTCGAACCTGGGGGCGTCCCGGGTGTCGGGGACCAGCGCGGTGGTGACGATGGCGCCGGCGTTGACCATGGCGTTGGCGGGACGTCCGGTGCCCGGTTCCAGGCTGATGGCGTTGAACGCCTCGCCGCTGGGCTCCGCGCCGACCCAGCGGCCCACCTCGTCGAGCCCCAGCGCGGACAGGGCCAGGGCGTAGACGAACGGTTTCGAGACGGACTGGGCGGTGAACGGCACCTCGACGTCACCGGTGCTGTAGCGGTGGCCGTCCATGCTGATCAGGGCCAGTCCGAAGGCGTCGGGGTCGGCCAGCGCCAGCTGCGGGATGTAGTCGGCGAGCTTTCCGTCGCGCAGACCGCCGAACCGGGTGTGCAGTTCGTGCAAGGCGTCCGTGACCGCCTCTGCGGCGTTCACCGGCCGGCCGTCAGCCGCGCTCGGCCTGCGCGATCCGTGGGAACGTCTTGACGCCCGCGGCCTTGCGGCTGTTGGCGTGCTGGCTGACGGTGCGGCCGGGCGGGGCGTCCGCGAAGCCGAGCACCACCGAGTCCAGGACCTTGCCGGAGGAGTCGGTGAAGTCGACCTTGACCGCGTAGAAGGCGGCCTTGTCGGTCGGGTTGGTCACGCGGACGAGGGCGCTGCGGAACTGCTCGGAGGGCTTGACCGCGAGGCCGTTGACGGAGACGTCCTTGGCCGCGTTGCCCTTGCCCTTCACACCCTTCAGCGTGCTGACGGCCTTCTGCCGGTTGCGCTCCACCTCCGCGGACACCGAGGCCGCGAACTCCTGCTGGGTGCGCTGGCTCTCCGAGGCGCGTGGGGAGCTCTTCGGCTCCGCCGACACCGTACGGGTGCTCCTGGCGGTCCCCCGCGAAGAGGTGTCGGAGCTGTCGCAGGCGGCGACGGAGGCGACGATCACCGCGGCCAGCACGGCGGGGGTCAGGCTGCGGGCGGCACGGCGGCCGATGGCGCGCCGCACGGGGCTGGACTGGTTCACGGACGCTCCGTCTGCTCGGAAGTACGAGGGAAGGGCCGGCTCTCGCTCCCGCGCTCCAGGGTGAGCGTGGACATCACGCACATCCTGGAATCGGGAACATCAATTCGCCCATATTAGGATCAAAAGGTATGAATTGACTCGTCGAATCACCCGCTCAGCACCGCAGTACGCCAAGTCCCCGGGAGGGAACAGATGGACACGGATGCCCTGACCGCCGGCCTCTTGCAGGAGCTCCGGGCGGCCAAGCCCTATCCCGCCCTGTCCCTGACCATGCCGACCCACCGGCGCGCGCCCGACAACGCGCAGGACTCCGTCCGGCTGCGCAACCTGGTCGCCGCCGCGGGAAACCGGCTCGACGCCGATCCCCGGGTCGGCCGGGAGACCCGGGCCGCCGTCAAGCAGCAGCTCGACCGGGCGGTCGCGGAGATCGATCCGCGCCGGGCCCTGGACTCGCTGGTGGTCCTCGCAACGGCGGACGAGTACCAGATCTGGCAGCTCCCCCGCACCGCACCCGAACGAGTGGTGTTGAGCGACACCTACCTCACCCGCAACCTGGTCGCCGCCAAGGCGCAGGCCCGGCCGTTCTGGGCGCTCACCGTCTCCGCCGACCACGCGGCCCTGTTCAGCGGCACCGGGGACGCGGCGCACGAGGAGCGGATCGGCGGCTTCCCGCTGACAGCTCCGCACGAGCCGCCCAACCCGCAGCGCGAGGAGCGGATCGGGGACACCCCGAGCACCTTCAGCGACGAGGACACCCGCCAGTTCCTGCGGACGGTGGACGAGAAGCTGCGCGGGGTCCTGGCCACGGATCCGCGCCCGCTGTACCTGGTCGGCCTCGCTCCCGCGCTGGCGATGCTGGACGAGGTCGGTGAGAGCACCGGGGCGGCGGTCGGACGGGTGACCAAGGGCGCTCCCGCCGACACCACGCCCGGCGACCTGCTGACCGAACTGCGTCC
Organism: Streptomyces sp. NPDC104307; assembly: GCF_055584045.1. NCBI lineage: Bacteria > Bacillati > Actinomycetota > Actinomycetes > Kitasatosporales > Streptomycetaceae > Streptomyces > Streptomyces sp. NPDC104307. The sequence goes on from NZ_JBVJMU010000004.1 coordinate 314,649, forward strand.
GGCGCTGGAGGCCCGGCAGAAGCGGTTCGCCGCCGAGATCGACGGCAGGCTGGACGAGGCGCGCGGCCGTCACGCCTTCGCCGGCGGTCTCGACGAGGTGTGGGCCGCCGTACGGGAGGCGCGCGCCGGGCTGGTGGCCGTGGAGGAGCACTACCAGCAGACGGTCCGGGTGGCCGAGGAGCACCTTGAGCCGGTCAGCGCGGACGCCCTGGACCCGGCGGACGAGCAGATCCGCGAGGACATCGTCGACGAGCTGGTCGAGGCGGCGCTGGACAGCGGCGCGGAGGTGGTGTTCGTCGCGGACGACTCGCTCAGGGAGCACGGGCGGATCGCGGCGGCGCTGCGCTACTGAACGTCGCACGGCAGGGGCCCGGACGGTCGTCCGTCCGGGCCCCTGCCGTGCGCGGCTGCCGTCCTCAGCCCTCCCAGGTCCAGTCGGCGACCTCGGGCAGGTCTGTGCCGTGCTCGCGGATCCAGGCGTGGTGACGGGTACGGGTGTCGGACATCGCCTGACGCACCGCCACGGCACGGACGCCGAGGCCCGGTACCCGGTCGATGACGTCCATGACCAGCCGGTAGCGGTCCAGGTCGTTGCGGACCACCATGTCGAACGGCGTGGTGGTCGTGCCCTCCTCCTTGTAACCGCGTACGTGCAGTTGGGCGTGGCCGGTGCGGCGGTAGGCCAGTCGGTGGATCAGCCAGGGATAGCCGTGGTACGCGAAGATCACCGGCTTGTCGCGGGTGAAGAGCGCGTCGTACTCGGACTCTGGCATCCCGTGCGGATGCTCGTCGTGCGGCATGAGCCGGGCCATGTCGACGACGTTCACCACCCGAACCGCCAGCTCGGGCAGGTGGCGCCGGAGCAGGGCGGCCGCCGCCAGGACCTCCAGGGTGGGGACGTCCCCGGCGCAGGCGAGCACCACATCGGGTTCGCGGCTGCCGTCGTCCGTACCCGCCCACTCCCAGGTCCCGGCGCCACGTGCGCAGTGTGCACGGGCCTGGTCGAGGGTGAGCCAGTCGAAGCTGGGCTGCTTTCCGGCCACGATCACGTTGACGTAGTCACGGCTGCGCAGCGCGTGGTCTGCCACGGACAGCAGCGTGTTGGCGTCCGGGGGCAGGTAGACGCGGACGACCTCGGGGCTCTTGTTGAGGATGTGGTCGACGAAGCCCGGGTCCTGGTGCGAGAAGCCGTTGTGGTCCTGCCGCCAGACGTGCGAGGTGAGGAGGTAGTTGAGGGAGGCGATGGGGCGGCGCCACGGCAGCCGGCGCGAGGTCCGCAGCCATTTGATGTGCTGGTTGACCATCGAGTCGACGATGTGGGCGAACGCCTCGTAGCAGGAGAACAGTCCGTGCCTGCCGGTGAGCAGATAGCCCTCCAGCCAGCCCTGGCACAGGTGCTCGGAGAGGACCTCCATGACGCGGCCGTCCCGGGCCAGGTGCTCGTCGGTGGGCAGCGTCCCGGCCTGCCAGGCCTTTCCGGTGGCCTCGTAGAGGGCGTCGAGCCGGTTCGAGGCCGTCTCGTCGGGGCCGACGACCCGGAAGTCCCTGCGGTCTGCGGTGGCCGCCATCACGGCTTCCAGAAGTCCGCCCAGGACCCGGGTCGGTTCGTGCAGGACGGTACCGGGCCGGTCCACCTCGACCGCGTACGCGTCGAGCGGCGGGACGGGCAGGTCGCGCAGGAGCAGGCCGCCGTTGGCGTACGGGGTGGAGCCGAGCCGGTCCTGGCCTGCGGGCACACAGGCGAGGACCTGCTCCGAGGGGCGTCCTTCGGCGTCGAAGAGCTCCTCCGGCCGGTAGGAACGCAGCCACGCCTCCAGCTGGCGCAGGTGGGCCGGGTTGTCTCGGACTCCGGGCAGCGGGACCTGGTGGGCCCGCCAGGTGCCTTCGACGGGCAGCCCGTCGACCTCGGCGGGGCCGGTCCAGCCCTTCGGGGTGCGCAGCACGATCATGGGCCAGCGCGGGCGGTCGGTGTCGCCGCCGGTCCGGGCGGCCTGCTGGAGCTCTCCGATGCGGTCGACGGCCCGGTCCATCGCGGCGGCCATCGCCCGGTGCACGGTGAGCGGGTCGTCGCCGGAGACGAACAGCGGTTCGTGTCCGTAGCCGCGCAGCAGGGCGTCCAGCTCCTCCTCGGGGAGGCGCGCGAGCACCGTCGGGTTGGCGATCTTGTAGCCGTTGAGGTGGAGGACCGGCAGGACGGCCCCGTCGTGGACCGGATCGAGGAACTTGTTGGCGTGCCAGGAGCCGGCGAGCGGCCCGGTCTCCGCCTCCCCGTCACCGATGACGCAGGTGACGAGCAGCTCCGGGTGGTCGAGGGCGGCGCCGTAGGCGTGGGCGAGGGAGTAGCCGAGTTCGCCGCCCTCGTGGATGGAGCCGGGGGTCTCGGGTGCGACGTGGCTGGGCACCCCGCCGGGGAAGGAGAACTGTTTGAACAGCAGGCCCATGCCCGACGCGTCCCTGCTGACGTCGGGGTACGTCTCCGAGTAGCTGCCCTCCAGCCAGGAGTTGGCGAGCACCGCGGGACCGCCGTGGCCGGGGCCCCAGACGCACAGCGCGGGGATGCCGCGTGCGGCGATGACCCGGTTGAGGTGCGTGTACACGAGGTTGAGCCCCGGTGAGGTGCCCCAGTGGCCGAGCAGTCTGGGCTTGATGTGCTCGGGGGCGAGCGGCCGGTTCAGCAGTGGGTTGGCCATCAGGTAGATCTGGCCGACGGCCAAGTAGTTGGCCGCCCGCCAGTGGGCGTCGAGCGCGGAGATCTCTTCGTCGGACGGGCCGGCCGTCGGTGAGGCCGGTGGGGCGTCGCTCATGGTCACCTTCTCAGCGGTCGGAACAGCAGGCAGAACAACGGGCAGGACAAGGCGCGGAACGGCGGGCGGGGACAGGCACGGGGGCCGGGAACGCGGTCACTGCGGCTCGGAGCCGTACCAGACGGTGGTGGCGTTGCAGAACTCGCGGATGCCGTGTCCGGCGAGCTCACGCCCGTAGCCCGAGCGCTTCACGCCGCCGAACGGCAGCGCGGGGTGCGAGGCCGTCATCCCGTTGAAGAAGACGCCGCCCGCCTCCAGATCGCGGACGCAGCGCCGGCTCTCCTCTGCGTCACGGGTCCACACGTTGGAGCTGAGCCCGAACGGGGTGTCGTTGGCGAGCTCCACCGCCTCGTCGAGGCTGTCGACCCGGTAGAGCGTGGCGACGGGACCGAAGGTCTCCTCGCGGTGGATCCGCATGGCGGGCGTGATGCCGGTCAGGACGGTGGGCGCGTAGAACCAGCCGTTCTCCAGGCCGCCGCCCAGCCCCTCGGGCCGGCCACCGCCGCACAGGGCGACGGCGCCCTGCCGTACGGCGTCGTCGACGAGTTCCTCCAGGTCGGTGCGGCCCTGCTCGCTGGAGAGCGGGCCGACGTCGGTGGACTCCTCCAGCGGGTCGCCGACGGTCAGGTCGCGCATGCCCACGGTGAAGCGTTCGGCGAACTCCTCGTACACCTCGGTGTGCACGATGAACCGCTTGGCGGCGATGCAGGACTGGCCGTTGTTCTGGACCCGGGCGGTGACGGCGGTACGGGCGGCCCGCGCGACGTCGGCCGAGGGCAGGACGAGGAACGGGTCGCTGCCGCCCAGCTCCAGGACGGTGTGCTTGACCTCGTCGCCCGCGACCGAGGCCACCGCACGGCCGGCCGGTTCGCTGCCGGTCAGGGTGGCCGCGGCCACCCGGCGGTCGCGCAGGATCGCCTCGACCGCCCCGGAGCCCACCAGCAGGGTCTGGAAGCAGCCTTCGGGGAATCCGGCCCGGCGGAACAGGTCGCCCAGGTAGAGCGCGGTCTGCGGCACGTTCGAGGCGTGCTTCAGCAGCCCGGTGTTGCCCGCCATGAGGGCGGGGGCCGCGAACCGTACGACCTGCCAGAGCGGGAAGTTCCACGGCATCACGGCGAGCACGGTGCCCAGTGGCCGGTAGTGGACGTAGGCACGGGAGGCACCGGAGTCCTCGACATCGGCGGGCGCGGGGTGTTCGTCGGCGAGGAGCTCCTGGGCGTGGGCGGCGTACCAGCGCATGGCCTTCGCGCACTTCGCGGCCTCGGCGCGGGCCGCCTTGACCGGCTTGCCCATCTCCAGGGTCATCGTGCGGGCGATGTCCCGCTGGTCCTCGTCCAGGAGATCGGCGGCCCGGTTCAGCAGCCGGGACCGTTCGGCGAACCCGGTGGTGCGGTATTCCCGGAAGGCGGTGTCCGCCGCGGCGAGCCGCCGCTCGATCTCGTCCGCTTCCAGGGCGTCGAACGTCCTCAGGGTCTCGCCGTTCGCGGGGTTGACCGTCGCGATGGGCATGACTGTGGCCTCCTTGCCTCGGTACTCCGACCGTGCCGCGCCGCGTCCGGTGACGCAACGCGGGCCGGGCACACGCGTACCCGTCCGGCGCGGATCATGCGTGCGGGACGCACGCGATCCGCGCCGGACGGGAGGCGGCGGGGTATCCCGCTCCGTGCCGCGCGCCTCAGACGAGGGCGGGCGCCTGGTCCGGGGCGGGGGTGTCCGTCCCGGCGGGGGCTTCGGCTTCGGCTGCCGGGAAGTCCGTGACCACCGCGGGCGGGCGGCGGAACTCGCGGACGCCGGGCAGCGGCGGGAGCGGCACCAGCGCGATGTGCTGCGGCTCCTGCGCGTACCGGGTGAACCAGACGACCTTGCCCGCCGCGGTCCGGCAGGTGCCCCAGCTGTCGCTGAGGGCCATCACCCGGCTGAGCCCACCGCCTTCGTGGAGCAGCCGGGGCATTTCCGCACCGTTGTCAGCGACGGAGACCGTGAGGTGCCGTCCGGACCAGCGGAGTTCGAGGACACAGGTGTTGTCGTCACCGACGTGCCGCTGGACGTTGGTCAGCAGCTCCTCCACAGCACGGCACACGGGCCGTACGTGAAGTTCGAGACTCCAGTGGCGCAGGTGCGCGGCGATGATCCGCCGCAGCTGGGACACGCGCTCTGCCGAAACCTGGAGTTCGACCAGATAGTGCCGGTCGAGTGGAACGGTCATCGTCGAGGCTCCTCGGATCGAGGCCCACATGCTTCGCCCCGTTGATCTAACGACCCCCGAATGCAAAGAGTGAGCAGATGTCACTTCTGGGTCACTCCTTAGGGTGAGGCGGTAGAGCCGGTTGCGCAACATATCCGGCCGCGCCCCCCGGTGACCGGCGCGTTTGTCTCTGCCGGGGGTACGGGGGCCCGGCGTCAGGGCAGGTGCGGCAGCAGCCGGTCCGGGGTGAGCGGGAGGGTGCGGAACCGGACACCAGTGGCGTGCCGGACGGCGTTGCCGATCGCCGCCGCCGCGCCGACGATGCCGATCTCACCGATGCCCTTGCTGCCCATCGGGTTGAGGTGCGGGTCCTTCTCGTCGATCCAGTGCGCCTCGATGCCGACCGCGTCCGCGCAGGCCGGCACGTGGTAGGAGGCGAGATCGCTCTCGGTGAAGTCCCCGAAGACCGGGTCCATGGTGCTGGACTCAGTCAGCGCCATACCGAGCCCCATGGTCATCCCGCCGATGAACTGGGATCGTGCGGTACGGGAGTTGAGGATCTGTCCGGCGGCGAAGACCCCGAGCATCCGGCGCACCCGGACCTCGCCGGTCCTGCTGTCGACGGCGACCTCCGCGAAGTGCGCCCCGAAGGCGTGCCGGGCGTACGGGGAGTCGGCCGCCGTCTCGCTCCTGGTGTCGGCGGTCACCGTCACTCCCTCCTCGGGCAGCGCCCCGGTGCGCTCACCGAGGCGGCGCGCGAGGCCGGCCGCGGCTTTGTGGACCGACCAGCCCCAGGAGCCGGTGCCGGAGGAACCGCCGGCCAGCGGGGCGTCCGGCAGGTCGCTGTCGCCGATGTCGACGCTCACGTTCTCCACCGGGGTCTCCAGCACGCTCGCGGCGATCTGGGCGAGGACGGTGCGGGCGCCGGTGCCGATGTCGGTGGCGTTGACCGCGATGCGGTACGAGCCGTCGGCCGCCGCGTGGGCCGAGGCGTGGGAGGCGCTCAGGTAGACGGGGTACGTGGCCGAGGCGACGCCCGTACCGAGCAGCAGCGCCCCTTCCCGGCGGACCGCTGGGCGGGGATCGCGGCCGTGCCAGCCGAACCGGTCCGCGCCCTCCCGCAGGCAGTCGGCCAGGCCCCGGCTGCTGAAGGGTTTCCCGGAGTCGGGCTCGTCGGCCGGGTCGTTGCGCAGGCGCAGTTCGACGGGGTCGATGCCCAGGGCGGAGGCGAGTTCGTCCAGGGCCGATTCGAGCGCGTACATGCCGGGGGCCTCGCCCGGGGCGCGCATCCACGACGGGCTCGGGACGTCGAGGGCGGTGACCCGGTGGACGGTGCGGCTGTGCGCCGAGCCGTACATCACCCGGGCCGGTACGGCGGCCTGCTCCACGAACTCCTTGACGGTGGAGGTGTGGGTGACGACCTCGTGGGCGACCGAGGTGAGGGTGCCGTCGGCCTCTGCGCCGAGCCGTACGTGCTGGAAGGTGGGCGCGCGGTGACCGACTACCGCGGGCATGTGGCGCCGGGGCATGGCGAGTTCGACGGGGTGGCCGGTGTGCAGCGCGGCCATGGCGGCGAGCACGGTCTGGGGGCGCGGGGTGCCCTTGGAGCCGAAGCCGCCGCCCACGTGTTCCGAGATGACGGTGATCTGGTCCGGCCGCAGTCCGAACACGGTGGCGAGGCTGTCCCGCACCTTGGTGGCGCCCTGGCTGGAGTCGTGGACGGTGAGATGCCCCTCCGGCGACCAGTGGGCGGTCGTGGCGTGCGGCTCCATGGGGTGGTTGTGCAGGGCGCCGAGCGCGTACGTGGCGTCGATCCGTACCGGCGCGGCGGCGAACGCCCGGTCGAAGTCGCCGCGTTCGCGTACGGCCGGGTAGCCGCCGTTGGCTGTCTCCGGGGTGTAGAGGCCGGGGTGGTCCGCTGTCAGTACGACGTCGTGCGGGGCGCTCTCGTAGGTGATGTACAGCGCCTCCGCACCCGCCCGCGCGCCCTCCAGGGTGTCCGCCACGACGAGGGCGATCTGCCAGCCCCGGTGCGGCACGCGGTCGTGCTGGAGGACGGCGAGGATCGGATCGTCCGGTTCACGGGTCCGCGGCGCGTTCTCGTGGGTGAGGACGGCGCGGACGCCGGGGAGGGCCATCGCCTCCGCGGTGCCGATCGCGGTGACGCGGCCGCGCGGGACGGTGGCGGGCACCGGCCAGGCGTACAGGCAGCCGGGCAGGTGGCGTTCGGCGGAGTAGCGGGCGGCGCCGGTCACCTTGTCCCGGCCCTCGCGGCGGACGACGGGGGCGCCCAGGGGCTGGAGGGTGTCGCTCATGGTGGGAGTCCTCGGCTCTTCAGGGGCGGGCGGCGAGTTCGGCCAGGGCGTCGACGGCCAGCCGGCGGGCCAGGGTGACCTTGAACGCGTTGTCGCGCAGGGGGCGGGCCGCGGCGAGTTCGGCGTCCACCGCGGCTTGGCAGGTCCCGTCGGTGGCGGGCGCGCCGCGGAGGATCTCCTCGGCGGCGCGGGCCCGCCAGGGCCGGTGTGCGAGGCCTCCGAAGGCGAGGGCCGCGTGTTCGGTCCGCCCGTCGCGGACGTGCAGGACGACGGCGACGGAGGCCAGGGCGAAGGCGAAAGAGGCGCGGTCGCGGGCCTTGCGGTAGAGGGAGACCGTGCCGTCGGGCAGCGGCGGCAGGAGGACCTCGGTGATGAGTTCGTCCGGCCTGATCACGGTGTCGGTGGCCGGGTCGTCCCCGGGCAGCCGGTGGAAGCCGGTGGCGGACACGGTCCGTTCGCCGTCCGGCCCGTGCAGTACGACCGTCGCGTCGAGGGCGGCGAGGGCGACCGCCATGTCCGAGGGGTGGGTGGCGACGCACGCGGTGGAGTGGCCGAGGACGGCGAGGTCGCGGTGGGCTCCCTCGCGGGCCGGGCAGCCGCTGCCGGGCTCGCGTTTGTTGCAGGGCTTGGAGGTGTCCTGGAAGTACGGGCAGCGGGTGCGCTGGAGAAGGTTGCCGCCGGTGGTCGCGGTGTTGCGCAGCTGCCCGGAGGCGCCGGCCAGCAACGCCTGCGAGAGGGCGGGATAGCGGGTGCGCACCGCCGGATGGGCGGCCAGGTCGCTGTTGCGTACCGTCCCGCCGATGCGCAGCGCGCCGTCGGCGGATTCCGTGACCCGGTCGAGCGGGAGCCGGCTGACGTCGATGAGCAGCCCGGGGGTCTCGACACCCAGCTTCATCAGGTCGACGAGGTTCGTGCCGCCGCCCAGGAACCGGGCTCCGGGGTGGGCCGCGCTCTCCCGGACCGCCTCGGCCACGGATCGGGCGCGCAGATAGCCGAAGGGTTTCACGGTGCCACGTCCTTGATCGCCTCGACGATGTGCGGGTACGCGCCGCACCGGCACAGGTTGCCGCTCATCCGCTCGTGGATCTCGGCGGCGTCCAGCTGCGCCGGTGCGGTGACGGGCGCGTCGTGCGCGGTCGCGTGGGAGGGGAAGCCCTCGGCCGCCTCGCCCAGCACTCCGACGGCCGAACAGATCTGGCCGGGCGTGCAGTATCCGCACTGGAGCGCGTCACGGTCCAGGAAGGCCTCCTGGAGGGGGTGCAGCCGGTCGCCGTCGGCCAGTCCCTCGATCGTGGTGACGCGGGCGCCGTCGTACGCGACGGCCAGGAGCAGGCAGCTGTTCGCCCGCCGGCCGTCCACCAGGACGGTGCAGGCGCCGCACTGGCCGTGGTCGCAGCCCTTCTTCGTACCGGTCAGGCCCAGGTGGTGGCGGAGCGTGTCCAGGACGGTGGTGCGGTGATCCAGCGTCAGGGTCCGCTCGGTTCCGTTGACGTTCAGGGTCAGTGCGGAGCGGCCGGCGGTCGCCCGCGGGTCTCCTGCGCCGTCCTCCCGTCGGGTGGTGGGATCCACGTGCCGCGGCCTTTCGTTCGGGGTCGGTCTTCGGTGTCCTGCCGAGTCACGTCGCTTCGGCTCGCTTCGGCTCATGTCGCGTCACGCCGCTTCACGGTGTCGCGGGCTGCTTGTTGGCCAGCCGCAGCCGCACTTCCTCCTCCTGGTCGCCGGAGACCGTGCCCACGACCTGGACCGCGAAGGCTCCCGCCAGGCTGTGCCTGAGCCGTTCGACCGCCCAGTAGCCGCCCTGGACATCGACCGTGACGCTCGCGCCGAGCCGTACGGTCCCGGACACGACGCGTTCCTCGGTGACGTCGACGGTCGCGGTCCAGACGGTGGGCCGCTTGCCCGTGACGTCCTGCGGCACGTCGGCCGAGGCCCGGTCGGTGGCGAACGCGGCCCGCAGCACGTCGAAGACCGTGCCGGCGTCGTCCTTCGCGCAACCGCTGAGGACGACCGACACCTCGCCGCCCTGCTGGTTCTCCTCCGTCTGTGCTTCCCGTGTGCTGTTCACCGCGGTTCCTTCCTGAGGGTGTACCTCCAGGCTCTCCCCGCGACCGGGTGTCTGCGAGGCGAGCGGAACCCGCCGCCGCGGGGGCGGGTTCCATGAGGCGACTCGTACCGATCGAAACGCTTTTCACTTTAATATCCACTTAAAACATGAATTCGACCTTCGTGCTGAATGATGACCCGGTCCCGGGGTATCCCGCATGCATGGACGTATCGAATGGAGCCCTGAATTCTCTGGCCCTCACCCTCGCGGACGGTCGGGGAGCGACCGGGGTGGTGATGGCCGTCGTAGGCGTGGTCCTGGTGGCCATGCTGATCGGTGCCGTGTGGCTGGGCAGGCGGCGGCACGCCCAGGAACCACCCCCGCCCCGGCCCGAGGAGCAGCCGGTGGCGCCGGACCACCGCACCCACGTGGAGGAGCCCGACGTCCACGCCGACGACAGCTTCCCGGCCGACGGCCACGGGCTCTCGCCGTACGAGCTCGGTGAGCACCAGGAAGGGACCGCCCGCCGGGAGAACGACGAGAAGCGCGACTGAGACGGGAGGCGCGGGCGGCCGGTCCAGCGCCGCGCGTGTTGCGGGAGCGGGCAGCCGCGGTGAGGCTGGTGAGGGCCCGCAGGCCATCGGCACACATCTGCCGCACACCCCATGAAGGCAGTAGGACCATGACCGCAAGCAGCTCCGGCCCGGCACCCGCTCCCGCGCCTCTGACCGGACCCGCGGCACCGTGCTGGGTCAACCTCATGACCCGGGACCTGGAGTCGGCCCAGGAGTTCTACGGCCCGGTGATGGGCTGGACCTTCCGGCCCGGCAAGCTCGGCCAGGAGTTCTCTGTGGCCCGCCGCGGGGATGTCCCCGTCGCCGGTATCGGCGCGGTGGCGACGACGTTCCGCGTCGCGGTGGCGTGGACGCCCTACTTCGCCGTCGGGGACGCCGATGTGGCCGCTTCCCGGATCCGTGAGCGCAGCGGCACGGTGGCGGTGGGGCCGCTGGCTCTGGGCAAGGGGCGCGGCGCGCTGGCCGCCGACCGCGAGGGGGCGGGGTTCGGCATCTGGGAGCGGACCGAGCCCGCGACGTCGCCGCCCGCGCCGGACGGCCATTCGCACGCCTGGCTGCGGCTCCGCACCAGGAACGCCTTCGACGCCGCGATCTTCTACGGCGGGGTGCTGGACTGGGCGAGCGGACAGCCCGGCTCCTGCGAGGTGTCCTACGCGAAGGACGAGGTCATCGTCACGTGCGGCGGGCGTCAGCTGGCCCGGATCAGCTCGGGCGCGGTCGAGGCGGCCCCCGACCCACTGGTCCGGCCGCACTGGCAGGTCAATTTCCCGGTCCCGGACGTGGCAACCGCCGTCGCGGCGGCGCGGGAGCACGGCGGTTCGCTCGTCGAGGAGCTGTCGCAGCCCGAGGCCAGGGAGGCGACGCTGCTCGACCCGGACGGCGGGCTCTTCACCCTCACGGACGTCCACAACCCCGCCGCGGCCGCCCCGGCGTGACGGACGCCCGCCATGGGGTACGGAACAGCCGTTAGGATCCTGGACACGGCATCGCGCGTCGGTCACCGGCCGGGTGAGGCGTGGAGGTGCCCGTGAGATGCCCGTTGGAGGCATTCCACAGTGTCAGTCGAGTTGAATCACACCATCGTTCACGCCCGGGACAACCGGGAATCAGCAGAGTTCCTGGCCGGCATCCTGGGGCTGGAGACCGGCCAGGAGTGGGGCCCGTTCATCCCGCTCACCACGGCCAACGGGGTCACCCTGGATTTCGCGACCGTTCCCGCCGGATCGATCGCACCCCAGCATTACGCCTTCCTCGTGTCGGAGGCGGAGTTCGATACGGCGTACGCCCGCATCCGGGAGCTCGGGGCGCCGTACTTCGCGGATCCGCACGGCAGGCGACCGGGCGAGATCAACCGCAACGACGGCGGCCGGGGCATCTACTTCACCGATCCCGCCGGGCACGGGATGGAGATCATCACCCGTCCGTACGGGGGCTACGGGTCCTGACGGCGGGCGCGGGCTCCAGGGGCCCGGCCGGATCCGCCGCACGCGGGTCCGGCCGGGCCCTTCGCCGTTCTCAGGTGACCGGGAGCAGCAGTTCGGGCCGGTCCCACATCACGGCGGGCGGAGCGGCCGGCTCGGTGCCGGTGCGCAGGGCCCCCACGCTGCGGTAGAAGCCCTCGGCCGGCGGGTGCGAGACGATGCGGACGCCGGTGAGCCCGGCGTACCGCGCCTCGTCCAGCAGGTGTCCGGCGAGCAGTCGGCCGATGCCGCCGCCCTGTACGTCGTCGGCGACGAACATGAGGTCGAGCTCGGGCGGATCCAGGATGAGGGAGTAGAAGCCGAGCAGCCGCCCGGTGGCCTCCTCGACGGCGGCGAAGACCCTGTGCGTCTCGATGTAGTCGGGTCCCACCCGGTATCCGGCGACCATCGGGGCGTACGGCCCCTCGTAGGCCCGCGAGGCCTGGACCAGTCGGGTCAGCCGCCTCGCGTCCCGGGCGACCGCCCGCCTGATCCGTACGCCTTCGCCCGGCGCCGGGCGCCCCGACCGCGTAACACTTGATCTCATGCGTCGAGTATTACGCATCCGGGGCGCGGGACGGCCGGTGGTCCGCCCGTCCCCGGCTCAGGCGGAGTCGCGCGCCGCGCGCCACTTCCCGGTCAGGGCGTCCACGTCGAACGGCTTGAGGTTCAGGAGCGGTCCCGGCGGCGGCCGTCTGATGGCCTCGGCGATCTTCTCGTTCACCTCGGTCAGCATCCGGCGCACCTCGGCCTCCGTACGGACCCCGGGCAGAGCCGCGAGGACGTCCTCCGCCTCCTTGCGCAGGGCCAGCGTCGGCGGCAGCACGGACACGCCCTCGCGCTGCATCTTCGCCTTGATCCACCACGTCTCGTCGTACGGGCGGTCGAGACCGTCGAGCGGTTTGCCGAATCCCGGCAGCTGGGAGAAGTCACCGCGCTGTTCGGATTCCCGGATCTGTTTGTCGACCCAGGACTCGAAGCTGATGCCCGCAGGTTTGCGTTCGGTCACCGTGACGCCCCTCTCGGAGAATTCGTGATGGCCCCTCCACGATAGCGAGGAGCTGCGGCCGAACCCGCTCCGGGAGGCGTCGCGAAGCGGTCGCACCACCGTCTTCCGGCGAGCAACTCGCCGTTTTCGCGCATGAATCCCTGCGGCCGGGTACACGAGCGGCACGCCCGGACGGACTCTCGTCCGGGCACGGACCGAAAGGAATGGAGCATGACCACTGTCGTGATCATCGTCGCGGTCGTCCTGGTGGTGGCCGCTGGACTCTTCTTCGCCTTCGGCCGGCAGCCGGGCGGGCGCGGTCTGCAGCGCCGCTTCGGACCGGAGTACGACCGGACCGTCGCCCGGCACGACGGCGACACCAAGGCCGCCGAACACGAGCTGAGCGAGCGGTTGAAGCGTCACCGTTCGCTCGACGAACGCCCGCTGTCGCCGGAGGACCGTGCGCGGTACGCCGAGCGCTGGACCCGGATACAGGGCGGTTTCGTCGACGCGCCGCAACAGGCCGTCACCGAGGCCGACGCCCTCCTCGCGGAGCTGGCCCGGGACACGGGATTCCCCGACGGCAGTGACTTCGAGGAGCAGACCGCGGCCCTCTCCGTCCACCACGCCGAGCACCTCAACGGCTACCGCCGGGTGCACGCCGTCCAGCGGGGCGAGGGCAGCACGGAGGAAATGCGCGAAGCAATGATCGAGGCCCGCGGCCTCTTCGACGTACTCGTCTCCAACGGCAACGGGAGCCCGGTCCGCCAGGGCCACCACCATGTGGAAGGAAGTGGCACAGCATGACGTACGACACCGAACGCACTCCCCGGATCCCCACCGAATCGCCTACCGCCGCCGAGCAGCCCGCGGTCCCTGCCGAGGAGTCTCAGATCACCTCCGAGCAGCCCGCGGTCCCTGCCGAGCAGTCTCAGATCACCTCCGAGCAGTCTCAGATCACCTCCGAGCAGTCTCCGGCAGACTCCGACCGGGCTACCGAACACTCCCCCCGGTCCACCGAACAGCCCACCGCCGCCTCCTTCCCGGCCGGCGAACCCGCCTCCGCGGCCGACCGGCCGCTCTTCCGGGAGGCTGATCAGGAGAGGCTGGCGCTCCGGCTCCAGCAGGCGGTGACCGAATTCGTCGAGAACCCCGTGCGCGCGGTGGAGGAGGCCGAAGGCGCCTTCGACGCGGCGGTCGAAGGCCTCGCGCACGCCCTCAAGGAGCGCCGACGCGAGATGGACGTCCAGCAGCAGGGCAGGGATTCCGGAACCCGGACCGAGGAGCTCCGGATCGTCCTGCAGCAGTACCGCGACCTCACCGAACGGCTGCTGAAGGTCTGAGACGGCCGGGACGGGAACAGTCCTCAGACGGGAGCCACCAGTTCGGCACGCAGTCGCCGCAGGGCCTCGTCGGGGAGGCGGAGCCCGTCGCGTACATAGCCGTCGAGACCTCCCCACCGTTCGTCCATGGCGTCCAGTGCCGTGTCGAGATAGCGGGGGCGGACCTCGATGATCGCGGACGCGATCTCGGGGTCGCCGCCCGCGTCGAGAAAGTTCTGCACGTACGGCTGATAGGCGACCCGCACGACCGGGTTCACCGCGAGGTACTCGATCCTCACGGTGTCCCGGGAGGCGCCCAGCAGGAGCAGGAGCAGCGCCGCCGCCCAGCCCGTGCGGTCCTTGCCCGCCGTGCAGTGGAAGAGCACCGGCCCTGCGGCACTGTCTGCGACCGTGTCGACGAAGGCCCGGTACGCGGCCGCGGCGCGGGGCGAGAGCACCATCTGCCGGTACGTCTCCGCGAAGATCTCCTCGGCCCTTCCGTCGCCGAGCAACCGCTCCGCCTCGACCGTATCGGCGAGCAGGGCCCGGAGCCGGGCGGGCGCCACTCCCGGGTTGTCCCCGAGCACATCCGCGACGAACAGCCGGGCTCCGGGCGGCAGGCGGTCGGGGGCCGACGCGCGTTCGTCCGCGGTGCGCAGATCGACGACCGTGCGGATGCCGAGCGCCGCCACCGCGGCGCCGTCCGCCGGGCCGAGGCCGTTGAGCTGGCCGGAGCGCAGCACCCGGCCGGGCCGGACCTGACGGCCGTGCCGCAGGGCGATGCCTCCCAGGTCACGCAGGTTGAGAACGGACACTGACGGGACGGCCCTGACGGTTTGCACGATGAACTTCCTCTTTTCCCGGCAGGTATCCGAATTGATTTCGGCCTGGCCGGATCAAAAGTCGCATGAGGTCCGGAATCGCGTTCACCGGCCCCGCCGGGGCGGTCGCGCTCATTCGGCCAGAAGTCTGTTCTTCTGTGCCGCGAACTCGGCGTCCGTGAGAACGCCCTGCTTCCTCAGCTCGCCCAGCCGCTCCAGCTGATCGATCAGGTCGTCCGGGGCCGGTGCGGCCGCCTGCTGCCGCACCGGCGGCTCGGGAGCGGCGGCGGGCCGCTGCTCCATCTCCCGTTCGGTGTACCTCTCCTGCTGGCGCTGCTGGACCCGGCCGCTGACCGCGGAGGCGGTGCCCGCGACGACGGCCGTACGAGCCATCGCGCCGAGCAGGCCGGGTCCGCGGCGGTTCATTCCGGGGCCTCGAAAAATCGGCATGTCGTACGCCTTTCCGTGCGGGAGCGATGTCAGCGGGCGGAACCGGCGGCGGACAGGGCCGCCTCCGCGACGCCCGCGGGGATCCGCTCATGGGCGACGAGTTGTCCGCCCGACGCGCGAACGGCCGCGGTGAGCGGCACCGCCCAGAGGTCCTCCCAGACGATCAGTGCCGCGGAGCTGCCCGGCGGCACACTCTCACCCAGCGTCCGGATGTCGTCCTCGTTCAGCATCCCGGTGACCTCGCCCTCCACCCGCTCGAACGAGACGAGGTCGTCGGGGTCGAGGTCGTCCAGTTCGACGGTCTCGATCGCGCCGTCGTCGTCCCGGTACACAAAGGTCAGGTCGATGATGCGGACTGCCTTCGAGGCGACCGCGTCGGCCAGCGCCGGCGCGATGGCGCCGGTGAACCGGCTGCCGGGGAAGGCGACGACCAGGTACTCGACAGGTCCCACAGCCACGGGGTGTCCTCTCCGGGGGGATGGATTGCCAGCAGCATAACTTCGGTCATTTACCGCCGCACTGCGACAAATCACCCATCGGCCGCCGGGGTAGGGGTGCCAGGAATTCCCGCCCCGCTTGTTACTCCACAGTACGTAAAGGATCAAGCGCACCCGGAGAGGGCAAGGTCACAGCCGGTGCCTCTGCTGCGCCTTTAGGAACCTGCCCTAGCATCTGGGCATGACGGTCCTGCCTGCTGACGGGCTTTCGTTGGCCGCCGAATTCCCTGACCCCGCCCATGAGCAGTGGCAGAGCCTCGTCGAGGGTGTGCTGCGCAAGTCGGGCAAGGACGTTTCGGGTTCGGCCGCCGAGGAAGCGCTGTCCACCACGGTGGAGGACGGGCTCATCACCCGCCCCCTCTACACCTCGCGCGACGACGCGCCCGATGCCGGTCTCCCGGGCTTCGCCCCCTTCACCCGCGGCGGCAAGCCGGCGGGGAACACGGCGGGCGGCTGGGGTGTCCGGCAACGCCATACCACCCCCGATCCCGCCCGGCTCAACGAAGCCGTGCTCGCGGATCTGGAGAACGGTGTCACCTCGCTCTGGCTGACCGTGGGGGACGCCGGCGGTGGTGTGCCGGTCTCCGGTCTCGCCCGTGCGCTGGACGGCGTTCTTCTCGACCTGGCTCCGATCGTCCTGGGCGCGGGTTCCGAACTCGACGCCGCCGCAACGGAGTTGTTGCGCCTCTACGCGGAGCGTGGGGTACCGCCGCAGTCGGCGCGCGGCAGCCTCGGCGCCGACCCGCTGGGGCAGGCCGCCCGCAGCGGCGCGACGCCGGAGCCGGCCTCGGCGGTCCGCTGGGCGCTGCGCTGCGCCCGTGAGTACTCCGGGCTGCGGGCGCTGACGGTCGATGCCATGCCGTACCACGAGGCCGGCGGCTCGGCCGCGCAGGAGCTGGGCAGTTCACTGGCCACGGGGGTCGCCTACCTGCGGGCGCTGACCGAGGCGGGCCTTGGTGTCGAAGAGGCCTGCGCGCAGCTGGAGTTCCGGTACGCGGCCACCGCCGACCAGTTCCTGACGATCGCCAAGATGCGGGCGGCGCGCCGGCTGTGGGCGCGGGTCGCCGAGGTCTGCGGCACCACTCGGGCCGGGGCGCAGCGGCAGCATGCCGTGACGTCACCGGTGATGATGACCCGGCGCGATCCGTGGGTGAACATGCTCCGCACCACGCTGGCCTGTCTGGGCGCGGGCGTCGGCGGGGCCGACACGGTGACGGTGCTGCCGTTCGATCACGCGCTTGGCCTGCCGGACGCGTTCGCCCGGCGCATCGCCCGTAACACCTCGACGATCCTGGTGGAGGAGTCGCATCTGGCCCGGGTCATCGACCCGGCCGGCGGCTCCTGGTACGTGGAGCGGCTCACCGACGAGCTCGCCGAGTCCGCCTGGGCCTTCTTCCAGGAGATCGAAAAGGCAGGAGGCCAGGCGGCCGCGCTGGAGTCCGGAATGGTCGCGGAGCGGCTCGCGGCGACCTGGGCGGCGCGCAAGAAGAACCTGGCGCGGCGCAAGGAACCCATCACCGGCGTCAGCGAGTTCCCGCAGCTCGCCGAGCGCACGGTGGAGCGCGAGACCGCGCCGTCCGCAGCCGCCCGGGGCGGTCTGCCGGTGGTCCGCCGCGACGAGGCGTTCGAGGAGCTGCGGTCCCGCTCGGACGCCCATCTGGCGGCGACCGGCCGACGGCCGCGGGTGTTCATCGCCGCGCTCGGCCCCGCGGCCGCGCACACCGCACGGGCCTCGTTCGCCGCGAACCTCTTCCAGGCGGGCGGCATCGAGCCGGTCCACGAGCCGGTTCAGGTGGATGTGGCCTCGGTCGCCGCGGCCTTCGCGGCCGCCGGGACGGACGTGGCGTGCCTGTGTTCCAGTGACGCGCTCTACGCCGAGCAGGCCGGCGAGGTCGCCGCCGCGCTCGTGTCAGCGGGCGCGCGGCGCGTGTACCTGGCGGGGCGGCCGGGCGAATACACCGGTGTCGACGAGTACGTCTTCGCCGGCTGCGATGTGGTGACCGTGCTCTCCTCCGTTCTCGACCGTATGGGTGTGGCGTAATGCGGATCCCCGACTTCTCCGATATCGAGCTCGGCCCCGGCAGCGGCGCAGAGGTGACCGAGGACCAGTGGCGTACGGCGGTGAAGGAGTCCTCCGGGAGCTCCGACGGCGACCTCCGGTGGGAGACTCCGGAGGGCATCGCGGTCAAGCCGTTGTACACCGGGCAGGATCTGGAGGGGCTCGACTTCCTGGGTACGTATCCGGGTGTGGCGCCGTATCTCCGCGGCCCGTACCCGACGATGTACGTGAACCAGCCCTGGACGATCCGGCAGTATGCGGGGTTCTCCACCGCGGAGGAGTCCAACGCGTTCTACCGCCGTAACCTGGCGGCCGGTCAGAAGGGGCTCTCGGTCGCCTTCGACCTGCCGACCCACCGGGGCTACGACAGCGATCATCCGCGGGTGACCGGCGACGTCGGCATGGCCGGGGTGGCGATCGACTCGATCTACGACATGCGCCAGCTGTTCGAAGGCATCCCGCTGGACCGGATGTCGGTGTCGATGACGATGAACGGCGCGGTGCTCCCCGTCCTCGCCCTGTACATCGTGGCCGCCGAGGAACAGGGCGTACCGCCCGAGAAGCTGGCCGGGACCATTCAGAACGACATTCTGAAGGAGTTCATGGTCCGCAACACCTACATCTATCCGCCGAAGCCGTCGATGCGGATCATCTCCGACATCTTCGCGTTCACCTCGCAGAGGATGCCCCGCTACAACTCGATCTCCATCTCCGGGTACCACATCCAGGAGGCCGGGGCGACAGCCGATCTGGAGCTGGCCTACACCCTGGCCGACGGCGTGGAGTACCTGCGCGCCGGACGGGACACCGGGCTGGACGTCGACGCGTTCGCACCCCGGCTCTCGTTCTTCTGGGCGATCGGCATGAACTTCTTCATGGAGATCGCGAAACTCCGCGCCGCCCGGCTGCTGTGGGCGAAGCTGGTGAAACAGTTCGATCCGCAGAACCCCAAGTCATTGTCCCTGCGCACCCATTCGCAGACCTCCGGCTGGTCGCTGACCGCGCAGGACGTGTTCAACAACGTCACCCGCACCTGCGTGGAAGCGATGGCCGCGACCCAGGGACACACCCAGTCCCTGCACACCAACGCCCTCGACGAGGCACTCGCCCTGCCGACCGACTTCTCCGCGCGCATCGCCCGCAACACCCAGCTCCTGCTCCAGCAGGAGTCCGGCACCACACGGGTCATCGACCCCTGGGGCGGCAGCGCCTACGTCGAGAAGCTGACCTACGACCTGGCACGGCGGGCCTGGAGCCACATCGAGGAGGTCGAGGCGGCGGGCGGCATGGCCAGGGCCATCGACGCCGGCATCCCCAAACTCCGCATCGAGGAAGCCGCCGCCCGCACCCAGGCCCGCATCGACTCCGGACGCCAGCCCGTCATCGGCGTCAACAAATACCGCGTCGAGACCGACGAGAAGATCGACGTCCTCAAGGTCGACAACACCTCGGTCCGCGCCCAGCAGATCGAGAAACTCCGCCGGCTGCGCGAAGAGCGCGACGAGATGGCCTGCCAGGACGCGCTGCGCGCGCTGACGGAGGCGGCGCGGCGGGAGCCGGGTCCGGGTCTTGAGGGCAATCTGCTGGCGCTGGCGGTGGACGCCGCGCGGGCGATGGCGACCGTGGGCGAGATCTCGGACGCGCTGGAGAAGGAGTACGGCCGGCACTCGGGCCAGATCCGTACGATCTCGGGTGTGTACCGCAACGAGGCAGGGGAGTCACCGTCGGTGGACCGCACCCGCGCGCTGGTCGACGCGTTCGAGGAAGCCGAAGGGCGGCGCCCGCGCATCCTGGTCGCCAAGATGGGCCAGGACGGCCATGACCGAGGCCAGAAGGTCATCGCGACCGCCTTCGCCGACCTCGGCTTCGACGTCGACGTCGGCCCCCTCTTCCAGACCCCCGGCGAAGTCGCCCGCCAGGCAGTCGAAGCGGACGTACACATCGTGGGCGTCTCCTCCCTCGCCGCCGGCCACCTCACCCTCGTCCCCGCACTCCGCGAGGAACTCGCCGCCGAAGGCCGCGAGGACATCATGATCGTGGTGGGCGGAGTCATTCCACCCTCGGACATCGAGGCCCTGCACGAGGCAGGTGCGGCGGCGGTGTTCCCGCCCGGGACGGTGATCCCGGACGCGGCCCACGATCTGGTGACGCGGCTCGGCGCCTCACTCGGCCACGAGCTGTGAGCCGCTGAAACCATGGCCCCCAAGATCGATCTCGACAGCTACGCGAAGGGCGTACTCGACGGGAAGCGGGCGCACATCGCGCGCGCCATCACGCTCGTCGAGTCCACCCGTCCCGACCACCGCGCAC
Organism: Streptomyces sp. NPDC104307; assembly: GCF_055584045.1. Taxonomy (NCBI): domain Bacteria; kingdom Bacillati; phylum Actinomycetota; class Actinomycetes; order Kitasatosporales; family Streptomycetaceae; genus Streptomyces; species Streptomyces sp. NPDC104307. The sequence continues at coordinate 334,479 of NZ_JBVJMU010000004.1, forward strand.
TGGCCCAGCAGTTGCTGCGGGAGCTCCTGCCGCACTCCGGCAGCGCCCGCCGCATCGGCATCAGCGGTGTGCCCGGAGTCGGCAAGTCCACGTTCATCGACGCCCTCGGCACGATGCTCACCGGCCTCGGGCACCGGGTCGCGGTGCTGGCCGTCGACCCGTCGTCCAGCCGTACCGGCGGCTCCATCCTGGGTGACAAGACCCGGATGGAGCGGCTCGCGGTGGACCCGGCGGCATTCGTACGCCCCTCCCCCACCGCCGGCACGCTGGGCGGAGTGGCCAAGGCGACCCGCGAGTCCATCGTGGTGATGGAGGCGGCGGGGTACGACGTGGTGCTGGTGGAGACGGTGGGGGTCGGCCAGTCGGAGACCGCGGTCGCCAATATGGTCGACACGTTTCTGCTGCTGACCCTGGCACGTACCGGTGACCAGTTGCAGGGCATCAAGAAGGGTGTGCTGGAGCTGGCCGACGCCATCGCGGTGAACAAGGCCGACGGACCGCACGAACGCGATGCCCGCTCCGCCGCACGCGAACTGGCGGGCGCGCTGCGGCTGATGCACCCTGCGGACGCGTCCTGGACCCCGCCGGTACTGACGTGCAGCGCCCGCGAGGGGAGCGGCCTCGACACCCTGTGGGAGCAGCTGGAACAGCACCGGACCCTGCTCGAATCGACCGGCCGGCTGGCGGCCAAACGGCGTGAGCAGCAGGTCGACTGGACCTGGACGATGGTCCGCGACGAGCTGCTGGAGAGCCTGCGCAGCCACCCGGGAGTGCGGGCACTCGCACCGGAACTCGAACTGAGGGTCCGGGAAGGCACCCTGCCCGCCACGCTGGCCGCCGAGCAGATCCTGGAGGCGTTCCGGGGCCAGTAGAACGCTTCCGGGCGCCGCGGCCGGGAGTCGTCGGGCCGCCGGACGGGCGGAAATTGGGCTGCGGCGGGGGTCCGGGCCTCCGCATACTGGGCGGGCCCGAACTCCCGGACCCCGAAGGAACTCCCCCGCGTGCAGGCCGCTGTCACCGTCACACCCGCCCAGATACCCGAGCTGCTCCTCGGACTCGCCACCGTGCGGCCCGTGTTCCTGTGGGGAGCGCCGGGGATCGGCAAGTCGTCGCTCGTGCGCCGGTTCGCCGAGTCGCTCGGACTGGAGTGCGTCAGCCTGCTCGGGACGCAGCTCGCCCCCGAGGACCTGATCGGCGTACCGCAGATCCGGGACGGCCGTTCCGTGTTCTGCCCGCCGGAGGCCATCGCCCGGGACGAGCCCTACTGCCTGTTCCTCGACGAGCTGAACGCCGCCACCCCCGATGTCCAGAAGGCGTTCTACTCCCTCATCCTGGACCGCCGGATCGGCTCGTACGAGCTGCCCGCCGGCTCGATCGTCATCGGGGCCGGCAACAGGGCGACGGACAACGCCCTGGCCAGGCCCATCGCGTCCGCGCTCGTCAACCGGCTCACCCACGTCCATCTGCGGGCCTCGTCGCAGGACTGGCTGGTGTGGGCGGGCGAGAACGGCATCCACCCCTGGGTGACGGACTACCTCGTCGACCGTCCCGACCACCTGTGGTCGCAACCGCCCAAGACCGAGGAGCCGTTCTCCACGCCGCGCTCCTGGCACATGCTCTCCGACGCCCTGCACTCCTTCGGCCCTGACATCGGTGAGGAGACGCTGAAGGTGATCGTGCACGGCACGCTGACCCCGGCCCACGCCGTCTCCTTCTGCGGATACGCGAAGATCGTGCGCCACAGCTTCGGTATCGAGGCGATCCTCAGGGGCGACGCCTCCTGGCCCACCCGGCTGGAGGACCGTGACCTCCTGTACTACCTGGCGGAGGCGTTCCGCGGCCGGCTCGTGAAGGAGCTGCCGCGCCGGAAGGAGCACGTCTCCGCGTCGATGCGGCAGACGTCGTACCGGGCCAAGTCGCTGCTTGTACGGCTTGCGGAGATCTCGGTCGAGGTCGCGCAGACCGTCATCGCGGACGACGCCGACGGACTGCCTGTGCTGCCCGCCTGGTTCCTCGTCGAGGCGGCGCGCGACATGCCCAGGCTGGTCGAGGCCCGGCGATGAAGGCCGTGGCGCGGCGCACGAACGGCGCAAGCGGCAAGGGCGGCAGGAGCGGGAAGGGCGCCGCGTCCGACCCGGCCGCCGCCGCGTTCGCCGCCGGGCTCGCGCTGGTCACCCGCAATCCCGCCTTCGCCGCCCTGAAGGCGTCCGTGTGCAGAGAGGCCGACTGCGGCCTCGCCCCGACGGGAGGGCTGGCCACGGTCACCTCCAACGGCACCATCCACGTCCACCCCGCCAAGCGGGCTGACCCGGCCGAATGGGCCTGGGCGCTGGCCCACTGCCTGCTGCATCTGGGCTTCGGTCATGTGCCGGCCTCCGCGCAGGATCCGCGTGAGCAGCCCGACCGGTTCGACCTCGCGGCCCGGTGCGCGGTCGTCAACCGCTTCCTGCTCACCCATCCGACGGGCAGGCCCCCCGACGATCTGCCGGTGGACAGTCCGGGCGGCGACGAGGAACAGCTGGCCGCGCGCTGGCGCCGCGACGGCATCCCCGCCGCCCACGAGCGCTGCGGCACCGCGGGCGACCGCGCGGACCAGATCCTCACCACCTGGCGGCCCTGGAACAACTCCGCCGTCCCGGACTGGGAGACCGCCTTCGCGCACGCCCTCACCCGCAGCGTCTCCGCCGCGATGGACCTGGCGGGCGGCCGTCTCGACCGCACGACCGGGGAACGCCTGCCGCAACGCCCCTGGGACCGGGCCCTGAACTGGTTCGTCTCCTCGTACCCGCTGCTCGGCGGAATCGCCGCCGGGCTCACGGTCGTGGCCGACGCCGAACTGGCCCGCTCGCAGAGCATCGACATCGCCGCGGTCAGTTCCGTGGCGGGCGAGATCTACATCAACCCGCTGCGCACCCTCACCGACGATGAATGGCGTTTCGTCCTCGCCCACGAGATGCTGCACGCCGCGCTGCGCCACGGCGAACGCCGCGGTGGCCGCGACCCGTTCCTGTTCAACGTCGCCGCCGACTACGTCGTCAACGACTGGCTGGTCCGGATGCGCGTCGGCGACATGCCCGCCGGCCTCCTGTACGACCCGGAGCTGCGGGACCTGTCCGCCGAGGAGGTGTACGACCGCATCGCGGGCGACCTGCGCCGGCGCCGCAGGCCGGCGACGCTGCGGGGAAAGGGCGCCGGTGACATCCTGGGTGACCCCCTGCCGCACCCCGGAGCCCGTCCGTACACAGACCTGGACGACTTCTACCGGCGCGGCCTGGTCCAGGGCTTCGATCTGCACCAGTACGGCGAGCGCGGTCTGCTGCCCGCCGGTCTGATCCAGGAGATCCGGGCGCTGGCCCACCCGCCGGTGCCGTGGGACGCGAAACTGGCCCGCTGGTTCGACGAGTACGTCCCCCGGCCGGAGCCCGTGCGGTCCTATGCCCGCCCGGCACGGCGGCAGGCATCGACCCCGGACATCCCGAGGGCGGGCCGATACTTCCCGCCGGAGGAGACGGCCCGCTGCACCTTCGGCGTCGTCCTCGACACCTCCGGTTCGATGAACAGCGGCCTGCTCGGCAAGGCTCTGGGCGCCATCGCCTCCTACGCCGAGGCGCGTGACGTCCCGGCGGCGCGCGTGGTCTTCTGCGACGCGGCACCGTACGACGCCGGCTACCTGCCACCGGCCGAGATCGCCGGCCGGGTACGGGTGCGCGGCCGCGGCGGGACCGAACTGCAGCCGGGGGTGGACCTGTTGCACAGGGCGGACGACTTCCCGCCGACGGCCCCGCTGCTCGTGATCACCGACGGCTGGTGCGACACCCTGCGGATCCGGCGCGAGCACGCCTTCCTGATCCCGCAGGGGGCGTCCCTGCCGTTCACACCACGGGGCCCGGTCTTCCGGCTGAGCTGAGCGCGGCCCGGACCGCGCCCGCCGATCCGAGCCGTCGGCGCCGGACCGTGACCTCCGGGCGCGGGCCGTGCTACATTGCCATTGGTACGTGTGTACGCCTTGAAATTCAGGCGCCGGTACCGGTTCATTTCTCATCACGCTGACGCGCCCGTCCATTCCGGCCGGCGATCCGGCGTTATCGCATTTTATTCCTCAGTCCGGCACGGGCTGTCCCACCGGACTTCTCTGCCCGCCGCACGGGGCGTGACATCTCCGCCCCCGTTTCTGCCGGGCCCCTTCATTCGCATGTCCGCGAAAGGACCACCCCGCATGACCACCACACTCGAACACCCCGTGACCACCGAACCCGCCGCCCGCACGGCCTCGGCCGGCGTCCTCGACATCACCCAGCAGGGGCACGGCACCCTGCGTCCCGCCGACGGCCACGCCACCCCGCGCGATGTGCAGGTACCGGCCGCGCTCATCCGCCGGCACGGCCTGCGCAAGGGCGACGCCGTCGAGGGGACCTGCGACCGGCCCCGCGCCCTGAGCACCGTCACCCGCGTCAACGGCCTTCCCCCGCAGGCCCTTCGGGGCCGGCCGCACTTCCGCGACCTGACCCCGCTCCACCCCCGGCGGCGGCTGCGCCTGGAAACCCCCTCGGGCAGCCCGTCGACGCGCGTCGTCGACCTCGTCGCCCCGATCGGCAAGGGCCAGCGCGGGCTCATCGTGGCCCCGCCCAGGACCGGCAAGACGGTCCTGCTCCAGCAGATCGCGGCCTCGGTCGCCGAGAACCACCCCGAGTGCCACCTGATGGTGGTGCTGCTCGACGAGCGCCCCGAGGAGGTCACCGACATGCGGCGATCGGTACGCGGCGAGGTCTACGCCTCCACCTTCGACCGGCCCGCCAAGGAGCACATCGCGCTGGCCGAGCTCGCACTCGAACGCGCCAAGCGGCTGGTCGAGCAGGGCCGGGACGTCGTCATCCTGCTGGACTCCCTCACCCGGCTGTGCCGGGCCCACAACAACGCGGCCTCGGCCGGCGGCCGCACCCTCAGCGGCGGCGTCGACGCGGCGGCCCTACTCGGACCCAAGCGCCTCTTCGGGGCCGCCCGGCTCACCGAGGAGGGCGGCTCCCTCACCATCCTGGCCACGGCCCTCGTGGAGACCGGCTCACGCGCCGATGAGTACTTCTTCGAGGAGCTGAAGGGGACCGGCAACATGGAACTGCGGCTCGACCGCACCCTGGCCGAGAAGCGCGTCCACCCGGCCGTGAACATCGCGGCCTCCGGGACCCGCCGCGACGAACTCCTCGTACCGGCCCAGGAACTGACCGCCGTACGCGGTCTGCGGCGCGCCCTGCACTCCAGGGACGCGCAGACCTCGCTCGAAACGCTGCTGGACCGGATCCGGCACACCCCGGACAACGCCGCCTTCCTCGAACTGATCCGCAACACGGTGCCGGCCGCCTGAGCAGCGGTCACACGTCCTACCATGTAGCGGCACTTACCAGCAGAGGGAGAGCAGCCCCATGGAATTCCGCCGACTCGGCCGCAGCGGTCTGACGATCAGCGAGATCGCGTACGGAAACTGGCTCACCCACGGCTCCCAGGTGGAGGAGGACGCGGCGCTCGCCTGCATCCGGGCCGCCCTGGACGCCGGCATCACCACCTTCGACACCGCGGACGTCTACGCGCAGACGCGGGCAGAGGCAGTGCTCGGACGGGCCCTCAAGGACGAACGCCGCGAAGGGCTGGAGATCTTCACCAAGGTCTACTTCCCGACCGGACCCGGGCAGAACGACCGGGGGCTCGGCCGCAAGCACATCATGGAGTCGATCGACAACTCGCTGCGCCGGCTCCAGACCGACCACGTCGACCTCTACCAGGCGCACCGCTACGACCACACCACGCCGCTGGAGGAGACGATGGAGGCGTTCGCCGACGTCGTCCGCTCCGGCAAGGCGCACTACATCGGCGTATCGGAGTGGACGGCCGGGCAGCTGCGCGCCGGGCACGCGCTGGCCCGCGAGCTTCGGGTGCCGTTCATCTCCAACCAGCCGCAGTACTCGGCGTTGTGGCGGGTCATCGAGGACGAGGTGGTGCCCGCGTCCGAGGAGCTCGGCATCGGCCAGATCGTCTGGTCGCCGATCGCCCAGGGCGCGCTCACGGGCAAGTACCGTCCCGGTGCGCCGCTGCCGGCGGGCTCGCGTGCGACGGACGACAAGGGCGGGGCCGACATGGTCGCGGACTGGCTGCGCGACGAGGTGCTGGAGCGGGTGCAGCTGCTGCGTCCGCTGGCCGAGCAGGCCGGTCTGAGCATGGCGCAGCTCGCGGTCGCCTGGGTACTGCAGAACTCCAACGTCTCCGCCGCGATCATCGGCGCCTCCCGTCCCGAGCAGGTGACGGAGAACGCCGTGGCGGCCGGTGTGCGGCTGGACGCGGACCTGCTGAGCGCCGTCGACAAGGCGCTGGAGCCGGTGGCGCGGCGCGATCCCGGGCTCACCGCCGGCCACAAGGAGAACAGCTGACGTGACAGCGGCGGGGCCCGGCCGGATTCCGGCCGGGCCCCGCCGCTGTGCCGGGTCACATCCGGGTGTGCAGTTCGGCAGTGTGCTCGCGGACCTGTTCCGGGGCGAGATAGCTGTCCGTGTATTCGAAGTCGCGCAGGGTGGCGGGTTTGCGGGACTGGAATCCGGTACGGACGAAGTCGTCGCCCGCGGCCGCGTTGATCAGCCAGTTGGTCATGACCCTCGCCTTGGCCACGTTGGTCCGCAGCGCGGACCAGTGGTAGCCGCGGGCCACGGCCTGGGCGCCGATCCCGTGCATCTCGATGCCGAGCGGCTTGGAGACGGCGTCCTTGCCGCCGAGGTCCACGACGAGCCCGAGGTCCTTGTGGACATACGGCTGGAGCGGCTGGTTGCGGAGGGTGGCCAGCAGGTTGTCGGCGACCTTGCGGCCCTGGCGCATCGCGTGCTGCGCGGTGGGCGGGCAGACCGCGCCGTCGCCCTTGACCAGGTCCGGGACGGCAGCGGCGTCACCGAGGGCGAAGATGCCGTCGTGGCCGGGCAGGCTCATGTCGGGCGTCACCGCCAGCCGGCCGCGCACCGTCTCCGCGTCGAAGGTGGCGACCAGCGGGCTGGCGGTGACGCCCGCCGTCCAGATCAGAGTGCGGCAGGGCAGCACGCGTCCGTCGGTGAAGGTCACCTTGTCGGGGCCCGCCTCGGCGACCGACACCCCGAGGGACACCTCGATCCCGCGCTCGCGCAGCACCTTCAGCGCGCTCTCACCGAGCTTGTCGCCCAGTTCGGGCATGAGCTTGGGGGCGATGTCGATCAGATGCCATTTGATCAGCTTGGGGTCGAGCCTGGGATAGTGCCGGACGGCGTTGGTGGTCAGCCGCTGCAGGCAGGCCGCTGTCTCGGTACCCGCGTACCCGCCGCCGACCACGACGAACTGCAGCCGCGAGGCCCGCTCCTCCTCGTCGTGGCTGGCGTCCGCGAGATCGAGCTGCGCGATGACGTGGTCGCGCACGAAAGCGGCCTCCGCCAGGGTCTTCATGCCCCGGGCGTTGTCGAGCAGCCCGGGGATGTCGAAGGTGCGGGTGACGCTTCCCGGGCTGAGCACGATGTAGTCGTAGCGCTCGTTGACGACCTCGTCGGTGATCTTGCGGATCACGCAGACCTTCGCCAGCGGGTCCACTCCGATGGCCCCGCCGGGAATGATCCTGGTGCGGTGCCGGCTGCTGCGGCGCAGTGACACCGCGACCGACTGCGGGGTGAGGACGCCCGAGGCCACCTGGGGCAGCAGGGGCAGATAGAGCTGGTAGGAGAACGGGGCCACGAGTGCGATGTCGGCCTCGCCGGGACGGAGCCGGCGTTCCAGACGGCGTACGCACTCGACCCCGGCAAAACCGGCTCCGACAACGAGAATCCTGGGTCGTGCCACAGTGTTCGTCCCTTCTCGGGGTCATGGACGGTCATCCGTTCGCCTGCCCCGTCGCACGCGCACGTCACCTCCCATCTTCACGAGACAGCGGTGACTTCGCCTGCTGGGGCGGCAGAACGGACGACCGGTACTTCACCTGACCAGGTACGTCACCACCGTGCAGGCGCCGCCGGCCGTCCCCAGACAGACCACGGCGGCGGCCGCGACGCAACGCGCCCGCAGCGTGCGGTAGCGCCGGCTGTACTCACCGCGCAGCTCGGTGGCGCGGGCGCAGACGCGGAGCAGCATGACCCGCGAGGCCTCGGCCCGGTCGGCGGCGTACACCCGTTCCACGTCCTCGCGCTGGGCGGTGGTGAGCCAGGGCAGCTCGTCGGTGAAGCAGCGGGCGTACCGGCGCGCCTGCTCGATCTCGGCGTTCCACAGCAGATAGCCCTCCATCTGGGCCAGCCCGCGGGCGCTGTCCTTCTCGGGGTCGATGAACACCCGGTCCTCCTCTCCGCCGGCCGGCCCGCTCACGCCTGCTTGTCCCCCGGAGCGACCGTGACCGAGCGGTCGAGGCGGTTGGACGCGTCATCGAGCTCGCGCACGGAGGGGTGGTGCAGGTCGAACGCCGGGGATTCGGAACGGATCCGGGGCAGCGTGACGAAGTTGTGCCGCGGCGGCGGGCAGGAGGTCGCCCACTCCAGCGAACGGCCGTAGCCCCACGGGTCGTCGACCTCGACCTTCTTGCCGTACTTGGCCGTCCTCCACACGTTGTACAGGAACGGCAGCATCGAAAGCCCGAGCAGGAACGAGGAGATCGACGAGATGGTGTTCAGGGTGGTGAAGCCGTCCACGGCGAGGTAGTCCGCGTAGCGGCGCGGCATGCCCTCGGCGCCCAGCCAGTGCTGCACCAGGAACGTGCCGTGGAAGCCCACGAACAGCGTCCAGAAGGTGATCTTCCCGAGCCGCTCGTCCAGCATCTTGCCGGTGAACTTCGGCCACCAGAAGTGGAATCCGGCGAACATCGCGAAGACCACGGTGCCGAAGACGACGTAGTGGAAGTGCGCGACGACGAAGTACGAGTCGGAGACGTGGAAGTCCATCGGCGGCGAGGCGAGGATGACGCCGGTCAGGCCGCCGAAGAGGAAGGTGACGAGAAAGCCGATGGACCAGAGCATCGGTGTCTCGAAGGAGAGCGAGCCCTTCCACATCGTGCCGATCCAGTTGAAGAACTTCACCCCGGTCGGCACGGCGATGAGGAACGTCATGAACGAGAAGAACGGCAGCAGCACCCCGCCGGTGACGTACATGTGGTGGGCCCACACGGTCGCGGACAGACCCGCGATGGCGATCGTCGCGCCGACCAGGCCGATGTAGCCGAAGATCGGTTTCCGGCTGAAGACCGGAATGATCTCGGTGACGATCCCGAAGAACGGGAGCGCGATGATGTAGACCTCCGGATGGCCGAAGAACCAGAAGAGGTGCTGCCAGAGCAGCGCGCCGCCGTTGGCCGCGTCGAAGACGTGCGCGCCGAATTTGCGGTCCGCCTCCAGCGCCAGGAGCGCGGCGGCGAGGACCGGGAAGGCCAGCAGGACCAGGACGGCGGTCAGCAGGACGTTCCAGACGAAGATCGGCATGCGGAACATCGTCATGCCGGGTGCGCGCATGCAGACGATCGTGGTGATGAAGTTGACCGAGCCGAGGATCGTGCCGAATCCGGAGAGGGCCAGACCCATGATCCACATATCGGCGCCCACGCCCGGCGAGCGGACCGCGTCGGTCAGCGGGGAGTAGGCGAACCAGCCGAAGTCGGCGGCGCCGTTCGGGGTGAGGAATCCGGCCACCGCGATGACGGAACCGAAGAGGTAGAGCCAGTACGCGAACATGTTCAGCCGCGGGAACGCCACATCGGGCGCACCGATCTGGAGCGGCATGATCCAGTTGGTGAACGCCTGGAACAGCGGTGTCGCGAACATCAGCAGCATGATCGTGCCGTGCATCGTGAACGCCTGGTTGAACTGCTCGTTCGACAGGATCTGCGTGCCCGGACGGGCCAGCTCGGCACGCATGACGAGCGCGAGCAGACCGCCGATGAGGAAGAACGCGAACGAGGTGACCAGGTACATCGTGCCGATCGTCTTGTGGTCAGTGGTGGTCATCCACTTGATGACGACGTTTCCCGGTTCCCTGTTGTGTACCGGAAGCTCGTTGGCGTAGGACTCGTCGTCCTGCGCCGTCCCTGTTGTGCCCGTCGTCGTCACTGGGACGCTCCTTCGATTGGTCTGCCGCCGGTGGACCGCGCACCCGGCGTGGCGCCGCCTCCACCGGGGTCGGCCGAACGGCCCTCCCCGCACGTCACGCGCGATTCCGGTTGCAGCAAACCAGCCGGGTGGCCGCCCGGGGTGGCCCTGCGCCCGCCGTGGCGCGACATTCACCCGTCAGGGTGTCCCCCGAGGCACTTCGCGGCACCGGTCCGCCGCCGGAAACGGCGCCGCCCCGGCTCGACGGTGTGTCGGCCGGGGCGGAACGGTCACGCGCGGTGCGGGTGGGGGGAGCGACTGGGCCTCTCCCCCGTCCACGGCATCCGGTCAGACGAGGCTCGCGATCGCCTGGTTGAACGTGGCCGACGGCCGCATGACGGCCGAGGCCTTGGCCGGGTCGGGCTGGTAGTAGCCGCCGATGTCCACCGGCTTGCCCTGGACCGCGACCAGCTCGTCGACGATGGTCCCCTCGTTCTCGGACAGCGTCTTGGCGAGCGGCGCGAAGGCCTCCGCCAGCTTGGCGTCGGCGGTCTGCCGCGCCAGCTCCTGGGCCCAGTACAGGGCCAGGTAGAAGTGGCTGCCGCGGTTGTCGATGCCGCCGAGCCTGCGGCTGGGCGACTTGTCCTCGTTCAGGAACGTGGCCGTCGCGCGGTCCAGCGTGTCGGCGAGGACCTGGGCGCCGGCGTTGTCCGTCGTCTGCGCGAGGTGCTCGAAGCTGACGGCGAGGGCGAGGAACTCACCCAGGCTGTCCCAGCGCAGGTAGTTCTCCTTGACGAGCTGCTGCACGTGCTTCGGCGCGGAACCGCCGGCGCCCGTCTCGAACAGACCGCCGCCGTTCATCAGCGGGACGACGGAGAGCATCTTCGCGCTGGTGCCCAGCTCAAGGATGGGGAACAGGTCGGTGAGGTAGTCACGAAGCACGTTGCCGGTGACCGAGATGGTGTCCTCGCCTCGGCGGATGCGCTCCAGGGAGAACGCGGTGGCCTTCACCGGCGACATGATCTCGATCCGCAGACCGTCGGTGTCGTGCTCGGCCAGGTACGTCCTGACCTTCTCGATGAGCTTGGCGTCGTGCGCGCGGTCCTCGTCGAGCCAGAACACGGCCGGGTTGCCGGTCGCGCGGGCGCGGGTGACGGCGAGCTTGACCCAGTCCTGGATCGGCAGGTCCTTGGCCTGGCACACCCGGAAGATGTCGCCGGCGCCGACGGCCTGCTCCAGCACGGCGTCGCCGTTGCCGTTGACGACCCGCACCGTGCCGGTGGTGGGGATCTCGAAGGTCTTGTCGTGGCTGCCGTACTCCTCGGCCTTCTGCGCCATCAGACCGACGTTGGAGACCGAGCCCATCGTGGCGGGGTCGTACGCGCCGTTGGCCCGGCAGTCGTCGATGACGACCTGGTAGACGCCCGCGTAGCTGCTGTCGGGCAGCACGGCGAGGGTGTCGGCCTCCTCGCCGTCCGGGCCCCACATGTGGCCGGAGGTGCGGATCATGGCGGGCATCGAGGCGTCCACGATGACGTCGCTGGGGACGTGCAGGTTGGTGATGCCCTTGTCGGAGTCGACCATCGCCAGGGCGGGGCCCTCTGCGAGCTCGGCCTCGAAGGCGGCCTTGATCTCGGCACCGATGTGCGGCACCGAGTCCAGGCCCTTGAGGATGCCGCCGAGGCCGTCGTTCGGGGTCAGGCCGGCGGCGGCGAGCGCCTCGCCGTACTTGGCGAAGGTGTTCGGGAAGAAGGCGCGGACCACGTGGCCGAAGATGATCGGGTCGGAGACCTTCATCATGGTGGCCTTGAGGTGCACCGAGAAGAGGATGCCCTCCTCCTTGGCGCGGGCGACCTGGGCGGTGAAGAACTCGCGCAGCGCGGCGACGCGCATGACCGCGGCGTCGACGACCTCACCGGCGAGCACGGGGACGGACTCGCGCAGCACGGTGGTGGTGCCGTCGTCGCCCACCAGCTCGATGCGCAGGCTGCCGGCCTCTTCGATCACGACGGACTTCTCGGTGGAGCGGAAGTCGTCGACGCCCATGGTCGCGACGTTCGTCTTCGAGTCGGCCGTCCAGGCGCCCATGCGGTGCGGGTGCGCCTTGGCGTAGTTCTTGACCGACGCGGGGGCGCGGCGGTCGGAGTTGCCCTCGCGCAGGACGGGGTTGACCGCACTGCCCTTGATCTTGTCGTAGCGCGCGCGGGCGTCCTTCTCCGCGTCGGACTTCGGGTCGTCCGGGTAGTCCGGGAGCGCGTAGCCCTGCTCCTGGAGCTCCGCGATCGCGGCCTTCAGCTGCGGGATCGACGCCGAGACGTTCGGCAGCTTGATGATGTTGGCGCCGGGGGTGGTGGCCAGCGCGCCGAGCTCCGCGAGCGCGTCGTCGATGCGCTGGTTCTCCTGGAGGCTGTCGGGGAAGCTGGCGATGATCCGGCCCGCCAGGGAGATGTCACGGCTCTCCACGGTGACCCCGGCCTTGGAGGCGTAGGCCTCGATCACCGGCAGGAACGAATACGTCGCCAGGGCCGGGGCCTCGTCGGTGTGTGTATAGATGATGGTCGAGTCAGTCACCCTGTGCTCCGCTCCACGTCTGCAACATTGCTTGACATCAAGATATCTCGTGATCGCGGCTGCCTCGACAGGGCCCTGCCCCGCACGGGCCGGAACCCGCCGCACCGCCGCGCGGCCCGGCGGCCGGCGCGTACGCCGCCGGGCTTTGCCTTTGATTTGCCGTATCGCCGCGGCCCTGGCAGCGTGCGGCGGTATGAGTGGCGGTATGAGCGCGGAAAGCGAACACGGCGACCCGGCGGCGCTGGCGGTGCGGCTGCGCGAGCAGAAGAGCCCGGAGGCCCACGAGCGGCTGCTGGCACTGGCGGCGCGCTGTCCCGAGAACGCCGCGGTCGCCTACCAGACCGCCTGGTCGCACGACTCCCTCGGCCTGGAGGCGCAGGCCGTGCCGTTCTACGAGCGGGCACTGGCGGTTCCGGGGCTTCCGGCCGAGGACCGTCACGGGGCCTTCCTCGGCCTCGGCAGCACGCTGCGGGTGCTGGGCCGCTACGAGGTGGCGCACGGGGTGTTCCGCCGCGGCCTGGAGGAGTTCGCGCACGATGCCTCGCTGCTGACCTTCCTGGCGATGACCCTGTACAACCTCGGTGACTCCCGCGAAGCCGTACGGACCCTGCTCAGGGTCACGGCGGCCACCAGTGCGGACGGCCGGGTCCAGTCGTACCGGCCGGCGATCGAGTACTACGCCGACCGCCTGGACGAGACGGAGTAAGGGCGGCGGCTGTCAGGGCCGCCCCTCCCCCGGGACCTCCTCGCCGGCCGGCACCGGCCCCGGCGGGGTGCCGTCGCCGAAGGGCCGCCCGCCCAGCTGTTCGCGGTGGTGCGGGGACAGCCAGCCCGACAGGTCGGGGCCGACGGGCACGATGCCGGTGGGGTTGATGCCCGTGTGGACCCGGTAGTAGTGCTGCTTGATGTGGTGGAAGTCGACCGTGTCCCCGAAGCCGGGGGTCTGGTAGAGGTCCCTGGCGTAGGCCCACAGGACCGGGTCCTCGGTCAGTTTCGAGCGGTTGCACTTGAAGTGTCCGTGGTACACGGCGTCGAAGCGGACGAGCGTGGTGAAGAGCCGGATGTCGGCCTCCGTGATGGTGTCACCCACCAGGTAGCGCCGGTCCGCGAGCCGCTGGGAGACCAGGCCCAGGCGGCGGAACACATCCGCGTACGCGGCCTCGTACTCCGGCTGTCCGGCCGCGAACCCGGCCCGGTACACGCCGTTGTTCACGTCGCGGTAGACGCCCTCCATGACCTCGTCGATCTCCTCGCGCAGCGGCTCGGGGTAGAGGTCGGGCGCCCCCGGGCGGTGCAGCGCGGTCCATTCGGTGGCGAAGTCCAGGGTGATCCGCTGGTAGTCGTTGGTGACGAGCTCGCCGCTGGGGATGTCGACGACGGCGGGGACGCTGACTCCGCCGGGGTACCCGCTCTCCCGCTTGTCGTACGCCTCGCTGAGGTACTTGATGCCGAGTACCGGGTCCCGGTCGTCCTCGTCGAGCGTGAAGCGCCAGCTGCGGTCGTCCTGCAGCGGGTCGGTGACGGCGAGCGAGAGCGCGTCCTCCAGCCCGAGCAGCCGGCGGGAGACCAGGGCGCGGCTCGCCCAGGGGCAGGCACGGCTGACGACCAGGCGGTAGCGGCCTGCCTCGACGGGCCAGCCGTCCCGGCCGTCGGCGGTGATCCGGTCGGCGAAGTGGCTGCGGGAACGCTTGAAGGGCTTGTGTCCGTACTCGTTGTTGCCGTCCGGTTCGGTGCTGGCGGGATCGTTCATGGTGTCTCTCCCTGCGGCAGGGCCTGAGGACGTGTGCCGGATCAGGCCGGGTTCGCGGATTGCGATCGTAGTGACGGCGCCTCACGGGGCGGCGGACTGCCGGTTACGGTTCTTCCCCCGCCGTCCCCCGCCGACGTCGGCCAGGGCCACGACCAGCCCGGCCACCACGAAGGCGACGGAGACGATCAGCCCGTGGTCGTACGCGCTGGACCAGCCGGCCGAACCCATCCGGGCGAAGAAGACCGAGCCGACGGCGGCGATCCCGATCGCCGAGCCGACGCGCTGGCCGGTCTGGAGGGTGCCACCGGCGCTGCCCGCGGTGGCCACCGGCACCTGGGACAGGGTCAGGGTCTGGTTGGGCGCGATGACCAGGCCACTGCCCAGACCTGCCAGCAGCAGCGGGGCTGCCATCGCCCAGCCCGCGCCCCTGCCCGGCACCAGGTGGACGGCGAGCGCGGTGGCTCCGAGTCCGACGGCCACGGTCGCCATGCCGATGACGACGAGGGGACGCCCGTACCGGCCGACCAGCCTGCCGCCGGGGCTCGCGGCGACGGCGGACCCGAGGGCGAAGGGCGTGATCGCGAGGCCCGCCATCAGAGCGGTGTAATGCAGTCCGCTCTGCAGGTAGAGCGTGGTGATGAAGAAGATCGAGGTGAATCCCGCGAAGTACAGCAGGATCAGCAGGCACCCCAGCCAGTAGGAACGGACGCGGAAGAGCGAGAGGTTCACCACCGGCTGGGTGCCTCTGCGGGAGCACCGGGACTCCCAGCCGACGAAGGCGGCGAGCAGTACGGCGGCCGCGGGCAGGAACAGCCATTTGCCGTCACCCGGCCACTGGCGCGACTGGACGAAGGGCAGCAGCAGCGCCAGCACCCCGGAGCCCAGCAGCAGCACTCCGACCGGGTCCAGGTCCCGCAGCCGCACCGGGCCGGCGGACGGGGTGTCCGGCAGCAGCCGGTGGGCCAGGAGCAGGCAGACGGCCCCGAGCGGCAGGTTGACGTAGAACACCCAGCGCCAGCCCTCCTCCGCGCCGGCCGCCTGGATCAGGAGTCCGCCCAGCAGCGGGCCGACGGCGGTGGAGATGCCGACCACGGTGCCGAACATGCCGAAGGCCCGGCCCCGTTCGCGGCCGGAGAACATCTGCTGGATGAGGGCGGAGATCTGGGGCGACACCAGGCCGCCCGCCAGGCCCTGGACCAGTCGGGCGATCACCAGCCAGATGCTGGACTGGGCGGCTCCGCAGGCCGCGGACGACAGGGTGAAGAGCGCCAGCCCGGCCATGAAGACCTGGCGGCGTCCCCGGGCGTCGCCGAGCCGTCCGGCGGGGATCAGGAAGAGTCCGAAGGCGAGGGCGTAACCGGACAGCACCCACTGCAGGTCGGACTCCGGAGTGTGCAGGCCCTCCCGGATGGACGGCAGCGCGACGTTGACGATCGACACGTCCAACAGGGTCATGAAGCCTGCGACCAGGCACACCGCGAGCGCCCGCCACCGCCGGGGATCGGGCGCGTCCGGCCCGTCGGCGGACTCCGCGCCCCGCCCTCCGGACCCCCCGTACGCCGCACTCTCTGCCATGGCTCGAACCTAGGCCGCACGCCCCGATTCCTCATCCCGGCAGGGCCACCCGGCCGTGCGCCGCGCGCTACATTGGCGCGGTCACCGCTATGCGGACGGGAGACGGACGGCAGACGGAACGGAGCCGGCCGCCGTGCGTGAGCCAGTGTCGAGAACGAGCGTTGGCCGTTCGCACCTGCCGTGAAATATCAAGAAAAAGCTTGCACATACAAGTAATACTCGCCTATGGTGCGGCATATGCAGTCCTACACAATCGGGCAGGCCGCCCGTCTGCTGGGCGTCAGCCCGGACACCGCGCGCCGCTGGGCGGACGCCGGTCGCGTGGCGACCCACCGCGAGGACGGCGGGCGCCGCCTCATCGACGGCCGCGACCTGGCGGCGTTCTCCGTGGAGGTCGCCCAGGGCGGCGCCGGCGAGGACGACGCCTCCTACACCTCGGCCCGCAACGCCTTCCCCGGCATCGTCACCGCCGTCAAGCTCGGGGACGTGGCGGCGCAGGTGGAGATCCAGGCCGGTCCGCACCGGCTCGTGTCACTGCTGACCCGGGAAGCGGTCGAGGAGCTCGGGCTTGAGGTGGGCATGCAGGCGACCGCCCGGGTGAAGTCGACCAGCGTGCACATCGACCGCACCTGACCCGGACACGGCCGGCCGCCCCGGCGTCTGCGGCATGACGAGGACCGGCACCCCCCGGGACACGCCACACCGCGGCAAGGACAGCCCGTCAGTAGACTCGGCCGCGAGCCGCCAACGGTCCCGCCCGGCCCCGACCGCGCAAGGCCGTGCACCACCGGGATCAACGACTCACGAAGCGGCCCCTGAGCTGCGAGAACCTGATCAGGGCGCCACCTGATGGCCCTACCGGGAGGTTTCCGTTGAAAATGCTGATCAACGTCCCCGAGACCGTGGTCGCGGATGCTCTGCGCGGGATGGCCGCCGCCCATCCGGAACTGACCGTGGACGTCGAGAACCGTGTCGTCGTACGGCGTGACGCTCCCGTGGCCGGAAAGGCCGCCCTGGTCTCCGGTGGCGGCTCCGGGCACGAGCCGTTGCATGCCGGGTTCGTCGGACCGGGGATGCTGTCGGCCGCGTGTGCGGGCGAGGTGTTCACGTCCCCGGTGCCGGATCAGATGGTGCGGGCCGCCGCCGCCGTCGACAGCGGTGCGGGGGTGCTCTTCGTCGTCAAGAACTACACCGGCGACGTGCTCAACTTCGAGATGGCCGCAGAGCTGGCAGAGGAGGAGGGGGTACGGGTCGCCCAGGTACTCGTCAACGACGATGTCGCGGTCACGGACAGCCTCTTCACCGCGGGGCGGCGGGGCACGGGGGCGACGCTGTTCGTCGAGAAGATCGCCGGTGCGGCTGCCGAGGAGGGTGCTCCGCTGGACCGGGTGGCGGCGATCGCGCGGCAGGTGAACGAGTCGTCGCGCAGTTTCGGGGTGGCGCTGACCTCCGTGACCACGCCCGCCAAGGGCTCACCCACCTTCGATCTGCCCGCGGGCGAAATCGAACTCGGGGTGGGGATCCACGGTGAACCGGGGCGAGAGCGGCGTCCGATGATGACGGCACGGGAGATCGCGGACTTCGCGGTGGACGCGGTGCTGGAGGACCTGCGGCCGCACGGTCCGGTGATCGCACTGGTCAACGGGATGGGGGCGACACCGTTGCTGGAGCTGTACGGGTTCAATGCCGAGGTGCAGCGGGTGCTGTCCGAGCGGGGCGTCGCCGTGGCTCGTACGCTCGTCGGGAACTACGTGACCTCGCTCGACATGGCGGGCTGTTCGGTAACGCTCTGCCAGGTGGACGAGGAGCTGGTGCGGCTCTGGGACGCGCCGGTGGAGACCCCCGCACTGCGCTGGGGCCGTTGAAGCTTCCCGCTCCGGCTTTACCGCGCACCGTGCCACACCCGATGGACCCGAGGAGATCATGTGCTCGACACCGACTTCTTCCGCCGCTGGATGACCACGACCGCCGCCGCCGTGGAACGCGAGGCGGCGAATCTGACCGACCTCGACTCGGCGATCGGGGACGCCGACCACGGAAGCAACCTCCAACGCGGATTCACCGCGGTGACGGCCGCCCTCGACGAGGAACCGCCGCAGACGCCGGGGGCCGTACTGATACGTGCCGGACGGCAGTTGATCTCCACCGTCGGAGGGGCGTCCGGCCCGCTGTACGGGACGCTGCTGCGGCGTACGGGAAAGGAACTGGGTGACGCCCCCGCTGTGAACCGCGAGGAACTGGCGCGGGCGCTCGGGGCGGGCGTGGCGGCGGTGGCCCAGTTGGGCGGGGCCCAGGCCGGGGACAAGACGATGCTCGATGCCCTGCTGCCGGCGGCCGAGGCCCTCGGGACGTCGTTCGAAGCCGCGCGGGACGCGGCGCGGGCGGGCGCGCTGGCGACCGTGCCCCTGCGGGCGCGCAAGGGCCGGGCGAGCTATCTGGGCGAACGGAGCATCGGACATCAGGATCCGGGAGCCACGTCCTCCGCGCTGCTGATCGCCGCGCTGGCGGAGACCGGCGATGCCGCCGGGGGCACCGAATGAGCGCGGACAAGCAGGTCGGGGTCGTGCTCGTCTCGCACAGCGGGCCGGTGGCGGAGGCGGTCGCCGCGCTGGCCAGGGGGCTCGCGGCCGGTGGCGCGACCGCCCCGGTGGCCGCCGCCGGCGGTACGCCCGCAGGCGGCCTCGGAACAAGTCCGGAGCTCATCGCGCAGGCGGCCAGATCGGTGGACGCCGGCGCGGGTGTCGCCGTACTGGTCGACCTGGGCAGTGCGGTGCTCACCGTCAAGGCGATGCTGGCCGAGGGCGACGAACTCCCGGACGGAGCACGGCTGGTGGACGCGCCACTGGTGGAGGGCGCGGTGGCCGCGGTGGTCACCGCGTCGGCGGGCGGCGACCTCGATGCCGTGGCGGCCGCCGCTTCGGAGGCGTACGACTACCGCAAGGTGTAGACCGGGGCCGCCGTGTCGCCGGCGCGGCCCCGGCCCCTTCGCCCACACTTGACGGCATGTCACCGAACGAGCGGCGCAGTGCCGGGCTCCTCCTCTTCCGCACCACCGGGGAATCCGGTCTGGAAGTCCTCCTCGGCCACATGGGCGGCCCGTTCTGGGCGGGCCGGGAGAGCGCGGCGTGGTCGGTCCCGAAGGGTGAGTACGGCCCCGAGGAGGACGCCGGGGCCGCGGCCCGGCGGGAGTTCGGGGAGGAGTTCGGCCACCCGGCCCCGGACGGAGCGTGGCTGGCGCTGGGCGAGTCACGGCAGTCCGGCGGCAAGACCGTGACGGTGTGGGCACTGGAGGCCGACCTCGATCCGGCGACGGCCGTTCCGGGGACGTTCACGATGGAGTGGCCCCGGGGGTCCGGCGTGCAGCGGGAGTTCCCGGAGATCGACCGGTTCGCCTGGTGCCCGCCGGAGGTGGCCGCCGAGCGTCTCGTCAAGGGGCAGCGGGTCTTCGTGGACCGGCTGCGCGACGTGCTGAAGGGCGAGCGGGGGCCGTCCGCGCCGGACGGGTCCTGATCCTCCCGGGCGGAGCGCGGGTTCATCCGTCACCGATTTCGACGAGGTGGCCGGGCGGGCGCGGGAGGGCGGCCCTGCGGCCGGTCCCCCCGTGCCCCCGTCGGTCGGCTCGTCAGCTGGTGTAGGCGCCCGCGTCGATGTCCGCGAGCAGGGACGGGCCTGTGGGCTCCCAGCGGAGCAGTTGCCTGGTCGCGTTGCTGGACGCGGTCATGGTGGAGGCGAAGAAGCCGCCGACGAAACCGAAATGGGCATCCGCGTCCTGTGGGGCGACGGAGTCGGCCGGAAGGCTGAGGCTGCGGCCGATCGCCTCGGCTATCGCCTTGGTGGTGATGGACTCCTCGGCTACGGCGTGGAGGCGCGTCCCCGCAGGTGCCTGCTCCATGCCTAGGCGGATGAGGCGGGCGGCATCACCGCGGTGCACCGCCGACCAAGCGGCCGAGCCGTCACCGATGTAGCCCGAGACTCCCTGCTTGCGGGCGGCCGCGGTGAGGAAGTTGACGAACCCCCAGTCGCCATGGCCGTGAACGCTCGGCGCGAACCGGGTGATCACGGTCCGCACCCCCTGGGCCACGTAGTCCAGGGCGAGGTTCTCGCTGCCGCCCCGGTTGGAGTCCGGGCCGATGGCCGGAGAGACATCGGCCTCCGTGGCGGGCCGGCCCTCGACGAGGCCGGAGAGAGGGGCGGCGACGACGAACGGGCGGTCGGTCCCGGTCAGGGTGTCGCCGAGGACCTGGACCGCGGCGCGTTCGGAGCGGTCGGACTCGGCGGGGTTGCCCCAGTCGTGCTTGTTGGCCATGTGGATGACCGCGTCCGCCTGGGCGGCGCCTCGCCGTAGCGAGGCGAGATCGTCCAGGTCGCCGCGGACGATGCCGGCGCCCTTGGCCGTGAGAGCCTGTTCGGCACGGTCGGACCGGGCCAGGCCGATGACCTGGTGGCCCGCCGAGATGAGTTCGTCGACAACGGCGGATCCGATCCAGCCGGTCGCTCCAGTGACAAACGCACGCATGAGCGTGTCCTCCTTCGCCCCCGAAAGGGGCAGGTGAATGGCGAGATGGGTGGGAGTTCCCTGACCACGACGCAATTGCCCGGTCAGGTGGTGTGAGGCCCTTCCGTTACCGCGGGGCGGTCCGGTGGGCGCGGCGGGCGCCGGCGACGACGAAGGCTCCGGCCAGGAGCACCACGAGGGCCGCGGCGCGCAGCGCGGTGTCGGCGCCGTGGGTGAACGCTTCGGTGACGGCGGTGTGGTCGGCCGGGGCCAGCGCGAGCGCTTCCCGCACCGTATGCGGGAGCGGTGTGTGCCGGCCCAGGTCGGCAGGCAGGTGGCGGGTGAACCCGGCCGTGAGGATGGTGCCGATGACCGCCACGCCCAAGGCGCTGCCCAGTTCGCGGGTCGCGGACTGCAGACCACCGGCGATGCCCGCCCGCTCCACGGGCAGGGCCGCGGCGATCTGAGCAGTCAGACAGGGCGCGGCCAGCATGATGCCGAGCCCGATGACGAACAGGCCGGCCGCGTACACGGGGTAGGCCATGGCCGAGGCGTAGGAGAGGCCGAACAGGCCGGCGCCGGTCAGTGCGAAGGCCGCGGCGAGTGTCGCGGGAACGCCGGTGCGGCGGATGAGCCCGGGAACGTAGCGGGTGCCCACCAGGAGCGGGACGGTCAGCGGGATGACTCCGAGCCCTGCCTGTAGTACGGAGAAGCCGCGCCCGTACTGCAGGAGTGAGGCGTTGACATAGAAGAGCCCGAAGCTTCCGAAGAACGTGATGGTCATGCCGAGGCAGGCGCTGCTGAGCGTCGCGCTGCGGAACAGCCGCGGGTCGAGCATGGGATGGGGGGCCCGCCGCTCGACACGCACCCACCACAGGCTCAGCAGGACGCAGCAGGCGAAGGCGGTGAGAACGACCGTGCTGCCCCAGCCCTGTTCGGGCCCTTCGATGATGCCGGTCAGCAGTGCCACGACAGCTGCCACGAACAGCAGCGTGCCGGGGAGATCGAGGGTGCGCTCGTGCCGGGCGCTGCGCGGTGCGGACCTCGCCGCCCACGCCAGGCAGCAGGCCGCGACGACCGCGACCGCCACGAACAGGGCGCGCCAGGAGCCCGCGCCCAGCACCGCGCCGCCTCCGACGTTGCCGAGCACGCCGCCGGCACCGGTGGCCGCCGCCCAGACGGCCAGCGCGTGAGGACGCCGCTCGGGGGCGGTGGCGTGCAGGAGGATGCCGACACAGTTGGGCAGGACGCAGGCGGCGCCCAGGCCCGTGATGGCGCGCCCGCTCAGCATGATCGCCACGTTCGGTGCAATGGCAGAGACCACGGCGCCGAAGGCGAATATGCCGAGCCCCGTCATGAGGACGCCCTTGCGGCCGAGCTTGTCCCCCACCGCACCGGCCGGGATGACCAGGCAGGCGAAGATCACGACATAGGCGTCGACGATCCACAGCAAATTCGACGAGGTCGGCCGCAGCGAACTCGCGGCCAGCTGCGGCACTGCCAGGTTGATCGCCGCGACAAATCCGACGACCAGGGCGGTACACACGCTCACGCAGGCGAGCACGGAGCCGGACCGCCGCGCCGGGCGCGGCGCGCCCTCCGTTATGGGAGCCATCGCTCTCGATTCCTTCTGGGGTCGAAGTACAGGAAGCACGGCGGGACACCGTCCGCCAGGCCGTTCGCGAGAACGGGTGAGGGAAGGCCGGACACCCATTTACGAGTCACCGTGCACCGTAAAAGTAACACATGCGAGACACCGTGCCTCGTATAAAGTGGCGGCATGAAGGATGGAAGTGGCCGCGGACGGCCCCGCAGTGAGGACGCACGCGCCGCCGTGCTGCACGCCGTCGACGACCTTCTGGTCGAAGTCGGATACGCGGCCCTGACCATGAAGGGCATCGCGGAGCGGGCGGGCGTGGGCCGTCAGACCGTGTACCGCTGGTGGTCGAACAAGGCAGAAGTCCTCTACGAGGCCAGCGCCATCGACGCCCGGCACGAGCTGTCCGTGCCCGTCAGCGACGACCCCCGCAGAGACCTCAAGGCCTATCTCGACGCCCTCGTCACCTTCTTGTCCCGCTCCCACGCGGGTGCGGCCTACCGCGCCCTCATCGGGGAAGCCCAGCACGACACGGACGTCGCCGCGCTGCTCACCTCCCGCGACGTCCTGGGGGAAAGCGCCGGGGCGGTCGTGGAGGCGGCGCGGAAGTCGAGCGGCACGGCCCTCTCGCTCGAACAAGCCACCGCGCTCCTGATCGGTCCGCCCTTCTTCCACATCCTGTCCGGGGGCGGCGCGGACGACCTCGACACCGAGCAGCTCGCGGCGCAGTTCGTGCGCACCCTGAACCATCCGGGGACATGATCCGCCGGCCGGTCAGGGGCCCTCGGCCGGCGCACCCCCGCGGAGTTCGAGCCGGTCGCCGGTGAAGCGGCTGCGGAAGCCTCGGTCGTGCGAGACGACCACGACAGCGCCCGGGTACTCCGCCAGCGCCGCTTCCAGCTCCTCCACCAGGTCGAGGGCGATGTGGTTCGTCGGCTCGTCGAGCACCAGCAGATCGGCGGGGCGGGTGACCAGCCGGGCCAGCGCCAGCCTGCGCTGCTGGCCGGCGGAGAGGTCGGCCACCGGAACACCCAGATCCCCGGGGCGGAACAGTCCGAGGGCGAGCAGCAGGTCGGTGTACTCGTCGGCGGGACCGGGGCGTCCCGCCGCGAAGGTCGCCAGGAGCGTGCGGCGGGTGGGCCGGGCGGGGAGTTCCTGCGGGAGGTACCCGGTGCGGGCCCGGCGGCGCACCGTGCCGCTCTCGGGGGCGAGGTCTCCCGCCAGGATCCTCAGGAGGGTTGACTTGCCGGCGCCGTTGGGCCCGGTGACCAGCAGGCGCTGACCGGCCGCCACCCGCAGTGCGGGCATGCGCAGCCGCTGTCCGACCGAGACGGAGTCGAGCTCGACCAGTGAGCCCCGCGGCGGTTCGCCCCCGTCGGCGAGATCCAGTCGCGCGGTGAAGCGCAGGGGCCGGGGCGGGGCGGGGACCGGGGCCCGGCGCAATGCCTCCAGTCGGGTCCTGGCGGCTCTGACCTGACCGGACAGCTTGGCCTCGTGCGAGCGGCGGTGTTTGCCGAAGCCCTCCCCCGGGTCGCTCCCGGTGCCGGCGAGCCGCCGGCCGGTGGCGTTCACCAGCTCCTCGGTGCGGGCCAGTTCGTCCCGCCACTCCTGATGGTCCTGCGCCCAGCGGTGCCGGGCGGCTGCCTTCGCCGTGCGGTAGCCGTCCCAGCCGTCGCCGTAGGTGACGACGCCTCGCAGGTCGCGGTCCACCTCGACGATGACGGTGGTGGTCCGCTCCAGGAACGCCCGGTCATGGGTGACCACGACGACGGTGCCCCGGTGGGCGCGCAGCTGGTCCTCCAGCCAGGTGGTGGCCCTGAGGTCGAGGTGGTTGGTCGGTTCGTCGAGCAGCAGCAGTTCGGGACCGGACGCCAGCACACAGGCGAGCGCGAGCCGGGACTGTTCGCCGCCTGAGAGGGTGCCGAGCCGGCGCTCCCTGGTGAGGTGCCCGAGTCCGAGGCCGTGCAGCGCCGCGTCGACCCGGGCGTCGGCCAGGTAGCCGCCGCGTTCCTCGTACTCGGTCAGCAGGTCTCCGTACGCGGCGAGCCGGGCGTCGTCAGGGCCGCCGGGCAGGGCGAGTGCGGCTTCGGCGGTGCGGATCCGCCGCTCCAGCGCGCGGAGTCCGGACAGGGCCGTGTCGACGGCGTCCTGAACCGTGTGGGCGGGGTCCAGCGCGAGTGTCTGGGAGAGGTAGCCGGTGCCGCCGGGGAAGCGGACGGTGATCTCGCCGCTGTCCGGTGTCTCGGCGTCGGCCAGCAGCCGCAGGAGCGTGGACTTCCCGGATCCGTTCTCACCGATGACTCCGACGCGGTCGCCGGGCCGGACGGTGAGCGACACCTGGTCGAGGACGGTGCGGTCTCCGTACGCCTTGGAGACGTCCTTCATAGCCAGTTGGGCGCGGTCGTGCTTGGGGGACATGGGTCGCTTTCCCTCGGGTGACATGCCTCCGCGGCCCGTGACCGGGCGCGGCGGGCGGGGATGCCGAACGGGCGGAGGGGCGGTGCCACGCGGGGGCCCGTGCGGGCCGGCTGCGACGCCCGGCGTCGCGCGGGGTGGCGCCCCGGGCCGGAATCAGCGGAAGAAGTAGTACGAACCCATGGGTGTGAGTGTAGGCAGGGGACGGTGGGCTGTCAGGTCACTTTCCGCCCGGTCGGAACCTGGCCGTGTCCGGTCCCGGGCAGCGGCTACGGGGTCTCGCCCTGGGCGGTCTCGATGCCGCTGTGCAGGTCGTGCGTCGCGTCGAGGGCGGCCGCTCCCGAGACGGCCAGGCAGGCGACCAGGGTCGCGGCCGCGGCGCGGCCGATACGCGGGTGCGCGGCGGTCCGGCCGAGCAGGGCGGCGACCCGGCGCGGGACGGGCCCGGCCGCCGCGGCGAGCGCCGGTGCGGGGCGGGGCGCGGCTCTTCCTCCGGCCGTCCGGGCGGCCAGGGCGGCGCGCCCGATGGCGCGGGCGGCGACCGCGCGGTCCCCGACGGCTTGCGCGGCGGCCTCGTCGGCGCAGCGTTCCAGCGCGTATCCCATGGGCGCGCGCAGAGCGCGGAGCGCCGGGTGGCAGCGGGCGGACAGCTCGGCGGCGACGAGGTACAGGTGGTGGCGCCCGGCGAGGTGCGCGCGCTCATGGGCCAGGAGGGCCTCCCGTTCGCCGGGATCCAGGGCCTCCAGCATCCCGGTGGTGACGACGATCCGGCCGGGCCTGCCGGGCCGTCCGGGCAGCGCGTAGGCGTCGGGCCGGGCGTCCCGCAGCACGGCGAGCTCGCTCCCGTCGTCCAGGCCCACCGGGTCGGCGTCCCGGTGGAGCTGGGTCCAGTGCCTGCGCGCCGCACGCGTCACGGCCGCGGCGCAGCCCAGGAGCAGCACGAGAGCGGCGGCAGCGAGCGGAACGGCGAGGGCCGGTTCCGCGTCGGCGAGCGGGCGTACGAACTCTCCGGCGGCGGACACGGCGGACAGCCGGGCGGCGCCGGGCACCACCAGCAGCGCCAGCGCGCACACGGCGCACAGGGCCAGGCCCGCGCCCGTCGCGGTGAGCAGCCGGACGGCCCGGCGGGGCGACAGCGCGTCCGCGAGCCGGCGGGCCGCCGGAACGACGAGGAACGGCACCAGCAGCGGAATCCATACGGCGTAGATCATCCGGCCTCCCCGTCGAGCAGTTCGCGCAGCAGCCGCTCGTCCTCGTCACTGAGCTGCGAGACGAAACGGGCCAGTACGGTGCCTCGGTCCTCGTCCTTGCGCAGTTCGCTGTGCATCCGGCGGGCGGTCAGCCCGGCAGCGTCCTCCGTGGGGGTGTAGGCGAACCCGCGTCCGGACCTGGTGCGGGCGACCGTGCCCTTCTCGTGGAGGCGGGACAGGATGGTGGTGACCGTGGTCCGGGCGAGCTCCGCCCCGATCGCGCCCTGCACCTGGCCGGCGGTGAGCGGTGCGCCCGCTGCCCAGAGGGCCGCCAGGATCGTGGACTCCAGCTCGCCGGACGGTCGCCGCTCCCCCGGTCCCCGACCGGCGTCCGGCGCCTGCGGGGCGGGCTGCCGCCGGGCCGGGGGCGTCTTCCCGGTGCCCGGTCCACCGTGCGGCCGGGGGGCGGATTCTCCGTCGGATATTCCGTTCACCTGTGGCATGGGAACTCTCCTCCCCCTTCGAGCGTCTACAGTGACGTAGACCGTCTACATCACTGTAGTCAGTCGGGTGTTCCACCGGGGCACCCGCTCACCATTATGGGAGACCCTCCACCGTGTCCGTACTCGCACAGGCGGCCATGCCGCAAGCGGTGAACCCGCTGGACGCCGGTTCGCTGCTCGGCACGTTCGGCGCGCTCGGCGTCGCCGTCGTGCTCTTCGCAGAGACGGGGCTGCTCGTCGGCTTCTTCCTGCCCGGCGATTCCCTGCTGTTCACGGCAGGCCTGCTGAGCGTGGACGGGGCCCGCGGCCCCGTCGGGCTGTCACTGCCGCAGGTGCTGCTCGCGGCGGTGGCCGGAGCGCTGCTCGGTGCCCAGACGGGCTACTGGCTCGGCCGCCGGGGCGGCCGGGCACTGCTCGCCCGCAGCCGCTCCGGGCGACTGCGCGAGGGGGCCGACCGCGCCGCGGAGCTGCTCGCCAGATACGGCCACGCCCGTGCGATCGTGCTGGCCCGCTTCGTCCCCGTCGTACGCACGGTGCTCAATCCCTTGGCCGGCGCGCTCTCCGTCCCGGCCAGGGTGTTCGCCCTGTGGCAGGTCATCGGTGGCGTGGTCTGGACGGCCGGGCTGGTCCTCGCCGGATACGCGCTGGGGTCCTCGGTCCCGAACGTCGACCGCTACCTGCTGCCGATCGTCGCTCTCGTGGTCGTGGTCTCCCTCGTCCCACTCGCCGCCGAACTGCTCCGCTCCCGCAAGCGGAACACTGCCGAAGGAGACAACAACTGATGCCGCTCGCCTCCGCGGCCACCTCGATCGACGGTGGGCTGTACACCTGGGTCACCGAGCTCGCCCAGCACTCCCCCGCCGTCCTGGACTCCGCCGTCCGCCTGTGGTCGGACTACGGGCTCGCCCTGTTCGCGGTGCTCATGCTCGCGTCCTGGTGGCGTTCCCGGTCGTCGGACCCCGCGCGAACCGCCATGGCGCTCTGCGCCCCGCTCGTCGTCGTCGCCACGTATCTCGTCAACGACGTGGTGAAGTCCGCCTTTCATGAGCAACGCCCCTGCCACACGCTGCATGTCGTGACGGTGGAGGCGTGCCCGGCGCTCGGGGACTGGTCCTTCCCCAGCAATCACGCCGCCATCGCCGCGGCGGCCGCGACGGCGATCTGGCTGACCGACCGGCGGATCGGAGCGGTCGCGGTGACCGCCGCGCTGTTGATGGCGGCGTCCCGGGTGTGGATCGGCGCGCACTACCCGCACGATGTGCTCGTCGGGCTGCTGATCGGCGCGCTGGTCGCCTGGCCGCTGACCGTCGCGGCCGGCCGCTGCGCCCCGGCGGTGGTCCGGCTGCGGGACAGCCGGCTGCGACCGCTGGTGGCGGTGGGAACAGGCCGCCTCTAGCCTTCTTGGCCGGGTCTCTGGCCTCCTTGGCCAGGTCTAGCCTTCTTGACCGGGTCTAGCCTTCTTGGCCTGGCATGCGGATGACGGCGAGACCGCCGTCGAGGTCCACGGTGGAGCGGTGCGGCGGGGCACCGTCCTCCTCGTCGTCGCGGAGCAGCAGGGCGCTCTGCCGTTCCTTGAGCTCGCTCTGCTTGCCGGGCGAGAAGGTCGCGTGCAGCTGCTCGAAACCGGTCGCCGAGACCTGGCCCTGCCGGGCACTGTTGCGCCACGGCAGCAGTCCGGCCCGGCCCGCGCGAAGCATCAGCTGATCGAGGAAGGCGACGACGGTCAGACCGATCACCAGTCCGGGCAGTGTCATCATCGCGGCGAATTCCATGCGGGCAGTATCCCTCGCGTGCCGCGCGGCGTGAACCCGCCCGCCGCACACGCCCCTGCGGGCCGTCGCGTGGTGCGACGGCCCGCAGGGGCGTGTGCGGTCCGGCTCGGGCGGTCAGCCGTTCTCGGTCGGTCAGCCGTTGGGGAGGATGACGGCCCGGCCGCTGATCTTGCCGTCGTGCAGCCGTTCGTACGCCAGCGGTGCCTCGTCCAGCGAGTACGTCTCGACGTGCACGTCGACCGATCCGGCATGGGCGAGATCGAGGACCTCGGCCAGCTCGGAGCGTGATCCCCAGTACGGGGCGGACACCGTGGTGTTGAACGGCAGGGAGCCGAAGCCCACCGGCAGCGCCCCGCCGCCGATGCCCACGATCGTGACGTCGGAGTCGATGGCGGCCGCGGCGCCCGCGGTGGCCACGGTGGGCGGTGCGCCGACGAAGTCGAGGACGACCTGCGCGCCGACGCCGCCGGTCAGCTCGCGGATCCGCGCCGCGGCGTGTTCGTCGGACAGGACGGTCTCGTGCGCCCCGACGGTGCGTGCGAGGGCGAGCTTGTCCTCGGTGACGTCCAGGGCGATGACCCGGACGGCCGTCATGGCGCGCAGCAGCTGGATCGCCACGTGGCCGAGTCCGCCGGTGCCGATGACGACGGCGGTCGCGCCGGGTACCAGCTTCGGCAGGGACCGCTTGATCGCGTGGTACGGGGTGAGGCCGGCGTCGGTGAGCGGCACGGCCTGGACCGGGTCCAGGTCTCCCAGCGGCACCAGGTGGCGCGGGTCGTCGACGATCATGTACTCGGCCATGGCGCCCGGCGAACCGAGTCCCGGCGGGTTGATGCCGAGCTCCTTGGCGCGCAGGCAGTAGTTCTCCTTGCCCTCGGCACACTTGACGCACGTCCCGCAGCCCCATGGGCCGTAGACCGCGACCGAGTCGCCGACGGTGAGTCCGCCGACCCCGTCGCCGAGTGCGGCGATGGTCCCGACACCTTCGTGTCCGAGGGTGAGCGGCAGCGGGAACGTCAGCTGCTCGGCGGGCCAGCTCATCACCGCGATGTCCGAGTGGCAGACACCTGCGGCGGTGACCTTCAGCAGAACCTGGCCGGGGCCGGGTTCCGGGTCCGGCACGGTGACGACCTCCGGCGCGGCGCCGACGGTGCGGTACTGAACGGCTTTCATGGGTCCTCCTTGACCTCTGCTGTTCTATTTCTCACCCCCGAAGCCCCCGCCCGCCATTCAGGAGGCGGAGTATCCGCCGTCCACGAGGTGGTAGCTGCCGTGGATGAACGAGGCGCGGTCGGAGAGCAGGAAGGCAGCGAGCTCCGCCACCTCCTCCGCGGTGCCGAGGCGGCCGGCCGGGTGCAGCGAGATGAGGTGGTCGCGGGCGGGACCGTCCGTGTTGCGCAGCAGCGGGGTGTCGATAAAGCCGGGGCCGACCGCGTTGACGCGGACGTTCTGTGCCGCGTACTCAAGTGCCGCCGTCTTGGTGAGGCCGACGACTCCGTGCTTGGCGGCGACGTACGCGGGCGATCCGGCGAAGCCGTTGGTGCCGAGGATCGACGACATGTTGACGATGGCGCCACCGCCGGCGGCGACGATCGCGGGGAGCTCGTAGCGCATCGAGTAGAAGACGCCGCTGAGGTTGGTGGCGACGACCCGGTTCCAGTCCTCGACGGCGTACTCGCCGGTCGGGTTGCTCGGCCCGCCGATGCCCGCGTTGTTCACCGCGAGGTGCAGGGCTCCGAACGTGTCGACGGCGAACCGCACGCCCGCCTCGACGGAGGCGGGGTCTGTGACGTCCATCGCGACGGCCGCGGCCCGGCCCCCGGCGCTCTCCAGTGCGGTGACCGCCTTGCGGGCGCTCTCCTCGTCGTAGTCGGCTACGACCACGGACGCGCCGGCGGCGGCAAGCCGGTGGGCGAGGGCCAGTCCGATGCCGGAGGCCCCTCCGGTGACGAGGGCCGTGCGTCCGGCGAATTCCTGCTCGGTGGTGGCGGGGGTGGTGCTCATGATGTTCCGTTTCCTTCCGTGGTGCTGTGTGACGCGGGTCCGGCGGGAATCTGTGCGAACAGTTCCGCCGAAAGAGCGTCGAATGCCTGCTCGACGAGCCGGGGCAGCTCCTCGGGGCAGCTTCCGCGCACCCAGGCGGCCTGGGCGGCGAGGAGCGCTCCCGCTCCGGCGGCCACCGTGACGGCGGGACGGAGGTCCTGCCGCGGGTCGGTGCCCAGCCGCTGCGCGACGATGGCGACCGAGTCCTCCTGGGCGTCCACCCGGATGTGGTGGAACGCCGCGTAGAGGGTCGGCTCCCGCTCGGCGAGGACCAGCAGTTCGAAGATCCTCGGGCGGCGGTGCCAGGCCTCCGCCCCAGGGTCCTCCAGCCAGTCCAGGACGGCCCGGCGGTAGGCGGTGAGCGGCGGTTCGCCGGCGGGACGGGCCCGCAGGGCGTCGTTGATCCGGTCGCCGTCGCCCCGGACCGAATCCAGTACGGCGGCTTCCTTGCTGGTGAAGTACCGGCTGAAGGTGCGGCGGTCGACATCCGCGTGTTCCGCGATCTCCTCGACCGTCACTTCCCTCAGCCCCCGGTCGAGCACCAGCTCGAACGCGGCTTGGGCCAGTGTGTCCCGGGTCCGGCGGGCCTTGCGGCTCCGCCTCTCCGGGGTCTTCCGTTCCCGGTTCATACCTGCACCGTACACCCAATAATGTCCCGGTGCGACAAATGCCCCTCCGGGACATCCGGAGGGGCTCGGTACGGCTGTGACACATGGGGATTGCGGGCCGGCGGGCAGCTGGCCCGCGGCATCGGAGCCGGGTCTACCGGCCGCTGAACGCCTCCGCGGAGCGCCGGGCACCGACGCCGGCCGTCTCGGGACGGCGGTGAGCCCCCGACGAAGTGGGACGCAACGTGATCGCCGCGATGTCGTCGCGCCGCACACCTCCGGAGAAGGCCTCCAGGTCCGCGTGGAGCGTGTCCAGCAGCTCCCGGGTGCCGAGCCGGGTCCAGTGGCTCAGCCGGGCGTCCAGCGGATAGAAGGCTCCCGAGGCGTCACGGGCCTCGGTCACTCCGTCGGTGAACATCAGGAGCGTCGCGCCGGGCGGGAAGTCCAGCCACTCCGCGACCCGCGCCTCGCTGCTCAGCTCAGCCATGCCCAGCGGCACCGACGTACGGCGCAGCGGAACGGCGGCCGCCACCCCTTCGTGCAGCATCCGGGGCGGCAGATGACCGCAGTTGACGGCCTGCACCCGGCCGGCGCCGTCGAGGCCGAGCACCAGGGCGGTGACGAAGCGTTCGGTCTCGCCGGTCTGGGCGGAGAAGGCGTTGTGCCGGGCGACCGCGTCCTCGACCGCGTCCACCACGCCGGTCAGGGCGGGCTCGCGGATGGCGGCCTCGCGGAACGCGCCGAGCGCGGCGAAGCCCACCCCTATGGCGGCGAGGCCCTTGCCCTGCACGTCACCGATGATGACGCGGGTGCCGTACGGGGACTGGACGATCTCGTAGATGTCGCCGCCGACCAGGTGGTCCTCCTCGATCGGCGCGTAGATGCCGTCCACGAGGACCTGGTCGGTGAGCACGGGAAGCGGGCGCAGAATCTGCCGTTGGAGGGTGACGGCCGCGGACCGCAGCCTGGCGATCGCGCTGACGTGCCGGATCCTGCGCGCACAGGCGGCGACGCCCAGCGCACAGGCCAGCACGGTGAAGCAGACGCCGCTCGCCAGGTCCCAGAACGAGCCCCCCGACACCAGCCGGGAGATGACGACGACGGGCATGATCCAGAGCGCCGCGGCGACGGTCTGCCGGACCGTGCAGAAGACCGAGACGAGTGCGGGCACGACGACCAGCAGAGGGATGAGCTGCAGGTCCTCACCGGTCAGGACGTCCAGGCACACCACGGCGAGGGAGAGCAGGGCCAGTCCGCCCATCAGGACCGGGGTACTGATCCGGGCCGCGACGGCGGCCCGCTCCCCGGCGTCGGCCACCGCAGGCTCCACGCTGTGCGCCATCGGCGGACGCCGCACCCCGATCGTCACTGTGCCCTCTCCTCCCGCAGGCGCCGGGCACGCCCCGGCACTCATCTCCAGTCCACCTGGAGCTGGGGCATCGGCGCAGGGGGCTTTGGGCCTTTTGAGCCACGCCGAAGGTCACCGGCCATCGGCCTTCGGTGCTCTTCGGGCCGGAAGTCCCGGCCGGACGTCCCGGACAAGGCGTCCGGCCGGGACCTCCGGCCTGCCCTGCCCGTCCGGTCCGGAATGCCGGGGTTTCAGCGTCCGTCCGGGGTGCCGGAAATGAGCCGGGGATCAGCTGCGGGCCGCCGCGTCGGCCGCCTCTCCCCTGGCCGGACGGGGAGCCTCGGCATCGGGTACGAGCGCCGCCAGGAAGGCCGTCCGCCTGCGAAGCCGGAATCCGAGGGACTCGTAGAGCCGCACGGCATGGACGTTGTCCGCCGCGGCGTGCAGGAACGGCGTTTCGCCGCGCTCCCGGATCTCGTGGGAGACGGCGAGCAGCAGCCGGGTGGCGAGCCCCTGACCCCGTACGGACTCGTCGGTGCAGACCGCGCTGATCTCGCTCCAGCCGGGCGGGTGCAGCCGTTCCCCGGCCATGGCCACCAGCGCCCCCTCGCGCCGGATTCCGAGATAGGTGCCGAGCTCGATGGTGCGTGGCAGGAACGGTCCCGGCCGGGTACGTGCCACCAGGTCGAGCATCTCGGGCACGTCGGCGGGCCCGAGTCGCACCGCCTCCCGGTCCGGGGCTGCCGCGACGCCCGCGTCGACCAGCTGGACGCCCTCGGCGTGGAAGGTCCGCTCCCAGTCGTCCGGCGGCGGCTCCCGGAACGCGGTGATGGTGATCTCCCCGCCCGGACCGGCGAGCGCCGCGGCGTCGGCCCAGTCCGCCGGCCCCGCCCGGTCGGGAAGCGCGACCCAGGGGGTGACGGCGGCCGGGTAGCGCAGGATGCGGCCGCGACGTTCCGCGAAACGGGCGTGCGGCCCGGTCAGCGAGGAGCCGACCGGGTCGTCCAGCGGGTGCCCGCCGCCGGACAGGGGCTGCTGCGTGCTCATGCGGTCACCTCGATCACGGTCTTCCCCTGAGCGTGGCCGCTCTCCACAGCCCGCAGCGCCTCGCCCGCCGCGCTCAGCGGGTAGGTCCGGGTGACATGGGTCCGCAGGGCTCCGGTGACGACGAGGTCCGCGACCTCGCCGAAGACCGCAGAGGTGCGGGCCCGGACCACCGCCGCACCGCCCAGTTCCACCGCGAGCGCCTTGTCGGCGGCGCTGATGAGGGCGGCGGGGTCGGCGAGCAGCGCGGCGGCCCCCCGCAGGGTGTCACCGCCGACCAGGTCGAAGACCGCGTCGACGCCGTCGGGGGCCGCCGCTCTTACCCGCTCCGCGAGCGAGGCGCCGGATTCGACGTGCACCGCGCCGAGCGACTCGACGAAGTCCTTCTTGGCCGCGCCCGCCACCGCGACGACCTTGACGCCCGCGTGGTGTGCGAGCTGGACCGCGGCGCTTCCGACGCCGCCGCCGGCCCCGGTGACCAGCAGCGTCGAGCCGGCGGCGGGGGCGAGCTGGCGCAGCCCGTCGTAGGCGGTGGCGGCCGCGACGGGCAGTGCCGCCGCGTCGGTGAACGACAGCCCGGCCGGCTTGTGCGCGGTGACCGCGGCGGGCAGCAGCGTGTACTCGGCGTACCCGCCGGTCACCGGACTGCCGAATACCTGGTCGCCGGCCTCGAACCCTTCGACGTCCGGGCCGACCGCCACGACGACCCCGGCGGCCTCACTGCCGAGGACGGTGGGGAACGGCTGCGGTTCGCTGCCGGGCCTGGTGTAACCCGTGCGCAGCTTCCAGTCGACCGGGTTGACGCCCGCCGCCCGTACGGCGATGAGCAGCTCGCCGGGACCGGGCACCGGGGCCTCCTGCTCGACGAGGGCCTCCACCTCCGGCCCGCCGTTGCGGGTGAACACGTACGCCTTCGGCATGAGCTCCCTCTCCTGTCTCTTTCCCACGACTGCTTTCCACGGCCGTTCGCCACGACTGCTTCCCACGGCCGTTTCCCACGGCACCGGCCACCCGGACCGGTGCCCACAGCAGCAGGAAGTCCCTCACGGGTGCGGCTATTCCCGGGGAGGTGCCGGGTTCACGGAGCCGTGACACGACACCGTCGTCCGCCCACTGACCGATTCCCGCCAGTCGGGTCGCGGCCGCCCTCCGCTCCCCCGGCGCAGGTCAT
This sequence comes from Streptomyces sp. NPDC104307, assembly GCF_055584045.1. Taxonomy (NCBI): domain Bacteria; kingdom Bacillati; phylum Actinomycetota; class Actinomycetes; order Kitasatosporales; family Streptomycetaceae; genus Streptomyces; species Streptomyces sp. NPDC104307. The sequence continues at coordinate 368,616 of NZ_JBVJMU010000004.1, forward strand.
CCGCGCGACCGCGGGCCTCGGCCGGAAACCGCGCTCCGGGTCACCGTCGATTTCAACTCAACTACCGCTGGATATGCGCCGGTCGGTGCCCATTGCGCCGGGGCTGTGGCACTCTGGTGACGACCGCCCCACCGGGCTCCCCCGTACCGGTGGGGCGGTTCTGCTGCCGAATCCGTTCCCCTGCACGGATATGACAAGGGATCACGTCGATTCTCGGCCATTGACTGGTTGTGACCTGATCAACTCTCAGCTGCCCGCATGGGTGGGCTCTCTGCGGGCATACGCCTACACCTCATGGCCTACGACCAGGGGAGCGTGACGAGATGACGGCGCACACTGCGCAGACCGCCGGTTCGGAGCGAGCGGAGAGTGCACGGTCGACGGCGGCTGGAGACCCTGCCGCGACAGCCGCGGCAGCCGCCGCGGTCATGGTGGACACCACCAACATGACAGGGGTGACGGGCGTGACCGGCGGCGGGAACGCCGCGGACACCCCGGGGGCCGCGGACGAACTTCCGTGGATCGAGGACGCCGGAAAGATCGCCCCGAAGGACGCACGGGCGCTGTCGAAGCTCTTCTTCGACCGGCTCCAGGTTCTGGAGGAGGGCACCGCCGCCCACCAGTACGCGCGCAACACGCTCATCGAGATGAACCTCTCGCTGGTCCGGTTCGCCGCGGGCCGGTTCCGTAACCGCGGCAGCGGCGACATGGAGGACATCGTCCAGGTCGGCACGATCGGGCTGATCAAGGCGATCGACCGGTTCGACCTGTCCCGCGAGGTCGAGTTCACCTCCTTCGCGGTCCCGTACATCGTCGGAGAGATCAAGCGGTTCTTCCGCGACACCACCTGGGCGGTCCACGTGCCGCGCCGGCTCCAGGAGCTGCGCGTCGACATCGCCAAGGCGAAGGAGTGCCTGGCCACGGAGCTCGACCGGGAGCCCACGGTCCACGAGCTGGCCGGACACCTCGGGATCACGGAGGAGGAGGTGACCGAGGGCATCGTCGCGGCCAACGGATACACGGCAGGGTCCCTGGACATGCCGACCGACGCGACGGACACGGGCCGCAACGGCACTCCGGGGCGCACCTTCGCCGACGCGCTGGGCGAGGCGGATCCCGCCATGGAGACGGTGGAGAACCTGCAGACACTGGCCCCGCTGCTCGGGGACCTGGACGCGCGCGAGCACCGGATCATCGAGATGCGTTTCGGCCAGGAGCTGACGCAGTCGCAGATCGGCAGCGAACTCGGCATCTCGCAGATGCACGTCTCACGTCTGATCAGCCGGATCCTCGGCAAGCTCCGCACCGGGATGCTCGTCGACGAATGAACTGACTGATGCATCAGTCAGCACCTCAATGCACACCCTGTCGCGACATTAGCCCGACTGATGTTGAGATCCTCTCAACACATGGGTAACGTGACCGACCATGCAGCACGATGAGGCGGCCGAGCGGGTCCGGCAGGTGATCCGGAATGCCGGAGTGAGTCAGCGCGAGTTCGCGCGGCGGATGGTCATCGATCCGTCGAAGCTCTCGCGCTCGCTCGGCGGCACCCGTCGCTTCAGCGCGGCCGAGCTGGCCCGGGTGGCGGACATCGCCGGGGTCGACGTCGGCTGGCTGCTCGGGACACAGTCCGAGCAGGGCGCGGCGCCCTCGGCACAGACGGGGGCGCCGCTGCCGGCCGCCCGCCCCCGGCGCGTCCGCAACGCCGCCGCCGGACGACCGGCGGCGGCGGACAGCGGCAGACCGCTCCAGATCGTCCGGCAGACCGTCCGGCTGATCGCGGAGCACGGATTCCATTCCGTACGGGTCTCCGACATCGCGGAGGCCTGCGGAACCAGTACCGCCGCCATCCACTACCACTTCCCCGGGCGTGACGAGCTGCTGGAGGCGGCCGCCCGCTGGTGCATGGACGAGGACACCGCCAGACGCGCGGCCGGGACCGCGGACACGGACCACGCCGGCGACGAACTCCGCCTGCTGATCGAACTCCAGACCCCGTACACCTCCCAGCAGCGCCGCCAGTGGAGTGTCTGGCTCGACCTGTGGGCCGAGGCGGCGCGCTCCACCGCGGTCGGCGCACTCCATGTGGAGTACTACCGGCAGTGGCGGGCCACGGTCGCTGAGGTGATCGGCCGCGGCGTCACCCAGGAGGTCTTCCGGCCGGTCGATCCGGAGGCCGCCGCCATCGGCCTCACCGCCCTCATCGACGGGCTGGCCACCCAGGTCCTCGCCACGACACCGGGGGAACCGGGCACCAGCGCCGAGGACATGCACGGTGCGCTGCTCCGCTACGTGGACGCGACCCTGACCGCCGGCTGACCGGCGGCCGGCCTCCGCCTGCCCGGCGCCACCACTCGGCACAGCGGATCCCGACCTCAGTAGACCCTCACCTCAGCTCATCCCCACCTCAGCACATCCGCACATCCGCACCTCCGCAGACCCATCCCGAATCCAGCAGACCCCCTCGAATCAGGAGCCGCTTCCGCATGCCCGTAAACCAGGACGTCATCATCACGTGTGCCCTCACCGGAGCCGGTGACACGGTCCGCAAGAGCCCCCACGTGCCCGTCACTCCCGAGCAGATCGCCCGTTCCGCCGTAGAGGCGGCCGAGGCCGGCGCCGCTGTCGTGCACATCCACGTCCGTGAACCGGAGACCGGCGCACCCTCCCGCGATCCGCGCCTGTACCGGGAGGTCGTCGAGCGGATCAAGGAGACCGGAACCGATGTCGTCATCAATCTGACGGCCGGGATGGGTGGCGATCTGGTGATCGACCCCGACGCCCCGCTGCGGCAGCTGCCGGGCACCGACCTGGTCGGCGGGCTGGAACGCCTCCCCCATGTCGAGGACCTGCTGCCGGACATCTGCACGCTCGACTGCGGCTCCCTGAACTTCGGCGACGGCAGCAACCTGTACGTCTCCACCCCGGACATGCTCCGGGCGGGCGCCCGCCGCATCCAGGAGCTGGGTGTACGCCCGGAGCTGGAGATCTTCGACACCGGGCAGCTGTGGTTCGCCAAGCAGCTCCTCGCCGAGGGGCTGCTCGACGCGCCGACCGTCTTCCAGCTCTGCATGGGCGTCCCGTGGGGCGCGCCCGCCGATCCCGGCGTGCTCCAGTCGATGGTGAACATGCTTCCCGAGGGCGCGCAGTGGGCGAGTTTCGCGCTGGGCCGGATGCAGATGCCGTGGGTCGCGCAGTCGATCCTCCTCGGCGGCCACGTCCGGGTCGGTCTTGAGGACAACCTGTACCTCGGCAAGGGCGTCAAGGCCACCAACGCCCAGTTGGTGGAGCGCGCCGTGCAGATCACCGAGGCGCTGGGCTCCCGGGTCGCCACCCCGGACGAGGCCCGTCAGCGGCTCGGGCTCAAGCCCCGCGGCTGAGCCGCGTCCCGGCCGCCACCCGCTCCCCCACTCGTTCTGGAGAACCGCACGATGAACGCCGCACAGCCCGCACAGCCCGCACGAACCACCGCGCCCGCGCCCACTGTTCAGCCCGGACCGGCCACCCCGGCTCCCTGCGCCCCGGAGGACGTACGCCGCGTGGCGTGCGTGGGCGCCGGAGTGATCGGCGGCGGCTGGGTCGCGCACTTCCTGGCCCGTGGCTACGACGTCACCGCCTGGGACCCTGCCCCCGACGCCGAGGCGAAGCTCCGCCGGCTGGTGGACGCCGCCTGGCCCGCGCTGGAGCAGCTCGGCCTCGCGGCAGGAGCGTCGCCGGACCGGCTCACGGTCGTGCCGACGCTCGAAGAGGCGGTTTCCGATGCCCAGTTCGTCCAGGAGAGCGCTCCGGAGAACCTGGAGCTCAAGCGGGATCTGCTGGCCCGCCTCGACGCCGCCGCGCCCGCGGGGGTCGTGATCGCGTCCTCGACATCCGGCTACCCGATGACCGACATGCAGACCCGGGCCGCGGGCGCCGGACGGCTGGTCGTGGGGCACCCGTTCAACCCGCCCTATCTGATCCCGCTGGTCGAGGTGGTGGGCGGCGAGCTGACCGCACCGTCCGCGGTCGGCTGGGCGTCCCGGTTCTACGAGGTCGCGGGCAAGTCCGTCATCACGATGGCGCGCGAGGTCCCCGGCTTCATCGCCAACCGCCTCCAGGAGGCGCTGTGGCGCGAGGCGCTGCACATGGTCGCCAACGGTGAGGCGACGGTCGCGGAGATCGACGCCTCCATCACCGAGGGCCCCGGACTGCGCTGGGCCTGCATGGGGCCGATGCTGACCTTTGCGCTCGCGGGCGGCGAAGGCGGCATGGCGCACATGCTGGATCACTTCGGCCCCTCCCTGAAGGCCCCGTGGACCCGGCTCGAAGCCCCCGAACTGGACCGGGAGCTGTACGACGCCGTGGTGCGCGGCTGCGACGAGGCGGCGGGCGGCCGCAGCATCGCGGACCTGGTCGCCGAACGCGACCGCGGCGTCATCGAGGTCCTGCGCGCCACCGGCCGGCTCGCCGGACGGAGCACGGAGGAGGAGGCCAAGTGATCGCGCTGCCGCTGCACCGGGAGACCGTGCGCCCGGAGTGGATCGACTACAACGGCCACATGAGCGAGGCGTTCTACGTACTCGTCTTCGGTTTCGCGACCGACCGGATGATGATCGAGACCGGTCTGAACTCCGAGTACCGGGAGCGCACCGGCTGTTCGCTGTACACGGTCGAGTCCCATATCCGCTATCTGCGCGACGTCGCGGAGGACGACCGGCTCGCCGTCCGGACCCGGGTGCTCGGCGCCGACGCGAAGAAGACCCGGTTCACCCATGAGCTGTACGTGCTCGGGCCCGACGCGCGGGACGACACGGAACCGGAGCCGGACGCCGCGCCCGTGGCGACGAGCGAACTGCTCGCCCTCCATGTGGACCAGCAGGCCGGCCGCACCGCGCCCTTCCCCGACCAGGTGCGTGAGCGCCTCGTCGCCCTCACGGAGTCGGCACCCGGCTGGGCGGGCCGCTCGATCGTGGAGGTCCCCGCCGCACGCTGAGCGGCGGCCACGAGCCGCTGTTGTTTCGGGCCGATGAAATCGTGCCACGCCCCCTGCCCGGACCACCGGTTCCCCCGGTGGTCCGGGCAGTCGGCTGTCCGCCGCGCGCCCGCGCACATCCGTGCAGGTCCGGTGCTGTACGGGTGCGGCACATCGCCGCCCCCTGCCCGCTGCCGCGTGCACGTCGAACGGTCCCCGCGGACGACTCGGCCGAGGCCCCGGGCGGTTGACGCGCTCCGGGCCCGCTGACACGCTCGCCGCATGCCCGCGACCCTGCCACTCGTCTCGCGTCGCCACGTCGATCTGGGGCGCCTCGCGTCCTCCGCGTGTAGCCGCCGCGCCGCGCTCCGTTGAGCAGCTGACCTGCCCGGACGCACCGCAGCACTGACTCCCGCCTCAGGCACCGCCCTGGCTTCGGCGTGCCCGCGGCCGGCCGCGGCGGGCCTGCCGCACCGGGACCACACCCGCACCGAGAACCGCAGAGGAAGACCATGAGCCAGCCCGTAGACTCCGTCACCGCAGGTCACACCCCCGAGGACCAGGACCGTCAGGACCCGGGCGCGGCCTGGTCGTTCGAGACCAAGCAGATCCACTCCGGGGCCGCCCCCGACCCGGCGACCGGTGCCCGTGCGGTGCCGATCTACCAGACGACGTCGTTCGTCTTCCGGGACACCCAGCACGCCGCGGACCTGTTCTCGCTGGCCGAGCCCGGCAACATCTACACCCGGATCCACAACCCCACCCAGGACGTCCTGGAGCAGCGGATCGCCGCGCTGGAAGGCGGAGTCGCCGCGGTGGCCCTCGCTTCCGGGCAGGCCGCCGAGACCCTCGCCCTGCTGACGCTGGCCGGTGCGGGAGACCACATCGTCTCGTCCACCTCGCTGTACGGAGGCACCTACAACCTGCTGCGCCACACGCTCCCCCGGTTCGGCATCGAGGTGTCGTTCGTCGACGACCCGGACGACATCGAGGCGTGGTCGGCGGCGATCCGGCCGAACACCAAGGCGCTGTTCGCGGAGACGCTGGGCAATCCGCGCGGTGATGTCCTCGACATCCGGGCGGTCGCCGACGCCGCGCACGCGGCCGGGGTGCCACTGGTCGTCGACAACACCGTGCCCACGCCCTTCCTGCTGCGTCCGATCGAGCACGGCGCTGACGTCGTGATCCACTCGGCGACCAAGTTCCTCGGCGGACACGGCACCACCATCGGCGGTGTGGTGGTGGACGGCGGTACGTTCGACTTCGGCGCGCACGCGGAGCGGTTCCCCGACTTCAGCTCCCCCGACCCGAGCTACCACGGTCTGCGCTACTGGCCGGACCTGGGCCCCAGCGCCTTCGCGGTCAAGCTCCGGGTACAGCTGCTGCGCGACCTCGGCCCCGCGCTCTCCCCGCACTCCGCCTTCCTGCTGCTGCAGGGCGTGGAGACACTGAGCCTGCGGCTGGAGCGGCACACCGCGAACGCCCTGGCGCTGGCCGAATGGCTGGAGCGCCGGGACGAGGTCTCTGCCGTCCACTACGCCGGTCTCGAATCGAGCAAGTGGTACGAAGCGGGGCGCCGTTATCTGCCGCGCGGCGCGGGCGCCGTGCTCGCCTTCGAGCTGCGGGACGGGGTGGAGGCGGGCAAGAGGTTCGTGGACGCGGTCGGACTGTTCAGCCACCTCGCCAACATCGGTGACGTACGCAGCCTGATCATCCACCCGGCGTCGACCACGCACAGCCAGCTGACCGAGGAGCAGCTCGCCGCCACCGGGGCGACGGCCGGGCTGGTCCGCCTCTCCGTCGGGCTGGAGAACGTGGACGACCTCAAGGCCGATCTGGAGGCCGGGTTCCGGGCCGCGAAGGCGGCGTCCTGAACCGGACGGCCCCCTTCCGCACGCTCCCCCTCCCGCCGGCCACCGGAGGCCGGCGGGAGGGGGATCCGCCGGGCCGCCGCTCCTGGGTCCGCCTGGACCGGGCGCTGCCGCTGGAGTCGGGTGACGAGCTGCCCGGTGCGCAACTGGCCTACGAGACATGGGGACGCCGGGCGGCCGACGGATCCAACGCGGTCCTGGTGCTGCACGCCCTGACCGGGGACAGCCATGTGGCCGGGCCCGCGGAGCCCGGCCATCCCACCGACGGGTGGTGGGACGCGCTGGTCGGCCCCGGCAAGGCGCTGGACACCGAGCGCTGGTTCGTCGTCGCGCCGAATGTGCTGGGCGGCTGCCAGGGCAGCACCGGCCCGTCGTCCACCGGTCCGGCCGGGGCGCGCTGGGGCGGCGGCTTCCCCCGTCTGACGGTCCGGGACCAGGTGGCGGCCGAGGCGGCACTGGCCGACGCCCTGGGCATCGGCCGGTGGGCAGCGGTGATCGGCGGCTCGATGGGCGGCATGCGGGCGCTCGAATGGGCCGTCGGCAGGCCGGAGCGCACCGGCTCGCTGCTGGTGCTCGCGGCGCCCGCTGCGGCCTCGGCCGAGCAGATCGCCTGGGGCTCCGTGCAGATCTCCGCGATCCGCTCCGACCCCGGCTGGCGCGGCGGCCACTACCACGACGCGCCCCCGGGCGAGGGCCCGCACCGGGGCCTCGGCCTGGCCCGCAGGATCGCCCACATCACCTACCGCAGCGAGCCCGAGCTCGGCTCCCGGTTCGGTGGCGAGGCGCAGCCGGGCGAGCATCCCCGGCACGGCGGGCGGTACCGGGTGGAGTCGTATCTCGACCATCACGCGGCCAAACTGGTGCACCGCTTCGACGCCGGCAGCTACGTCACCCTGACCGAGGCGATGAACGGGCACGACATCGGGCGCGGACGGGGTGGCACCGCGCAGGCGCTGCGCCGAGCCCGGATGCCCGCGCTGATCGCGGGCATCGACTCCGACCGGCTCTATCCACCCGCCCAGCAGGCGGAGCTGGCCGCGCTGCTGCCCGGCGCCGACCGGGCCCGGATCGTGGAGTCGCCGCACGGCCACGACGGATTTCTGATCGAGACGGTCCAGGTAGGCGCTCTGGTACGGGAGTTGCTGCCGGGCCTGCCGGATCCGGGCCGCTGACGCCCGCACCACTGTTTCCGTCCACTCGACCCGGGAGTTGTCGCTCATGAGATCCGTTCCGCCGTCCGAGGACGCCTACGACGGGATGCGGCTGCGTCAGTGGTCGCGTGGCGCCGCGCGCTCCGCCGGCATCGAACGCCGTGATCTGCTGCGGCTGGTCGCGGCCGCCTCGGCAGCCGCCACGCTGCCCGCCGGTCTCCCGTCCCCCGCGCAGGCGGCCCCCGGGGCCGCCGACCCCGCGCCCGGGATCGTCAAACCGCTGCCGCCCGAGTTCTTCACGGTGCGCGGCACCAACGCCGAGACCAACTTCGCGGCGCTGCGCCCGACCGGGCTGCTCACTCCCGCAGACCGCTTCTTCGTGCGCAACCACACCACCACCCCGCGGATCGACCCGGCCGCCTGGAGGCTGAAGGTGTGGGGCGACGGGCTGCGGGGCCCGGCGGTGGAGTTCACCTACGACGAACTGCGGGCGCTGCCGACAGCCACCGTCACCTCGTTCGTGGAGTGCGCGGGCAATGCCCGCAGCTACTACACGACGCAGCAGGGCGAGCAGGTCAGCGGCACGGCCTGGACGCTCGGCGCGATCGGTACGGCCCGCTGGCGCGGGGTGCGGCTGGCCGATGTGCTGCGCCGGGCGGGCATCACCCGGAACGCGGTGGATGTGCTGCCGCGCGGACTGGACGACGAGGTGATCAGTGACGGGATCAACCTCGGCCGGGTCCGCCGGCCACTGCCGGTCGCGAAGGCGCTGGACGACGTGATCCTCGCCCACGAGATGAACGGCGAGCCGCTGCCGCCCGACCACGGCAGTCCGGTGCGGCTGATCGTGCCGTCCTGGGTCGGGGTCGCGAACATCAAGTGGGTCGGTGACATCGAGGTGAGCGCGTCGCCGCTGTTCTCCCCGTGGAACACCGGCCTGTACCGGCTGTTCGGGCCCGGCTATCCGCCCGAGGGCAGTGCGCCGCTGACCAGGCAGACGCTGAAGAGCGCCTTCGAGGTGACACCGGGTGCGTCGTTCCGCTCCCGCCGGCGCCATGTGCTGACGGGCAGGTCCTGGTCGGGCGGGGCGCCGGTGCGCACGGTCGAGGTCAGTACCGACGGCGGTGCGCGGTGGCGCCGCGCACGGCTGCGCGACGAGCCGCGGAGCGGAAGCTGGGTCCGCTGGTCGGCCGACTGGGTACCGAGGGACCGCGGACCGGCCGTCCTGCTGGCGCGGGCGACGGACCGGTCGGGCCGCACCCAGCCGGAGAAGGCCGTCCCCAACACGCAGGGCTATCTCTTCGACGCCGTGGTCCGGCACGAGGTGCGAGTCGTCTGACGCGGCGGCGGGGGCCGGGCGAGTCGCCCGACCCCCGCGAGCCACCTCGGACTCAGTCGCCGTCCCGGTCCGCCGTCCGGCCCGCGTAGTAGGTGGCGATCATGTCCTCGCCGCCGTGCCCGGCCGCTTCGGCGCGGGCGAAGCGGACCTCGGAGGCGGCGGTCAGGTCCAGCCGTACGCCGGTCTGCCCGGCGGCGTCGAGGATGAGGCGGGTGTCCTTCAGGGCCGTGCTCAGGGAGACGCTCGGAGTGAGATCGCCGGACAGCACCGCGGCGGACTTGCTCTGGAGATAGCCGGAGTCGAGCGGGCCGCCCCGCACGGCGTCGAGGAACAGCTGCGGGTCGACGCCCAGCCCCTCCGCGAGGTTGAGGCTCTCGGCCACGCAGCCCACCATGTTCATCACCCAGGTGTTCACCACGAGCTTCAGCCTGGACGCGGCCCCCGGTTCCTCGGAGACCCAGACAGTACGCTGCCCGATCGCGTCGAACACCGGATCCGCCACCGCACGGGCGGCGGACGGCCCGGAGACGAAGACGGTCAGCGCGCCCTGTTCCGCAGGCTGCCTGGTCCCGGAGACGGGCGCGTCGAGGAAGACGAGGCCCAGGTCCGCGGCGCGCTGGGCGAGTTCGACCGCACCGTCCGGTCCGACCGTGGAGCTCTGCAGCAGGACCTGGCCCCGGTGCACCCCGTCGGAGGCGGCGGTGAGCGCGGCGGCCACGGAGGTCGTGTCGTTGAGCGTGGTGAGGATGACGTCGGCGCCGTGTACCGCTTCCGCCGCTGTTCCGGTCACGGTGGCACCGTCCGCCGTCAGGGGCTCCGCCCTGGCCGGCGTGCGGTTCCAGGCGCGGACCTCCAGCCCGGCCCGGATCATGCTGCGGGTCATCGCGGACCCCATGATCCCGGTGCCGAGGACGGCGACGACCGGCGGTCGCGGGGTTGCTCCGGCTGTCGCTGAATTCATGGGGCCATTCCCTTCGTCGGCCGCGCCCGGATTCGCGCGCGGCGTTTCGGATGCTCAGGACTGCCGGCGCGCGCCTTCGAGTACCGCGGTGTAGACGGCCCTGGCCAGCCGCGATCCCCAGCGCGAGCGGGGCCCGGCGAACATTTCGCCCGGCCCGTCGACCGGTCCGGGCGCCGCGACACAGACGGAGTCGGTGGGGGTGCCCGAGCACGAGAGCCCGGCCCCCAGGAGGGCCTGGACCTTGGCCTCCGTGGCGGTCGCGACGGCGTTGACGAGCGCGGCGTCGCAGAACGGCACGGGCAGGACGACGACGATGTTGACCGTGCCCGGCCCCGGCGGTGCCCCGGTGTCCGCCGCCGGGGCGGCCGCCCAGCCGCGCACTCCGAGGCCACAGGTGGCAGTCGCCGTGACCTCCCCGTCCACGGCGACCGTGTACGCGGTGACGTCGGCCGCCGTCATCAGCCCGGCGCCGGGCCCGGTGAGGTGTTCGGCCGCGGCGATCTCGGCCAGGTGCCGGTCCGGGTCCGTACGCGGATAGCCGCCGGGCACCTGGGCGTTGAGGATCCAGTCACGCGGGCCGATGCCGCCGCCGAGCACGGCGCTGCTGCAGACCCGCCAGCCGGGGCCCAGCCGCCACACCAGATGGTGCAGGTCCACGCCGTCCTCTTGCCGGGCCAGCAGTTCACCCCGCTGTTCGGGGAGCTGGACGCGTGCGGAACGGATGAGACACCCCCAAAGGCGCGGCAGGACGGCGGTCGCCCTGCGGACCCGTAGATCATATGCGCCGGGGCGGGGCGCCCAGGGGGTGCCCCGCCCCGCGTCCGCCGTCAGGCCTCGCCCCGGCCCATCGCGATGAGCCGGTCGAGTACGGCGGCGTCGGCCCTGACTCCGTCGTGCGCGTAGGCGTCGGTGACCCAGGTGCGCAGTCCGCGTACGGCGTCGGCGGTGGCCAGCGCGTGCTCGCGGTCGACGAACATGTCGTCGTGGTAGACGGCGGCGACGACCGGGACCTCATTGGCGGCGAGCCGGTCCAGGTCGTACAGGGCCGGCCAGTCCGTGCGGGCGGCGAGCGCCTCCGCGGCGCCGCGCAGCGGTACGAGCGCGGGGTCCTCCTCGAACTGCCAGGGGTAGACCATCTCGCCGGTGAACCGGAGCGGTCCGCCGGCGGTGGCGTCGAAGGCCGGGAACTCCTGGCGGACGCGGTGCGCGGACCAGTCGGTGGGGCGGCGGCCGCCCTGGGCATAGATCGGCTCGTGGAGCGCGGCGTACAGGGGGCGCTCGGCGAAGGACACGGCCGCGTCCACGCCGCGCAGGAACGTGTCGGTCAGCTCCGGCCCGTCGGCACCCTCGGTGAAGGCGGTCTCCAGGAGGTAGTGGAGCGATTCGGACTTCGACGCGGTCCCGAACGTGATGCCGAGGGTCTGGAAGCGGCGCACGGTGAGGCGTTCGCCGGTCGGCATCCGCACGTCGTGGCTCTCCAGGTGTGCCGCGACGGCGTCGGCCAGTGCCTGGTCGCCGGGGTAGCGGTCGAAGTAGCGCTCGTTCTGGGTGAGGGTGCGGGCGTAGGCGGCGCGGTACACGTCGTCGGCGTGGCCGGTGAGCGTCGGCAGTCCGCCGGTGATGTAGGCCCGGGTGAGCCCTTCGGGGGCGAGGCTGAGATAGGTGAGCGTGGTGAAGCCGCCGAAGCTCTGGCCGAGCACGCTCCACGACTGCTCGCCCTGGAGCCGGCGGCGCAGGAGTTCGGCGTCGCGGACGATCGAGTCGGCGCGGAAGTGCGCGAGGTACCCGGCGGCCGCCGGGTGATCCGAACCGAATCGGGCCAGGGTGCGCCGGTCGGCGGGGGTCGAGCGGCCGGTGCCGCGCTGGTCGAGGAGGACGACGCGGTACTCGGTGAGCGCGCGGCGCAGCCAGGCCCCCGCGGCGTTGGGGCGTTCGGCGCGGCCGCCGGGTCCGCCCTGGAGCCAGAGGAGTCGGGGAAGGTCCTCGTGTTCGCGTCCTTCCGAGACGACTTCGCGGGCGAAGAGCGCGATGGCGGGGCCCTCGGGGTCGCTGTGGTCGAGCGGCACATCGAGGAGGTGGTCGGTGCAGACCAGGCCGCCGTGGCGGTAGGTGACGGGGGCTGGGGTGGACATGGCACTCCTCTCACGTCGCGTATCTCGCGTCGTGTCTCTGTCGTCGCGTGTCTCGCGTCGTGTCTGTGTCTCGCGTGTCGTCGCGTCGCGTCGCGGAACGGTTTCACGGGTGGCGGACGGGCCCGCACCGGGGGGTGCGGGCCCGTCCGGGAGGGTCAGTAGCCGGCGACGCCCAGGTCGCGGCAGATCGCCACGAGGTCCGGGTGCACGTAGCGCCCGTTCTCCTCGATGGCGACGCCGTCCAGGTAGATGGACGGGCCGAGAACGCTGCCGTCGGTGTGGGCGGCGGCGACCCACGGCTCGCCGCCGATCCAGGCGCCCTTGGTGCCGATGCCGAGTTCGACGCAGCCGAAGACGCGCTCGTCCTCGACGATGCGGCCGGTCGGGGCCAGGACGCCGGGGTTGAAGCCGAGCGACCAGTGGGCGACGCGGAACATGTTCGGGTCGTCGAAGGACTCCATCCAGCGGCGGAAGGTGTCCGCGTCGGCGTCGCCCTCGATCTTGGTGACGACGCCCTTCTCCACGGTGCACCGGACCGGGGAGCGCAGCAGGCCGATCTCGTCCGGCGGCCACAGGGCCCCGTCGAAGACGAGCACGCCGTCCTGGGTCTCCTCAAGGGGGTTCCAGGAGATCTGGCCGGAGAGCATGACCGTCTCGCCGGGCTTCTCCGCGGGCTTGCCGCGCAGGTTGATCGGCCGGTCGCCGTTGCGGCCCACCAGGTCGGTGCCGTTGGCGGAGGTGATCCGGACCTCGTCGGCCGCCTCCAGCAGGGCGACGAGGGCCTTGCCGAGGCGTATGACGCCCTGGAAGTCGGGGCGTCCGACGGTGGCGACCAGCATCTGGACGTCCATGGCGGTGAGGTTGGTGTAGCGGCAGCCGTTCGCCATGGCGGCGCGGAACGCGTCGGAGTGCATCAGGTAGGAGACGGCGAACTCGATCCACACATCGGCGTCGGCGATGGCTCCCGCGACCGGGCGGGGCGGCTCCATGGAGGCGCCGGGCAGCGTCTCGTACCAGACGACGACGGGGTGCGCCCCGGCGGCGGCGACGGCCTGCGCGGTGGCTTCGATGACCCGGCGGTCGCTGCTGGTGTCGCCGGTGAGGACGACGTGCTCGCCGCGCTTGACGAGCATGACCTCCTCGACGAGCTTGCGGGCGGCCAGGGCGAGTTCGAAGCTGAGGTACTCGGGACGCGGTTCGAGCCTGCTGTACATGTCCATGGGGGTCTCCTTGCCGTGCGGGTGGTGCTGAGTGGTGCGGTGGTACGGGATGTGGTCCGGGGGCGGGGTGGCGGGGCTCAGGTCTTGAGGATCTGGGCCGAGTCCCCGAGCGAGCTGCCGGCGATCAGTCCGGCGCCCACCAGGTTGAGTTCCTCGTCGGCCGCGGGGCCGCGCAGCCTCCGGTAGCCGACCCGGACGACGAGGGCGCCGAGGACCAGCCAGCAGGCTTGCGGGGTGAGGATGAGCAGGCCGGTGGCGAGCATGACGCCCATCTGCCGGCGGGTGCCGCCGAGGAGTTGGATGGCGGCGCCGGGGACGGCCCAGATGAGCATGGTGCGTACCGCGTCCGGGTCGCTGAGGCCGCTCTTGATGGTGTCGGCGTACACCTTGGCGACGGGCGGGATGAGTCCCTGCCCGAAGTACGAGCGCCAGGCGAGGGCGACGACGGCGAGGGCGACCGCGAAACCGATGAGGGCGGCCAGGAACTGCTGGCGGCGGCCCTCGCGCTCGAACGGGTCCCAGGGGCGGTGCTCGCGCCGCAGCAGCCAGCCGGCCTTGAGGTCGTAGCCCATGTCCGCGAACGCCGGGCCGGTGGCGGAGACGTACCCCACCAGGAGGGCGAGCGGTACCGACGGGATTCCTATGGCGAGGCCGAGGATGAGGAAGATCAGCGTGACGGCGAAGGACGGAAACCAGCCGGACTGCATGGCCGCGAGACCGACGATCAGTTCGTGTACCAGGGCGGCGAAGGCGGCGAACAGCACCCAGCCGACGATGCCGAGCGGACTCATGTCGCCGATCAGCCCGCCGAGCACCGCGAGGACCGCGGCGCCCCCGGTGAAGAGCGCGAAGCCGCGGATCAGGGAGAGCCGCAGTGCGCGCTCGTCGACGGTGTAGGCGGTGCTCGGGTCCGCCGGCTCGACGTGCGCCACGCTGCGGTCCTTCTCGGCGGCCGCCGTTCGTTTGCGCTCGCGACGGCCGACCAGCAGGTGCACGGCCTGGCCGAGGGCCACGACGCCGGCGCCGACCATGACGCCGTGCGGGATGTACCCGGCGCCCAGGTCGGTGTGGAAGAGGTCCATCCCGTACTGGCGCAGCATCAGTCCGATGCCGAACATCATCAGCGCCCAGACGTTGCCCAGGAAGGCGACCCCGGCGGCCGAGAGCGGCAGGCTGAAGAGGGTTCCCGCGAGGCCGACGGCGGTGCCGCCCGCGAGGATCAGGGCCCGGCGCCCTCCCCGGTCGCCGGCCTTGATGGTCTCTGCGGCGGCGGTGCCGGGCGGCCAGGCGGCGTCGGCGGGCAGCAGCCGGGAGCCGAAGGCGCGGTAGAGCACCCAGGCGTCCACGACAAGCCCGACGGACGCGCCCGCGAGCATCGGCCAGACCAGGTCCTGGCGCCCGAAGACGTACGGGATGGCGACGGAGGTCAGCAGGGCGTTCGCGGAGGCGAAGGTGGCGGCGGAGATCGCGCTCTGGGCGAGGTTCTGCCGGTGCACGGACCGCATCCGGCGCAGGAAGCCCAGCGGGATGCGGCCGATGAGCATGGCGACGAGTGCGCCGACGACCGAGGTGTTGGCCGAGATGCCCAGCTTGGAGACCAGGTCGATGCCGATGACGGCTCCCACGGCGGAGAGCACGACCAGGATCACCAGCAGCACGGGTTCCATGACCCTGGGGTGCGACCGGGGCTCGTCGGGGGCGGACGGCGGCGGGGCAGGGTGCGGCGCTGAGACGTGGTGCGCCATGGGGCACCCCCTTCGGTTTGCAGGGCTGGGAGGCGGGGCCGGGTCTCCGCGGCAGGGCGGAGCCCGGGGCACGGCGGCGGGGAGGTCGCGGCCGGACGGTACCGGGGCTGGTTCAGCCGCCGAGGGCGGCGGTGATCTCCGCCGCTCCGGCGCGGACCAGGGTCACGAGGGTGTCGGCTGCCCGGTCCACTCGGTGGGACGGGCCGATGACGGTGAGGGAGGCGGGGACGCCGTCGCCCTGGAAGACGGGGGCGGAGACCGCGGTGACGGCCTCGTCGTACTCGCCGTGGCTGATGGAGTAACCGTCGGCGCGGACCTGGGCGTAGCAGGTGAGCAGGGCGTCCAGGTCCGTGATGGTGCGGTCGTTGAAGCGCGTCAGTCCGGTGGCGCCGAACATCTGCCGGATCTCGCGCTCGGGGTGGTAGGCGAAGATCGTGTGTCCGGACGCCCCGGCGTGACCGGGCATGACGGCGCCGATGATCGCCGTGTAGCGGACGGGTCCGGTGCCGTCGACGGCGGCTTCGCAGCGGTAACTGCCGCCGTGCGGGACGTTGAGGACGACGCTCTCGCCGGTCTCGCGGAGCAGCCGGGCGAGTATCGGCCGGGAGATCGAGGAGAGCACTCCGCTGTGCTCGCTGACCCTGGCCAGCCGGGACAGCGCGGGACCCGGGCGGTAGCGGCGGCTGTTGTCGTCGCAGAGCAGGAAGCCCCGGGCGCTCAGGGTGGTGAGCAGCCGCTGTACGACGGCCTTGTCCCAGCCGTGGTGGCGGGCCAGTTCACTGACGCCCCATTCGGGCCGCTGCTCGGTGAAGGTCAGCAGGACGAGCAGGGCCCGGTCGACGGTCTGCAGCACTCCGGGGGCCTGCTGTCCGTCGCGGGCCGGGGTGGTGGTGTCCGTGCCGCGCTCAGCCATGGGCCGGGCCTCCTTCGTCCGCTTCGTCCGTCTGTCGGTGCGGAAATCGCAACGCCGTTGCGATTTCTGGCGAAAGAATGGTGCCGCGTCCAGCGGGTGTCAAGGGTTTGCCGGAAATTCGCCGCGTCGCGGGAACGGCCTGCTCAGCGGCGGTTGCGGCAGACCGCGCGCCGGCGGCCGCCGGGGCGGGCGCACCCGACCGGTCGTTCACTCGATTGGCCTAACAGGATTGCAGGGGCCCCAGCTCCATCGTGCGGGGCCCCGCCCCATCCGTCGGGGGTGGTGCGCCCCGCCCCCACCGGCCGGGAAGTTGCAGCGTCCATCCGGGTGAGGCGCGATGGAATCCGGACGCGCCTCACCTGCTGGACCCACCCACAGGACGCGCCCGAGCTAGGAGGAATCGGTCATGGGAGCCGCTGACGGTTTCACGGATTCCGGAGAGCTCGACGGCCTGACGGTGTACGACACCGCGGGCGAGAAGATCGGCAACGTGGGGCGGGTGTATGTCGACGACAGCACCGGCCGACCGGACTGGATCACGGTGAAGACCGGCCTGTTCGGTATGAAGGAGAGTTTCGTGCCTCTCGCCGGAGCCCGTCGCGTGGGCTCCGACCTGCACATCTCCCATCCGAAGGACCGCGTCAAGGAAGCCCCCCGGGTGGACGCGGACGCTCATCTCTCCGTCTCCGAGGAGGAGGAGCTCTACCGGCACTACGGCCTGACCAGGAACACCGGCGGGAAGCTCGGTGACCGTTCCGGGGCCGCCGGCACGGCCGGTGCGCCGACCACGTCCGGTACCGGAACGATGGGCGCTGCCGGAGCCGGCGCGGCCGCCGGGGCAGGAGCCGGGGCCGGCGCCATGGGTGCGGCCCGCGGCACCGACAGCGCGAAGGCCTCCGGCACCGCGGGCGCGGGTACCGGCAAGCACCGGGACGCCGACACCTCCGGTACCGCCCGTCCGCTGGCCGGAGCGGGCGCGGAGCGGTCCGCCTCCGCAGACCTGGGCGGCAAGGAGGAACTCATCCGCTCCGAGGAACAGCTGCGCGTCGGCACCGAGGAGTACGAGAGCGGCAAGGCCCGCCTGCACAAGTACGTCGTCACCGAGAACGTCACCAGGACCGTGCCGGTGACGCACGAGGAGGTCCGCGTGGTGCGCGAGCCGCTCCAGCCCGGTGACAAGGCGGCCCGCTCGGACATCAACGAACAGGATGTGGAGGTCACCCTGCACGCCGAACGCGCCACGATGAGGAAGGAGAGCGTGCCGGTCGAGCGGGTCCGGATGGAAACGAAGAAGGTGACCGAGCAGAAGGAAGTCTCCGCGGAACTGCGCAAGGAGCAGATCGACTACGCGGACGGCATGACCAAGGACGGCAAGGACATGGGCGGCAAGGACGCCGGCGGCGAGTTCGGTCAGGGACGGCGCCGCTGACCCCGCGCACCGCGCCGGACCGGCCGAACCGGACAGGAGCGAGGGGCGGACCCGCATCACGGGGGTCCGCCCTCTCGTGCGTAGCTGGTGGGACGGGGCCGCCCGGCCCCGGTTCCACCGGCTACGCGGTTCAGGGCCGCTGGAGTGCGACCACCGCGTTGTGTCCGCCGAATCCGAAGGAGTGGCTGACGGCACGCCGGACGGGCAGCTCCCGCGGCTGCTTGGTCACGCAGTCGATGTCGAACCCGGGCGCGGGCGCGTCCAGGTTGGCGACCGGCGGGATGATTCCGCGCTGGAGCGTGAGGATCGTGAGCCCCGCCTCGATCGCTCCGGCCGCCCCCATGCAGTGGCCGAGCACGCCCTTGGGTGCGGTGACGGGCGGCCGGTGCGGGAAGACCCGGCCGATCAGGGCGGCTTCGGCCGCGTCGTTGCGCGGGGTGGCCGTGCCGTGGGCGTTGATGTGCTCGACGTCCCCGGCCTGCCAGCCCGCGTCGCGCAGCGCGGCCTCGACGGCCGCCTGGGCGATCCGGCCGTCGGGGTGCGGGCTGGTGGGGTGGTGGGCGTCGGTCGTGGCGCCGGTGCCCGCGAGCAGCGCGCGCGGCTCCGCACCCCGGGCCTCGGCGTCGGCCGCGCGCTCCAGCACCATGACGGCGGCGCCCTCCCCCATGACGAGCCCGGCCCGGTCGGCCGCGAAGGGCCGGCTGAGCCGGGACAGGTCACGGTCGGCGAGGGCGGCCGCGCCGGATCTGGCGAACCCGGTCATGGCGATCGGGAACAGGGTCGATTCGGTGGCTCCCGCGATCGCCAGATCGCACTGCCCGGTGACCAGCAGGTCCCGTGCCACAGAGAGTGCGGTGACGCCGGACGAGCAGGCCGTGCAGGGAGCCAGGCTGGGGCCCGTGGCGCTCATCTCGATGGCGATCTCCGCCGCGGGCATGTTCGGGATGGTGAGCAGGATCCCGGACGGCGAGGTCGCCTCCGGCCCGCGCCGTTCCAGCACCAGGGCCTGGTCGGTGAGGCCGGCGGAACCGCCGCTGCTGGTGCCGACGACGACCGCGACCCGGCTGCCGTCCCAGTCGCCCGGGTCGAGTCCCGCGTCGGAGACCGCCTCCCGCGCGGCCAGTACGGCGAATTTCGTGTACCTGCCCATGCGGAAGGCGGTACGCCGGCCGACCGCGGCGTCCAGGTCGATCCCGTCGACCGTGCAGGCGAAGTCGATGGCGCACCCCGCGAGTGCGGGCACGGTGCGGGCCGGGCTGACCCCGGCGCACACCCCGTCCCAGGTGGACTCGGTGTCGTTGCCGACCGGGGTGATCATTCCCAGACCGGTGACAGCGATGGACGGCATCTTCATCGGACGGTGCTCGCGGGGGCCTCGCCGCCGGCCTTCGCGCGCAGGAACTCCGTGAGTCCGGCGAGGGTGGTGTCCCGGTGCAGCGTGCCCGGGTCCAGTTCGACGCCGACCGCCTCCCTCATGACGACGGCGAACTCGGCGACTGCCAGGGAGTCCATGTCCAGGCTGTCCATCGTGGATTCCGGGAGAATCTCGGCCACAGGCACCCTGAAGGTACGGCTGAGTACCTCGGTGATCGTGGGGTGAATCGCGCTCATGGTCTTCCTCTCCATCATGCCCGTCCGGCGGGGGTCCCGGGGTGGCGCCTCTCACCACCCCGACTCCGGAGTAACTGAGCAGCGTCCGGCCGGTTACGCCTTGCGGCGAACCGATTCGCCTCCGGGCGTTCCCGCCCCCTGGCAGCACCGCGCCAGCACGGCCGAGGTGCCCCAGAAGGCCAGGAGTACGAGACCGACGCCGAGCCCCTGTACCGCTTCGGCCGCCCGGCGCACGCCCTGCGGCGCCGCCTGCTCCGGCGCGGCCCTCACCGCCCGCTCGGGCGCTTCCCTCACCGCCCGCTCCCGGCGGGTACCGGGCGCTCCGCGGTGTGCCAGGAGGCGCCCGGGTCGTCGTACGCCTCGGCATAGCGGGGTCCGGTGATCGGCCAGTCCGCGAGCACTTCCTCCGGCAGCGCGAAGGAGTCGACGAGCTCCGGCAGATGGGCCGCGACGGCGGCGACGAGTCGTTCGGTGGTCTCCGTGAGGTCTTCCACCTGACCGGCCGTGAGGTGCCCGGCGACGAGCAGGTCCCCGCTGTGCTGCTGGATCCGGCGCAGCGCGAACAGCCGGGCCAGTTCGGTCAGCCGATCGCGGGCGGGCCCCTGCGGCAGACCCTCGACCGCGTCCGCATACGCTTCGGCCGCCTGCCGGCAGGCGTGCGCCTCGACTCCCCGCAGCGCGGGCCCGGACCCCTCGTTCCACCGCTTCAGCGGTCCGCCGTGCGGGGCCCGCGCCATCCGTGCGCGGGAGCGGGCGAACTGGATCCGCTCCACGTGCGCCAGGAGCCGGCCGAGGAACCGCAGATCGTCCAGGTCGCCGGTCTGCGGGCCCACGCCAGGGGCCGGGACGCCCCAGGTGTCCGGTACGTCGGCCATCGCGGAGATGACCATCTCGGAGGCGGCCTTGGCGTGGATGGCCATGTTGTCGCCCTCGGCGGTGATGGCGCCCTCCACCCCGGTGACGAGTTCGCTCATCCCGTTGTGCTCCAGCAGTCCCTGGGCGCCGCACCGTTCACGGCATTCGACGATCACCGAGCGGGCCTGCCAGGTGATCCAGCCCTTCGCGACGTCGACCAGCCGGCCGGCCGCCTCGCGCTCCGGCTCGGGGCCGTGCGCCGCCACCTCCCAGCGGTCCAGGGCCCGCCGGTGCAGCAGACTCATCGCGAAGACGGTGGCCATGGCCCCGGCGAGCGGGCCGTGATGGCTGCGGTGGGCGATCACCGGCAGCGGCGGCAGCGCGCGGCCCCCGGAGACATACCGGTGTCCTGAGTAGCGGACCGCGATGGCGAGAGTGGCACGGGCGGAACCGATCGCACTCGCGCTCATGCAGATGCGGCCCGTGGTGACGCGGGCGATGGAGGCCAGGAACCGGCGTCTGCGCCCGGCGGTGCCGCTGCGGAACACCCCGTCGTCGTCGATCCGCCCCTGCCTGCCGCCCAGCAGCGCCTCGCGTCCCACGAACACCTGGTCGAAGGAGGTCAGGCAGTGGTCCACGGGGCTGCCCATCCGGGCCGGCAGCCTGCGGATCCGTACCCCTGGCAGGGCCCGCGAGGCGTCGGTGAGCGGCACCAGCAGCAGGAAGACCCCGTGGTCGGTGTCCCCGACGAGCAGCCGGGCGGCGACGAGTCCTGACTTGGGACCGCCCGCCGGGCTGGTGTTGGGCATGAACTTCTGCGCGCCCAGGTGCGGGGTGTGCAGCAGGAATCCGTCCCGGGCGCGGTCGTAGGTGGCCGTCGTCTCGACCGCGGCGGCGTCGTTGCCGTGCGCCACCTCCGTACAGAGGAAGGTCCCGATGCGCCGCATCGCGAGGAAGTCCGACAGGTCGCGGGACCGGTCGGTGTCGTGGTCCAGAAGACTGCCGAGGAAGAGGTTGTAGTGGATTCCCGCGACGGTGGCGAGCGAGGGGTCCACCGGGGCGAGCCATTCGTGCAGGGCGGCCAGGGCGCGCGGGTCGGCGGCCAGCCTGGCGCCGCTGTCCAGCGTGCTGTTGAGCGTGCGCAGCCGTGCGTGGGCGAGGGCGAGCCGTTCGTCGGGGGTGGGGCCGGGCGGCGGGACGGCGGGCCTGCGGAACGGGTCCGTGGCGATGAGCCGCTGCCAGAATCCGTGCTCCCGGCGGGCGTCCGTGCCGAGGAGCACCGAGGTGAGCCGGTCTGCGGCGCGCTCCTGGCCGGCCTCGGCCATCACGGGGCTGTCGATCGTTGTGGTCATACGACAGAAACGATCAGGAATCAGCCAGGACACCCGGATTCCGGCATTCGCAGCCCTTTACTTCCTGTTCAGCGGGGTGAAGGGGCCCGCTGGAAGGCGAGGGCGACATTGTGGCCGCCGAATCCGAAGGAGTGGCTGAGGGCCCGCTCGACGCGCTGCCTGCGGGGTTGCTTGGTCACGCAGTCGAGCCCGGAGTCCGGCGGCGGGGCGTCGAGGTTGGCGATCGGCGGGACCAGGCCGTGTTCCAGGGTCAGTACGGTGGCCACCGCCTCGATCGCGCCGCCCGCCGCGAGGGTGTGCCCGATGACGCCCTTGGGCGCGGTCACCGAGGGCCGGTGCGGGAAGAGCCGGGCGATCAGCGCGCTCTCCATGGCGTCGTTGAGCGGAGTGGAGGTGCCGTGGGCGTTGATGTGGTCCACCTCGCCGGCGGCCCAGCCCGCCCGGTCAAGCGCCGCCTCGACCGCCCGCTCCGCGCCACGGCCGCCCGGTTCGGGCGCGGTGGGGTGGTGGGCGTCCGTGGCCGCTCCCGCACCGGCCAGCACCGCCCTCGCCCGGCCGCCTCGGGCCCGGACGTCACCGGCCCGTTCGAGTACGAGCACGGCGGCGCCCTCGCCCAGAACGAACCCGTCGCGGTCCGCGGCGAACGGCCTGGAGGCGGCCGCCGGGTCACCGGTGCGCGCCGAGAGCGCCCCCATGCCCGCGAACGCGCTGACCACCAGCGGGGTCACCACGGACTCCGCGCCGCCCGCCACCACCACATCGCAGCTCCCGCTCGTCAGCAGTTCGCGGGCGAGGGAGATCGCGGTGGCGCCCGAAGCGCAGGCGGTGGCCGGGGCCAGGCTCGGCCCGTGGGCGCCCAGGTCGATGGCGATCTCCCCGGCCGCCGCGTTCGGCATCATCATCGGTACGAGGAGCGGGGAGACCGCGGGCGGCCCGTCGGCGTCCAGCCTGCGGACGTTGTCGACGAGTACGGAGACGCCTCCGACACCGACGCCCAGCACGACGCCCACCCGGCCGCCGTCCCAGCGGTCGGGCCGCAGCCCGGCGTCCGCCACGGCACGGCGGGCGGCGACCAGGGCCATCTTCACGAACCGCGCCATCCGGAACACGGCGCGTCCGCCCACCGCCTCGTCCAGGTCAGGACCGACGGCCCGGCAGGCGAAGTCGACCGGCAGACCGGCCAGTTCCTCGCAGTGCCGGGCCGCGCCGACGCCTGCGCAGAGCCCCGCCCAGAAGGTGTGTTCGTCGGCACCCACCGGGGTCACCAGCCCCAGACCCGTCACCACTGTCGCCGACCCGTCCCGCACCATGCCGCGGCTCTCCCCTTCGTCGCTCCACGCCCCGTTGGGCCGAACGGCCGAACCCCCGCCGAGGATGCGGCCACTGGGCCGAACGGGTCAGGAGGCGTCCGCGCCCCCGTCGTCGCCGTACCTGCGTTCGAACTTGGCGACCTGGCCCTCCGAGTCGACCACCCGGGCCTTCCCGGTGAAGAACGGGTGGCTCTCCGCGGAGATCTCGACGTCGATGACGGGGTAGCTGTTTCCGTCGTCCCAGCCGATGGTCTGCTCGCTCGACGCGGTGGACCGGGTCAGGAAGGCGTAGCCCGCCGCACGGTCACGGAAGACGACGGGGCGGTAGTCGGGGTGCTTGTCCTGCTGCATGGTCTGCTCCTGGGGACGTGCGGGTACCGGCTCGGGACGCTCCTGGCCAGCCTCGCGAACCGGGGCGTCCCGCGCGATCGGACACGGCCGTACGGGGCATCGGCGCGGGGGCGCCCGGCCCGGCTACGCTCCGAGCGCGTCGGCCACCAGGGCCAGGAACCTGGCGTGGGCGTGGGCGCTGCACACCGGCTCCGGGTTCCAGGGCACCACCCGGGCGGTGCGTTCGATCGAGGCCCACGCCTCGTTCGTCCCGAGCTCGCCGAGAGGGGTGGCGTTGACCCGGATGTCGGCGAGCACGACGTCGGGGCGCAGCGCCCCGGCATCCGCCCAGTCGACCGTGGACCAGTTCGCACCGGGCCCGTCGGCCGGTTCCACGAGGTCGATGCCGAGTTCGGCCAGCACCCGCAGTTCGGGCCACATGCGGGGACGGGCCAGGTGGGCCTGCTGCTGTCCGGCCGGGGACAGGGCGAGGACCCGGGTCCGGTCCGGTCCGGCGGCGAACGCGCGCAGCCGGTCGCGGGCGGCGTCCAGCTCCCGGGCGGCCGAGGCGGGCTCCGCCGCGCCCAGCGACCGGGCGAGGCGGGCGAACCGGTCGCCGGTCTCCGCGAGGGTGCGCGCCTGGCCCACGTCGATGACGACGACCGGGACGTGCTCCTCCAGGTGTTTGGCCGTCTCCGGGGCGAGGCCGTAGACCTGGCCGCCACCGTAGCTGACGGCCACCACGAGGTCGGGCTCGGAGCCCAGCAGCGTCTCCACGTCCAGAGCGGGCCCCGCGCCGGCGTAGGCGATCTCGGCCAGCGGCAGCGATCCGGTCTTCGCGGTGTCGGGCACGGCCGGGTCGTCGTGGCCGGAGCCGAATATCCCGACCGGCCGTATCCCGTGGTCCCACAGCGTCGCTCCGGCCTGCACGTAGGCGAGCACCCGCGTCGGGGGCCGCCCGGCGGACGACAACTGTCCACGGTCGTCGGAGAACTGCCATAAGGTCTGCTCGCTCACGTCACACGCCTCTCGCCACCGGTCACTTCGCCCCGTTTCGGGCTCGTACACCAGTACCTGCCCAGCGATGAGGGCTGGCACCCCCGCCGTCGCGCCGTTCTACAGGCCGGCCTCCGTGCCGCGCACCAGATAGCTGACGGGACCTGGATCCGGCACCCGGATCTCGGTGAAGCCGAGCCGGTCGTAGAAGGCTCTGGCCGGGGTGTTGGCGGTGAGCATGGACAGGTGCACGCCCTTGACCCCCTTGGCGCGCAGGGCCGCCAGGAACGTAACCATCAGCTCCCGCCCGTACCCCTTGCGCTGCCAGTCGGGGAGCAGATCGATGTGCAAGTGGGCCGGGTGGTCGGCCAGTTCGGGCAGGACCATCCGCTCCGGGTTGTGCAGGAGGGCGATCATCTCGTCGGCGGGGCCGCGCGGTTCGCCCTGCGGCCGTGGGTAGCGCTCGTCGACCAGGGGCAGCCAGCGCTCGCGGAACTCCGTCACGAACCGCGGGGTGTCCGCCGTCCCGAGGATGTATCCGACCGCCCGGCCGGTGCCGTCGTCGAGCACGAAGGCCAGATCGGGTTCGAGGTAGGCGTACGGGGCGGCGAAGATCGACGGCATCAGCTCCGGGTCCGGGTACAGGTGGCTGGAGTCGCCTCCGTTGTCGGCCGTCCGGACGCAGATGTCCGCAAGGGCCGCACGGTCGTCGGGGCGGTAGGCGCGGGGGCTGATTCGCGAGGTCATGCCCTCATCCTGCCCGCTGTTGGGAGCGCTCCCAAAGGGTTTTGGCCAAGACAGCGCCCGGCCGGGCGCGGCTGGCCGGTTCTGTCAGCCGTTGACCGCCGTCAGCAGCACCACGGCGTCCTCAAGGGCGAGCAGCCCGTGCCGCTCCTGCGGGATGGGGAGCAGCCGTCCGGGCGCCAGTTCCACATCGCCGGACGCGGCCGTGAGCCGGACCCTGCCGCGCAGCACCTGGAGGGAGGCGGCGGGCGGGGCGTTGTGCTCGTCGAGCGCGGAGCCCGACGTCAGGGCGATGACGGTCTGCCGCAGCGGCTCCTCGTGCAGCAGGAGGTGCGCGCTGCGGCCGTGCGCGGAGGTGCGGGCCGCGGCCAGGTGCTCGGCTGCGAGGGCGTTGAGATCATTCGCTCCATCCATACACCCCACTGTGCCGCAGCCCTCGTCCCCCCGCGATCCTGCCCATGGGCCCCGCCGGGTCCATGGGCAGGTGCGTCCGGGGTCAGGGGTCAGGCCCGCAGCCAGACCGCGGTGTCCTGCGGGAGCCTGCCCGCCCCGTCGAGCGGGCCGCTGGCCAGCAGTACCGAGGTGTGCTCGGGCAGCTCGGCCGCCTCCGCGGCCAGGTTGACCACGCACAGGAGTCCGTCGGTCCGGCTGAGGGCGAGCACCCCCGGCGCAGCGTCCAGCCAGGTCAGCTCGCGCGCGCCCGGCTCCCCCGTCGTGGCGAACCCCGGCTCCTCGCGGCGCAGTCGCATCGCCTCGCGGTACAGGGTGAGCATCGACTCCGGGTCGTCGCTCTGCAGGTCCGCGGCGTACGAGGCCCAGTCGGCCGGCTGCGGGAGCCAGGGTTCGGCGTCGCCGCCGAAGCCGGCGTAAGGACCCTGCGCCGACCAGGGCAGCGGCACTCGGCAGCCGTCGCGGCCCGGGTCGGCTCCGCCCTTGCGGAAGTGCATCGGGTCCTGGATGCGGTCCAGCGGGATGTCCACCTCCGGCAGGCCGAGTTCCTCGCCCTGGTAGAGGTAGGCGGCGCCGGGCAGGGCCAGCGAGAGGAGGGCGGCGGCGCGGGCACGGCGGGTGCCCAGGGCCAGGTCCGTCGGGGTGCCGAAGGTCTTCGCGCCGAAGTCGAAGCCCGTCTCTGCCCGGCCGTAGCGGGTGACGGTGCGGGTGACGTCGTGGTTGCACAGGACCCAGGTGGCGGGGGCCCCGACCGAGGCGTGCTCGGAGAGGGTGTCGTCGATGGCGGTCCGCAGCAGTCCGGCGTCCCAGGGACAGGCCAGGAAGTTGAAGTTGAAAGCGGTGTGCAGTTCGTCGGGGCGCAGGTAGCGGGCGAACCGTTCGGCGTCCGGCAGCCAGACCTCGCCCACGAAGACGCCGCCGTACTCGTCGCCGATGGCGCGCCAGGCCCGGTAGATGTCGTGCAGTTCGTCGCGGTCGACGAAGGGGTGCGGGTCGCCCTCGGCGAAGTCGGGCAGCGCGGGGTCCTTGGCGAGCAGGGCCGCGGAGTCGATCCGTACGCCGGCGACGCCGCGTTCGAACCAGAAGCGCAGCACCTCCTCGTGCTCCTGGCGGACCGCCGGGTGGGCCCAGTTGAGGTCGGGCTGCTGGGTGGCGAAGAGGTGGAGGTACCACTCGCCGTCGTCCAGCCGGGTCCAGGGGGTGCCGCCGAATTCGGAGACCCAGTCGTTGGGCGGGATCGCCCCGTCCGGGCCGCGTCCCTTGCGGAAGTGGAAGAGGTCGCGCTCGGGGCTGCCGGAACCGGCTTCGAGGGCGGCCCGGAACCAGGCGTGCTGGTCGGAGACGTGGTTGGGCACGATGTCGATGATGGTGCGGATGCCGAGTTCGCGGGCCTCCGCGATCAGCTTCTCCGCCTCGGCCAGGGTGCCGAACGCGGGGTCGATGGTGCGGTAGTCGGCCACGTCGTAGCCGCCGTCGGCCAGCGGGGAGAGGTACCAGGGGGTGAACCAGAGTGCGTCCACGCCGAGTTCGACGAGGTAGGGCAGCCTGGCCCGTACTCCCGCGAGGTCGCCGGTGCCGTCACCGTCGCCATCGGCGAAGCTGCGTACATAGATCTGGTAGATGGCTGCGTCGCGCCACCAGTTCGCGGTGGGCTCGGACGGACGGTTGGCTGCCACGTGGCGTTCCTTTCGGGCAGGTGGTACTCCGCCGCCGGCCCCCGAGCGGGGCAGGACGGTCGGGCCGGCGGCGGAGTGCTGAGGGGAAGGCGGCTGTGCGGGGTCCCGGCGCGGGGAGGTGTGGCGGGGGTCAGCCCTTGAGGCCGCCCGCGGTCAGACCGCCCATGATGTTGCGCTGGAAGATCAGGAAGATGAGCAGAGTGGGGATGGAGGCGATGGTGAGCGCGGCGATCAGGATGTTCTCGGGTACGCCGCTGGCCAGCGAGTAGATGCCCACGTTGAGGGTCTGCTTGCTCGGGTCGGGCAGGGTGAGCATCGGCCAGAGGAAGTCCTTCCACACGCCGACGATGGCGAAGATGGAGACGACTCCGAGGATCGGCCGGGAGATCGGCAGGATGATCGAGCGCAGGGTGCGCAGCGGCGAGGCGCCGTCGATGGAGGCGGCGTCGAGCAGCTCGCGCGGGATCGAGTCGAAGAAGCGCTTCAGCAGGAAGATGTTGAACGCGTTGGTGACCGACGGCAGCCAGATGGCCCAGGGCGAGTTGACCAGGTTCCGCTGGAAGATCGGGACGTCCAGGATGGTCAGGTACTGGGGGACGACCAGCACGGTGGCCGGGATCATCAGGGTGGCCAGCATCATGCCGAGGATCACCTTGCCGAACACCGGCCGCAGCTTGGACAGCGAGTAGGCGGCGGCGACGTCGAAGATCAGCTGGAAGGCGAGCGCGCCGAAGGCGTAGTACAGGGTGTTGAACAGCAGCTTGGACAGGTCCATGACGGTCCAGGCCTGGCTGTAGTTCTCGGTGTGGACGGAGCTGGGGAAGGCCGTGGGCGGGCTCTGTACGACTTCCTGGGTGGTCTTGAGACCACCGGTGACCATCCAGTACAGCGGCCCGAGGAAGGCCACGGTGAAGACGATGACGACTACGGCGAAGGTGATCCAGTAGAACGTCTTGCCGCGGCGTCTGCCGAGCTGGGCCGGCGAGATCAGGGTCCGCTGGCGTCCGAGGTCGGCCGCGCGGTCGGCCCTGCGGCAGGCCGCTCTGCGGCTCTCGCTCCCGCGCCGGGAGACTAGCGTGTTCGATGCCATGGTCGTGCTCCCGTCCTAGTCTTCGCTGCTGCGGCTCAGTCGTACGTACACCGCGGAGAATCCCGCGAGGACGACGAGCAGGACGAGGCCGAGTGCCGCCGCGCTGCCGTAGTTGTTGAAGTTGAAGGCGTACTGGTAGATGAGGTAGACGACGGTGGTCGTGGACCCCTCCGGGCCGGCTCCGTTGGTGAGCAGGAACGGCTCGGTGAAGACCTGCATCGTCGCGATGATCTGCATGAGCAGGAGCAGCGAGAGGATGAGCCGGGTCTGCGGGATGGTGACGTGCCAGATCTTGCGGAACAGGCCCGCGCCGTCGAGTTCCGCGGCCTCGTACAGCTCTCCGGGGATGCCCTGGAGCGCGGCGAGGTAGATCAGGGTGGCGCCGCCCATGTTCATCCAGGTCGCCGCGATGACGACGGAGAGCATGGAGGTGTCGGTGGACTGGAGCCACTGCTGTGCGGGCAGGTGGAAGATCTCCAGGATGCGGTTGAAGAGGCCGTACCCGGGGTCGTAGAAGTACTTGAAGAGCAGTACGGAGGCGACCGGCGGCAGCATGACGGGGAGGTAGACCAGGAGCCGCAGATAGCCCTGTGCGTGCCGGAACTCATTCAGTACGACGGCGACGACGAACGGGACGACGAAGCCGAGCAGCAGCGCGAGCACGGTGTACTGCAGGGTGTTGCGCCAGGCCTGCCAGAACGCCGGGTCGTTGAAGACGTAGGTCAGGTTGGACCAGCCGGCCCAGGTGGTTTTGCCGTTCTCGGTCTTCTGGAAGGCCAGGATGAACTCCCGGACCATCGGATACCAGGAGAAGAACGAGAAGCAGAGCACCGCTCCGATGAGGAAGCCGTGGGCTGAGATGTTGCGGCGCACGGCGCGCAGGAACTCCTCGCGGGCGGAGGTCCGGCGTGCGGGGCCTGGAAGTCCTGTCCCCGGCCTGGCGGCCTTGTGGGTGGACAGAGTAGGGGCCGACATGGTGTCTCCTAGGTGCCGGTGAACTGAAGCGCAGTAGTCGGACGGGGGCGGAATGCGGGACCGGGTCCGCGTGACCCGGTCCCGCGCGTCCGTTACTGGTTCGCCAGGACCTGGTTGACCTGCTGCTCAGCGGTGGAGAGCAGCTTGTCGATGTCGGCGCCCTTGTTGGTCAGGACGCCGGACATGGCGTTGTCGAGGATCTTGTAGATCTCCTGGGCCTTCGGCGGCTCGGCCTTGCCCGGGACGGGGTTGTCCATGAAGGCCTTGAAGTTCTCGACGGGCATCGTCGCGTCCTTGGCCCGTGCGGCGTCGTCCTTGGTCTTCGAGTCGTTGAGGAAGAAGTTCGGCTGCGGCAGCCCGACGGGGAGCTTGTCGGCCTTGGTGCGGGCCCAGTCGAACTGTCCCTTGCCCGGGGTGAGGTTCTTGAAGTTGAGCCAGGCGATGCCGGCCTTGATCTGGTCGGGCGAGCTGCCCTTCTTGATCATGTAGTTGTTGCCGCCGAAGAGAGTGCCCTTGCCGCCCGGGATCGGGCCGAGGCCGAAGGTCTCGTACTCCGCGCCGAGCTGCTGGACCATGTAGGCGATGTCGTCGGGGGCGGCCAGGAACATGCCCAGCTTGTCGCTGGCTATCTGCTTCTGGAGGTCGCCCCACTTCAGCAGCTGGGTCTTGCCCATGCTGTCGTCCTCCCAGCGCATGTCGTGCAGCTGCTGGAGGACCTGCTTGCCGGTGGCGTTGTTGAAGGCCGCCTTCTTGCCGGAGGCGTCCACGATGTCCCCGCCGAGACCGAACTGGGTGGCCGCGAAGTGCCAGCCGCCGTTGTTGCCGGCGCTGTACTCCCCGTAGCCGGAGATGCCCTTGCCCAGGTCCGCGATCTTCTTCGCGGCCGTGCGGACGTCGTCCCACGTGGTCGGCGGCTTGTTCGGGTCCAGACCGGCCTGCTTGAACAGCTTCCGGTTGATCATCAGGCCCATGGTGTAGTTGCTGGTCGGCAGGGCGTAGAGCTTGCCGTCCTTGCGGGCCACATCGATGACCTGGGTCTGGATGTCCTTGAGCGCGGGCACCGTCTTGTCGGTGACGTAGGCGGAGATGTCCTCGGCGCCGTCGTTGTCCAGGACCTGCTGGAGGTCGCTGAAGTACGCGTAGAAGACGTCGGGCTGCGACTTGCCCTTCAGCATCGCCGTGAAGCGGGGCGGCTCGTTGCACTGGCCGGGAGTGGACTTCCCGTTGATCGTGACGTTCGGGTACTGCTTCTTGAACGTCTTGATGTCCTCGTTCCACTCACGCAGCTCCGCGGCCTTGGCCGCCGGCGGCATACAGTCGATCGAGATCGTCACCTTCGTCTTCGGGTCGAGCGGCGCCGACGGGTCGGACGATCCCTTGGATCCACTGCCGTTGTCACCGTTGTCGCTGCTGCTGCTCGTGCCGCAGGAGGCGAGAGCGGTCAGGGCGAGTGCGGTGACAAGGGCAGCCGCTGAGGCACGGCTTGTACGGCGTGTGCGGCTGAACCCAGCACTTCTCATCGATGGTCCCCTTCGGGCATGAGCATGGAAGGCCCTCGGCCGGCTCTCTGCCGGGGCGAGGTTCACTCAACCAGCGCCGACATGTGAACGCAATATCTCGCGCAGTTTTCGTAAAAGTTTGACAGTCCGTTGCGCGCCACTGTGAGGTACGACAGAGGCGTGCCACTCGGCTCCACGCGGCCGAGACAGCACGCCAGGGGTGGTTCCGCACGGTTCGTGACCGGTGCGCGGTTCCGCTTCCGCAAACTTCGCACGGGTGGGCGCAAGGAATTTGCGCACCACGGAACGCCGTCCGGCAAGCCGGACGGCGTTCCTGTGTGCGAGGGGGTTACGGGTTGATGTTGATCTTCATGGTGGAGGTCGTGTTCTTCACGTCCTGCGCGTTGCCGCTGAGCTTCAGTCCGTTGAAGGTGACCTCACCGACGGCGGGCCCCTGGCCGGCCTCCGGCATCTCGTTGGCCCACAGTCCGAAGCCGGACTTGGCGTCGAAGGCGTCCCCGCTCTTGCGGGCGCCGGTGATCGAGATGTCGGTCAGTACGGTGTCCTTGATCGGGAACTGCGGCTGTCCTCCCACGTAGTTGGTCTGGAACATGATGCCGCTGTACGTCGGGTCGACGATGTCGACGTGGTTGATCCGGATCCCCTGGAACACCTTGGAGGCGGAGAACAGCCAGATTCCGGGGAAGGTCTGCGTCCCCCAGAAATGGCCTCCGGAGCGGATGACGGAGACGTTCTCGATGGTCGTCGGCTCGGTGCCGAACCCGTTCATCGGGTAGCCGAAGTCCAGCGAGCTCACCGTGATGCCCGAGTAGACCAGGGTGTCCGCGATCAGGATGTTGCGGAAGGTGTTGTCGTAGCCGCCGTAGACGGCGACACCCGCCGCACGCCAGGTCAGGATCGAGGTGAGGTTCTCGTACACGTTGTTCTTCATGTCCGAGCCACCGGAGTCGATGGCCGAGAACAGGGCGAAGCTGTCGTCGCCCGTGGCGCGGGACTCGTTGTTGACGACGTGGTTGTCCGTCGAGCCGTTGGTCATGTTGATGCCGTCGGCGAACGTGTCACGGATGCGGGAGTTCTTGATGGTGATGCTGTCCGTGTTCGCGCCCCAGTAGAGGCACACCGTGTGCTCGTTCCAGACGTTGTCGATCGTGATGTCCGAGACGTTGGAGAAGTCGAACACCTTGCCCGGTCCGTCGATGCGCGAGGTGTAGTTCCCGAAGTACGCGAAGTTGGCGAACGACGAGCCCTTCGCGCTGGCCTCCGCGCGGAAGCCGTTGTCGGTGTTCTCCTGGCCCGACGGCGCGAAGAACCTGGTGTACCAGGGACCGGCGCCGACGACCTTCACGGCCTTGCCGTAGACCTGGAACTTGCTCGCGGTCTGGTAGTCACCGGCCGGCAGGTAGACGCCGACCAGCTTGCCCGTGGTGTCCATCCGGACCTTGTCCAGGGCGTTCTGGACGTCCTGGTGGGTGAATCCGGTGGGCACGGCGTAGGCGGCCGGATCCGGGTTGGCGATCTGTGTGGCCTGCTCCAGGCTGACGAAGTCGATCGCGTAGGTGGAGGTGTTCGCCGCGTCCTTCTGGAACCGGATCTTGCTGCCCGCCGGGACGGTCTTGCCCAGCATCACGTTCGCCTCGTCGTAGATGTGCCGCGGCGAACCCGAGCCCGGGGAGTTACCGGGTCCGGTCTCGGCGCCGTACAGCCACGCGTACTTCGAGGTGAGGTCGATCGCCTTGAGGAAGGTGCCGTCCACGTAGAGGTTCAGCTTGGAGTCGATGCCTCCGCCGCCCGCGGAGTCGGGGATGGAGAACCGGGTCACCAGGGTGTTGGTGCTCGCCCTGGTGGTGAACTCCACGTAGTTGCCGGTGCTGTCGAGGGTGACGGCCTTGCGGCCGGACGCCTCGCCCGCGATGTCACCGACGGTCCGGTTCGGGCCGACGACCTTGGCCCCGCCCCCGGTGACGCCGTCCTCCGCCTCGTACATGTCGTACGGCATGTTGGCGCCGCGGCCGACGAAGAACGAGCTGCTGGCGGTGTTGTTCTCGCGCTTCACCGGGAGTTCGTTGGCGTCGTCCGCGATCACCGTCCGCACGGTGTAGGAGCCGTTGACCGCGGTCCAGCTGCCCAGGCTCACCGGCGCACTGGTCGCGCCCGCCGCGATGGCCCCGTTGTAGCTGCCGGTGAGGGTCTTCACCGTGGCGCCCTTGGCGTCGAGCAGGCTGAGCGTGACGGCGTGGGCGCCGGCGGCGGACGCCACGGAGCCCTGGTTCTTGATGGCGACGGAGAACGTGACGTTCTGGCCGTTGGACGGGGCCGACGGGGAGGTGCTGACCCCGGTGGAGACCAGGTCCGAGCTGGCGACCGGCTTGACGACCAGAGCGCTCGGGCTCGTGAAGGTGTTGTCGGTCTCGTTCTGCTCGATGACCTCGTTCGCCGGGTCCGCGACGGCACTCAGTTCGTAGCTGCCCGCGTCACGCGCTCCGATCGCCGCACTGACCTGCGTGGAGGCACCCGCGGCCAGCGCGCCCACGGACCCCGTGGCGACCTTGCTGCCGCCGAGCCGGAACTCGACCTTGCTCGCCGGGGCCGCGACGGAGCCGCTGTTGCGCACTGTCGCGGTCAGTGTGACCGGGTCCGACTCGACGGGTGCGGCCGGAGCTGCGGTCACCGAGCTGACCTGGAGGTTCGGGTTGGGAGCCGGTGCGCCCAGCACCTGGAACTCCGCGACCTGACCGGCACCGGAGCCGGTGTTGGAGTTGAACTTCAGCTGGACGTCGGCGACCCGGCCGCTGACCGGAATGGTCACCGCGTTGCCGCTGCCCGGACTGAAGGCGTAGTCCTTGGCCGCGACCAGGCTGCTGAAGGAGGAGGCGCTCTGCTCCCGGCCCAGGACCTGGATGTTCTGGGTCCTCGCCCCCCAGCTGCTGTCCGGGTTCAGCTTCACGACGACGCTTTCGGTCTCGGCGTTCGCGCCCAGCTTCACCGTCAGCGTGTTCGGGTAGCTGCCCCCGGCACCCTCCCAGTAGGTGCTGAGGCTGTTGTCGTTGGCGTTCTCCGCGACGAACGTGTGGACCACGGAAGAGGCGGTGATGGGCTTCCCGACCGCGAGGTTGGACGCCGCGCTCGTGCTGCCGTTGCGGGTGACGGTGTTGCTGTCGCCCGACACGTTGCCCGCCGCGTCCTTGGCCCGGACGGTGTAGGAGACCGTGGTGGCGGTGGACTGGGTGTCGGTGTAGGTGGTGACATCGCCGGCCACGCTCTTGCGCAGCACGTTGTTGGCGTAGATGTCGTACCCGGTGACGCCCTTGTTGTCGGTGGACGCCTGCCAGACCAGCTTGACCTGTCCGGCGGTCGCCTCGGTGAAGCTCAGGCCGGCCGGTGCGGTCGGCGCCTGGGTGTCGCCGGTGTCGCCGGTCCGGGTGACGGTGTTGCTGTTCCCCGAGACGTTGCCCGCGGCGTCCTTGGCCCGGACGTAGTACGACACGGTCGAGCCGGCCGGACGGGTGTCGGTGAACGTGGTGACGTTGCCGGCCACGCTGGTCAGCAGCGTGTTGTTGGCGTAGACGTCGTAGCCGGTGACGGCGGTGTCGTCCGTCGCCGCCTTCCAGGTCAGCTTGATCTGCCCGGTGGCCGGCTCGGTGTAGGCCAGCTGCGAGGGGGCGGTGGGCGCCTGGGTGTCACCGGAGGTGGGCCCGTAGATCTCCAGCTCGGAGACCTGGGCGCCGGGCTGCACGGAGTTGGCCGAGACCAGGACGCGTACATAGCGGGTGGTCGTGGCGTCGAAGCCGATCGTCGCCGTCTCGCCGGCCGTCGGGCTGAAGGTGTACGCCTTGGACTGCGTCAGGTCGGTGAAGTCCGAGCCGTTGGCGCTGCCCTGGATCTTCAGGGTCTGGGTGCGCGACTCCCAGCCGTCGGGCAGGCGCAGCACCACGCGGTCGACCCGGACGGAGGAGCCGAGGTCGGCCTGGATCCACTGCGGCAGGTCGCCGTTGCGGCTCTCCCAGTAGCTGGCCGCGTTGCCGTCGTTGGCCTGGGCGGCGATGTAGTTCTGTGTGTAGCTGCTGGCCGTGAGCGTGCGGCCGGCGGCCAGGTTCACCGAGGAGTCGGCCGCCGCGCGGACCTCCAGCTCGGAGAGCTGGCCGTTCTCCGCGACGGTGTTCGCGGTGATGTTCGCCCGTACGAACCGGGTCCGGGTGGCCGGGAAGCTGATGGTCACCTTGTTGGAGCTGCCCGGTGCGAAGGTGTAGGCGGCCGAGGTCTTCAGTGTGGAGAAGCTGGTGCCGTCGGCGCTGCCCTGGAGCGACAGGGTCTGGCGGCGGGTCTTCCAGTCGGCGGGAAGCTTCAGGGTGACCTGGTCGATGCGGGTGACCTTGCCCAGGTCGCTCTGTACCCACTGGGGCAGGGCGCTGCTCGACCCCTCCCAGTACGTCGACTGCTCGCCGTCGGCGATGTTCCCGGCGGCTTTCCCGCTGCCGGCGCTGCTCGCGGCCGCCTTCTGGTCGGCGGCGATGTTCGGACCGCCGGCGGCGGATGCGCTGATCGCCGGCCAGCCGACCATCAGCAGGCTGGTGGTGACAGTGGCGGAGAGAACCCGCCATCTCCAGCGTTGCGTTCTCATATGTCCCCGATCTTCGGCCTCGGCGCAGGACGCGTCCAAGGCGCGGCTCTTTCTGCGTACCTGATGGGGGCATGATTTCCTGCGCCCACAGGATGGACTTTTGCGTATAGCGGTCAGAGAGTTGCAGAGAAATGACGGGGAGTCCACTGTCGTGACAGAAACCGAGACGTAAGCGGATTGCCTCGCACCGGCTCAACTGCCCTGACAAATAAGGCAATAGATGGCGCATCGGCAATCGGCGAGTCCGCACGGACGGTCTTGCAAACGGGCTGCAATTTACGCAACAGATTTGCGTAAAAGCGAAAGGCGCTGAAAGCGCCAGCTCGGACAGGGAGACGCCCGGAGAGATCGGCCGAGTTATACAGCTGAAACTGTACAACTCAGCCTGTAGGTTCTACTGTGGAGCGCATGAACGAGAGCTCGCGCACGTCGCCCTCAGCGGTTCAGGCCTCGCGAGAGGTCCGTACGGTCATCGGCCGGCTGCGACGCCGCATCCTGAACGCCGCCGAGGCCGAGGACATCACTTTTGGCCAGGAGTCCGTGCTGACCCGGCTGTCCACCGATCCGGGCGTCACGGCCAGTGAGCTGGCCACGGCCGAGGGCGTGCGCCACCAGTCGGTGACGGCGACGCTCGCGTCGCTCACCGCCCTGGGGCTCGTGGAACGCCGCCGCGACCCCGGTGACGGGCGCCGCCTGCTGGTCGCGCTGACCGAGGCGGGGCACCAACGGGTGGCGGAGGGACGCCAGGCCCGCCAGGAGTGGCTCGCCGGTGAGCTGCAGGAGCGGTGCACCGAGGAGGAACGGCAGGCCGTGATCGCCGCGATGACCGTACTGGAGCGCCTGACCCATGACTGACCGGACGACAGCGGCGCGCGGCCGCACGGCGACGGCGGGCTTCGACCGGCGGCTGCTGCCGCCGATGCTGCTGGGCTCGGTCCTGAACCCGGTCAACTCGACGATCATCGCTGTCACGCTGATACCCATCGGCAACGCGCTCGGCGCCCCGCCCTCGCAGACCGCGTGGCTGGTCTCGGCCCTCTACCTGGCCACCGCGCTCGGGCAGCCCGTCGTGGGCCGGCTCATCGACATCTTCGGGCCGCGCAGGCTCTTCCTCGTCAGCACCACACTGGTCGGGGTCGCCGGCGCCATCGGCACCGCGGCGCCGAACCTGGGAGTGCTGATCGCCTCACGCGTCCTGCTGGGATTCGGCACCTGTGCCGGGTATCCCGCCGCGATGGCGCTGCTGCGCAGCGAGGCCCGGCGGACGGGCCGGGACAGCCCCGGCGGGGTGCTGACCGCCTTGGCCGTCGCCAACCAGACCATCGCCGTGATCGGCCCGCTGCTGGGCGGCCTGCTGATCGGGCTGGGCGGCTGGCGCTCCACGTTCGCGCTGAATGTGCCCCTCGCCGGCGCGGCCGTACTGCTGGGGCTGCTCCGGCTGCCCAGGGAGGCCGGCACCGGGGAGTCCCCGCAGCGCGGACGGATCGCCGCCCAGCTCGACCTGCCCGGGATGGCGCTGTTCGCCGCGACGCTCGTCTCCCTGCTGCTGTTCCTGATGAACCTTCACCTGCGCGACTGGTACCTCCTGGCCGTCACCGCCGCCGCGAGCGCCGCGTTCGCGGTGCGTGAGCTGCGGGCGCCCACCCCGTTCATCGACCTGCGGGTGCTGGGCGGCAACACGCCGCTGCTGGCCACCTACGGGCGCGCGCTCGTCGCCTATGTCGTCTCGTACGCCTTCCTCTACGGGTTCACCCAGTGGACGGAGGAGGGCTTCGGGCTCTCGCCCTTCCACGCCGGGCTCGTCCAGATCCCCATGTTCCTGGTGGCCATCGGGGTTTCGGTCCTCACCGGGCGGCGCAAGGGGGTGCGCGGCAAGCTGATCGTCGGCGGGCTCGGCCAGATCGCCGCCTGCGCGGTGATGCTGACGCTCACCGGGGCGAGCCCGGTGTGGACGCTGGTACTCGTCGCCCTGATATTCGGCCTCCCGCAGGGGCTGAACAGCCTGGGCCTGCAGAACTCGGTCTACTTCCAGGCCGATCCCGAGCGCACCGCTTCCTCCGCCGGGCTGCTGCGCACCTTCGCCTATGTGGGTTCGATGGTCGCCTCCGCCACGGCGGCCGCCTCCTTCGGCCGGCGCGTGGACACCGGCGGTATGCACCACCTCGCCTGGATCATGCTCGGCGCGGCCGTGCTCTACCTCCTGATGACCGTGTTCGACCGCACCCTCGGCGGCGCGACGGACAAGGGTGCCCCGGCCGCCGCACCGCGGGCGCGTTGACCACCCGTCGTCCTTCGCCCGTATCCCGAACAGGCTCAACCCACCGAAAGGCCCGAACCATGTCCCGCACCGCGCTGCTCTCGATGGATCTCCAGCTCAGCCACCTCGACCACATGCCCGCCGACTACCTGCCCCACGCGGTGCGCGCTCTCGCCACGGCCCGCGCCGCGGGAATCCCCGTCATCCACGTGACGCTGCGGCTGCGTCCCGGCCACGCCGACGCCCATCCCCGCAACAAGACCTTCGGATCACTTGCCGCCCACCTCTTCACCGCCGACGACCCGGGCGCCGCGATCCATCCGGACGCCGCCCCGGCCGAGGGCGAGACCGTCGTCCACAAGAACCGCGTCAGCGCCTTCGCGGGCAACAACCTCCAGCAGATACTCGCCGTCCAGGACATCGGTCATCTCGTCCTGGCCGGCATCTCCACGGGGGGCGTCGTCCTGTCCACCGCGCTTCAGGCGGCCGATCTCGACTACCGGGTGACCGTCCTGTCCGACGCCTGCGCCGACCCGGATCCCGCGCTGCACCGCACGCTCGTGAACGACCTCCTCGCACGCCGCTGCGAGACCGCCACCGTCGCGGAATGGGCTCTCGCCCTCAGGACCTCCTGAGCCCACCGGGGCTCGGGTCTCCATAGAATGTGAGCGACCGCCCCGCCGTTGACGACCGCTCACGGCGCCCGCCCCGGCCGAGGGAAGACGCAACGGTGTACCAGCCCGACGAGTTCGCATTCACCGAGACCGGCTGCCGGGCCCCGACGGCCGCCCGGAGCACCGGTGTTCCCGCGCTGTGGATCGTGGACGCGCAGCGGGAGGGCGAACGGGCGCAGGCGCTGGCCCCGGGCATCCTCGACGCGCGGGAGCTCGCGCGGGCCGGGAGCCTGGCCGTCGAGGCCGACCGCTTCTGCTTCGTCGCCTCGCACGTGGCGCTGCGGATGCTGCTGGGGGCGCGGCTCGGCGTCGCCCCCGACGCCGTGCCGCTGAGGCGAGAGCCGTGTCCCTCCTGCGGCGGGCCGCACGGCCGTCCCGCGACCGACGGTGGCGTGCACTTCTCGCTGTCGCACACCCGGGGCGTCGCGCTGCTCGCGCTCGCGGACGAGCCGGTGGGGGTGGATGTGGAACGCGCCCCGGAGAACCGGGTCGTGTCGGAGATCGGGGACCAGCTGCATCCGGCGGAGCGCGAAGAGCTGGCGGCGCTGCCGGCCGAGGAGCGGCCCGCCGCCTTCGTGCGGGCCTGGACCCGCAAGGAGGCGTATCTGAAGGGCACCGGGATCGGACTGGCCGACGGCATCTCGCACGACCACTTGGGGACCGGCCCGGTTCCGCAGCCGGGCCCCGCGGGCTGGACCGTCACCGATGTCGCGGTCCCCCACGGATACGCCGCGGCGGTCGCCGTCCGCACGGCGGGGCGCCCGCCCGCACACGAAGACGACCGGTGAAGATGGCCCGGCGGGCAGATCGCACCGACCGACCGATACGGAGGAGTGGCAGATGCCGCACACACGAGCCGGACAGCAGGCGCGCCCCGAGGACCTGACCGATGTGGCCCGGCTGGTGACCGCGTACTACACGCTGCACCCGGATCCGGCCGAGGCCGGACAGCGGGTGGCGTTCGGCACCTCTGGGCACCGGGGTTCGTCGACGGCCACCGCGTTCAACGAGGACCACATCGCCGCGACCAGCCAGGCGATCAGCGAGTACCGGGCCGGGCAGGGCACGGACGGTCCGCTCTTCCTCGGGGCCGACACCCACGCGCTCTCCGAGCCCGCGCGGGTCACCGCCCTTGAGGTGTTCGCGGCGAACGAGGTGACCGTGCTCATCGACTCCGCCGACGGATACACCCCGACGCCCGCGGTCTCGCACGCCGTCCTCGCCCACAACCGAGGCCGTACCTCGCATCTCGCCGACGGTGTGGTGGTCACCCCGTCCCACAACCCGCCCGGTGACGGCGGGTTCAAGTACAACCCGCCGAACGGCGGTCCGGCCGGGTCCGCAGCGACCGGCTGGATCCAGGAGCGGGCCAACGAGATCATCGCGGGCGGGCTCAAGGACGTCCGCCGGGTGCCCTACGTCCGTGCGCTGGCGGCGCCCTCGACCGGTACGTACGACTTCCTCGGCAGCTATGTGACGGACCTTCCGTCCGTGCTCGACCTCGACGCGGTGCGCGCCGCGGGGGTGCGGATCGGCGCCGATCCGCTGGGCGGGGCGTCGGTCGCGTACTGGGGCCGCATCGCGGAGCAGCACCGGCTCGACCTGACCGTGGTCAATCCGCTCACCGACCCCACCTGGCGGTTCATGACGCTGGACTGGGACGGCAGGATCCGGATGGACTGCTCGTCCCCGTACGCGATGGCCTCGCTGATCGGGCAGCGCGACCGCTTCGACATCGCCACCGGCAACGACGCCGACGCGGACCGGCACGGCATCGTCACCCCCGACGCGGGCCTGATGAACCCGAACCACTACCTCGCCGTCGCCATCGACTACCTGTACCGGCACCGGGACCGGTGGCCGGCGGAAGCGGGCATCGGCAAGACCCTGGTGTCCTCGGGAATGATCGACCGGGTCGCCGCCGGTCTCGGCCGGCAACTGGTCGAGGTGCCGGTCGGATTCAAGTGGTTCGTGGACGGCCTGGCCGACGGATCGCTCGGATTCGGCGGCGAGGAGTCGGCCGGGGCCTCGTTCCTGCGCCATGACGGATCGGTGTGGACGACGGACAAGGACGGCATCCTGCTCGCGCTGCTCGCCTCCGAGATCCTCGCGGTGACGGGCGAATCGCCGTCCGCGCACTACGCCGCGCTGGTCTCCCGGTTCGGCGAGCCGGCGTACGCCCGGATCGACGCCCCGGCGGACCGCGAGCAGAAGGCGGTGCTGGCGCGGCTCTCCCCCGAGCAGGTCGGCGCCGACACCCTCGCGGGCGAACCGGTCACGGCCGTGCTCACCTCGGCGCCGGGCAACGGGGAGGCGATCGGCGGAATCAAGGTGACCACGGAGAACGCCTGGTTCGCCGCCCGGCCCTCGGGCACGGAGGACGTCTACAAGATCTATGCCGAGTCCTTCCTCGGCGCGGATCACCTCGGCCGGGTCCAGGAGGAGGCCAAGGCCGTCGTCTCGGCCGCCCTGGAGAGCTAGGGCCCAGCGGTTCCGCTTCACTCGTCCGGCCCCGCACGGTGGCGGGCCGGACGGGAGGTGCGCAGGCTGTCGTGAGAGCCGTCGATTCGCTGGGACGGCGGAGCCCGATGGGGGTGCGACGTGTCGGACGCCGGTGGAACGGCCCCTGGGACGTCCACGGGTGACGTCATGTCGGTGGCGCTCCTGGACGCCCTGTTCAGCCAGTCCGCGGTGGGCCTGCACGTCCTGGACACGGAGCTGCGGGTGGAGCGCGTCAACCCGCTGTCCGAAGCGGTCGACGCCGATCAGCTGGTGGGACTGCACTTCACCGAGGCCTACCGGTTCGACGATCCGGTCAAGGCCGAACGACTGCTGCGCGGCGTGCTGGAGAACGGCACGCCCGTGCTCGACCAGGTGATCCGGGGACGGATCGCGTCGGCGCCCGGCACCAGCCACAGCCTGCGGATCACCCTGCACCGGCTGGACGACCCCACGGGGCGGCCCCTCGGGGTGCTGGCCGCGGTCGTCGACATCAACGAACGGGAGAAGGCCCTCGCGCGGGCGGACTGCCTGACGGCGGTGCGCCGGGAGGTGGGCCACTCCCTCGATGTGGCGGTGACCTGCGAGGGCCTGGTCGCGGCCCTCGTACCGAGGTTCGCCGACTTCGCCGTGGTCGAGGTGGTGGACGAGGTCCTGCGGGGCTCGCCCCCGCCGGCCGGTCCGCTGGGGCGCGAAGTCCCGTTGCGCCGCGCGGCGCAGCGGGGAGCCGGTGGCGACGGCGTGGCCGGGGACGTGCGGCGGCTGCCGGAGCGCACGCCGTTCGCGCTCGCCGTCACGGACCTGCGCCCCCGGCTGTCCGCGCTCGGACCGGACACCCCGTGGCTGGCCGCGGATCCGGACACCGCGCGGCTGATCGAGGTGTCGGGGGCGCACTCGCTGATCGTGGTGCCGCTGAAGCTGCACGGCGCCGTGCAGGGCCTGGTGAGCCTCTACCGGTTCCGCGGAACCGAACCGTACGACGAGAACGATGTCGCGCTCGCGCTGACGGCGGCCGCCCATGCCGCACTGAGTGTCGAGAACGCCCGGCGCTACGAGCGCGACCACGTGATCGCCTCCACCGTCCAGCGACGGCTGCTCCCCCAGCACGACCGTGCCCGGGTCGCCGTCGAGACCGCGCACATCCTGCTGCCGGGGCGCAACAGCGGCTGCTGGTTCGACACCGTCGGGCTGTCGGGTGCGCGTACGGCGCTGATCATCGGCAATGTCGAGGGGCACGGGCTGCAGACGGCCATCACCATGGGGCAGCTGCGCACGGTCATCCACGCGCTGGCCGGCCTCGATCTGGAGCCCGACGAGGTGCTGGCCCGGCTCAACGACACGGCCGAACGGCTGGCGCGCGAGCGCAGGTCGCTGCCGCCCGGCGACTCGCTGCACAACCAGGCCCTGACGGCGACGTGCATGTACGCGGTCTACGACCCGTTCGCCCGGACCTGCACCGTGGCGCGGGCGGGGCATCCGGCGCCGGTGGCTGTCGGGCCCGACGGCAGCCCGGTGGCCCTGGACGTCCCCGAGGGTCCGCCGCTCTTCTCCGACGACAGCGCCCCCTTCGCCACGGCCACGGTCCGGCTCGACGAGGGCAGTGTGCTGGCGTTCCTCACCGGTTCGCTGGTGCCCGACGCCCGGTCCGTGGCCGGGGTACGGGAAGCGCTCGCCTTTCCGGACCGCCCGCTGCGGCAGCTGTGCGACGCGGTCGTCTACAACCTGCCGGCCGGCGCCCGTCCCGACGGTGCCGCGCTGCTTCTCGCCAGGACCGGCGTCGTCCCGGCCGACCGGGTCGCGACCTGGGAACTGGCCCACGACCGGGCCACACCCGCCATGGCCCGCACCCTCGTCCGGGACCGGCTGGAAGGGTGGAACCTCGACGAGGAGACGATCGAGGCGACCGAACTCATCGTGAGCGAGCTGATCACCAACGCGGTCCGCTACGGAACCCCGCCGCTGCAACTGCGTCTTCTGCTGGACCGCACCCTGACCTGCGAAGTCCATGACACCAGTCCGATGGCGCCCAACC
This sequence comes from Streptomyces sp. NPDC104307, assembly GCF_055584045.1. Taxonomy (NCBI): domain Bacteria; kingdom Bacillati; phylum Actinomycetota; class Actinomycetes; order Kitasatosporales; family Streptomycetaceae; genus Streptomyces; species Streptomyces sp. NPDC104307. The sequence continues at coordinate 411,320 of NZ_JBVJMU010000004.1, forward strand.
TGCGCCACGCGCGCACCCTGGACGAGGGAGGCCGCGGTCTGTTCATCGTGTCCCAGCTCGCCACGCACTGGGGCACCCGGTACGGCGCGGAGGGCAAGGCCCTGTGGACCGAACAGGAGGTCCCCGCTCCGGAGGGCGGCTCCTGACGGCCGCTGTCCGGTCCGGCCGAACGGGTGCGGCGCACCGCGGCCGGGTGGGCCGTGGTGCGCCGCGGTCAGGAAGCCGGCGGCGGCCCCGGGTTCAGGGGCGGCCGGCAGCGGTCAGCGGCGGCCGCCGTGGTGGCGGCCCCAGGACTTCGAGTCGACCTTGTGGCCGCGCGCGTCCTTGAGGGTCGCCGTGTCGCTGTTGTCCCAGACGTAGCGGCGGAGGTCCTGGTAGACGTCGTGGCGGTTGTCACGGCCGGCACCGGTGTGGACGCGCACCGAGGAGCGGCCCGCCAGGCGCAGATCGAAGCGGTAGGTGCGGTGGCTCTCGTCACTGAGGGTCCAGCCACGCAGGTTGACCGAACCGCGGCCGGTGTTGGTGACGGTGACCCATTCACCGTTCAGGCTGCGGTTCGATCCGTTGTCGCGGCCGGGGCTGTCGTACTGGATCTTGCCCAGGACGACGGCCGAGCGCGGGGCCGGCTTGCTGTGGCCGTGGTCGTGACCGCGGCCGTGGCCGTGGCCGTCTGCTGCCGCCGGAAGGGCGGCGGCGGCCAGGAGCGCGCCGGAAGCGAGAACGGTGGCGGTGATCCGCCGTGCGGAACGGGACATGAAGACCCCTCAGGTGCAGGCCCGGACCGTGCGGTCCGGGCGTTGTCCGGCCCCGGCGTCGTGCCGGGAAGCCACACTTTGAACCTGTTGCCCGTTCCGTGGACAGCGCCCCGGTACGTGTTACGAAGTGCGGACATTTCCGTCACACACGGCTGCAGGCACCACCCACCGAACCCTCCCGGTACCTGTCAATTCCTGTCCGTTGCACCCACCCGTACGACGCCGGGTTGACGGGGTCGTACGCCCTTGCTCCCCCACCGTCGCGGGCCCGCACCCGGTGTTTGAATCCGGTACCGAAACCTGTAACAGTCACCGCGCGGACGGACCTGAACGCCCGTTCCGTTACCCCGGGAAAGCACGCACGGAGGTTCCGTCGAACACGTGTTGAACCGGGGTTCACGATCCGGCGGATGCGGCGTCCGGGGCGGAGCGCCTCCCCGACCGGCCGAGCAGGACCACCGAGCACACGGCGGCGAACGCGCACCAGGTCGAGACGAACTCCAGCCGCCACAGCGCGGCGCAGACCGCGGCCCCGACCGCGGCCAGTCCGCCGAGCCACGTCAGCCACCGGTCGCCGGACAGCAGCAGCGATCCGACGGTGGCCAGGAGGTAGCCCGCGACGAGCAGTGCGGGGAGCGGCAGGTCGAGCACATAGCCCAGGGTGTGCCCGCGGATCCGGGCGGTCACCGGCCGGACGGCGAGGCCGTACCCGAGGACGGCGGATGTCGCGGCTCCGGCCGCCAGCGGCACCAGCAGACGGCGGCGGGCGTGCGGCGGCGCGGCGCACAGGACGCCCGCCGGCACCCAGAGTGCCAGCAGCGGCAGGGCGATGACCGCCCAGGCCACGGTCGCCGGGCCGGTGCCGCCCTCCGCACGCCACACCGCGGACTCGATGATCTGATGGGCGCCCAGCAGCAGCGGGAGCGCGGCGAGCGGAAGATCCCGGACCCGGCGGGTGCGTAAGACACAGGCGGCGCCGACCGCCGCGATGGCGGAGCCCGCCACGAGGTCGGCGGTCGCGCTCCAGCACATGGCGTCACCCGGGGGTCTCTCGTTCGCGTGAACCGGTCCACTCGCCGGTCACGCTACGGCCCCCGCGGCGGGCGCGACAGCTGACGCGGCCGCGCGCGGTGAGGCTCAGGCCGTCGCGTCCGTCCAGGCGTAGGGCGGCGGAACCGGCCCGTCCGGGTGCCCCGCGCCGGCTTCTCCGATCTCCCGGTCGGCCACGCTCATCAGCTGGGCCGCGACGTCGCGCATCGCACGGCTCGCCGCGAGCTCGTCACCGATGGTGGGCACATCCGGGTCCTGCGGGCTGCAGCGGGCGACCCCGTGACCGGTGAGTCTCGCCGTGCCGGTGTCCAGCACCGCCTCCGCCCTGGTCGCGCCGTCCTGCTCGGACAGGTCGACGTGGACCGTCCACTCCATCGTCCGGCTCATCGCATACCTCCCGGCCCGCGCCGGCCGCCGTGCGACGCCGCCACGCGGGTGCACTCCCAGCATCCACCCAACCGGTGCGCCCCGCGCGCCCGCCGCCGGGGACGGCTCGGACTGCGCGGATCACCGCGCCGAAATACGATGAGCGGAGCCTCGTCCGGAACAGCCGGCGCGCGGCCCCGTACCGGATCCGAAACGTTGACCTCCCGGATCGTCCGCCACGACAGGCCCTGTGGTGCGGCTCGCCACCACACGCACTGGGGAGCGGCCCATGAACCGGCGTCGTCCTCCGCGCTCGGCCAGTGCCGAAGAGCTGCTGACCACGCTCCATCAGCTCACCTCGCGAGCGCGCCGCGAGGTGGAGCTGCATCAGGCGCGGGTGGAGCTGGCGGAGGCCCTCCAGCGGGAGATGCTGCCCTCGTCGCTGCCCGATCTGCCGGGGCTGCAGACCGCCGCCAGGTACACGCCCGCGCGCAGCGGTCTGGACATCGGAGGCGACTGGTACGACGGCTTCCTGCTCCCGGACGGTTCGCTGGCGTTCGCCATCGGGGACGTACAGGGGCACGACGTCGAGGCGGCGGCCTTCATGGGCCAGGTCCGGATCGCGATGCGCGCGCTGGCCGTCACCGCGGCCGATCCGGGCGAAGTGGTGCGGCGGACCAATGACCTGCTGCTGTCCGTCGACTCCGGCCTCCTCGCCACCTGCACCTTCGTCCGGATAGACCCATTCACCCGGGAGCTCCAGAGCGCCCGTGCGGGTCATGTCGCCGCGGTGTGGGCCACGGTGGACGGACGGGCGGGCACCACAGAGGACGAGGGCGGTCTGCCGCTGGGGATCCAGACCGGTGAGGAGTACCCGGTCAGCACCCGGCGTCTCACGACCCCCGGCGCCTTCGTGCTGCTGACCGACGGGGTGATCGAGGGTCCCTCCTACTCCATCGATGAGGGGCTGGACGCCGTGGTGCGGCTGGTGAGCTCGCGGGTCGGTGACGACGCGGACGAGCTGGCCGACGCGATCCTGGGGACGGCGGAGCGCACCGGGCACGAGGACGACGCCGCCGTGCTCGTCGTACGCCACGACGCGTTTCCCGCCGCTCCCGCATGACCCGGTGATCCGGCTGGTGCGTGTCACGCCACCGCCTCCGGCCGGGTCCGGTGTCTCATGAGATCTGATGAGAACCGTGATCCGCAGCGAGGAAAACCGGCGCAGGGCCGTGGCACTGCTGCGCATCCTGGCAGTCGCCGCCGCCTACTACGTGGGCGGCGGCCTGGGTCTGCTGAGGCAGGTGACGGTCCACGGGGCGATCGTGACACCGCTCTGGCCGCCGACCGGTATCGCCCTGGGCTGCCTGCTCATCATGGGGCTGCGCGTCTGGCCCGGTATCGCCATCGGCTCGCTGGTCGTCATCGCCACGCTCAGCGGCTACGTGACGCCGTCGACGGCGGCCGTCGTGGCGGGCAACACGCTCGCGCCCGTCTGCGCCTGCCTGATGCTGCGCCGGGTCGGCTTCCGGGCGGAGCTGGACCGGCTGCGCGACGGAGTGCTGCTGGTCTTCCTGGGTGCGCTGGGCGGGATGGCCGTCAGCGCGACCGTAGGCAGCGCCATGCTCGCGGTGGACGGCAAGCTGCCCGCCAGCGGGTTCTGGACGGTATGGGTGGCGTGGTGGGCCGGGGACGCCATGGGCGTGCTCGTGGTCACTCCGCTGGTGCTCGTGGTGCTGCGCAAGGCGCGGCTGCCCCGGATGTCCGACCGGTGGATCGAGGCCGGTGCGCTGCTGGTGGTCACGGTCGCGGGTGCGCTGGTGGCCACCCGTGGTCCGCTGTCGATGCTCTATCTGGTGTTTCCGATCCTCATCTGGGCGGCGCTGCGGTTCCAGCTGGCGGGCAGCGCGCCGTGCGCGCTGCTGGTGTCCGTCCTGGCGGTGGTGGCGGGCACGGAGCAGGTGGGACCGTTCGCCGGACACAGCATGCTGGAGGTGATGGTCAACCTCACGGTCCTCAACGGGGCCGTGGCGCTGACCTCGCTGCTGCTGGCCTCCGTCGTCGCGGAGCAGCAGAACATCCGCCGCCGGATCGAGCGCGCCTGCGAGGAGCTGGCCGATGTGGTGGACCATCTCGCGCCGGGCCGCTCCGCGGCCGCCTGGCCGTCCAGGGCGAGGGACGAGCGCGAGAGCCGCTGACCTGCGCCGGGCCGGGCGTCAGCCCGGGAAGTGCCGGTCCAGGAAGTCGTTGCGGAAGATGCCGTGCGGGTCGTACCGGGCCATCAGCTTCTCGAAGTCCGTGTACCGCCCGTACAGGGTGCGCAGGACGTCGGGGGCGGTGCTGAACACCTTGCCCCAGTGCGGCCGTGCGCCGAACGGGGCCAGCGCCTCCTCTATCTCCCCGAGCACCGGCGCCACCGCCGCGGTGTCCGGTATCCAGGTGAAGTGGAAGGCCACCGAGTCCCGGCCGGACGCCGGGCTCAGCCACAGCTCGTCTGCCGCGACGCTGCGGATCTCGGAGATCTGGAGCAGCGGGGCGATCCGGTCCCGGAGCCTGCCCAGCGCCCGGTAGGCGGCCGCGGCGTCCTCGCGGGCCACGAAGTACTCCGACTGCAGCTCGTCCCCGTTGCTCGGGGTGAACTCCAGCCGGAAGTGCGGCAGCCGGCTGTGCCAGGCACCGGCCGCGCCCTGCTGCCGGGTGCAGTTGCCGGCCGGCACCCCGGGGATCGGGTGGCGCGGGCCGTCGGCGAGCCGGGCGCCCAGCCATTCGGCCGGTGCCTGCCGCGCTCCCCCGCTCCCGACCCGCTGCTTGAGCCATACCTGGCCGACCGGTCCCGGGCGCCAGTCGGTGAAGACGCTGACGCTGTACGCGGCCGACATGACCTCGTCGAAACCGCCGGTCAGCCGGGACTCCGGCAGGTCCTCGTACACCCACTGCTGTACGTCGAAGGCCGGGACCAGGTCCAGCGTCAGCCGGGTCACCACACCCAGCGCCCCCATGGCGACCACCGCACCGGGGAAGTCCGCGTCACCGCGACGGAGCGAGACGGTCCCGCCGTCCGCCGTGACCATGTCCAGTGCCCGGACGGCGCCGGCGAGCGAGCGGTTCCCGGCGCCGGAGCCGTGGGTTCCGGTCGCGCAGGCGCCGGCCACCGAGATGTGCGGGAGCGACCCCAGGTTGTGCAAGGCGAAGCCGCGCTCGTGCAGTTCCCCGGCGAACTCACCGAAGCGCAGCCCCGCGCTCACCGTCACCGCTCCCGCGTCCGGGTCGATCTCGACGACGCGCGGCAGGCCCGCCACCGAGACCAGGTCCCCGGCGGTATCGGCGACGGTGTTGAACGAGTGCCGGGTGCCCAGGGCGCGTACCGCGGTGGAAGCGGCCACCGTCTCCCGCAGTTCGGCCTCCGAGCGGGGGACGCACAGCCGCCTCGCCCCGAACGTGACATTGCCGGCCCAGTTCTTCTCCGCGGGAGTCACCGTGCGTCCTCTTTCACTCGTGGCCGGGCGCAGTCTCCCGGCGGTGCATTCTCCCAGAAGGCGCCGCGGGCCCCTCGACCGAGGCGGCAGCACAGCTGAACCGACCGGCCACGTACTGTAGTTGGCGGAGCGCCGGTACATATCCGCACACCGACCGATTCCGGTGGTTCCCAAATACCAACAGCCCCGCACAGAACCTGTGATCCAGCCCGGAACGGGACGAGTTCCGGCTCACACCGCATGTCTGAACTTCACTGGAACTCCAGCGAAATGGCACGTGTGTGGATATCGTGCACCGAGCGAGGGCGCGTCCGTCAGTCCCCAGGATCGGCGGATGCGCCCCGTTTGTGGAGATGCAACTGTGACTGGGGGGTTCATGGGGCATGTCGAGCTACCCGAAACCGGAAGGTCAGGACCCGTGGGACTGGCGGGGGCGCCGCTGCCACGGACCGCTTCGAACCGGCCCCGCAGCCAGGAGTTCGACCGGCTGCCGCAGGGCCCGACCGTACAGCGCGAGCGTTCCGCCCGGCCAGGGCAGAGAAGAGGGCCTGGCCGGTATCTGCCGCTGGTCGTCTGCTTCGACCTGCTGGGCCTCGGCGTTCCCGGCTGGCTCGTGCTGCGCACCGACGGCGAGCCGCGAGCCCTGGCCGGTGCGGCCGCGGCGGCGCTGGCCTGGTCCTGCGTGCGGGCGGCGCGCGGCCGGTACTCGCTCCGGGCTCCCGGCCGGCCTCCGGGGGCGCTGACCGCGTCCGGGGACTGGCTGCTGCTCATCGGTGTGCTGGCGGTGCTCTGGACCGTCACCGACCCGGCCATCGATCCGGCGTCGGCGGTGGTGGCGCTGATTCCCGGCCTGCTGGCGACGACGGCCGTGTCCGGAGTCCGCCGGCTGCCCGCGCGGGGGAAGCGGCGGACGGCCCGCCGGGTGCTGGTGGTCGGGGCGGCCGCGGGGGTGGACCGGGCGGTGCGGCTGCTGGATTCCCGTGCGGACCACGGCTACCTCGTGGTGGCCGCCGTGCCGGTGGGGACGGCCGCGCTGAGCTGCGACGCCCCCGTGCCGGGCCGGCTCGCGCCCGCGCCGGCCGACGACGACGCCTCGACGGTGCTGGGCGCGGCCTTCGCGCACGAGGCGGACCTGGCGTTGGTGATACCGGGCCCTGAGCTCACGGAGGAACGATTACGGCGGCTGTCCTGGGGGCTGCACGACGGTGGACTGGAGCTGTCCGTGCTCTCGCACCTCTCGGAGATCGCGGCGGGCCGGATCCGGCCGGCCTCGGCGGCCGGACTGACCCTGCTGCACATCGTGCCGCCGCTGCGGCGGGGGCCACAGGCCGCGCTCAAGGCCGCGGTGGACCGGAGCGGCGCCGTCCTCGGCCTGCTCGCGCTGGCCCCCCTGCTGCTGCTGGTCGCAGCGGCGGTCAGGTTCACCTCCGGCGGACCGGTCTTCCACCGGCAGATCCGCCACGGGCAGCACAACCGGCCGTTCACCATGTGGAAGTTCCGCACGATGGTGGCCAACGCCGAGCAGCACCGCGAGCGGCTGGCCGCGTGCAACGAGACCGACGGCCCGATGTTCAAGATGCGCCGCGACCCCCGGGTCACCCGGGTGGGCCGGCTGCTGCGCCGCTCGTCCCTGGACGAGCTGCCCCAGCTCCTCAACGTCCTTCGAGGTGACATGTCCCTGGTCGGTCCGCGCCCGCCGCTGCCGGACGAGGTGTCCCGCTACGACGAGCGCGAGCTGAGACGGCTCTCGGTCAAACCGGGGCTGACCGGCCTGTGGCAGGTCAGCGGGCGCTCCGACCTGTCCTGGCAGGAGACCGTGTCGCTCGACCTCTGGTACGTGGACAACTGGTCGGTGGCCACGGACATGGGACTGATGGCCCGCACACTGCGCGCCGTCACCGACGGCCGAGGGGCGTACTGAGTGCGGCGGCGGACGCGGAATGCCGGAGGGGGCCGGGCGGACGGCGGCGCGACGGTGTCCGCCCGGCCGGCCGGCCGGGCGGACCGCCGGTCAGACCTGGGCGCCCTGCTCCTGGAGCCACCAGGCGTAGGTCGCGGCGATTCCGTCACGCAACGCGATCTGCGGCGCGAAGCCGAGGGAGGCCAGCCGGGACACGTCCAGCAGCTTGCGCGGGGTGCCGTCAGGCTTGTCGCCGTCCCATTCGATCCGCCCCTGATAGGACGTCACATCAACTACTGTCGAAGCGAGTTCACGGATCGTCAGGTCCTGGCCGGAACCGATGTTGACGGGTTCCTCGCCGTCGTAGCGTTCCAGCAGCAGCACGCAGGCGGCGGCCAGGTCGTCGACGTGCAGGAACTCCCGCCGGGGGCTGCCGGAGCCCCAGAGCGTGACGGCCGGAGCCCCGTCGCGCCCTGCCTCGTGGAAGCGGCGGATCAGCGCGGGCAGTACGTGCGAGGTCTCCAGGTCGAAGTTGTCGCCGGGCCCGTAGAGATTGGTGGGCATGGCGCTGATGTAGGAGGCGCCGTACTGCCGGCGGTAGGACTGGGTCTGCACGATCCCGGCGATCTTCGCCAGCGCGTACGCCTCGTTGGTCGGCTCCAGCGGGCCGGTCAGCAGGGCGCTCTCGGGGATGGGCTGCGGGGCGCGCTTGGGGTAGATGCAGGAAGAGCCGAGAAAGAGCAGCCGCCCGACGCCCGCCGCGTGCGCCCCGGCGATCACGCTCAGCTGGATCCGCAGGTTCTCCTCCAGGAACTGCACCGGGTAGGTGCTGTTCGCCATGATCCCGCCGACCTTGGCGGCGGCCAGCACCACGGCGTCCGGCCGGGCGTCACGCAGAAAGGCCGCGGTGCGCCCGGCGTCGCGCAGGTCCAGGCGGTCGCGGCCGCGAGTGACCACCTCGTGGCCTTCGGCGGTGAGGCGGCGCACCACCGCAGAGCCCACCAGACCTCGGTGGCCGGCGACGAACACCCGGGCGCCGGGCCGTAGCAGGGACGGGACGGATTCCTGGGAAGGGCCGGGGAGATCAGTCGTCATGGCTCGGATTGTGCCAGCAGCTCCATGACGCGGTGACGTTTTACCGCAGATCGCTCAAACTCTGAAATTTCGACGGCCAACAGCCTCTCGGACGACCACAGAAGGGGGAGACGTGGCGAAGACCGCGCTCATCACCGGCGTGACCGGACAGGACGGTTCGTACCTGTCCGAGCTGCTGCTCCACAAGGGATACACGGTCCATGGACTCATCCGCCGTTCGTCGAGCTTCAACACCGAGCGGATCGACCACATCTACCAGGGCCCGGAGGAGGCGGACCGCTCCTTCGTCCTGCATCACGCCGATCTCGCGGACGGGGTCGCCCTGGTGAACCTGCTGCGCGACATCCGGCCCGACGAGGTCTACAACCTCGGCGCGCAGTCGCACGTCCGGGTCTCCTTCGACGCGCCGCTGTACACGGGGGACGTCACCGGGCTCGGCACCACCCGGCTCCTGGAAGCGGTGCGCGCCAGCGGCATCGACACCCGGGTCTACCAGGCGTCCTCCTCCGAGATGTTCGGCGCCAGCCCGCCGCCGCAGCACGAGCGGACGCCGTTCCACCCGCGCAGCCCGTACAGCGTCGCGAAGGTCTACTCGTACTGGTCCACGGTCAACTACCGTGAGGCATATGGCATGTTCGCGGTCAACGGGATCCTCTTCAACCACGAGTCCCCGCGCCGCGGCGAGACCTTCGTGACCCGGAAGATCACTCGCGGGGTGGCCCGGATCAAGGCCGGGCTCCAGACGCGGCTGCACCTGGGGAACCTGGACGCGGTCCGGGACTGGGGGTACGCCCCCGAGTACGTGGACGCCATGTGGCGGATGCTCCAGTGCGATGCCCCGGACGACTACGTGGTGGCCACCGGCGAGGGGGTCAGCGTGCGGCAGTTCCTGGAGTACGCCTTCGAGCACGCCGGTCTGGACTGGCGCGAGCACGTCCGCCACGACGCGAAGTACGAGCGCCCCAGCGAGGTCGACGCGCTGATCGGGGACGCGTCGAAGGCGGCGGAGCTGCTCGGCTGGAAGCCGGCCGTGAAGTCGCGGGAGCTGGCCCGGATCATGGTCGACGCCGATGTCAGGCAGCTGGCCGACCAGCTCACCGGGGCCGCGGTGCGGGTGGACCGGTGAGCGGACCCGGACGCCGGGCGCTCACCGCGGACGGCCAGAACGTCACCTACAACTCCCCGCCCTCGCTCGCCCCGACGGTGCTGGGGACCATCTCCCGCGCGACCGTCTCCACCGGCTACTCGGTGGAGACGGTCGCGCCGGGCACGGGCGGAGCCCTGGGCTCCGCCTACTCGTCCGTCCTGACCGGCGACGGAGCGGATTCGCTCCGTCTCCGGTCGGGCGACATCGCAACCGCGGCCCACCGGCCGCAGCTCGTTCTCACCTTCGGAGCTGAATGATGAACGAAAGTACGGGGCGCAGATCCCGTGGCCACGGCCGGGTACGGGCCGCGGCCGCCGCGCTCTGCCTGCTTGCCGGGGCCCTGGGCGCCGCTGCCGGGGGCTCTCCGGCAGCGGCGCTCACCCCTCCGGTCTCGCTCACCGCGGACGACCTCTCCACCTGGCAGACCAACGGAATCGTCTGGTCGATGGCCGCGACGGACGACGGGCTCGTCTACGCGGGCGGCACGTTCTCCACCGTACGGCCGCCGGACGCACCGGCCGGGACGTCCGAACAGCCGGCGGTGAACTTCGCCGCGTTCGACGCCGCGACCGGTGCGCCGACCGGCTGCAAACTGTCGTTCACGCAGTCCTCCGGCACCTCGACCGTGCGGGCCCTGACCCTCTCCCCCGACGGCAAAACCCTTTACGTGGGCGGCCAGTTCGCCTCGGTGAACGGCGTCGGGGTGAGTAACATCGCGGCCATCGACACGGCGAGCTGCACCCCGCGCACCAACTTCAAGGTCGCCGTCTCCGCGACGGTCAGGGCCTTGGCCGTCACCGACGACACGGTCTATCTCGGCGGTGACTTCAACAGTGTCGCGGGGCAGACCCGGAACAAGTTCGCCGCGGTCACCACGGCTGCGGCGCTGAAACCGTGGAAGGCCAACACGGACGAGGTCGGCCGGGCCGTCCAGGTGACTCCCGACGGCTCGCACGTCGTGATCGGCGGCGACTTCTTCACCGTCAACGGCACCAAGTCCCACGCGCTCGCGGTGGTGAACGCGACGACGGGCGCCCTGGACAAGAGCTACCCGGGCTTCATCCCGGACACCTCGACGGTGCAGGACCTCACCGCGGACGCCACCAAGTTCTACACCGCCAACGAGGGCACCGGGGGCGGTGTCTTCGACGGCCGGATCGCGGTGGACCTGACCACCTTCCAGCAGGTCTGGCGCGACACCTGCCTCGGTGCCACCCAGGCCATCCTGGTGCACAAGGGGGTGCTCTACAGCGGCAGTCACGCACACGACTGTGCCTCGATGGGCGAGTTCCCCGACCAGCCGCGCAAGCATCTGCTGGCCCAGTCAGTGGACGATCCCAAGCTGCTGCCGTGGTTCCCGGACACCAACGACGGCATCGGGGAACCGGTCGGCCCGCGGGCGATGGCCCAGACCGACAAGGGCGGCCACCACTACCTCTGGGTGGGCGGCGAGTTCACCACCGTCAACAGCTCACCGCAGCAGGGGCTGACCCGCTTCGCCGACGGGCCCGACACCGGGGCGCCCTGGGTGCCCAACGTCAGCGTCTCCACGGTCGCCGCGGGCAAGGTGGACGTGAACTGGCAGACGAGCTTCGACACGGATGACGGTGAGCTGACCTACCGGATCTACAAGGACGGCGCGACCACACCCGTGTACACCACGCCGGGCTACTCGGTGTTCTGGGACCGGCCGCAGCTGCGGTGGACCGACACCGCTGTCGCACCCGGCGAGACGCACACCTACCGGATCAGTGCGAGCGACGGCATCAACACCAGCGCCAAGTCGCCCGCGGTGACCGCGACCGTGGCGGCGAAGGCCGAGAGCTACCCGGCCAGGGTGCTGTCCGACGGAGCGAGCCTGTACTGGCGCTACGACGAGGGCACGTCCACCTTCGCCGCCGACACCGGCACGGGCAAGGACAACGGCTTCCTTCGCAACACGCCCTCCTACCGGCAGACCCCGGCGGCCGTGTCCGGCCCCTCGACCGCCATCGGATTCAACGGGTCCACCCAGTACGCGTACAGCAACCGGACCCACACCCAGACCGCGAAGTTCTCCGTGGAGACCTGGATCAAGACGACGACGACGCGGGGAGGGAAGATCATCGGCTTCGGCAACAAGACCATGGAGCCCAGCGTCAAGTACGACAAGCACGTGTACATGCTCAACAACGGACGCCTCACCTTCGGCACCCACAACACCGGCGGCCAGACCGTCAGCACGACCGCGGCCTATAACGACGGTGCCTGGCACCATGTGGTCGCCACCCAGGGTTCCGGTGGGATGGCCCTGTACGTGGACGGGAAGCTCCGCGCCTCGAACGCGCAGTACACCAAGAACGAGGCATATCCCGGCTACTGGCGGGTGGGCGGGGACAACCTGGCGACCTGGCCGAACCGTCCGACGAGCAATTTCTTCGCGGGGCAGATCGACGAGACCGCCGTGTACCCGACCGCGCTGACCGCTGCCCAGGTCAGTGCTCACTACGCCCTGAGGACAGGTGGATGAGACATCCGTTCCTGGCCGGCGCCGCCGCCGTGATCACAGCGGCGGCGCTGGCCGCCTGCGGCTCCTCCTCCGATGAGGGCGGGGAGAAGAGGGCCGACGCGGGCCCGGCGGCGTCCGCGGGGCCGGTGGCCGGCGCACCGGCGGAGCCTTCCGGTTCCGCTCCGGCGGGTCCCCGGGCCTCGCGCTCCAGTGAGCCGCCCAAGACCCCGACCGACGAACTCACCCCGGCCACCGGCACGTTCACCAAGAAGGAGAAGAAGTATCTGGTGAACCGGGTGCCCAAGGGCATGGACCCGGCGGCGGTGCTCCAGACCGGACAGGCGACCTGCGACCGGCTGACGTATCTGGTCAAGGTCGACCGGGACATCGCGATCGGGGCCGTGGCCACGGGCGAGATCACCGGTGCCGAGGCCGCCGCCGGGCAGCTGTGCACCCAGCACAAGGGGCTGGTGGCGGAGGCCTCGCGGGCGTACCCCGACGGCCGTTACGAGGGCGCTCGGCTGCGGCCCGGCCGCTACCGCGATGTCGCGCCCACGAAGGGCTGCGGCTGGGAGATCACCGGGGCGGACGGCAAGGTCCTGGCGTCGGGCTCGTCCGACGACGGGAAGCGCAGCCGCATCACGATCCCTGCGACGGCCCGCGCCTTCAGCTCCACAGGCTGCTACGCCTGGCTGCCCGAAGGAGGCAACGGATGAACAGGCTGCCGATAGCCGTGGCCATCCCCACGAAGAACGAGGGGCTCAACATCGCGGAGGCGGTGAAGTCGGTCCTCGGTCACTTCGAGGCGGTCGTGGTGGTCGACTCGCACAGCACGGACGACACGGCGAAGATCGCCGCGGAGTGCGGGGCCGAGGTCGTCATGTACACCTGGGACGGCGGGCATCCCCGGAAGAAGCAGTGGTGCCTGGACCATGTCCGCACGGACCTGGACTGGATCCTGCTGCTCGACGGCGACGAGCGGCTGAGCCCCGGTCTGCTGGCCGAACTGCGGCGGATTTTCGCGGATCCGGACACTCCGAAGCCCGCCGCGTACGACATTCCGCTGGGGTACTGGTTCTCCGGGAAGCGGCTGCGGCACGGCTACACCATCCGCAAGCGGTCGCTGACCGACCGCACCCGCAGCCGGTACCCGGAGGTCGGGGATCTCGGCGCACCCGGCATCGGTGAGGTCGAGGGCCATTACCAGCCGGTCGCTCAGAGCGCCGGCACCCTCCGTAACCCGATCGAGCACCAGGATCTCGACCCGGTGACCGCCTGGTTCGAACGGCACAACCGGTACTCGGACTGGGAGGCGTGGCTGGAGCACCATCCCGAGGTCAAGGAACAGGTGCGCAGGGTCAAGTCCCGCCAGGGGCAGCTGTTCCACAAGGCGCCGTTCAAGCCGCTGGTGTCGTTCGCGTACATGTACGTGTACCGGCGGGGCTTCCTGGACGGTCGGGCGGGCCTGGACTTCGCCCTGGCGATGAGCTTCTACCGGTGGCAGATCGCCCTGAAGTCACGTGAGGCGCCCGCTCCTTGAGTCACCGGCGCTTCCGGCGGACCACGTCCTCGTAGGTCCGCCGGAGCGTCCGGGTCACGACGTCGATGGTGAAGTCCTTCCCGACCAGTTCCCAGGCCGCCTGTCCCGCCTCGGCGTTGGTCTTCGGCTCCAGCAGTTCCAGAACGGCCCGCGCGACCTTGTCCGCGTTGGCCCCGTCCTCGCCCACCCGGCTGTCGATCACCCGACCCGCACCGGCCCGTGCGACGTCGGGCCCGAGGCCGCAGGTGCGGGTGATGACCACGGGGGTGCCGACGGACATCGCCTCCAGGACCGAGACGCCGAGGGGTTCCTCGATGGACGGCAGGACGTACACATCGGCCTGCCGTCCCGCTGCCAGCACCTCTTCGTGGCCGAGCGGCCCCACGTGGTCGAGCGAGTCCAGCACGCCCAGCTCGCGGGCCAGCCGGAGGGTGCCGGGCAGGGCCCCGGTGTCCGGTCCGGCCAGTACGAACCTGGCGTCCGGGTGCTCGGCCAGTACGGCGGGCATCGCGGCGACGAAGTCCTGGGGGCGCTTGCGCTCCTGTATCCGGGCGAGGAAGAGCACCGTCGGCGGCCGCGCCGGGTCACGGGCGGGCCCCCGCTCCTGCGGCCGTACGCCGTTGACCAGGCGCACGGTACGGGTGAGCGGTACCGGCGCCGCGACGGCGTTCACATCGACACGCTCGGCCTCTGTGAGGTGCAGCACGACGTCCGCGCGGCGCAGGACCCTGCGTACGCCCAGCAGGTCGGTCAGCTGCGCGACGCGGTTCTCCGTCGGGTCCACCATCCCGTGCGTCTGGACGACCAGCGGGGTCCCCGACGCCAGTGCGAGCAGGGCTGCGGGCAGCGTGACCAGATCGCGCATCAGGTGCACGTGGACGATGTCGGCGCCGCGCATCATCCGGCGCGCGGCCAGCAGCAGCGGTGCGGAGGTGATGCCGCTGACCTCGAACCGGGGCAGCGGATGGCGGGCCTGGTAGAGGTGGGCGGGTACCCCCTCCACGAGGGACGGCAGTGGGCCCTCGAATCCGTCGCCGAGCGCCATGATCCGGGCGTCGTCCCCCGCGGCGCGCTGGACCCGGGAGAGATTCAGGGCCACCCGGGTCGGACCGCCGAAGGCGTGGTCCGGGGTGTGCAGTGTGACGACGTGCAGGATCTTCACCAGGGTTCCCCTCGACCTCGGCAGCTGTGCACAGACTAGTCATCACATCACCCCAAGTGGGTTGATTCGTTAGAGTGTTCACACGCTCACGGCGCTCACGGAACGGGGAACAGATGACGTCCGTGCATGGGGCGGCGCCGCCCGGTCCCGTCCTGGGGGGCGGGCCGCAGAGTCCGGTGGAGCCGGCCGCCAAGCCCATGTCCTGGGCGATGCTGTCGCGCGCGATGGCCGTGCCGCTCATCCTCGGGCTGGTCTGCTTCCTGCCCGCGCTGATCGCCGCGCAGCCCGGGAGCGGAGTCCGGGACACCGGGTACTGGCTGCAACTGGTGCTGACGTGTTATTCGGGGGCGCGGCTGGCGACCATGATCCTCTCCACCCGGCGCCGGCTGCTGCAGGGCGTCTTCTGGATGTTCGTGTACATCGCGATGGGGGTGGCCCCGTTCGCCCAGGTGGTGATCGGGCAGACCCCGACTCCGATGGTCGGGCCGCGCTCCGATCTGGTGACCGCGATCGCGCTCGTGCTGGTGGGGTGCGCGGCGTTCGACCTGGGGGCGCTGCTGGCGTCCCGGCGTCCGCTGCGCGGGCGTGCGGCCGCGCGCGGGGGCGGTGGCCGGGCCACCGCGCACCCGGTCCGGCTGCGGCTGCTGGTGCTGCTGGCGTTCGCCGCGAGCGGCTACTACGTGCTGAAGCTCGGCGGGCCCGCGGTCTTCTTCTCCAGCAGGCAGGAGATCAGCGCCTCGGTCGCGGAGAGCGGAGTGGTGTCCGGCGGTTCCAATGTGGGCTCCGCGTTCCTCAAGGGGTTCGGCACGGTTCCAGCGTTGCTCGCACTGCTCTTCTTCACCCGTCGGCTGGTGACCTCGCGCCGGGCCCGTCGCGCACCGTCGACCGTACTGGTCTGGTGCGCGCTGCTGATCGTGAACCTGGTCGTGAACAATCCGGTGTCCAATGCCCGTTACTGGTTCCTGACCGTGCTGGTCTCGCTCCTGTTCACCGCGTTCCCGAGCAGCGCGGCGATGTACCGCTCGGTGCTGGCGACGGGGGTGATCGGGGCGCTGGTGCTGTTCCCGTACGCCGACCGGTTCCGCTACGACGACTCCGGGTACCGGCCGGTCGAGTCGTCCTCGGTCTTCGAGCCGCTGGCCACCAAGGACTACGACCAGACCGTCATGTTCGCCAACACCATCTCCTGGGTCGACACCCGGGGCCACACCTACGGCCGTCAACTGGCGGGCTCCGCCTTCTTCTTCGTGCCCCGGGCGGCCTGGAGCGGAAAGCCCGAGGACACCGGGGTCCGGGTCGGGCAGTGGATGGGGATGAACATGACCAACCTCTCGGCGCCGCTCTGGACCGAGCTGTGGGTCGACTTCGCCGCCCCGGGCATGATCGGCGGCTTCGCCCTGCTCGGGTACGCGGCCGCGCGCACCGACCGCCGCTACGCACGGGCGGTCTCCCGGGACGGCCCCGGGCCCGGCAGCGTCCTGGCCATCGCCGCGCCGCTGATCGCCGGGTACACCTTCATCCTGCTGCGCGGCCCGCTGTTGCAGGCGGCCGGGAAGCTGGCCATCGCCGCGCTGTGCCTGGCGCTGGTGACGAGTTTCAGGGACCGGAACGGACAGCGGCCGCGCTGACCGGGGGCCGTGCCGCCCCGCCTCTACGGTTCAGCCGGGCCACCCGGGTCCAGGTGGCGACCGCCTTGCAGACGGAGCCCAGGCAGAGGCCCCAGGCCGCGCCCGGCACCCCGCCGAGCCAGTAGCCGCCGGCCAGGAAGCCCACCGCGGCGAGCGAGAAGACCACCTGGATGGAGAGCGTGGTGCGCGGATCGAGCAGCCTCAGCGCCAGCAGCCCGCAGGTGCCGACCGCCATCGCCGCGTACTGGCTGCCGGTCGCGGGCAGGAGCGCCGCCGCCGTGGGCCAGGTGTCGCCCAGCAGATGGCGGCCCACCGAGCCGGGCAGCAGCGCCAGCACGGTGGCCCAGCCGGCGGCGGTCGCGGCCAGTACGGTGGCCAGGGCGGCGGTTGCCCGGACCCGCAGCCGGTCGGTGGCGAGCCGCCCGAGCAGCGGCGGGCCGAAGCCGGTGGCGGAGGTGAACAGCACGTTCAGCGGGCCGAAGAGGGTGGTCGCGCCGCGCAGCGCCCCGACCACGAGGGGGTTGCCGACCACGCCCAGGCCGAGCACGGAGAGCTGGCTGGTGGCGTTGCCGACCCCGAACTCGACGACGAACCGCCGCCCCAGGTGTCCGCGCCGCAGCAGCGGCGCCAGCCGCACGGGCGTTCCGGCGGTCCGCCGGTGCAGCAGGGTGACGGACAGCAGGAGGGCGGGCAGCGCGGACAGGCCCCAGACGGTGACGAGCCGGGCGGCCGGGGCGCCGTGCGGCTGCACGGTGAGCGCGCCGAGCACGCAGGCCAGCCGGAGCGTGTCCGCGGCCAGGGCCAGGTGCTGGGCCTGGAGCGTGGCGAAGGCGTAGCGGGCCGTGTCCTGCGCGAGGACGACGGGCAGGACCAGCCCCAGTGTCATCAGGGCCCGCGCGGTGTCTCCCGCGAGCAGCGCGCAGACCCCGGCGAGCGCGCCGCCGAGGACGGCCGAGACGAGCAGGGTGAAGGCGACGGCGGAGCGGCAGGCGCCACGGGTCTCCTCGCCCGCGCCCCGGCGCAGCACCAGCGGCTGTCCGGTGTAGGCGCCGAAGACGCCGAGCAGCACGGTGAAGACCAGGTAGACACCGGAGAACCGGGCGAAGTCGGAGACGGTGGAGAGCCGGGCGGCCACCACCAGGACCAGGATGTTGGTGAGCGCCGCCACCCCCTGGTCCGCGACCGAGCAGACGACCGCGGTGCGTGCCTTCATCTCTGTCCCGCGGAACTGCTGTGGTCACTGCCGCCGGTGTGGCCGTTCCCGCCGCCGTGCCAGGTGCTGCCGCCGTCCAGGGTGCGCAGGCCGAGCGTCTCCGCGGGGTCCCCGGCCCGCCCGCCGCCGGCCCGGCCGGGTCCGTCCGGCCGCGCGCGGCCGCCCTGTCCGTCGCTCCCCGGTCCCGGTGTCTGACCGTCACGGACGCGGCCCTTGGCCGCCTTCCGGCGCGCCCGGCGCTCAAGCCGTCCGTGACCGGGGTGCAGCAGGGTGCCGAGCACGGACCCGCCCGCGGCGCCGATGATCTCGCGGATCCGCTCCAGGTCGCTGCGGTGCACCTCGCGCGGGTCGCAGACCACGACGACGCCCTCCACCCGGTCGATGAGCGCGACGGCGTCGGCGTACGAGAGGACGGGCGGGGCGAGCACGATGACGACGGCTCCGGGCCGGCCGCCCTCCGCGAGGATCCGGCCGACCGGCGCGGAGGTCAGGGCGCGCGGCACGTTGTCCATCCGGCGGCCCGCGACCAGGGTGAAGGCCCCGGAGCCGGGCACGTCCACGTTGGTGCGGCTCTCCGAGGGCCAGCCGCGCTCGTCGCGCTCCGCGGCCCAGCGGGGCCGCCCGCCCCGGTTCGCGTCGCCGAGGTCCCTGGCCAGTGACGGGGTGCGCAGATCGGCCTCGACCAGCAGGACGTCACGCCCCATCTCCGCGAAGGCGGCCGCCAGGTTGACCGCCGCGGCGGCGGCCATGGCGTTGTCGCCCCGGGGCGCCGTGACCAGGAGCCGTCGCCGCTCGGCGAACGAGGGGTCGTACGCGAGCCGGAAGGCCACCGCCCGGTACTCCTCCGCCAGCCGGCTGCCGCCGCGTCCGATAGCGAGCAGCCGGCCCGCCCCCACGCGTTCCCTGGGCAGGGTGCCGAGCAGCGGGGCACCGAGTGAGCGGACGAGTTCCCTGGTGGAGCGGACCGCCGGGTCGAAGACGAGCCGTACCCAGGACAGCAGCAGGCCGAGGGCGAGTCCGACGACGCCACCGAGTGCGAGGAGCAGGGGCAGTCCCGCGCCGGTGGGCCGCTCGGGCGCGACGGGCTTCTTGTTCAGGTAGCCGGGTGTGGTGTCGAGGGCGCGCAACTCCGAGATCTTCTGGCTCAGTTCGGAGATGGCGACGATGATGTTGGCGCGGGCGCTGGTGACGTCGCTGCCCGCGACGCCGGTCTCCTGCTCGGCCAGTCGGTCGCGCTGCTCCGTGAGCGGCTTCAGCTGGGCGCGGTAGCCGTCGACCATGTTGTCGATGCTGTTCTCGGTGCGCTCGCGGCGGATCTCCAGGTAGGCCTCGGCGAGCGCCTGGGCGCGCGCCCTGGCCTGTTCCGGGTCGCGGGCGGTGTAGGAGAACCTGAGCACCAGGGTGTTGGGCGGGTTGGTGACCTGGAGGCCGGTCAGCAGCTTTCCGACCTCGATCCGGTCGCCGTGCTTGACCAGCGAGCCGACGGCGACGGTGCCCACGGCGTCGCTGACGGCGGTCTGTCGTTCGGAGCCGATGTTGATGCCCTTGTCGGCCGAGGCGCCCGCCGCGAACGGGTCGGAGGCGGCCGACCGCACCGACACCTCCCCGATGGAGGTGTACGTGTCCTCGCCGCTCAGGGCGAGCCAGCCGCCGCCGAGCAGCCCGAGCACCACGCCTGACGCGAGCAGGACGCGGTAGCGCAGGAGCTGCCTGAACTGATCCCGCAGCAGCGCGGGTTCGTCCTGGTCCTCCAGGGCACGGATCGGCTGGGTCATCGGCGTGGTCTCCCTTGGGCGGCGTCCTGAAGGACCTCGGTGAGCAGTGCGTCGAAGCGGGCGAGACCGGCCTCCCGGCCGAGGTGCTGTGCCACGTAGCGGGGGCCGTGGGCCCCGAGTTCGTCGGCGGCGGCCGGCTGCTCGACGAGTTTGCGGACGGCTGCCAGCACCGCGGCCGGGTCCTCCGGCGCGACGAGCAGCCCGGCCCCGGAGCGCTGCACCTCCTGGGCGGTGCCCCCCTCCTCCGCCACGGAGGCGACGACGGGGCGGCCGGAGACGAGGTACGAGGTCAGCTTGGAGGGCACGCTCATGTCGAGTACGGACGCGCGCTGGGTCACGGCGAGGACGTCGGCGGCGGCCAGCACGTCGGTGAACTCGTCCGCCTCCGCCGCCGCCCTGAACTCGACGTTGGGCAGCCCGTTGGCACGCGCCAGCAGGGCTTCGCGCTGGTTGCCGTCGCCCATCAGCACGACGCGTATCCCGGGGGCGAGCCGGGCGGCGTCGACGAGGACCTCCAGGCCCTGCTTGAGCCCCATGTTCCCGGAGTGCAGGACCACCGGGGCACCCTCGGGCCAGCCGAGACGCGCCCTGGTCACGGCACGCTCTGCGGAAGGGGGCTTCACATGGGTCCAGTTGGGGACGATCCGGATGCGTCCCGGGTCGACTCCGTAGGCGGTGACCCGGGGGACGAAACTCTCGTGGATGACGCCGACGAGCGCGGCGGCACGCAGTGCGTACCGCTCGGCCCGGGACGCAACCGCCGCCGCCCTGTCGCCGCCTCGGATGCCGCTCTGCGCGGCGGCGGCGCCCATCAGGTCCTGCACGACGGGTATGTAGGGGACGCGGTGGCGGCGGGCCAGCCGCGCGCCGAGGACGCCGCCGGCGAGGCTCGGCAGCTGGGAGATCACCGCGTCCGGCCGCACCGAGGGCGGGGAGACCAGACCGTGCGCGAGGACGGACGCCTCGAAGGCGGCCCTGCGCAGGGCGCTCTGACGGGGCGGCACATAGTGTCTTCGCCGGTGGACCGTCACCCCCGAACGCTCCTCCTGTGCCCGCCACACGCCCCGGTACTCCGGCTCGGTCCGCCAGGACGGATAGTGCGGCATACCGGTCAGCACATGGGTCTCGGCACCGGACGCGGCCCAGTGTTCCGCGAGTTGCGCGGCGTACGGGCCGATCCCGGTCAGCTCCGGCGCGTAGTTGGTCGAGACCACCAGCAGGCGGCGGTTCCGGAACGGCTCGTGCTGATCCGCGTACGGCAGCTGATCTGCGTCTGGCATCGGACGGTCGCCTTCCCCCCGGAGCCACCTGTGTTCCCCCCAAGGAACAGCCCCAAAAGTGAGCTTATCCGTTCACGAGATGCGCAAGTGGTCTTCACAGTAAGGTCGTTGCACGATCAACACCGATACCGATATCCCACCGGACCGGACGCCATGTCCGGAAACCTGCCGGTGGGAGACGGACATCGCGTTCACCGTGGGGGGAGAGAACGGATGGTGCACAGGGTCGGCTACGCGCCGGGTGTCTACGACCTGTTCCACGTGGGTCACCTCAACATCCTGCGGCATGCCCGCAGTCAGTGCGACTACCTCGTCGCGGGGGTCGTCTCGGACGAGATGGCCGCACTCGCGAAGGGTCACAGACCGGTCATACCCCTGCCGGAGCGGCTGGAGATCGTACGGAGCGTCCGGTACGTGGACGCCGCGTTCGTCGAGACCGTCCCCGACAAGGTGGAGACCTGGCAGCAGGTCAGGTTCGACGTCATCTTCAAGGGCGACGACTGGCGGGACACGGAGAAGGGCAGACGGCTCGAACGCGACTTCGCGGAGGTCGGCGTGGAGGTCGTCTACTTCCCGTACACCGCGCACACGTCCAGCACCCAGCTGCGCCGGGCGCTGGACTCACTGGTCAGCCTGCCCGGAGCGCTTTCAGCTCCCTGAACCACTTGCCCAGGAACGCCACCAGGAACAGCGCGTGCACGGCGGCGAGTGCGGCATAGCCGATCCGGAACAGCGTCTCGTCACCGAGCAGCAGGAACACCAGGCAGAACACCCCGTAGTCGGCCGGCAGCAATGCCGCGGCCCGCAGCCGGGAGGCCGCCCGCGGGGGCCCGGCGCCGCCGTCCGGCTCCGGCCGGGCGGCGGCGGCCGCCTTCCCGAGCTGTTCCCGCAGCAGCCCCGCGCAGAAGGTGAGCACGGCCACGAACAGGAAGCCGAGCGGCAGCAGCAGCCAGCCGTCCGCCGGCAGGGCGAAGAAGCGGTGGAACGAGATCAGTACGGCGGTGTGGACGAGGATCATCTTGGCGCAGTCGACGACATGGTCGAGCCATTCGCCGTCGGGGCCTCCCCGGCCGGTGAGCCGGGCGAGCTGCCCGTCGGCCGAGTCCAGTGCGAACCCCACGGCGAGCCCCAGGTAGACGAGCACGGCCAGCGCCCACGTGGGCCTGGCCAGCGCCACGGACGCGACGGCGGCGAAGGTGAACACCGCGCTCAGCGAAGTGACTTGATTGGGTGTCATACCCAGCCGGAACGCGGCGGCGGCGAAGATCCGCCCGGCCGGCCGGTTCACGTACCGCGAGTAGAGCGACACCCCTTTGGCCGTTTTCTGCGCCCCGCGCAGTTCACGCAGCACCGTTCCCGTGCTTTCCATACGCCCCCCAGCGTGTCGCCGTCGTCCACGGCTCCGGCGGCGCGTCGACCGCTCCGCCGGAGCCGCATCATGGCACGCGGAACGCGCCGCGCGGGGCGGTTCCGCAGGTTCAGCGGCGGTTCGGGCGGAGGCGGTTCAGGCGGAGGCGGTGCGGCACTCCGGGTGGCCCCAGCCCTGATCGTTCTTCGCGATCGTGTCCTTGGCCGCGTACGGCTTGCCGCAGTGGCACCGCCCCGCGTACCTGGCGCGGATGGTGGCACCGGAACGGGCCGCCCCGCCGGTGCTCTTCGCCGGGCTCTTCGTCGCACTCTTCTCCGTACCGCCGGTCCGGCGCCCTTCGGAGGCGCGGGCGGCCACGGGCACCGGCAGGTCCGCGGAACCCTGGGAGGTGCCTGCCGCGCGCTGCGCCACGGCCACCTCGCTGGCCGCCTGGTCGGCCAGGGCGTTCAGCGGGTCGCCGTCCACCTGGTGGGCGGGCACGTAGACGAAGTCCACCGCCCGGCCGGTCAGCAGGGCGTCGATGCGGACCACCAGCCCACGGTTGGCGACGGGTTTGCCGGCCGACGTCTTCCAGCCGTTGCGCTTCCAGCCCCGGAGCCACTTGGTGACCGCGTTCATCGCGTACTGCGAATCCATCCGGACCTCAAGCGCCACACCGGGGTCTACGGACTCCAGCAGCTCCTGGAGCGCGGTGAGCTCCGCGACGTTGTTCGTGGCGGTGCCCAGTGGCCCCGCCTCCCACCGGAACGGCCTGCCGTCCGCGTCGGCCACCACATATGCCCAGGCCGCGGGCCCCGGATTCCCCTTCGATGCCCCGTCACACGCGGCGATCATGCGCTCGTTCATACCCCTGATCATGCCAGCGTCGCGGGCCCGCGAGTCCCGCCGGTGCCTCGGCCCGCTCCCGGAGCCCGTCCCACCTGGCACCTTCACGGTACGTAACGCTTCGGGGTGCGACGGTCCCGGAGCGCTGGTTCTCTGAGTGAGCCCGCTCTTCCCTACCGTCCAAGGAGCGACGATGAGCGTTGCAGGAGAAACCGGCCGAGCCGACCAGATGCGCGAGAAGGCCAGGCACATGACCGAGGCCGCGGAGCGCACCAACGACCCGGAGCAGCGCCGTCGGCTGCAGGAGAAGGCCCGGAAGCTGCAGGAGCAGAGCGAGCGGCCGGCCGGCCGGGGCGGCAGCGACCTCCCCGTGTAGCACCGCCTCACGTGTACCGCCGGTGGACTGTCACTCTTCCATGAGTGGGTGACAGTCCACCGAGCCGTTTCCGGACCGTCGCCGGGCGGTGTTCGATCAGCACTCCTTACGATGGTCCCTCGGCGGGGGCCACCGGGTCCTCGCACGGGAGTACAGGGGCATCCATTCATGAGCCGTCATCCGGTCACTGTGGTCACCGGCGGCAGCCGCGGGATCGGCGCGGCGGTCTGCGTACGTCTGGCGGCCGACGGCCACGACATCGCGCTGGGCCACCGCTCCGACGTGGCTGCCGCGGAGGCCGTGGCCGAAGCCGTACGCGGGGCGGGCCGGCGCTGCGTCACGGTGCGGATGGACACGACCGACGAGTCGGGTGTCGACCGGCTCTTCGAGGCGGCGGCCGACGGGCTGGGCCCGGTCACCGGGCTGGTCAACAACGCGGGCGTCGGTGGCCCGACGGGCCCGCTCGCGGACGCCGACCCGGCCGGGCTCCGGCGCGCCCTGGACGTCAACGTCATCGGGTACCTGCTCTGCGCCCGCCGCGCCGTGCGCGACATGGGCCGCACCGGAGGCGGGGCCATCGTGAACATGTCCTCGGCGGCCGCCACGCTCGGCAGCCCCGGCGAGTACGTCCACTACGCCGCCGCCAAGGCCGCGGTGGACACGATGACCATCGGACTGTCCAAGGAGGTCGCCGCGGCGGGCATCCGGGTCAACGCGGTGTCGCCCGGCATCATCCGTACCGAGTTCCACGAGGACCCCGAGCGCCCCGACAAGGCCGCAGCCGGCATCCCGCTGGGCCGGCCCGGACGCCCGGACGAGGTCGCCGGAGCCGTCGCCTGGCTGCTCTCGGACGACGCGTCCTACACGACGGGGGCGATCCTGCGGGTGGCGGGCGGACGCTGACGTCCGGCGGTACGGTGCGGCGGTGACCGGTTCCGGCGGGCTTCCGCCGCTCTTCCTCGACGTCGACGGCCCGCTCCTGCCGTTCGGCCCGGCGACGGGGCCGGGCGGCGGACCGGAGATGGGTGACCGCGCACCACGGCGGACGGGCCCTGCTCCACCGCGTCGACCCCGGGCGCGGTCTCACCGACGCCGATTTCCGGCAGCTGGACGCGTGGCTGCGCACGGTGTGAGGCTTCAGCGGCCGGCCCAGGTCCAGGTCACAGCGGGGCGGCGCCGCGCACCAGGAGCAGTGCCACGTCGGCCGCCGCCACGACCACGGCGGCGGCGAGGGCCGCCTCGCGCCAGTACCGGCCGAGCACCAGCCCGGCCAGCGCGGCCGGCGCCGCCACCGCGAGGGTCACCACTCCCCACCGGCCCGGAGATCCGGCCGGGCCGAACGCCAGGACCGCGGAGGCCGCCACCAGCGGCACCGGCAGCAGCAGCCGGGTGCCGGTGGCACCCAGCCGGTGGGGCAGTCCGCACACCCCGCCCCGCAGATCGTCGTCGATGTCGGGGAGCACATCGCCCAGATGGGCGGCCAGGCCCAGCAGCGCACCGGCCGTGACGGCCCACCAGGCCGGGCCCGGACTGCCGGGCAGGGTCAGGGCGGCCATGGCGGGCAGGGCGGCGAACCCGATGACGTACGGCAGCCAGGACAGGACCGTCGCCTTCAGCCCCAGGTTGTACGCCCAGGCCGCCGCCACCGCGGCCAGGTGCACGGTTCCGGCGAGCGGTCCGCAGGCCAGCGAGAGCGGAACGCACAGCAGCGCGGCGGTGAACGCGGCCGTCCACACCGCCCGGCGGCTCACGGACCCGTCGGCCACCGGCTTGCCGCGGCGGCCGGACGCGGCGTCCCGTCGCGCGTCGAACGCGTCGTTGCACCAGCCCACCGAGAGCTGACCGCTCAACACCGCGGCGACGAGAAGGGCGCGGCGGACCCCGTCGAGTCCCACGCCGACGCCGAGGGCGCCGGCCAGCACACTCACCGCGACCACCGGGCCCGGGTGACAGGAGCGGGCGAGTGCTGTCGTACGGCGCGGCGGCCAGCCGGTCGCGGCGTACACGCGCGGCGGGTCTGGGGTACCCATCCGGTGATCGTAGGTACTCCGTGCCGGAGGAACATGACAGCCACACGGGCCGTTCGCGTCGTTCTGCCTGCCACTCGCGGGCCGTTCGCGGCGTTCTGCCTGCCACGCGCGGGTCGTCTGCGGCGTTTTACCCGCCACCCACGGGGTCGTTTGCGGCGTTTTGTCCACCGAGTGAGGCAGGGTTGGGCCATGACGCCTCCGCACCAGGACCCGGGATGACTCAAATCGCCGCCGTTCACGGCACCCCGGCTCCGTACCGCCACACCCAGCGCGAGGTCACCGACATGGTGGCCCGCACCTGTCTGCCGCCCGGGGCCGACCGGCGGGTGCTGGACCGGCTGCACGAGAACGCCCGGGTGCGCACCCGGAACATGGTGCTGCCCCTGGAGCGGTATGCGGAGCTGGACGGGTTCGGCGACGCCAACGACGTGTTCATCGCCTCGGCCGTGGACCTGGGCGCAGAGGCGCTGCGCGGGGCCCTGCGGACAGCCGGGCTGCGGCCCGAGGACGTGGACCTCCTGATGTTCACATCCGTCACCGGGGTGGCCGCCCCCTCGGTCGATGCCCGGCTGGTGGGACGTCTCGGTCTGCGCCCCGATGTGAAGCGGCTGCCGGTCTTCGGGCTCGGCTGCGTGGCCGGGGCCGCCGGGGTGGCCCGGCTGCACGACTACCTGCTCGGCCACCCCGACGACGTGGCGGTGCTGCTCTCGGTGGAGCTGTGCTCGCTCACGTTCCAGCGGCACGACGCGTCGACGGCCAACCTGGTGGCGACCGCGCTGTTCGGTGACGGGGCGGCCGCCGTAGTGGCCTTCGGCGCGGACCGGGCGGCCGGGACAGGGCCGCAGGTGGTGGCGGCCCGCAGCCGCATGTATCCGGACACCGGGCACCTGATGGGCTGGGACATCCGCAGCTCCGGCTTCAAGGTGCTGCTCGATCCGGCCGTCCCCGACGTCGTGCGCCGGTATCTCGCGGACGACGTAGGCGACTTCCTGGCGGAGCACGGGCTCAAGCCGAAGGACGTGGCGCACTGGGTGTGCCACCCGGGCGGGCCGAAGGTCCTGGAGGCCGTCTCCGAGGTCCTCTCGCTCCCCGACGGCGCTCTCGATGTCACCTGGCGCTCGCTGGCCGAGGTCGGGAACCTCTCGTCCTCCTCTGTGCTCCACGTGCTGCGGGACACGCTGGAACAGCGGCGGCCGGAGCCGGGGTCGCCGGGGCTGCTGATGGCGATGGGGCCGGGATTCTGCTGCGAACTGGTGCTGCTGCGCTGGTAGTTCGGAGGACACATGATCTGGTACACGGCGCTGGTGCTGGCCGTGGCGGGCGAACGGCTCGCCGAACTCGTCGTCGCGCTCCGCAACACCCGCTGGGCACTGGCCAGGGGCGGTGTCGAGACGGGTCGCGCCCATTACCCGGCGATGGTCGCGCTGCACACGGCACTGCTGCTGGGCTGTCTGGTGGAAGTCCGGCTGGCGGAAAGGCCGTTCGTGCCGCTGTTCGGCTGGGCGATGGTGGCCGTGGTGGTGGCCGCACAGGGTCTGCGCTGGTGGTGCATCCGTACGCTCGGCCACCGGTGGAACACCCGCGTGATCGTCGTTCCGGGGCTGCCGCTGGTGACCGGCGGGCCGTACCGGCTACTGCGCCACCCGAACTACGCCGCCGTCGCCGCCGAGGGGCTCGCACTGCCGCTCGTCCACGGCGCGTGGCTGACCGCGGCGCTCTTCACCGTGCTCAACGCGGCGCTCATGGCCGTGCGGGTCCGGTGCGAGGAGGCGGCTCTGACCGCCACGACGGCGGCGGACGTGACGGCGTGATCGACGTGCTGGTGGCGGGTGGCGGTCCGGCCGGTCTGGCGGCGGCGATCCGGGCGGCCCGGCTGGGCCTGGAGACCGTCGTGGTCGAACCCCGCGCCTCCCCCATCGACAAGGCCTGCGGTGAGGGCATCATGCCCACTGGGGTCGCCGCCCTGCGCGCCCTCGGCGTCGAGGTGTCCGGGCACCGGCTGCGCGGCATCCGATATCTGGAGGGGACGCGTAGCGCGGAAGCGGCGTTCCGGGGCCGGACGGGGCTCGGTGTGCGGCGGACCGAGCTGCACACGGCCCTGCACGGCCGCGCGGTGGAGCTCGGCGTCCGGATCGTGCCGGGAAAGCTCTCCGGGGTGACGCAGAGCGAGGACCGGGTCTGCGTGGGCGGACTGACGGCACGCTGGCTGGTCGCGGCCGACGGGCTGCACTCGCCGCTCCGCCGCGAACTGGGCCTGGACGGACCGGGCGCGGCGGTACGCCGGTACGGGCAGCGCCGGCACTACCGGATCGCCCCGTGGACGGAGTTCGTGGAGGTCCACTGGTCCCGGCGCGGGGAGGCGTACGTGACGCCGCTCGGGGACGGCCTGGTGGGGGTGGCCGTACTCAGCCGGGAACGGCGCTCCTACGAGGAGCATCTGACGGCGTTCCCCCGGCTGGCCGCCTCGCTCGCCGGCCGGGACGCGGGGCCCGTGCGCGGCGCCGGACCGCTGCGCCGGCGGGCGTTGGACCGGCGGGCCGGCCGGGTCCTGCTGGTCGGTGACGCCGCGGGCTATGTGGACGCGCTGACCGGCGAGGGGGTGGCGCTGGCCCTGGCGACGGCAGGGGCCGCGGTGGACGCACTGGCCGCCGGCCGTCCGCAGGACTACCCGGCCCGGTGGCGGAGCCTGACCAGGCGTCACCGCCTGCTCACCGAAGGCCTGTTGTCGATGGCACGGCATCCGGCGACCGCCCGCCTGATCGTCCCGGTCGCATACCGCGCACCAGCCGTCTTCGGGGTGGCTGTGCACGCGTTGCAGTAATCCACGGCGGGTGCGAATACTGTCGTCACGGGGGCCGGTGACCTGGCCCGGAGGAGAGTGGATCGTCATGGATTCAGGCCAACAGCCCACCGCCGCTGCCTCACTGTTCGATGCCATCGGCGCCGAGTACGAGCAGGCGTTCGCCGGATCGGCCGCGCACCGAGCCTCGCTGGCGCTGCTGCTGGAGCACCTGGCACCGCACAGCCGGGTACTGGACGTCGGCAGCGGCACCGGACGGCCGACCGCACAGACCCTGACCGGCGCCGGCCATGAGGTGTCCGGCGTCGATGTCTCGCCGGTCATGGTGGACATCGCGTCCCGGCAGGTGCCCCGGGCCGAGTTCCGCTGTGCCGATATCCGCGAGCTGCCGCTGGAGGACGGGAGTTTCGACGCCGCGTGCGTGTACTTCTCACTCCTTCAGATGTCACGCGCCGACCAGTCGACGGTGCTGGCGCGGCTCGGGCGGGTGCTGCGGAACGGCGGCCATCTGGCCGTCGCGACAGTCCCGTTGGACCTGGAGGACGTGAGTGGTGAGTTCATGGGGCGGCCCGCGCGGGTGACCAGCTTCGGGCCCGCGGAATTCACCGCGCTGGTGACCGGGGCCGGATTCACGGTCCTGTCGGAGAGCAACAGCGTGTTCACGCCGGCCCATCCGGGGGCTGTGCCCGAACCCCACCTGTTCCTGCTCGCCCGGCGCAGCTGACGGAGTCCGCGGAGCTCACAGAGCGAACCTTGATCATCGTCGAGCTTGCTGGTTAAGTGGCACGGCATGACTGATACCCGACCCCTGACCTGGCCGACCGCCCCGATACGGACCGAGCGGCTCGTACTGCGCCAGTCCGAGGCGCGGGACCGTGCGGTGACCATCGAGCTGAACGCCTCGCCGGAGGTGACCACGTACCTCGGTGGCCCCCAGCCGCGCGAGGAGCTCGAACGCACGGTGCCCGAAGTGCCCGGACAGCGCCCCGGCTTCTTCGTCGTCGAGCTCGACGGGGCGGCGATCGGCACGATCCTGCTCGATCCGCACGCGGAGCGTCCGGGGCACATCCGCCCGGACATCGGGAAGACCGAGCTCGGCTACCTCTTCCTGCCGCGGGCGTGGGGGCACGGGTACGCCGCGGAGGCGTGCGCGGCGGCCCTCGCCTGGCTGGCCGGCGAGCTCCCCGGCGAAGCGGTGGTGCTCCGCACCCAGACCGCCAACAAGGCCTCGATGCGCCTCGCGGCAAAGCTGGGATTCACCGAGGTGGAGCGATATCAGGCCTTCGGCGCCGAGCAGTGGTTCGGCGTCCGGTCCCCGGCACGATGACCGGGTGCGCCTGGGCCGTTCACCCCCTCGCCCCGTTCCAGGCCTCGCTGTTGAGGAAGTAGGTGTCGTACAGCTCCTGAACCTCCAGCAGGCTCTCCGGTGGCACCTTCCCGTAGGCGATGCGCTCCAGGTGACGGAAGTACTCGAAGCGCTCGACGCCCGGGGTGATGACGATGAGGATGTCGGCGTCCTCTCCGGGCGCGGCGGCGAAGGCGTGCGCGAGACCGGGCGGGACGATGACGAGGTCACCCCGTTCCGCGGTCACGAGCTGTTCGCCCGAGAGCAGTTGGGCCGTGCCGTCCAGTACATAGAACAGCTCGGCCGATCGCGCGTGGTGGTGCGGCCTGGCGCCGTCCGCGCCGTTGGTCAGGCTGACCCGCTGGGTGGACAGCGCTCCGCCGGTCGAACTGCTGTCGGCCAGCAGCCTGATGGTGGTGGGTGCCCGGCCGATCACTTCGGCGTCGGCGGAACGGACGACAACGGACTCGTCGAAGTCCGGAACGATGAGCGACATCTGATACTCCGATCGGGAGGGTCGGGTCCTCGCGTCAGACGGCGAAGAGGAGAGCCGCGTTGATGAGCATGACCACGGCCGTGGCGAAGTGGATGCCGAACGCGACCGCCCTGGTACCGCCGTTGCGCAGAACGATGAGGGTGTCACCGAGCGGGGCGATGGTGACGACCAGCATGAACCATCCGGCGGTCTGAGCACTCGCGAAGGCCAGCAGAGCGAAGCCGAGTATGCCGTAACTGAGGTCGCGCACACCCTTGATGGACAGGTAGGCCGCATCCCCGTTCTCCTTCGCCGGCACCCCGTAGGCGGCGGCAGCCGGGTGCGGCACCACCAGGAACCGCACCCCGATGAAGATGATCATGGCGTTGAGCAGGATGGCCAAGCCGTAGGCGAGGGACGTGAGCATGATCCGTCTCCATTTCTAGCACCGCAAGGAATTAGGTCGACACTAGCATGTCGTCGAAATTATTCCTAGCGTCGCTAGACGCAATCCGTGCACCCTCTCCCCTCGTACCGGAACAGCTGGAGTCCAACCCACCGGTCCCGACCGGCAGTCGTCGTGCCCAGCGAGGCCAAAATGTAGCGGCGGATCCGGCCCGCTGTCCCGGAGCCGGGCCGTCATGTCCGCCCGCGTCGGTGCCGGCGCGACTTCACGTCGCCCCTTGGGGCACACCCGGCCCGACCCCCGTCCGGCAAACGCTGTCTGTGACTCCAGCCCTGTCGCGGTCGGGACGTTACGCGGACGGGCTGTCGAAGTAGTGCCCCTTGCCGAGGTCCTCAAGGAGCCCGGGGTGGGTCGGCCGCCACTCGAGCAGTTCGCGGGTCAGGGCGCTCGACGCCGGGCCGTCCAGGCCCAGGAGCCCGCCCAGCCAGCCGAAGTGCTCGCTCGCGTCCTCCACCGCGACGGCGGCCACGGGGAGGTCGAGACCGCGTCCGATCACTTCGGCGACGTCGCGGATCGGGACCCCTTCGTCAGCGACCGCGTGCAGTACGGATCCTGCGGGAGCCTGCTCCAGCGCCAGACGGAAGAGGCGTGCGGCGTCGAGCCGGGCCACGGCCGGCCAGCGGTTGGAGCCGTCACCGACATAGCCGGAGACGCCCTTGTCTCGGGCGACGCCGACCACGGACGCGATGAAGCCCTTGTCCCCGTCACCGTGCACCGTCGGGGGGAGCCGCACCACGGACGGGCGGACACCGCGTGAGGCGAGGGAGAGCGTCAGCTGCGCGTTGGCCAGCCGGGCCCCCGCACCCTCGAACGGCACCTCGCCGTCGGAGCTGAGCCCGTCCCGCTCGGTGGCGACCCGCCCAGGCGCGAGCCCCATCGTCCCGGACGCGATGACGAAGGGCCGGCCGGAGCCCGCGAGCGCGTCGCCGAACGCCTCGATGGCGGCGCGGTCCGCGTCGGCCGCACCCTGGAAGTCGCCCGAGAAGGCGATGTCGTGCTTGAACGCCAGGTGGACCACGCCGTCGGTGGCCTCGGCCGCACTCCGCAGAGCGTCGAGATCTTCGAGGCTGCCTCGGTACACCTCGGCCCCGGCCGCGTCGAGCGCGGCGGCCGAAGCGTCCGAACGGGCGAGTCCGACGACCTGATGACCCGCGCCGATGAGCTCGGGAACGACGGCGGATCCGATCCAGCCGGACGCTCCAGTGACGAAGACACGCATGGGAAACCTCCCGGATATGCCGACCACCCACGTCGAAAATCTCAGCGGACAGTCGATGTCAGCAACTGTCATCACCGTACACCTGATGCCAGTCACTGTCATCACATAGAATCGCCGCTATGAGCAGATGGGAGCCGAACGCACGCGGCAGGCTGGAACAGGCCGCGATGGAGCTTTACAGCGAGCACGGGTTCGAACAGACCACCGTGACCGAGATCGCCAGGCGGGCGGGGCTCACCGAGCGGACTTTCTTCCGGCACTTCAGCGACAAGCGCGAGGTCCTGTTCGCGGGCTCGTCCACGCTCCAGGACCTCTTCGTGGACACGCTCGCGGGCACACCCGAATCTGCGGCCCCCATCGATGCCGTGGCCGCGGCGCTCGATGCGGCCGCGACCGTCTTCCAGGACCGTCACGAACAGGCCCAGCAGCGCCAGAAAATCATCAACGCCAACGCCGAGCTGCAGGAACGCGAGCTGATCAAGCTCGCGAGGCTGTCCGCGGCCATCTCCGACACCCTTCGCCGACGCGGCGTCGCGGAACCGGCCGCGAGCCTGGCCGCCGAGGCGGGGATCGCCGTCTTCAAGGTGACGTTCGAGCGCTGGATCGACGGGACCGGCTCTCCGGACATGTCACAGCTCATCCGCGAGGTCCTCGACGAGCTGAAGGCCGTGACAGCGGGCGGGTGACCGTTGTTTACCCCCTCGCCACGGTCAGTGCGGCTCGCCACCGGCCCACCGCACGGTGCCGAGATGCCGAAGCGCGTACCAGCGCATACCTTCCACTTGGCTCATGTTCGCGCTTCGGGAGGTGCTGATGCGGAAGGCAGGCCGCACTCCGCGCCGGGCGCTCAGCGGCTCCGCCCAGGGGCCGGGCAGCGCCTCGGTCCGTACCGCGTCCGCAGGCCGGCTCATCGCCGCGCTCCTGCTCGCGACGGCGACGACAGCGACGGTGACAACGACAGCGGCAGCGACCCCGTCCCACGCCGGCTCACCGCCGAGCCGGTCGCCGTCTGCCGGATCTCGATCGCCGTCCACCGGTCCGAACCTGGTCTACCGGTACGGCTACTCGCTGGGCTTCCACCCCTTCACCAGCCCCCACGACGTCACCGCCCAGCTCACCGGCAACTTCTGGCTGTTCCCGGTGAGCGGTGACTGCCCGGCCGTGATCCACCCGGCGGACGAATGCGATCTGCTGGGCGGAAACCCGGTCCGGGTGGAGGCGATCGGGTACGACAGCCTGCAGATCGCGACGCTTCCCGGCCACGACCTGGGCGACGGCATGCACATCCGGTTCACCTTCGCCCGCGTTCTCGGGCTGCACTGCCTGGTGGTCAGCGCCTGGCAGGACAGGCCCACCCCGTGCAGCGAGCGGACCTTGTGCAGCGCGGCAAGCCGTACGGGTGCCCAGGTCCTGTGGCGCGTCCTCGCCGAAACGCTGAAGATCTCCGCCTACGCCGCCTGACCCGGCCCGCGGGACAGGAAGACGTGCTGCCTCAGGCGTGGAAGCCGTTGCACACGACGGGGGTGTAGTCCTTCGGCCCGCCGTCGACGCGGTAGATCACCACCGTCCAGTCCCCGCGGTCCTCCCCCACCGGAATCGCGCCGAGGGTCTTCGTTCCGAAGTGGGCCCGGAAGTCATCGGGGTACTTCAGCCTGACGGCCCCGCCGGAGGACCAGTGGGAGTAGATGTCGACCGGCTTGCTGGTGAAACCGATGCCCCTGGCCTCGGACCGGAGCGGCCGCCCGGTGGCGCGGTCGGTCTCGTGCGGGGGCCGCACGCCCACCGAGACGTAGTAGGGCGCCGGTCTCCTTCCCTTCCCGGCGTCCTCGAACCGCATCGACACCGAGGCGGTGCCGGAGCCGGTGGTGTGCGAAACGGTGGAGGTCAGACCGGACGGCGGAAAGGACTCGGGAACCTCGTCCGCATCGCAGCCGCCGCTGCCCAGAGCGGCCTGGTCCGGATCGTCGGACAGGGTCCAGCGGTCCTGCGAGACACGGTCGTTCGCTATGTGGTCCGGTGGGCTCTTCGGCTTCTCCGCGGCTGGCGAACGGCTCGCGGCCGGCCGGCCCGACGCGGTGGCACCGGGCTCGGCCGCGGCGCCTGCGCCCCCGCCGTCCGTCTCCGGGAGCAGCCAGACCGTCACCGGCACCGCGACCGCCACCGCGCACACGGCGGCCCAGACCCTCCCCCGCCGCGGGCGCCGGCCCACGGTCCCGGCCGTCGAGGGCCCCGCCGCCGGCTGATCGGCGGGGCCGGGCTCCCGCCGGGTCGGGGCGGCGGTCCCCCGGGCCTGCACCGTGTCCGTCCCCGGCGCCGGGTGCGCGCCGGACACCATCGGCGCCGTGGTCGCGCCCCCCGGTACGAGAACGGCTCCCGGGGCGCGGACCAGCGCGCCGTAGTGGGCGTCCGACGCCAGCGGCGAGTCCACCCCGCACAGCGCGATCACGACGGCGGGCGCCGGCCGCTCCGCGGGGTCCTTCTCGACGCACTTCCGGATCAGCGCGGCCAGGTCCGGCCGCACTCCGGTCAGGTCGATCTCCTCGTGCACGGTCCGGTAACTCACCGAGGCGGCGTCGCCCGTGCCGAACGGGGGCCGGCCCGTCGCCGTGTACGCGAGCGTGGCACCCAGCGCGAAGACGTCCGCCGCCGGGCCAGCCTCATTGCCCAGCAGCACCTCGGGGGCCGTGTATCCGGGTGTCCCCGACGCCATCCCCTCCGGGGTGAGGACCGACTGTTCGATGCCGCGTGCGATCCCGAAGTCGATCAGCTGCGGTCCCTGCGGCGAGAGGATGACGTTGTGCGGCTTGAGGTCCCGGTGTGTGACCCCGTGCACGTGGACCGCGGCCAGTCCTTCGGCGAGTGCGGCCAGCAGCCGCAGGGCGCTGTCCGGCGGGAAGGGGCCTCCCGCGCGGACGGCGGCGCGCAGCGTGGGCCCCGGTACGTACTCCGTGGCCAGCCAGTAGGGGGACGCGTCGAGGGAAGCCTCGATCAGCTGGGCGGTGTACACGCTGCGTACCGTCTCGACGGTCGCGGCCTCGCGCCGGAACCGGGCCAGTGCCTCGGGGTGATCGCTGATCTCGTCGCGGATGACCTTGACGGCGACCAGCCGTCCGCCGGGTGACCGGCCGAGGTACACCTGCCCCATACCGCCCGCGCCGAGACGGCCGAGCAGCTGGTAGGTGCCTATGCGGGCGGGGTCCTGGGGCCTCAGTGCGTCCACGGCCCGACTGTGCCACATCCGCACACGCCGGACCACAACTCCCGTCGGCACGACCGGGATCCGCGCGCGGGGCGGCGGGCCCGTCGGATTCCGTGCCGTGTCGCGGACCGGGCGGCGGCCGTTCGCGCCGTCGCCCGGTCCGTCACGTTCACTGCGGTTCTGTGGCCTCGAACCAGGTGGGTCCGTCGTTGAGCGACTGCTTGATGCGCAGGAGCGCGAACTCGTCCAGTGGCGGCAGCGCGTCGACGCCGAACCAGCCCACCTCCAGCGACTCGTCGTCATTGACGCGGGCCTCGCCGCCGGTGGCCCGGCAGCGGAAGGTGATGTCCAGGAACTGGCACCGGTCGCCGTTGTCGTACTGGATGGCGGGCAGCGCCTGGGTCAGTACGACGCGCTCCGCGACGCAGTGCACGGCCGTCTCCTCGTGCACCTCGCGCTCCGCCGTCGCCGCCGGCTGCTCCCCCGGCTCCGAGATGCCCCCGATGATCGACCACTTCCCGGTGTCCGCGCGCCGTCCGAGCAGCACTCTGCCCTCCTCGTCGAAGACGACGGCGCTGACGCCGGGCAGCAGGAGCAACTGTTGACCCGCCGTGGCGCGGATCTCTCGGATGAAGTCAGGAATTGCCATGAGATGAGCCTACGTCGCGTGCGGAGTCGTTCAGCGGGCGCGGCGCGTGCGGACCGCACGCGTGCCGGCCCAGCCGAGGCCGATGACCGCGAGCAGCGAGAGCACCCCTTCGGGCAGCGGTCCCATCCTGGTCGCGGGGGTCAGCGAGGACCGCAGCGGCACCTCTTCCACCAGTGCGTCCGGGGTGAACATCTTCGTCTTGCGGACGACGGTGCCGTCCGGGCGGATGACCGCGCTGACGCCGCTGGTGACCGGGACGACGACGGACCGGCTGTGCTCCACCGCGCGCACCCGGGACATCGCCAGCTGCTGGTAGGTCATCTCGCTGCGGCCGAAGGTGGCGTTGTTGCTGGGCACCGCGATCATCTGGGCACCGTGCTCGACCGTGTCGCGCACGGCGTCGTCGAACGCGGCCTCGTAGCAGGTGACGAGCCCGACGTAGGAGCCGGAGAGGTCGAAGACGCCGACCTTCTTGCCCGGTCCGAAGTCGCGCTGCACCCGGTCCACGTCCGAGCTGAAGAGCCGCACGAAGGAACGCATCGGCATGTACTCGCCGAACGGCTGGATGTGGCGCTTGTCGTACGTGGCCACCGGGCCCTTGTCCGGGTCCCACTGGATGAGGGTGTTGCGCAGCTTGCCGGTGTCGGGCTCGACGACCGCGCCGACGACGGTCGGCACCCCGATCGCCCGCACCGCGTCGTCGATCACGATCTTCGCGTCGGCGTTGCGGTAGGGGTCGAGGTCGGAGGAGTTCTCCGGCCACAGGACGAAGTCGGGCTGCGGTACCTTGCCCGCCTTCACGTCCCGGGCCAGCTGCTCCGTGCGGTTCGCGTGGTTGTCCAGGACGGCGCGGCGCTGGGAGTTGAAGTCGAGGCCGAGGCGCGGCACGTTGCCCTGGATCGCGGCGACGGTCGCGGTGCCGTCCTCGGCCGAGTCGTCCACCAGCGGCAGCGACGCGAGCGCCGCGGCGACCGGGACGAGGACGGCCGCGGCGGTCACCGCGGCGGCCAGCCGGGGCAGTTCACCGGTGGCGCGGCGGACCCGGAAGCGGCGGACCGCCTCGAAGAGCCCGAAGCCGCACAGCACGACGGCGAAGGAGAGCAGCGGTGTGCCGCCGAGCGCGGCGAGCGGCAGGAAGACACTGTCCGCCTGGCCGAAGGCGATCCTGCCCCAGGGGAAGCCGCCGAACGGCACCCTGGCTCGTACCGCCTCGTCCAGGGCCCAGACCGCCGCGGCCCAGAACGGCCAGCCTGCGAGCCGGGACACGGCGGAGATGCCGATGCAGCCCAGCGCGATGAACAGTGCTTCGGCGGCTGCCAGGGCCAGCCAAGGCAGCGGGCCGACCTCTTCACCGGTCCAGTGCAGCAACGGCAGCATGAAGCCCAGCCCGGCGAGCAGGCCGAGGCCGAACGCGGCGCGGGGCCTGCGCTCGAACAGCACCCAGCCCAGCAGTGCGAACCCGGGCAGAACCAGCCACCACAGGGGCCGGGGCGGGAAGCTCACGTACAGCATCAGCCCGGAGAGCACGGCTGCGCTGGGACGGACGAGTCGAGGCAGCAGGCGCCTGGCTCGATGGACGGAGGCGGGCTGCTGCGGGTCGCCGACCGGGGCGATGGTGGTGCTCACCAGGCGGAGTCTACGGTGGCCCGCTGTGCGTCCGGCAGCCCTGTCCCGATGGCGGAATCCGTACATCCGGATCGTTTCTCAGCCTATTCTGCGCATATCCCTGACGGGTGCCTGCCGGGGCCGTTGATCTGTGCGGCAGTCCCCCGCCGACCGGTCTGATCCGGCCGTCACGCACGGGCCGTCACAGGCCCGGAGACCCGCCGCGGTGTCTCAGGCTCCGGCCGGGGCGCCGGTGGCCGGCAGGTGCAGCCGGTCGCGGATGAACCGGACGCCCGCCTCCGCGTCGTCCACCGTCACGGTGAAGGTCCTGCCGTCACCGAGCCGGAGCACCAGGCCCTCGCCGCGCCGTACGACCACGGCGGTGCCCTGCTCCGGGCGCCAGCGGTAGCCCCAGCCGCCCCACTGGCGGGGGGTGACCCGGGGAGCGAACTCCGCGCCCACCACATGGGTGAGCAGGATCCGGCGGCGCGGCAGGCCCATGTGGCCGCAGCGCACTTCGAGGGCGTCGCCGTCGACCCGGACGGCCACGTTCACGAAGGCCAGGGTGCCGAAGAGCATCAGCAGACCGGCCGCCATGCAGCCGATCACCGACATCAGCAGCGGTGCGATGCCGGAGGTCCAGGTGGAGCTGACGGCGAGCTGGATGCCGAGCGCCAGGCAGGCGGCGCCCGCCGCGGCGAGCACCCACTGGGTCCGGTTGGTGGCCCGGCCGGTCCAGACCGCCGGGTGGGAGTCGGCTCCGCTGTGCCTCGGTTCTCGGGGGTGGTCCCTCATGCCAAGCAGCGTACTGAAGAATCCGCACGACGGAACGGGTCCCGCGGCTCCGGCCGGGTCGCCGGAAGGTCAGCGGGCGGGGGTGGCCACCATGAGCCGGCGCCCCTCCGGGTAGGCCAGAGCGGCTTCCGGCAGTTCGGACACCCGGCCGCCGAGGAGCACCACGAGACCGGAGGCCGGTTCGGCCGACGGAGCGGGTTCGGCCCCGATCCGGCGCAGCGCCTGGGCCGCGACGGCTCCGGCGGAGGGGTACAGGGCCACGGCGGGCCGGCCGGGCCGGCGCACGGCGTCGCGGATGCGCTCGGCGACCAGCTCGTAGTGGGTGCAGCCCAGCACGATGGCCCGGACGTCGGGCGGGGTGAGCGCGGCGGCCGCGGCGATGGCCCGGTCGATGCCCTCCTCGTCGGCGTACTGCACGGCGTCGGCGAGACCGGGGCAGGGGACCTCGGTGACGGCCGCGGAGCCGGCGAAGTCACTGATGAGTCCTCGCTGGTACGGGCTGCCCGTGGTCGACGGGGTGGCCCAGATCGCGAACGGTCCGCCGGCGGCCGCGGCCGGCTTGATCGCGGGAACGGTCCCGATGACCGGCAGGCCGGGTTCGAGCTCCGCCCGCAGCGCCTGGAGCGCGCGCACAGAGGCGGTGTTGCAGGCGACGAT
Source organism: Streptomyces sp. NPDC104307 (assembly GCF_055584045.1). Taxonomy (NCBI): domain Bacteria; kingdom Bacillati; phylum Actinomycetota; class Actinomycetes; order Kitasatosporales; family Streptomycetaceae; genus Streptomyces; species Streptomyces sp. NPDC104307. The sequence continues at coordinate 450,005 of NZ_JBVJMU010000004.1, forward strand.
CAGCGCGTCGGGCCGGTGGGCGGCGGCCGCGCGGGCGACGCCGAGCGCGCGCTCCGTCACGTACTCGGGGGTGCGGGGGCCCCAGGGCATGCTGTCGGGGTCGGAGGAGAGCACCAGATCGGCGTCCGGCCTCAGCCGGCGTACTTCTGCGGCGGCGGCGAGCAGGCCGATTCCGGAGTCCATGAGCGCGATCTTCACCCGGTCACCATAGTCGACCACCCTTGCGGTCCCGGCTCAGTGGGGCAGACTTCGGCCAATGAGCGCCATTGTCTGGATCGCCGTGGGTTCCCTCGCCGCCTGGGTGTGGCTGCTGCTGGGCCAGGGATTCTTCTGGCGGACGGACCAGCGGCTGCCGGACAGCACGGAGCCCGGCGACTGGCCGTCCGTCGCGATCGTCGTCCCCGCCCGGGACGAGGCCGACATGCTTCCGGTGAGTCTGCCGTCGCTGATGGCGCAGGACTATCCGGGACCGGCCGAGATCTTCCTGGTCGACGACTGCAGCAAGGACGGCACCGGGGATCTGGCCCGCGCGCTGGCCGTGCGGCACGGTGGGCTGCCGGTGACCGTGGTGTCGCCCGGGGAGCCGCTGCCCGGCTGGACGGGGAAGCTCTGGGCCGTGCGGCACGGGATGGCGCAGGCCCGGACCAGGGACCCGGAGTACCTGCTGCTCACGGACGCCGATATCGCGCACGAGCCGGACAGTCTGCGGGAGCTGGTGGCGGCCGCCGGGCCGGGCGGCTTCGACCTGGTGTCGCAGATGGCCCGGCTGCGGGTCCAGAGCACCTGGGAGCGGCTCGTCGTCCCGGCGTTCGTGTACTTCTTCTCGCAGCTCTACCCGTTCCGGTGGGTGAACCGGGCGGCTGCACGCACCACCGCGGCCGCGGGCGGCTGCGTACTGCTGCGGACCGAGGCCGCCGTACGGGCGGGGGTGCCGGAGTCGATCCGGCAGGCGGTGATCGACGACGTGTCGCTGGCCCGTGCGGTGCGGGACAGCGGCGGCCGGATCTGGCTGGGGCTCGCGGACCGGGTGGACAGCGTGCGGCCGTACCCCTGCCTGGCCGACCTGTGGCGGATGATCTCCCGCAGCGCGTACGCCCAGCTGCGGCACAATCCGCTGCTGCTGCTCGGCACGGTGCTGGGGCTCGCGCTCGTCTACCTCGCGCCGCCCGTGACGCTGGTGGCCGGACTGCTGGCCCCCAATTCCCTGGCGGCCTGGACGGGGGGCGTCGCCTGGGTCGTGATGGCCGGTACGTATATGCCGATGCTGGGGTACTACCGGCAGTCCCTGTGGCTGGCGCCGCTGCTGCCGTTCACCGCACTGCTGTACCTGCTGATGACGGTCGATTCGGCCGTCCAGCACTACCGGGGCCGCGGTGCGGCCTGGAAGGGGCGTACGTACGCGCGTCCCGAGGCCGCACCGGACCGGTGAACCGGCGGCCGGAGCTCACTTGCGGCCGGGGGTCCAGTTCATGCCCCAGCCGTAGGCCTGGTCGATGGTGCGCTGCGGGCTCACCCCGCGCTGCGGCACCAGGTAGCGGGCCTCCCGCTGCACGGTGAGATCGCCCCCGTCGTTGCTGATGAGCGCGAGTGCACAGACCGTGGACGGGACGGTGCACTCGTCGAGCGAGAAGTCGATCGCGGCACCGTGCTGGGGCTGGAGGGTCACCGTCGCGTGCAGATCGGCGAAGCTCCGGGCCCCTTCGTAGATGGTGACGAAGATCAGGATCCGGCGGATCCTGGACTTCTGGTCGAGGTTGACGGTCAGGTTCTCACCGGAGGCGACAGCACCCGTCCGGTCGTCGCCGTCGAGGTGGATGTAGGGCGCCTGCCGGAGGGATCCGAAGGCGTTTCCGAGCGACTGCACCACGCCCTTGCGCCCGTCGGTCAGCTCGTAGAGGGCACAGAGGTCGAGGTCGAGGTCCGCGTGGTTCGCGACGGCCCGGCCCAGCTTGCTCCCCCACCCCTTGAACTGCTTGCGCACCTCCCAGTTGAGGTTGACGCGCATGGATCCCGAGGTACCGCCCTGCTTGGCGAGCGAGACCGACGGCGCTTCCTTGGTGAGCGTCACCTTGGTGAGCCTGACGGGCTGGGTGACCGAAGGGGCTGGAGGCGCCGGAGGGGCGGGCGGGGCCGGGCGCGCGATCGGAGCGGCGGCGGCCGGCTGGAAATACGGCGGCTGCGGGGGCGACAGCTGCGGCGGCGGCACGGAGTCGACCCGTGTCGCCGGGTTCGGCTGCTGGGGCTGCGGCGGTGTCGGGGGCTGAGGGGCCTGCTGCGGCTGCCGCGGCTCGTCGACGGAGATCCCGAAGTCCGTGGCGAGGCCTTCGAGCCCGCTCCCGTATCCCTGGCCCACGGCCCGGAACTTCCAGGCGCCCTGGCGCCGGTAGAGCTCGCCGAGGACGAACGCGGTCTCGACGGTGGCGTCGGCGCTGTCGAACCGGGCCAGTTCCGAGCCGCTCGCCGTGTCCGTGATCCGCACGTACAGCCCGGTCACCCGGCCGAATGTGCCACCGTCCGCGGAAGCGGCCAGCACGATGCGGTCGACGGCGGGCTCCACCCGTGTCAGATCGACGGCCAGGCTCTCGGTGGCCGCGCCGTCGGCCACCTGCTTGCCCTCGTGGCGCACCGCGCCGGACGCGTGGGCCGGCTGGTTGTAGAAGACGAAGTCCGCGTCGCCGCGCACCTTTCCCGATGCGAGGAGGAGGAGCGCGGAGGCGTCCACGTCCGGCGTCCCGGGGGTGGTGTGCCACCCCAGCTCGACGCGCACGGCCTGCGCCGCCACTGGAACGTTGGTTCCCTTGAGCATGGTCATGCTCGCCCCCATCGTGAGTCCGGCTGCCGAAACCTTCCCGGCCAACCTAATGGTTTGCGCGGTGGGGCCTCCAGCTTCGGACGCGTGAGCCGCGTGGCCGGTGAGCGGAAGGCGCGGGCGGCGTCCCGGGGGGTGTTGTCAGAACTGATCCATTCGTGAAGACACTTGATCCATGTCGTCCGATTCAGGAATACCACCGCGTCCGGCAGTTATACCGTCTCCCGACCCACCGGGCTCCCCGGCCGCCGGGCCCTCCGACTCCGTGCGCTCCTCCCTGGCCAGGCTCCAGGAGGACCTGCGCCGGGCCGACGACTCGCTGGCCCAACTGCTCGGCCAGTGGCGGACCGGCGCCGACGGGGAGCCGGAGCAGCCCATCGAGTACTGGCAGGGGCACGAGGCGCAGGCCCGGCGCCTGTACGAGCTGGAGTACTCGGCCCGCACCTCGCTCCTGGTCTTCCAGTCCGGGGCCAACACCGTCGCGCCCGTCCCGTCGACGCTGGTCACGCCCACGCCCACGCCGCCGCCGCCGCCGCCGCCGAACGAGGGTCCGGAGCCGGCCCTGCGGAAGGACGGGAACCCCACGGCCGCCTACCGCGTGGTCGTCGACCGCGACTTCCTCTCCGAGCCGGCGGCCCTGCACGCGCTCGACGAGCGGCTGGCGGCCGGTCATCAGGTGCGGGTCGTCGACCAGCCCCTGATCAAACTCGTCGTCGCGGACGGCGAGACCGCGATGGTCCAGGTGGGGGGCGGCAGATCGATGGTGCTGGGGCCGCCCGTGGTGCTGCTGGCCGTCGAGCTGTTCGAAGCGGTCTGGCGGCGTTCGCGCCCGTATCTGCGCGAGGACGGCGATCTGAGCCCGAAGGACCGCCGGCTCCTGCAGTTGATGCTGTCCGGTCTGACGGACGCGGCGACGGCCCACCAGCTCGGCACGTCGCCCCGCACGGTCCAGCGCCGGCTCCGCGCTCTGATGGACGTGGCGGCGGTCTCCTCGCGTGTCCAGCTGGGCTGGTACGCGATGCGCAACAACTGGGTGTGAACGGTCCGCCGCCGGGGCGCCGACGGGCGGACCGTTCACCCGGTACCGGGGTTCACATCCGGTTCACGTAGTCCTCCAGGGTCCTGCCGCGCAGCCGCTTCACCGGGTCGGTGACGTGCTCCGACATGGTGTTGTGCTGAAGGTAGTTCTGCACCACCCAGTGCAGGTCCCGGTCGTCGACCGTGCCGTCGTGGTCGATGTCGGCGGCGCGGTTCGCGGTGCCGCGCGCCTCGTACACGGCGGCCGCGTCGCGGACGTCGATGACATCGTCGCCGTTGACGTCACCGGCGACCAGAGCGGGCACCGAGGAGCCTCCGGTGCCGGCCACGGGCCCGTATCCGTGCAGGCCCAGGTCGATCTCCTCCGACCAGGCGAAGTGGCCGGGGACCTTGACCTCGAACCGGTAGGGCTTCTCCGCAGGAGGCAGACCGTCGGCGGAGACCCTGGCGCCCGCGTCGACCGGCAGGGTTCGCCGGGTGCCGTCCGGCGCGGTCAGAGCCGCGTCGAAGCCGTCGAGGCCGTAGTCGCGCCCGGTGTCGAATCCGTAGTCCTCGGTCAGCAGCGCCTCGGCCGCGGGCCGTGCGCCGAAGGTGGACTCCGGGTTCAGCATCCGGACCGAGCCGTAGTACTGGATGTTCAGCTGCACCTTGGCACCCGCTGTGTCGACGGCGTACGTCGTGCCGGTGTTCAGCCCGGCCGACGTCGTCCAGTGCTCCCCCGTCACCTCGTACGTCACCTTCAGCAGCGGCATCGAGTCGCTGGTCAGCCCGGCGGTGTCGGAGACGTCGAAGGAGACGGTGCTGTACGACGACGCCCCGTCGGACACGTCGGTCCGGTGGATCGCGGAAGAGCCGTGGGCCGCCAGCTCGGCGGTCGGCTCGACACCGACGAGCCGCACGTCGCGGTCGTCGTAGCGGATCTGGGAGGTGAAGGACTTCCAGTGGTCGAGGTCGTGCGCGGTGAGGGTGTACGTGACGCGGTCCCCGGCGCGCGCCGCCGGAGCGCCTGCCGTGCCGACGACGTACGGGGTCCCCTCCTTGATGAGGTTGACCACGCGGACGTCCCCGATGTTGCCGGCCGCGTCGGTGGGCCACAGCTTGAGGTAGGTGGTCGGCGGGCCCGCGCTGATCGGGACCTGGAGGCCCACCTTGCCCTGCGCGTCGGCGTTGACGTGCCCGGTGGGCGAGTTGGGGCTGTAGGTGGAGTACAGCAGCTGGTTGTCCTGCTGGCCGATGTCGAACCCGGCGTCGTGGATCGCGTCGCTCTCACCGTCACGCAGGATGCCGGAGACGGCGAACGACGTCGCGTCGGCCGGTCGCTGGACGACCACGGGATGGGACAGGTCCCAGCCGCCGTACGCGTCCTCGTAGACCGGCGGGTGGGAGTCCACGTAGACGTCACGCAGTTCCGTGTCGGTGCCGCCGTGGGCGTCGGTGCCCACGATCCGCAGCTTGTAGTGGCCGTCCGCGGCCCACCGGCCGCGCGGGTCGACCGGCGTGGCGGCCCGCCCGGTCAGCGGGTGGTACCAGCCGCCGACCGTCACCGGGCCGTACAGGACGCCCTCGGTGAGGCCCACGGTGCTGACGCCGCCGATGTAGCCGAGGTCCTTGCCGCGGGCGTCGGCGAGGAACACGTCGACGCTGCGCAGCTGCCCGGCCATCCGCAGGTCGAAGGTGGCCGCCCCGCCGCCGGCGGAACCGGCGTCCGAGAACTGGTTGGTCGACATCACCGGCTTCGTCATGTCGATCTCCTCGAAGCCCGACTCGGCCACGCGCAGCCCGAACGGCACCCGCAGCGCGTGCGACCCCCCGCTCCGGACCGGTGTGAGGGTGAGGAAGCCCTCGTAGTAGCCGGCCGGGGCACCGGCGGGCACCCGCAGGGTGGTGCGCACGGTCGTCGTGCCGCGGGGCTTCGCGGTGACCCGGTCATCGGTGCGCAGGCTGATGCGGGCGGCGCGGGCATCGCCGGAGGTGCCGTTGCCCCGGGTGAACTCCGCGCTCACGGCGTAACTCTCCTTGGAGCGGCCCTCGTTGACGAGACTCAGCCGCTGCTCGGTCCGCACGGCCCGGCCCACTGGCAGCGTGCCGAGGTCGAGGGCGCCGGTGCGGTGGCCGATCTCGCTCCGCGTGCCGTCGAGGCCGATGTACGGGGTGCGGGCCTGCACCTGGAGCCCGGCCGTGGCGTGCACGGCGGAGTACGGGTCGACGGCGCCGGCCCCGGCGTCGAAGACGCTGACCTTGCCGGGCAGCGGGCGGGCGGTGTTCATCAGCGCCGTCTTGATGTCGTCGGGCGTGAGCCGGGGGTCGTGCTGGAGCATCAGTGCCGCGGCTCCGGCGATGTACGGCGAGGCCATGGAGGTGCCGCTCAGCCGGGCGTACGCGTAGGTGTAGTCCCCGGTCTCCGGGTCGACGACGTCCGAGGGAACGGAGGAGAGCACGCTGACGCCGGGGGCGGTGATCTCCGGCTTGATGGTGCCGGTGCCGTACGCCGGACCGCGTGAGGTGAAGTCGGCCAGTGAGCCGTCGCCGAGGCTGAACGTCCCGGCCTCGGTGAACGTGAGCCGGGCGGAGCCGTCCGCGGTCGCGGCCGTCAGTGCGGCGCCGTCGGCGGCGGTGAGTGAGAACGCCGGGACGTAGGACGGGCTCTCACCGATGTAGGAGGGGATGTGCCCTTCGGCGGCGTTGTCGTTGACGAGGAGGACGGCCGCGGCGCCCTCGGACTGCGCGCGCCGCACCTTCTCGTCGAGGGTGATCCCGCCCCGGCGCACCAGGACCGCCCGGCCGGTCACGTCCTTGCCGGTGTAGCCGGCGGCGGTCCCGGTGCCGGCGTCGGCCACCTGGTATTCGCCGGAGGCCAGCTTGTCGAGCGCGTCGCCGAACGGCTGGGCGAGCAGCCGTCCCTGGCCCGTGGTGCCGCCGGCGTCCAGGGTGTACGCGGGCAGCGTCATCGGCTCGTCGTGCGCGCCGACGGTGAGCGGCAGTGCGGCGGCTCCCGGGCTGCCGAGGGTGTTCGTGCCCGGCCCGCTGTTGCCTGCGGCGATGACCGTGGTGACGCCGTCGAGAACGAGGTTGTCGGCGGCTATGGACGCCGGGCTGAGCGGGTCGTTGACCGCAGCGCCGAGCGACATGTTGACGACGTCCACGTCGTCGTCGGCGGCCCGGTCCATCGCGGCGATGATGTCGCTGGTGCGGCCGCTGCCGTACGGTCCCAGCACGCGGTAGGCGTACACGGACGCGCCGGGAGCGACGCCGTGCGCGGCGCGTTCCGTGGACGCGGCGCCGCGCCCCGCGATGATTCCGGCGACGTGGGTGCCGTGCTCGGTGTAGTACGTCGCGCCCTGGTTGGTCTCGGCCTGGCCGGATGCCTTCCAGTCGGCGTACGTCGTCTCCATGGGGTCGGAGTCGTCGTCGACGAAGTCGTACCCGCCCGCGTAGGCGGCCTCGATGTCGGGGTGGTGGTAGTCGATGCCGGTGTCGATGATGCCGACCTTGACGCCCTTGCCGGTGATGCCTTCTTCGTGCAGCCGGGTGGCGCCGTCGTCGGCGCCGCCCGGCTCCCGGGCTCCGGACACGGCGGCGCCGGCCGGCTCGCGCTGTGCGAGCGCCTTCACCGTGGTGTCCGGCCATACGGCGGTGACCTGGTCGTTGTCCAGGAGGGCGGCCACCCGGTTGCCCGGCAGTCTGAGGCTCACACCGTCGAAGCTGTGGGTGAAACTGCGTCCCGGCGTCGGCGCGGGCGTCTTCTTCGCCGTCTTCGCGCCGTCGGGCCGCGCGAACATGCCCTCCAGAGCGGTGCGGAACTTCTGGTGCGCCTTCGTCACCGCGTCGCGGGCCTCCGCGTCGCTGACGGTGCGGCCTTCGGCCGCCGCCAGCAGCCGGGCGGTCCTGGCGGGCGGTGTGCTCAGCTGGACGATCACGTCGACCGGCTCCGCGCTGCGCAGCGCGGCCTTGTCGGTGAGGTGCAGGCCGCCCAGGTCCAGGCCGGCCATGTGATGCAGAGCCTGGAGCTCCTGGCCGTCCAGGGAGGCGAGCAGGCGGTCCGCGCTCTGCGTGGCGGCCGGGGAGGGCGCCGCCGCGGCAGCGGGTGCGGTGGCCGCCAGGGTGGCGAGGACGGTTGCCGCCGCAGCCATCGCGAGGCGTCTGCGCCCCGGGACTTGACTCATGATTCGTGGCTCCGCTCTGGGCAGTGACGGTGCCTCAACTCGCCTTGTGGGCGACGGAGAGACGGGCATCGCATGATCATGAACCCGGAGCCGGGCCGGCGGAAGTGAATGCCGGTGGCGAGATTGCGCCTGTCGGCAAGTCGCCATCGCTGCGGGAGTGTTCAGCCGGACCTCTCCGGATGGGTCCAGCCGCATCTCTCCGGGTGGGTCCGGCCGTATCTCTGCTGGTGTGCTGGGCCGCACGGGGCGTGGCGACTTCACGTCGTGTCACACATCCGCCAGTCGTTCCGGCTGCGTCACCCGCCGCCTGCTCGGTAGACCGTGCCCATGACCCTTCGCCGGCGCCCCGGGTACCGGCGAAGCCACCGCCGTGGTCCCGGTCCCGCCGGGGCCCCGCCATGCGAAAGGGCACCCATGTCCCGCCCCACCACGCGCCGCAGACGGTTCACCGCCGTCGTCCTCGCGGCCGGCCTGAGCGGCTCGCTGCTGGGCCTGTCGACGCTGCCCGCCCAGGCGGCCGATGTGCCGCACCCGCTGGGCACGGCCGTGCCCGGCGTACCGAAGAAGGCCCCCACGGACCAGCGCGACAAGCTGGGTTCGCGCGACCGCACGCTGCTGCAGAAGGCCGAGAGCAGGAAGAGCGGAACGGTCACCGTCCTGCTGGCCACCGCCGAGGGAGACACCGGAACGCCGCGTGCCGAGGTCGCCCGCCTCGGCGGTCACGTCGTCAGGGCGGACGACAGGCTCGGCTACGTCCGCGCCACGGTGCCCACCGGGAAGGTCACCGCGCTCGCCGCGCTCAAGTCGGTCCGCGCCGTCGACCTGAGCGAGACGTTCAAGATCCCCGATCCCTCACCGGTCACCGGCCAGGACAGGAAGAAGGCCGAGGGCAAGGGGCCTTCGGACACCGCCGCCCCGGCTCCGCCCGGCCGGAGGACCCCGGCGGACAACCCCTATCTGCCGGTCGCCGAGACGGGCGCCACCGGCTTCACCGAGGACCACCGTTCCTGGGACGGCCGGGGCGTCACGGTCGGCATCCTGGACACCGGGGTCGATCCGTCCCATCCGGCACTGCGCACGACCACGACCGGAAAGCCGAAGATCCAGGACTGGGTGACGGCGACCGACCCGGTCACCGACGCCGACCCCACATGGCTGGAGATGCGTCTCAAGGTGACCGTCACGGACGGCACCTTCCGGTACGGCGGCGTGGACTACAAAGCCCCCGACGGTTCCTACGAGTTCCAGCTCTTCGACGAGGAGGCCACCTGGGGCAGCGAACTCGCCGGTGACGTGAACCGGGACGGCGACCACAGTGACCGGTTCGGTGTCCTGTACCGGAAGTCGGACCACCGGGTCTGGGTCGACGCCGACCTGGACCGGTCGTTCGGTGACTCCGATGTCGTGGAGCCGTACGCCGACAGCGGCACCTGGGGCACTTTCGGCAAGGACGACCCGGACACGGTGGTCGTCGAGTCCCTGCCGTTCACCGTCGAGTACCGGGATGACGTGGACCTCTCGGCGCGTGGCGGCGGCAGCGCCGGCACGAGCGCCGACTTCGTGAACATCGGCATCGTCTCCGGTTCGCACGCCACTCACGTCGCGGGTATCACCGCGGGCCACGGGCTGTTCGGCGGGAAGATGGACGGTGCCGCGCCGGGTGCGCGGATCGTCTCCGAGCGGGTCTGCCTGTTCGCCTCCGGCTGCACCTCCTACGCCCTTGCCGAGGGCATGATCGATGTCGTCGTGAACAAGGGCGCGGACGTCGTCAACCTGTCGATCGGCGGGCTGTCGGCCCTCAATGACGGCGACAACGTCCGCGCGGTGCTGTACAACCGCCTCATCGACGAGTACGGCGTGCAGATCGTGTCGTCGGCCGGCAACGACGGGCCGGGCATGAACACCGTCTCCGACCCGGCGACCTCCGACAAGGTGATCGCGGTGGGCGCCTCCGTCAGCAAGGACACCTGGTGGGCCGATTACGGCTCCCGGGTGAAGGCCCGTCAGTCGCTGTTCCCCTTCTCCGCACGCGGTCCGCGCGAGGACGGCGGGATGAAACCGGAGCTCCTCGCCCCCGGCGCCGCCGTGTCGTCCATACCGACGTGGCTGCCCGGCGAGAGTGTCCCCGACACCGGCTATGAACTGCCGGCCGGTTACGGCATGTTCAACGGCACGTCGATGGCGTCGCCGCAGGCCGCCGGAGCCGTCGCACTGCTGCTGTCGGCGGCGGCCGACACCCGGGTGAAGGTGTCACCGGCCGCGATGCGCACCGCGCTGACCGGTTCTGCGGCGTACCTGGAGGATCGGCCCGCCTACGCTCAGGGCGCCGGTCTGATCTCCGTGCCGGCGGCGTGGAAGCTGCTGGCGAAGAAGGGCCGGCCGACCTCGTACGACGTCGAGGCGCCGGTGTGCGGCGTACTCGCCGGGCTGCTGGCGACTCCGAAGTCCGGCGCCGGGGTGTACAACCGCTGCGCTCCCGGCGACGGCGGGCAGGAGGTCCACCGGGCGAAGGACTACACGGTGGAACTGACCCGCACGGGTTCCGGCAGTGGCCGGGCCGAGCTGTCGTGGCTCGGCAACGACGGAACGTTCCGCGCGCCGCGCTCGGTGAGGCTGGACCGGGGCGGGAAGGCCACGATCAGCATCCGGGCACAGTCCGGGACCACGGGTGCGCACTCCGCGCTGCTGCGCGTCGACGATCCGGCGACACCCGGCGTCGACCGGCTGGTGCCGGTCACCGTCGTGGCCGCCGCCGCCCCCGCGAAGCCGTCGTACGCCGTGTCGGCGAAGGGCTCGGTGGACCGCAACGGCACCCGGTCGGTCTTCGTCGCGGTGCCGGAGGGCGCGGCGGCGGTGAAGGTGGACCTGTCCGGCGTCGCCCGTGACAGCCAGACCCGCTTCCTGGCGGTCGATCCGCAGGGGAAGCCCGTGGAGGACACGGCCGTCAGCCGCTGTTACACGAACTTCTCGGACCCGAAGGACTGTGCTCCCGGCTCGCGTACGTACGAGCGGCCGATGCCTGGCGTCTGGGAGTTCGAGGTGGAGGCCCGGCGCACGTCCCCCGTCCTGGAGAACCCCTACCGGCTCACCGCCACCGTGCTGGGGGCCGCGCTCGACCCGGCGTCCTCGGTGATCGACGAGGCGGCGGTCCACGCTCCGGCCGAGAAGTCGTTCACGGCCGTCAACCGGTTCGCGCCGGTGACCGCCCACGCGGTGGGCGGCTCCCTGGGCGCCCTGTCGCAGGAGCACCCGACCGTCAGCGACCAGGACATGACGGGCAAGCAGATCGCGGTGCCGAGGGACGCGACGCGGCTTGAGGTGTCGATGGGCAACGCCTCCGACAAGAACGCCGATCTGGATCTGTACCTGGTGGCCCAGTCGGGGGCGCTGATCGCCTCCTCCACCAACGGCGGTTCGCGCGAGTCGCTCTCCCTGGACAACCCCACCCCCGGCTACTACCTGCTGTACATCGCCGGTACGGACGTGCCGTCGGGCAGTACCGCGTTCGACATCCAGGACACGATGTTCTCGGCGTCGCTCGGTTCCGTGACCGTGGACCGGAGGAAGCCGGTGCGCCTTGACCCGGGTGAGTCGACGAAGGTGACGGGCCGTCTGACGGCGGAAACGGCGCCGCCTGCGGGCCGCAGCCTGGTGGGACGGTTCTCGCTGGCCACGGACGCGGGCACCACGCTGGGCAGCGCCGACGTGCTGCTCGGCAAGGTCACCAACCCGCACGCGGACGTCACCGCCTCGTTCGGCCCGGCCGTCGCCTTCAGCCTGGATGACACCGGACGGGTCGCCGGCTCCCAGCAGGTCTCCGGCATGGGCCGGCCGATCCGCTGGGACGCGTCGAACGGCGTCACCCTGCTCGACAACGGGGGTGCCCGTGACGGCCACGTGCTCGGCCAGAGCGCGACGGCGGGATACGCCACTGGTCAGCTGACGCCGGCCGAGGGCACCCGGGCCGGCCTGTGGAACGCGGACGGCGAACTCACCACCCTGCCGCTGCCCGACTGGGCCGACTACCGGTTCGCACGGGGATTCGCCGTCAACGACACGGGAACGGTCGTGGGCAACGCCACCGGGAACATCACCGATCCGGCGACCGGGCGCAGCCTGGAGGTGAACGAGGGCTTCGTCTGGAACGCGAAGGACGGTTTCCGCAAGCTGCCGCACCTCACGGAGAGCCGGAACCTCACCGAGCCCCTCGCCATCAACAACTCCGGTGTGGTCGTCGGGCATTCGTCCAAGGACGGCAGGCGTCGTGCCGTCCGGTGGGACGCCGGCGGGACGATCACCGAACTGGGTACGTTGCCCGGCATGGCCGACAGTTACGCCGAGAGCGTCAACTCCTCGGGAACGATCGTCGGCACCAGCGGTGACGACGCGTTCGTGCTGAAGCCGGGTGGCACGATGACGCGGCTGCCCGACTTCGGGTTCAGCGCCAAGGCACTGAAGGTCAACGACGCGGGCTGGATCGTGGGCAGCGCGGAGACGGCGCCCGATGCGAACACGCCGGTCGTCTGGGACCCCGAGGGCCGCATGTACGACGTGAGCGCGATGATCGAATCGCCGCGCTGGGTGCCGACCGAGGGCATCAGCATCAACAACCGGGGCGAGGTGGCGTTCTACGCCATGGACACGGAGAACGGTGGCTCGAACAAGGTCGTCCTGGCGAAGCTGCCCGGCTGATCCCGCCTCCTGATGCACCGCACCGTCCGCCCGGCGGGGCGAAGGGCACCTCCGGGCCGCAGCCTGCGGCCCGGAGGTGCCCTTGCCGTCGCGGCGCGTCCGGCCGCGCCTCGCCCGTGGTACTCCGGCGCACGGGCCGGGCCAGCTGCCCCGATGTCTCAGCGCCGCGAAATTGGTCTAATCCAAATTCCCCCGAGTGCCTGCCGCACCCCTTGACGCCCCTATTGGTCCAGTCCAATCTCTTGGGCGTGCCGCTGGATGCGGCATGAACACATCCCCTGGTGCGGTCCGTCCCCCACGGAGGTTGCATGATGCCTGCAAACCCGGCCGGCCCCGGAATTCCGGCGGCCCGCAGCCCGGCACGACGCGCGCTGCGCCACAGCGCGCTGGCGGTGGCCGCCGTCCTGGTCGCCTCGGGTGCGGCGCTCGCCGCCGTCCCGGGCTCCGCCGCCGCGACGGACGCCGAGCTGCTCACCAACTCCGGCTTCGAGGCCGGTTCCCTGGAGGGCTGGACGTGCGCCGCCGGCGCCACCGCCTCCGCTCCCCCGCACAGCGGCTCGGGCGCCCTGGCGGCACCCGCCACCGCCTCCGACACCGGCCGGTGCGCTCAGACGGTGGCCGTGCGGCCGAAAACGCCGTACACGCTGGCCGGCTGGGTCCAGGGCAGCTACGTCTACCTGGGCGCGACCGGCACGGGTGTCGACGCGAGCGCCTGGGCGCCGGACGCCACCTCGTGGAAGCGGCTGTCGACCACCTTCACCACCGGGGCCAGCACGACCTCGGTGACCGTCTACACCCACGGCTGGTACGGACAGGGCGCCTACCGCGCGGACGACCTGACCCTGACCGGCCCGAGCGGCGATCCCACCACGCCGCCGACCACCCCTCCGACGACCCCGCCGACCACACCGCCGCCGAGCACCGACCCGAACGGCCCCACGGGCGACGGCAAGGTCAGCACCCCCACCGGCCTGGTCTCCACGAAGGTCACCGGCAACGCCGTGGTGCTCAAGTGGAACAAGTCGACGGACTCCTCGCAGAACGGCGACGTTCCGGCGTACAAGGTCTACGCCAAGGGCGAGATCGCCGCCACGTCCATGGGCACCACCGTCGCCGTCAGCTCCCTCCGGCCGCGCACCTCCTACACCTTCACCGTGCAGGGCTACGACCGGGCGGGCCACGCCTCCGGCCAGTCCGAGCCCGTCACCGTGACAACCGGCGAGGCGCCCGCGGCGAAGCCGTACGCCTCCGCCTACTTCGACCAGTGGGGGATCTACGAGAACGCGTACTACCCGAAGCAGATCGGCACCAGCGGCGCGGCGGCCGGGCTCGACGTGGTGACGTACGCCTTCGAGAACGTCCATCCCACGACGCACAAGTGCTTCGAGGCCATCAAGGCGTCGGACGCGGGCAACGAGGACAACCCCAACGCCGGCGACGGTGCCGGTGACGCCTACGCCGACTACCAGGCCGATGTCGCCGCGGGCGACAGCGTGGACGGCACGGCCGATGTCTACGAGCAGCCGCTCAAGGGCAACTTCAACCAGCTCCGCGCACTCAAGGCCAAGTACCCCAACCTGCGGCTGACCGTGTCGCTCGGCGGCTGGACCTACTCCAAGTACTTCTCCGACGCCGCTGCCACCGACGCGTCCCGGAAGGCGTACGTCTCCTCCTGCATCGACATGTTCATGAAGGGCAACCTGCCGAAGAACGTCCAGGGCGACCCGTCCGGCGGGGTGGCCTCCGCCGCCGGGATCTTCGACGGCATCGACATCGACTGGGAGTACCCGGGATCGGCCGGCGGCCACACCGGCAACCACTACGCCGACGCGGACAAGGCCAACTTCACCCTGCTGCTCAAGGAGTTCCGCACCCAGCTCGACGCGTACGGGGCGACGCTCGGCAAGAAGTTCCTGCTGACCGCGGCCCTTCCCAGCGGACAGGACAAGATCAAGTACCTGGAGACGGACAGGATCGGCGCCTATCTGGACTACGCCGACGTCATGACGTACGACATGCACGGCTCCTGGGACGCGACCGGTCCCACCAACCACCAGGACCCGCTGCACGACAGCCCCGCCGACCCGACCACCCCGATCGAACCCGGCAGCGCCAAGTACAACCTCGACACGGCGGTCACCGCCTACACCGACGGACTGCCCGAATACGGCATCACCGGCGGCTTCCCCGCGTCGAAGCTGGTGCTCGGGGTGCCGTTCTACTGGCGCGGCTGGACCGGCGTGCCCGCCGGGACGGACTCCGGGCTCTACCAGAGCGCCACCGGCCCCACCCCCGCCAGACCCCTGAGTCAGGAGGCCGGGCTCGCGGCCTGGAAGGAACTGAACCCGACGGCGGCCCAGACCCACTGGGACCCCGTCACCGAGAGCTCCTGGATCTACGACGGCACCAACTTCTGGACCGGTGACACGCCTCGGGCCATCGAGGCCCGCGCCGCGTACGCCGCCGAGAAGGGGCTGGCCGGCATGTTCGCCTTCTCCCTGGAGAACGACGACGCCGTCGGCACCCTGCTCAACGCGATGACCGGCAGTCTCGGCTGAGCGGCCGCCGTCCACGCACCGCGGGCCGCCCGGTAAGTCCCGGGCGGCCCGCGGCCGGTGGTCCTGTCCGCCGACCGGTGGTTCAGCC
The DNA here is from genome assembly GCF_055584045.1 of Streptomyces sp. NPDC104307. NCBI lineage: Bacteria > Bacillati > Actinomycetota > Actinomycetes > Kitasatosporales > Streptomycetaceae > Streptomyces > Streptomyces sp. NPDC104307. The sequence goes on from NZ_JBVJMU010000004.1 coordinate 465,353, forward strand.
CTCCACCGCCGTGGTGGTGAAGCGGTCGCCGCAGACCCGGATGCCGGAGGTCCGCAGGGTGAGCGCCTCCTTGGAGCCGGGCGGGTAGACCCTGAGGTAGTCGGGCGTGCGCCAGCAGCCGGAATCCGCGATCCCCTGGTTCAGGGTGTGCAGCGTGACGTCCGCCGTCCCGCCCGCGCCGATCACGGTCTGCTGCCCCGAGGCGCCCTCGCGTTCGGCCGGGACGCCGATCGCGCTGCCGTCGCGCCTGATCAACGAGACGCCGGGGAATCCCCGCAGGGTGCACGAGTGGCCGGACTTGTTGGCGAACGTGAGCCGGTAGTGGACCTGGCCCGCGCCGCCGTCGCCGGTGCGCAGACTCATCGACAGGTCCTTGGTCGTGCAGCGCCGGGTTCCCGTTCCGGAGCCGGCGGAGTCCGGGGCGGTCGAGCCCTCGGGGGCAGCCGAGCTCTCGGGGGCGCCCGTGGCCGCCGCCGGCGCGGAGGTCTGCGGGTCCGAGGAGTGTTTCGCCGTCGGCGCGCCGCTGCCGGCGGAGCCGCTCGCGGCGGGCTGTCCGGCCGAGGCCGCGGTGCCGCCGCAGCCGGCCGTGACGAGGGCGATCGACGCGGCCGCGACCGGGACGAGCAGCCGGGGCCGGCGCGTACCGGCCCGCCGAGCCGTCGTCTTCTCCCGCGACCGGAGCGACTGCTCGGACGGTGATGGGGTGGTTCGAAGAAGTGAGCCCATATCTCTCGCCTGCTCAATTTCTCGCGGTCTGCACCTACTGGGAGGAAACTCTTCCGGTCGCGCGCGCCGGGACGGTCGCGCCCCGGGACCGTCCCACGCCCGCACGGCCGCTCTTCACCCGCGCCGCACCGCGCCCTGGGCGTCGAAGGCCGTGTCACTCCGCGAGCCGAGGTCCAGCCACAGTTCGGTGAACCGGTCGAGCAGCCCGGCCGCCGCCGTCACATCGTCCGTCAGCGGCCGGTCGGCCAGCTCCGCGTCGAGCACCGCGTCCGCCAGCGCGAAGGCCCGCCCGACCGGCAGTTGCGGATCGAGCCGCATGTCACGCTGGCGCAACGCCCTTACGGCCGCGACGAGTTCGCATCCCACGACCAGCCGGTACGCCTGGCACGCGCGCAGCGTCTGCCGGGCCGCCAGTGAGGCGAAGCTGGCCTGCTCCTCGACCCCGCGCGAGAGCACCGCGTGGCCGAGCGAGGCGGGCGCGGAGAAGGCGCGCAGATCCCCGAGCGCCGCGCCGGCCGCGTACTCAAGGATCATCACGCCCGACGCGGCCGGCGCGCCGTCCGCGAGGAACGGCCGCAGCCGGGTGAAGGCCGGTTCGTTCAGCGTGGACAGGCGCGAGGTCGACAGCCGCGCCACCTGCGTCACCGCAAGCCTGAAGTGGTCCAGGCAAAGCGCGAGTTGGGCGATGTAGAAGCCGCCGTGATGGTAGGCCGCCATATCGTCCGCCGAGATCAGCGGGTTCTCCGCCGCCGCGTTGATCTCGACGGTGAGGACGTCTTCGAGCGCGTCCGCCGCATCGTGCGCGGGTCCGTGGATCTGGGGCACGCAGCGGAAGCCGTACGGGTCCTGGATCCGGCCGAGCGGGGGCGTGGGGCGGTCGGCGGCGCCGAGCAGCAGTCGCATCCGTTCCGCGACCGCGTACGAACCGGCGTGCCGCCGCGCCTCGTGCACGGGCAGCGCGTACGCCTCGTACGAACCGTCGGTCGCCATCAGGGACAGTGCCGCCACCACCTGGGTGGCGGCGATCAGGCCGCGCAGCTCGTGCAGGGCGAGGGCCGACTGGCCGAGGGTGAGCGCGTTGCTGCTGATCAGGGCGAGGGCGTCGTTGTTGTCGAGGGGCTGCGGGGCTGGGGCCACCCCGGGGCCCTGCCAGGGGTGTTCACCGGCCAGCGCGAGGCCCATCTGCGCGAGTGCGGCGATGTCGCCGGTGCCGACCGAGCCGAATTCGTTGACCTTCGGATGGGCGCCCGTCTCCAGCGCCTCGCAGAGTGCCGTGACGACGGTCGGGCGCAGACCGGCACCGCCCGCGAGCAGCTGGTTGGCCCGGACGGCGAGCATGGCGCGGACCTGCCGCGCGGGCAGCTCCTCCCCGATCGATCCGGCGTGGCTGCGCAGCAGCCGCAGCCCGTGATCGGCGGCCGCCTCCGTCGGTACGGGCTCGTTCCGGTTGGCACCCACGCCGGTGGAGCGGCCGTAGACGCGACCCCATGAGGCGATCTCCCGGGCGGCGTTCCACGAGGTCTCCACACGCTTCATACCCTCCGCCCCGGGGACGGGTTTTACGGTGGATTCGGCCATGCGTACGACATCTGCGACCATCAGTCCCCGGCCGTCGAGGGTGACGACCGCATCGCTGCCGACCGTCACCCCGTCCGCGATATGAGACGACATCACGCGCAATTCCTCCTCAACCGGAAGCTTCGTCTTGCCCTACGGCCACTTGTCACCAGGGATTTACTCCTGAACGGCGACTGACTATTGACAATCTATTCAGACACCAAGAACTCTGCATGATGATATGCAGCCGGGCAAGGGACTCCACATGATCCAATTCGACACGGTCAACAAGCGCTTCCCGAACGGCACGACCGCGGTGCACGACCTCACGCTCGACATGCCGGAAGGCGGCGTGACCGTCCTCGTCGGATCTTCCGGTTGCGGCAAGACAACAACACTTCGGATGATCAACCGGATGGTCGATCCGACCTCCGGGACGATCAGGGTCAACGGCAAGGACGTCCTGGAGCAGGACGCCGCCGACCTGCGCCGCTCCATCGGCTACGTGATCCAGCAGTCCGGGCTCTTCCCCCACCGCACGGTCCTCGACAACATCGCGACCGTGCCCCTGCTGCTCGGCTGGGGCCGGAAGAAGGCGCGGGCACGGGCGGCGGAACTCCTGGAGACGGTGGGCCTCTCCGCCGACGCCGGGAAGCGCTACCCCCATCAGCTCTCCGGCGGCCAGCAGCAGCGGGTCGGCGTGGCACGGGCGCTCGCCGCAGACCCGCCGGTACTCCTGATGGACGAGCCGTTCGGCGCCGTCGACCCCGTGGTGCGCACCCAGCTCCAGGACGAACTCCTACGCCTGCAGCGGGAGTTGAACAAGACCATCGTCTTCGTCACGCACGACATAGACGAGGCCGTCCGGCTCGGGGACCGCATAGCCGTCTTCCGTACCGGCGGCCACCTCGTCCAGTGCGCCGGCCCCGCCGAGCTGCTGGCCCGCCCCGCGGACGCGTTCGTCGCGGACTTCCTCGGCGCGGAGCGCGGTCTGAAGCTGCTGTCGCTGACCGCACTGGCGGAGGTCACCCAGGGCCCCGCTCCCAAGGGCACCCGCTGGCAGCTGACCCTCGACGCCGCCCGCAAGCCGCTGGCCTGGCAGGACACCGAGAGCGAGGCGCAGGCCCCGGTCCGGCCGCTGCGCGACACGGACTCGCTCCTCTCGGCCCTCAACGAATCGATCGCCGCGCCGAGCGGACTCGTCGCCCGGGTCGACGCGGAGGGCGTTCTCACGGGTGTGACGTCCCGCGAGGACATCCACGACCACGCGGGACGCGTCCACGGCGCGGCGAGCACGGTGGGCGCATGAGCATCGACTGGTCGTGGATATCCGACCACTCCGGTGATCTCACCACCCTGGCCGTCTCCCATCTCCAGGCCGCCCTCACCGCCGTACTCCTGGGCCTGGTCGTATCGCTCCCCCTGGCCGTACTCGCGCACCGGGTGCGCCGGCTGCGCGGGCTGCTCCTCGGGCTGTCGAACATCCTGTTCACCATTCCGTCCATCGCCGTCTTCGTGCTCCTCCTGCCGGTCAGCGGGCTCACCCGCACCACCACCGTCATCGGCCTGACGATCTACACCCTCGTGGTGCTCCTGCGGAACACCGTCGAGGGTCTGGACTCCGTGCCCGCCAGGACCAAGGAGGCCGCGAAGGCCATGGGAACCCGGCCGCTGCGCACCCTGCTCACCGTCGAACTCCCCCTCGCCCTCCCGGTGATCATGGCGGGCGTGCGGATCGCGACGGTCATGGCCATCTCGCTGGTCTCCGTGGCCACGTACATCGGGGACGGCGGACTGGGCCAGCTCTTCACGGACGGCTTCCAGCGCAACTTCCCCACCCCCGTCATCGTCGGCGTCGTCCTGACCCTGCTCCTCGCACTCGTCGCGGACGCGGTGCTCGTCGCCCTCCAGTACGTCCTGACCCCATGGACCCGCCGGCAGAAGCAGGGGGCCTGAGCGCTCATGTACGAACTCTTCAAGAACCTCGGCGCCTGGCTGGTCAGCGGTGAGCAGTGGACCGGTCCCGACGGCATCGGCCACCGCCTCGCGGAACACCTCCAGTACTCACTGCTCGCCACTCTGATCGCCGCCGCCATCGCGTTGCCGGTCGGCCTGCTCATCGGCCACACCGGGCGCGGCGCCTTCCTCGCGATCAACCTCTCCAGCTTCGGGCGCGCGCTGCCCACGGTCGGGCTCGTCGTGCTGGTCTTCCTCGCCAGCGGCCTTTCGATGTGGCCGGTCTACATCGCCCTCGTGGCGCTCGCCGTGCCCTCCATCGTCACCAACACCTACGCCGGGATGTCCGCCGTCGACCCCGAGGTACGGGACGCGGCGCGCGGCCAGGGCATGCGCTGGCATCAGGTCCTCCTCCAGGTGGAACTGCCCCTCGCCCTCCCGCTGATCATGACCGGACTCAGGCTCGCCCTCATCCAGGTCGTCGCGACGGCCACCATCGCCGCGTACGTCTCCTTCGGGGGGCTCGGCCGGTACGTCTTCGACGGTCTCGCCCAGCGCGACCTCGTACAGGTACTGGGCGGAGCCGTACTCGTGGCGGTCGTCGCCGTCGTCCTGGACCTCGCGCTCTCCGCCCTGCAACGCGCCCTCTTCCGCCATCGCCCCGCCAAGTCGGCCTAGGAGCACACACGATGAACCGCAGAAACCTCCTCGGCGGGCTCCTCGCCGCCGCCTCCGTCCCCGCGCTCGCCTCCTGCAGCGGCGGCGTCACCTCGCTCGACGGGCAGGGGTCCGGCGGCGGGGGCGGGGGCTCCAGCAAGGACGGCGTCACCATCGGCACCGCCAACTTCACCGAGAACCAGGTCCTCGGGTACCTGTACGCCGCCGCCCTCGGAGCGGCCGGCGTGAAGACCAAGGTCCGCCCCAACCTCGGCACCCGCGAGATCCTCATCCCCGCGCTCAAGGGCGGCGACATCGATCTCCTGCCCGAGTACCAGGGCGCCCTGCTGCACTACCTCGACACCAAGTCGAAGGCCGCGGAGGAGGGCGAGATGCAGAACGCCCTCGCCGTGGCCCTGCCCGCCGGACTGCAGATCCTGCCGTACGGCCGCGCCGAGGACTCCGACGCGTTCGTCGTCACCAGGGAGACCGCCGCCGAGTACGGTCTCAAGTCGCTCGCGGACCTCGCCCGGCACAACGGCAAGCTCGTCATCGGCGCGGCGCCGGAGGTCAAGAAGCGCGCGGTCGGCGCGGTGGGCCTCAAGGACGTGTACGGCGTGGAGTTCAAGGAGTTCAAGTCCCTCGACTCCTCCGGGCCGCTGGTCAAGGGCGCCCTGAAGAAGGGGGACGTGGATGTCGCGAACCTCTTCACCACCGACACCGACATCGCCGCCGAGCACTGGGTCGTGCTCACCGACCCCAAGAACCTCGTCCCGGGCCAGCACGTAGTCCCGCTCATCGCGGACCGCAAGGCCGACTCGACGGTCCGCAAGGCGCTCGGCCGGCTCGGCAACGCGCTGACGACCGAGGACCTCACCGAGCTGAACCGCCTGGTGGACAAGGACAAGAAGGACCCGGAGGACGTCGCGGGCGACTGGGCGGCACGGCACGGAATCAAGTAGCACCCACCGCCGGACCACACGGCGGGACACAACAACGAGAGGCCGGGTAACCGAGTCATGGCAGCTGAAGACCTGGTGGAGCGGCGCTCCATCGACGTCGTCCCGGACGGCGAACGGCACGGAACCGCGTTCAGTCAGTTCACCCTCTGGCTCGGCGCGAACCTGCAGATCACCGCGGTCGTCACCGGCGCGCTCGCCGTCGTCTTCGGCGGCGACGTGGTGTGGTCGCTGGCCGGCCTCCTGCTGGGCAATCTGCTCGGCGGCGCCGTCATGGCCCTGCACTCCGCGCAGGGACCGAAGCTCGGTCTGCCGCAGATGATCCAGTCCCGCGCCCAGTTCGGGGTGCGCGGCGCGGTCGTCCCCCTCCTCCTGGTCGTCCTGATGTACGTGGGCTTCTTCGCGAGCGGCAGCGTCCTCGCCGGACAGGCCACGGCCGAGCTCACGCACACGAACGACACCACCGGCATCATCGTCTTCGCGGTGGTCACCGGGGTGGTGGCGGCGGTCGGCTACCGGGTGATCCACGTCCTCGGACGAGTGGCGAGCGTGGTCTGCGCGCTGGCCTTCATCTACCTGGGCATCCGCCTCCTGGACCGCGTGGACCTGTCGGCGCTGCTCGGCGACGCGCACTTCGGACTGCCGATGTTCCTGCTCGCGGTGTCGCTCTCGGCGTCCTGGCAGCTCGCCTTCGGGCCGTACGTCGCGGACTACTCGCGCTATCTGCCGCGGGCGACGTCCGGCCGGGCCACGTTCTGGTGGACCCTGTCGGGCTCTGCCCTCGGCTCGCAGTGGTCGATGACGTTCGGAGTGCTGGTGGCGGCGAGCGCGGGGGACGCGTTCCTCTCCAACCAGGTCGGATACGTGGTCGGCCTGGGCGGTGCGGGCCTGATCGCGTCGTTCCTGTACTTCGTGGTCGCGTTCGGAAAGCTGACCATCAACGTGCTGAACACGTACGGCGGTTTCATGTCGATGGTGACCGGCGTCAGCGGATTCCGCGGCCAGAAGACGCTCTCGCAGCGCGGCAGGGCCCTCTACATCGCGGTGATCATGGTCGCGGGAACGGCGGTGGCGCTCCTGGGCAAGGACAGCTTCCTGACGTCCTTCAAGGACTTCCTGCTGTTCCTGCTGACGTTCTTCACGCCGTGGTCCGCGATCAACCTGGTCGACTACTACCTGATCTCGCGGGAGCGGTACGACATCCCGGCGCTCTCCGACCCCGGGGGCCGCTACGGCGCCTGGCGCTGGGACGCCCTCACGGTCTACGGGGTGGGCGTCCTCGCCCAGCTCCCGTTCCTCGCGACGAACTTCTACACGGGGCCGCTGGTGGATCCGCTGGGCGGCGCGGACATCTCCTGGATCGTGGGCCTGGTGATCCCGGCGGTGCTGTACTGGCTGCTGGCCCGCCGCGACACGTCGCACATCCCCGGGGAGACGCGGTACACCCTGGCGCCTCCCCGGTAGCAGCGGTCCCGCGGCGTCAGGCGATGAGCCCGCTTCCCGGACCGAGGGACGTCAGCGCAGTTCGATCCGTACCCGGTGCCGCCCCCGGAGGCCGGCGGGGACCGTGGTGCGGTGGTGTCCGTCGACGGTGGACGAGACGACCCGGCGGCCTGAGCCGGTGAGGGTGATGTCCAGGGTCATGCCGCGGTAGGGCAGGTCGTGCAGGGTCACCGGACCCCAGCCGGGCGGCAGGTTCGGGGCGAACCGGATCCCGTCCCGCTCGTGCCGGATGCCGAACACGCCCTGGTGGATGAGGCGCAGGTAGCCCGTCGCGGACCAGGTCTGGTCCGGCTCCGAGCCCCACTGACGCGCGTTCTGCCAGCCGCCGTCCACCGCGCCGGTGAGGGCGTTGTGGATCTCCCAGAAGTGGCCGTCCTGGTGTTCGAGGGTGGCGATGTCCGTGACCGCGCGGGCCAGCAGGTCCGTCCGGCCGCCGGCCGCAGCCGCGTGCCCCCACATCCCGACCGTCATCGGCCACACGATCGCGTTGTGGCGGCCGGGATGCTGGTCGTCGAAGCGTTCGAAGTGCGGCCATACGTTGACCACGCCGTGCGGTTCGTGATGGGTGCGGTCCAGGACCGTGCGCACCTGGCGCTCGGAGGCCACCCCGCACAGCACCGCGAAGGCGAGGCCGTTGGCCTCCTCGTACGTCTCCAGCCGGCCGGCCCGCTCGCCCTCGCCATGGATGAAGTAGCCGTAGGTTCCGGCGTCGGGGCGCCAGAGGTGGGCGTTGATCGCGGTGCGCAGCCGGGCGGCGGCCAGCCGGAACTCCTGCGCGGTGCGCCGGTCGCCGGTCTCCTGCGCCATCGCGGCGGTGGCGAGATACCCGGCGTGGAAGAGGCAGTTGGTGGACAGGCACATCATCTTGTCCGTGCCCGGGTGGTCGAGCACGAACGAGGAGGGGTTGTCCGGGTCTGCGGGCGGGGCGGGGTAGCCGGCGATGCCGTCCTGGAGGAACGCGGGGCCCTCGAAGAGCCCGTAGCGCTCGTTGTGGTGCTGATCGCGGTCGGCCCGCAGGGTGTTGACGGCGCTCTGGAAGGCATCGGTGAGGAACGCGCGGTCCCCGGTGACCAGGTAGTGGTGCCAGGCCGCCACCGCCCACACGATCTGGTCCCACCACTGGTTGTCCTGCTGCACGATCAGCGTGCCGTCGTCCTGCCGGCGGCACACCGCCCACAGGGTGTTGCGTGCCACCTGCGGCGTCAGAAAGCTGGCCGCGTTCCAGGAGTTGACCGACGCGTCCCGGGTCCACGGCTGCTCGTATCCGCCGCCCGCCCGGATGAACGTACCGGGTGAGTCCGTCATCAGACCGGTCTGGTTGTACTCCGCCGGGTCGTACGGGACGGTGTTGATGTCCAGCAGGTTGTGGCACGCGGACCGGTAGGCGGCGCCCAGCAGTTGGTCCTGTCCGCCGCCGAACTCGATGCCGGGCGGCCCTGCTGCCGTGCGCGCGGCCGCGTGACCGGGCGACGCGTTGGCCACCTGGGTGGCGGCCAGACCGAGTACGGCGCCCGCCTGGAGCAGCCGCCGTCGTGGAAGTCCGCCCTGGTGCTCCTGCGATTGCATGAGATCTCCCGCCCTGGACAACGTTGTCAGAGGTGTTCGGGACGGATACTCGCCCACGGCGGAAAGCGCTGTCAATGAGGTGCGGGAAGGCTGTTACTCAGGGCCGGACGGGGCCCGGCGGATCAACCGCCTTCTGCCGTCCGTCGGATCGGGCGCGGTCACGATCCTTCTGCCGTCCGCCGGATCGGGCGCGGTGACGATCGAACCGGCGTCCCTCAGCCGGGGCCACAGCTCCCGACATCTGGCTCCGGGCCCCTACGCCCGGCGTGCGCGACGCCGCCGGCCTCGGTCAGGGGTGGGCGGGAACCGTGTGGAACTCCCGTCGCAGCGGCACGAATCCGCGTTCCGTCCGGTCCGGGTGGACGCGGTTGGTCAGCAGGATCGCGTAACGCGCCGCCTCCGGGTCGATCCACAGGCTGGTGCCGGTGAATCCGGTGTGCCCGTACGAGGCGGGCCCGAAGGTGTCGCCCACCGGCGACGTGTGCGGGTCCGTCCCCTGCCAGGCCAGGGCGCGGCGCAGGTTCAGATGGTCGGTGCGGGGTGCGGTCATCAGCGCGAGGGTGTCCGGTGCGAGCAACGCCGGGCCACCGCCGAGCAGGGAGCGCGCGAGCCGTTCCATGTCGGTGAGGGTGGCGAAGAGACCGGCGTGGCCCGCGACACCGCCGAGCACGACGGCGTTCTCGTCGTGCACCTCGCCGGTCACGGTCCGGCCGCGCCACGGGCAGTCCTCGGTGGCCACCGCACGGGCCCGGCGCCCGGGGCCGGGCCGGAAGCACAGGTCCGTGAGTCCGAGCGGCGTGCTGACGAACTCCGTCAGCAGCGCGTCCAGCCCCCGGCCGGTGGCCTGTTCGGCGATCAGGCCGAGCAGCATGAACCCCTGGGACGAGTACGCGACGTGCGTGCCGGGTTCGGCGGTGCGCTCCAGTGTCCCCAGCGCGGTGAGCAGCGATTCGCGGGTGGGGTGCTCGCGGTAGAGGGGGACGCCGCCGGGCAACCCAGATGTGTGGTCGAGGAGTTGGGCGAGGGTGCGGGCGGCGTGCGGGCTGTCGCGGTACCGGTCCAGGTGGTGGCCCACGGTGTCGTCGAGGCCGAGTACGCCCCGCTCCACCAGGGCCATGACGACGAGGCCCACGATCGGCTTGGTCACCGAGGCGAGGTCCCACAGGTCGGTGCCGTCCAGCGGGGCTCCGCCGTTGGCCCGGCTGCCGGTCCAGCCCCGGTCGTACGGCCCGTTCGCGTCGCCCAGGGACCAGGCAGCGCCGGAGTACAGGCCGCGCGCCCGTCCCTGTTCGAGGATGCGCCGGCGTGCGGCGGCGTGGTGGTTGCTCACCGTCCGTACCCCGTCCCCTGGTCCGGCTCCGCCACCAGGCCGAGCCGTGCTCCCGGTTGCGCGGCGAGGCCCGCGGAGACCGCGGCCGCGGCGGAGCGCACCATCGGCCCGTACAGATGCGCGGCCGCCTCGTCGAGGGTGAAGGCGAGGCCGGTGAGGACGAGCACGCCCACCGGACGGCTCGCGGCATCGCGGACCGGGGCGGCGAGCGCGCGGCGGTCCCGCCAGGCGTCAGCGCTGTCGAAGGCGTAGCCGTCGCGGGCGGCGGCGGCCAGCGCGGTGCGTGTCACCTCGTCGGCGGGGGCCCCGTCCGGTCCGGTCAGCAGGGCTTCGGCGTCCTCTGCGGGAAGGGCCGCCAGCAGGGCCAGTCCGGCGGCGCCCGCGGTGACGGACTCACGCGTTCCGGGGCGCAGGCCGAGGGCGGGCCCCTGGGCGGGTGCGTGCACGCGCAGGTGGACCAGGGCCCTGTCGTCGCGCACCGCGTAGGAGGCGAACAGGCCGGTGCGGATGCGGAGTTCCTCCAGGACCGGGCCGGTCTGGCGGGTGGCCGCGTCATCGGCGAGGACACCTGCGGCAAGTCCGAGGAGGCGGGGTCCGGGGCGGTAGCTGCCGCCTGCGGCAGGTTCGGCGTAGCCACTGGCCGCGAGAGCGCGCAGCAGGCGGTGCACGGTGGGTTTGGCGAGGCCCGTGTGACGGGCGAGGTCCGCGAGGCGGTGTGGCGCTCCGGTTTCTGCGAGGGCGGAGAGCACTTCCATGGCCTTGTCCACCGGGCCTGGCGCGGGTGGAAGGGCTGTCACGGCCGCCTCGTCGAGAGCGGTGGCGGACGTCTGCTGCTGCGAACGACTGTTGACCGGTTTCCCCATGGGGATTACCTTACCCGCACTGCATTCCATTCACCGGAACGGGTGTGTTGTTCAATGGAACGAATACGTGGAGGGCAAAGCGGCCCCCGCGCCGGCTGCTCCCGCCGCTCGGTACTGCGGGCCAGCGCTCTGGCCGCGCCCGCCCTGGCCGCCCCCGCCCTGCTGACCGGGTGCGGGTCGCCGCCCGCGGACGCCGCCGGCAACGTCCTGCGGGTGTCCCAGACCGGGGACCCCAAGACGATGGACCCGCACAAGCAGGGCGACATGACGTCGATGAACGCCCTGATCAACATCTTCGACACGCTCACCTCCATGGGCCGCGACAACACCCTGCGGCCACGGCTCGCGCTCTCCTGGAAGGCCGTCGGGGCCAAGGTCTGGCGGTTCGAGCTGCGGCGCGGCGTCACGTTCCACAACGGCGAGCCCTGCGACGCGCAAGCGGTCCGGTTCAGCATCAAGCGGCTGCTCGACCCCGCGACCAAGTCACCGATCGTGGAGCTGCGTTACGTCGAGGACGTCACCGTCGTCGACCGGTACACGGTGGACCTGCACACCTCGGTGCACGACCCGATCCTGCCGGCGAAGCTGTCCCTGTTCGGCGGTGTCGTGGTTCCCCCGCGCTACCTGGACAAGGTCGGGGACGAGGGCTTCGCCGCACATCCCGTGGGCACCGGCCCCTTCGCGTTCCGCCGCTGGCAGCGCGACCACGAACTGCGGCTGCGCGCCTACGCCGGCCACTGGCAGGGCCGCCCGCACCTCGACGAGCTGGTCTTCGTCCCCGCCCCCAACTCCTCCTCCGCGCTGGCCGCCCTGCAGAGCGGCGGCGTGGACATCGTGGCGGGCATGACCCCGGACGCCGCCCAGCAGCTGGCCGGTTATCCGGGGGTGCGGATCGACCACCACACCGGCGTCCGCACCTCCTACCTGTCGCTCGACACCCTGGCGGACGGGCCGCTGCGCGACCGCCGGGTGCGTCAGGCCATCAACCACGCCGTCGACGTACCGCTGCTCATCAAGGCGGTGCTCGGCGGCAACGCCACCGAGGTCCCCGCGATGATCCCGCGCGGGGCGTTCGGCTTCGACGAGACCGTGAAGCCCTACCTCCGCTCCGCCGCCAAGGCCCGCGCGCTGCTCGCGGAGGCCGGGCACCCCGACGGCATCAGCACCTCGCTCACCGCCTCCAACCTCGACGCGAACGTCGCGGAGGCGATCTCCGGGCTGCTCGCCCACGCCGGGGTGCGCGCCAAGGTGGATCTGCTCGACCCGGGCACCTACGCCCAGCGGCTGACCTCGGACAACCACGGCGCACTCGGGCCGATGTACCTGGCCGCGTCGACCGTATGGACCCTGGACGGCGAGAGCATGCTCCAGTCCAACGTACGCAGCGACCGGCGCCAGAGCCGCTGGCACGACAAGCGCGCCGACAAGCTCGTGGACACCGAGGAACTGTCCGTGGATCCGGCCGTCCGGCGCCGCGCCTTCTCCGGTCTCCAGCAACTGATCAAGGACGAGGCGCCCTTCGTGCCCCTTTACCAGATCGACAACATCTACGTGCACAACACCCGGCCCAGTTGGACGCCCGGCGCCGCCGGAATCCTCGACATGGCGAGCGCGAAGGTGGCCGTGTGATGAGCGAGTCCCTGACCCTGCCCGCCAAGTCCGCCGGGCCCGCCGGTCCGGCCGAGGCACCGCGCAGCCGCGTCGTGGCCGTGCTGCGCCCGGCCGCCGCCCGACTGGGCACCGCGGTCCTGGTGCTGCTGTGCACCGCGACCGTCGTCTTCTTCCTGGTGCGGCTGTCCGGCGACCCGGTGAAGGTGATGCTGCCGCCGGACGCCAGCGCCCAGCAGGAGAGCGTGCTGCGGCACAGCCTCGGCCTGGACAAGTCGTTGTTCAGCCAGTACCTCGACTATCTGTGGGGGCTGCCGCGCTTCGATTTCGGCGACTCCCTCTTCTACAGCCAGCCAGTGCGCCAGGTACTGGCCGACCGCATCCCGGCCACCCTGCTGCTCGCGGCGGGTGCCTTCGTGGTGACGCTGCTGATCGCGCTGCCCGCCGGGACGATCGCGGCGATGCGCCGGGGCAAGCCTGCCGACCGGGGCGTCATCACGGCCGTGCTCGTCGGCCAGTCCACCCCGCCCTTCTGGATCGGCATCCTGCTGATCCTGGTGTTCGCCGTCGGCCTGCACGCGCTGCCCGCCTCCGGGTACGGCACGTTCGCCCACCTCGTCCTGCCTGCGGTCACGCTCTCCGTCTACTCGGTCGCCGTCGTCGCCCGGCTGCTGCGCTCGTCCCTGATCGACGTGCTGGGCTCCGACCACATCCGTACGGCCCGCGCCCGTGGTCTCGGTCCGGTGCGCACCGTGCTGCGGCACGGGTTGCGCAACGCGTCGCTGCCGGTGGTGACCGTCGTCGGCCTGGAGGTCGGCAGCCTGCTCGGCGGCGCGATCCTCACCGAGCAGGTCTTCTCCTGGCCCGGTGTCGGCCAGCTGACCGTGCAGGCCATCGCCAACCGCGACTTCCCCCTGGTCCAGGGCACGGTGCTGCTCTTCGCCGCCACGTTCGTCGTGGTCAACCTGCTCGTGGACCTGTCCTACGGCCTCCTCGACCCGAGGGTGAGGAACTCCCGATGACCACCACCGCCCCCGCGCCCACCGCCGAAATCCCCCCGGCCGTCGCGAAACAGCCGTCCGTGTGGCGCTCGCTGCTGCGCAACCGGCTCGCCGCGGTCGCGCTCGTCCTCCTCGCGGTGATCATCGTGTGTGCGCTGTGCGCACCGCTGATCGCGCCCGCCGACCCGAACGCGCAGAACCTCCTGGGCCGCCTCCAGCCGCCCGCCTGGCAGTCCGGCAGCAGCACCGCCCATCTGCTCGGCACCGACCAGCTCGGCCGCGACCTGCTCTCCCGCGTCGTGTACGGGACCCGTGTCTCGCTGCTCGTCGGCGCCGGCGCCGCCCTGCTCGCGGGCGTCATCGGCACCGCGGCCGGCCTCGCCACCGGCTACCTCGGCGGCTGGACGGACCGCGTCGTGATGCGCGTCGCCGATGTCCAGCTCGCCTTCCCGGCGATCCTGCTGGCGCTCGCCGTCGTCGGTTTCGTCGGCTCCGGACTGGGCTACGTGATCCTCGTGCTCGGCATCACCGGCTGGGTCTCGTACGCCCGGGTGGTGCGCTCGGAGGTGATGTCGCTGCGCACCCGCGACTTCATCACCGAGGCGCGGGCCATCGGCGTGGACGACCTGACGATCATGCGGCGGCATCTGCTTCCGAACGTCATGGCGCCCCTCGCCACCATCGGGACCCTGCACATCGCGGCCGCGATCGTCGCGGAGGCCTCACTCAGCTATCTGGGCCTCGGTGTGCCGAAGGAGACGGTGACCTGGGGCGGCATGCTCGCCGACGGACAGCTGTACCTCGGCACGTCCTGGTGGATCGCTGTGTTCCCCGGTGTGGCTCTGATGCTCACCTCCCTGGCCATCAACATCCTGGGCGACGCGCTGCGCGACGTCGCGGACCCGAAGGCGTACCGCCGATGACCCACTCCCCCGATGCCCCGGACGCCGCACCCGTCCTCGAATTCCAGGACCTGCGCGTCGACTTCGAACTCGCCGCCTCCACCGTGCACGCGGTGCGCGGGGTGAGCCTGTCCGTCGCCGCCGGTGAGACCCTCGCCGTCGTCGGTGAGTCAGGCAGCGGTAAATCCGCCACCGCGCTGTCCGCGATGCGCCTCAACCCCGAACCGCCGTGCGTCTACGCGGGCGGCCGGGTCCTTCTCGACGGGAGGGACGTACTGGCCCTGCCGGAGCGGGAGTTGCGCAAGGTGCGCGGCGCCGGGATCTCCATGGTGTTCCAGGACCCGATGACCAGTCTCGACCCGTTGCAACGGGTCGGCGCCCAGGTCGCAGAGGCGCTGCGGCTGCACGGCGGCCACAGCCGCGCGCAGGCGCGCCAGGCGGCGCTGACCGCGCTCGAAGAGGTGGGCATCCCCGACCCTGAGCAGCGCTACCGGCAGTACCCGCACGAACTGTCCGGCGGGCTGCGCCAGCGCGTCATGATCGCCTCCGCGCTCGTGGCCCGGCCGCGCGTCCTGATCGCGGACGAGCCGACGACGGCGCTCGACGTGACCGTGCAGCGGCAGATCCTCGAACTGCTCGTCACGCTGCAGCGCCGGCACGGCATGGCCGTCCTGCTCATCACCCACGACCTGGGGGTGGTCGCGGAGACCGCCGACCGGGTGGCGGTCATGCGGCACGGCGAGGTCGTGGAGACCGGGGACGTGGACCAGGTCTTCGGCCGCCCCGCCGCGCAGTACACCCGCGACCTGCTGGCCGCCACCCCCCGACTGGAGCCCGCCCCATGACCACCAGCGACCTTCTGGAAATCAGCGGACTGCGCAAGGAGTTCCCCGGCCGGCCGCCGAGCGTCGCCGTCGACGACGTCTCCCTCACGGTCCGCGAGGGAGAGACGTTCGCCCTGGTCGGGGAGTCCGGCTGCGGCAAGACGACGCTGACCCGGCTGCTGCTGCGACTGCTGGAACCCACTGCGGGCAGTGTGCGGTTCGACGGTACGGAGCTGCTGTCGCTGACCGGCGCCGAACTGCGGCCGCTGCGACGGCAGATGCAGGTCGTCCTCCAGGACCCGTACTCCAGCATGAACCCGCGGATGCGCATCGCGGACATCGTCGGGGAACCGCTCGTCACCCATGAGGAGTGGGCGCGCGGGCGGCGCGGCAGGGCGGCGGTCCGCGAGCGGGCGGGCGAGCTCCTGGACTCCGTCGGCCTGGACGGGGGCATCCTGGACCGCTATCCGCACGAGTTCTCCGGCGGACAGCGCCAGCGCATCTCCATCGCCCGCGCCCTCGCCCTGGAGCCGCGCCTGGTCGTCCTGGACGAGCCGACGAGCGCGCTCGACGTGTCCGTGCAGGCCCGCGTCCTGGACCTGCTCGCGGAGCTCCAGGAACGCCTGGGTCTCACGTACTTCTTCATCTCGCACAACCTGGCCGTCGTCGGGCAGATCGCGGACCGGGTCGCCGTGATGCGCCGGGGCCGCATCGTGGAGAGCGGCGAGGCCCGGCAGGTCTTCACGGAGCCTCGGGACGCGTACACGCGGCGGCTCCTGGACGCGGTGCCGGTCCCCGACCCCTCGCGGCGCCGCGTCCGGGCGGACGAGGCGGCATGAACCCGCGACCGCCCGCCGGATCGCCAGGCCTTCGCGGCGCCCTAGCGTCCGGACAGGACCAGACCCGCCGCACCCAGCAGCGTGCCGGTGTCGGCCGGCTCGCCGAGCACCACGGTGGGGGCCTCGCCGCCGCCGAGCTCATCGGCGCGCAGCAGGGTCTCGACCAGCTCACGGAACGGCTCACCGCCGTCGAGCGCCTCGCCGTGCAGCACGAACAGTCCACAGGCGAAGAGCTGCTGGACGGTGGCGAGGCCGAGCACCAGGTTCTCCGCGTACCGCACGACGAGTTCGCGGGCCGCCGGGTCCGCCAAGGCGAGCAGCGTGCCCGGCGAGACGCCTCGCGGGTCCATGCCGAGTGCGGCGGCGCGGTCGCGCAGCCAGCGGGTCGTCGCCACGGTCTTCCAGCAGCCGCGCCGGCCGCAGGTACAGACGTCGCCACTGGCGGTGACCGTCATATGGGCGCCGCTGCGGCCGCCGACCGGGGCGAGCACCTGACCGTCGTAGAGGATGCCGACGCCCAGCACCTCACCGGTCGCGACGGACGCGAAGGAGCGCCGGCCGCGTCCCGCGCCGAACCACCGGTCCCCGAGGACCTGGACGCGGGCCCGGTGCTCGACCTGGACGGGCGCACCGGCCAGCTCCGTCAGCCGCTCCGCGACCGGGTAGCCGCGCAGCGCGGGCGCGTCGTTGACCTCGACGATCCGCCCTGCCGCCGGGTCGACCACCCCGGCGGCGGCCACGCCGACGCCCAGCGGGGCGTGGCCCGCGAACACCGAGGCTGCCTCCCGCAGCGCCTCGTCGACCACACCCGGGTCCGCGCTGCCCGCGTCGAAGCGGGCCTGCGCGCGTTCCCTTACGACCCCGGTGCGCTCCAGCAGCGCGGAGCGCACCAGACCGGGCAGCACCTCGACGGCGCCCAGCACACCGACGTCCCGCCCGGCCGGCTCGTCCGGCCGCGGATCGGGTACCAACCGCAAAGGAATACGTTCATGCGCCATGCGCCGACTCTGTCATGCCACCGATCCGGGGAGACAGCGGCATGACTCACCGGAATCTGACCGAGAGCACCTGGCGCGAGACCCGCGCCGCGGCGGCCGAATCGATCGCGATCCTGCCGATCGGCTCGCAGGAGCAGCACGCCGAGCACCTGCCGATGGGCACGGACACGATGCTCGCGGACGCGGTGGTCTCCCGCGCCCTGGCCGTCCTGGCGGAGCGGGCCGCCGCCGGTGCGGACGTGCCCGGACTGGTCCGGCTGCCGACCCTGCCGTACGGGCACAGCCCGCACCATCTGTTCGCCGCGGCGCTGACCCTGTCGGCCCCGGTGCTCGGCACCGTCCTGGACGAACTGCTGGACTCGCTGGCCGCCTGCGGCTACCGCCGGGTCCTCGTCGTCAACGGCCACGGCGGCAACGACGAGATCATGCGCCTCGCGGTCAAGCGGTTCGCGCTGCGCGCCGAGGTGACCGCGGCGGCCTGCTCGTACTGGACGCTCACCGACACCGGGGAGCCCGGGGAGGCCCCGGAGGAGGACGGCGCCTCCGGGCTGATCCCCGGGCACGCCGGCTGGTTCGAGACCTCGCTGATGCTGGCCGCCCGGCCCGAGCTGGTGCGGACGGAGCGGGCCGGGCGCGAGCCCGTCGACCCGCCGCCGCTGTTCGACAAGCCGCCCTACCCCGGTCTGACCGTGGAGCGGCACGGCGAGTGGGAGCGGGTGGGCGGCTCCACCGACGACGCGTCCGGCGCCGACGCGGGGAGCGGGGCCCGGCTGCTGGAGCGCCGCGCCCTCGGCCTGGCGCGCGCGGTACTCGCCTTCGACGCCGCCACCCGCCCCACCGCGTGACCCGCCCCCTGCCTGCCCCCACCGAGAGGAACCCGCACCCCATGAAGATCACCGAGGTCGACGTCCAGGTCGTCAACCTTCCCCTGGTCAACCCGTTCACCAGTTCGTTCGAGACGAAGACCGGGGAGACGCGCACCGTGGTGCGCATCAGGACCGACTCCGGCGTCGAGGGGTGGGGCGAGACGATGTGGGGCCAGCCGGTCGCCGCGATCGTCCGCGACCTCGCGGCGGACCTGATCGGGACGAGCCCGTTCGCCCTGGAGTCCTTCCACCGCCGCCACCACATGGTGCCGTTCTTCTACGGCTACCTCGGCTACGCGGCGCTCGCCGCGCTCGATGTCGCCTGCTGGGACGCCATGGGCAAGGCCACCGGCCAGTCGGTGACCGACCTGCTGGGCGGCCGGGTCCGCGACGAGGTGCCGCTGACCGCGCTGATCACCCGCGCCGACGCGCCGGGCGCCCGCCCCGCGGACCTGCCGGGCGTGCTGGCAGAGCACACCGTGCGGGTGGTGGCGGAGGGCGGCTTCACCGCCGTGAAGCTCAAGGGCACCAAGGACGTGGAGGGCGATGTCGCCATCCTGCGCGCGGTGCGCGAGGCGCTGCCGGACGTGAACCTGCGCGTCGACCCGAACGCGGCCTGGTCGGTGCCGGACTCGATCCGGGCCGGCATCGCCCTGGAGGAGCTGGACCTGGAGTACCTGGAGGACCCGTGCGTCGGGATCGAGGGCATGAGCCAGGTCCGGCAGAAGGTCCGCATCCCGCTGTGCACCAACATGTGCGTGGTCCGTTTCGAGGACTTCGCGCCCGCGATGCGGCTGAACGCCGTCGACGTGATCCACGGTGACGTGTACAAGTGGGGCGGCATCGCCCCGACGAAGGCGCTGGCCGCGCACTGCGAGACGTTCGGGCTCGGCATGAACCTGCACAGCGGTGGCGAGCTCGGCATCGCGACGGCGGCGCACCTCGCGGTGGTGGCCTCCACCCCCGTGCTGTCGCGCGCCATCGACTCCATGTACTACCTGCACGCGGACGACATCATCGAGCCGCTCACACTGGAGAACGGCCGGCTGCGGGTGCCGGACGGCCCCGGACTGGGCGTCACGGTCGACGAGGACAAGCTGCGCCACTACGCCGGCGTCAACGAGCGCGAGGGGGACCTGACCCGATGAGTACCCCTCCCCGGCCCGTCGCGGCCCCCGTCAAGCGCGCCGTGCACAGCGACCGCACGCCGCCACCGGCCGGCGGCTACAGCAAGGCGATCGCCGCCGGGCCGTACCTGTTCACCTCGGGTCTGGGACCGCAGGACCCGGACACCGGGGCGGTGGCCGACACCGTCCAGGAGCAGACCCGCCAGGTCCTGGCGAACCTCCGCGCCCTGCTCCGGGCGGACGGACTCGACTTGGACGACGTGGTGAAGTCGACGGTCCACCTCCAGCACCTGCACCGGGACTTCGCGGCGTACGACGAGGTCTACCGGGAGCACTTCAGCGATCCGCGCCCGGTGCGCACCACCGTCGGCTCGGACCTGATGAACATCCTCGTGGAGATCGACGTGGTGGCGCTGCGGCGCGACCCGGCCGCCTGACCGGCCGCAGAGGAGACAAGGGAGGGAGCGGGGCCGTCCACTGGGGCGGCCCCGCTCCCTCCCTTTCCCCGAGTGGTTCATGACCATCCTGGCGCCGAACTCCCTTGGACAAGCGGCCGGCCGGCTAATACCGATTCGACCAAGCCCTATTCACGTCCTGCGGAACCTCCCACTGAAAAGCCCCCTCTGTTAACGAAGGCTTTAACAATGTTCTGGCAGGTCAGGACGGCAGAATCCGCGTAAAACGGATAACCGCAAGATTGGGACTCCCCAATCGGCACATCGTGGGCTTAACTTAGGTGGCATGACCTCCCCTCGCTCCACCTACGGTGGTGGCTACTACGCCGCGCCGTCGTTCCCCGACACCCCGATCTACGACTCCCTCGTCGCGGAGCGGGGCACCCCTCAGATCGCGCCGATCCGAGTGCCTGCCGCCTACGACACCGGCAGCGGCTATCTGCCGGCACTCCCGTCGGCTCTCCCCGCCCTTCCGTCGGCGCCTTCCCAGCCGGCTCCGTCGTACGGCTACCCGCAGCCGGCCGCGCAGCAGGGCTACGCGCCGATGCAGCCGGCCCATCTGCAGCACGCCCCGGCGCCGTACATCCCGCAGCAGCCGGCCGCCGGCCGGGGCGGCTACCAGTCGCCGCCGCAGCAGCAACAGCAGCCTCGGCCCGCGCCGGGTACCGGCTACGAGTCGATGCGCCCGGCGTCGCCGCGTCCGGTTCCCGCGCAGTCGCCGTACGAGGACCCGTACAACCGCCCGTACCAGGGCCGGGGGTACTAGGGCCAGAGGTACCAGGACCTGGGGACGTCCAGGGCGTCCTGTAGGGGTAACGCCGCGCAGGCGGCGTGCTGTCGGCGGCTGCTGGCAGAATGGGCGCATGCGCCCTGCCGTACCCCGTGCCGTCCACAGCCGCCCGTTCGGAGTGCAGACGGCACCGGCGGCCGGCGAGAGTGCGGTCGAGCCATGGGGACTCGACGGCGGCTCTCGCCGGATGCCCGTGACGAACCGTCCCCCGTTGACGGGAACTCCCGGAGCGGGCCGGTGCGTTGGGCGGGGTGAGGTTGCTCTCTCCCGGTCGCTCCGGCGTGCGGACCGCACCGTATCGGGTTAAGACGGATACGGAAGGGGGTGCAGGACTGTGCGGGCACTTTCGGGAGTCTGGCGTTGGCGGCACAACCCTCTGCGCCGTGCCACGGACCGGCACGAGGCGTGGGTGGCCCTGGTCGCGTTCGTCACTCTCGTGCTCGCGGCGCCGGCGTCCGGCTGGTTGTCCGGTTCGCGCGTCGACGGCGCGTTGCAGGAATCCGTGCGGGCCCAGCAGGCGCGGACCCGTCTCACCACCGCCGTCGTAGTGCGCCGCTCTGCGGCTTCACAGCACTTCGTCGCCGACCCGGAGGTCTCCACCGACCGCGCGGCCATGACCACGGTGCTGGCCCGCTGGCACGCACCGGACGGCACCGCCCGCAGCGCCACGGTGACGACCTCATCGCGCAACACCGCTCCGGGGGCCCGGGTCAGGATCTGGACCGACCCCGAGGGGCATCCCGCGCTGCGCCCCATGGACGCGCCGACGGCGCACACCCATGCCGTGCTCGCCGGGCTCGGTGCCACGATGCTCACCGCCCTGCTGATCGAGGCCGGTCGCCGGCTGATCGTCTGGCGCATGGTCCGGCAACGGTACGAGCGGCTCGACCGGGCCTGGGCCAGGGCCGGTCCGGACTGGGGCAGGACCGGTACCGGCAGCTGAGCCGGGTCCGTCCCGCCCGGGAGGCTTTGCCCGTCACGGCACCGCGAGGCTGCCCATCAGGTCAACTCCCGCCCTCCGCGCGCGCTACGGTGGACCGGCCCGCCTCTCACTTCGGCAGGGCGGACTCTGGGTGGTCACTGCCGCGAGGCCGGTGACCAGGGCATCACACACGCACGAGGCGGGGGCACGTCAGCGCCATGGCACAGGGCACGGTCCAGGTGACGCACACCGGCACATCGCGGTGGCGGCGCCGCACTGGCGAATACGCCTCCCTCACCGCGGCGCTGGAAGCGGCGGCGGACGGTGATGTGCTCACCGTCGCGCCGGGCACCTACCGGGAGAACCTCGTCATCGCCCGCGCGGTGACGCTGCGCGGCCCGGAAGGCTCCCTCGGGTCCGTCCGGATCGCCCCCGTGGACGGCGTACCGCTGACGCTGCGCGCCTCCGCCGTCGTCCAGGACCTCCATGTCGAGGGCCAGGACTCGGCGGCCCCCGCGCTGCTGATCGAGGAAGGCGCCCCGGAACTCGCGGACCTGCGGATCGTGACCCGTTCCGCCGCCGGGCTTGAGGTGCGCGGCGCGGCCCGGCCCACCGTGCGCCGCTGCACCGTCGACAATCCGGCCGGCGTCGGCATCGCCGTACTCGACGGCGCGGGCGGCGTGTTCGAGGAGTGCGAGATCGTCTCGGCCGGTCAGTCCGGTGTCTCGGTGCGCGACGGCGCGCATCCCCGGCTGGAGCGCTGCCGTATCCACCACTCCTCGGGGGCGGGGCTGTCCGTCACGGGTGAGGGCAGCGGTCTTGAGGCGGTCGGCTGCGAGATCTACGAGATCAAGGGCAGCGGAATACAGGTGGCCGCCCGCGGCTCGGCCCACCTCACCGACTGCACCGTCCACCGCACCTCCGCGGACGGGGTCACCCTCGACACCGACGCGGTGCTCACGCTGGCCGACTGCGACATCCACGACATCCCGGAGAACGCGGTGGACCTGCGTTCGCGCTCGGTCCTCACCCTGACCCGCTCCACGGTGCGCCGGTTCGGCCGCAACGGGCTCTCGGTCTGGGACCCGGGCACCCGGGTCGACGCGAACCAGTGCGAGATCCACGACAGTACGGGCGACTACCCGGCGGTCTGGGTCAGCGACGGAGCGACGGTGATACTGGATTCCTGCCGCGTCCACGACGTGCCGGACGCCATCTTCGTGCTCGACCGGGGCTCGCGCGCCGACGTCGTGGACAGCGACCTCTCCCAGATCCGCAACACGGCGGTCTCGGTGAGCGACGGAGCGACGGCGCAGCTCGACGACTGCCGGATCCGTGAGACGTCCACCGGCGCCTGGTTCCGCGACCACGGGAGCGGCGGCACCCTGAACAACTGCACCATCGATACCGCCCAGACGGGCGTGATCGTCACCAAGGGCGCCGATCCCACGATCGAGCGCTGCACGGTCACCTCACCCGCCGAGGCCGGCTTCTACGTGTCGGCCGAGGGCCGCGGCACCTTCCACGGCTGCCGGGTCACCGGCAGCGAGGGCTACGGCTTCCACGTGATGGACGGCTGCCGTACGACGCTGACCCGCTGCCGCACCGAGCGCTGTGCCCGCGGGGGTTACGAGTTCCCGGAGGGCGGCGCCCAGAGCGACGGGTCAGGGACCGGCCCGGTCGTGGAGGACTGCACCAGCGACGAGAGCGCGCTGCGCACCGCCACTCCCCCGCCGCCGGCTGTCCTGACGGCGACCCAGGCGACCCCCGGACTGCTCGGGGCGGTCCCGGCGCCGCGTGCCGTCGAGCCCGTCGCCGTGGAGCCCCCGGCCCGGCCGGTGCGCACCTCCGCGGCGGTGCTGGGCGAGCTGGACACGCTGGTCGGGCTCGACAGCGTCAAGCGCGAGGTGCGCGCCCTCACCGACATGATCGAGGTGGGGCGACGACGCCAGGAGGCCGGTCTGAAGGCCGCCTCTGTCCGCCGCCACCTCGTCTTCACCGGCTCCCCCGGCACCGGCAAGACGACGGTGGCCCGGCTGTACGGGGAGATCCTGGCCGCCCTCGGCGTCCTGGAGCGGGGCCATCTGGTCGAGGTGTCCCGGGTCGATCTGGTCGGCGAGCACATCGGCTCGACCGCCATCCGGACCCAGGAGGCGTTCGAGCGGGCGCGCGGCGGGGTGCTGTTCGTCGACGAGGCGTACGCCCTGTCCCCCGAGGACTCCGGGCGGGACTTCGGCCGCGAGGCGATCGACACGCTCGTGAAGCTGATGGAGGACCACCGGGACGCGGTGGTCGTCATCGTCGCCGGTTACACCCACGAGATGGAGCGGTTCCTCACCGTCAACCCCGGTGTGGCGTCCCGTTTCTCACGGACGATCACCTTCAGCGACTACGATCCGCGCGAGCTGCTGCGGATCGTCGAGCAGCAGACGGAGGAGCAGGAGTACAGCCTGGCCTCCGGGACCGACGAGGCGCTGCTGAAGTACTTCACCGAGCTGCCCAAGGGGCCCGCGTTCGGCAACGGCCGCACGGCCCGCCAGACCTTCGAGTCGATGGTGGAGCGGCATGCGGGCCGGGTCGCCCAGCTCGCGGAGACGAGCACGGACGACCTCACCCTGCTGTACCCGGAGGACCTCCCGGAACTTCCCTGAGCTCCTGGCGGGACTCGTCGGCCTGCTGGGGCAGGAGCGGGGTCAGCCGTTCCAGGAGCGCGGCCCGCTCCTGGGCGAAGACCGGGTCGGCCTGGTAGTCGGAGTGGCCCAGCACCGGCTCGGGCAGCGGGTGCTCGGGGGTGCGTCCGTAGACCAGCGGGTCCTTCAGCGGGCCCCGGTCCACCTCCGGCCCCGACTCCTCGCCGAGCCGGATCTCGCCGCCGATCGGGTCGGTGGCCCGCCACAGGTTGCGCCAGCAGTGCACGGAGCGGTGCAGTCCGTGCAGTTGGGCGGGGCCGAAGTAGGCGGGGAACCAACGCCCGTAGAGCCGCTCGATCGGTGAACCGTAGGTGAGCAGGGCGACCCTGCGGCGGGTACCGGCGGGCAGCTGCCAGACCGCTGACGCGGCCAGGACGCTGCCCTGGGAGTGGCCGGAGATGACGAGCCGGCCGCGGGTCCTCGCCGTCCAGCCGGACATGCGTGAGGCCAGGTCGGGGACGGCGCGCTCCGCGTAGCAGGGCGGTGCGAAGGGGTGGGCGGCGCGCGGCCAGAACGTACCGACGTCCCAGAGGATGCCGATGGTGCGCCGGGCGGAGGCGTCCCGGTAGGCACGCCGGCCGCAGGCGACGAAGACCAGGAAGCCGAAGCCGATCATCCAGGATCCGGTCGACTGCGCCGCCTCTGCCACCGATTCGACGAAGGGGCTGCTGCCGTCCATCGCGAGCCCCGGCACCTGCCCGCTCGCCCAGGCCCCGCCGACCGCCCCGGCGCCCAGCAGCAGCGTGGCGCCGGAGACCAGGCCGACGATGCCGGGCGCGGAGTCGGTGAGCGCGGCCGTGGCGCGGGTCCGGGCGATCTGCTTGGTACGGGCGGGGTCGGGCCGCCGCTCCTGGTACTCCGCGTCGACCATGGGCTCCAGGCTGCGGGCGGCGAGGTAGGTCCGTACGCCGAGGGCGGCGCCGGGAAGCAGGAGCAGCACCAGCAGCACGGGGATGACGGAGGCCTGCCAGCTCAGCAGGACCGGCGGCCCCTCTATGACGGCGCTGCGGCCCATGCCGGGGCTGCCGGGACCGTCGAGCCAGTCGGCCACCCGCTGGGCCACCCCGCCGGTCATCACGCCGCCGAGCGCGCAGGCGAGCATCGCGACCGAGGGGCCGCCGAGGCCCCGCATCACGGTGCGCGGCTCCGGGCCGCGCCGGTACAGCCGCCACGCCACCGCGGCCAGCGCGACGACGAAGGCTCCCTGGGCGAGGGTGACGACGCGGAAGGTGATGTCGCCCGGGAGGGTGCCGGAGGAGGCCCAGCCGGGCCGGGACCAGGCGGCGTGCACAGAGGCGAGGACGAGCAGGGTCAGCGCCGCCCCCGGCAGGTAGGTGATGACGGCGCGGTCGAGCCGGTTGTCGAGGCGCCGTTCGCTGCGGCCGCGCCGGCAGACGACCCAGAGCACCACCAGCATCCCGAGGACGAGCAGCGCCTCGATGACCCGGCCGTACACCGCGGGGACCGAACCCTGCGCGGCCCGGTCGTGCCGGGCCGCCGCGCCCGCGACGGAGGCGGTGACGGTCAGGAACCCGGCGGCGGTGTGGGCGGCGCGCAGCCGGGCGACGAGCCGGCGCCCGAACCAGAATCCGGGGCGCCCGAGCGCGGGCCGCAGCGGCTCGGCGGGGGCGGTCCCGGCGCTGTCGTCGTCATCGGGAAAGGCGCCGGTCAGCGGGCGCTGGGACTCGTAGGCGCTCCAGGTGCGGTTGGACAGGTACCAGAGCAGTCCCACCAGCGCGGTGGGGACCAGGGCCGCGAGGGCGAGCCGGCGGCCCGGCTGAGACCACCAGCCGCCCTGGGCGGCGGACAGGAAGCCCAGCCACGATCGCTGGTCGGAACAGGCGGCCACCCCGGCGCACTGCCAGGCGGTCAGGTCGAGCGCGACCTCGCAGGCCGCGGCGGTCAGCAGGACGGTGAGGCTCAGCGCGACCAGCCGGACCAGTGCCCCGTAGAGCCGGACGGTGCGGGGGCGGCCGGTGGCGGCCGGGCGCATCCAGTGGGCGAGGTTGATCACCATGAACGGGAGCAGCAGGAGCCACAGCGCGCGGGAGCCGTTGCCGGAGGTGAGGTTGGACCAGCAGTAGGCCTCGGGGATGGGCCGGTCCCGGTACCGCTCGGGGTGCTGCTCCGCGTCGATGTCGCCGGAACGCCGGTAGATGGCGGCGGTGGCGTCGCCGGTGACGCGGACCGTGCGCGGGTCGACGAGCATCTCCTGGGGCGTGGTTCCGCCCACACCGTGGACCAGCAGTTCCAGCGCTGGCCCGGTGCTCTGGGTGGCCTGGGTGGGAGGTGGCACTGGGTGACTCGCTCTCGGAGGGGAAGGCGGCTGATGGCCGGTCACCAGAGTCACGCCCTGGCGGCGGTGTCCGTGCCGCTCTCACGAAATCTCCCCAGTGCGGCGGCCCGCGACACCGCGTGGCAGGATGAGCCCCGTCCGAACGGACTCCTGCACGGCCACAGGGAAGGACCGGACCCGGCGTTGAGCGAGAATCAGAATCTGCTCGCGGAGCAGCGACGCGCGCTGATCCTCGACGAGGTGCGCAGGCGCGGCGGGGTCAGGGTCAATGAGCTGACCCGCAAGCTGAGCGTCTCCGACATGACCGTCCGCCGGGATCTTGACGCGCTGGCCCGGCAGGGTGTCATCGAGAAGGTGCACGGCGGCGCCGTACCGGTGGTCGAGGCGAGTACGCACGAGCCCGGTTTCGAGGCGAAGTCGACGCTGGAGCTGACCGCCAAGGAGGACATCGCGCGGGCTGCCGCCGCGATGGCCGTGCCCGGCAGTGCGATCGCGCTGTCCGGCGGTACCACGACCTACGCGCTCGCCCAGCACCTGCTGGACGTGCCGGACCTCACGGTGGTGACCAACTCGGTTCGGGTCGCCGATGTGTTCCACACCGCGCAGCGTCCGGGATCGCCCGGTGCCCGGCCGGGTGCCGCGACCGTGGTGCTGACGGGCGGGGTACGGACGCCGTCCGATTCGCTGGTCGGCCCGGTCGCGGACCAGGCGATCGCCTCGCTCCACTTCGATGTGCTCTTCCTCGGTGTGCACGGCATCTCGGTCGAGGCCGGCCTGTCCACGCCGAATCTGGCCGAGGCCGAGACGAACCGCCGTTTCGTCCAGTCGGCGCGGCGCGTGGTGGTGGTCGCGGACCACACCAAGTGGGGCACGGTGGGGCTGAGTTCGTTCGCCACACTGGAGCAGGTGAACACGTTCGTCACGGACGCGGGCCTCTCCGACGAGGTCCGCGAGGAGATCGAGGAGCACCTGCCCGGTCTGGTGGTCGCGGGCCGGGGCGCCGACGGCGGGCCCGCCCGGGGCTGAGGCGGGCTCGGCCCGGCCCGCGGTGGCCCCCCGGATTCCGCTCCGCTCGCGGGAGGCCCGGCAGGCTCTAGGATCGTGTGGTGGCCGTCTTCCGGATCGAGCGCTTCACCCCACTGCCCGCAGCCGAGTCCTGGCGCCGGGTGACGGACTGGGAACGGCACGCCGCGCAGGTCCCGCTGACCACGATCACGGTGCCCGCGGGGACAGCGACCCGGGCCGGGACGGTCTTCGTGGCACGCACCGGAATCGGTCCGCTGGCGTTCGACGATCCGATGGAAGTGGTCCGGTGGTCACCGCCGTCCGGCAGCCGGGCGGGGATGTGCCGTCTGGAGAAGCGTGGCCGGGTGGTGCTGGGCCGGGCGTCGATCGACGTGTACCCCACTCATGCCGGCTCCCATGTGGTGTGGGTGGAGGAGCTGAGCGTGCGGCTGCTGCCGAGGTGGGGTGATCCGCTGATCTCCGGGGCGGGGCGGCGGATCTTCGGCCGGGTGCTCGACTCGATGCTCGACCGGCCGGCGCGGGACTGCAAGTGACCGGTGGCCGGATCCGTACGGTGCTGACGGGTGCCCTGAGCAGGTGATGTGACCGTCACACGATCGAGTCGTTTGTCGGTGTGACGGTTTCCGCCCACGGCTCAGGAAGCATCGAATTCATGCCGATCCACCAACCGCAGCAGCGGTCCTCCGGCAGCAGCGAACGCCCCGGCGTCCCGCAGGCCGAGGCCGCGCTCGTGGAGCACTACCCGCGTCTCGTCCGGCTCGCCTATCTGGTGCTGCCGCCCGCCCTCGGCCGGCATCGCCGGGTGCTGGCCGCCCACGCCGCTGTGCAGCGCGCCCTGCCCGGGGCGGGCAGGGCGCCCGAGGCTCCGGCGCCCGCCCGGGTTGCGGCACAGACCCGCGGCGCCTCCCCCGCGCCCGCTCCTGACGACGGTGTGACCTCGGCCTACGCCTGGATGCGGTTGCGTGTCCTGCACACCGCGCTGGCCCACGAGCGGCGGCCGCGCTGGTGGCCGGGACGACTGCCGGCACCGGCCGCGCTGCGCCCCTCGCTCCCGGCGGTCTGGGGCCTGCGGCTCTTCCCGCGGGCCGGCGGAGCGGCCGAACTGGCGCTGGACCAGGAGCTGTCGACGGTGTCGGCGGCTGTCAGGGCGGCGTTCGCGCTGCGGCTGCTGGAGGAGCTCGACGAGCCGGAGGCGCAGTCCCTGCTGGCCCGCGCCGATGCGCGGGACCCGGCGAGCGCGGTACGGGCGGCCAGGCGGCTCGGGACCGGTGACCGTGCCGGGGCCGGGGCGCTGCTGAGGTCCGGGGAGTTCGATCCGTGCGTGCTCCAGACGCGGCCGAGCGATCTGCTGCGACGCCGGCACCGGATGCGGGTGGTGGCGGGCGTCGCCGCGCTGTGCGTGGTGGCGGGCGGCGTGGTCGCGCTGGCAGAGGAGGGCTCCGCTGTCCGTCTCCCCGACGCCGGGAGCACGCTCGCCCCCGCCCTCGATCCGGCGGCGCTGCTGCGTACCGCGGCGGAGGAGTGGGCGGACACCTCCCGCGTCGACTTCACCGCGTGGCCGGCCCGGGGGGACCGCACCGACGACCGGGCGCTGCTCGGCCGGGCGCTGTCGGCCTGGGGCCGTACCCCGAGGGGAACCTCGGTCTCGACCACCCCTGGGGCGCTCGCGGTGCCCCCCGCCCAGCCGCCTCGGCTGCTGTACGCCGGTGAGGTGGACGGCGCCGCCGTGGTGCTGTTCCACGACGGCGGGGTACGGGTGGTGCGCTACGCGGAGCCGCTGTCCGGGACCGGGGCCCCGGCCCTGGACTTCGCCCGGACCGATGACGCGGATGTGACGACGGGTGCGGCCGTGGTCGTCAGCCGCGGCGGGGGCCGTGCCCGCTTTCTGCTGGCGCCCTGGATCGCGCAGTCCACGACCCGCGATCTGCTGCGGCCGGACACTCCGGCGCGGGCGCTGAAGGTGGGGGCGGACGGTGTGACGGACCCCGTCCCGCGTCCCTCACCGGAGGGCGGCTGCGACTCCTGGCCGGTGATGCAGCTACGGTCCTCGGAGCGCATCGTGGAGAAGCACGCGTTCCTCGTCACCGACCTGGGCGATCTCGCCCCGGTTCACCTCACTTTCACGCCGAAACCCGGCGGCGGCGCTCCCGCACGGCAGCCCAGGGAGGCGACGGGCGGCCCCGCACTGCTGAGCTGGGCGCGCACCGCGTGCTCGCTGCGCGCGCTGGGCGGCACCGGTGTGCGGGCGGTCAACAACTGGGACTTCGCCGAGCAGCGCCTCCCGGAGGGCGGCGCCCCGGCGCAGTGGGTCTGCACCCGGGCCGACACCTGGCAGGGGCCAGGACGCGTGCTGGTGCAGTTCCTGGGACCTGATCCGTCGACGACCGCCCCGGCGACCGTGGTGGGCGACCAGCGCGACACGGCGCTGTGCAGCCGGTTCGGTCAGCACGTCCTGGGCGGCACGCACTGGAAGGCGCCCTCGGGGCGATGGTACGTGCTGGCAGCGGGAAGCCGTGCGGTCGACCGGATCCAGGCCACCGGCGCGGTCCGCGCGTCGGCCTCCGGTACGACGCTCGCGGTGCGGGCGCCGCGCGACGCCTCGGTGGAACTGAAGGCCCGGCTCCGGGAGGGCGGTTCGCTCACAGCGGTGCGCTGACCCGGCCCGCGTACGGCCGGCCGGGTCGGCTCCGGTACCGCAGAGGACAACTGACAGCATGTCAGCTATGGTGGCGGCGGCCCGTCCGCCGCCGACCGCACGGGAGGTGCGTTCCATGGCACGCCGACTCCGCTCCGTGGACCTCGACTTCGTCGGGGCCGCACCGCTGAGACTGGTCTTCGCCGCCGAGGTGGCCGCGCCGCCCGACGCCGTGTACCGCGCCCTGGCCGATGACGTCGAGGGCTGGCCCTGCTGGTTCACCCAGCTGACGTCGGCGCGGCCGGTCGACGCGGGCGCCGGGCGCGAGGTGCGGCTCCGGGGCGGGGTCAGGTTCCGGGAGACGGTCGTCGCGGCCGAGCCCGGCAGCCGGTACGCGTACCGGATCGACGACTCCAACGCCCCTGGTCTGCACGCCCTGGTGGAGGAGTGGCTGCTGACCCCGTCCGGTGCCGGCACCCGGGTGCAGTGGACCTTCGCCGCCGACGGGTCCGCACTGTTCCGGTTCACGATGCGGCGGGCCCGGCCTGCGGTGGGCAAATCGTTCAGCGACGCCGTGCGCAACCTCGGCCGACGGCTCTCCGGACCGGCCGGGGCCTGAGCGGGGCGGCGGCCCGGAGCTCGCGGCGGGTACGGCCTCCCGTGGATCAGCCCTCGCTCCCGTGCGGGCCGGGCCAGCTGCCGGTGCTCAGGAAGTGGTCGATGGTCCGGGCGTAGGGCGTGATGTCCAGGCCCTGTGCGGCCAGCCAGGAGTCGGAGTAGTACTTGTCGAGGTAGCGGTCACCGGGGTCGCAGATCAGCGTGACGATGCTGCCGGTGACGCCCTGCGCGAGCATCTCCGCGACCAGCTTGAAGGCGCTCCACAGCCCCGTCCCGGTGGAGCCGCCGGCCTTGCGGCCGATGGACCGCTCCAGCGCGCGCACGGCCGCGACCGTCGCCGCGTCCGGGACCTTCATCATCCGGTCGATGGCTCCCGGGACGAAGCTCGGCTCCATCCGGGGTCTGCCGATGCCCTCGATGCGCGATCCGCAGTCGCTGGTGGCCAGCGGGTCGTGATGGGTCCAGCCGTCGAAGAAGCAGGAGTTCTCCGGGTCGGGCACACAGATCCGGGTGTCGTGCTGCATGTAGTGCACGTACCGCGCGATGGTCGCGGAGGTGCCGCCGGTCCCCGCCGTGGCGACGATCCAGGCGGGCTCCGGGTACCGCTCCAGCCGCAGCTGCTGGTAGATCGACTCCGCGATGTTGTTGTTGCCGCGCCAGTCCGTGGCCCGCTCGGCATAGGTGAACTGGTCCATGTAGTGGCCGCCGGACTCCGCCGCGAGCCTGGCGGACTCCTCGTACAGCCTGCGCGAGTCGTCCACGAAGTGGCAGCGGCCGCCGTGGAATTCGATGAGCCGGCACTTCTCGGGACTGGTGGTGCGGGGCATCACGGCGATGAACGGCACCCCGATCAGCTTGGCGAAGTACGCCTCCGAGACGGCGGTCGAACCGCTGGACGCCTCGATCACCGGCCGTCCGGGACGGATCCAGCCGTTGCAGAGTCCGTAGAGGAAGAGCGAGCGCGCCAGCCGGTGTTTGAGACTGCCGGTGGGGTGCGTCGACTCGTCCTTGAGGTAGAGGTCGATGCCCCAGCTCTCGGGCAGCGGGAAGCGCAGCAGATGCGTGTCGGCCGAGCGGTTGGCGTCGGCCTGGACCTTGCGTACGGCTTCTTTGAGCCAGGCCCGGTACGCCAGGTCGGTGCGGTCGATGTCGACGGTCGCCACCGCTTCGCCGTCGTGTCTGTGCTCACTTCTGTGCTCACTCGTGTCCATCAGCGCGCTTCTCCTCGTACGACCGGTCTCGGCGCGCCCCACGATATGCCCCCTACCTGCACAAACATTGACTTTGATACTCCATAGCCCTGCCTTGGTGTTGCGGGCGGGGCGCTTGCGGGAGCCGTCGCGGCGCGAATGCGTCTTTGCGCCCCGCCCCGGTCTGGTGCAGCCGGTCCGGGTTGTGCACACTTTCATTCGGGGGCGTGACGAAGGGGGCGAAGGGGCCATGTCCGAAACGGAGTTCAGTGAGACAGGCGTACGGATCGACCGGTGGGCGCGCTCGCTCTCACGGGCCGGGCAGGTGACCGTCAAGGACGGCCGGCTGGCGCTGCTGACCAGCTACGGCCGGGAGATCGACAGCGCACCGGTCGGGACGGTGAGCACGGGCAGAGCGTGGTTCTCCGGCGCGGACGCGACGGTGGCACGGGTCAACGGGACGCGGTACCGGCTGACGATGCCGCGCCGCCCGGACAAGCCGGACGAGGCCGGTCCCGCGCGCCGGTTCCTCGAAGCGCTGCGCGGGGCGGCGGCCGCGCACGGCTGACGGAGCGGTGCCACGGGGACACCGCGAGTTGCGGAGCCGGAACCCCTGAGCGACATTGGAGTCACGTCACTCATGGTTTACCGGCGGTCACACTGTGATCCAGGCCGCCGGCCCGGAATCAGCGGTCAGCCATCTGCTGGATCCGTCCCTTCGTCTTCTTCCGGACCTATTTCGGGGAGTCGCAGCCGTGATCAGCGAGCCAAGCAGGCACTGCACGGTGGAGCTCCAGGCCCTGCCGTCGCGGATCGGTCAGGTCCGCAGAATCATCTCGGCGCAGTTGCGCTACTGGCATCTCGATCCCCTGATCGACCAGGCAGCGCTGGGCGTCACGGAACTCCTGACCAATGTCCACCGGCATGCACAGCCGGACAAGTCATGCACCGTCGAGGTCGAGTTGCTGCTCGAACGGCTGACGGTGTCCGTCCACGACCACGACCCACGGCTGCCGACCGTGCGCGAGGCCGACGACTCCAGTACATCGGGGCGCGGACTCGCACTGATCGCCGCGGTCAGCGAGAGCTGGGGTGTCCGTCCCCGGGGCGGAGCCGGAAAGATCGTCTGGTTCACCCTTCCGGCCCCCTCCCTGTTCACCGTCCAGCCACCGCATTCGGTGTACGGGGCGACGACCGACGGACCGTTCGAACTGAGCGGCATCATGTCGCCGGAGGGTGTGCAGCCCTCGGTGGCACGGTCCGTGTCGGTCGGCTGACACAGCAGGAGCGGGGCGCCTCCCGGGGCGTCCCGCCTCTGCCGTGGTGAGAGCGGATTTGACCCTCCCCTTACGTCAGGCTCAAGACTGCCGGGCGACGAAGGGGCTGGTACATGAGTTACTCGGTGGGACAGGTCTCGGCTCTTGTCGGGGTGACGGTGCGGACACTGCACCACTACGACAAGACGGCGCTGCTCTCGCCCAGCGGCCGCAGCGGCGCCGGCTACCGGGTCTACAGCGACGGCGACCTGGCGCGTCTCCAGCAGATCCTCTTCTATCGCGAACTCGGCTTCTCCCTCGACGAGATCGCCGCGATCCTGAAGGATCCCCGGGCGAGCGTCCTGGAGCACCTGAGGTCCCGGCAGCGGCAGCTCGGCGAGGAGATCACCAGGCTCCAGCACCTGGCCGAGGTGGCGGAGCGGGCCATCGAGGTCCAGCAGACCGGTGTGGCGCTGACTCCGGAGGAACGGTTCGAGGTCTTCGGGGAGATCACCTTCGACCTCAGCTACGCCGCGGAGGCCGAGCGGAAGTGGGCGCACTCGGACGGACAGCGTGAGGCGATGTCACGTGCTGCCGCCCACACCAAGGACGACTGGCGGCAGCTCATGCGGGAGGCCGGTGCCTGGCGCGCGGAGTTGCTCGCCGCCTTCGACGACGGGGAACCGAGCGACGGCGAGCGGGCCATGGACCTCGCGGAGGAGCACCGTCTGCACACCTCACGCTGGTTCACCTCCTGCCCGCCCGGAATGCACCGGCGCATCGCGGACGACTTCGTGGCCGACCCCCGCGCCTTCGCGCTCGTCGTACCGGCGTCGCAGCAACGCCCCGGCCTGTCCGCGTACGTGCGCAAGGCCGTGCACGCCAACGCGGACCACCACCCGGCCGGCCCCGACGCCCGCACCGGCTCGCGGGACTGCCGATGAGAATCCTGATCGCCGCGGCCGGATCGCGGGGCGACATCGCCCCGTACACGGGCCTGGGCGCCGAACTGCGCCGGGCCGGTTACGACGTCACCCTCGCCGCCACCGACGCCTTCGCCTCTCTCGTACGGGACGCCGGGCTGGAGTTCCGCAGCCTCGCCACCGGCCCGGAGGCGGCCGGCGGTGGCGGCACCGACCGCCGCGAACTCATGCGCACCGCAGCGGCGTTCATCACCGGACTGGGCCAGGGGCTCGCCGACGCGATGGCCGACGGCACGGATCTGCTCCTGCTCTCGACCACGACGGCCCCGCTCGGCTGGCACCTCGCCGAGGCCACCGGCACCCCGAGCCTGGGCGTATACCTTCAGCCCACCGCACCGACCGGCGACTTCCCGCCCGTCGTCACGGGTTCCCGCTCGCTGGGCAGGCTCGCCAACCGGACCTCCGGCCGCTTCGCCCTCCGCATGGCCGACCGTGTCTACGCGGGCGCCGCCGCGGAGCTGCGCCGGAGCCTCCAGCTGCCCCCGGTCGCCGCGTCCGCGATGCGCAGAAGGCAGGACCGGGCCGGCTGGCCCGTCCTGCACGGTTTCAGCACGGCACTGGTGCCCCGCCCCTCCGACTGGCGCGCCGGCCTGGACGTCGTGGGCAACTGGTGGCCCGCTCTCGACCCGGCAGAGCGGCTGTCCGCCGATCTGGAGGACTTCCTGCGCGCCGGTCCCCCGCCCGTGCTCATCGGCTTCGGGAGCATGGCGGGCGGTGACGGGGAGCGGCTGAGCGACATCGCCGTGCGCGCCCTGCGCCGTGCGGGGCTGCGCGGCATCCTGCAAGCCGGCAGCGCGGGTCTGGCGGCCACCGGTGACGACGTCCTCGCGATCGGGGACGCACCGCATGCCCTGCTCTTTCCCCGGCTGGCGGCGGTGGTCCACCACGCCGGCGCCGGCACGTCGGCTGCCGCGTTGCGTGCGGGAGTCCCCGCGGTCACGGTTCCGGTGACCGCGGACCAGCCCTTCTGGGCCGCACGGCTGGCCGCACTGGGCGCCGCGACCGAGCCCGTCCCCTTCCGGTCCCTCACCGAGGAAAAGCTCGCGGGCTCACTCGGCCACGTCGTCGGACAGGGGAAATACGCCCGCGCCGCTGCGGGAGCGGCGCGGCATATGGCGGCGGAGGACGGCGCGGGCCAGGTGCTCAGGTGCGTCCGGCGGCTGACCGGGGCATGAGGCCCGCCCCCTCGGGGCGGCGGGCGAAAACCCTCGGGTGGCGGTCATGCCGGGCCGCCCCTGCCCCGGGTGCCGAACTGCTCGTCGAGGACGGAGAGACGGCGCCAGTACTCGTCCTCGTCGATCTCTCCGGCGGCGAAGCGGCGCCCCACCATGTCGATCGGTGAGGGTTCGATCCGGCTAGCCTGTCCGGCTCTGAGCGGCCGGGGTCCGCGCCCGCTGCGCCACCCGGTGCGTCGTACGACTGTGACGACGCCGAGGACGACGGCCGCCCAGATGAGCGGGAAGAGGAGGATCCACGGTCCGGGTCCTCCGTCGAAGGCCAGGGTGTTCATCTCGGTCAGCTCCTCTGTCGGGGCTCGCGTTCTGCTGTCACCTCCGAGCCTGGCTCCGAGGGTGGGTCCGCGTCGTCGTACGGGCAGCGGCAGTGCACGTACCTCCCCGGGAGTAGACGGCGGGCGGGCGGCTGCTCCCGCCCGCTGCCACGGCTTCCTGATCATCGGCCATGGACTCTGTACCTACTAGTATGTACAGTGCGTTCATGAGCACTCCGGACCGTCTGATCGAAGCCACCCAGGAGCTCCTGTGGGAGCGCGGATACGTGGGCACCAGCCCCAAGGCCATCCAGCAGCGGGCCGACGCGGGCCAGGGCAGCATGTACCACCACTTCAGCGGGAAGCCCGAGCTGGCTCTCGCCGCCATCCGGCGTACGTCCGCCGAGATGCGCGAAACGGCGGGCCGCACCTTCGACGGGCCCGGCTCCGCGTACGAGCGCATCTCGCGCTATCTGCTGCGTGAGCGCGATGTGCTGCGGGGCTGCCCGGTGGGACGGCTGACGATGGACCCGGACGTCATCGTGAGCGACGAACTGCGCTCCCCCGTCGACGAGACGATCGGGTGGCTGCGCGGCAGGCTGGCCACGATCGTCCAGGAGGGCCTGGAGCGGGGCGAGTTCACCCGTGACCTGGTGCCTGACGATGTCGCGGCGACGATCGTCGCGACGGTGCAGGGCGGCTACGTGCTGGCCCGCGCCTCCGGCTCGACGGACGCCTTCGACGCCGCCGTCCGGGGACTGCTCACACTGCTCGCCCCTGCCACGGACGCCGCCTGACCATCCGTCACGCCTGACCGACCGCCCAAGGAGCACTCCGCACATGCGCATCACCAGGAATCGCCCGGACACGCAGGCCGGACCGCCCGAGCACTTCAACGGCAGCGTCTGGCTCGACGAGTTCGCGGCGCCCGAACCGCCTTCCCTGCTCAGGATGTTCAGCGTGCACTTCGCTCCGGGCGGGCACACCGCCTGGCACACCCACCCGCACGGCCAGGTTCTCCATGTCACCGAGGGCGAGGGCCTGGTGCAGCGCCGGGGTGGTCCGGTGGAGTCGATCAGGGCGGGTGACACGGTGTGGATCGAGCCGGACGAATGGCACTGGCACGGTGCCGCGCCCCGCACCTGCATGACCCATCTGGCCCTGGTCGAGGCAGCCGAGGACGGCTCCACCATCCACTGGCACCCCGACGCCGGCGTCGCCGAATACCCGGCGGCCTGAGGAGCAGACGATGCACGCCATGCAGTACGAGATCACCCTTCCCGCCGACTACGACATGGGCATCATCCGGGACCGGGTAGCGGCCAAGGGCCACCTCCTGGACGACTTCCCCGGCCTCGGAATCAAGGCCTACCTGATCCGGGAGCGCGGCAAGGACTCGCCGGTCAACCAGTACGCGCCGTTCTACCTGTGGTCGAGACCCGAAGGCATGAACTCCTTCCTCTGGGGCCCCGGATTCCAGGGCGTCGTACGGGACTTCGGGCGCCCCGAGGTGCGGCACTGGACAGGGCTGTCGTTCGCGCGGGACGCCTCGTCGGCCGCGCTCCCCCGCTCGGCCACCCGGCGCCGCGAACCCGTTCCCGAGTCAGCCGCCCCGGCGGACGCGGTCGAAGCCGCGCTGGCGGAGAGCCGTCGGCTCGCGAAGGCGCCCGGCGCCGTCGTCACGGCGCTCGCCGTGGACCCCCGCCACTGGGAGCTGGTCCACTTCACGCTCTGGGACGGTCCCGCGCCCGAGGAGCCCGGCGAGCGCTTCGAGGTGCTCCACGTCAGCCGGCCGGGACTCGAAGACCTCGGGGAGGGGCGACAGTGGTAGCCATGGTCCGCACCGTTCTCGGGGATGTCCC
The DNA here is from genome assembly GCF_055584045.1 of Streptomyces sp. NPDC104307. Lineage (NCBI taxonomy): Bacteria > Bacillati > Actinomycetota > Actinomycetes > Kitasatosporales > Streptomycetaceae > Streptomyces > Streptomyces sp. NPDC104307. The sequence goes on from NZ_JBVJMU010000004.1 coordinate 502,847, forward strand.
CGCCGGGGAACTGGGTGTGTGCGACGCCCACGACCACCTCTTCATCCGCAGCCCCATGCTGCCGGGACAGGAACTGGCCGATCCGGAGGACGCCGCCCGACGGCTCGGCTCCTTCCGGGAGTTGGGCGGCCGCACGGTGGTGCAGTGGACGCCGCACGGGATGGGACGCGGAGCCGGATCGCTGGCCGCGCTCTCCCGTTCGGCGGGCGTCCACGTGGTGGCGGCCACCGGGCTGCACCAGGCGGCGCAGTATCCGCCCGCGCTGCTGGACAGCATCCGGGACCGGCTCGCCCCGCTCTTCGTCGCGGAGATCACGGAGGGCATCGGCTCCACCGGGGTACGGGCGGGGCTCATCAAGGTCGCCGGGGCCTTCCACGCGGTGGACGCGCACGCCCGGCTCACCATGACGGCGGCGGCCGAGGCGCACCACCGCACGGGTGCGCCGATCGCCGTCCATCTGGAGCTGGGCACCGCCGCGCTCGATGTGCTCGATCTGCTCTGCGGGGAGCTGGGCGTCGCGCCGCAGCGGGTGATCCTCGGGCATCTGGGCCGCTCACCGGACGGTGCCGTGCAGCGGGAGGCGGCGCGGGCGGGGGCGTTCCTCGCCTTCGACGGTCCGTCCCGGGCCAACCACGCGACGGACTGGCGGCTGCCCGAGGAGCTGGCGGCGCTGGCCGAGGCCGGATTCGGCGGGCAGTTGCTGCTGGGCGGCGACACCACCGTGCCGGAGACGCCGGGCATGCCGTACCTGCTGCGCCGGCTGCGTCCGCGCCTGGAGGAGGCCCTGGGGGCGGAGTTCATGGCGGCGGCGCTGGTCGGCAACCCTGCGCGGGCGTTCGCGTTCGAACCGGTCCGGGAGGCTTGAGGGCCGGCGGGGCGCGGCCTTCACCGCCCGTCCCACGGGCCCGTCCCCTCGGTCGCATCCCCCCCGTCGCGTTCCCCCTGTCGCGTCTTCTCAGGCGAGTGCGACCAGGGGGTCGTCCAGCACCGGCTGCCAGGCCAGCTCCGCCGCGCCGACCAGGCTGTTGTGGTCGAGGGTGCAGGGCAGGATCGGCACACTGCCGCTGCGCCCCCACAGACTGCGGTCGGCGACCACGGCCCGCAGCCGTTCCGGGTCGGCGTCGAGCAGCGCGCGGTGCAGTCCGCCGAGGATGATCCGGTCCGGGTTGAGGATGTTGACCAGCCCGGCGAGACCCAGCCCCAGCCGGTCGATCAGCTCCTCTGCCGCGACGCGCACCGCCATGTCGTCGTACTCGTTGCGCAGCAGGTCCCCGGACTGCTTGAGGAGCGACTCCTCGGGGCCGGGACGGCGCCCGGCGGCGGTGAGGAAGGCGAGCGGGTCGGTCTCGACGTCGAGGCAGCCACGGCCGCCGCAGTGGCAGGGCCGGCCCTCCGGGTTGACCGTGAGGTGGCCGACCTCCAGGGCCAGCCCCGAACTCCCGCTGTGCAGGCGGCCGTCCAGGACGAGCGCCCCGCCGACGCCGCGGTGGCCCGTGGCCACGCAGAGCAGATGCTGGGCGCCGCGCCCGGCTCCGTGCCGGTGCTCGGCGAGCGCGGCGAGGTTGACGTCGTTGCCGGTGAACGCCGGTCCCTCGATGCCCGCTTCGCGGACACATGTGGCAAAGATCTCGCGGACCGGGGCGCCCGCCGGCCAGGCGATGTGGAGGGGGTTGAGGGCGGTGCCCTCCGGCTCAGCCACCGCGGACGGCACGGCGAGTCCGGCCCCCACGCACCGCAGCCCGCTGTCCCGCAGCAACCGGGCGCAGTCGTCGACGACTTCACCGATGACCTGCGCCGGGTCCGCGGTGATGGTGACGCAGCCAGGGGCGGTCGCGATCAGGCGGCCGCCCAGTCCGACCAGCGCCGCCCGGAAGCCGTCCGAGTGGACCTGGGCCGCGACGGCCACCGGCCCGGACTCCCGCACCGCCAGCCGGTGCGAGGGGCGCCCCTGCGAGCCCGCCGCGGAGCCGGGCCTGGAGTCCACCCTGATCAGGCCGAGCGCCTCCAGCTCGGCGGCGACCGCGCCCGCCGTGGCGCGGGTGACGCCGAGCTCGGAGGTGAGGACCGCACGGGTGGGCGCGCGTCCGGTATGGACCAGTTCCAGCGCGGGGCCCAGCGCGCTGCGGCCCCTCTCCAACTTCGTCCGGGTGTGGGTCACCTTGCCGTTCATGGGGGCGAGTCTCCCATGATCCGGAGGTGTTGCCGACGCCGCGGTGGCCGGGTTCGGCCCCTGTGCGATGCCCGTCGGCAGCCGTCTTGCGCCCGCTGTCCGCAGGCCTCTATGCTGAGTTTGTGCCGCAACTAAACAAACTGCGGACGGCCCTGCCGGGGGGACCGGGCGGCAACCCCGCCCCACCCTCGTCCTCCCGTCTCCGTACCGCGCTGACCGTGTTCTTCGCCCTCGACGGGTTCATCTTCGCCGGCTGGGTGGTCCGTATCCCGGCCATCAAGCACCAGACCGGCGCCTCTGCCGCCACCCTCGGCCTCGCGCTCCTCGGTGTGTCCGCCGGAGCCGTGATCACCATGATGCTCACCGGCAGGCTCTGCGACCGCTTCGGCAGCCATACGGTGACCGTGGTCTGCGGAGTCCTGCTCCCGCTCAGCATCGCGCTGCCCGCACAGACCCACTCCGCACTCTCACTCGGCCTGGTGCTGCTGGTGTTCGGCGCCGCGTACGGCGGGATGAACGTGGCGATGAACAGCGCGGCGGTGGATCTCGTCAACGCGCTGCGGCGCCCCGTGATGCCCAGCTTCCACGCCGCGTTCAGCCTCGGCGGCATGGTCGGTGCCGGGCTCGGCGGACTGGTCGCGGGCGGTCTCTCCCCCTCCGCGCATCTGCTGATCCTGACCGGTTTCGGACTGCTCGTGACCGCCTTCGCGGGCCCCGTACTGCTGCGGCACACCGTCGCGAAGCCCGCGCCGGAGGCGGCCGCGAGCAGCGAGGGCCCCAAACGCCTGGGCGGGCGGGCCCGCCGCGTGGTGCTCCTCTTCGGCATGATCGCGCTCTGCACGGCTTACGGCGAGGGCGCCCTGGCCGACTGGGGCGCGCTCCACCTGGAGCAGGACCTGCACGCCCACCCCGGGATCGCGGCGGCGGGCTACTCCCTGTTCGCCCTGGCCATGACGGCGGGCCGGCTCAGCGGTACGGCACTGCTCGAACGGCTCGGCCAGACCCGGACCCTGGTCGCGGGCGGCGGCACCGCCGCGGCGGGCATGCTGCTCGGCGCGCTCGCTCCGACCACCTGGCTCGCGCTGCTCGGGTTCGCGATCACCGGGCTCGGGCTGGCCAATATCTTCCCCGTGGCGGTCAGCAGGGCCGGTGAGCTGGCGGGTCCCGGCGGGGTGGCCGCGGCCTCGACGCTCGGCTACGGCGGAATGCTCCTCGGACCGCCCGCGATCGGGTTCCTCACCGACTGGTTCTCGCTGCCCGCGGCCCTCACCACCGTGACCCTCCTGGCGGCCGCGGCGGCGGCGCTGGGGTACGCGGCCCGCAATGTGTCGCATACCGTCACGAGTGAGTAGCCGTACTCAGGCAGAAACGGTTCCCCGGACACACGATGGAGAGGTCAGCCACCAAAGGGGAGCAACGATGAACAAGCCGGTTACGACCACGCAGCACCTCCGCACAGTCGCGCGCCTGACCTTCGGCAACGCCGCGTCACTGATCTATCTGGGCGTGGTCGCGGCCACCGCCGTGTTCGTCACGGTGGACACGCTGTTCGTCACCCACGAGGACGCCTCGTTCTCCGGAGTCTGGCTCTTCTTCCTGGCCGCCCCCACCGTGTTCCTCTTCCTCCTCCTCGACAGCACCTTGTGGGGAGCGGATTCGGCCGGGCCCGACTGGTACATGTACCTGGCCCTGATCGTGTCCGTGCTCGTGCAGTCGTTCGTCCTCGGCTGGTTCGTACGTCTGCTGCGCGGCGGCTCGGGGCGGACGCGCTCGCGCTCGGCCCACCCGCAGGGCGCCTGACCGCTGGCACAATTCCTGCCATGGACATCGCGGAACACATCAACACCCTGGCCGAAGAAGGCCGGTTGCTGGCCGAGGCCGCCACGGAGGCCGGGACCGGCGCGCCCGTGCCGACCTGCCCGGACTGGCAGGTGCGGGATCTGCTGCGGCACACCGCGATGGTGCACGCCTGGGCGACCGCCTTCGTGACCGAGGGGCACACCACATACGTCCCCGGCCCCGCCGAACCGGACCTGGACGGGCCGGAACTGCTCGACCGGTTCCGCGCGGGGCACCGCCGGCTGGTGGACGCCCTGTCGGGCGCGTCGTCGGACGTGCGGTGCTGGACCTTCTTCGCCGCGCCCTCGCCACTCGCCTTCTGGGCGCGGCGGCAGGCCCACGAGACGGCCGTCCACCGGGTCGACGCGGAGTCCGCACGGGGCGGCGCACTGTCCCCAGTGGCGGCCGCGCACGCCGCGGACGGCGTCGACGAGCTGCTCCGCGGCTTCCACGCCCGCCCGAAGACCCGGCTGCGCACCGAAGTGCCCCGCACACTGCGGGTGCGGGCCACCGACACCGGCGCGGTGTGGACCGTGGAGCTCTCGGCGGATCCGCCGCGAACCGTACGCGCGACCGGAGCACCGACGGACCACGCCACGAACCACTCCGTGGACTGCGAGTTCAGCGGCACGGCCCGGGACCTGTACCTCTCGCTCTGGAACCGGATACCGCTCACCGCCCTCACCGTGACCGGTGACCCCGCTCTCGCCCGGCTGTGGCACGAGAAATCAGCGGTCAACTGATCCTGGTCCAGGGCCCGCAACCGCCGCTGAGAGCGTGCTTCACGCCGGAGACGGGGTTGTCCGCCTGTCACCTGGGCTGTGACACTTCGGACATGGGACACCGAAGCCAGGCCGACCGGGACGCCATGACCGTCGAGATCGGTTTCGCCGCGCTGACCGGGGCCGTGATGGCCGCCGGGGCCTTCGTCGTGGTCTGCGTCCCCACCGCCTTCCTCCCGCCGCACAGCGGCCCGCGGTCGGTGCTGCTGATGGTCGCGTCGGGCGTGGCGGGGCTCGTCTTCATGGGGCGGGTCATCGACGTGCTGTGGCGGTTCGGCCGCCCGGACTCCGCTGTGGAGCTCGGCCCCGCAGGTCCGGCGAACGGTGCGGCAGGTAGTGCCGGATATGGTCCGGCAGCGCCGGTTCAGCCCAGCCAGCCGGGACGAACGAGCCCCGACTCGTAGGCGAGCACGACCAGTTGGGCACGGTCGCGGGCACCGAGCTTCACCATGGTCCGGCTCACATGGGTCTTGGCCGTGAGCGGGCTGACGACGAGCCTGCGGGCGATCTCCTCGTTGGAGAGCCCTATGCCTACCAGGGCCATCACCTCCCGTTCCCGTTCGGTCAGTTCACTCAGGCCGGTAGCCGCCACGGGTTCCTTGGAACGGGCCGCGAACTCCGCGATCAGCCGGCGGGTGACGCCCGGTGACAGCAGCGCGTCACCGGCGACCACCGCACGGACGGCCCGCAGCAGCTCTTCCGGTTCGGTGTCCTTCACCAGGAAACCGGAGGCTCCTGAGCGGATCGCCTCGAAGACGTACTCGTCGAGTTCGAAGGTGGTGAGCATGACCACCTTCACCTCGTTCAGCACGGGGTCCCCGGTGATGGCGCGGGTCGCGGCGAGGCCGTCGAGACGCGGCATCCGGATGTCCATCAGCACGGTGTCCGGCCGCAGTTCGCGCACCAGCCGGACGGCCTCCTCGCCGTCGGCCGCCTCGCCCGCCACCTCGATGTCCGGCTGGGCGTCCAGGAGGGCCCGGAATCCCGCCCGGACCAGCAACTGGTCATCGGCGAGCAGTACCCGAATCACGGTGTCTCCTTCTCGTGCGGGGGCGCCCCGCCGGTCGCCCCGGCCGGCAGCGGAAGTTCGGCTCGCACCCGCCAGCCGCCGTCGGGCCGGGTACCCGCCTCGATCGTGCCACCGAGCGCCGCGGCCCGCTCCCGCATGCCCGCCAGTCCGTTGCCGCTGCCCCCGGCGTCGGTGCCGGTGGCGGGTCCCCGGTCGTCGATCCGGAGCCGGATGCGGCCGGGCCCGTACCCGATCGCGACCTCCGCGGTACGCGAACCGGAGTGCCGCACCACATTCGTCAGCGCCTCCTGCACGATCCGGAACGCGGCCAGGTCCGCGCCGGGCGGCACGGCGCCGCGCGTGCCGTCCGTCGTGACGGTGACGGTCAGGCCGGTGCTCGCGGCCTGCTCCACCAGCTCGGGCAGTCTGTCGAGTCCGGGAGCCGGCGCCCTTGGCGCGTCCCCCGGGGTGCGAAGCGTGTCGAGAACCTGCCTGACCTCACCGAGCGCCTCCTTGCTGGCGGCCTTGATGGTGGTGAGCGCCGTGCGGGCCTGCTCGGGGTCGGAGTCGAGCAGGGCGAGGCCGACCCCGGCCTGGACGTTGATGACGGAGATGCTGTGGGCGAGGACGTCGTGCAGCTCCCGGGCCATCCGCAGGCGCTCTTCGTCGGCCCGCCGCCTCTCCGCGGCAGCCCGTTCCATTCGCTGCGCCGCCCACTGCTCGCGGCGCACCCGGACGAACTCCGCGGCGGCGACGATCGCCACGACCCAGGCGGCGACCGCGACTTCCTGCCCCCAGGGCGGAGCCGAGTCGCCCGGGGGAGGGAGCCACCGGTAGAGCCAGTGGGCGACCAGCAGATGCCCCAGCCACACCATGCCGACGGCCGACCACGCGGCCCGGCGATGCCCGGCGACGACGGCGCTGAAGCAGCCCACGGCGACAGCCAGGAAGACCGGCCCGTACGGATAACCGGCACCGAGATAGACCATCGCCGCGGCCGAACTCACGAAGACGGCCACGACGGGGTGCCGGTGGCGCACCAGCAGCACGGCCACCGAGACGAGGAGCAGAAGCCGGGCGAAGAGGTCCAGCGGGGCCTTCTCGCCGAGCTGGCCGTGGGCCGCGATGCTCGACCCGACCATGACGACGACGCCGAGCAGCAGTGTCGACACCCACGGCAGGCGAGCGGCGGAGCTCCCCCGTGCTCCGGTCAGCCAGCGCGGCGGCCCTCCGCGGCTCCAGGGCGTGCCGGGCGCATGGGGACCCGCAGGCCGACCGGCCCGCCCGGCGCCCGGCACGCCGTGCGCCCACGGCCGTCGCCGCGACGGCCCGCCCCGGTCGCCCGGGGGACCGCCGCTTTCCTGTGAGCGCTGCTCTTCCATGCCGGTCACGCTAGACCGAGGGCCACCCCGGGGGCGTCCGCCGGGCGTGGCGATCACCCGTACTCCCTGTGGAGTACGGCGAACGGGGACGGCGGGGACGGAACAGCCGGGGCGGGGGCAGTCGGGCGGGGCACAGCCGGGGCGGGGTGCAGGCTCAGCGCCGTGCCCGGCCGCCCTGTCGCGCCGGGCCCGCCGTGCCGCGCGCCGCCGTGCTCAGCAGGCCGACCGTGCGGCCCAGCTCCTCGACGGCCTGGCCGAAGAAGGCCGCCCTGGCCTCGACCACCCGGTCGAACTGGCCGAAGACCTCGAACGACACCAGCCCGAACAACTGCGCCCAGGCGGCGACGATCGGTGGGACGACGGCTGGGGGCAGCCCGGGGGCCAGGTCTGCGGCGAGCCGTTCGGCTTCGGGGCGCAGCTCCTCGGTGAGCGGCGGCAGAGCGAGCCCCACCTCGCGGTGGGCGTCCTCGACAACGGCGACGAGGACGAGGCCGACGCGCGACGCGGGGGCGATGGTGACCTGCGGCGCCGTATAGCCGGGCACCGGCGAACCGTAGATCAGGGCGTACTCGTGGGGGTGCACCAGCGCCCAGTCGCGAACGGCGCAGGCGACCGCGACCCAGCGGGCGAGATGCGCGACGGACGCGGAACCGTCCGGGGCGGCGGTCCGGTGGGCGCTCTCCGCGACCTCCCCCACGGAGTCGTAGGCATCGACGATCAGGGCCGTGAGCAGTTCGTCGCGGCTGGGGAAATAGCGGTAGAGGGCGGAGGAGACCATGCCGAGCTCCCGTGCCACCGCGCGCAGCGAGAGCTTGGCCGCTCCTTCGGCGGCGAGCTGCCTGCGCGCTTCGTCCTTGATGGCGGCGGTGACCTCGATACGGGCCCGTTCCCTGGCTCCTCTGATGGCGCTCATGGGCCACATCCTGCCACGCGATCAGAGCGGCGACCAATATCGAGAGCACTGCTCTTGCTTTCGAGCACCACTCTCGTGCACACTGATCTCAAGCGAGAGCACCGCTCTCCCAACAGTGGGGGTCACCATGTCGCAGGCTTACTACCTTCAGGGAAGCCCGCTCACCGTCCGCCTGAACAGCTTCGTCGGCCGGCTCGCCCGGCACGGAGTCAGTCTGCTCGGTACCCAGGAGTTGTCGGTCCGCGGACGCAAGAGCGGCCGGATGCAGCGCATCCCCGTGAATCCTCACAAGCACGAGGGCGCTCAGTACCTGGTCTCGGCACGCGGCCACTCTCAGTGGGTGCGCAACATGCGGGCCGCGGGCGGCGGTGAACTGCGCAAGGGCCGCAGCAATAGCGCCTTCACCGCCGTGGAGATCGCGGACGACGAGCAGAAGGTGATCGTGGTCCGCGCCTACCTGAAGCGCTGGGGCTGGGAGGTCAATCAGTATTTCCAGGGCATCACGGCGAAGTCGACGGATGCCGAGCTCCTCGCGGCCTGCCCCGACCACCCCGTTTTCCGGATCACCGTCGAGGACTGACCGGACGGCCGGCCCCGACGGTTCTCCTCCCCCGCACCCGCGACGGCTATGTGCGGTCCATGGTCGACAGCGCCCGCTGCGCCAGCGGATGCGAACGGACCAGTTCGGCCAGCGAAGTCGTTCCCCGGGTGATCCCCGCGAACGCGTTCCACGCCGGGCGGAATCCCGTCAGCACCGCGTGCAGCAGACCCGGGCGGCGCTCGAAGAGCTTCAGCATCCGCCGTCCCACGCCCATCTCGACACCCAGCCCGGCCTTGATGGCGAAGGCGTAGTTGAGCGCCTGGCGGCGGGCGTCCACCGCGTCGTGCGACTCCGCGACCCGGACCGCCCACTCCCCGGCGAGCCGCCCGGAACGCAGCGCGAACGAGATTCCCTCGCGGGTCCACGGCTCCAGCAGACCCGCCGCGTCACCGCAGACGAGCACCCGGCCGCGCGAGAGCGGCGAGTCGTCGCTGCGGCAGCGCGTCAGATGGCCGGAGGAGATCTTCGGCTCGAAGCCGGCCAGGCCAAGCCGCGCGACGAAGTCCTCCAGGTACCGCTTCGTTCCGCCACCGTCGCCGCGCGCCGAGATCACACCGACCGTCAGGGTGTCGCCCTTGGGGAAGACCCAGCCGTAACTGCCCGGCATCGGGCCCCAGTCGATCAGGACCCGGCCGGCCCAGTCCTCCGCGACCGTCTGCGGAACGGGAATCTCCGCCTCCAGGCCGAGGTCCACCTGATCCAGCTTCACCCCGACATGGGCTCCTATCCGCCCGGCACTGCCGTCCGCGCCCACCACCGCGCGGGCCAGGACGGTCTCACCGCCGGACAGCACGACCGCGACCGTGCGCCGGTCGGGCACCGCGGCCCCGTGCTGCTCCACCCGGGACACCGTCGCCCCGGTGCGCAGTTCGGCTCCGGCCTTCTGCGCCTCCTCGACCAGCCCCGCGTCGAACTCGGGGCGGTTGATCAGCCCGAAGAGCATGCGCTTGGAGCGGCGGGTCCGCGAGAGCCTGCCGTTCAGCGAGAACGTGACCGCGTGAATCCGGTCCTGCAACGGCAGTTCGAATCCGGGCGGCAGCGAATCACGTGAATATCCGATGATTCCGCCGCCGCACGTTTTGTAACGGGGCAGTTCCGCCTTCTCCAGCAGCAGCACCCGACGGCCGGCTACCGCCGCCGCGTATGCCGCGGAGGCGCCCGCCGGTCCGGCGCCGACTACGACGACATCCCACACGGACGACTCTTCGTGCTCATGTCCGGCGTCTGCGTTCTCGCTGCTCACGATGTGCTTCTGCTCCCGATCCGACCAGTGGCCCAAGCTGCTCACGGCATCCTACGGCGCGTTCGGGCCGACCCCTGCTGTGGGAGGATCGACCGTGCCTCCGTCGTCACGACAACGCCACGTTCGCGGCGTTCAAGTACGCGGATTCGTAGACATAACGTCGCACCTGCTAGGAGCGTGCCCATGACCGCCCATCCGATTTCCGAAACCATCGCCTCACTGATGCCCCGCGCCAAGGCGGAGCTCACCGAGCTGGTGGCCTTCCAGTCGGTGGCGGATCCCGCGGTGTATCCCAGGAGCGAGTGCGACGCGGCGGCCGAGTGGGTCGCCGGGGCGCTGCGCGAGGAGGACTTCCAGGACGTCGCCCTGCTCGACACCCCGGACGGCAGCAAGGCCGTCTACGGCTTCCTGCCCGGTCCGGCCGGAGCGCCCACCGTGCTGCTCTACGCGCACTACGACGTGCAGCCGCCGCTCGACGAGTCCGCCTGGCTCTCCCCGCCGTTCGAGCTGACCGAACGCGACGGCCGCTGGTTCGGCCGGGGCTCCGCCGACTGCAAGGGCGGCTTCGTCATGCACCTCCTCGCGCTGCGCGCCCTGAAGGCGAACGGCGGGGTACCGGTCTCCGTGAAGGTGATAGCCGAGGGCTCTGAGGAGCAGGGCACCGGCGGCCTGGAACAGTACGCGCAGGCCCATCCGGAGCTGCTCGCCGCGGACACCGTGGTGATCGGCGACACCGGCAACTTCCGCGCCGGTCTGCCGACGGTCACCTCGACCCTGCGCGGGATGACGATGCTGCGGGTGAGTCTCGACACCCTCGAAGGGAACCTGCACTCCGGGCAGTTCGGCGGCGCCGCGCCGGACGCGCTGGCCGCGATGATCCAGCTGCTCGCGTCGCTGCGCGCGGAGGACGGCACGACCACCGTCGACGGCCTGACCACCGACGCGAAGTGGGACGGTCTCCAGTACCCCGAGGCCGACTTCCGCAAGGACGCGAAGGTGCTGGACGGGGTGGAACTGATCGGCACGGGTACGGTCGCCGACCGGATCTGGGCGCGGCCGGCCGTCACGGTGATCGGCATCGACTGCCCGCCGGTCGTCGGCGCGACGCCCTCGGTCCAGTCGGGCGCGCGCGCCCAGATCAGCCTCCGGGTGCCGCCGGGCGGCGACGCCGACGAGGCGACGAAGCTGCTCACCGCACATCTCCTGTCGCGCGCCCCGTGGGGTGCCAGGGTGTCGGTCGAGCAGGTCGGCCAGGGGCAGCCCTTCCGCGCCGACGTCTCCAGCCCGGCGTACACGGCGATGGCGGACGCCATGCGGGTGGCGTATCCGGGCGAGGAGATGCAGTCCTCCGGCATGGGCGGCTCGATCCCGCTCTGCAACGCGCTCGCCGAGCTGTACCCGGAGGCGGAGATCCTGCTGATCGGGCTGAGCGAGCCAGAGGCACAGATCCACGCGGTGAACGAGAGCGTGTCGCCCGAGGAGCTGGAGCGGATGTCGGTGGCAGAGGCGCTGTTCCTGCGGAACTACGCCGCCTCCAAGAAGGCCTGAGCGGGGCACGCGCGGCGCGCACGTACGCGACGGGTGTCCGCCGCGTACGTGCGCCGCACGGATCACCTCGGGGCTCAGCCCACCGGGACTCCGGCCTCCAGGTTGAACACGGCCGACTTCTCGCGGGCACGCAGCGCCCAGCGCAGTCGTTCGTAACGGGTGGGCGGCAGCATCGTGGCCGCCTCCTCCTCGGTGACGAACCGCCAGTCGCGCAGTTCGGAACCGGGCAGCACCAGCCGCTCGGCGTCCCGGTCCGGCAGCAGGCCCCCGTCGAAGAGCAGCCGCAGTCCGCCGTAGCCGGGCGGCTCGGGCGCCTCCCAGTCGATGACCAGCAGTCTCGGTATTCGTTCGAGCTGTATCCCTATCTCCTCCGCGACCTCCCTGATCCCGGCACGGGCCGGCGCCTCGCCCGACTCCACGACGCCGCCGGGGAACTCCCAGCCGGGCTTGTAGGTGGGGTCGACGAGCAGCACCCGGCCCTCCTCGTCGAAGAGCAGCACACCGGCCGCGACGGTCTCCGCGGTCGGGTCGGGTGTCTGCACGATCCCGCAGGCCGGGGCGGTCCCGCTGTGCACGGCCTCGGCTATCCGTACAGCGGTCTCCCGAGGAGTGAGGGCGCTGTTGTCGATGGTGTGGGCGTCCCCGGCGATCCAGTCGAGCGCCGACAGGTAGGGTCCGATGTGCTCGTACGCCCACTGGCGGACCTGTTCGCTGCGTTCGGGGTCGTCGTCGGCTTCCACTCGGTCGGCGATCCGTTGCCGCAGGATCGTTTCCTCAGGTGAGAGCAGCACATGGCGCACCGGAATGCGCCGGGAGGCGAGCCCTCCGAAGATCTCGTCGCGATACTCCTGTCGCAGCAGCGTCATCGGCACCACCAGTACCCCACCGACCTCAGCGAGCAGGGCCGCCGCGGTGTCCACCACCAGACGCCGCCAGATCGGCAGGTCCTGGAAGTCGGTCACCTCGGCGAGCCTCTTCTGGGGCAGCAGACCGCGCAGCCCCGCGCCGGTCAGTTCCGGGTCGTAGAAGGTGCTGTTCGGGATCAGATCGATCAGTTCGCGCGCGGCGCTGGTCTTCCCCGCGCTGAACGCGCCGTTGACCCAGACGATCACGTTTCCCCCTCTTCCGTTGCCCCCTGTGGCTTGCCCGCATCACCCTGCCGCGAAAACCCGTTCGGAGCGACGCCGTTGTACGAACGCGGCCCTTCATGGCCTCCGTGGACGTCCCGGAGCACGGGGAGCGGCGTCCGCGCAGGCCGTGACGGGGACCGCCCGGACGTCGTTGGAGCGGACAGCAGAACGAACGACAGGGGGTGGACCGTGCTTCGCACCGTGCTTGAGCAGTTCCCCGCAGGGGGCCCGCGGGGCAGCTGGCCGGCCGAGGAGTTCGCGGCGGCCCGCCGCGGCGAGGGTGTCGCGGCGGAGGTCGTGATGGATCTGGAGCGGGACGCGTTCCTGGTCGTCGTGGGTCAGCAGCATCCGGACCGGGGCCGCTGAGCACCGGGCCGCCCGGGTGCCGGAGCGGCGGGGCAGGGCGGCCGGGAACGCGCGGAACACGTCATGCCCCTCAGGGCGTGTCGCCCCTCCAGTCCCACTTGTACGGCTCGTCCGGCCTCGGTCCGTACTCGGCCCTGCCGCCCGCCCCGTAGGAGCCGATCTCGGTGATCAGGGCGGAGCCGTCCGCGAGGGCGACCTCCGTCCAGCCCGTGACGTCCAGCAGCAGCCCGTCTAGCGGGCCGCCCACCAGCTCCCGGTAGACACGCCCCGGCCTGGGCCCCGGGTCGGGGTCGTCGTGATCGGCGCCGTACACGCGCCGCCGCATGATCTCGTCCATAGCAGCAGGATCGCACCGACCACTGACAACTTGCCCGGTCGGCGGGCCCGGGTGACTCGTTCGGGGTCTGTCCGCCCGCCGGACAGTCCCCGGGAATCAGAGTCCACGGTGCCGGTCAAGGGCGTTGACGGGATACAGAACAAACGACATCACCCCTCTTCCAACATACTTCAACACGCTCTAACGTAATCGCTCGTATTGGCGTGCACATGCCGTCACGTGATTTGGCACGAGTCCGGAGGAACGTAACGATGCGTCATCTTCCAGCCCGTACAACCCGCACAGGCCTGCGCAGAGTCGTCGGAGCACTGACCGCAGGCCTTCTGTGCGCGGCGGGTATCGCCTTCCCCGCCGCCGCGGACTCCCCGGGACCCGCGCCCGCCCCGCCGCGAGCGGCGGGCGCGAAGGCGGACAACGGTCTCGCTCTCACACCGCCCATGGGGTTCAACAACTGGAACTCGACCCATTGCCGGGCCGAGTTCAACGAGACGATGGTCAAGGGCATCGCGGACATCTTCGTCGAGAAGGGCCTCAAGGACGCCGGCTACCAGTACATCAATCTGGACGACTGCTGGGCCGTCCCGCAGCGCGATGCCGACGGCAAACTGGAGGCCGATCCGACGCGTTTCCCGAACGGCATCAAAGCCGTCGCGGATTACGTCCACTCAAAGGGCCTGAAGCTCGGCATCTACACCAGCGCGGGCACGAAGACCTGCGACAGTGTCGGACTTCCCGGCGCGCTGGGCCATGAGTACAGCGACGCACAGCAGTTCGCGGACTGGGGCGTCGACTACCTCAAGTACGACAACTGCAACAACCAGGGCGTCGACGCGAAAGAGCGCTATACGACGATGCGGGACGCGATTGCCGCGACCGGTCGGCCCATCGTCTACAGCATCTGCGAATGGGGGGAGAACAAGCCCTGGGAATGGGCCGCGGAACTCGGCAACCTCTGGCGCACGACGGGCGACATCAACGACAGCTGGAGCAGCATGCTGTCGATCATGAAGCAGAACCTGCCGCTGGCCTCCGCGGCGGGACCGGGGCACTGGAACGACCCCGACATGCTGGAGGTCGGGAACGGCGGGATGACGGACACCGAGTACCGCACCCACTTCTCCATGTGGTCGGTGATGGCCGCGCCACTGCTCATCGGCTCCGATCTGCGCAAGGCGACGCCCGAGACGTTCGACATCCTCTCCAACCACGAGGTCATCGCGGTCGACCAGGACCCGCTGGGCAAGCAGGGAACCGTGCTCTCCTCCGACGAGGGGCGCTGGGTCGTCGCCAAGGAACTGCGGGACGGCAGCCGGGCGGTGGCACTGTTCAACGAGACCGGGAGCGCACAGCGGATCTCGACGACGGCAGCGGCTGCGGGCCTGCCGCGAGCGGCCGGGTACACCATGCGCGACCTGTGGGAGCACACGGACTACAACACGGCGGGTGACATCTCGGCGACCGTTCCGGCGCATGGCACCGTACTGCTGCGCGTGACCGCCGGCGGCGCGTGGGCCTCGCATCCCCCGGCCACCGAACTGGGCCTGAAGGGCAGCCCCCTGGTCCAGGCCGGACGTACGGCCGAGCTGACGACCACGGTCACCGACCTGGGCCGCACCCCCGCCCTGAACGTCTCGGCGGCCCTCACCGGACCGTCGGGCTGGAAGGTCAAGGCCGGTTCCGCGACGACCGCCGCCGCGCTGCCCACCGGACGGGCACTGACCACGCGCTGGCGGGTGACACCCCCGGCCGGCACCGCGACCGGCACCTACGACCTGACGCTCGCCGCGAAGTACCGCTCTCCCACCGGGAAGCGGGTCCGGTCCTCGGTGCCCTTCCAGGCCCATGTGGTGGTACCGCCACCGGCCGGCGGCGGCTATCTGAGCGATCTGCCGCAGCTGTCCGCCTCCAACGGCTACGGACCGGTCGAGAAGGACACCAGCAACGGTGAGAGCGCGGCGGGCGACGGGAACCCGCTCACCGTCGGCGGCGAGGTGTACACGAAGGGACTGGGCGTGCACGCGGCCAGCACCGTCGAGTACTACGCGGGCGGCGCGTGCAGTGCCGTGACGGCCCGGGTCGGCGTGGACGACGAGAAGGGCGCCAAGGGGAGCGTGGCCTTCGAGATCTGGGCGGACGGCAAGAAGGCTGCCTCCACCGGGGTGCTGACCAACGCGATGCCGGCGCAGCCGGTCTCGGCGGACGTGACCGGCGCGCAGGTCGTCCGTCTCGTCGTCACCGACGGCGGGGACGGCGACGACTCCGACCACGCGGACTGGGGGGATCTCCGGATCACCTGCTGACCGGGAGGGCGGGCACCCTCCACACGGAGGGCGCCCGCCCTGGCCACCACGCGACAGTCCTTAGACCGGTACCACCCCGTCCGTGCCCGTGCGCACCGCGAACGCCGCGGCGGCCGCGCCCACCAGTCCGGCGTCGTTGCCCATGACCGCGGGCGCCACGGTCAGCTGCTGGACGAACGAGAGCGTGGCGTAGCGGCGCAGGGCGCTGCGCAGCGGGGCGAACAGGACGTCGCCCGCACCGGCCACTCCCCCGCCGATCACCGCGATGTCGATCTCGACCAGGGTGGCCGTCGCGGCGATGCCCGCGGCCAGGGCCTGCGCGGCCCGCTCGAAGGAGGCCACCGCCGGCGGGTCCCCCGCCCTCGCGGCGGCCGCGACCGCGGCGGCGGAGGTGTCGCCGTCCGGACCGGGCTGCCAGCCGCTCTCCAGGGCCCTGCGGGCGATGTTGGGGCCGCTGGCGATGCGCTCGACGCAGCCGCGCGAACCGCACGGGCAGGGATCGCCGTCCAGGTCGACGCTGATGTGGCCGATGTGACCCGCGTTGCCGCTCGGGCCGGGGCGGAGGGTGCCGCCGAGGACGAGCCCGCCGCCGACGCCGGTCGAGACGACCATGCACAGCGCGTTGTCGTAGCCGCGGGCCGCGCCCAGCCAGTGCTCGGCCGCGGTCATCGCGACCCCGTCACCGACCAGCTCAACCGGCAGCCCGCCGGTCGCCCGGCTCACCCGCTCCACCAGCGGGAAGTCGCGCCAGCCGGGCACGTTGACCGGGCTGACCGTCCCGGCGGTGGCGTCCACGGGACCGGCGCTGCCGATCCCGACGGCCGATGCCCGTCCCCACAGCGGGGAGCAGGTCAGCTCGGCGAGTACGTCGGCGACCGCCTCCATCACCTTGTCCCCGCTCTCGCGGGCGGGCGTCGGGCGCTGCGCGCGCACGAGGAGCTTGCCGTTGCCGTCGACCAACGCTCCGGCGATCTTGGTGCCGCCGATGTCCAGCGCGGCTACGAGGTCGGTATGCATCGGTGTGGGCTCCGGATGGTGAGGCAGTGGGACCTGCGGCTTCAGTGAATAGTCTGCATAGTCTCCATTCAGCTGACAACGTTGTCCAGGGCCTATGCTCAAGGCCACAGCCTCCGGCACCCCCCACGCGGTATCCTCCGTGGCCCCGCCGGACCGCCCGCACCCGACGACAGGACAGCGCACCGTGGCCGAGACCACCCGTCACCCCGAGCCCCGTTACGGCAACCGGCCGACCATGAAGGACGTGGCCGCGCGCGCCGGAGTGGGACTCAAGACGGTCTCCCGGGTGGTCAACAGCGAGCCGGGCGTCACGCCCGACACCGAGCGCCGGGTGCAGGAGGCCATCGACGCGCTGGGCTTCCGCCGCAACGACAGCGCGCGGGTGCTGCGCAAGGGCCGCACCGCCTCCATCGGCCTCGTCCTGGAGGACCTCGCGGACCCCTTCTACGGGCCGCTGAGCCGCGCCGTGGAGGAGGTCGCACGCGCGCACGGCGCCCTGCTCATCAACGGTTCGAGCGCCGAGGACCCGGAGCGTGAGCAGGAGCTCGTCCTCGCGCTGTGCGCGCGCCGGGTCGACGGGCTCATCGTGATCCCGGCCGGCGACGACCACCGCTATCTGGAGCAGGAGATAAAGGCCGGCATCGCGACCGTCTTCGTGGACCGTCCGGCGGGCCGGATCGATGCCGACATGGTGCTCTCCGACAGCTTCGGCGGCGCCCGTCAGGGCGTCGCCCATCTGATCGCGCACGGTCACCGCCGGATCGGCTTCATCGGTGACCAGCCCCGCATCCACACCGCCACGGAGCGGCTGCGCGGGTATCACACCGCCATGACGGACGCCGGGATAACCGTGCGGGACTCCTGGGTCTCCCTGGGCTCGACGGAACCCGAGCGGGTCCGTCTGGCGGCCGAGACGATGCTGTCGGGACCGGAGCCGGTCACCGCGCTCTTCTCGGGCAACAACCGCGTGACGGTGACCGTGGTGCGGGTCCTGGCCGACCGGGAGCACCCGGTCGCCCTGGTCGGTTTCGACGACATCGAACTCGCGGACCTGCTCGGTATCACCGTCATCTCCCAGGACGCCGCGGCCGTCGGCCGTACCGCGGCCGAACACCTCTTCCGCCGCCTAGACGGCGCCGACCACGCCCCGGTACGGGTGGAGCTGCCCACCAGGCTCATCGCACGCGGTTCGGGCGAACTGCGGCCGTCCTGAGCGGCGGCCGCAGTCCGGCAGGCGGTACCGGCTACGGCGCGGTGACCGTCAGCCCGCCGCGCCGCGGTGAGGCGAAGGCGTCCAGGTCCGCGCGGGTCAGCCCGGTCAGCCGGGCCACCTCTGCGGTGTCCAGCGCTCCGCAGTCGATGCCGCGCAGCAGGTAGCCGCTGAGCGCCTTGGCGGTGGCGGGTTCGTCCATCACGTCGCCGCCCGCCTTGGCCACGTAGGCGGCGAGCCGGGCCGCGGCCTGCTCCAGGCCCTCGCGGTAGAAGGTGTAGACGGCCGCGTAACGGGTCGGCAGATGGGCCGGGTGCATGTCCCAGCCCTGGTAGTAGGCGCGCGCCAGAGCGCGCCGCGTGAGTCCGTAGTGCAGCCGCCAGGCCTCGTGGACCTGCGCGCTCCGGCCTACGGGGAGGACATTGGTCGAGCCGTCGGAGACCCGTACACCGGTGCCGGCGGCGGCCACCTGCATGACGGCCTTCGCGTGGTCGGCCGCCGGGTGGTCGCTGGCCTGGTAGGCGGCGCTGACTCCGACGCAGGCGCTGTAGTCGAACGTGCCGTAGTGCAGACCGGTCGCGCGGCCCCGCGCCGCGTCGATCATCCGGGCGACCGCGGCGGTGCCGTCGGCGGCCAGGATGGACTGGCTGGTCTCGATCTGGATCTCGAAGCCGATCCGTCCGGCGGGCAGACCGTGCGCCTTCTCGAAGGCTTCGAGGAGCTGGACGAAGGCGGTGACCTGTTCGGGGTACGTCACCTTGGGCAGGGTGAGGACGAGCCCCTCGGGCAGGCCGCCCGCCTCCATGAGACCCGTGAGGAAGACGTCCGTGGTACGGATGCACCGGTCCCGTACGGCGGCTTCCATGCACTTCATCCGGATGCCCATGTACGGGGCGGCCGTGCCGTTCGTGTACGCCTCGGAGACCAGCCGGGCCGCGCGGGCGACGGCCTCGTCCTCCTCGGCGTCGGAGCGGGGGCCGTAGCCGTCCTCGAAGTCGATCCGCAGGTCCTCGACGGGCTCCCGCTCCAGCTTGGCGCGTACCCGGTCGTGGACGGCCCCGGCGAGCTCGTCCGGGATGCCGAGAACCGCGGCGAGGGAGGACGCGTCGGGGGCGTGCTCGTCGAGCGCCTGCAGCGCCTGGTCGCCCCAGGAACGGATGGTGCCGGCGGTGAAGGTGTCCCCCGGTACGTAGACCGTGTGGACGGGCTGACGGGTCCCGGGGTCGCCGGGGTAGCGGCGGACGAGTTCGGCGTCCACCTCCGTGAGGGAGGCGCTGATCCCGTCGCTGACCGCTCCGGCGAGACTCGTCGCCACCTTCTCCTGCTGACCCATTTCCGCACCCTCCACACTCTCGTTGTTTCCGCTTCCCGGAATCAACAATCCGTATAGTGAAGTTATAAGGCCGCCGTACCCGCGTCAATGGTGATCGGAAACGGTGCGGGGCCGCGCGGTGTGTTCACCGTGCGGCCCCGGGCCGTTGGAGCGTGGTGCGGGTGGAGGTCAGCCCTTGCGGGTGTTGACCTCGTCGGTCAGCTGCGGCACGACGTCGAAGAGGTCACCCACGACCCCGTAGTCGACGAGATCGAAGATCGGCGCCTCCGCGTCCTTGTTGACCGCGACGATCGTCTTCGACGTCTGCATCCCCGCCCGGTGCTGGATCGCACCCGAGATACCCGACGCGATATACAGCTGCGGCGAGACCGACTTACCGGTCTGCCCGACCTGGTTGGTGTGCGGGTACCAGCCCGCGTCCACCGCCGCCCGCGAGGCACCCACCGCAGCACCCAGCGAGTCCGCGAGCGCCTCGATCACCGCGAAGTTCTCCGCACCATTGACACCCCGGCCACCCGAGACCACGATCGCGGCCTCCGTCAGCTCCGGACGCCCCGTCGACTCACGCGGCGTACGGGAGACGACCTTCGTCCCCGTGGCCTGCTCCGAGAACGACACCGCCAGCGCCTCGACCACGCCGGCCGCCGGAGCCGCGTCCACGGCCGCCGAGTTCGGCTTCACCGTGACCACCGGAACACCCCTGGAAACACGGGACTTCGTGGTGTACGAGGCGGCGAACGCGGCCTGCGTGGCCACCGGACCCTGCTCGCCCGCTTCCAGGTCGACGGCGTCGGTGATGACACCCGAGCCGATACGGACCGCGAGACGCGCCGCGATCTCCTTGGCCTCCGCCGAGGACGGCAGCAGCACAGCAGCCGGCGACACCACGTCAAAAGCGGCCTGGAGCGCGTCCACCTTCGGCACGACAAGGTACTCGGCGAACTCCGGGGCATCCGCCGTCAATACCTTCACCGCACCATGCTCGGCAAGCGTGGCGGCGGTGTCCGCGGCACCACTGCCCAGCGCCACCGCGACGGGCTCACCGATACGGCGGGCCAGCGTCAGCAGCTCCAGCGTGGGCTTACGGACGGCACCATCCACATGATC
>NZ_JBVJMU010000005.1:0-497522 GCF_055584045.1 Streptomyces sp. NPDC104307
ATGGTACTGCAGGGGGGACCCTGTGGGAGAGTAGGACGCCGCCGAACTCCTTTTAATAGTTAAGCCCCGTGCCCTTGTGGCACGGGGCTTTTCTGTGTTTCCCGACCAGGTTCCCGGTACCCCCGTGTACCTGCCGGCCGCCCCTGAGGGTAGGGTCAGGAAGCATCATTGGCACGTTCTTCACAGGAGGCCCCCGGGTGGAGGTCCAGGAGACCCGCGTTCAGACGAACCGGGTACTCACCATCCCCAACATCCTCAGCATGGCTCGCCTCGTCGGCGTACCTGTCTTCCTGTGGCTGATTCTCCGCCCCGAGTTCGGCGGACCCAAGAGCGACAGTTGGGCGTTGCTCGTGCTGATGTTCAGCGGTATCAGCGACTACCTGGACGGAAAGCTGGCGCGTCGCTGGAACCAGATCAGCAGCCTTGGGCGACTACTCGACCCGGCTGCCGACCGTCTCTACATTCTTTCGACCCTGGTCGGGCTGACCTGGCGGGAGATCCTCCCGCTCTGGCTCACCGCAGCGCTACTCGCTCGCGAGCTGATGCTTCTCGTCATGGTGGGAATCCTGCGCCGGCACGGCTATCCGCCGCCCCAGGTGAACTTCCTGGGCAAGGCGGCTACGTTCAATCTGATGTACGCGTTTCCCTTGTTGCTGCTCAGCGACGGAGGTGGTTGGCTTGCAACGCTGGCCTCTGTTTTCGGATGGGCGTTCGCAGTATGGGGTACAACGCTCTACTGGTGGGCAGGAGTGCTTTACGTGGTTCAGGTCCGCCGGCTTGTGAAGGCGGATGCAGTAGCCGACTGAGCCTGTTGATGCGGTGCCGCGCAGCGTGGCCGGCCCGCGGCTGATGACACAGATGCTGCCCCGACGGGCGAAGTCGGCTAGACCGTCGTCTCTTCGAGGAGGACGTTTCCGACATGAAGGCCGTCGTGATGGCTGGTGGTGAAGGCACTCGCCTTCGCCCCATGACCTCAAGCATGCCCAAGCCGCTCCTGCCCGTAGCCAATCGGCCGATCATGGAGCATGTGCTTCGGCTGCTGAAGAGGCACGGGCTCAATGAGACGGTTGTGACCGTCCAGTTTCTCGCGTCCCTGGTGAAGAACTACTTCGGGGACGGCGAAGAGCTCGGAATGGAGCTCAGCTATGCCAACGAGGAGAAGCCGCTCGGCACCGCGGGCAGCGTGAAGAATGCCGAAGAGGCATTGAAGGACGATACCTTCCTCGTCATCTCCGGTGATGCCCTCACCGACTTCGATCTCACCGACCTCATCGCCTTCCACAAGGAAAAGGGCGGCCTGGTCACGGTCTGCCTCACCCGTGTACCGAATCCCCTGGAATTCGGGATCACTATCGTGGACGAAGCGGGCCAGGTCGAGCGGTTCCTGGAGAAGCCCACCTGGGGTCAGGTCTTCTCGGACACCGTCAACACGGGCATCTACGTGATGGAGCCCGAGGTCTTCAACTACGTCGAGGCCGATGCCTCCGTCGACTGGTCCGGAGACGTCTTCCCGCAGCTCATGAAGGAAGGCAAGCCCATCTACGGCTATGTCGCCGAGGGCTACTGGGAGGACGTCGGAACGCACGAGAGCTACGTGAAGGCCCAGGCCGACGTTCTTGAGCGCAAGGTCGACGTGGAGATCGACGGCTTCGAGATCTCGCCCGGAGTATGGGTGGCCGAAGGCGCGGAAGTACACCCTGACGCCGTACTCCGAGGCCCCCTGTACATCGGTGACTACGCCAAGGTCGAGGCCGGGGTCGAGATCCGTGAACACACGGTCATCGGGTCGAACGTCGTCGTGAAGAGCGGGGCGTTCCTGCACAAGGCCGTGGTGCACGACAACGTGTACATCGGTGATCACAGCAATCTGCGTGGCTGTGTCATCGGAAAGAACACCGACATCATGCGTGCCGCCCGGATCGAGGACGGCGCAGTTATCGGCGACGAATGCCTCGTCGGCGAGGAATCGATCATTCAGGGCAACGTCCGCGTCTACCCCTTCAAGACCATTGAGGCAGGCGCGTTCGTCAATACCTCGGTGATCTGGGAGTCGCGCGGACAGGCTCATCTGTTCGGAGCGCGCGGCGTCTCCGGAATTCTGAACGTCGAGATCACGCCGGAACTGGCTGTCAGGCTGGCAGGCGCGTACGCCACGACGCTGAAGAAGGGCTCGACGGTCACCACCGCGCGTGACCACTCCCGGGGCGCCCGAGCGCTGAAGCGCGCGGTGATCTCGGCACTTCAGGCCAGCGCCATCGATGTCCGCGACCTGGAGAACGTACCGCTGCCCGTGGCGCGTCAGCAGACCGCCCGCGGTAGCGCCGGCGGCATCATGATCCGCACGTCGCCGGGTGTCCCCGACTCCGTCGACATCATGTTCTTCGACGCGAGCGGTGCGGACCTCTCCCAGGCCCAGCAGCGGAAGCTGGACCGTGTCTACGCCCGGCAGGAGTACCGCCGCGCCTTCCCCGGCGAGATCGGTGACCTGCACTTCCCGTCCAGTGTCTTCGACTCGTACACCGGATCCCTGCTGCGGAACGTGGACACCGCCGGGATCGCCGACGCCGGCCTCAAGGTCGTCGTCGACGCCTCCAACGGCAGCGCGGGGCTTGTTCTGCCCAGCCTGCTGGGGCGGCTCGGTGTGGACGCGCTGACCATCAATCCCGGGCTGGACGAGTCGCGTCCCACCGAGTCCGCCGAGACCCGGCGGTCCGGACTGGTGCGGCTCGGGGAGATCGTCTCGTCGGCCAGGGCAGCCTTCGGCGTCCGGTTCGACCCGGTCGGCGAACGGCTCTCCCTGGTCGACGAGCGGGGCCGGATCATCGAGGACGACCGGGCCCTGCTCGTCATGCTCGACCTCGTCGCCGCCGAGCGGCGCAGCGGACGGGTGGCGCTGCCGGTGACCACCACCCGGATCGCCGAGCAGGTGGCCGCGTACCACGGCACCCAGGTCGAGTGGACGACGACGTGGCCCGACGACCTGACCCGGGTCGGTCGCGACGAAGGCACCATCTTCGGTGGAGACGGTCGGGGCGGCTTCATCGTTCCGGAATTCAGCAGCGTCTTCGACGGCTCGGCCGCTTTCGTGCGGCTGATCGGGCTGGTGGCCAGGACGCAGCTCACGCTCAGCCAGATCGACGCACGTATCCCGCGCGCCCATGTGCTGCGCCGTGATCTGGCGACTCCGTGGGCCGTGAAGGGGTTGGTGATGCGTCGGGTCGTCGAGGCCGCCGGAGACCGTGACGTCGATACGACGGACGGCGTGCGGGTCGTCGAGGCGGACGGTCGCTGGGTGATGGTGCTGCCCGACCGGGCGGAAGCGGTCACCCATCTGTGGGCGGAGGGGCCGGACGACGCATCGGCGCAGGCCCTCCTGGACGAGTGGTCGACCATCGTCGAGAGCGCGGGCGACTGAGCCGTCCGGCCGCGGCGGGCGGGGAACGCTTCGCCGCGGCCGGACGGTTCGCGTTCACGCGGTCCGCCGGAGTGCGCCGGCCGGCGGCTCCCGGCGGCCCGGTGGGGCCATTCGGCGGTAGCCGCTGCGACGTGCGACGATGTGCGGCATGTCGCAGCAGCCCCCCGATCGGAGTACGGCCTCGCCGCCCGCGCGCCCCGACGCGTCCATGTCGCTGCTGACCAACGTGATGGACCACAGCCTGGACGACGGATACGCCGAGGCATCGGCCCGTCGCAAGGCCGACGGCCGGGCCGGCCTGCCCCGTACGCTCAAGGCGAAGCTGGGCTTCGCGGCGTGCCTGGTGCTGGCCGCGCTCGTTGTCACTCTGGGAGCCGCGCAGGCACGGGTCTCCGCGCCGGTCCTCGCCAAGGAACGCGAAGAGCTGATCGACCGGATCGACGCGGAGACCGACGCGGCCGACACCCTTGAGGACCAGGTCGAGAAGGTCCGCGACGATGTCGGCAGACGCCAGCGCAAAGCTCTGGAAAAACACGGCGGCGACCAGGCGGAGCTGGTGGCGCTGCTCTCCGGTGCGACCGCCGTGCACGGGCCCGGCGTGAAGCTGGTCGTCGACGACGCGAAGGACACCGACCAGGGCGGCGGCGGACCGCGTGAGACCAGTGGCTTCTCCGACACCGGACGGGTCCGGGACCGGGATATGCAGCGGGTCGTCAACGGGCTGTGGCAGTCCGGCGCCGAAGCGATCGCCATCAACGGGCAGCGTCTGACCGCCCTGTCGGCGATCCGCGCCGCGGGCGACGCCATACTGGTCGACAACAAACCGCTCGTGCCGCCGTACTCGGTGCTCGCGGTGGGGGACGGGAAGAAGCTCGGTGCCGCCTTCCGTGACAGCGCCGACGGCCAGTACCTGCAAGCGCTGAAGGACACCTTCGACATCAGGACGAGCATCTCCGTCCAGGAGAAGGTGAGTCTCCCGGCGGCCCCGAGCCTGATCGTACGGACAGCAGAGCCTTATAAGGCCGCAGACACCGGCAGTGGTGCGGCAGACACAGGGAAGGGCACATCGTGATCGCCGTACTGGGCCTCGTCGTGGGAGTCGTGGTCGGACTGTTGGTCCGGCCCGAAGTGCCGGCGGTGGTCGAGCCGTACCTCCCGATCGCCGTCGTGGCCGCCCTCGATGCCGTCTTCGGCGGCCTGCGGGCGATGCTCGACGGAATCTTCGTCGACAAGGTCTTCGTGGTCTCGTTCCTCTCGAACGTGGTCGTGGCCGCCCTGATCGTCTTCCTGGGAGACAAGCTGGGCGTCGGCGCGCAGCTCTCCACCGGTGTGGTGGTCGTCCTGGGTATCCGGATCTTCTCCAACGCCGCCGCCATCCGCCGCCACGTCTTCCGGGCCTGAGGCCGATGAGCAACGACGAGGAATTCACCGGTGACCGGGAACAGCCCGGCGAGCGGCCCGTGGACGCGCCCAAGGAGCTCACCGGACGCCAGCGGCTGATCGCCGGCATCTGGCCGCCGCGGGTCACCCGCGCCCAACTCATCGTCGCGGTACTGCTGTTCGTGCTCGGACTGGGACTCGCGATTCAGGTGCGGTCCAACAGCGACAACAGTGCCCTGCGTGGCGCGCGCCAGGAGGACCTGGTCCGCATCCTCGACGAGGTGGACGACCGTTCGCAGCGGCTGGAGGACGAGAAGCAGCGCCTGGAGGACCAGCGCACGGAGCTGGAGAACAGCTCCGACCAGGCGGAGGAGGCCCGTAAGCAGACGGTCGAGAAGGAACGCCAACTCGGCATCCTCGCGGGCACGGTGGCGGCGCACGGCCCGGGAATCACCCTCACCATCAACGATCCGGGTGACGCGGTCGAGGCGGACAAGCTGCTCGACGCGCTTCAGGAACTCCGGGCCGCCGGCGCCGAGGCCATCGAGGTCAACGGCGTGCGAGTGGTGGCCAATACGTACTTCTCCGGTGACGGTGGCGCCATCAAGGTCGACGGGCGGAAGATTCCGGCTCCGTACGTCTTCAAGGTCATCGGCAAGCCGCAGGATCTGGAACCGGCGCTGAACATCCCGGGAGGCGTCGTGCAGACGCTGGAGAAGGAGCAGGCCACCGTGCACGTGTCGCAGGCCGAGGACATTGTCGTGAACGCCTTGCGACCGGCGGAGCGGCCTGACTACGCTCGGTCGTCGGCCCAGTGAAACCGGGACGCGTGGGCGTCGGGGGACACGGGCAGAAGGTTGCGGGGGGTCGCCGCATCGTATTCGTGGCGCGTGGTGGAAACTGTCGAGTAGATACGGACGTTGTGAAGATGTCCGGGTCGGCAGGTGTGTTCATTCAGGGTTCGTCCTGCCCCACGGGCGGGTCTGTTTCGGTCAAGGGGAATCGCCCGTGAAGTTGTTTGGAAAGTTGTTCGGCAAGAGCGCACGCGATGAGGCTGCCCGCCATCGTGCGCCGCGCAATGGTCAGGCCGATGAGCAGGGCTCGGAGCGCCCGCTCTTCCGTGATCAGGTGGGAGGCCCGGGGGGTGACAATTCGGGCGCGTCGTCTGTTGACCCCGCCGGTCCCGGCCGCATAGGTTTCGGAGAACCGTCAACCTCAGGTACGGGTGGAGGGTTCACCCCGGGGCAGGAGGGTTCGTCCATGCCGGTCTGTACGAGGTGCGGCCACCGCAATGCCGAAGCCAGCCGTTTCTGCTCCAACTGCGGCGCGCCGCTGAGGGGCGGGGTCCCCGAGCGGGCCTCGGAGACGACATCGACCATCTCCATCTCGGGCCTTGAGGCCTACGAGGCGGAGGCGACCGGGCAGACGTCGGCCCCGTCGCTCTCGCCCGAGGCCCAGGCCGCTGTGGACGCACTGCCGCTCGGCTCGGCGCTCCTGGTGGTGCGCCGCGGTCCGAATTCGGGCAGCCGCTTCCTGCTGGACGGTGAGCTGACTACGGCCGGCCGCCACCCGCAGAGCGACATCTTCCTCGACGACGTGACGGTCTCGCGCCGCCACGTGGAGTTCCGCCGGAGTCCCGACGGCAGCTTCACGGTCGGGGACGTGGGCAGCCTCAACGGCACGTACGTCAATCGAGAGCGCATCGACTCCGTCGCGCTGTCCAACGGCGACGAAGTGCAGATCGGCAAGTACCGGCTGGTCTTCTACGCGAGCCAGCGGGCCATCTGACCCGCCCCTGACTCCGTCGGGGGGACCCCGAGGAAGGTCCATGCTGAGAACACCGACGGGCGGTGCCGGAAACGGCACCGCCACCGCCGAGGACCGCCCGATGAGCATCGGCACGGTGCTCCTGCAGCTGCGGGACGAGTTTCCCGAAGTCACCATCTCCAAGATCCGGTTTCTGGAGGCGGAGGGACTCGTCGAGCCGCAGCGGACGCCCTCCGGTTATCGCAAGTTCCGCCACGACGACGTCGAGCGGCTCGCCCAGGTGCTGCGGATGCAGCGGGACCACTACCTTCCGCTCAAGGTCATCCGCGAGCACCTGGACGCCGTCGCCCGGGGCGAGCGCGCCCCCCTGCCGGCCCCGGACAGCGAGCGGGACTTCACCGACGGCAGCTGGACCGGCGGGACGGGCCGGGCCACCGCCGCCCGCATCGGCCGGGCCGAGCTGCTCGCTGCCGCGGAGGTCACTGAGAGCGACCTCGACGCGTGGGAGTCCTACGGTCTGGTCGTGCCGTCGGCCGACGGCGGATACGACGCGGAGACGGTCACCGTCGCCAGGCTGGTGGCGGATCTGGGCCGATTCGGTCTGGAACCGCGGCATCTGCGTGCCATGCGGGCGGCCGCGGACCGGGAGGCCGGGCTGATCGAGCAGGTGGTCGCACCCCTGCGCCGGCACCGGAATCCGCAGACCAGAGCCCATGCCGAGGCCACCGCGAAGGAGCTGGCGGAGCTCTCCGTACGGCTGCATTCGGCCCTCGTACAGACCGCGCTCCAGATCAGACTCCACTGATCCGCGTGGGCCCCGACTACCCAAACCGGCCGAGCACGTCCTAGGGTTGCTGTGTGAACGAGCTCGACGTTGTGGGTGTCCGGGTGGAAATGCCCTCCAACCAGCCGATCGTGCTCCTGCGTGAAGTGGGAGGCGACCGGTACCTCCCCATTTGGATCGGTCCTGGCGAGGCGACCGCGATCGCCTTCGCCCAGCAGGGCATGGCTCCGGCGAGGCCGCTGACCCATGACCTCTTCAAGGATGTGCTTGAGGCCGTGGGCCAGGAGCTCACCGAGGTCCGGATCACGGATCTCAGGGAAGGGGTCTTCTACGCGGAGCTGGTCTTCGCGAGCGGAGTCGAGGTGAGTGCGCGGCCGTCCGACGCCATAGCGCTCGCCCTGCGTACCGGAACGCCGATCTACGGCAGTGACGGGGTGCTCGATGACGCGGGAATCGCGATTCCCGACGAGCAGGAGGACGAGGTGGAGAAGTTCCGCGAATTCCTCGACCAGATCTCGCCGGAGGACTTCGGCACGAACAGCCAGTGACGTCCCGACGGGGCGCCGTCAGCGCATCCGACAAGCCTTTCCCGGCCGAGGGTCACGGGAAACCACCCTCAGGGTGATTATCACTCGGCGTGCCGAGTGTGGCGATCGTTGACGCACCCCGGGTGACTGCCTACCTTCGAGTGGGCAGGTCAAGGACGGAGGTCGGCGTGGGAAGCAGCGGCGACGGTGCGGCAGTGGGTGGGCCGTATCCGCAGCAGGGGAGTACAGCCGACCAGACCATCAGGCAGCCGGCTGCGCCGGCTGCGGTGGCGGGGGGCGGCGTGGCATCGGCCAAGGACATCGGCTATCGCGGGCCGACGGCATGCGCGGCGGCGGGGATCACTTATCGACAGCTCGACTACTGGGCCCGTACGGGCCTGGTCGAGCCGAGCGTCCGGCCGGCCTACGGGTCGGGCACACAACGGCTCTACAGCTTCAGGGACGTCGTCCTGCTGAAGATCGTGAAGCGCTTCCTCGACACCGGGGTGGCCCTCCAGAACATCCGCACCACGGTTCAGCACCTGCGGGCCCGCGGCTTCCAGGACCTGGAGCGCATGACGCTGATGAGCGACGGGGCGACGGTCTACGAGTGCTCCTCGCCCGCCGAGGTCGTGGAGCTGCTCCAAGGGGGGCAGGGCGTCTTCGGTATCGCCGTGGGGGTGGTCTGGCGGGACGTCGACGCCGCACTGTCACAGCTGCACGGCGAGCGGGTGGACACCGGCGAGACACTGATCGGGAACAACCCCGCCGATGAGCTCGCCCGACGGCGCAACCGGGCCGGCTGACCCGGTGACCCCCGGCGGTTCCGGGCCGCCCGGGGCCGGCCGGCGGGGGAGCGCCGTCCGGCGATTGTCAGTGCCATGGGGCAGCATCGGTTGATGTGAGAGCCGTGCCGACCATCCTGCATCTGGACATGGATGCCTTCTACGCCTCCGCCGAGCAGGCGTCGAAGCCGAGCCTGCGCGGCAAGCCGGTCGTCGTGGGCGGGCTGGGGCCCCGTGGGGTCGTCGCCACCGCCTCGTACGAGGCCCGGCGTTTCGGGGTCCACTCGGCCATGCCGATGGCGCAGGCCAGACGACTGGCGCCTAACGCCGCGTATCTGGTGCCGCGCTTCGCGCTCTACCGGGCGGTGAGCGACCAGGTCATGGAGCTGCTGGGCCGCCTGTCGCCGCTGGTGGAGCCATTGAGCCTGGACGAGGCCTTCGTCGACCTGGAGGCGGGCGGCACCGCGGACGACACGGCCTCCGCGCTGGCCATCGGCGAGCAGCTGCGCGAGGCGATCGAGGCGGTCACCGGACTCAGCGGATCCGTCGGCCTGGCCGGCTCCAAGATGCTGGCCAAGATCGCCTCGGAGGAGGCGAAGCCCGACGGGATCATGCTGATAGAGCCGGGTACCGAACGGGAGATGCTCGCGCCCATGCCGGTGCGCACCCTGCCCGGCGTCGGACCGGCCACCGCGGACCATCTGCGGCGCGCCGGGATGACCACGGTGGACGACCTGGCCGAGGCGGGCGAGGCGGAGCTCGTACGGCTGCTGGGCAAGGCGCACGGCAGCTCACTGCACCGGATGGCCTCCGGCCACGACGACCGGCCGGTCGTCGCCGAGCGCGACGCGAAATCGGTCTCGGTCGAGGACACCTTCGACACGGACCTGCACGACCGGGTCCGGGTCAGGAGCGAGGTCGAGCGCCTTGCCGACCGGTGTGTCCAGCGGCTGCGCGCGGCGGAGCGCTCGGGCAGGACCGTCGTGCTGAAGGTGCGTCGGTACGACTTCTCGACCCTGACCCGCTCCGAGACGCTGCGCGGGCCCACCGACGACCCCACGGTGGTCCGGGAGGCCGCGGCCCGGCTGCTGGAGTCCGTGGACACCACCGGGGGAGTGCGGCTGCTGGGAGTGGGCGTCACCGGGCTGGCCGACTACACCCAGGAGGATCTGTTCGCGCAGGCGGCCGGCGAGCGCGCCGCGGCCGGGCTCGCCGCAGCCCTTGCCGCCGCCGCGCCGGCCGGTGGTGCGGAGGCCGCCGGGGACGCCGGAACGGACGAGGGCAGCCCGCAGCCCGTGGAGCCGGAACCGGAGAGCGCCGAGCAGCTCGCCGCCCGGCGCTGGCCGGCCGGACACGACGTGCGGCACGACGCCCACGGCCACGGCTGGGTGCAGGGCAGCGGGGTCGGCCGGGTCACGGTGCGCTTCGAGGAGCCGGAATCGGCGCCCGGCCGGGTGCGTACGTTCCGTATCGACGATCCGGAACTCCGGCCGGCCGATCCGCTGCCGCTCGTACGGGACCCGGCCGACTACTCGTCCTGGCCGGCCAGCCTGCCGAAGTCCCGGTCGGGGGCGGTCTCCTCGGGCGGGGAGTCCAGACCGTAGTGCCGGTAGAGCTGGAGCTCCTGTTCCGGCGAGAGGTGCCGGCCGACCCCGAAGTCGGGTGCGTCCCTGATCAGCGCGCGGTCGAAGGGGACGCGAAGCACGTCCTTGACGAATTCGCTGGGTTCCAGCGGGACGAAGGCGTCCCGGCTGAACAGTCCGGTGCGTACGGCCGCCCACTCCGGCACACCGGTCGCGTCGTCGAGGTACACCTCGTCCACGGTTCCGATCTTGGTGCCCTCGCGGTCGAAGGCCTTGCGGCCGATCAGGCTGCGCGGATCGATGTCGGTCTGCACGGTCCCTCCCACGGGTCGCGGGTACTCCACAGGAACCACAGAAGTGCAGATCCGTGGGCTTGGCCACTCGAAAACTCTGCCGGGCACCCCGCTGGTAGGCTGGGGGCGGCTGCTTACCCCGTGCGGGAGAGTCCTCCGGAGCGAGTCCGGAGGCGCCGAAGGAGCAAATCCTCCCCGGAATCTCTCAGGCCCCCGTACCGCACGGACGAGGTCACTCTGGAAAGCAGGGCGGGTTCCGCACGGCCGGGTGCCGGGTGGGTCCCTCCCTCACCGACGGTGAAAGCCGGTGCGCGCAGTGGGCACCGGTGAAGCTCTCAGGTTGAGATGACAGAGGGGGAGGCCGTTCGGGCACCCCGCGCCGCGGTGCCCCTCGCAGGTCGTGACAGACCAGGAGGCCTCCACCATGACCCCCCGCCGCACTTCGCTCTCCCAGCTCGAACAGGGAATCCCGTTCGAGCAGCGTCATATCGGTCCCGACGCCGCGGCGCAGGCGAAGATGCTCGCCCAGGTCGGTTACGGCTCGCTCGACGAGCTCACCTCGGCCGCCGTGCCCGACGTCATCCGCAGCGCGGAGGCGCTCCAGCTGCCGGAGGCCCGCACCGAGGCCGAGGTGCTGGCCGAACTGCGGGCGCTCGCCGACCGCAACCAGGTGCTGGCCCCGATGATCGGGCTCGGCTACTACGGCACGTTCACCCCGCCGGTGATCCTGCGCAACGTGATGGAGAACCCCGCCTGGTACACGGCCTACACGCCGTACCAGCCGGAGATCTCCCAGGGCCGCCTCGAAGCCCTCCTGAACTTCCAGACGATGGTCGCGGACCTGACCGGACTGCCCACCTCCGGCGCCTCGCTGCTCGACGAGGGCACCGCCGCAGCCGAGGCGATGGCGCTGGCGCGGCGCGTCGGCAAGGTGAAGAACGGCGTCTTCCTGGTCGACGCCGACGCCCTCCCGCAGACCGTCGCCGTGATCCGGACCCGCGCGGAACCGACCGGTGTCGAGGTCGTCGTCGCCGACCTGACCGACGGCATTCCGGCGGAGATCGCCGAGCGCGGCGTCTTCGGCGTACTGCTCCAGTACCCGGGCGCCTCCGGAGCCGTGCGCGACCTGCGGCCCGTCATCGAACAGTCCCACGAGCTGGGCGCGATCGTCACCGTCGCCGCCGACCTGCTGGCGCTCACCCTGCTCACCTCGCCCGGCGAGCTGGGCGCGGACATCGCGGTGGGCACCACACAGCGCTTCGGCGTGCCGATGGGCTTCGGCGGACCGCACGCCGGCTTCATGGCCGTGCGCGAGAAGTTCGCCCGCAGCCTGCCGGGCCGCCTCGTCGGCGTCTCCGTGGACGCGGACGGCAACAAGGCCTACCGGCTGGCCCTGCAGACCCGCGAGCAGCACATCCGCCGCGAGAAGGCCACCAGCAACATCTGCACCGCCCAGGTGCTGCTCGCCGTGATGGCCGGCATGTACGCCGTCTACCACGGCCCCGACGGGCTGCGGACGATCGCGCGGCGCACCCACCGCTACGCCGCGATCCTCGCGCAGGGCCTGCGGGCCGGCGGCGTCGACGTCGTCACCGACTCGCACTTCGACACGCTCACCGTCCGGGTGCCCGGCCGGGCCGCGGAGGTCGTGGCCGACGCCCGCGAGCGCGGTGTGAACCTGCGGCTCGTCGACGGCGATCTCGTCTCGCTCGCCTGTGACGAGACCACCACGCGTACGGAGATCGCGTCCGTCTGGGCGTCCTTCGGAGTCACCGGTGACATCGAGGCGCTGGACGCCACGACAGTCGACGCGCTGCCCGAGCAGCTGCTGCGCTCCGATGACGTGCTGACCCACCCGGTCTTCCACCAGCACCGTTCCGAGACCGCGATGCTGCGCTACCTGCGCAAGCTCGCCGACCGCGACTACGCGCTGGACCGGGGGATGATCCCGCTGGGCTCCTGCACCATGAAGCTGAACGCGACCGCCGAGATGGAGTCGATCACCTGGCCCGAGTTCGGCGCGCTGCACCCCTTCGCGCCGGCCGAGCAGGCGCAGGGCTTCCTGACGCTCATCCGCGAGCTGGAGGAGCGGCTGGCCGAGGTCACCGGCTACGACGCGGTGTCCATCCAGCCGAACGCCGGCTCGCAGGGCGAGTTCGCCGGGCTGCTGGCCGTCCGGGCGTACCACCGTGCCAACGGTGACGAGGGGCGGACGGTCTGCCTGATCCCGTCCTCCGCGCACGGCACCAACGCGGCCAGTGCGGTGATGGCCGGCATGCGGGTCGTCGTGGTGAAGACCGCCGACGACGGCGAGGTCGACATCCAGGACCTCCGCGCCAAGATCGAGCAGCACCGCGACGAGCTGGCCGTGCTCATGATCACCTACCCGTCGACGCACGGTGTCTTCGAGGAGCACGTCGCGGACATCTGCGCCGAGGTGCACGACGCGGGCGGCCAGGTGTACGTGGACGGCGCCAACCTCAACGCGCTGGTCGGGCTCGCCAAGCCGGGCCACTTCGGCGGCGACGTCTCGCACCTGAACCTGCACAAGACCTTCTGCATCCCGCACGGCGGCGGCGGCCCCGGCGTCGGCCCGGTCGGGGTGCGCGCGCACCTGGCGCCGTACCTGCCGAACCACCCGTTGCAGCCCGCCGCCGGTCCGGAGACCGGGGTCGGCCCGATCTCGGCCGCGCCGTGGGGCTCGGCCGGCATCCTGCCGATCTCCTGGGCGTACGTACGCCTGATGGGCGGCGAGGGCCTGAAGCGTGCGACGCAGGTCGCCGTACTCGCTGCGAACTACATCGCCAAGCGGCTGGAGCCGCACTACCCGATCCTGTACAACGGCCCGGCCGGGCTCGTGGCGCACGAGTGCATCGTGGATCTGCGGCCGATCTCCAAGGCGACCGGTGTCAGCATCGACGACGTGGCCAAGCGGCTCATCGACTACGGCTTCCACTCGCCGACCATGTCGTTCCCGGTCGCGGGCACGCTGATGATCGAACCGACCGAGAGCGAGGACCTCGCGGAGCTGGACCGCTTCTGCGACACGATGATCGCCATTCGCGGCGAAATCGAGAAGGTGGCCTCCGGCGAGTGGAGCGCGGACGACAGCCCGTTGGCCAATGCTCCGCACACGGCGGCCGCGCTGGGCGGGGACTGGGCGCACGGCTACAGCCGTGAGGTTGCGGTCTTCCCGGCCGGGGTCACCGCCGCGGACAAGTACTGGCCGCCGGTCCGCCGGATCGACGGTGCGTTCGGTGACCGTAACCTGGTCTGCTCCTGCCCGCCGCTGGACGAGTACGACAACTGACGGGACCGACGTCATGGACGTCGTCGTATGACGCGGGACCGCGTCGGGGCCGGTTCGGAGATCTCTCCGGGCCGGCCCCTCCCCGTATCTGCCTCGGTCAGGCGGCCTTCATCACCCGGCCCGTTCCCAGCGGCCGGTGGGGCGCGATGATCTGCCCGTCCGGGAGCAGCTCACCGGTGTCCTCGAAGAGCAGGACGCCGTTGCACAGCAGGCTCCAGCCCTGTTCCGGATGGTGTGCCACCGGGCGGGCTGCCTCCCGGTCGGCTGAGTCGGCTGTGGGGCAGGGTGGCTGGTGCTGACACATGGCTGGGTTCTTTCGCTGCGTTGAGTTGAGTGTCCTGCGGCTTGAAGAGGTGTTCATGGCCGCCCCCCGTATCGATCGGTCCGGTCCCAGTGTTGCCCCACGGGCGTCAATCCGCAGGGATTTCGCGGCAGCGCTGCTTCTCCTCTCATGACGCATCACCCGGCCGGACGGTTCAACGCAACTGCCCTGTCACTTCGGGTGGTTCGGGGTGGCCGGATGGGGCTAGTCCGGATGGGGCGCGGATGCGCCCCGCGCGCTGTGCCCCGCCACCGGAATCGGTGGCGGGGCACAGTGAAGTGGGGGGCGGCCTGAGGTCAGGCCGGGGAGCCGAGCAGGGGGCCGGGGCCGGGCGTGATGCGGGTGGTGATCACGGGAAGCAGATCGGCGACCTGGTGCGGACGGTGTGCCGCGATGCCCGGAGGAGCGGGAGCCAGCGGTACCAGCAGATCGGCGGGTGCGGGGGACCCGGTGGACGCGTCGGCCTCGGTGTCCTCGTGCAGCCACAGCGCCAGCATGTAGAGCTCGGGAATGGACAGCAGCCTCGGCTGGTAGTGCGTGCTCACCGCCTCCGCCTGGCGCAGGGCGAGTTCGGTCGAGGCGATGTAGGGGCCCTCGAAGAAGTGCGAGAAGGTCCAGCCGTCGGGGGTCAGCATGGTGTCCGCCGCGGCGATCGCCCGCTCCGCGCCGCGGATCTGGAAGCGCCAGGCGGCGAGCCGGGTGGTGGGTGCGAGTCCGCCCGGTCCGCTGCCGTCCAGCACGTGTACGGGGAGCGGGTGTTCGGGGCTCAGGGGGCCCTGGGCCGACCGCAGGGCAGGTGTTCGGGCCTCGCGGACCGCGGTGGGTGAACCGAGTGCCGCGAGGACGCTTCTCAGCGCGGGCGCGGGGGCCGGAGGAACATGCAGGGGCATAGTGGGTCGCCTCTCACTTCGGAGACACGGTGGAGCGTGGGCGGGTGCAGACGGCGCTGTCGGCGTGCGGGGCCAGAGGAGGCCGGTGACTGAGCCGGTGCGTCAACTCTCTGCCTCGTCCGCGGAGTTTATACGACACGTGTTCACGCGGTGATTCCACTAGCCGTCACTACTATTGCCGGCAAGGCAGTATCCAGACTTTATTATGCGGAGATTATGCTGATTCGGCGTGAGCGGCGCCGCTGCGGCCTCGGGTTTTCCCTCCGACGCGGTAGGCTGAAACACGTCGGTGCATTTCTCGCGCCCCGAACGGTGGAAACCGCTCACTGCGTCATGCCGAGTGAATGTGCCCCGGGCCGCGGTCATCAGATTAGCGGGTGCGCACCGTCCGCGGGGCGTTATGGATCACTCCGTCTGGGCATTATCGATCGTGACGCGAGCGGCCTGGGCCGCGGGCTGCCCACTCATGGAGGGACACGTCGATGGGGGAGAAGGTCGTGGCGGGCGCCTTTGACCTGTCCGATCGGCAGAGGTACCGACGGAAGCTCCACCAGTGCCTGGAGGGGCTGGAGAGGCTGCTGGCGGAGCGGAGATTCGACCGGCCGCGCAACCTCATGGGCATGGAGATCGAGCTGAACCTGGCGGGTCCCGACGGCATGCCGAAGATGTTGAATGGACAGGTTCTTGAGCGCATCGCGAGCCGCGATTTCCAGACGGAACTCGGGATGTTCAATCTGGAAGTGAACATTGTTCCCCATCGGCTGGACGGCCGCGTTCTCGATCAGCTGGCAGAAGAGCTGCGGACCGGCCTCGGATATGCCGACCGGAAGGCCGGTGAGGTCGATGCGGGGATCATGATGATCGGAATCCTGCCCACCGTCGGCAGCGCGGACATGGTCCGCGGGAACCTCTCCGATGTGGACCGCTACGCGCTGCTGAACGACCAAATGGTGGCGGCGCGCGGGGAGGATTTCTCCCTCGATATCGAAGGTGTGGAGCGCCTGGTCTGCACCTCGGGGTCGATCGCACCGGAGGCGGCCTGCACCTCGGTCCAGCTCCATCTGCAGGTGACCCCGGAACGGTTCTCCGACGTGTGGAACGCCGCCCAGGCCGTTGCCGCGGTCCAGGTGGCCCTGGGCGCCAATTCGCCCTTCCTGTTCGGCCGGGAGCTGTGGCGGGAGTCGCGTCCGCCGCTCTTCCAGCAGGCCACGGACACCAGGCCGCCCGAACTGCAGAACCAGGGGGTGCGTCCCAGGACCTGGTTCGGGGAGCGGTGGACGCGTTCGGCGTACGAGCTCTTCGAGGAGAACGTGCGCTACTTCCCCCCGCTCCTGCCCATCTGCGACGAGGAGGAGCCGCTCCGGGTCCTCGACGAGGGCGGCGTGCCCCGGCTCCAGGAACTCGTGCTGCACAACGGCACGGTCTACCGCTGGAACCGGCCGGTGTACGGGCTGTCGGACGGCGTTCCCCACCTCCGGGTGGAGAACCGGGTGCTGCCCGCCGGACCGACCGTCGCGGACGTGATCGCCAACGCCGCGCTCTACTACGGGCTCGTGCGGGCCCTGGCGGAGGAGTCCCGCCCGGTGTGGACCAGGATGCCGTTCGCCGCGGCGGCCGAGAACTTCGACACCGCCTGCCGCCGGGGCATCGACGCCGAGCTGCTCTGGCCCCGGCCCGGCCGCGCCGGCGGGCTGACCCGGGTGCCGGCCGCCAAGCTCGTACGGGACGAACTGCTGCCGCTGGCGGCCGCCGGGCTCGACGCGTGGAACATCGAACCCGCCGACCGCGACCACTATCTCGGGATCATCGAGGAGCGCTGCAAGCGACGGACCAACGGGGCGTCGTGGCAGGCGGACACCTATCACCGGGCGCGCGAGGCCGGACTGGGGCGGGACGCCGCGCTCGCCGCCATGACCCGGCGGTACGCAGAACTGATGCAGGCCGGAGAGCCCGTGCACAGCTGGCCGGTGGGCATCGCGGGGATATGAGCGGCCGGGGCCGGACCCGGGCGGGTCCGGCCCACGCGCGCTCGGGCCGGACCCAAGGACGGGACCGCACCAACCCCTCGCGTTCGACGCGGCGCGGCGGCTACTCCCGGGCGGCGCGGCCGCTCTGCCCGGCGGTCATGACCGCCTGGAGGATCACTGCCTGGATCTCGGCCGGGTCGTTGACCTGGTAGCCGCCGCCACCGGTCACCTTGGCTATCTCGTTCACCTCTTCGCGGTCGGCGTCGGGGCCGACCGCGATGGCGAGCAGCGGAACCGGTCGCTCGGGGTCGGCGATCCGGGTGAGTTCCGCGATCAGGGCGCTGCGCGAGATGGAATGGTCATCCTGGTTCGAGCCGTCGGTGAGGATCACCACGGCGTTGAACTTGCCCTTCACATAGGTGCGCTGCGCCTCCTTGTAGGCGGCCAGTGTGGTGTCGTACAGCCCGGTCGCCCCGTCCGGCACGGGCTGCAGCGCCGAGAAGGCGTCCGTGAGCTTCGCACGGTGGGTGCCGCCGTCCTTCGCCTTCTCCCCGAGCCGGCTGGTCGCCACCAGCCGGCGGTAGTCCTTGTCGCCGTCGAGCCTGGTGGCGAACTCCCAGAGGCCGATCTCGTCGTTCGGGGTGAACTGGTTGAGGGCCTCGATCAGGGACGCCTTGGTGACGTCCATCCGGGACTGGTTGCGGCCCGGCACGATCGTGGCCATCGACCCCGAGGCATCGACGACGGTGGTGAGCCGCGCGCTCTGCACGGTGATCGTCCACATGCCGAGCGTTTCCTGAAGTGTCTCGTCGGAAGGCGCCGTGGCGGGTGAGGTGGCGTACGGCTGAGGCGACCTGCCGCCCGCAGAGGCGACCAGCGCGCCGCCCGCCGTGCCGTCGACCGTCCGGAAACCGTGCTCCTCCAGTGTGCGCTGCGAGCTCTCCTCGGACAGCAGGGTCATGAACCGCAGCGCCGCCCGGCTCTTGTCCGTGCTGAGCTGATCCTCGTTGACCAGCGCGAAGGGATAGTCGAGCAGCGGGGTGCCATCCTTGGGGTAGAACAGGTTGAGCTTCCCGGCCCCGGTCGACTCGGCGTTGTGGGCGAACGCGGCCTGCTCGGACAGCAGCACCGCCTGGTTGCGGGCGGGGTTGCCCTCCTCTGCGCCCGAGTCGTCGCCGGCCAGGGTCCCGAGCGCCTGGGTATCGCCGTCCGACATCCGCTGGGCGAGGAGCTTGGCGGTGGCCGCGACCCTGGTGTCGCTGTCCCCGCCCTGCTTGTCGGAGGACGCGCCGATGCTGGTGAGCGCGAGCAGCCCGGTGGCGCTGCGCGCCGGGTCGGCCGAGCCCAGCCGTACTTTGTCCGACTCCATCGCTGTGGCCATCAGCTCGGCCCAGGTGTACTTCTTCTTCGGCCAGCCGAGGGTCCTGGCGGCGGAGGGCACCATGGCCAGGGCCACCGGGGAGGTGGCCACGGAGTCGCCCGGGGTGACGGGCACGGCGTCGCCGGTCCCCTTCGCCCGGCTCAGCCAGAGGTCGGAATCCGGCAGCCACATCTGGTAGTCGGGCTTGCTGGTGCCGGCGGCGAGCGCGTCGGCGACCTTGTACGAGTCACGGGCCAGCACCTCCACGTCGAGGCAGTGGCCGTCGGATCTCAGATCGTCCTTGCGGGCCTTGTCGGCCACCGCGCGCACGGCGGGCGCGATATCGGGCGAGGCCACCATGGACAGGTGCACCGCGGAGTCCTCGCAGGACTTCGAGAACGACAGCAAGCCCCCCTGGGCCGCTACCGCCGTTCCCGCCGCCACGGCGAGAACGAGCGCGGTGGCGATGGCTACGGTACGACGGCGGTTCGGCGGACGGTCCCCGCTTCCGTCCGCCGTGTAGTCGTCGGGCAAGCTGTGACGTCCCATGTCGGTGGTGCCCCTCCTTGAGGATGAACAAGGAAAAGGGGGACCACACCATCGGCAATGGTGCTTGTCCCCCGGCCTGTCGCGCATGATCTTCGTACCTGTATTCGAGACCCTAGCGGGGCGGGGAGTGGCATGGGACGTGAATGCACAACTGAAGGCAGGTGTACAGGTGGAGGCGGGGCGCGTGGCTGATTCTTATCCTCAGGAGGCCGTGTCACGACGGATCTTGCGGTCCGAGACGGTGTTGGTGCTGGCGCTCTCGCTGGGAGCCAGCGGGGTATCTGCCCTGATCAGTTTTGTCGGATCACTGACGAAACCAGGGGGTTTGAAGGATCAGGCGGCGACGCTCAACAGTTCCTACGCACCCGGCCGTCCCTGGCTGGATCTCGCCTGGCAGCTCTTCGGTATCGCGACCGCGCTGGTGCCCGTCGCGCTGGTCGCCCATCTCCTGATCCGTGAGGGGACGGGCCTGCGGGCGATCGGTTTCGACCGGACCAGGCCGGGATCGGATCTGGGGCGCGGCACGCTGGTGGCGGCGGGCATCGGCAGCGCCGGACTGGCCTTCTATCTGGTGGCGCGGGCCGCCGGATTCAACCTCACGGTCGTCCCCGAGTCGCTGCCCGAGGTGTGGTGGAAGTTCCCGGTACTGATCCTGTCGGCGGTCCAGAACTCCGTACTGGAGGAAGTGATCGTCGTCGGATACCTGCTGCGCCGGCTGGGGCAGTTGGGCTGGACTCCGATGGCCGCCCTGGTGGCCAGTTCGGTGCTGCGGGGCTCCTACCACCTCTACCAGGGGATCGGCGGCTTCATCGGGAACATGGCGATGGGCGTCGTCTTCGTGCTGCTGTACCGCCGTTGGCAGCGGGTGGGGCCGCTGGTCGCCGCGCACGCCCTGCTCGACATCGGGGCGTTCGTCGGATACGCGCTGCTCGCCGGAAAGGTGGGCTGGCTGCCCACTCCGTGAGCGGCCGCCGGGCCGGGCTCCTGGAGGGCGGGTACCTGGAGGGGGTGTGCGGGTGATCCGCACGCCCCCTCCAGGCGTTCGCTCCTGTCCGTGAGGGCGAGGGCCCCTCCTCCTGCCCTTTTACGGGGCGACGAGCAGTTCTCCGTCCAGGACCGTGACGGCG
This sequence comes from Streptomyces sp. NPDC104307, assembly GCF_055584045.1. Classification (NCBI taxonomy): domain Bacteria; kingdom Bacillati; phylum Actinomycetota; class Actinomycetes; order Kitasatosporales; family Streptomycetaceae; genus Streptomyces; species Streptomyces sp. NPDC104307. Next base: position 20,060 of record NZ_JBVJMU010000005.1, read on the forward strand.
TCGCCGGTCAGCAGGGTCCGGTCACCGCGCAGGGCGGTGCGGACGAGACCGGACCGGGCGGACGCCTGGAGGCCGGTCAGCTCTTCGCGGCCGAGCCGGGCCGACCAGAACGGCGCCAGGGCGGTGTGGGCGCTGCCCGTCACGGGGTCCTCGTCGATGCCCACGGCGGGGAAGAAGCCGCGGGAGACGAAGTCGTAGCCGGACCCGGTGGCCGTGGCCGTGGCGATGACGCCGCGCCGCGAGTGGGCGGCCAGTGCCGCGAAATCCGGGGTCAGCCCCCGTACGGCCGCCTCGTCGGCCAGTTCCACGAGCAGGTCGCCGAGGTGCGGGCCCGTGTCGTGTACGGATACGGGCTCCGCGCCCAGTGCGGCGGCCAGCCAGTCCGGCGTGGCCTCGGGGGTCAGCGGCGCGGTGGGGAAGTCGAGCGTGAGCGAGCCGTCCGGCCTGGCGGTCGAGGTGAGGACGCCGCACCGGGCGGTGAAGCGCACCGTGCCGCTCGCGACGGCCGTGGTGTGCAGGACGTGGGCGGTGGCTAGGGTGGCGTGGCCGCACATGTCGACCTCGGTGGCCGGGGTGAACCAGCGCAGCGCCCAGTCCGCGGCGCCGCCCGGCGGCAGCGGGTGCGCGAACGCGGTCTCGGACAGGTTCAGCTCCGTCGCGATTTGCTGGAGCCGGCTGTCGTCGGGGAAGCCTTCCGGGCCGAGCAGCAGGACGCCCGCGGGGTTGCCGGTGAAGGGGTGGTCGGTGAACGCGTCGACGATTCGAATCCTCATGCCGCGACCGTAGGCGCGCCGCGAAGCCGTGGGCCAAGGCCAATTCCGGATCCGCGGACTGATCGGCCCCGTCCCGGAGCGGGTGTCACATTCGCGGGCCCGGCGGTGTCTTCATGCCGAAGCAGGAAAACGTTCGAAGGAGAACACGATGGCACTGCGCATCCCGAAGGCCGAGCTCCCCGCCGAGCTCCGCGAAAACCTGATCAAGCAGCTCGGTTCCGTGCCCGAGCCCAACGAGGTGCTGTGGAACAACCCCGAGCTCGCTGAGGCCAACCAGGAGTTCTCGGCCAAGGTGGGCACCTGGGACGCGGCCGACGCGAGCCTCAAGACATTCGCGCACATGGCCGTCGCGGCCCAGATCGGTTGCAGCTGGTGCCTCGACATCAACTACTTCGCGGCACAGAACCAGAAGCTGGACCTGACCAAGGCGAGCCAGGTGCCGCGCTGGCGGGAGTCGGAGGTGTTCACGCCATTGGAGCGGGAGGTGCTGGAGTACGCCGAGGCCATGACGAACACGCCGCCGACCGTCACCGATGAGCTGTCGGCGAGTCTGCTCGGCCGGCTCGGCCCGGCGGCGCTGGTCGAGATCACCGTGTTCATCGGCTTCGCCAACCTGGCGGCCAGGTGCAACACGGCTCACGGGATCACCTCGCAGGGCTACTCCGATGCCTGCGAGATCCCGCTGGCCGCACGTCCCGAGACGCCCGATACAGCGTCGAAGGCATGACCGAGGACCCGTTCGTCGCCCATCGCAGTCTGCTGTTCACGGTCGCCTACGAGATGCTCGGCTCGGCGGCCGACGCGGAGGACGTGCTGCAGGAGTCCTGGCTGCGGTGGGCCGAGGTCGACCGGTCGCGGGTGAACGACGCGCGGGCGTACCTCGTCAGGACCGTCACACGGCAGGCGCTCAACCGGCTGCGGACGTTGGCGCGCAGCCGCGAGGACTATGTCGGCGAGTGGCTGCCGGAACCGTTGCTGACCAGCCCTGATGTCGCCGAGGACGTAGAGCTCGCGGAGAGCGTCTCGATCGCGATGCTGACCGTCCTCGAAACGCTGGGGCCGACGGAGCGGGCGGTGTTCGTGCTCCGCGAGGTCTTCGAGCTGCCGTACGGCGAGATCGCCGGGGCCATCGGGAAGTCCGCGGCCACGGTGCGGCAGATCGCGCGGCGCGCACGCGAGCATGTGGCGGCCAGGCGTCCGCGGGTGCGGGTGAGCCGGTCGGAGCAGCAGGCCGTGGTGGAACGGTTCCTGCGGGCTCTGCGCACCGGGCAGTTGCAGGAGCTGGTCGAGGTCATGGCGCCGGACGTGGTCCTGATCGCCGACGGTGGCGGGCTGGCGGCCGCCGCTCTGGCTCCGATCCATGGGGTCGAGCTGGTGGCGAAGGTGCTCGCGCGCACCAACCAGGTCGACGCGGCCACGCTCGCGACGACTGCCGTGTGGCTCAACGGCGCACCCGCGGGCCGGATCGAGATCGACGGCGAGCCGGCCACAGCGGTGAGCCTCGTGGTGGAGAACGGGCAGATCACCCGGGTCTACTTGGTGAGAAACCCGCGGAAGCTGACGCGACTGGACGAGCCGGCTGAACTCGCCAGGTAGGCCGGCTGCTGCTCCGGTGTCGTGAGTGTTCCGGGCGAAACCGCCCGGAACACTCACGACCGCGAGTCGGGCCGGCACCCGATGGCGTTCCTGCCCAGTCTGTCCTGTCCCGAAGAACGCAGTGAAGGCCGCGTGGTCTCACCGAAGCTCCATCGCCGGTTGCCGGTTGCCGGTTGTCGGTCGCGGGCCGTCGGGAAGTCATATCCGGTGCGGTGCGGCTCCGTCCCGCCGGCGGTAGAGGTCGCGCAGCAGGGAGATCTCGGCGCCGTGATGGATCAGCTCCCTGTTGACGTGCAGGACGCGGTTCTCCATCGGCAACCGCTCGGGGCCCACCTTGGGCGGATTGTCCAGGTCGGCGTCCGAGAGCTCACAGACCCCCGCGTTCCACCTCCCGTACATCTCATCGAGCTGTTCCAGCGCCTCGTCAGCGGTCCCCGCGTAGGCGAATGTCCGGAAGTCGACGTCCTGGCCGCCGAAGTGCCATCCGACCCGATAGCCGAGGCATGAGACGGTGATGTGCGCCAGCCGCCAGGCGATCGTGGTCACCGGAGCCGGCACCGGGTCGGGGGATGCGGAGTCCATCGTCCACTTCCCCGAACCTGCCGACATCGGTGCGGCCGACGTGCCACGGGGGCGGATGCTCCAGCAGTCACGCACAGGCTCCCAGAAGTACTCCTCGTCGGTAAGGCCGTCCAGCCCTGGCCGCAAGTTCTTGTGCCAGTACCAGTCCAACTGCTCCGCGAGCCGCTCGCTTCTTGTCATTGCCGCACATTACAGACCCGTCGAGCAGAGCCACCGTCGCCGACTTCACCAACCGGTTTCAGCAGGGGGTTTGTCAGGCGACCGGTTCCGATATATCGTTGAAGCATCGCGACCGATCAACGATAGAAGGAGTACAGTCATGCGATCCCACGGATATGAACACGGACATGGACATGGCGGGCACGGCGAGCGCGGACGGGGTGACTTCGAGGGGCGCCGGGCGGCCTTCGGGCAGTTCGGGCCGCCTTTCGGCGGCGGACCTTTCGGCGGTGGCCCCTTCGGGGGCGGGCGCGGCCGGGGTGGCGGCCGGGGAAGGGCGCGCCGCGGTGACGTACGTGCGTCGATCCTGGCCCTGCTGAAGGACCGGCCGATGCACGGCTACGAGATGATCCAGGAGATCGGCGAGCGCAGCGGCGGGGCCTGGCGGCCCAGCCCCGGCTCGGTGTACCCGACCCTCCAGCTCCTGGAGGACGAGGGCCTGATCGTCAGCGCCAGCGAGGGCGGCAAGAAGCTGTTCACGCTGACCGACACCGGCCGCACCGAGGCGGAGTCGGGCCCCGAGGCGCCCTGGGAAGAGGCCGGCCGCGGCGTCGACTGGGAAGGGGTCAACGAGATCCGGCAGGCCGGATTCGGCCTGATGGAGGCGTTCGGCCAGGTCTGGAAGACCGGCTCTGCGGACCAGCGCGAGAAGGCGCTCACGGTCATCAACGACGCCCGCAAGAAGCTCTACCTGATCCTCGCCGACGAGCACTGAGTCGGCGGTGCGAAGGCTGAGGAGTTGTACGTCGAGAAGGCCCCGCGGGATATCCGCGGGGTCTTCTCGACGCCGGTGTGCGAACGGCTGGTGTGTGCGGCCGGTCCGCCGGTCCGGCCGTCCGTCGGTTTTCAGGCGACGATCAGTCCGTCCAGCTTACGCAGCGACTCGATGAGGGCGGCAGTGGCTGAATCCTTGAGCTTGCCGGCCATCAGGGAGACCGCCGCCCCCGTGAACTCGCCGTCGATGCGGACCGTGGTGGCGTCCCCGTCGGGTGTCAGCGCGTAGCGCATCTTCAGGTTGACGCCCATGGGGCCCTTCCCGGTGGTCGTCAGCAGGCGGCCGTCTTCCAGCTCGGCGATCGTCCACGTCACCTCGGCCGGGAACCCCATGAGCTTCATGTTCTCCTCATAGGTGCCCGCGAGCTCCAGCGCGGCCGGTCCGCCCTTGGGGAAGCTGGTGTGGGTGGCGTTCCACTCCCCGTACGTGCTGAAGTCGGTCAGCTGGGCCCAGACCTTCTCGGCCGGTGCCTCGATGCGCGCCTCTGCACTGACTTCGGCCATGCGACCACCCCTTCTCGGCGGGTTACGGTGTCGCGGAACGTAGCCGCAGGGGCTTCAATATTCAATACTGATGAACTGTCAGGTCTCAGGTTCTGTTCAGATTCAGGGTTACGTTCCGGCCCGCCAGATCCGCGCGGAGTCGAAGCGGTCGGAGGCGCGCGGGTGCGGACCGTCGTCGTGGCAGTGGAACGCTGCCCAGAACAGGTCGGCGGGCAGCGCGTCGCGGGGCGCGTGGACCCGGTAGACGTAGTCACGCCCGTCCAGTGCGGGCAGGGCGACCAGCCAGCTCACCTCCGGCACCCCTCCCGTCGCCGCAACAGTGCTCCGGGCTGTGGGACGTGTACGGAGACGGTTCCGGTTGCTCCTTGAGCGCAGGGCAAGGCGGCGCGCGCCGATTCCCGGGATTGGGTTCCAGAACGGCGTGATCTCATCCGTAAGGAGGAGGAGTCGCGCTTCTGTGCCCAACTCGGGTGGGATGCGTCAATGGGCCTCTCCGGGGACGATCCGGTCTGTCAGGGCTGATGAGGTGGGAGTGTGCAGAACCGGACACCGCGGATTCCTCAGCAACCCGCACCGAACCACCGTGCCGAGACGGACGCCGAACTCACCGATGAGCTGGCCGCCGTGGTGACGGGTGCGCGCAGGCGCGCCCTCCGTGACGGCGATCAGCAGATCGACACGGCTCATCTGCTGCACTCCCTGATCGAGTCCGACCCCGCGGTCCGCACCGCCTTCGACGGCGGACCGCAACTGGCCAGGGTGCTCGGCTATCTCGTCCAGCGCAGTATCGGCTACGGGCTCCGCTGGCAGGGTGCGATCGAGGACTCCGGGGCCATCCCGGTCGTCCCGGCCGCGCCGAACGCGGTGGCCGAGGGCTGGTCGCCGGCCGCCGGGTCCGCGATGGGGGAGGCCCATCGGCGCGCCCGGCTCCTGGGCCGGGAACGGGCCTGCGGGCTCGATCTGCTCGCCGCGATCGCCGCGGACCGGCAGTGCCGGGCTGTCGAGGTGCTGGAGCGGGCGGGCGTGGACGCGGATCTGCTCGCGGACCGGATCGTCGACACCTCCGGCCAGGGCTGACCGCAGGGGCCGGGGGCGACCGCAGGGCTGATGCGGTGACAGCGGGCTGTCGGGGTGCGTCAGGTGTCACCGGGATGACGCTCCTGACGGCAGCTGTCATGATGTGCCGATGCACGCGTCTCAGGGTAGAAGCGCCGGCCTGGGACTCGCCCTCGCCTCGGCCTTCGCGTTCGGCGGTTCCGGAGTGGCGGCCAAGCCGCTGATCGAGGCGGGGATCGACCCGCTCCATGTGGTGTGGCTCCGGGTGGCGGGCGCCGCGCTCGTCATGCTGCCGGTGGCCTGGCGCCACCGCGCTCTGGTGCGCAGCCGGCCCGTGCTGCTGCTGGGATTCGGGCTGCTCGCCGTCGCGGGCGTCCAGGCCTGCTACTTCATGGCGATCTCCCGCATCCCGGTCGGTGTGGCGCTGCTGGTCGAATACCTCGCGCCGGCGCTCGTCCTGGGCTGGGTGCGCTTCGTCCAGCACCGCCCGGTCACCCGGGCGGCCGCGGTGGGCGTGGTCCTGGCCGTGGGCGGACTGGCGTGCGTGGTCGAGGTGTGGTCCGGGCTGACCTTCGACGTCGTCGGCCTGCTGCTCGCACTCGGCGCCGCCTGCTGCCAGGTCGGCTACTTCGTCCTCTCCGATCAGGGCAGCGGCGAGCAGGCGGCGGGTGCCGGAACTCCGCACCCGGTCGGGGTCATCGCCTACGGGCTGCTGATCGGTACCGCTGTCCTCACCGTGGTGGCCCGGCCCTGGGGCATGGACTGGTCCCGGCTCGGCGGGAGCACCACCATGAACGGCACGGACGTGCCGGCCTGGCTGCTGCTCGTCTGGATCGTGCTGCTCGCCACCGCCATCGCGTACGTCACCGGAGTGATCTCGGTGCGGATGCTGTCGCCGGCCGTCGCGGGCGTCGTGGCCTGTCTGGAAGCGGTCATCGCGACCGTGCTCGCCTGGGTCCTGCTCGGGGAGCATCTGGCGGCCCCGCAGCTCATCGGTGGATTCCTGGTGCTGTTCGGTGCCTTCATCGCGCAGTCCTCGACACCGAAGGCGCCCTCGGGGCCCGTCGCCTCAGGGCCGGGCGGTGAGCTCGCAGGGGCCGAGGGGGAGTTGTCCGCAGGCCGTGCCGCCTCGTAGGGTGACGATCATGCGTCTCACCGTACTTCCGCCTCCCGCCGCTTAGCGCGGGCGGCCACCTCTGACGAAGACCGGGCTCGGGCAGTCCCCGAGCGGTTCGTCGCTGCCCGCGTGCGGAGCCGAGCGACCACCTTCCCGTCTTCCTTGGAGAAGTCACGTGTCGAATCCTGCTTCCGGCCTGTCCACCGGGCGGAGCCTGTGCTATCTGATCATCGCCGGAGTGGCCTGGGGTACGGCCGGTGCCGCCGCCTCGCTGATCTTCGGGGCCAGTGATCTCGGTCCTCTCGCGCTGTCGTTCTGGCGATGCGCGGGCGGCCTCGTACTCCTGCTCTCCGCGCTGGCGCTGCGGCCCGCGCGGGCGGCAGCCGCTGCCGAGCCCCGCCGTCGTCGGCTGCTGCGGATCGTCGGTACCGGCGTCGGGCTCACCGTCTTCCAGACCGCCTACTTCGCGGCGGTCCAGGTCACCGGCCTCGCGGTCGGGACCGTCGTCACGCTCGGGGCGGGCCCGGTACTCATCGCCGTCGGCGCCCGGATCACCATGGGCGAGCGGCTGGGCGGCGGCGGGATCGCCGCGGTGGCGGGCGCGCTGACCGGGCTCGCCGTACTGGTGCTCGGCGGCGACGCCGGTACGGTGCGGCCCGCCGGTATCGCACTGGCGCTGCTCTCGGCGTCCGGTTACGCGTCGATCACCCTGCTGACCCGTTGGCTCGGCCGGGACGGCGGCGGCGCCGACGCGCTCGCGACCAGCGCCTGGGCGTTCGCCGTCGCGGCGGTGCTGCTGCTGCCGTTGGCCGCCGGTGAGGGAATCGTGCCGGCGACCGCGCACCCGGTACAGGTGGTGGTCCTCATGGCGTACGTCGCCGCCATCCCGACCGCACTCGCCTACGCGCTCTACTTCGCGGGGGCCGCGGTGGTGCGCGCCGCCACCGTCTCGGTGATCATGCTCCTCGAACCGGTGAGCGCGGCGTTCATCGCCGTCGTGGTGCTCCGTGAGGAGCTCACCGCCGCGACCGTCGCCGGGACCCTGCTGCTGCTCACCGCGGTGGCCGGGCTGGCGGTGGCCGAGACGCGGGGCGCCGCGAACGCGCGTCGTGAGGCGGCCGCCCACGCCTGACCCGGGGGCCGGCGGGCCGGTTCGCTGTCCGGCGAGGGCCGGTCCGCCGTCCGGGGGGTGGTTCAGAGCGCCTTGAGGTAGTCGGGAACCGTGATGGCGGGATCGAGGTCGGCCGCGGGGACGGGGGCCGCGCATCCGTGTGTGAGCGGGACGACACCGGTCCAGTAGGGCAGTGCGAGATCCTCGGGCTCGTCGTTCGGGCCGCCGGTGCGGACCTTGGCGGACACCTCCCGCAGGTCCAGCCGGAGCACGGCGGTGGCCGCCAGCTCCTTCTCGTTGGCCGGCCGCGAGTCCCGCGAGCGCCCCGGAACGACCTGCTCCACGATCGCGTCGAGCGCGGTGCGCCGCTCATCGGGGTCCGTCACCGCGTGGGCGGTCCCGTGGACCACCACCGAGCGGTAGTTGAGCGAGTGGTGGAAGGCGGAGCGGGCCAGCACCAGCCCGTCGACGTGTGTCACCGTCAGGCACACGGCGAGTCCGTCGGAGCTTCCGCCCGCCGTCCGCAGCGGGCGGGAGCCGGTCGAGCCGTGTACGTAGAGCCGCTCGCCGATCCGGCCGAAGAGCGTCGGAAGGACGACGGGAGCGCCGTCGCGCACGAAGCCGAGGTGACAGACGTAGGCCTCGTCGAGTATCGAGTGGATCTGCTCACGGTCGTACGCCGCCCGTTCGCGGGAGCGGGTCGGGACCGTGCGCCCGGTCGGTTCGTAAGCGGCTACGGCGTCCGGGCCCGTGGTCTGCGGCGGTTGGGTGTCCGGCATTGCGTACTCCATTGCACTAGTGCATACTGTCCTTTGTGCTAGAAGAGTATCGGATCACCGGACGGCGTGCATCGGAAATTGCCGCCAGCGTGGAGCGGGCGGTCGGCTCGGGGGAGCTGGCTCCCGGCCAACTGCTGCCACCCATGCGGGAGTTGGCGGCCCTGCTGGAGGTGAACCCCAATACGGTTGCGGCCGCCTACCGCACCCTGCGCGAGCGTGGGGTGATCGAGACGGCGGGCCGCAGGGGCAGCCGGGTCCGGCCGCGCCCCGCGAGCACCGCGCGGGGATCGCTGCGGATCGAGGCGCCGCCCGGGGTGCGGGACCTGGGCACGGGGGATCCCGATCCGGCGCTGCTGCCCGCCCTGGGCGAGGCGTTCGCGGCGGTCACCGAGGCGTACGCGCGGGCGCCCGGGATGTACGCGCAGGCGCCCGTGGATCCGGAGTTCGCCGCGCTCGCGCGAAGCGCGTTCGACGCCGACGGCGTTCCGGCCGGGCCGGTGATCGCCACCTCGGGATCGCTCGACGCCATCGAGCGGGTGCTGACCGCCCATCTCAGACCGGGCGACGCGGTCGCCGTCGAGGATCCGGGCTGGGGCAGTCTGCTGGATCTCGTGCCCGCGCTGGGGATGCGCCCCGTCCCGGTGGCGCTCGACGACGACGGACCGTTGCCGGACGCTCTCGAAGCGGCGCTGCGGGCGGGTGCCCGTGCGGTCGTCGTCACCGGCCGGGCGCAGAATCCGACCGGAGCCGCGATCGGTGCCGGGCGCGCGGCCGAACTGCGCGCGGTGCTCGCGGGACACCGGGGCGTGCTGCTGATCGAGGACGACCACGGTCACGCCATCGTCGATCTGCCGCTGCACACCCTGACGGGCGCCACCGACCGCTGGGCGGTCGTACGTTCGGTGGCCAAGGCGTACGGGCCGGATCTGCGGGTCGCCGTGCTGACGGGCGACGCGGTCACGGCCGACCGGGTGTCGGGGCGGCAGCGGCTGGGGCCCGGATGGGTCAGCAAGCTGCTGCAGCGGGCGATGGTGCACCTGTGGACCTCGGGCGCCGTGGATCCGCGCGAGGTGGCCCGGTCGTACGCGCTGCGCCGGGACGCGCTGGTGCGGGCGCTGGAGGCCCGGGGTGTCGAGGCGCACGGCCGGAGCGGGATGAACGTGTGGGTCCCGGTGAGCGACGAGACCGGGGCCGTGGCGCGGCTGCTGCACACGGGCTGGGCGGTGGCGCCCGGGGCCCGGTTCCGGATGTCCGCGCCGCAGGCGATCCGGATCACCGTGTCCCCGCTCGTCGACGCGGACATCGGTCCGGTGGCGGACGCGGTGGCGGAAGCGGCGGGGCCCGCCCGGCCGCTGAGCTATGGCTGAGCCGGGGCTCCGGCGGGGAGGTGGGAGGGGCCGCCTGCCGGACGCCGAACGGCATGGGTGCCTGGGGCAGCCGTCGGACGCATTGCCGGGGGCGGATCTGCGGGTCCTGATTGGGACGAGAGGGGCTGGACCGGGCTGGATGAGGAGTGGCTCTGGACCGGGCTGGATGAGGAGAGGCCCGTGGACCGGTCTGGATAAGGTGCCGCCATGAGCGATCGCCACGGAACGCGGAACCTCTCGCCGGTGCTGCTCGGAGTGGATGACGGCGGCTGGTCGCCCGTCACCGCGGGCGAGTCGGGAGCGACTGTCTTTCGCAGTGCGGACGCCACTCGGTATGCCAAGTGCGTGCCCGCCCCGGACGCGGCCGGTCTGAGGGCCGAGCGCGACCGGGTCGCGTGGCTGAGCGGTCAGGGTGTGCCCGGCCCCCGAGTGCTCGACTGGCGGTCCGGTGCCGACGGCGCCTGTCTGGTGACGCGTGCTGTCTCCGGCGTACCCGCTGATCAGGTGCCTGCCGAGGATCTGTGGGTCGCCTGGGAACACATCGCGGACGCGGTCCGCCGGCTGCACGAGGTGCCCGTGTCCCAGTGCCCGTACCGCCGGAGCCTGGACGCCATGGTCGCCTTGGCGCGCGACGTCGTGGCCCGTGACGCCGTCAGCCCCGAGTTCCTCCCCGTCGAACAGCAGCGGACGCCCGCCCCTGAGCTGCTGGACCGCCTCACCCGGCAGGTCTCCCGGCGACGGGAGCAGGAAGCCGCTGACGCGGTCGTGTGTCACGGGGACCTGTGCCTGCCCAACATCATCCTCGATCCCCAGACCCTGGAGGTGTCAGGCTTCATCGACCTGGGCCGCCTCGGACTGGCCGACCGCTATGCCGACCTGGCACTGCTGCTCGCCAACGCGCGAGAAACCTGGACGGACGAGGAGCGCGCTCGGGCTGCCGACACGGCCTTCGCCGCGAGGTACGGCATCAAGCTCGACCACGAGCGTCTGCGCTTCTACCTCCATCTCGACCCGCTGACCTGGGGCTGACCGATTTCCGCAGCCGTTTGCGGAAGCCTCGCCGGTTGGTGCGGTGGCCCTGGTGGGCCGGGGCCTGCTCTGGGTCAGGGCGGCCCCCGCCAGGACTACGAGGGCGCCGACCGGGGTGTTCCAGTTCAGCTGTTCGCCCAGCACGGTGACTCCGGCGGCGGTGGCGATCACCGGGATGAAATAGGTGACCATCTGCGCGGTCGTCGGGCCGACCTCGGTGACCAGTCCGTACTGGAGGAGTACCGCGAGTCCCGTTCCGAGCGCCCCGAGAGCGACCACGGCCAGGGTGGGAAGCAGTGGGAACCCTGTCGGGGGCGAGGTGAACAGCGGTGTGATCAGGGCGAGTTGCGCGGTGCCGAGAAAGAGCTGGCTGCCCGTCAGTGCAAGGGTCGAGGAACCGCTGTCCGCCAGCGTCCGGCGGACGTAGATCCAGCCGACCGGGTAGCTGAGGGAGGCCAGGAGCGCCATCGCGGTGCCGGTGAGGTCCAGTCCGGAGAACCCCTGCCAGGCGCCCAGTACGGTCAGTACCCCGAGGAAACCGAGCCCGAGGCCGGCGACCCGGCGGCGGGTGGGCCGGTCCTCCGACAGTGCGACCACTGACAGTGCCATGCCCCACAGGGGTGAGGTCGCGTTACAGATGCCGGCCAGGGTCGAGGGAATGGTCAGCTCGGCGTACGCGAAGAGTGAGAACGGCAGCGCGTTGAGGAAGAAGGCGGCCACGGCCAGCTGGCCCCAGGTGCGGGCCGTGCGCGGCAGTCGCTCCCGCTTCACCGCCATCGCCACCGCCAGCACCGCCGTGCCCGACAGCAGTCGGCCGAGGGTGACCTGGAACGGCGCGTACCCGTCGGTGCCGACCTTGATCAGGAGGAAGCTGAAACCCCAGATGAGCGACAGTGCCGCGAAACGCAGCCGCCAGTCCAGGGCGGCACGGCGAGCGGGGTCGGCGGCGACGGCGGCGCCCGCTTCCCGCCGGACTGCTGCGGGAGATGCGGGAGGAGGTGGAGGCGATGCGGGCGGTGCGCTCATGCGTTCTACGATGACGAATGCAATCTCGTAGCACAAGTGAGAGTTTGTGTGATGGTCTGCGTAGCATTACTTACATGTTGAACCTGGAGCGTCTCCGCACCCTGGATGCCCTGGCCCGGCTCGGATCGGTCAGTGCCGCCGCCGAGGGGCTGCACGTCACCACCTCGGCCGTCTCCCAGCAGATGGCCAAGCTGGAACGCGAGGTCGGGCAGCAGCTGCTCGCCAAGAACGGCCGCGGGGTCCGGCTCACCGATGCGGGGCAGCTGCTCGCCGACCACGCCGCCCGGATTCTCTCCCAGGTCGAGCTCGCCCAGTCCGACATCGAGGCGCAGCGGGGCGAGGTGGTGGGTGAGATCCGGCTGGCCGCGTTCCCCACCGCGGCGCGCGGCCTCTTCCCGTCCGCCCTGCTCGCCCTGCGCGCGGATCACCCCGAACTCCGGGTGCGCACCAGCGAGCTGGAGCCGGAGGCCGGAATCCGTGCGGTGTTCAGGGGGGACGTCGACCTCGCGGTGGTGCTGGACTGGAGCAATAAGCGGCTGCCGGTGCCGGGCGGCCTCGCCACGGCGCAACTGCTCGACGATGTACCGGACATCGCGATGCCGGCCGGGCACCGGCTCGCGGGCCGGGCGGAGGTGGACCTTGAGGAGTTCTCGGACGACGACTGGGTCTCCTGGCCCGAGGGTGAGTTCTGCTACGAGTGGCTGATGTTCACCCTGCGCTCCAAGGGCATCGAGCCGCGCATCGCCCATCTCGCGGGTGAGCACCACACCCAACTCGCCCTGATCGCTGCCGGTATGGGGGTATGCGTGGCACCCAGGCTCGGTCGCGGTCCGGTGCCGGACGGGGTGCGGCTGGTTCCCGTCCGGCAGCGGATGCGGCGTCACGTCCATGCCGTCTGGCGGGCGGACGCGGACCGGCGGCCCTCCATCAGGGCGGCGGTCGCGGCGTTGCGGGAGGCGGGCCGGGTCCTGAACGAGCCGCTGGAGGGGGAGTAGGGACAGGATTGCGACGTACTCCCCGTCGCCGTCAGATGCCGGGCAGGGCGGCGAGTTTGCCGAAGTCCCAGGAGGTGATGGCCTCCGGTGTGAGCCGCAGCCACGCGTGCCGGCCGTCATGCGGCATCACCTCCATGCCGAAGTACTTCGCCGCGAACAACTGCTCGGGGACGACGAGTTCCGGGCAGGGCTCGCCCGTGCGCGGCGCCTCCCCGACGAACACCGCGTCGCCCGAGAGCTCGATGCCGCGCAGCTCCCCGTACTCCACACCGTCATCGACGACCACCGCGATCCTCGGGTCCCGGCCGAGCTGCGACCAGCGCAGACTCCGGGTGATCGAGTACAGCCACAGCGAGGTGCCGTCCCAGCAGAACCAGAGCGCTCCGACATGCGGGCGTCCGTCGGGGCCGACGGTGGCGACCCGGCAGGTGCGCTGCTGCGCGAGGTAGGTGTCGCGTTCCTCGTCCGTCATCATGATCCGGCGGCCCCGTCGCTGTATGACGGCCATGGGGAGCCTCCTCCTGTTAGCTGACTATGTGTCAGGAATCATGGAGGCTCTTCCCTCATCGCGCAATGGCGGTTAGCCTCGCGCGCCCGTTCCTTCAGCTATTTCACCGAGGCGACTTCACCGAGGCGACTTCACCGAGAGGGGCAGCCCGTGCCGTCCAGGCAACAGCTCGCGGAGCAGATCGATCCGGCCTCCACCGTCCTGCTGACGGTGGAGTGCCAGCAGGGTGTGGTGGGGACCGACAGCGCACTGCCCGAACTCGCCAAGGAGGCCAGGTCGTCGGGTGCGCTGCACAACGTGGCCAGGCTGGTAGCCGCCGCTCACGAGAGCGGTGTCCAGGTGCTGCACGCCGTGGCAGAACGCCGCCCGGACGGCCGCGGCGCCAACCACAACGCCCGCCTCTTCCGCGCCGCCGGGCGGCTGCCCGTGCAGCAGCACTCCGGAACCACCGCGGTACGGATAGCCGAGCCGATCGAGGTGGCGGACGAGGATCTCGTCGTCCGCAGACTCCACGGGCTCTCGCCCATCGCCGGTACGGACGTGGACGCGCTGCTGCGCAACCTCGGCTGCCGCACGCTCGTCGTCACCGGGGTGTCGGCCAACGTGGCCATCCCGAACGCGGTGTTCGACGCCGTGAACCTCGGCTACACGGCGGTGGTGCCGTCCGACGCCATCGCGGGGGTACCCGCCGAATACACCCCCGCGATGATCCGCAACACCCTCGCCCTGGTCGCCACCGTCGCCACCACCGACGACGTGCTCGGCTGCTGGCTGGGCCGGGGCCCTACGAAGCGAGGCTGATCGAGTCGCCCTGCACGCTGATCGGGGCGGCCGGCAGCGGCTCGGTGGCGGGGCCTGCCTTCACATCGCCCGTCGCCACGTCGAACTTGCTCCCGTGACAAGGGCAGTTGATGGTGCCGTCCGCGACGCTCGACACCGCACAGCCCATGTGCGTGCACTTCGACGAGAACGCCTTGAACTCACCGGCCGCGGGCTGCGTCACCACGACCCCCTGCTCCGTGAAGATCTTGCCGCCGCCCTCCGGGATGTCCGTGGTCTTCGCGAGGACGGCGCCCCCGCCGCCGGCCCCGCTCCCGCCGCCCTGTTTGACGGCACCGGAACCGGCGGACGCCTCTTTCGGCCCGCCGCAGGCGGTGAGTACGGCGGCCACGGAGACGGCACCGGCCGCCGTGACGACGTTCCGGCGTCCGGGACGGCCCTCGTGGTCCTGCGATGCGCTCATACTGACTTCCCTTCCACGGTGTACTCGGCTCCGGAGCTCCGTCCACGGGCGCGTCCGGCAGGCACCCCGTGTTCAAAGCCCCAGGGACTTCCTCAGGAAATCCCGCTCCAGCAGCAACAGGCCGCTCGCTGTGCGCTCCTGGCTGACCAGGTGGCCGGCGCCCGACAGCGGCAGCACCGTATGCGGCCGGCCGGCGGCCAGCAGCGCTGCGGAGAACCGCAGCGTGTGAGCCACGGCCACATTGTCATCGGCAAGACCATGCACCAGCATGAGCGGCCGGACCAGGGCCCCGGCCTCCTCCAGGAGGGAATTGCGGGAGTAGTGCTCAGGAAACACCTCCGGGTGGCCCAGGAACCGTTCCTCCCAATGGGTGTCGTAGAGCCGCCGGTCGACCGAGGCGGCACCCGCGACCGCGGCGTGGAAGACCTCCGGATGACGCAGCACCGCGGCCGCCGCCAGATAGCCGCTGAACGACCAGCCGCGCATCGCCACCCGGGTCAGGTCCAGCTCCGGATGGAGCCCGGCCGCCGCGTGCAACGCGTCGATCTGGTCCCGCAGCACGGCGCTGAGACGGTCCCCGTGCACCGCCTTCTCCCAGGCCTCGCCCCGCCCCGGCGTGCCCCGCCCGTCGGTCACCAGGACCGCGAAGCCCTGCTCCGCGAACCACTGGGCGACCGCGACCCACCAGGTACGCACCTTCAGCACCACCTGCATGCCGTGGCCCGCGTAGGGGCTGAGCAGCACCGGCAGCGGACCGTCACCGGGCCGGTGCCACGACGGCAGGTACAGCCTGCTCCGCAGCTGCCGCTTCCCGAGGCTCAGCGCCAGCGGCCGAGGGGCGACGAGCGGTTCCTGCGCCAGTACCGCGATCCGGCCCGCCGGAACGCCGGCCCGCAGCACCGTCACGGTGTGGCCGTCCGGAGTCCTGCTGTCGAGCACCACCGTCGGTCCGCCGACCGACGCCGTGTGCACACCGGGTGCGCCGCTGACCCGTACGAAACCCTCCTCGGGCGCGTCGGGCGCGTACGACCAGACGTGGGTCTCGGTCGGCTCCTCGCACGCGGTGAAGTACACCCGCCCGCCGGTCGCGCCCACCACGTCGTGGACCTCCAGGCCCGCCGGTGTCGGGGTGCCGCCGATGTCCAGCCCCTGACTGTCGCCGCCCGGCCGCGCGGCGACGACCAGAGCGCCCGAGTCGAGACGCAGCGGAGTGCCGGGCCGCAGTGACACCCAGGCGGGATCGTGGGTCGTGTGCACCGCCCGGGTGCCGCCCGTCCGCTCGTCCACCTCCAGGACATGGACGGACCGCTGGTCACGCGTCTGCACCGAGACCAGCGGCCCACGGCTGTCCCAGCCCGCCGACACGACGTACTCGAAGGACCGGTCCGTCCAGGCACCCTCGGGGTGGTCCGGGCCGGCGGCGGAGGGCAGCCGGACATCGGTCCGTTCCCCCGACACCCGCACCAGATGCAGCGAGACCTTCGCGTTCGGTGTGCCGGCCGCCGGATACGGCACCGCGCGCGGCGGCCGCTCCGGGTCCGTCGGATCACTGATGTACCGGCGCCGGACCCCTGCCGTGTCCACCCGCGCCACCAGCAGCGCATCACCGCACGGCGACCACCAGTAGCCGCGTGAGCGCCCGATCGACTCCTGCGACACATAGTCCGACAGCCCGTACGTCACCTGCTCGCCGTCCGGACCGGCGAGCGTCCGGACGCCCGTCCCGTCGGCCCGCACGATGTGCAGCGCGCCGTACGAGACATACGCGATCAGGGAACCGTCGGGCGAGGGGCGCGGGTCCACCACCGGCCCCGGTGTGCGGATCCGGCGCGGCTCCCCGCCTTCTGGGCGCACCACCCAGAGCGCGCCCCGAAGCGCGAAGGCCACCAGCCGTACGGCCTCGTCCGTCGCGTAGGAGACCACCCCGGAGGAGGTCTCCCGGGCCCGCTCCCGCCGCGCCAGCTCCTCCGGCGGCACCTCGCCCGCAGGCTCGTCCGCGAAACCGGGCCCGACGGGGTCCGCGAGCATCCGCTCCGCGCCGTTCTCGTAGAGCCAGAGGCGGCTCACCGGATCGGTGCCCGACGTGCCGCGTACGAACAGCACCCGCTCGCCGTCCGGGGAGACGGTGAACTGCCTGGGCACCCCGAGCGAGAAGCGCCGGGTACGGGCGAACTGGAGCGGGAACCGCTCGGCAGCGGTGGCGAGGGCATCGGCGGTGGCATCGACATGGGCGGCGGCCGGGGCGTCGGCGGGGGGAGTCATGGCGACACCATGACAGGTCGGAATCCGCCGGAGCCGCCGGCCTCCTCAGCCGCGCAGCCGTACGGGCAGCTGCCGCACGCTGTTGCCCACGAAGGACGCGTGCCGGGGCAGTTCGGACTCGGGCGCGGCCAGATCGAGGCCGGGGAAGCGCGCGAAGAGCTGCTCCAGTGCCGTGACGCCCTCCATCCGGGCCAGTTGGGCGCCCATGCAGTAGTGCGCGCCATGGCCCAGGGAGAGGTGCCGGACCCCGCTGTCGCGGGTGACGTCGAAGCGTCCGGCATCGGGGCCGTGGGCCGACGGGTCGCGGCCGGCGGCGGAGTACCCGGCGAGCACCGGGGTGCCCTTGGGGATCACGGTGCCGTCGATGTCGAGGTCGCGGGTCGGGTAGCGGAACGGGAAGTAGCTGACCGGGCTGTCCCAGCGCAGCGTCTCCTCGACCACGTCCGCCCAGCTCGCACCGCCGGAGCGCACCAGGTCGAGCTGGTCGCGGTGGGCGCACAGGGCCCGTACGGCGTTGGTGATCAGATTGAGCGTCGTCTCGTGGCCGGCGATGATCGTGAGCATCAGGGTGCCGATCAGCTCGTGCGGGCCGAGCCGGTCGCCGCCGTCCTCGCGGGCCGCGATCAGGGCGCTGGTGAGATCGTCCCCCGGACTCTCCGTCCTGGCGGCGGCCACCGCGCTCAGCAGCTCCACCATCTCCCGGTTGGCCGCCCTCGCCTCCTGCGGACCGATGTCCGTGGCGACGATCCGGTTGGACAGCTCGTGCAGCCGGCCGTGCAGCGCGTCATCCACGCCCAGCAGTTCGCAGATGACGCCCATCGGCAACGGCAGCGCGAAGTGCGCGCGGAGATCGACGACACCGCCGCTGGTGCCGGCCGCCGATTCGAGGCCGTCCAGCAGCGAGGCCGCCAACGCCTCGGTGCGCGGCCGCAGTTCCTCGACCCGGCGCGCGGTGAACGCCTTGCTCATCAGCGTACGCAGCCGCCGGTGATCGGCTCCGTCGGCGGTGGTCATCCCCTGCACGGTGGCGAAGGTCCGCAGCGGCCAGCCGTCGTCGATCCCACCGGACTGGAGCGCCGCGAAGTGCCGGGCGTCCTTGGCGACATCGGGGTGCGAGAGGAACTCCCTGAGCGCGTCGTGGCCCAGCACGGCCATTCCCGCCACCTCGCCGGGAAGGATCACCGAGGCGACGGAGCCCCGGGCCAGCAGTCGGGCGTTGGCCGCATGCGGACAGCCGCCCGCCGGGTCCATGCGGTGCGGGAGGTCGGCAGCGGGGTTCACCGGCGATGTGCTCAACAGGGCTCTCCAGTTCAAGAGTTCCGCAGGTTCGTAACGGATCGGATCGGATCGGATCGGGCCGGGCCGCGCGCCGGACCTGTGAGCCCGGCCCGACCCGTACGAGTGGACCCGGGCCAACGGGTCTGATTCGGGGAGTCGCCGGGGAAGTGTCCCGTAGGAACGGGGTGGCGGAAGATGCCGCCGTAACTGCCGATCGTGGCCGGAGGGGGAACCTAACGTCAACTCCTGTAAGCGATATCCGACGTCTTGGAGGACAGGCATGAACAACAGCATTCGCACGGCTGCCGCTGCCGCAGCTCTCGTCGCCGGTCTCGTCACGGTGGGCGGCACAGCCAACGCCGCCGAGCGTCCGGACCGGATCACCGGCCAGGAGCAGCTCGCACAGAGCATCGCGAAGGCGGTCGCCGCCGAGCAGGCGAGCGGAGCCGTCACCGACGGGGTCATCGGCGGCATAGTGGTCAACCCGTCTGTCGCGAGTTCCTGCTGACGAAGAGGAGGTGAGCACCGTGGACAGCACTGCGGACCTTGCCCGGGACGGGCAGGAGACTCCTCTGAGATGGTGTCCGAGCGGCGATGCGAGCCGCCCGGAGTCCGTCGTCCTCGGCGTTCGGTCCGGGGACGACGGCCAGGTCGTGTACCTGGCAGAGCCCGTACCCGCCGCCGATGTCCTCGGAGCCATTCCGGAGGGGATTGCCCCCAACCGGGTGCTCCGGTTCGCCTCGCACTGCGTGTCGGACTGCGCGAACCGGGTCGGAGAGGCCTGCGGGCTGATCGACCGGATCACGACCGTGCCGGCCGGGACCGTACCGGCCGCCGTGCCGCGGTGCCACCTCCGCCCGCACTGCAAGTGGTGGAACCAGACCGGTGTCGAGGCCTGCCACCGCTGCCCCGCCCTCACGACGCTGGAACCCCGCGACGACGAACTCGCCGTTCTCGTCGCGGACCCGGCGACCACCCGCGAACAGCTGGAGAGCTGGGTTGCCGCCGCACAATGAGGCAGGTCGTTCACATGTGGTAGGCCGTTCACAGGAGCGGGTCCGTTCACGGGAGCGGGCCCGCTCACTGTGCGCGTCCGCTCACGGAGCCGGTCGCGGACCGGACCGAGCACGAGAGAAGGGATGGCTGTGAACAACTGGATACGGTGCTTCCGCCCGGCCCCCGACGCCGGGGTCCAGGTGCTGTGCTTCCCGCACGCGGGAGGTTCGGCCAGTGGCTACTATCCGCTGTCGACCGAGCTCACGGGGGTGGCGGAGACCCTGGTCGTGCAGTACCCGGGGCGGCAGGACCGGCTCGCCGAACCGTTCGCCGAGCGGTTCGGCGAGGTCGTGGACGCGGTGCTGGCCTCGCTCCCCGCGAGTGACGGCCGGCCCCTCGTGCTGTTCGGTCACAGCATGGGCGCGCTCCTCGCGTTCGAGACGGCGCGGCGGCTGACGGCAGAAGGGCGGTCGCCCGCCGCGCTGTTCGTCTCCGGGAGCGAGTCCCCGGCGCTGCCACGACATGCCCGCCTGCCCAACCCGCCGGGCGACGACGACCTGATCGGAGAGATGCGGCTGCTGTCCGGCACGGGCGAGGAACTGCTGACCGATCCCGAGATCCTCCGGCTCGCCCTGCCGCCGCTGCGGGCCGACTACGCGATGCTCTTCTCCCGCACCTACGTTCCCGGGCCGCCGCTGCGCTGCCCGGTCGTCGCACTGACCGGTGACAGGGACCCCCGGGTCTCCGTCGAGGGCGCGAGGGCCTGGGAAGGGGAGAGCGTGGGCCCCTTCGCGTTGCATGTGCTGTCCGGCGGCCACTTCTTCCTGAGTGACCACCTGAACCGTGTCGCGGGACTCGTCGCGGCGTACGCGCCCGGCCGGGCGGTCCAGATCACCGGCTGAACCCGCTGAACCCGCACACATAGCACAGGGGTTGGGCCCCGGCCTTCCGGCCGGGGCCCAACCCCTGTGCTGTGTGCTCACTCACTCCGCCTCGAACTCCGCGAGCAGGGCGTCGATGGAGTCGTCACCGTCCCGCACCGCCATGATCCGACGGGCCATCTCGTGCAGCGTCAGCTGCTCCAGGAACAGCGTGATGGGGACATCGAGGCCGTACTCGTCGCGCAGGCAGCCGACCAGGTGGACGGCGGTCAGGGAGTCGCCGCCGGCCGCGAAGTACGTCATCTCCGGGTCGTCGGCGTCCGCCAGCCCCAGAGCCTCCGCGATCAGCGCCCGGATCTGCTGCTCCAGGTCCGCGGCGGGCCCGCCCGCCTCCGCCTGCTCCCCGGCCGGCCCGACCGGTGCGAGGCGGTACGCGCCGTGGCTCTCCCCGGCGAAGGGGTAGGACGGCAGCGCGGTCCGCCGGCCGCCCCCCTCCACCGACGCCGTTTCCGCCTCCGGCACCGGCTCGCCCGCCAGCCACGCCCCGCCCAGCGCATCGGGCCCGCCCGCCGCCGGCGCCCCGCCCGACGCCAGTCCGGCCAGCAGCTCCACCGCCTCCGCGCGGTCCACGGCCCGCACGTAGCCGCGCACCGCCATCGGGGCACGGCCCACGCGCAGGGTGTACGCGGTGTCGGTGAGGGACGGGGCGTCCGGGGCCCGCAGCGCCTCGGCCAGCCGGCCGGCCAGCGCGTCGAGGTCCGCCCGGGTGCGGGCGGACAGCAGCAGCACCTCCGGGCCGTCCGGCGCCTCGGTTCCACCGCGCGGCGGCGCCTGCTCCAGCACCACGTGCACGTTCGTGCCGCCGATGCCGACCGAGCTGACCCCGGCCCGCCGGGGGCCGGAACCGGGCTCCGGCCAGGAGTCCGCTCGCTCGATCAGGTGGAACGGCGAGTCCTCGAAGCCCAGTTCGGGGTGCGGGCGCCCGGCGTCGGCGTTCGGCACCAGCGTGGCGTGCTCCAGCATCAGCACCGACTTGATCAGCGCGGCCACGCCCGCCGCCGCGTCCAGGTGGCCGATGTTCGACTTCACCGAGCCGATCCCGATCCGCCCGGTGCCGAGCGCCCCCTTGAACGCCGCGCTCGCCGCCGCCGCCTCGATACGGTCACCGAGCGCGGTGGCCGTACCGTGCGCCTCCAGGTACTGGGCGTCCGCCGGGTCGAGACCGGCCGCCGCCCACGCCTCCACGATCGCCGCGGTCTGCTGGTCGACGCCGGGCGCGGTGAACCCGACCTTGGTCGCACCGTCGTTGGTGACGGCACTGCCCCGGATGACCGCCCTGACCGGGTCGCCGTCCGCGAGCGCCTCGCTCAGCCGGCGCAGCACGACCACGCCCACCCCGTTGCCGGGCACGGTGCCGCCGGCCCGCTCCTCGAAGGGGCGGCACCTGCCGTCGGGGGAGAAGATCCCGCCCTGGTGGTGCACGTAGCCCTTCTTGTGCACGGTGTCCACGGCGACGCCGCCGGCCAGCGCCGTGTCGCACTCACCGAGCAGCAGCGACTGCACCGCGAGGTGCACCGCGGTCAGCGAGGTCGAGCAGGCCGTCTGCACCGTCAGGCTCGGCCCCTCCAGACCCAGCCGGTAGGAGATCCACGGGGCGAGGAACTCGCGGTCGGTGAGGATCCGTACCTGGAGCGCCCCGATGGACGCGGCGAGCCTCGGATCGGTCTGTGCCGCCAGCATGTGCTCCGTGACCCCGCCGCCGACGTACACACCGGTACGGGCCGCGCCCCCGCGCGGCTTGCGGCCGGCGTTCTCCAGCGCGGACCAGGCCGTCTCCAGGAGCAGCCGGTGCTGGGGGTCCAGGGCCGCGGCCTCCGTGCGGTTGAAGCCGAACAGCTCCGCGTCGAAGCGGTCCGCGCCCGCGAGATGGCCCTTGGCCGGTACGTAGTCGCGGCCCCGGACCTCCTGCGGGTCGGCGCCGTCGGCTATCAGCTCCTCCTCGGTGAAGTCGGTCACCGAGCAGAGCCCGCCGAGCAGGTTGCGCCAGTAGGTGTCCAGGTCGGGGGCGCCGGGGAAGCGTCCGCTCATTCCGACGACCGCGATCGCGGAGTCGGCTGCGAGGGGCTCGGCGGCGCTTGCGTTCTCGGTCATCGTGTGGAGCCTTTCCGGTAGCTGAGTCGTTGGGCGGCGGCGGTGCGTCGTGCGTGCCGGTCATCGCCGCGCGCGGCGGCCGTCGCGGCGGTGGGGCCGGTCTCCGGGACCCCGGCGGCGGGGCCGGGGACCGACCGGTCGAGGTGGGCGGCGAGGTCGGCCACGGTGGGGTGACGGAACAGGTCGACGAGGCTGAGTTCGCCGTACGTCCCCAGCTCGCGCAGGGCGGCCAGCACGCTGAGCAGCCGGATCGAGTTGCCGCCCAGTTCGAAGAAGTGATCGGTGACGGCGACCCGTTCGAGGTTGAGGACCCGCGCCCACAGACCGGCCACCAGCTGCTCGGTGGCCGTGCCCACGACGGTGGCGGAGCCGTCGGGCCGGCACGCCACGGTGACGGGTTCCGGCAGCCGCGCCCGGTCGAGCTTGCCGTTCCCGCTGACCGGCATCTCGTCCAGCCGCACGAACACCTCGGGCACCATGGAGCCGGGCAGCCGCCGGGCGAGATGGGCGCGCAGCTCCGCGTCCGGCGGCGCGGCCCCGTCCCGGCCCACCACGTACGCCACCAGACGCTGCTCGGTGCCCGTACCGCGTACGGTGGCCGCTGCCAGGGCGACCCCCGGCGCGCCGGCCAGCAGGGTCTCGATCTCACCGAGTTCGATGCGTACGCCGCGCAGCTTGACCTGGAGGTCGGTGCGTCCGAGGTAGTGGATGAGGCCGTGCCCGTCGATCCGGCCGAGGTCGCCGGTGCGGTACATCCGGGTGCCCGGCGCCCCGTGCGGGTCCGCGACGAACCGTTCGGCGGTCAGGCCGGGCCGGCCGATGTAGCCGCGCCCCAGTGAGGCACCGGCCACGTAGATCTCACCGGCCACCCCGGCGGGCACCGGCCTGAGCCGCTCGTCGAGTACGTAGACACGGGCCCCCGGTACCGCGCCGCCGAGCGCCACGGGCTCACCGGGGGTGAGGTCCCCGGTGGTCGCGTAGACGGTCACCTCGCTGGGCCCGTACGCGTTCACGACGCGCCGGCCGGGCGCGCTGAGCCGTCCGACCAGCTCGGGCGGGCAGGCCTCGCCGCCGACAGCGACGGTCCGCAGGTGCGGCAGCTGCCCGGTGAGGTCGGGCAGCAGCATCGCGGCGGACGGCGGCAGGAACACATAGGTGATGCGGGAGTCCCGCAGCCGGTTCAGCAGCCCCTCGCCGATCCGCTCGTCCTCACTCGGGATGTGCAGCTCCGCTCCGGCCACCCAGGGGAAGAACAGGTCGGAGACGGCGACGTCGAAGCCGAACGAGACGAACTGCAGCACCCGGTCATCGGCGTTGACCGGGAAGGAGTGCCGGACCGCCCGGGTGAGGTTGACCAGCGCCCGGTGCTCGACGGCGACGCCCTTGGGGACGCCGGTGGAGCCCGAGGTGAACAGGACGTAGGCGAGATCCCCGGCGGACGGTGCGGCGGCGGGCCCGGTGGGTGCGGGGCCGACGGGGTCCGTGACGGCCGGGCGGTCGACCCGGATGCACGGCACCCCCAGGGCCGCCCCCGTCTCCGCGGTCTCCCGGGCGGTCAGCAGGAGCCCCGTGCCCGAACTCTCCAGCATGTGGCGGAGCCTGGCCTCCGGGTGCGCCCGGTCCAGCGGTACGTAGGCGCCGCCCGCGCGCAGGACGGCCAGGGCCGCGATGCCCTGGTCTGCAGAGCGGGGCAGCAGCAGGCCGACCCGGACGCCGGGCCGCACCCCGGTGGCGCGCAGCCGGGCGGCCAGCGCGTCGGCCCGGCCGAGCAGTTCGGCGTAGCTCAGGCGGAGGTCGCCGCAGACCAGGGCCGTGGCATCGGGGTGTTCGGCCGCCCGGTCCGCGATCAGCTCGGGCACCAGGCGGTCCAGCGGCGCGGCCTCCGCGAGGCGGTCGGCGCCGTCGATGGTCCGGGCGCGTTCGCCGGGCCCCACCAGCTCCACGGTGGACAGGGGCGCGGACGGGTCCGCGAGCAGCCCGGCCAGCAGGGTGCGGAAGTTCTCCGTCCAGCGCCGGACCGTCGCGGCGTCGAACAGGTCGCTGCGGTAGATGAACTGGGCGGCCAGCTCGTCGCCCCAGCGCTCCATGAAGAGGTGGAAGTCGAATTTGGCGGTGTCCAGGGTCAGGGCGAGCCGCTCGGTGGTGGCACCGGTCAGCCGCAGACCGGGCGCCGCCTCGTCCTCGTAGCTGAGCGCCACCTGCACCACCGGGTCGTGGCTGGTCTCACGGACCGGGGCGAGGGTGTCGACCACCGCTTCGAACGGCGCGTCCTGGTACGGCTGGGCCGCGAGCAGGGAGACCCGGACGCGGCGGGTCAGCTCGTCGAGCGACGGGTCGCCGGACACGTCCACGCGCAGCGCCAGGGTGTTGGTCAGCATCCCGACCATCTCCTGGAGTTCGGGCCGTTCGCGGCCGGACGCCGGGTAGCCGACGACCAGGTCCTCGCCGCCCGAGAGCCGGGAGAGGAACGCGGTATAGACCGCGAACATCGTCATGAAGGGGGTGGCGCCCTGGGCGGCGGCGACCTCGGCCAGGCACGCCCTGATATCGGCGCCGAGCAGGAAGCGCTCGGCGCCGCCCGCGGCGGTGCGGACCGGTGGGCGCGGGCGGTCCAGTGGCAGTTCCATGACGGTGGGGGCGCCGCGCAGCCGCTCTGCCCAGTGCCGCACGGACCCCTCGAACGCGCCGTCCTCGGTGCGCTCGCGCTGCCAGGCCGCATAGTCGGGGAACTGGAGCGGGAGTTCGGCCTGACGGTGGACGGTCCCCCGGATCTCGTGCGCGTACGCCTCCGACAGGCCGTCCAGCATCAGGCCGAGAGACCAGCCGTCGCAGACCAGGTGATGGGCGACCAGCAGCACCCGGTGGCTGCCGTCGTCCACCGCGTACACCGCGCAGCGCAGCAGCGGCCCCTGCGCGGTGTCGAACGGGCGGGCGGCCTCCGCGCGGACCAGGGCGTCCGCACGCTCCGCCGGCACGCCCCGGTGGATCGCGGGCCGCACCCGCCCGAGGGCGGACACCCGCTGGGCGGGAGTGCCGTCCTCTGCGGTCCGGAAGACCGTGCGCAGTGCCTCGTGGCGGGCGACGAGTGCGTTCAGCGCCCGGCCGAACGCCAAGGTGTCGAAGGGCCCGTGCACGGCGAAGGCGACCGGCACGTTGTACTGGGCGGTGCCCGGATTCAGCTGGTCGAGGACCAGCAGGCGGCTCTGGGCGTCGGAGGCGGGGAACTCGTACTCCTCGTTCCCGCCGCCCTCCCCGGCGTAGAGGTCGATGAGCTCGACGGTGTCGACGGTCATGGGTTTCAGTCCCCTCTGAGGGCGGATTCGAGGACCGCGGCGATCTCGGCCGCCGGGCCCGGATTGAGTACGTCGCTGTGACCGCAGTCCAGTTCGTGCACGTCGAGCGAGGCGGTCACACGCCGCCAGGCCGCGGTCTTCTCGGCCGTGCCCGGCCAGCTGTCGTGCGTCGCGGAGAAGAGCGTGAGCCCGCCCCCGTAGTCGGACGGCCGCCAGGTCCGTATGAGCGCGCTGTGATGCGCGCCGATGTCGACCAGGGCGTGCAGAGCGGCCTCGGAAAGACCGTCGAAGGCTCCCTCGTGGGCGCTGGAGAACACCGTGGCCCGGTCCAGCGGCCCGTCAGGTACCGGTGTGCCGGGAGCGTGCGAGTGGAGCAGGATGCGCAGCATCTCGTCCTCGACGGCGGCGGGGTCCAGCGGCGTGCCGAGGATCTTCTCCGGCATCGGCATGGCATCCACCACGGCGAGCATCCGCACCTCCTCGCCGGCCCGGCGCAGCCGCACCGCCAGCTCGTGCGCGAGCGGTCCGCCGAACGACCGGCCGAGGAGCAGGTACGGTCCCCGCGGCTGGAGTTCACGGACGCGCGGCAGATACAGGTCCGCCATCGCGCCGATGGACGCCGGGAGCCCGTCCACCCCGGTGAGCAGCGCCGGGCTCTGGAGGGTGTGCACGGGGCGGGCCGGATCCAGGTGCGGCAGCAGGTTCGCGTAGGACCAGCCGAGGCCGAGCCCCGGGTGCACGCAGATCAGCGGGGTGAGGTCCCCGCCCGCCCGCAGGGTGAGCACGGGCGCCAGGCTGCTCTGCTGCGGCTCCGCCTCCTGCTTCCCGGACGCGGGACGGCCCCGGCCGGGGCGCAGCGCGATCCGCGGTGCCGCGCCCTTCCCGGACGGCGGCGCGTCGAGCCGGGCGGCGAGGGCGGCCGGGGTGGGGGCGTCGAACAGCGCGGAGAGCGGGATCCGGACCCCGAGCACCGTCTCGATCTTCGACTTCAGCCGCAGCGCGGTCAGCGAATGGCCGCCCGCCAGGAAGAAGTCGGTGTCGGGCCCGACCGCCGGCAGTCCGAGCACCGTGCCGAACAGGGCGCACAGCTCGCGCTCGCGCGCGGTGCCCGGACTCCGGCGCGCCACCGGCTGCCCGGCGGGCCCCGGCTCTGGGAGCGCGGCCCGGTCGGCCTTCCCGTGCCGGGTGAGCGGTACTTCGTCGATACGGGCCCACAAGGACGGCACCAGGTGCGCGGGCAGTTGCCGGGCGGCGTGCTCCCGTACCCGGTCGAGGAGGACCTGCCACGGCTCGGCCGCGCCGTCCTGCACCAGCCAGGCCGCCAGCAGTTTGCCGCCCGCCGCGTCGGTCCGGGCGCCGGCCACGGCACGCGCCACGCCGGGGCAGCCGGCCAGCACCGACTCGACCTCTGCGGGCTCCACGCGGAAACCACGCACCTTGACCTGCTCGTCGGCCCGGCCCGCGAACTCCAGTGCGCCGTCGGGCATCCGGCGGGCCAGGTCCCCGGTGCGGTACATCCGGCTGCCCGGCGGCCCGTACGGATCGGCGACGAACCGCTCGGAGGTGGCCACCGGCCGACCGAGGTAGCCGTGCGCCAGCCCGCTGCCGCCGAGGTACAGCTCACCGGTGGCGCCCGCCGGAACGGGGCGTAGCCGGTCGTCCAGTACCTGGGCGCGGGTGTTGTCCAGGGGGCGCCCGATGGGGACGCCGCCCGGCTGGGCGGCCGACTCCGCTGTGGCGGTGTGCGCGGTTGCGAACACCGTCGTCTCGGTGGGCCCGTATCCGTTGACGACGACGGTCCCCGGGCAGTGCTCGTGCAGACGGCGCACGGTGCCGGGCGCGAGGACGTCGCCGCCGGACCACACCTCGCGGAGCCCGGACAGCGCGTCGGGCGCGATCTCCGCGACGGTGCGCAGCAGTTCGGGCGTGAGCATCAGCGCGGTGACCCCTCGGTCGGGGACCACCCGCTTCAGCAGGTCGGGGGTGACCGCCTCCGCAGGGGCGACGACCACGGTCCCGCCGTTCAGGAGCGGGACCCACACCTCGTAGGTGGAGGCGTCGAACGTGTACGGGTTGTGCAGCAGCACCCGGTGGTGGGCGCCGCCCGCGAACCGTCCGTCCGCGGCGAGTTCGGTGATCGCCCGCTGCGGGACGACCACTCCCTTGGGTTCGCCGGTGGAGCCCGAGGTGTAGATCACGCAGGCGGCGGCACCGGGGGAGGACTCCACCCCGTCGAAGGGCTCGTGGCCGGACTCCTCAGTGAGGTCCAGCACCGCCGTTCCCCCGGGCAGCCGGTTCGCGGCGGAATCCGGCCGGTCGGTGAGGACGAGCGCGGGCTTCGCCGCCGTCAGGAGCCGGGCCAGCCGCTCCGCCGGTTGCGCCGGGTCGAGGGGGAGCCAGCAGGCGCCCGCCTTGAGGACCGCGAGCTGGGCGACGACCACGGTCGCCGAGCGGGCCAGCAGGAGGCCCACGGTCCGCCCCGGCGCGACCCCGGCCCGGACGAGCCGGCCCGCCAGCCGGTCGGAGGCCGCGTCCAGCTGGGCGTAGCTGAGGATCTCGCCGTCCGTGTCGACGGCCGGGGCGCCGGGGGTACGGGCCGCCTGGGCGGCGAACCGTCCGGTCACGGAGGCGGGCGCGGCGGGCGCCCGGGACGGCCCCTCGGCCAGGGCCAGCAGCTCGTGCCGCTCCGCCCCGGGCAGGGCGTCGATCTCGTCCACGGGGGTCTGCGGGGAACGGGCCAGTTGCTCCAGTACGTGCGCCAGCCGGGCGGTCACAGCGGTCGCCGAGATGCCCCGGCGGCAGCTCACGGAGAGCAGCAGCCGGTCCTCCGCGACCGCCGCGATGGTGACCGGATAGTGGGTGGCGTCCGTCACCTTCGCCAGGCGCACCGAGTCCGGGGCGGCCTCGCCGCCCTCGGTCCGGGGGAAGTTCTCGAAGGCGAGGATCGAATCGAAGAGTTCACCGGCCCCCACGGCACGCTGCACCTCCGCGGCGCGGGCGTGGTGGTGGGCCAGCAGCAGGGACTGCTCGTCCTGGACCCGGCGCAGCAGCTCTTCCGCCCGCTCGCCGTC
Organism: Streptomyces sp. NPDC104307; assembly: GCF_055584045.1. Classification (NCBI taxonomy): domain Bacteria; kingdom Bacillati; phylum Actinomycetota; class Actinomycetes; order Kitasatosporales; family Streptomycetaceae; genus Streptomyces; species Streptomyces sp. NPDC104307. Next base: position 48,671 of record NZ_JBVJMU010000005.1, read on the forward strand.
CCGCAGCCGGACCCGTACCGGCAGGGTGTTGATGAACAGGCCCACCATGGACTCGACACCGGGCAGATCGTGCGGGCGCCCCGAGACGACCGCGCCGAAGACCAGGTCGCGGGAGCCCGTCAGCCTGGCCAGCACCAGGGCCCAGGAGACCTGCACCAGGGTGTTCAGGGTGACGCCCGCCGCCGCGGCCCGCCGGACCAGCGTCCCGGTGAGCTCGGTGGTCAGCCACACCTGCGAGCGGTCGGGCGCGGTGTCCGGACCGGTGGGGGCCAGCAGCGCGGGCCGTTCCAGGCCCTCCAGCGCCTCGCACCACGCGGCCTCCGCCCTGCCTCGGTCCTGGGCTCCCAGCCACACCAGATAGTCCCGGTAGGGCGCGGCGGGCGGCAGCGGACGGCCCGCCACCAGGGCCGCCAGGTCCCGTTCGACGACCGGCATCGACCAGCCGTCCAGGAGGATGTGGTGGAAGGACACGACGAGGTCGCCGCCGGAGTCGTCCCGCAGGAACGTGGCCCGCACCAGCGGCGGCCGGGCCAGGTCGAAGCGGAGCGCCGCGTCCTGGCGCAGTACCTCATCGGTCCGTACGCGCACCTCGTCCGGGGCGAGACCTGTCAGGTCCACCTCTGTCCACGGCACCGCGACCGCCTTCGGCACGACCTGGACCGGCCGGTCCAGGCGTTCGTGCCGGAAGCAGGAGCGCAGATTGGGGTGCCGGTCCAGGAGCGCGGCGACCGCGTCCCGTACCGTGCGCCCGGCTGTCGCGGCACCGATCCGGAAGCGGGCCTGCACCAGGTAGGGGTCGGGGCCGGCGGTCTCCCGGGCGGCGTGGAAGAGAAGGCCCTCCTGGAGCGGGGAGAGCGGCAGTACGTCCGCGATGCGCGCGTTCATCGTCGTTCCCCTTCTTCGTCGTTGTCCTGCGCGGAGCCGGGGCCGTCGAGGTCCCCGAAGTCCAAGTCCCGCGCGGAGCCGAAGCCGTCCAGGTCACCGAAGTCCATGTCCTGCGCGGAGCCGAAGTCGTCCAGGTCACCGAAGTCCAGGTCCTGCGTGAGCAGTTCGAGCTGGTCGCCGGTGAGGTCGACGAGCGGGAAGTCGGACGGGGTGTGGATGGCCGCGCCGTCAGATCCGCCGTGCTCTGCGAGGACGCCGAGCGCCTCGGACCAGGCCCCGGCCAGGGTGCGTACCTCTTCCTCCGTGAACACCCCGGACGGGTAGGAGAAGCTCGCCTCCAGCAGGGGCTCGCCGTTCTCCTCGCGGGCCAGCACGTCCACCTCCAGGGTGTGCGCGAGCGGCACGGCGTCCGGCCCGAGATCGAGCAGCCGCCCGCCCGCCGCGTCGGTCGCGGTGAACCGGCCCAGGTAGTTGAAGCGGACATTGGGTGCGGTCAGCGCGGCGAGCGCCGGGCCGGTCTCCGGGTGGAGGTAGCGGAGCAGCCCCCAGCCGAGCCCGCCGGACGGCACCGCCCGCAACTGCTCCTTGACGCACTTGAGGGCCTCGCCCGGCCGGCCGCCGGGCTCCACGGAGGCGGCGCCGATGTCCAGCCGGACCGGGTACTGCGTGGTGAACCAGCCGACGGTGGCGGAGACGTCGACCTCGGTGGAGATCACCTCGCGCCCGTGCCCCTCCAGGTGGACGAGGAGAGCGGAGCCGGTGCCACGGCGCCGGACGGCCGCCGCCGTGAGAGCGGTCAGCATCACCGCGTCGGGGCGGCAGTTGAAGGCGGCCGGCAGTGCGACGAGCACACTCCGGGTCAGCTCCGCGCCCAGTTCGAAGGTGAGCGTCTCCCGATGTCCGTCCGGCTGCCCGTCCTCGGTGAGGCGTGCGGCGGGGTCCGCCAGCTGCCTTTCCCACCAGGGGAGTTCATCGGTGCGCAGGCCGGCCTCCTGGGAGAGCAGCCGGGACCAGCGGGTGAACGAGGCCGTGGCGGGGGCGGCTTCGTGACCGGGGCGCGGATCGAGGGCCGAGGCGAGTTCCTGGCCGAGCACCCGCCAGGAGAACCCGTCGACCGCCAGATGGTGCACGGTCAGGACCAGGGCGCCGGGCCGTCCGGGCCCGGGGTCCAGCCACAGCGCCCGCACCATCTCGCCGTCCTCCGGCCGCAGCGTGGCGGTGCGCGCCAGCTCCGTCGCCCGCGCGTGCAGATCGGTGTCCGCCGGCACGGCCAGCCGGACGGCCCGCGCCCCGGCGGGTGCTCCGGCGACGGGCACGTCGAACTCCCAGCCCGTGTCGTCGTCGCGCACCAGGCGCATCCGCAGCGCGGTGTGCCGCTCGGTGAGCGCGGTGACGGCCGCCTCGATCGCGGCCAGTCCGGTGCCGGGCGCCAGCGGGAACAGCATGGACTGGGTGAACGCAGAGGTGTCCGCTACCTGTTCGCGCCACCAGTGCATCACCGGGGTGAGCGGCAGCCGCCCGGTCCCGGTGTCCTCCTCGGCCGGCCCCTCGCTCTCCGGGGTACGGGCCAGCACCGCCAGCCGGGCCGGGGTGCGGACGGTGAACACGTCGTGAGGTGAGAGCACCAGACCGGCCGCACGCGCCCGTGCGGCGAGCTGGATCGCCATGATGCTGTCGCCGCCGAGCCGGAAGAAGTCGTCGTCGGCACCGGCCTGTCCGACGTCCAGCAGCTCCGCGAAGAGCCCGCAGAGGATCTCCTCGCGCGCCGATCCGGGCAGCCGGACCGTGTCCCCGGTCCGCTCGGCCGGTGCCGGCAGCGCGGACCGGTCGAGCTTGCCGTGGGACGACAGCGGCAGCGCGTCCAGCACCACCACCGCGGCCGGGACCATGGCAGCGGGCAGCCGTCCGGCCGCGTGCAGGAGCAGCGCGTCCTCGTCGGTCTCCGCACCCTTCGCAGGCACCACGTACGCGATGAGCTGCGCGGTGCCCCGGTCGTGCCGTACGACGGCCACCGCCCGCTCCACGGTGGGGTGTTCCACCAGTGCGGCGGCGATCTCGCCCGGTTCGATCCGCAGCCCGCGCAGCTTCACCTGCTCGTCGCCGCGCCCCAGGTAGTACGTGATGCCGCTGTCGTCGCGGTGGACCAGGTCGCCGGTGCGGTACATGCGGCCGCCGGGCGGACCGTAGGGATCGGCGACGAACCGCTCTGCGGTGAGCGCGGCACGTCCGAGATAGCCACGGGCCAGAGCGGTACCCGCGAGGTAGAGCTCGCCGCCCGCCCCGGCCGGTACCGGCCGCAGCCGCTCGTCCAGGACGTAGGCGGTGGTGCCCGCCACCGGGGAACCGATGGGCACCGCCGTCGAGCCGGCGTCCAGCGGCCCGGAGACCGTGGCGACGACGGTGGACTCGGTGGGCCCGTAGGCGTTGTGGAAGCGCCGCCCCCCGACCGCCCAGCGCGCCACCAGATCCGGCGGGCACGCCTCCGCGCCGACGACGAGCGCCCGCAGCCACGGGTGCGGGCCGGCCGGCACCGTCGCGAGCACCGACGGCGGGACGAACGCGCAGGAGATCCGCCGCTCGGCCAGCACCGCCCCGAGATCCTCGCCCACGAGCGGCCCCGGCGGCGGCAGCACCAGGGTGCCGCCGGAGCCGAAGGCCAGGCACAGTTCGCCGACGGAGATGTCGAAGGTGGGCGGCCCCAGCTGGAGCACCCGGCTCCCCGCGTCGAGCGCGACGCCGTCCACCAGGCTCCTGGTCAGCGCGGCCACACCGGCATGGGTCACCAGCACGCCCTTGGGGGTGCCGGTGGAACCGGAGGTGTGGATGACATGGGCCACGTCGTACGGCTCAGGACCGCCCGGCGGCAGCGGCGGTCCGGCCCAGGCGTCCTCGTCGAGGACCAGTGCCGGGACGTCCGTCACCAGGGGCGCACCACCCGGCTCGGTGATCAGGAGCACCGGCCCCGCTTCTTCGAGGACCCTGCGGACGCGCTCCGCCGGGTGGGCGGGGTCGACGGGCAGATACGCGGCCCCGGCGCGCTGGACGGCCAGCGCCGCCACCGGCCAGTCGCTGCCGCGCGGGAGGGCGAGCGCCACGGTCCGCCCGGGGCCGGCCCCGAGCCGGACCAGCCGGCCGGCCAGCCGGGCGACCCGGTCGTCCAGTTCGGCATAGCTCAGGCCGCGCCCCGGGAACGGGGACTCGATGGCCGGCGCGTCCGGCGTACTGGCCGCCCGCCGGCTGACCAGAGCGGGCAGCGACTCCGGGGCGGGGGCGGCGGATCCGGCGGAGACGGCGAGCAGTTCACCGCGCATCGCCTCCGGCACCAGATCGATGTCCCCGATCAGCGCCGAGGGCTCCGCGGTGATCCGCCGCAGCAACTCGACGTAGCACTGCGTCCAGCGGGCCACCGTCGCCGGGCTGAAGACATCGGTACGCAGACCGAAGCTGCCCTCCATGCCGTCGCCGCTGTCCTTCACCACACCGACGAGATCGTGCTCGCCGCCCGTGTGGATGCGCTCCGGCTCCGCGAACTCCTTCATCACCGTGACGCTCGGCTGCTGCGTCAGATGCATGAAGACCCACTGGTACAGCGGGGCCCGGCCCGCGCTGCGCTCGGGCGCGGCGGCCGACACGATCCGGCCGACGGGCACGTCCGCGTTGGCCATCAGATCCGGGAAGTCGGCGGCGAACCCGGCGAGCACATCGGTGAACGACCGGTCGGGGCGCACCTGCCAGCGGGTCGGCACGGCGTTCATGACGTACCCGATGACCTGGTCGAGTCCCTTGGCCGCCCGGTTGGCGATCGGTGTCCCGATCACCAGGTCCTCCGCGCCGCTGACCCGGTGCGCCAGGACCGCGAAGGCGGCCATCAGGACGACGTAGACGGAGGAGCCGCGCTCCCGGGCCAGGGCCCGTACGGCGGCGGTGGTCGCCGGGTCGATGCGGAAGGGGACGTTCGCGATGCCGTCGCCTTCTGTGGTGGTGCCGGTGCCGGCACCGGGCACGGCGAGCGGACCGGGCGGATCCGCGAGATAGCGGCGCCAGAAGTCGAGCCGGCTCCCGAAGACCCCGGCCTCCGTCAGCTCGCTCTGCCAGGACGAGAAGTCGGCGTACTGGATACGGGGCCGGGTCAGGGGCGGCTCGACACCGTCGCGCAGGGCGCCGTACGCCTGGGCGAACTCGTTCTGCAGCACGTCGAACGACCACCAGTCACTGATGGTGTGGTGCAGGCTCAGCATCAGCGTGGAGCGCCGCTCGTCGACCCGGACGAACCTGGCCCGGATCAGCTTGTCCCGGCTCAGGTCGAAAGGGCGGTTGCGGAAGGCTTCGAAGGCCGCGTCGATCGTCCCGCCGGTGCCCCGCAGGTCCTCCCGCTCCAGGTCGAATTCCCCGTCCTCGGGGAACTCGACGTGCAGTTCGCCCGCCGGGTCCGTGACGATCCGGGTCCGCAGGATGTCGTGGTGACGCTGGATCAGCGTCAGCGCCGCCGCCAGATGTGCCGGGTCCACCGGCCGCTCGAAGTGGTACGCGGCGCACAGGTTGAGCGCGGGGGTGCCCGGATACAGCGAGTCGTACACCCACAGGTCGTGCTGCGCCGGGCTGAGCGGCACCCGGCGGGCCGGATCGCGCGGCGGGATGACGGCCGGTATCTCACGGGCCCGGCCCGCCTCCAGGAGGCGGCGCATCAGCCGGACCCGCTGCTCCCGGCCGAGCGCGCCGAACCGGTCGGCCATGGAAGGGGAAGGGGACGTGGCGCCCGGAACGGCGCGCGCGACGGTGGGGGCGCTCATCACAGGTTCTCTTTCAGTTCGGCCAGCCGGTGCAGCCCGGCCAGTACGTCGTCCCGTCCGATGCCGAAGTCGATGAAGCAGGCGACCTCGTCGACGCCCAGTTCGGCCAGATCGGCGAGCATCTTGGCGCAGTGCCCCGGGGAGCCGAGCAGACTGCCCCAGCTCAGATAGCGTTCGAAGGCGAATTCCGCGAGCATCGCGGTCTGTTCCTCGGTGAGCTGCGCGGTCGTGGGGTCCGCCGCCCGGTTGGCCGCCGTCTGGCGGACGTAGGAGGCGAGATACGTCTTCAGGGGCGCGCCCGCCATCCGGCGCACCTCCGCGTCGTCGGCGCCGACGTAGGTGTGGGCCATCAGCGTGACCCGGCCGTGCGCGTCGGTGCCGCGCTGCTCGGGGGCGGCCGCGCAGGCGGTGCGGTAGAGGGCGATCTTCTCGGCCAGCTCCCCCCGGCTCTGCCCGACGGTCGCGCCGAGCACCCCGGCGCGCAGTGCGCCGGCCGCCGACCAGGTCTCCGGGTTGCCGGACGTGGTGACCCACAGCGGCAGGGTGTCCTGGACGGGCCGGGGCTGGGGCGTCACGGAGACCGGGGTGCCGGTGCCGTCGGGGTACTCGGCGGATTCGCCCGCCCACAGCGCCCGCAGCCGGGGGATGGTCTCCAGGGCGGTCCGCCGCCGGTCCGCGTACTGCTCAGGGGCCAGCGTGAAGTCCTTGGAGTGCCAGCCGGTGGCCACGGAGAGGCCCACCCGTCCGTGCGAGAGGTTGTCCACGACGGCCCAGTCCTCCGCGACCCGCAGCGGGTGGTGGAGCGGAAGGACGACGCTGCCCGCGCGGATCCCGATCCGCTCCGTGGCGACGGCGAGCGCCGCACTGAGCACCGGCGGGCTGGGGAAGACCTGTCCCACCTGCTGGAAGTGGCGCTCGGGGGTCCAGACGGCGTGGAACCCGAGCCGGTCGGCCGTCCGGGCCACGGCGAGGATGTCCTCGTACGTCTCGGTGTGCCGGGCCTGGCCGGCGGTGGTGCTGTCCGCACCGAAGAACATCACACTGAGGTCCACTGCCGCTCCTCCTGCTTCCTGCTGGGCTGGGTCTGGGATTCCGGACGGCGCGGCACCCGGGGGCGGCGCGGGATGGGGCTGGGGGCGGCCGGTCCGGGCAGGGCCGAGGCCCGTTCCAGCTCGGCCGCGAAGGCGGCGACGGTCGGGGCGGCGAACAACTGGGCCACCGTCACCGGCCGGTCACCGGCCAGCCGGGCCACGACGCGTACCGCGCGCAGCGAGTTGCCGCCGAGCGCGAAGAAGTCGTCGTACGGGCCCGCGCTCGGCACACCGAGGACCTCGCACCACACGGCGGCGGTCTGCTGCTCCAGAGCGGTCATCGGGCGGTCGGCGGGGCTCGGGCGGCGGGTCGCGGCCGTGATCCGGTCGCCCTGCCCGGCCCGCCGCGGCGGCGGGGTCGCGACCAGCCGCGACAGCGGGGTGCCGGGCTCTGCCGCGGCTGTCTCCAGGGTCTCGGGGAGGGCGCGGGCGAGCCACTGGACGAACTCCGCCTCCAGTGCCTGGTCCCGGTACTCGAAGGTCAGGGTCAGCCCCTCCGGGGAACCGTCCGGCGCGGTGGAGTCCGTGACGTCCACCAGCAGTTCGAACCGGGCGGCGCCGGTGCGCACGACCTCGACGCCGTGTTCGGCGCCGGGCAGCGCGACCTCGGCCCGCGCGTTGTTCTGGAGCGCGAGGACCACGTCGGTGAACGGCTGACGGCCGGGGGAGCGCGGCGGGTTGAGGGCCCCGACCACGTCCTCGAACGGCACGTCCTGGTGGCTGAACGCGGCGAGGTCCGTCTCCCGGACCCGGGCGAGCAGCTCGCCCGCCGTGGGGTCGCCGGACAGATCGGTGCGCAGCACCAGCATGTTGACGAAGAATCCGACGACGTCCTCGACGCCGCTGTCCCCGGCCCGGCCGGCCACCGGTGCGCCGACCGCCAGGTCCTCGTCCGCACCGGCCCGTACGAGTACGGCTGCCAGCGCGGCGTGCAGGGCCATGAAGAGGGTGGCGCCCCGGGAGCGGGCCGACTCGACGATCCGGGCGTGGGCCGCCGCGTCCAGGTGGGCCACCACGACCCGCGCGTCCGGCCCCGGTACGGCAGGCCGGCCGGCGCGACGCGGCAGCAGCGGTCCGGCGGCCGGCAGTCCGTCCAGCTCCTTGCGCCAGTACCTGAGCTGGCGGGCGGCGAGCGCGTGCGGATCGGCCGGTGAGCCGAGCCGGCCGAGCTGGTGGCGTGCGTGCTCCGGGTACGGGACGGCCAGCGGCTCAAGTCCGGTGCTGTCACCCGCGACCCGGGCCGCGTAGGCGCGGGACAGATCGCGGAAGAGCGGGCGCAGGGACCAGCCGTCCCCGGCGATGTGATGGACCAGCACCAGGAGCGCGTGCTCGTCGCTACGCTCCCGCGTGGTGAACAGGGTCGCCCGGAGAGGGATTTCGGCCCCGAGGTCGAAGGGGCGGCGGGCCTCCCGCTCGATCTCCCGGTCCAGCGAATCTTCGGCGACGCTCAGTTGACGCAAGGGCGGCCGCGCGGCCGCCCCGTCCAGGACCCGCCGTACGGGGGAGCCGTCGGCCTCCTCGAAGACGGTACGGAGCACTTCGTGCCGCTCCGCGACCTGCGCCAGGGCGTCACCCAGCGCCGCCGCGTCGACCGGGCCCCGCAGCCGTACCAGCATCGGCAGGTTGTACGCCGGGCCGGCCCCGGTCCGGTCCAGGAACCACAGCCGGTGCTGCGCGTGCGAGACCGGGAGCCCACCGGGGACGGCGCCGCCGGCCGGGGCCTCGGGCGGCACCGGGGGAGCGGTGTCGACGAAGGGCGCGAGCAGCGCCGGAGTGGGTGCCTCGAACAGCCCCCGGATGTCGATCTCGGCGCCGAGCACGGTCCGGATCCGGCCCAGCAGCCGGGCGGCCAGCAGGGAGTGGCCGCCGAGGGCGAAGAAGTCGTCGTCCGGGCCGACCGCCGCCGCGCGCAGCACCTGGGCGAAGAGCTCGCACAGCGTGGCCACGGTTCCGTCCGCCGCCGGCCGGCCGGTCACGGCCGCCACGGCTCCGGGCGCCGGCAGCGCGGCCCGGTCCAGCTTTCCGCTGGGCGTCAGCGGCAGCGCGTCCAGCACCACGAACGCCGCCGGCACCAGGTAGTCGGCCAGCATCTCGCGGGCGTAGGCGCGCAACTCCGCTTCCCGGCAGCCCTGCCGGGCACCGCCGCTCGGCACGACGTACGCGGTCAGCTGCCGGTCACCGGCCCGGTGCTCATGGGCGACGACCGCCGCCCGGCCGACGCCGGGGTGCCGGGCCAGCACGTTTTCCACCTCGCCCGGCTCCACCCGGAAGCCCCGGATCTTCACCTGGCTGTCGGCCCGTCCCAGGTATTCGAGGACCCCGTCGGCACGCCGCCGGCCGAGGTCACCGGTGCGGTAGACGCGCTCGCCGGACGGAGCCGCGACGAAGCGCTCCGCCGTCAGCGCGGGCCGGCCCCGGTACTCACGGGCGAGGCCCGCGCCGGCCGCGTAGAACTCACCGGCCGCCCCGTCCGGCACCTGACGCAGCTCCTCGTCCAGGACGTACAGCCGCTTTCCCGCGAGGGGGCGGCCGATCGGCACCGGGCCGTCACCCAGCCCGGCGCGGGTCACCGGGTGCACGGTCAGGAAGACCATGCACTCGACGGGACCGTAGCCGTTGCTCAGCCGCAGGTCAGGGCTGCGCTCCAGGGCGCGGGCCGCGTGCGGCGCGGACAGCGCCTCGCCGCCCACCACGAGCTCCCGCACCCCGTCCAGCAGGTGCGGGTACTCGTCGACGACGACGTTGAAGAGGGATGCCGAGAGGTACATCGAGGTGATGTCGTGCTCCGCGACGAGCCGCGCCATCAGGAGGGGCTCCGGCCGCCCGGCGGGATGCAGAACACAGGTCCCGCCGTTCATCAGAGGCCCCCACAGCTCCAGGGCGAACGCGTCCCAGGACAGCGGCGCGCACTGGAGCCAGACCGCGCCTGGGCCGAAGGAGGCGAAGTCCTGTCCGGTGAGCGTGGCGGTGAGCGCGTGGTGCGACGCGGCGATGCCCTTGGGCCGCCCGGTCGAGCCCGAGGTGAACATCACGCACGCGATGTCGTCCGGCCGGACCCGGACCGTGCCGCGCGGCAGCGGCCGCGCCCCGGCGGCGTCCTCGATGTCCACCCGCGCCGCGCCGAGCCCGTCGAACGTGGTGCCCCTGGCCGAGACGACCACGGCGGCACCGGCGTCCTCGGCCATCACGCGCAGCCGTTCGGCGGGGAAGGCCGGGTCGAGCAGCACATAGCCGGCCCCGGCCTTGAGGATGCCGAGCACCGCCACGACGAGCGAGGCGGAACGGTCCAGGTACACCCCGACCGTATCGCCGGACCGGACGCCTCTCGCGGTCAGCAGACCGGCCAGCCGGTCCGCCCGTGCATCGAGTTCGGCGTATCCGATCCGCTCGTCGCCGTGGATCAGCGCGGTCGCGCCGGGGGTCAGGGCCGCCTGCTCCTCGAACAGCTCATGCGCGCACCTCATCGCGTTCACCTCCCTGGTGGTCGCTCTGCTCGACCGGGTCCTGCGGAGCGTCGGCGACCGGGTCCTGCGGAGCGTCGAGATCGGGCAGCAGGGTGTCGATGTCCCTGATCGAACGGCTGGCGAGTCCCCACAGGGCGACCCCGGTCCCGCCGATGCCGGCCAGGAACAACATGGCCGCCATGCCGCTGCCCGGAGAGTCACCGACGAGCGGGCCGAGCACGGTGAACAGACCGGATCCCTGGGCGGCCTGCGGTTCGAAGACGTGGTCGGCCAGCGGTCCGGAGACCGCCATGGCCAGCGGGACGGAGATCTGCGACAGGAACATCACCGCGCCGAAGACCCGGCCCTGCCATTCGTGGGGAACCTTGGTCTGCACGATCGTCTGCATCGAGGCGTTGACCACGTTCATGAGCAGGGCGCCGACCAGGATGGTCAGACACCAGCCGGTCACACCGCCCACCAGTCCCATCGCCACCAGTCCGGAGAGGCACATGCCGACGACGCCGAGCATCATGCCCCGGCCCCGGTTCGCCGGGCCGCCCCAGGCCGCCATGAGGAGGGCGCCGGCCACTCCGCCGATTCCCACCGAGGTGTTGACCGCGGCGAGTGCGCCGTTCCCGGCCCGGAGCAGCACCATCGGTGAGATGAGCGCGAACCCGAAGACCATGACCAGGTTGACGACACAGAAGTTGATGATCAGGTCGCGCAGGCTGGGCACCCGGAACAGATAGCGCAGCCCCTCGACCGAGTCGGCGGTGATCCGCCGCCGGGGCGCGCCGGGCGTGGTCGTCACCCGGTCACCGACGAAGCGCACGATCCGGACGCCGATGAGGGCGAACGTGTAGCTCGCCACGTCCACCAGGAGCGTCGGGCCGATCCCGAAGAGCGCGAGCATCAGACCGCCCAGCGCCGGTCCGCCGATCCCGGCTGCGCTCTTCGCCCCCGCCAACAGGCCGTTGGTGCGGTCCAGTTGGTCCTTGCGGACCAGCAGGGGAACGGCTGAGGACAGGGCCGGGAACTGGAAGGCGGCACAGACTCCGAGGAGCACGGAGGCCGGATAGACCTGCCAGGCCTGGAACGCGCCGATGTAGTGGAGCAGGGCCAGCGAGCCCACGACGAGGAGCCCGCCGGCGTCGGCTATCTGCAGCGCGGCGCGCTTGGATATCCGGTCGACGATTGCACCCGCAATGGGACTGAAAATGGCCTGCGGCAGCATGGCGCACAGCGAAAGAATGGTGACGGCGGTCGCCCGCTCACCGGACGACCAGACCTCGACGATGAAGGCGAACCGCACCGCCGCGCTGCCTGCCAGCGAAACCGCCTGACCGGACCAGACGAGGAGAAAGGGCCCCATCCCCGAGAAACGCCCGGGAATGTCCTTTGATATCCGGGCGCCCATCAGGATTCGGGCCCGTCGTGCACCGGCGTCCGGCGCAATGTGCCGCCGCCGTCGAATGGTTTGGTTACCACGCCTCTGTCTCCCGGATGTCGCATCCCCTGCGGATCACCACGGATCCCTGTCTGATCGGAACGGGGTCATCATGCGGCCATCGATTACCGCTGCGTTCCCTTGGCGAACGAGGGAACGGGAAGGAAGCGGGATCGGAACGGGAGGGAACCGGGAGCCGGGGCGGAGAGGGTGGCCGGGAAGTTGTCTGCAGTAAGGAGTACTCAAGTGAAGGACCCCAGGGATCGCTCCCCCGACGGGACGGAGCTGCGCCAGGCCTTCCAGGACCTGTCCACCGTGGAACGGTGGGCCGAGCACGTCGCGTCCGGCGTCCATTCCCACCCGTACACCACGCCGGAGTCCCTGGAGGGCCCCCAGCTCAGCGTCGAGACCAGAACCGAGGACGGCATGCACACGGTGGCGGGGATCGAGGAGTGGCCGCCCGGGGGCGACGGCGGAGCGGCCGTCCTGGACGAGACGGAGCGGGCGGTGCTCCGCTCCCTGGTGAGATCGCTGCTCGACCTGGCCGGCCATGAGTCGGGAACCGCCCGTACCCGCGTGGTGCTCACACCCGTCGGCCCCCGCGTCGCCGCCTGCCAGTTGGAGCCGGACCCGGTCTAGGCCGCTGTCCGCAGGCGATTCCTGCCCCGTTCCTGCGGCAGTTCCGGCGGCGGTATCGGGGCAGGAACGGACCGGGAACGCCGGTCAGCAACATCAGTGGTGTCGGGAAGCGGAACACCGCAAAAACCCACAAACACCACTTAGGGGCGGGACCATGGGACACAAGCTTGCTGGGCTCTTCGGGATCATCGCGGCGACGCTGGCCTTCGGTATCGGCGTGACCGCCGAAGCGGGACAGACGCACAGCCCCCGGAGCACTCAGCAGGTCGTGGCCGACGACAAGGGCCCCACGGTGATCGGCACCCACACACTCGCCGACGACAAGGGCCCCACCGTCATCGTCGCCACCCCGAACGACGACAAGGGCCCCACCTTCGCCACCCCCAACGACGACAAGGGCCCCACGTCCGTCACCGACACGACCAACGACGACAAGGGCCCCACGTCCCCGGCCATGTGATCCCGCTTCTCGACAAGCGCGCCCCGCACCGGAGTCACGGTGCGGGGCGTGGTGCTGTCCGTGCGTCGTGCGTCTGCCGTCTGGGTCTGCGTCTGCCGTCGTTCGTGAGCCGTCAGCCGCGGCGGTGTTCGGCCGGCACACCCAGCGCGGCGAAGAGCTTCTCGGCCTCGGCCCGGTACTGGACCGCGTCCGGCGCGTCACCGAGGGCGTCGGCCATGCCCGCGAGGGCGTAGGCCTCCTCGATGCGATAGCTGAGGGACGAGGAGAGGGCATGGGCATGGGTGTGCAGCGCGAGCGCCGCCGCCGTGTCGCCCTGGCGCCGGCGCAGCCGCCCCACCATGTTCTCGACCTTCGCGCGGCGCAGCGGGGAGGAGTTCGTCCGCATCATGGCCAGCGCCCGCTCCGCCCGGTCCGGATCGTGGGGCGGCCGGCCCAGCAGGTTGTCCACATCGGCGGACAGCGCCAGGGTCAGGGCGAGGTTCACCTCGTTGCCGGCGTCCCCGTACAGCGCGCGGGCCTCCGCCAGGCAGCGGTCGGCCTCCTCGTAGGCGCCCAGACCGACATGGGCGAAGGCGAGATCGGTGATGGCCCCGGGCAGACCCTCGTGCTGCCCCAGCTGCCGGCTCAGTTCGGCCGACCGCTGGGCCGCGTCCCGCGCCTCCTCGTACCGCCCCCACTGTTCGTAGAGCGTGCTCAGGATGGTCAGGCTCTCGGCCTCCGCGCGCGGCATGTCCAGGTCCCGTTCGTGCGCGATCGCCGTCTCCATGTGGCCCAGGGCCTCGGAGAAGTCACCGAGCAGGCTGTTGAACTGGCCGAGGATGCTCTCGCTGTGGGCCTGGGTGTGCAGATCACCGAGCCGGATCGCCACGTCCCGGCTCTCCCTGGCGGCTTCGAGCCCCTCGGTGAGACGGCCCAGTTTCCAGCAGGCGACGCCGAGGTTCGAGAGGCTCACCCCCAGCAGCGACAGATCCTGCAGCCGTCCGGCGGCGGCGACCGCGACCCGGCTCAGTTCACCGAACTCCTCCAGGAGGCCGAGGTCGTTGAGCTGGAAGACGAGATTGCGGGACAGACACACCACATAGCGGTCGTGGCCCTTGCGCTCCGCGAGCGTCACGGCCGCCAGGAGCGCCGTCTGCTCGCGCAGGAACCACGTGCGGGCCCGCTCGGCGGTGCCGAGGTCGGGCAGTTCGGCCGTGGAGGGCGGGATACCCGTGCTGCGCCGGCGCCGCCCGGAGTACAGGAGGTCGCACGCCTCCTCGGTGGCGGTGAGGTAGTAGCTCAGCAGCCGCTCCACCGCATCCGAGCTCTCCGCGGGCTCGGCGGACTCGACGAGCAGGCTCTGCGCGAAGCTGCGGACAAGGTCGTGGAAGGTGTAGAGACCGATCTCCGGCTGCTGTACGAGATGGACGTCGAGCAGCATCTCCAGCAGATCCTCCGCGTCCCGCGCACCCGTACCGAGCAGCGCACCGGCCGCGTGGATGTCCATGTCGCTGCCCGGGTGCAGGGCCAGCGTCGAGAACGCGTTCCGGCACTCCTCGTCCAGGGCCTGGTAGGACAGGCGCAGGGTGGCGGAGACGCTGCGGGCGCCGGAGCTGAGCTCGTCGAGTCTTCGGGTCTCGTCGCGCAACCGCTCCGCCAGGTACTGCAGGGTCCAGCGCGGTCGGTTGCGCAGCCGGGCGGTGGCGATGCGCAGGGCGAGGGGCAAGTGGCCACAGAGCCGGGCGAGTTCGGCGGCGGCCTCCGGCTCGGCGGCGACCCGCTGGGCGCCGAGGGTCTCGGCCACCAGCATCGCGCTGTCCTGGGGCGGCATCACTCCGATGGAGATCCACCGCGCGCCGTCCAGATCGACCAGCCGGGCCCGGCTGGTGACCATGATCAGGCTGCCGGAGGAGGCGGGCAGCAGCGGCCGTACGGTGGCGGCGTCCGCCGCGTTGTCGAAGAGGATCAGCAGCCGCTTGCCGATCAGGGTGGCCCGCCACAGGGCGGTGCGGGCGGGTACGTCGTCGGGTATGAGGCTGCCCGGCACACCGAGCGCCCGCAGCAGGGTGTCGAGGGCCATGCCCGCGGTCACCGGCTGGTCGCCGGGCGTGTACCCGCGCAGGTCTATGTGGAGCTGGCCGTCCGGGTACCGAGGTGCGAGCCGGTGCGCCGCCCGCACCGCCAGCGAGGTCTTGCCGCAGCCGCCCATGCCGTCGATGGCCAGGATCTGCGGGCCCTGTCCGCCGCCGTCCTCCACGGCACGCTGTATTTCGGCCAGTTCCCGGTCCCGCCCGGTGAAGTCGGAGAGGTCGTACGGGAGGGTGCTGGGCGGTTCCGCGGGCAGGGCCACCGGTGCGACCGGGGCGACCGCCGGTCCGGGGCCGGCCAGCTCGGGGCTCTCCCGCAGGATTCCCTCGTACAGCTTGGTCAGATTGGGGCCGGGATCGATGCCCAGTTCCTCGACGAGGAGCTCGCGCACCCTGCCGAACTCTTCAAGGGCCTCCGCCTGCCGCCCGGACCGGTACAGGGCGATCATCAACTGCCCGCGCAGGGACTCGCGCAACGGGTGCTGCTGGACCAGCTCGCGGAGTTCGACGACGAGTTCGGCGGCCTCACCGAGACCCAGGTGGAGTTCGAAGAGCTGTTCCGCGGCGGTCAGCCGGCGCTCCTCGATGGAGGTCGACGCGGCCTTGATGACCGGGCCGCCGCCGCCGGACAGAACAGGCCCCCGCCACAGGGCGAGAGCGCCGCGCAAAATCTCTGCGGCTTCGGCCGCGCGGCCCTCGGAGGCCGTCTGCTTCGCTTTCCGTATCAGTAGGCCAAATTCGGCCAGGTCGATTTCGCATTGCTCGTCCGCGACGCGATAGCCGGGCCCATCGGTGAGCAGGACGTCGGCGCCGCCGGGTATCCGCCTGCGAAGATCCGCGACCGCCTTGCGCACTTGGTGCGGTGCCGTCGGCGGTGGTTCTTCGTCCCAGGCAGCCTCGACCAGACGCGAAACCGGAAGCACCTTTCCGGGCTCCAGAAGCAGCGTGGCCAGAACTCGCTCCTGGATGACTCCCCCCAGCCGGAGCCGCGTCCCGTTCGACCACCCCTCGATCGGGCCAAGAATGTTGAAGCGCAGCCGAACCTCTTCCGCTGTTGACACGCATCCTCCCGTCAGCTCTGCCCACCCGCAGCTCTACCCAGGCGCGAAGTGATCGTAGCCCCTGCGTGAAGGAAGTCGCGGTACCGCACCGGGAAGACTTCGGGAATGGCTCGATGGACGCTGTTCATCGACGGCAGACCTTGGCTGTCACGGAGCGTACGGAGCGTGAGCGGGCCGGAATGATCCCGGTCCGGGGGGCGCGTTCCGGACAGTCCATGGAGGCCGGGCAGCCGGCTATTGCCTTTCTGATCGTGTGGAGACCGAGGAGACAATGATGAATTCCCAGCCTGCACACGGGCTTGACGTTCTTCTGCAGAATGCGCGCAGACGAGCGGGGCTCACTCAGGAACAGCTCGCCGGGCTTTCCACCGTGAGCGTCCGGGCCATTCGGGACCTGGAACTGGGGAGGGTTCAGCACCCGCGCAGGGAAACGCTGAAGCTTCTCGCCAATGCCATGAGACTGAGTGACGCCCGACGTGTCGAGCTCGAACTCGCCGTCGACGCGAAGGCGGTGGGCCGCGTCTTCCAGGACAGTTACGGGGCGGACCTCGCCACACCGCCCCCCGCGCTGCGCCCGCTGGTCGGGCGGCGCCCCGAACTGGAGGCACTGACCGCTCGGTTGAGTACGGACCACGAGCGGCTGCTGACACTGGTGGGCCTGCCGGGAGTGGGAAAGTCCCGGCTCGCCCAGGAAGCCGCGTCCGTCATTCACGCCAGGGACCGGGTTCCGGTCCTGTGGGTGAGTCTGGACGGCCCGGCCGATACCGCGGAAATGGGCTCCGGCAGCCCGCAGTCGACCGTGGCCGGCTGGGTGCGCGCACTCGTCCGCGACGGCGGGGAATTCGAGGAGCTCGCCACGCTCATCGGGTCCAAGGAGACCCTGATCGTGCTGGACGGTCACGATGCGTCACCGAATGTCACCCCTCGGCTGCTGAATCTGCTGCGAGCCTGCGAGCGCCTGAAAATACTCACCACCTCCGACCGGCCGGTGCAGTTGCCCGGCGGACGGCTGCTGCCACTGGCTCCGCTCGCGGTGCCGTCCGCCGCGGAGCTGGCCGGCGAGGTGGCCGGCGACACGCTCGTCGCGGACCGGCACGCCGTCGAGCTGACGCTCTCCCATGTCAGCTACGCGCGGCCCGACTTCCTCCCCACGGACACCGTCGTCACCACCGTCGCCCACATCTGCCGGGCACTGGACGGGATGCCGCAGGCACTGGAGGGCGCGGCGTCGTGGCTGCTCCTCTACTCGCCCCAGCAACTCCTGGACATCGCCCGCACCACTCCGCTGGTGCTGCTCGACGGCGTCACCCCGTCCGATCCCGCCGCCGGTCCCACCCTGAGCGAACGGCTCACCGCCGCCGTCACCGGACTCGCCCCGCAGGCAGCCGCGCTGCTGCGCACACTGGCGGGCCTGGAGGACCCGTGGACCGTGGACGGCGCCGCCCGCGCCTGCGGAACCCCGCTGGCCGGGACCGCCCGTGACGTACATGCCCTGCTGGTCCGCGGCCTGATCCGCAGACTGCCCGCCACGGCGGGCGACCCGGTCGGCTTCACGGTGCTCAACCTGGTCCGTGCGGTGCTCTCGGCACAGGACCGGGAGCAGGCGCCCGCCGCTCTCGTCTCCGCGTCGGCCGAATGAGCCGGGCAGCCCCGACCGCCCGGAACTCCGGCCCTTCGTCCCTCTCCGCTCCCGCCCTCACGAAAGGCACCTCACCCATGCGCAACCTGATCTCGCTCGCCGACCTCACGCCCGCCGAGCTGGACCAGCTGGTCCAGCGCGCCGTCTCGTTCGGCCGCGACGGCATCGTGCCGAAGCCGCTGGCCGGACGCCAGGTCGGCCTCTACTTCCGCAAGTCCTCCACCCGGACCCGTACGTCCTTCTGGAGCGGGGCGACCCGGCTCGGCGCCGACGTGATCACCTTCGGCCCGAGCGAGCTCCAGCTCACCACCGGCGAGACGGTCGAGGACACCGCCCGGGTGCTCGGTCAGTACCTCGACGCCCTCGTCGTACGCACCAACGGGGACGTCGAGGAGATCCGGCGGCTCGGCAGCAGCGAGGACCTGGCCGTCGTCAACGCCCTGAGCCTGGACGAGCACCCGACCCAGGCGATCGCCGACCTCGCCACGCTCACCGAACGGTTCGGCTCGCTCGACGGCCTCCACCTGCTCGCCGTCGGCGAGGGCAACAGCTCCGGCGCCGCCCTCGCGCTCGCCGCGGCCCTCACCCCAGGGCTGCGCCTCACCCTGCTGTGCCCGAGGGGATACGAGGTGCCCAAGGAGACCCTGGACCTGGCGGCCGAACTCAGCGGCGGCAGGGCCCTGGTGAACCAGGTCGTGACGCCGGACGAGGTGTCGGGCCCGGTGGACGCGGTGTACACCAGCCGCTGGCAGACCATGGGTGTGACGAAGGAGAACCCCGACTGGCTCCGCGACTTCGACGGCTTCCAGATCAACGCCGGCTTCCTGGAGCGCTTCGGCGGTCCGGAGACCGTCTTCCTGCACGACCTGCCCGCGGTCCGGGGCGAGGAGGTCACCGACGAGGTCCTCGACGGCCCGGCGAGCCTGGCCTGGCGCCAGGCCCACCACAAGATGACCGCCGCCGCCTCGGTCCTGGAGTGGTGCGTCACCGGCTCCCGGGGCTGATCATTCTTTTCGTACCGCGAACGGAAAGGGCGGGTGCGAGACGCTGTACGCGTCTCGCACCCGCCCTTTCGGCACGGGAGTGGCGGCGGGATCAGCCACCCATCGCCGCGACGACCGAACGCGGCCGCATATCGGTCCAGTTTGCCTCGATGTATTCGCCGCACTCCTGCTTGCTGCCCTCGCCCTTCACCAGTTCCCAGCCCGCCGGCTGCTGGATACGGGCCGGCCACAGCGAATACTGTCCCTCCTCGTTGGCCAGCACCACATAACGGCCCTGAGAGTCCTCGAACGGGTTGGTTGCCATGATTCTTCACCTCGGTTGGACGAAGGTATTCATTCGGTCATCGGGTCTGACTGTTTTCTCTGTCGCCTGCCTCAAAGGCTAGGAGCCGCCGACCGGTTCGCCGGGCAGAAGCCCAGGCAGATCGGCGGCACCACGCAGCACGGGTCAGGCGGGCACACGGGCCGTCCGATGCGCATAGGTCAGTGCGACCCCGGTGGCCACGGTCGCCGCACGCACCGCGCCGAGCGCCTCGCGCACCAGCTCCGACCGCTCCGCCGGCATCGCCTCCAAACCGGTCTGACCGGCACGGACGATGTTCACCGCGGCTTCGAGCACGGCGACCTGCGCCTCACCGAGCGCCTCCCGCCGGTCGACCCTCTCCCGAACCTGTGCCAGGACGTCCGCGAGCACGTCCGCCGCCCGGACGCTGTGGCCGGTCTCTGCCATGTCATGACTCCTCGGTCGTTCGCCGGCGGTGTGCACAGGGCCGGGCGCTGAATTCTGCGGGCGCAGTCCGGCCAGTCTCACGCCCCGACACCCGCCCGGCACGGCGCTGTCGGCCAACTGCTGCTCTCCTGCCGCCCAGTTGCCGCCGGTCACGCCGGATTCGGCTCCGCGACGAATCTACGTTGGTCACCGAAAGGAAGTTCAGGCCACGTCTGGACCTCTTTCTCCCCCTGTCATCCAATGATGTGGACGAAGCGAACAATGAAGCCTGCGGAATGGGCGGCTCGTCATCGATCCGGGCCGCTGGATGTTGTTGTCACCGGACTGCCATCCGATGCGCACACCTGGAATCTCATCTACATCCAATTGCTGCTCGAAGACCTCGGGCACAAGGTCGTCAATCTGGGTTCCTGCGTGCCCGAGGACGAGATCGTCGAGTCCTGCTGCAAGTTCCAGCCCGACCTGCTGGTCGTCAGCAGCGTCAACGGACACGGCTTCAACGACGCCCAGCCGCTGATCGGCGCCATCCGCTCGCGCTGGGAGCTGACCGCCCTGCCCGCCGTCATCGGCGGCAAGCTCGGTGTCGCGGGCGGCGGGGAGAAGGAGGCCGACGTCCTCAGGAGGGCCGGGTTCGACGCGGTCTTCCAGGACGGCGTCGACCTCACCGCCTTCGAGTCCTACGTCGGCTCACTGCCCAGGGAGGTGGAACGATGACCCCGCAGACCCTCGCGGCAGCCCCGGACAGCCGCACCACCGTGCACCGGCGCCCGCTCTCCTTCGGCCGCTTCGTGGCCGAGGCACAGAACCGGGGCGCCCTGGTCGTACAGCCCCGCATGGGCTTCTCCGGACCTGCCCTGATGCGGGCCGGACTGCTGGCCACCAAGGGCGCCGCGGACGCGGTCGTCGGCACTATGACGATCGACAGCTACACCCGGGTGAGCGACGAGGCGTCCGCGGTCCGCGCACTGAACAGCGGCGTTCCGCTCAACGGGTTCCCCATCACCTCCTACAGCCCCCACACCTCGCGCTGGGTCCTGGACGGTGTCCGGGACGCCGGCTTCCCGGTCCAGATCCGGCACGGCTCCGCACGCCCCCAGCGGATCGTCACCGCACTGGCCAGGCTCGGCCTGGACGCGACGGAGGGCGGCCCGGTCTCCTACTGCCTGCCCTACGGCCGCACCCCGCTCCTGGACTCCGTACGCAACTGGCAGGAGAGCTGCGAGTTCCTGGCAGGTCTGCGCGCCACCGGGGCGGAACCGCACCTGGAGACCTTCGGCGGCTGCATGCTCGGGCAGCTCTGCCCGCCCGGACTCCTCGTCGCGATCAGCGCGCTGGAGGCGCTCTTCTTCCACCGCGCCGGGCTGCGCAGCATCTCGCTCAGCTACGCCCAGCAGACCAACGCCGCGCAGGACCGGGACGCGGTACACGCGCTGCGCCGGCTGGCCGGCGAGTTCCTGCCGGACACCGACTGGCACATCGTCCTCTACACCTACATGGGTCTCTACCCGCAGACCCGGAGCGGTTCCCTGGACCTCCTGGAGCGCTCGGCCGAACTGGCCGTGGAGACCGGGGCGGCCCGGCTGATCGTGAAGACGGTCGCCGAAGCACACCGCATCCCGACGGTGGCGGAGAACGTCGAGGCGCTGCGGGTCGCCGCACGCGCCGCGTCCCGGCACCGGGCGGCGGCCGGTCCCGGAATCCTGCCCGGCCCGCCCGCGGCCGCCGACAACGCCGTTTACGCGGAGGCCCGCGCCCTGGTGGAAGCCGTGCTGAACCTCGACGACGACCTGGGCCAGGCGCTGCTGAAGGCCTTCGCCCGCGGCTACCTCGACGTCCCCTTCTGCCTGCACCCCGACAACGCGGGCCGCTCCCGGAGCCGCATCGATGGCTCCGGCCGCCTCACCTGGTCCGAGATCGGGGCGATGCCCCTGGGACCCGTCCGCGACCGGGGCCGGCGGCTCACCGCCGCCGGGCTGTTCGACGCCCTGTCCTTCGTCCAGCGCCGGCACGACCGCACCCTTCCTTCATCCCTCTCCCGCACCCCGCTTCCCTCGGCAGCCCGTCGACCGGCGGCCCATCGGCAGCACATCCAGGAGGTAGCACCATGACCAGCACGAGTGCCGAGCCCCGCGCCCGCGTCGCGCCCGCGTTCCCGGTCTCTCCCGACCAGCACCTGATGGCGGAGCCGACCCGGGCGACCCTGCGGGTGCAGAGCCGCATGCTCGCGGCGACCCGCGCCTTCCTGACCGGTCAGGGGTTCCAGGAACTGCTGCCGCCGGTCATCGGACCGGTCACCGACCCCGGCATCCGGGGCTCCAAGCAGGTGGACATCGATTTCTACGGCCACAAGTACAAGCTGATGACCAGCGCGATCCTCTACAAGCAGGCCTCCCTGATGGCCTTCGAGAAGATCTTCTACATCGCGCCCAACGTGCGTCTGGAACCGCTGGAGACGGCCGTCACCCACCGCCACCTCGCGGAGTTCCACCAGATAGACGTGGAGATCCGCGACGCCGGCCGCGAGGACGCGATGGAGCTGGCCGAGCGGCTCGTGGCGCACGTCGTCGACGAGGTCGTCCGCGAGATGCCCGGCGATCTGGAGCTCCTGGGCCGGGACCCGGACGCGTTCCGGGAGGTGGTCAGGGGGGCGTTCGCCCGCACCACGCACCAGGAGGCCACCGCGGACCTGGTGGCGCTCGGCCATCCGCAGGACCCGGGTGCCGAGATCGACTGGGAGGGGGAGGAGATCCTCTCCGCGAAGACCAGCCGCCCGTTCTTCGTCGTCGACTACCCCAAGGGCTCGCGCGGCTTCTACGACCAGGAGGACGCCGAACGCCCCGGCATCCTGCGCAACTTCGACCTGATCGCCCCCGAGGGCTACGGCGAGCTGGCCAGCGGCAGCGAGCGCGAACACGACTACGCGGCCCTCGTCACCCGGATGCGCGAGACCGGCGAGAACCCCGCGAAGTACGGCTGGTACCTCGACCTGGCCCGCCGCGGCATCCCCGCCAGCTCAGGCTTCGGCATCGGCCTGGAGCGCTTCACCCGGTACGTCACCGGCCGCACCGCCGCCTGGGAGGCCAGCGCCTACCCGAAGCTCCCCGGAGTGGTGTCGGCATGAGCGTACTGAGCGCAGAAGGCTTCCCCGAGGAACAGGTGCGGCACCGGGCCAGGGCCGGAGCGGCGGCGGCCTTCCCCGCCCTGGAGTCGTACGGCAGCAGCCTGCTGGGCGCGATCCCGGCCGGCCACGACCCGCAGGACCTGCTGGAGCGGGCCAGGATCGTCCCCCCGGTGTTCATGCCGGAACGGCTGAAGAAGCTCATCGACCTGGCCCGTGAACCGCTCTACACCGATGTCGAACTCAGCACGTCCGTGGGCGGGTTCACCTCCCGGCTGCCGCTGTACGTGTCCGCGTTCGGCTCGACCCAGGTCGCCAGCCACGACCTGGGCGAGGCCGCCGGACGCCAGGCCGGACAGCTCGGCATCCCGATGGTCATCGGGGAGAACGTGGTGCCGGTCAACGGCTACCGCGCCGCCTCCGACTCGGGGTCCTCCCCGCTGCTCGGCCGGATCGCCGCCTACACCGCCACCGCCGACGACGAGCACGGCGGAGTGGTGGTCCAGCAGTCCACGGAGGACGCGGACGCCGAGGTGTGGAATCTCGTCTACAGCGACCCGGTCTCCGAACCGCTGCTCGCCACCGGCCGGCTCGCCTTCGAACTGAAGGTCGGCCAGGGTGCGAAGCCGGGACTTGGCGGACTCACCGTCCTGGGCCGCGAGGCCGGCGGCAGGGTCGCGGAACAGTACGCCATGGACCCGGTGTTCGGCCCGGACAGCGACTCCGTCCTGCGGATCAGCAGCCCCGGCACCTTCACGGAGGAGATCCTGCGCCAGCAGATCCGCCTGATGCGCAACAACTTCCCGCGCGTGAAGGTATGGGTGAAACTGCACCCCGGACGTGACATCGCCCTCGCGGCCGCCACCGCCTGGGCGGCCGGCGCCGACTCCGTCACGGTGGACGGCGCGGAGGGCGGCACCGCCTGGGCGCCGACCGGCTTCCTCGGCCAGGTCGGACTCCCGCTCGGCGAGTGCCTCACCCGCATCGGCCCCACCGAGCACTGCCTGCTCGCCAGCGGGCGGATCTGGGAGGGCGGCAGAGCCGCGAAGGCCCTGGCGCTCGGCGCCCGCGCCGTCGGCCTCGGCCGGGCCGCGCTCCTCGCCGTGGACGAGGACGCAGAGGCCGGACTGGTCCGGCTGGTCGAGAGCATCGCACTGGAGCTCCGGCTGCTGATCAGCTCCGTCGGCAAGTACCACGCGAACGCACTGGAAGCGGACGACATCCTGCTCCCCGCCGAAGCGGCGGTGGCGTCCCGCACCGGCTGACTCCCCGCCCCGCCGACGAGGCGGTGGCGTACGCACCCGCCGACTCCCCGCCCCCACCGCACAACTTCGCACCCGCCGACTCCCCGCCCCACCGCACGACTTCGCACTCCTCCGCACGTCATCCACCGTGGCTCCGTCGGTCTCCCGGCACGCCGCGAGACCACGAGATCCGAGCTACCAAGAAGGTGTCGAGATGCCCCAGCCGCAAGCAGACCCAGCCCTCTCCCTCGGCGTCGGCGTCCCCACGCACGTCGCCACGTACAACGACACGGCGGAGGACCTTCCCGTGGGTGCGCTGCACACGCTCTTCGCCGCACAGGCCGCCCGTACTCCGGAGGCTCTCGCCCTCGTCCACGAGGACCGCGGTCTCACCTACCGGGAGCTGGACGGCGCGGCCAACGCACTCGCGCACCGGCTCATCACCGACGGCCTGCGGCCCGGCGATGCCGTCGGCCTTCTCTTCGACCGCTCGTTCGCCTACGTCATCACGGTCCTCGCCGTGCTCAAGAGCGGCTGCGTGTACGTTCCCCTCGACCCCCGCCAGCCCGCCGAGCGCCTCAGCTGGATCCTCGGAAATACCGGCGCCACCCTCCTGGTGACCGACCGCGCCGCCGGGGAGACGGAGTTCGCCGACGGCCTGCCGACCCTGCGGCTCGACGACCGGAGCGCCACGGCCGACACCGCGCCCACGCCGCCCGACGTCACGGTCCACCCCGACCAGCCGCTGTACATCATGTTCACCTCGGGCTCCAGCGGCACCCCCAAGGGCGTAGTCAACACCCACCGCAACGTCGTCGAACTGGCCCTCGACCCCGGCTTCGGCGCCCACGCCCATCAGCGCGTGCTCGCCTACTCGCCGCTGCCCTTCGACTCCTCCACCTACGAACTCTGGGTCCCGCTGCTCCGCGGCGGACTGGCCGTCGTGCTGTCCGCCCCGAAGATCGACATCGGTGAACTGGCCGAAGCCATCGCCCGCCACGACGTGACCGCCGCCTACTTCACGACCGCCCTCTTCGACGCCATGGCGGGCGAGTCGATCGACGCGCTCAAGCAGCTGCGCGAGATCTGGACCGGCGGCGACGTCCTGTCCGGGGTCGCCCTCCAACGCGCCCTCGACCACTGCCCGGACACCACGTTCGTCCACGTCTACGGCCCCACAGAGGCCACGGTCTTCTGCAGCTACCAGGCCTTCACCCCCGAGACCCGCACCCTCGACCGGCTGCACCTCGGCATCCCGATGGCCAACACCGCCATGTACGTCCTGGACGCCGGACTGCGCCACACCGCCCCCGGCGAGACCGGGGAACTCTACGTCGCCGGACCGCACCTCGCCCAGGGCTACGGCCGGCTCCCGGCCATGACCGCAGAGCGCTTCACCGCCGACCCGTACGGACCCGCCGGCAGCCGCATGTACCGCACCGGCGACCTGGCCGCCTGGAACGAGCACGGCGAGATCGTCTTCCTGGGCCGCGCGGACCAGCAGGTCAAGCTCCGCGGCAACCGCATCGAACTCGGCGAGATCGAGACCGTGCTGGTCCGCCACCCCTCCGTCGCCCAGGCCGCGGTCATCGTCCGCGAGGACCGGCCCGGCGACAAACGCCTGGTGGCCTACGCCGTACCGGCACAAGCCGGCGTCCTGGACGGGGCCGAACTCCTCCGCCACGTGGGCGAACAGCTCGTCGAGTACATGGTGCCCTCGGCCGTCGTGCCGCTGGGCGCTCTGCCGCTGACCCCGAACGGCAAGCTGGACCGTCGCGCACTGCCCGCCCCCCGAGCGAACGCGGCAAGCAACGGCCGGGCCGCCCGCAACCCCGTCGAAGAGGTCCTCTGCGGGCTGTTCGCCCACTCCCTCGGCCTCCCGTCGATCGGCATCGACGACGACTTCTTCGCGGTCGGTGGTCACTCACTGCTCGCCACCCGGCTGGTGAGCCGGGTGCGCGGCGTCCTGGACGTCGAGCTGACGCTGCGGCAGTTCTTCGAGTACCCGACCGTGGCGCTGCTCGCCGAGTACGTCGCCACCGGCGGCGGCGAGCCCGCCCGCCCGGCTCTGACCGCGCAGGCGCGGCCCGAGCCGATGCCGCTCTCGGCGGCCCAGCAGCGGCTCTGGTTCCTCGACCAGCTGGAGGGCCCTTCGGCCACCTACAACATCCCGCTCGCCGTCCGGGTGCGCGGCGAACTCGACGTAACCGCCCTGGAAGCGGCGCTCACCGATGTCGCGGGACGGCACGAGAGCCTGCGCACCGTCTTCGGCCAGGCCGAAGGCCAGACCTACCAGCGGATTCTGCCCGCCGACAACGTCCGCGTGGAGCTGCCGGTCACCTCCGCCACCGAGGAGACCGTCGCCGCGCTGCTCACCGCCGAGTCGGAGCGCGTCTTCGACCTTGCGGTCGATCTGCCGTTCCGCGCCCGGCTGTTCGGCCTCGGCCGGCAGGAGCACGTCCTCCTGGTGGTCATGCACCACATCGTCTCCGACGGCTGGTCCTACCAGCCGCTCATGCGCGACCTGAGCACCGCGTACGCGACCCGCTCCCGGGGCGAGCGCCCCGCCTGGGACCCGCTGCCCGCCCAGTACGCGGACTACGCCCTCTGGCACCGAGGCGTCCTCGGTGACCCGGCCGACCGGGACAGCGTCTCCGCCCGCCAACTCGACCACTGGAAGCAGGCGTTGGCAGGCCTCCCGGAGGAGGTCACCCTCCCTACTGTCCGGCAGCGGCCGGCCGTCGCCTCCTACCGGGGCGCCACACACACCGTGCACTGCTCGGAGGCCGTGCACACCTCGCTGGCGGAACTGGCGAGCGAAACGGGCGCCTCGGTGTTCATGGTGGCGCAGGCGGCGGTCTCCACCCTGCTGTCGCGGTCCGGCGCCGGGCACGACATCCCGCTCGGCTCACCGATCGCCGGCCGCACGGACCAGGCCCTCGATGATCTCGTCGGGTTCTTCGTGAACACCCTGGTGCTGCGGACCGACACCAGCGGTGACCCGAGTTTCCGGGAGCTGCTGACCCGGGTCAGGGAGACCGACCTCGCCGCCTGGGCCAACCAGGACCTGCCGTTCGACCGGCTGGTGGAGGCCATCAACCCGGACCGCTCGGCAGCCCGGCACCCGTTGTTCCAGGTGATGCTGACGCTCACGGACGCTGCCACCCCGACACTCGTCGCCGGGGGCCTGGAGACCGAGTCGGAGTTCACCTGGCTGCGATTCGCCAAGTTCGACCTGACGTTCTCGTTCGCGGAGCATCGGACGGGTGAGGGTCGGCCGGGTGGGCTGGACATCACGATCGAGTATGCGACTGATCTGTATGACGCGCGGTCTGTGGAGTTGGCGGGTGAGCGTCTGGTGCGGTTGCTGGAGGGTGCGGCGTCGGCTCCGGATGTGCCGGTGGGTGAGTTGGAGTTGTTGTCGGCGGGTGAGCGTGAGGTGTTGTTGGGGGAGTGGTCGGGTGAGGTGACCGGTTCTCCGGGGGCTGGATTGGGGGTGTTGTTCGCGGCGCAGGTGGCGCGGACGCCGGATGCGGTGGCGGTGGTGGGTGAGGGGCGTGAGCTTTCCTACCGTGAGCTGGACGGGCTGGCGAATGCTGCGGCGCGTCGGTTGATGGGTGAGGGGGTGCGGCCCGGTGGCCGGGTGGCGTTGTTCCTGGAGCGCTCGGTGAGTGCTGTGGTGATGACGCTGGCCGTGGTGAAGGCGGGTGCGGTGTACGTCCCGTTGGATACGCGGTATCCGGCGGAGCGGGTGGAGTTGATTGTTGGTCAGTCGGGTGTGTCGCATGTGGTGACGGACCGGGACGCGGGCGTGTTGGGGGTGCCGGCCGGTGTGCGGGTGCTGGCCCCGGTGTCGGAGGGGGTGGGTGATTCCTCCGATCCGTTGGTCGCGGTGCATGCGGATCAGCCGGTGTATGCGATGTTCACGTCGGGTTCGACGGGGGTGCC
This sequence comes from Streptomyces sp. NPDC104307, assembly GCF_055584045.1. Taxonomy (NCBI): domain Bacteria; kingdom Bacillati; phylum Actinomycetota; class Actinomycetes; order Kitasatosporales; family Streptomycetaceae; genus Streptomyces; species Streptomyces sp. NPDC104307. The sequence goes on from NZ_JBVJMU010000005.1 coordinate 76,239, forward strand.
GAAGGGTGTCGCCGTTACGCACCGCAACGTCGCGGATCTGGCGGCGCAGACGATGTACGCGAACGGTGCGCACAGTCGGGTGCTGTTCCACTCCGCGATGGCGTTCGACGCGTCCACGTACGAGATGTGGGTGCCCTGGCTGAACGGCGGCACCCTCGTCGTCGCCCCTGCGGGGCACCTCGACGCGGCAGCTTATGAGGGGCTGATCTCGGAGCACGGGATTACCGCGTTGTGGCTGACGGCCGGGTTGTTCCGGGTGATGGCGGAGGAGGTTCCGGAGGCGTTCGCCGGGGTGCGTGAGGTGTGGGCGGGGGGTGATGTGGTGCCGCCGGAGGCGGTGCGCCGGGTCATGGACCGTTGCCCGGAGGTGACCGTCGTGAACGGCTACGGTCCGACGGAGACGACGACGTTCGCGACGACCCACCGCATCCACCGTCCCCTCGATTACGCGGGTGCGATCCCGATCGGGGAGCCGCTGGACAACCACCGGGTGTATGTCCTGGATGAGGGGTTGCGGCTGGTCGCTCCGGGTACTCCGGGTGAGCTGTATATCGCGGGTGCGGGTCTGGCGCAGGGGTATCTGGACCGGCCGTCGTTGACGGCCGACCGGTTCGTCGCCGATCCGTACGGTCCTGCCGGTACGCGGATGTACCGGACGGGTGACCTGGTCCGCTGGAACGCCGAGGGTTCGGTGGAGTACCTGGGCCGTGCCGACCAGCAGGTCAAGCTCCGCGGCTTCCGCATCGAACCCGGCGAGATCGAAACGGCGTTGAGCGCCCAGGAGGGCGTGGGCCAGGCGGCCGTCATTGTCCGCGAGGACCGGCCCGGCGACAAACGCCTGGTCGCCTATCTCGTCGCCGCCGGCGGTGCCGGAGTCGACACGGAGGCCGTGCGCCGCGCGCTGGCCGGCGTCCTCCCCGAGTACATGGTCCCGTCCGCCTTCGTCGCCCTGGACGAGATCCCGCTCACCGTCAACGGCAAGGTCGACCGGGGCGCACTGCCCGCACCGCAGACCACAAACGACACCACGGGGCGTGCGCCCCGTGGACCGGGCGAGGAAGTGCTCTGCGGCCTCTTCGCGGAGGTCCTCGGACTGCCGTCCGTCACCATCGACGACCACTTCTTCCACCTCGGCGGGCACTCGCTCCTCGCCACCCGGCTCATCAGCCGCATCCGGCAGACCTTCGGCGTCCAGATCACCGTCAGGGACCTCTTCCAGGGCCCGACGGTGGCCGCTCTGGCCGAGTACGTCGAAGCGGGCGGCGAGCAGCAGGCCGTACAGCGCCCCGCCCTGCGGCAGGCCGACCGGCCCGAGCGGGTACCGCTCTCCTCTGCCCAGCAGCGCCTCTGGTTCCTGCACCACCTGGAGGGCCCGTCCGCGACGTACAACATTCCGCTGTCGCTGCGCCTCAAGGGCGCACTCGACACCCAGGCCCTTCAGCTCTCGCTCACCGACCTGGTGGTCAGGCACGAGTCGCTGCGCACCCTCTTCGGCATGGCGGACGACGCCGCCTACCAGTGGCAGCTCCCGGCGGCCGAGGTCGAGGTGGCACTGCCCGTCGTCGGCGCGACCGAGGAGACGTTGGAGGCGGAGCTCAGCGATCACGCCGCCCGCAGCTTCGCCCTCGAATCCGAACTGCCCTTCCGGGCCGTTCTGTTCGCGCTCGGGAGCGAGGAACACGTCCTGCTGGTGGTCATGCACCACATCGCTTCCGACGGCTGGTCCACCACCCCGCTGCTGCGGGACCTCACGGCCGCCTACACCGCACGCACCCGGGGCGGCGCCCCCGACTGGGAGCCGCTGCCGGTCCAGTACGCCGACTACACCCTCTGGCAGCGGGAACTCCTCGCGGCGGACGGGGAGCGGCAGGCGGAGTTCTGGCGCGAGACCCTGGACGGGCTGCCCGACGAGGCCACGCTGCCGGCCGACCGCCCCCGTCCGGCGGTGGCCACCTACCGGGGCACCACCCACAGCGTTCACGTTCCGGCGGCGTTGCACGAGGCGCTGACCCGGCTGGCCCGGGAGACCGGCAGCACGCTGTTCATGGTGGCCCAGGCCGCAGTAGCGACCGCGCTGTCCCGCTCCGGCGCCGGGGAGGACATCCCGATCGGCGCCCCGATCGCGGGCCGCTCCGAACAGTCCCTCGACGACCTGGTCGGCTTCTTCGTCAACACCCTGGTCCTGCGTACGGATCTCACGGGCGACCCCGGTTTCCGTGAACTGCTGACCCGGGTACGGGACGCCGACCTGGCGGCCTGGGCCCACCAGGACCTGCCCTTCGACCGGCTGGTGGAGGCCCTCAACCCGGAGCGCTCCACCGCCCGCCACCCGCTGTTCCAGGTGGTCCTCACCCTTCAGGAGGCCGTCACCCCCACCGTCGAACTGCCGGGAATCTCCGCCGAGTCGGGCTTCACCTCGCTGGACATCTCCAAGTTCGACCTGACCTTCTCCTTCCATGAGCACCGCACGGCGGACGGCAGCCCGGACGGGATGGACATCAGGGTCGAGTACGCCACCGACCTGTACGACGCCGGCACCGTGGAGGCGGTCACCGGCCGGCTGGTCCGGCTGCTGGCAGACGCCGTCGAGCGCCCCGAAGTCCCAGTCCGTGAGCTCGACTTCATCGGCCCCGACGAGCGGCACCAGCTGCTGGAGGGGTGGAACGGCACGATCACTGCCTCCCCCGAAGTCGGGCTCGCGGAGCTGTTCGCCGCGCAGACCGCCCGCACCCCGGACGCGATCGCCGTGGTCGACGGTGTCCGGGAGCTGACCTACGCGGAGCTGGACGCGGACGCCAACCGGCTCGCCCGTCACCTCGTGGGCCTCGGCGTCCGGCCGGAGAGCGTCGTCGCCGTCCTGATGGAGCGGTCGGCGGACCTGCTCACCGGGCTCCTCGCGGTGGTCAAGGCCGGCGGCGTCTACGCCCCGCTCAACACCGCGGACCCGGACAGCCGCCTGCTGCGGATCCTCGCGGAGACGGGTGCGCCCGTCCTGCTCACGGACAAGGTGCTGGCGGAGCACCCGGTGGTGGCCCGGACCACCGCGGCGACCGTCGTGCTCGACGGGGCCTCGGGCTTCGCCCACCTTCCGTCGACGCCGCCTGCCCTGCCCGCCCACCCCGACCAGTGGCTGTACGTGATGTTCACGTCCGGTTCCACGGGGGTGCCGAAGGGTGTCGCGGTCACCCACCGCAACGTCGCGGACCTGGCCGCGCAGACCATGTACGCCAACGGCGCCCACACCCGGGTGCTCTTCCACTCGCCGCACACCTTCGACGCCTCAACACACGAGATCTGGGTGCCGTGGCTGAACGGTGGCGCGGTCGTCGTGGCACCTCCTGGCTACCTCGACCCCGGAACCCTGGGCGGACTGCTCACCGAACGCGGGATCACCTCACTGTGGCTGACGGCCGGACTGTTCCGGGTGATGGCGGAGGAGGTGCCGGAGGCGTTCGCCGGGGTGCGTGAGGTGTGGGCGGGGGGTGATGTGGTGCCGCCGGAGGCGGTGCGCCGGGTCATGGACCGCTGCCCGGAGGTGACCGTCGTCAACGGTTACGGTCCGACGGAGACGACGACGTTCGCGACGACCCACCGCATCCACCGCCCTCTCGACTACCCGGGTGCCATCCCCATCGGGGAGCCCCTGGACAACCACCGGGCGTATGTGGTGGACGAGGGGCTGGGGCTCGTACCCCCGGGCACCCCCGGCGAGCTGTACATCGCCGGCGCCGGTCTCGCCCGCGGCTACCTCGGCCGTCCGGGCATGACGGCGGAGCGCTTCGTTGCTGACCCGTTCGGCGAGCCGGGTACGCGGATGTACCGGACGGGCGACCTGGTCCGCTGGAACGCCGAAGGCTCGCTCGAATACCTCGGGCGTGCCGACCAGCAGGTCAAGCTGCGCGGCTTCCGCATCGAACTGGGCGAGATCGAGACGGCGTTGACCGCCCATGCGAGTGTGGGCCAGGCGACCGTCGTCGTGCGGGAGGACCGGCCCGGTGACAAACGCCTCGCCGCCTACCTCGTCGCCACCGAAGGCGCCCGCATCGACGTGGCAGAGCTACGGGCCCACATCACGGCCGCCCTGCCCGAATACATGGTCCCGGCCGCCTTCGTGGTCCTCGACGAGATTCCGCTCACGACCAACGGGAAGGTCGACCGGCGCGCCCTGCCCGCACCCCAGGTCGCTCACGCGGCAAACGGGCGTGCGCCGCGCACACCGCAGGAAGAAGTGCTCTGCGGTCTCTTCGCGGCCGTCCTCGGACTGCCGTCGGTCACCATCGACGACCACTTCTTCCACCGGGGCGGCCACTCGGTGCTCGGCACCCGGCTGATCAGCCGCATCCGGCGGGCGTTCGGCGTCCAGCTCGGGGTGAAGGACCTGTTCCGCAACCCGACCGTGCTCGCCCTCTCGGAGTGCGTCACCGAGAGCAGCGGCGAACTGCCCCGGCCGGCCCTGATGCCGGAGGAGCGGCCGGAGCGCATCCCGCTCTCCTCCGCCCAGCAGCGGCTGTGGTTCCTCGACCAGATGGAAGGCCCGTCCGCCACCTACAACATCCCCCTCGCCCTGCGTCTCAGGGGCTCCCTCGATCTTCGGGCACTCCAACTGGCCCTCACCGACCTCACCACCCGCCACGAAGGCCTGCGCACCGTCTTCCCCACCCACGAGGGCACCCCGCACCAGCACGTCCTGCCCCCGGCCGACATGGAACTGCCCCTGATCAACACCACTGAGGAGGAGCTCACCGCACGGCTGGCGGCCCTCTCGGCGGCCACCTTCGATCTGGCCGTCCAGCCGCCGATCCGCTCGCACCTGGTCTCGCTGGGCGAGCAGGAGCACATCCTGCTGGTGGTCATCCACCACATCGCCTCCGACGGCTGGTCCAACGGCCCGCTCTTCCGTGACCTGGCCACCGCCTACGAAGCCCGCACCGAGGGCGTCGCCCCCGCATGGGAGCCGCTCCCCGTCCAGTACGCCGACTACTCGCTCTGGCAGCAACGGCTTCTGGGCAGCGACGAGGAACGCCAGCTCGACTACTGGAAAACGGTGTTGGCGGAGCTTCCGGAGGAGGCCACGCTTCCGTCCGACCGGCCCAGGCCGGCCACCGCGTCCAACCGGGGCACCACCCACACCGTGCACTGCACGGCCGGGCTGCACGATTCGCTCACCACGCTGGCCCAGGACACCGGCAGCACCCTGTTCATGGTGGCGCAGGCGGCGGTCTCCACCCTGCTGTCGCGGTCCGGCGCCGGGCACGACATCCCGCTCGGCTCACCCGTCGCGGGACGCACCGACCCGGCTCTCGACGATCTCGTCGGGTTCTTCGTGAACACCCTGGTGCTGCGGACCGATACCAGCGGCGATCCGAGTTTCCGGGAGCTGCTGACCCGGGTGCGGGAGACCGACCTTGCCGCCTGGAGCCACCAGGACCTGCCGTTCGACCGGCTCGTCGAAGCCCTCAACCCCGAGCGCACCACTGCCCGGCACCCCCTCTTCCAGGTAATGCTCACCGTCGGCGACATGTCCGCAGAGGCTCCCGAACTCCGCGGCCTGGAGGCGGAGTACGAGTTCTCGAAGGTGGAGATCGCCAAGTTCGACCTCACCTTCGGCTTCGCGGAGCATCGGACGGGTGAGGGTCGGCCGGGTGGGCTGGACATCACGATCGAGTATGCGACCGATCTGTATGACGCGCGCTCTGTGGAGTTGGCGGGTGAGCGTCTGGTGCGGTTGCTGGAGGGTGCGGCGTCGGCTCCGGATGTGCCGGTGGGTGACTTGGAGTTGTTGTCGGCGGATGAGCGCGGTCTGCTGCTGGGGGAGTGGTCGGGTGAGGTGACCGGCTCTCCGGGGGCGGGGCTGGGCGTGTTGTTCGCGGCGCAGGTGGCGCGGACGCCGGATGCGGTGGCGGTGGTGGGTGGAGAGCGTGAGCTTTCCTACCGTGAGCTGGACGGGCTGGCGAATGCTGCGGCGCGTCGGTTGATCGGTGAGGGGGTGCGGCCCGGTGGCCGGGTGGCGTTGTTCCTGGAGCGCTCGGTGAGTGCTGTGGTGATGACGCTGGCCGTGGTGAAGGCGGGTGCGGTGTACGTCCCGTTGGATACGCGGTATCCGGCGGAGCGGGTGGAGTTGATTGTTGGTCAGTCGGGTGTGTCGCATGTGGTGACGGACCGGGACGCCGGTGTGCTGGCCGTGCCGGCCGGTGTGCGGGTGCTGGCCCCGGCGTCGGAGGGAGTGGGTGATTCCTCCGACCCGATGGTCGCGGTGCATGCGGATCAGCCGGTGTACGCGATGTTCACGTCGGGTTCGACGGGGGTGCCGAAGGGTGTCGCGGTCACGCACCGGAATGTGGCGGATCTGGCCGCGCAGACGATGTACGCGAACGGTGCGCACAGTCGGGTGCTGTTCCACTCCGCGATGGCGTTCGACGCGTCCACGTACGAGATGTGGGTGCCCTGGCTCAATGGCGGCACCCTCGTCGTCGCCCCCGCTGGACACTTGGCCCCGGCCGACTACCAGCGGCTGCTGGCCGAACACGGCATTACCGCGTTGTGGCTGACGGCCGGGTTGTTCCGGGTGATGGCGGAGGAGGTTCCGGAGGCGTTCGCCGGAGTGCGTGAGGTGTGGGCCGGTGGTGACGTGGTGCCGCCGGAAGCGGTGCGACGGGTCATGGACCGTTGCCCGGAGGTGACGGTCGTCAATGGTTACGGTCCGACGGAGACCACCACCTTCGCCACCACCCACCGCATCCACCGCCCCCTCGATTACGCGGGTGCCATTCCCATCGGGGAGCCGCTGGACAACCACCGGGTGTACGTGCTGGATGAGGGGCTGCGGCTGGTGGCCCCGGGGACTCCGGGTGAGTTGTATATCGCGGGTGCGGGTCTGGCGCAGGGGTATCTGGACCGGCCGTCGTTGACGGCCGACCGGTTCGTCGCCGATCCGTACGGTCCTGCCGGTACGCGGATGTACCGGACGGGTGACCTGGTCCGCTGGAACGCCGAGGGTTCGGTGGAGTACCTGGGCCGTGCCGACCAGCAGGTCAAGCTCCGCGGCTTCCGCATCGAACCCGGCGAGATCGAGACCGTACTCGTCGGCCGGCCCGGCGTGGCCCAGGCCACCGTCGTCGTGCGGGAGGACCGGCCCGGCGACAAGCGCCTCGTCGCCTACCTCACCGCCGTGGACGGCGCGGGGATCGAGCTCGGCGACGTACAGCGGCAGGTGTCCGGGCTGCTGCCCGACTACATGGTCCCGTCCGCCTTCGTGGTCCTGGACGAGATCCCGCTCACCGTCAACGGCAAGGTCGACCGGCGCGCCCTGCCCGTACCGCAGACCGTCAACGACACCACCGGGCGCGCACCGCGTACCGCCAAGGAAGAAGTGCTCTGCGGCCTCTTCGCGGAGGTCCTCGGACTGACCTCGGTCACCATCGACGACCACTTCTTCCACCTCGGCGGGCACTCGCTCCTCGCCACCCGGCTCGCCGGCCGGATCCGCACCGTACTCGGGGTCGAACTCTCCGTGGCGACCCTCTTCGAGAACCCGATCGTGGCCACGCTCGTCGAGAAGCTCGACGGCGCCTCGGCCGCGCGGCCCAGACTTCGGCCGATGCGCCGGATGGGAGCGACCAAGTGATTCCTCTGTCCTTCGCCCAGCAGCGGCTCTGGTTCATCGCACAGATGGAAGGGCCGTCGACCACCTACAACATCCCGCTCGCCGTGCGTCTGAACGGCGAACTCGACCGCCCGGCCCTTCGGTCGGCGCTCCTGGACCTGGTCGGCAGGCACGAGAGCCTGCGGACCCTCTTCCCCGACCAGGACGGCACCCCGTACCAGCGCATCCTCGCCGAGGAAGAGGTGGAGCTCCCGCTCGACGTCGTACCGGCCGACGCCACAACGCTGCCGGCCGTCCTCGCTCAGGAGTCCGCGCAGGTCTTCCACCTCGCCGTGGACCTGCCGGTCCGGGCGCGGCTGATCGCCCTCGGTGAGCGGGAGCACGTCCTGCTCATCGTGATGCACCACATCGTGTCCGACGGCGGCTCGACCGCTCCTCTGCTCCAGGACCTCGCCACCGCCTATGAGGCACGGGTCCGGGGCGCCGTGCCCGACTGGGAGCCGCTGCCGGTCCAGTACGCCGACTACACCCTCTGGCAGCAGGAGCTGCTGGGTGAGAGCGACGACCCCGAGAGCGCCGGATCACGGCAACTGGACTTCTGGCGCTCGGCCTTGGCGGACCTGCCCGAGGAGGGAACGCTGCCGGCCGACCGGCCGCGCCCCGCATCTGCCTCCTACGTGGGCGCCACCTGCGACGCCCGGCTGCCCGCCGACGTCCACGCCGGTCTGACCCACCTCGCGCGGGAGTCCGGCGCCACGCTGTTCATGGCGGTCCAGGCCGCCGTCGCGACCGCCCTGTCGCGTTCCGGCGCCGGCCTCGACATCCCGATCGGCTCCCCGGTGTCCGGGCGCATCGACGAGGCGCTCGACGGGCTGGTCGGCTTCTTCGTCAACACCCTGGTGCTGCGTACGGACGTCACGGGCGACCCGAGCTTCCGCGAACTGCTCTCCAGGGTCCGCAGGACGGATCTGGCCGCCTGGGACAACCAGGACCTGCCCTTCGACCGGCTGGTCGAGGTGCTGAACCCCGAGCGCTCCGCCTCCCGCCACCCGCTGTTCCAGGTGATGCTCACCATGGGGGAGGCCGGCTCCGACGTCATCGGGTTCCCGGGGCTCGACGCCCGGACCGAGTACAGCGCCCTGCAGATCGCCAAGTTCGACCTGACGTTCGGCTTCGCCGAGCACCGCACCCGCGACGGCCGGCCGGACGGTCTCGACATCACCATCGAGTACGCCACCGACCTCTACGACGCCCGGACGATCGAGGCGCTCATGGCGCGGCTGAACCGGCTCCTGGAGGCCGTGGTCACCTCGCCCGACTCCCCGCTGTCCGTCCTCGACCTGCTGGGCGAGCACGAGCGGCGGCTGCTCCTGGAGGAGCGGAGCGGCGCCGCCACCGGCTCGTCCGGGAAGAGCCTGGCAGAGCTGTTCGCCGCCCAGGCCGCCCGCACCCCGGACGCGATAGCCCTGGTGGACGAGGACCGCGACCTGACCTTCGCCGAACTCGACGAGGCCACCAACCGGCTGGCCCACCACCTCATCGGCCTCGGCATCCGGCAGCACGACGTGGTCGCCGTCCTGATGGAGCGGTCGACCGACCTGCTCACCGCTCTGCTCGCCGTCGTCAAGGCCGGGGCCGTGTACGCGCCGCTGAACACCAGCGACCCCGACAGCCGGCTCGTCCGGATCCTCGCCGACACGGGGGCGCCGGTCCTGCTCACCGATCAGGCGCTGTCGGACCACCAGGTCGTCCTTGACGCCGAAGCGCAGGTCGTCGTGCTGGGCGCCGGCACAGCGCTGGGCCACCTTCCCGCCACCGCGCCGGCCCGCTCCATCCACCCCGACCAGCCCGTCTACGCGATGTTCACGTCCGGCTCGACGGGGGTGCCGAAGGGCGTCGCGGTCACCCATCGCAACGTCGCGGACCTGGCCGCGCAGACCATGTACGCCAACGGCGCCCACCGGCGCGTGCTGTTCCACTCGCCGGCCGCCTTCGACGCCTCGACGTACGAGATCTGGGTCCCGTGGCTGAACGGCCGCACGGTCGTGGTGGCACCGCGCGGCCACCTCGCCCCGGCCGACTACCAGCGGCTGCTGGCCGAGCACCGCGTCACCGCGCTCTGGCTGACGGCCGGGCTGTTCCGGGTGATGGCGGAGGAGGCGCCCGCGGCGTTCGCCGGGGTCCGCGAGGTGTGGGCGGGCGGCGACGTGGTGCCGCCGGAGGCGGTACGCCGCGTCATGGACCACTGCCCGGAGGTGACCGTCGTCAACGGCTACGGACCGACGGAGACCACCACCTTCGCCACCACCCACCGCATCCACCGCCCCCTGGACCACGCGGGAGCCATCCCCATCGGGGAGCCCCTCGACAACCACCGGGCCTACGTCCTGGACGCCGCCCTGCAACTCGCCGCGCCCGGCGCCCCCGGCGAGCTGTACGTCGCGGGGGCCGGTCTGGCGCAGGGCTACCTCAACCGTGCCTCGCTGACGGCGGAGCGCTTCGTCGCGGACCCGTTCGGTCCTGCCGGTACGCGGATGTACCGGACCGGAGACCTGGTCCGCTGGAACGCCGGAGGCTCGCTCGAATACCTGGGCCGGGCCGACCAGCAGGTCAAGTTGCGCGGCTTCCGTATCGAACTGGGCGAGATCGAGACGGCGTTGACCGCGCACGAGAGTGTGGGCCAGGCGACCGTCGTCGTCCGGGAGGACCGGCCCGGTGACAAACGCCTCGCCGCCTATCTCGTCGCCACCGAAGGCGCCCGCATCGACACGGAGGCCGTGCACCGCGAGATCTCCGGCGGACTCCCGGAGTACATGGTCCCGGCGGCCTTCGTGGTCCTGGACGAGATCCCGCTCACCGCCAACGGCAAGGTCGACCGGCGCGCCCTGCCCGCACCGCTGCTGACCGCCGACGCCGGGGGCCGCCCGCCCAGGACGCCGGCGGAAGAAGTCCTGTGCGGCCTCTTCGCGGCCGTGCTCGGACTGCCGTCGGTCACCATCGACGACCACTTCTTCCGGCGTGGCGGACACTCCCTGCTCGCCACCCGCCTCATCAGCCGCATCCGTGCCGTCTGGGACACCGAGATCACCATCCGGGACCTGTTCCAGTACGCGACGGTCGCGCAGCTCGCCGAGCGGATCGCGGCCGAGGGCAGCGGGGAGCAGCGCCCCGCGCTGACACCGCAGGAGCGGCCGGAGCGCGTACCGCTCTCCTCCGCCCAGCAGCGGCTGTGGTTCCTCGACCAGCTGGAAGGTCCCTCCGCCACCTACAACATCCCCCTCGCCCTGCGCCTCAGGGGCACCCTCGACCACGAGGCGCTCCAGCTGGCCCTCACCGACCTGATCACCCGTCACGAAGGCCTGCGTACCGTCTTCCCCACCCACGAGAACACGCCCTACCAGCACGTGCTGCCCCCGGCCGGCCTCGACCTCCCGCTGATCGGCACCACGGAGGAGGCACTTCCGGAGCGGCTCGCCGCCGAGGCGGCCCGTACCTTCGACCTGGCAGCCGAAATCCCCTGCCGGGCCCGGCTGCTGAGGATCGGGGCAGCGGACCACGTACTCCTGCTCGTGATCCACCACATCGCCTCCGACGGCTGGTCCAACGGCCCGCTCTTCCGTGACCTGGCCACCGCCTACGAAGCCCGCACCGAGGGCACGGCCCCCGCCTGGGAGCCGCTGCCGGTCCAGTACGCCGACTACACCCTCTGGCAGCAGGGGATCCTGGAGCGCGACGAGGACCGTCAGCTCGACCACTGGCGCGAGGTGCTCGCGGACCTGCCGGAGGAGTCCACCCTCCCCGCCGACCACGCCCGTCCCGCAGCCGCCTCCAACCGGGGCCGCACCCACGCCGTGCGCTGCCCCGCCGAACTGCACACCGCCCTGATGTCGCTGGCCCAGGACACCGGGACCACGTTCTTCATGGTGGCCCAGGCAGCCGTCGCGACGCTGCTCGCCCGCTCCGGTGCCGGGCACGACATCCCGCTCGGCTCACCCGTCGCCGGGCGCACCGACCAGAAGCTCGACGACGTCGTCGGGTTCTTCGTCAACACCCTGGTCCTGCGCACCGACACGAGCGGCGACCCGACCTTCCGGGAGCTGCTGACCCGGGTCCGGGAGACCGACCTCGCCGCCTGGGCCCACCAGGACCTGCCGTTCGACCGGCTCGTCGAAGCCCTCAACCCCGAGCGCACCACCGCCCGGCACCCCCTCTTCCAGATCATGCTCACCGTCGGCGACACCAGTAACGAGGCGCCGCAACTGAGCGGACTGGAGAGCGAGTTCGCCACCCCGGCGGCCTCGGTTGCCAAGTTCGACCTCACCTTCGCCTTCGCGGAGAACCGCACCGCCGACGGCCGCCCCGACGGCCTCGACATCCTGATCGAGTACACCACCGACCTCTACGAGGCACGCACCATCGAAGCCACCGCGGACCGGCTGGTCCGGCTCCTCACCGGGGCCGTGGCAACCCCCGACCTGCCGCTCGCGGAACTGGAGACCGTCTCCGAGGACGAGCACGGCCGGCTGCGGGAGTGGAGCGGCGTCCGTTCGCCCGCGCCGGTCCTGGCACTCGACGCGCTGTTCGCGCGGCAGGCCGCCCGCACACCGCACTCGGTGGCGCTGGTCCACGAGGAACAGCAGGTCACCTACCAGGAGCTGGACATCTGGTCCAACCGGCTGGCCCGCCACCTGACATCACGTGGCGTCACACCGGGCTCCGTCGTCGCCATCCACCTGGAGCGCTCCCCGCAGCTCATCGCCTCGCTGCTCGCCGCCCTGAAGGCCGGGGCCGGATACACGCTGCTCGACCCGCAGTTCCCGGCCGACCGGCTGAACACCGTGCTCGGCCAGACCAATCCGGCGGCGCTGGTCACCCAGGCCCATCTGACGGCCCTGTCGACCCGGGCCACCGTCGTCGACCTGACCGAGGAGATCCCCGCCATCACCGCCCTGCCCGGGACACCGGTCGAGACGGGCGGACACCCCGAATCCATCGCCTGCGTGATGTTCACCTCCGGTTCGACCGGACTCCCCAAGGGGGTGGCCGCCTCCCACCGGGCACTGGCCGCCACCTTCATCGGCCCCGACTACCTGGACTTCGGACCCGAGCAGACCTACCTGCAGAGCTCGCCGGTCTCCTGGGACGCGTTCGCCCTGGAGGTCTTCGGACCCCTGCTGCACGGCGGGGTCTGCGTCCTGCAACCGGGCCAGCACACCGACCCGCACCAGATCGCGGAACTGGTCGAACGGCACCAAGTCACCACCCTCCAGATGTCGGCGAGCCTGTTCAACCACATGCTCGACGAGCACCCGGTGGTGTTCTCCCGGATCAAGGAGGCGATGACCGCCGGTGAGGCGGCCTCGCCCGCCCACACCGCCAAGGCGCTGGCCGACCACCCCCACCTCCACCTGGTCAACGGCTACGGGCCCGCCGAGAGCATGGGCTTCACCACCGCCCACACCCTCACCCGGCCCGCCCCCGCCATCCCGATCGGGCGGCCGATCGCCGGCAAGCACGCCTACGTCCTGGACGAGAACCTCCGGCTGCTGCCCCCGGGCGTCCCCGGCGAGCTCTACGTCGCCGGGCACGGACTCGCCCACGGCTACATCGGGCAGCCCGTACTGAGCGCCGAACGCTTCGTCGCCGACCCGCACGGTGCGCCCGGCTCCCGGATGTACCGGACCGGCGACCTGGCCCGCTGGAGCCAGGACGGCGCGCTGGAGTATTTCGGCCGGGCCGACCAGCAGATCAAGTTGCGGGGCTTCCGCATCGAGCCGGGTGAGATCGAATCGGCGCTGCTGCGGCACCCCTCCCTCGCGCAGGCGGCGGTGCTGATCCGGGAGGACCGGCCCGGTGACAAGCGCCTGGTGGCCTACGTGGTGCCCACGGAGGGCAGCACTCCCGACGCCTCGGAACTGCGCCGGCACGCGGTCGCCGCACTGCCCGAGTACATGGTGCCGGCCACCATCGTGCCGCTGGACGCACTGCCCCTCACGGTCAACGGCAAGCTCGACCGCCGCGCCCTGCCCGAACCGGCGCAGTCCTCCACCGGCGGCGGCCGGGCACCGCGTACCCCGGCGGAGGAAGTCCTGTGCGGGCTCTTCGCGGCGACCCTCGGGGTGCAGTCGGTCACCATCGACGACCACTTCTTCCAACTGGGCGGCCACTCACTGCTCGCCACCAAGCTGATCGGCCGGATCCGCTCCGTCTGGGAGACCCGGGTCACCATCCGCGACCTGTTCCAGTACCCGACGCCCGCGCTGCTCGCCGAACACATCGCCTCCGACACGAGCGGCGACCCGATGGAGACGCTGCTGCCGATCCGGGCCGCTTCCCCCGAGGCCGATGAGGCCCCGCTGTTCTGCGTCCACGCGATCTCCGGGATGAGCTGGTCGTACGCCGGACTGCTCCGGCACATCGGCGGACGGCGGCCGCTGATCGGCCTCCAGGCCAAGGAGCTGACGAACCCGGCGGACCGGCCGGCCGGCATCGAGGAGATGGCCGACGGCTATGTGGCCGAGATCCGCTCGGTCCAGGCCCACGGCCCGTACCACCTGCTCGGCTGGTCCTTCGGCGGGCTGGTGGCGCACGCGGTCGCGGCCCGGCTGGAGGAGCAGGGCGAGCGGGTGGCCCTGCTGGCGCTGCTCGACTCCTACCCGCTGCCCGACGGTTTCCGGCCCCCCGCCGTCACCGGCCGCGAGGTGCTGACCGCGCTGCTCGGGGGCCGGGGCGCCGAACTCGACGTGCGGTGCGCCGACAGCGCCCCGGACGCGGCGGAGCTGGCCGCCGTGCTGCGCGCGGAGGACGCGATCCTGGGCGCGCTGGAACCTGCCCAGGCCGCCTCCGTCGTCGCGGTCACGGCCGGGAACCTGGAGATGCGCTACCGGTACGTGCCGCAGCGGCGGTTCGGCGGCGACGCGGTGTTCCTCAACGCCGCCCGCACACCCGCGGAGACGACCGGCGCGGAGGCCTGGGCACCCCATGTCCTGGGCCGGGTCGAGGAGTACGACATCGACTGCGCGCACTGGGACATGACCACCGCGGAGCCGCTGCGCGAGATCGGAAAGGTGCTGGCGGAGGAGTTGCGCGGAGCACGTCACTGACTCTCCGCGACACCGCACAGGTGCCCGGGACCGCCCACCACGGTGGCCCCGGGCACCTCTGCGTGTGCGGCCGGCCGGGGCGGCACCCCAAGTTGCCCGCGGGCTGCCGCTCATGCCGCCGGGCGGCAGGTTCCGGCCTGCATAGCGTGAAGCCATCCGCAGGCCACGGTCCCGGCAACAGAAAGTCAAGGAAATGGTTGATCATTCCGGCTGGCGTGTCGGGGTAGCCTCAGCCCCCGTCCACCACGGTGAGATCCTGCAAGGCGTGTTCACCGGTGACGGAGGGCTCACCCGAGGTCTCGTCACTCTTCCCTGCACCATTCACGCGACCCGCGCGACGTTCATCCCCGCCCCCGGCGACGAGGTCACCGTCACGCCGCACTGGAAGGGCAAGGCACGGCGCGCGGCCGAACTCGCGGTCCGCGCGGTGACCCCGCCGGGCGCAGAGCCGGCGGGCGGCCACCTCGACCTCACCGGTGACGTACCGCTGTGCCGGGGCTTCGGCTCCTCCACGAGCGATGTGCTCGCCGCCATCTGGGCGGTCAAGGACGCGTTCGTCAGCCCGCTGCCGCCGCAGGAGGTCGCCAGGATCGCGGTACGGGCGGAAACCGCCTCCGACTCCCTGATGTTCGAGGAGTCCACCGTCCTGTTCGCCCAGCGCGAGGGCACGGTGATCGAGGACTTCGGCTACCGGATGCCGGCCCTGCGGATCCTCGGCTTCGGCTCACGGCCCGAGGGCGGCGGGCGCGGCGTGGACACCCTGGCCTTCTCACCGGCCCGCTACGGGCAGGACGAGATCGACCTCTTCACCCGGCTGCAGTCCATGCTCCGGGAGGCCATCCAGATGAAGGACGTGGCCCTGCTGGGCTCGGTGGCCACGGCCAGCACGGAGATCAACCAGCGCCATCTGCCGATCCCGCGGCTCGACCGCATCCGGGACATCGCGCGGACCACCGGAGCCGTCGGAATCCAGGCGGCACACAGCGGGGACATCGCCGGACTCCTCTTCGACCGGGACGACCCCGAGGTCGAGGCGCGCACCGGCACGGCCCAGGACCTCCTGCAAGAGCTCGGAATTCACGAGCAGTGGAACTACACAACGGGTGACTGACATGACGACGACGACTCTCCCCAAGGCTCACTCCTCGATCGTGGAGGCGACGGAGCTGCCACGCATCATCAAGGTGACCGACAACCTCTACGCGGCCGCCTTCAGCCTGATGAAGCTGCTGCCCGCCCGCTACATCCTCGACCGGGCGGAGGCCGCCGGTCTGATCTCACCCGGCACCCGGATCATCGAGACCTCCTCCGGCACCTTCGCACTGGGCCTGGCCATGGTCTGCCGGCTGCGCGGCTACCCGCTGACCATCGTCGGTGACTCGGCGATCGACCGCGATCTGCGCACCCGGCTCGAAATGCTCGGCACGACCGTGGAGATCGTCGAGCACACCGGCCAGGCCGGCGGCATCCAGGGTGCCCGGCTCGCCCGCGTGGCCGAACTGTGCCGGCAGGACCCGGAGGCCTTCGTCCCCGGCCAGTACGACAACCCCGACAACCCCGGCGCGTACGGCATCGTCGCCGATCTGATCGGGGACACCGTGGGCGCCGTGGACTGCCTGGTGGGCCCGGTGGGTTCGGGCGGCTCCACCGGCGGACTCGCCGCCGCGCTGCGCCAGACCGGCCCCGCACTCCACCTGGTCGGCGTCGACACCCAGGGGAGCATCATCTTCGGCAGCCCCGACGGACCGCGTACCCTGCGCGGACTCGGCAGCAGCATCCACCCGGGCAACGTCAGCCACACCGCGTACGACGAGGTCCACTGGGTCACCGCGCCCGAGGCGTTCCACGCGACCCACGAGCTCTACCGCGAGCACGGCCTGTTCATGGGCCCGACCAGCGGCGCGTCCTTCCAGGTCGCCTCCTGGTGGGCCGAGCAGAACCCGGGGAGCACCGTCGTGATGGTCCTCCCGGACGAGGGCTACCGCTACCAGTCCACGGTGTACAACGACACCTGGCTGAACGAGCAGGGGATCGTTCCCGCCCCCGCCGCCGACGGCCCCCGCACCGTCGAGCACCCGCTGGACGCCACCGCCGCCTGGTCCCGGCTGCTGTGGGCCCGCCGCGGCTTCGACGACGTGGTGTTGCCGGTGGTCGGCTCATGAGTGAGCGCCTGCTGCTCCTGGTGGAGAGCAACACCACCGGTACGGGACGGCTGTTCGCCCGCCGCGCGGCCGAACTGGGCGTGGTGCCCGTGCTGCTCAGCGCGGACCCGGGCCGCTACCCGTACGCCGCGGAGGACCGGCTGCGGACCGTCACCGTGGACACCTCCGACGAGGACGCGCTGTGGGCGGCCGTGCGGACACTGGAGGACGGGGCGACCGTCGCGGGCGTCCTGACCAGCTCCGAGTACTACGTACCCACCGCCGCCGCACTGGCCTACCGGCTCGGGCTCCCCGGCCCGGCGGCCGACGCCGTACGGGCCTGCCGCGACAAGGCAGAACAGCGCCGGGCCCTGACCGGCGCGGGCGTCGGCTCCGCGGACTTCGCAGCCGTCTCCGAGGTGGCCGGGGCTCTCGCCGCCGCCCGCTCCATCGGACTGCCCGTCGTCGTCAAACCGGTACAGGGCTCCGGCAGTCTGGGCGTCCGGCTCTGCACGGACCTGGACGAGGTCGCCGAGCACGCCGGAACACTGCTCTCGGCCACCGTCAACGAGCGGGGCATCGCCGCACCCGGCCGGATCCTGGTCGAGGAGTACCTGACCGGCCCCGAGTTCTCCGTCGAGGTGTTCGGCACCGAGGCCGTCGTCACCGTCGCCAAACACGTCGGCCCGCTCCCGGCGTTCGTCGAGACCGGGCACGACGTACCGGCAGCGCTCCCCGGCGAACAGGAGATCGCCCTGCGCGAGACCGCGGTACGCGCGGTACGCGCGCTCGGACTCGGCTGGGGCGCCGCCCACGTGGAACTGCGGCTGACCGGTACCCGCACCGCCCAGGTCATTGAGGTCAACCCCCGGCTGGCCGGCGGCATGATCCCCGAACTGGTCCGCCGGGCCTGCGGGATCGACCTCGTACGCGCCCAGGTGCTGGCCGCGCTCGGGGCCGCCCCCGAGCTGGAGCGCTCCGGCCACGCCCGCGCCTCGATCCGCTTCCTCACCTGCGACCGGGACGGCATCCTCGCGCCCGCCGCCGCCCTGCACGAAGCCGTGGACCGGGCCCGCACTGTACCGGGCACCGTCGAGACGCTGCTCTACCGGGCCCCCGGCGAACCGGTCGGCCCCGCGGCGGACTTCCGGGGCCGCGTCGGCCACGCCATCGCCGTCGCGGACCGCTCGGGACGGGCGGCGGAGGCGGCCGGCCGGGCCGTGGCCCTGCTCGGCGAAGCCGTCTCGTACGCGGATCTGCACACAGAGGAGGCATACGCATGACCACAGCGCCCGCGCACGGCGTCGACACCGGCCGGCTCAAGGCCGCGCTCGACGCCGAGGCGCACCGCATCGTCTACGACCAGTACCTGCCGGACACCGCCGACGGACTCGGGCAGGAGCTGCGCGCCATCAGCGAGGTCGACCGGGCCCACCTGATCATGCTCACCGAGCGCGGCATCGTCGACCGGGACCGGGCCGCGGCCCTGCTGCGCGCCATCGAGGAACTGCGCGGGCAGGACTTCGCACCCGTCAGGGCCAGACCGATGCCGCGCGGCGTCTACCTCGCCTACGAGGGCCACCTCATCGAGCAGCTGGGCGACCGGACCGGCGGCATCCTGCACACCGGCCGCTCGCGCAACGACCTCAACGCCACCACCACCCGGCTCAAGGTCCGCGGCCCTTATCTCGCCCTCCTCGATGCGGTCGACCGGCTGGCGGGCGTACTCCTGGACAAGGCCGGGGAGTACCGGGACGTGGTCATGCCCGCCTACACCCACGGGCAGCCCGCCGTGCCGATCGGCTACGGCCACTACCTCGCCGGTGTCGCCGGCGCCGTACTGCGCGCGTACGAGTCGCTGCTGGACGCCGGACGCCAGATCGACGTCAACCCGCTGGGAGCCGGTGCGATCGGCGGGACCTCCGTCCCCATCGACCCCCGGCGCACCGCAGAACTCCTCGGCTTCAGCTCCGCCGCGCCCAACTCGGTCGACGCGGTGGCCTCCCGCGACTTCGTCCTGGACCTGCTGTCCGCGTCCGCCGTCCTCGGCGTCGGACTGGCCCGCACCGGCCGGGACCTCAGCACCTGGACGTCGGAGGAGTTCGGGCTGCTGAGGGTGGGCGACACCCTCGTCGGATCCAGCTCGATGATGCCGCAGAAGCGCAACCCGTTCCTCCTCGAACACATCCAGGGCCGGTCCGCCGCGAGCCTCGGCGCCTTCGTCGGCGCGGCGACCGCCATGACCACCGGCGGCTACACCAACGCCATCGCGGTCGGCACCGAGTCCGTACGCCACCTGTGGCCCGGACTCAGCGACACCACCGACGCGGTGACACTGCTGAGCCTGGTGGTCGCGGGCACCGAACCCGAACGCGAACGCATGAGGGACCGGGCCGTGGACGGATTCACCTCCGCCACCTACCTGGCGGAGCGGCTCGTACTGGACGGAATGCCGTTCCGGGCCGCGCACCATCTGGTGGGCGAGACCGTGCTCGGCGCCCTGGACTCCGGCCGGTCGCTGGTGGACGCCGCCCGCTTCCCCGCCGTCGAGGACGGCGGACTGGCCCCGGACCTGGTGGCCCGAGCCTGCGCCCACGGCGGCGGACCCGGCTCCACGGCGGACGGCATAAGCGCCCTGGCGACCCGTCGCGACGTACTCAAGGCCGAGCTGACCGCCCGGCGCACCCGCTGGTCGGACGGGAGCGCGCTGCTGACCCGGGCCGTGCTCAAGGCGGTGACGTCATGAGCGCCGGACTGTCGGAGCGGGCCCCCGGCATGGACCACGAACCGCCGCCGCGCGGCGGACTGCGCGGCAACCGCGACTTCCGGCTGCTGTGGATCGGTGAGACGACCAACCGCGTCGGCATCAACATCACCGCCGTCGCCATGCCCATGGTCGCCCTGGTGACGCTCAAGGAGAGCGTCTTCTCCGCGAGTCTGCTGGCCGCCGCGCCCTGGCTGCCCTGGCTGCTGATCGGCCTGCCGGCCGGAGCCTGGGTGGACCGGATGCGGCGGCGGCCGATCATGCAGATCTGCAACGTGGTCCCGCTCGTGCTCCTGGCAAGCGTGCCGGTCGCGGGCTGGCTCGGCATCCTGACGATGACCCAGCTGCTGACCGTCGCGCTGATCAACGGTTTCGCCGCGGTGTTCTTCGGGATCTCGTACAAGGTCTACGTGCCTTCCATCGTCGAGCCCGAGGACCTCCAGGAGGCCAACGCCAAGCTCCAGGGCAGCGAGTCGGTCGCCCAGGTCGCGGGTCTTGGCGGCGGCGGGCTGCTCGCCCAGGCCTTCGGCGCCACCTCCGGTCTCCTCGCCAACTCGGCGACGTTCCTCGTCTCCGCGCTCTGCCTCTCCGGCATCCGCAGCCAGGAGGAGCGGCCGGAGCGGCCCGCCGAACGCCCGGCGCTGAGGCAGGACATCAAGGAGGGGCTCGGCTTCGCCTTCAAGGACCCCTACCTGCGGGTGCTCACCCTCTACGGCACCGCCACCAACCTGGTGCTCACAGCAGAGGCGGCGGTCCTGCCCGCCTTCATCCTCCGCGGACTCGGGATACCCGAAGGCGCCACCGGATGGCTCCTCGCGTCGAGCAGCATCGGCGGCATCCTCGGGGCCACCACCGCGAAACGAGTGATCGCGCGGTTCGGCACGGCCCGCGGACTACTGGTCGCCACCGTCCTCAGCGCCCCGTTCGCCCTGCTCATCCCGCTGTCCGACAAGGACTGGAGACTGTCCGCCCTGGTGGCCGGCAGCGCCGTGCTCTCGCTCGGTGTCGTACTCGCCAATGTGATCCAGGGCGCGTTCCGCCAGCGCTACTGTCCGCCCCAGCTGCTCGGCCGGGTCTCGGCCAGCATCTCGGTCGCGAACTTCGGCGTGATCCCCGTCGGTTCACTCCTCGGCGGAGGCCTCGGCACCCTGCTCGGCCTGCGACCCGCCCTCTGGGTGCTCACCGCAGGCCTCGCCCTGACCCCGCTGCTCCTCCTGACCGGGCCGCTGCGCGGAAGGCGCGACCTGCCGGTCGCGCCGGCCACGCGGTGAGACCCGGCTCGCCTGTCTCACTCCCGTACGAACAGGAGAGACCCCGTGGAACAAACCCTGCCGTGGGTCGTTCGTGAGCTGCCACCCCCAGGCTCACTGGACCTCTGGCTCCTGAGGGTCTCGGATGTCCCTCTCGGCATCCTGGACGAACAGGTACTCGACGCGACCGAGCGTCAACGTGCCGCCGGCCTCATGCACGCCGCCGACCGCACCCGGTTCACGGCCGCGCACGTCGCCCTCCGCAGGCTGCTGGGCTCGTACCTGAGCCTGCGCCCGGAGGACGTCCACCTCGGCCGGGACACCTGTCCCTGCTGCGGCGGACCGCACGGCCGGCCCACCGTGCTCGACGCCGAAGAACGGCTGTTCTTCTCGCTGTCCCACCGAGGCGACCTCGCCGTCGTCGGTACTGCGGCCGCCCCCATAGGGGTCGACGTGGAGCTGGTGGGCGACGAGGAGGGCACTGCGGAACTCGCCCCGATGCTGCACGTGGACGAGCAGGCCGAACTGGCCGCGCTCAGCCCGCTGGAACGGCCTCGGGCGCTGGCCCGGCTGTGGACCCGCAAGGAGGCCTACCTCAAGGGCCTCGGCACGGGCCTGGGCCGCGACCCCGCTCTCGACTACGTCGGCTCCGGCCGCCCGGAGGGGCCGTACCCGCCGTCCGGCTGGACCCTGCTCGACGTCCCGGTGGACCGGGGCTACGCGGCGGCGGTGGCGGTGCGCGGCGAGCTGAGCGTGGAAGGACCGTTCGTCAAGAGGCTCTCCGGCCTCGACGTCGTACGGCACACCCGCGATGCGCTGCGGACGGCGGGGACGCCGCCCTGACCCGGCCCGAGGTCCGCCGGGTGCACCCGATGCGGTGATCACCCGGCGGCGGGCCCGTACCACCGGCCGCTCCCGCCGCGGCTCCCGATCACCGAAACGTCCTCGACAACACCCCTACGGACTTTTGGAACTGACGATGTCAAACGCTGTGCAGCAGGCCCCCGCGCCCCTCCTCCCGCAAGTGCGGACCCGTCCCACCGGGCAGCCGGACACCGGCGCCGAGCACGTGACGGGTGCCCAGTCGCTCATCCGCTCTCTCGAAGAGGTCGGCGCGGACACCGTGTTCGGCATCCCGGGCGGCTGCATCCTCCCCGCGTACGACCCCCTGATGGACTCGGTCCGGGTCCGTCATGTGCTGGTCCGCCACGAGCAGGGTGCCGGCCACGCGGCCACCGGCTACGCCCAGGCCACCGGCAAGGTCGGGGTGTGCATGGCGACCTCGGGTCCGGGCGCCACCAATCTGGTGACCCCGATCGCGGACGCGCACATGGACTCCGTGCCGCTCGTCGCGATCACCGGACAGGTGCCCTCCAAATCGATCGGCACGGACGCCTTCCAGGAGGCGGACATCGTCGGCATCACCATGCCGGTCACCAAGCACAACTTCCTGGTCACGGACGCCGACGACATCCCGCGGACCGTCGCGGAGGCCTTCCACATCGCCGCGACCGGCCGCCCGGGACCGGTGCTCATCGACATCACCAAGGACGCCCTCCAGGCAGCGACCACCTTCCAGTGGCCGCCGGTGCTGGAACTGCCCGGCTACCGCCCGGTGACCAAGCCGCACGCCAAGCAGATCCGCGAGGCCGCCCGGCTCATCGGCGAGGCCCGCCGGCCGGTCCTCTATGTCGGCGGCGGGGTGCTCAAGGCACGCGCCACCGCCGAGCTGCGCACCCTGGCCGAGCTGACCGGGGCACCCGTCGTCACCACCCTGATGGCGCTCGGCGCCTTCCCCGGCAGCCACCCCCAGCACGTGGGGATGCCCGGCATGCACGGCGACGTCGCCGCGGTCGCCGCGCTGCAGAAGGCGGATCTGATCGTCGCCCTCGGAGCCCGGTTCGACGACCGGGTCACCGGCAGGCTGGACGGATTCGCGCCGCACGCCAAGGTCGTCCACGCCGATATCGACCCGGCGGAGATCGGCAAGAACCGGCTCGCGGACGTCCCGATCGTCGGGGACGCCCGCGAGGTGCTCGACGCCCTGGCCGTCGCCGTGCGCGGCGAGCGGGACGAGGGGCGCTCGGGCGACTACACGGCCTGGTGGCGGGAGCTGGACCGCTGGCGGACCACCTACCGGCGCGGTTACGAACTCCCCGCGGACCCGGGGCTGCTCTCCCCGCAGCAGGTCATCGAACGGATCGGCCAACTCGCCCCGGAAGGAACACTGTTCGCGTCCGGTGTGGGCCAGCACCAGATGTGGGCGGCGCAGTTCCTCCCGCACGAGGAGCCCGGCACCTGGTTCAACTCGGGCGGTGCGGGGACGATGGGGTACGCGGTCCCGGCGGCGATGGGGGCCAAGGCCGGGATGCCGGACCGCGCGGTGTGGGCGATCGACGGTGACGGCTGCTTCCAGATGACCAATCAGGAGCTCACCACCTGCGCGCTCAACAACATCCCGATCAAGGTCGCGATCATCAACAACGGCGCGCTCGGGATGGTCCGCCAGTGGCAGACCCTCTTCTACAACCAGCGGTACTCCAACACCGTGCTGCACTCCGGCGCCGACACCGACGGCCTCCCGGCGAAGGGCACCCGGGTGCCCGACTTCGTACAGCTCTCGGAGGCGATGGGCTGTGTGGGCCTGCGCTGCGAGAACCCGTACGAGCTCGACGCGATCATCGACAAGGCCAACTCGATCAACGACCGCCCCGTCGTGGTGGACTTCATCGTCCACGAGGACGCGATGGTGTGGCCGATGGTCCCCGCCGGCACCTCCAACGACGACATCATGGCCGCACGCGACGTACGCCCCGACTTCGGCGACTCCGCGGACGACTGAGAGGACCTCCCGACATGTCCCAGCACACGCTCTCCGTCCTGGTCGAGAACACGCCCGGCATCCTCGCCCGGGTCGCCGCACTCTTCTCGCGCCGCGGCTTCAACATCGACTCGCTCGCGGTCGGCACCACGGAACACCCCGATCTCTCCCGCATCACGATCGTCGTCCGGGTCGATCACGAACTCGCCCTGGAACAGGTGACCAAGCAGCTCAACAAGCTGGTCAACGTCCTGAAGATCGTCGAGCTGGAGGCCGATTCGGCCGTCCAGCGCGAGCTGGTCCTGGTGAAGGTGAGCGCCGACAACGCCTCGCGCGCCCAGATCGTGCAGATCGCCGAACTGTTCCGGGCCAGAACCGTGGACGTCTCGCCCGAAGCCGTCACCCTTGAGGCGACCGGCTCCGGCGACAAGCTCGACGCGATGCTCAGGATGCTCGCGGCCTTCGGTATCAAGGAGCTCGTCCAGTCCGGTGCGATCGCGATCGGCCGGGGCTCCCGGGCGCTGGCCGACCGCACCGCACGCGAGGCCCGGCCGATCCGCCTGACTCCGGCCGGCACCACCACCACCGCGGCACGCGCGCAGAGCGCGTAACGCCCGGCCGCCCTCCGCACCTCCCGTCCGTACACCCTCGTATTCCAGGAACCAAGGAGAACTCCCCATGCCTGCCGAGCTGTTCTACGACGACGATGCCGACCTGTCCGTCATCCAGGGCCGCAAGGTCGCGGTCCTCGGCTACGGCAGCCAGGGCCACGCCCACGCGCTGTCGCTGCGCGACTCGGGTGTCGACGTCCGTGTCGGTCTGCACGACGCCTCGAAGTCCAAGGCCAAGGCCGAGGAGCAGGGCCTGCGCGTGGTGACGCCCGCCGAGGCGTCCGCAGAGGCCGACGTCATCATGATCCTGGTTCCGGACCCGATCCAGGCCCAGGTCTACGAGGAGTCCGTCAAGGACAACCTCAAGGACGGCGACGCGCTGTTCTTCGGCCACGGCCTGAACATCCGCTTCGACTTCATCAAGCCGCCGGCGGGCGTCGACGTCTGCATGGTCGCCCCGAAGGGCCCGGGTCACCTGGTCCGCCGCCAGTACGAGGAGGGCCGCGGCGTTCCGTGCATCGTGGCCGTCGAGCAGGACGCCACGGGCAAGGGCCTGGAGCTCGCCCTCTCGTACGCCAAGGGCATCGGCGGCACCCGCGCCGGCGTCATCAGGACGACGTTCACCGAGGAGACCGAGACGGATCTGTTCGGTGAGCAGGCGGTGCTGGCCGGTGGTACGGCGGCGCTGGTGAAGGCCGGTTTCGAGACGCTGACCGAGGCCGGCTACCAGCCGGAGATCGCGTACTTCGAGTGCCTGCACGAGCTGAAGCTCATCGTGGACCTCATGTACGAGGGCGGCCTGGAGAAGATGCGCTGGTCCATCTCGGAGACCGCCGAGTGGGGCGACTACGTGACCGGCCCGCGCATCATCACCGACGCCACCAAGGCCGAGATGAGGAAGGTCCTCGCCGAGATCCAGGACGGCACCTTCGCCAAGGCCTGGATGGCGGAGTACCACAACGGTCTGCCCAAGTACAACGAGTACAAGAAGGCCGACAGCGACCACCTGCTGGAGACCACGGGCCGTGAGCTCCGCAAGCTCATGAGCTGGGTCAACGACGACGACGCGTGACAGCGACCGGCCCGCCGCGCACCGGCCGCCGGAATCCGGCAGCCGGTGCGCGGCAGGTCTACTCCAGGGAGCCCGTCAGGCGATCTCGATGAGCAGATCGCCCGCCTCGACCTGCTGGACCCGGCCGATCGCGAGACGCCGGACCACCCCGGCGGACTGGGCGGTGATCGACGCCTCCATCTTCATGGCCTCGATGGTGGCGACGGTCTGGCCCGCAGAGACCGAGGCGCCCTCCTCCACCTGGAGGGTGACGACCCCGGCGAACGGGGCCGCGACATGGCCCGCGTTGCCCCGGTCCGCCTTCTCGGCGGCCTTGACCTCGGTGGCGACGGACCTGTCCCGCACCGAGACCGGCCGCAACTGCCCGTTGAGGGTGGCCAGTACGCTGCGGAAGCCGCGCTCGTCGGCCTCCGAGATGGCCTCCAGCTCGATCAGCAGGGTGACACCCGGGTCGAGTGTGACCGTGTGCTCGGTCTCCGTCTCCAGCCCGTACAGGAAGTCCTGGGTCGGCAGCACAGAGGTGTCGCCGTACGCCTCGCGGTGGGCCTCGAACTCCTTGGTCGGACCTGGGAAGAGCAGCCGGTTCAGGGTCGCGCGCGGCGACTTCTCCAGCCCCTCGCGGTCCTCGTCGGACAGCTGCGGCGGCTGCGCCTTCTCCGGGCGGCCCTTCAGCGCGCGGGTACGGAACGGCTCGGGCCAGCCGCCGGGCGGGTCACCCAGCTCGCCGCGCAGGAAGCCGATCACGGAGTCCGGTACGTCGAACTTGCCGGGGTCGGACTCGAAGTCGGCCGCCTCGACGCCCGCGCCCACCAGATGCAGTGCCAGATCGCCCACCACCTTGGACGACGGCGTCACCTTCACCAGCCGCCCGAGCATCCGGTCGGCCGCGGCGTAGCAGTCCTCGATGAGCTCGAAGCGGTCGCCCAGACCGAGGGCGATGGCCTGCTGGCGCAGGTTGGACAGCTGCCCGCCGGGGATCTCGTGGTGGTAGATCCGGCCGGTGGGCGAGGCGAGACCGGACTCGAAGGGGGCGTAGACCTTGCGGGTCGCCTCCCAGTAGGGCTCCAGGTCACCGACGGCCTGGAGCGAGAGGCCGGTGGCCCGCTCTGTGTGGTCGGTGGCGGCGACCAGTGCGGACAGCGAGGGCTGGCTGGTCGTACCGGACATGGAGGCGACCGCCGCGTCCACCGCGTCGACCCCCGCGTCGATGGCGGCGATCAGGGTGGCCAGCTGCCCGCCGGGGGTGTCGTGGGTGTGCAGGTGGACCGGCAGCTCGAACCGCTCGCGCAACGCGGTGACCAGCGTGCGGGCGGCGGGCGGACGCAGCAGCCCGGCCATGTCCTTGATGGCGAGGACATGGGCGCCCGCGTCCACGATCTGCTCCGCGAGACGCAGGTAGTAGTCCAGTGTGTACAGGCTCTCGCCGGGGTCCGAGAGGTCCGCGGTGTAGCAGAGCGCCACTTCCGCGACCGAGGTGCCGGTGGCGCGCACGGCGTCGATGGCCGGGCGCATCTGGGAGACGTCGTTGAGGGCGTCGAAGATCCGGAAGATGTCCATCCCGGCGCTCGCGGCCTCGGCGACGAACGCCTCGGTGACCTCGGTGGGATAGGGCGTGTAGCCGACCGTGTTGCGGCCGCGCAGCAGCATCTGGGTACAGATGTTGGGCACGGCCTCCCGGAGCTTCACCAGCCGTTCCCACGGGTCCTCGGCCAGGAAGCGCAGCGCCACGTCGTAGGTGGCGCCGCCCCAGCATTCGAGGCTCAGCAGCTGCGGGGCGGTCCGGGCCACGTGCGGGGCGACGGCCAGCAGATCGCGGGTCCGCACCCGGGTGGCCAGCAGCGACTGGTGCGCGTCGCGGAACGTGGTGTCGGTGACGGCGACGGCCGGCTGGGCGCGCAGCTCGGCGGCGAAGGCCTCCGGGCCGAGGGCCGCGAGGCGCTGCCGGGAACCGGCGGGCGGCGAACCGGTCGGCAGGGCCGGCAGCTTGTCCGCCGGGTCGATGACGGACGGGCGGGGGCCGTAGGGCCGGTTGACGGTGGTTTCGGCCAGGTAGCCGAGCATGCGGCTGCCCCGGTCGGCCGAGGGGCGGGCCCGGATCAGCTCCGGGTGCTCCTCGATGAAGCTCGTCGTGATGCGCCCGGCCCGGAAGTCGGGCTGGTCCAGCACGGCGCCCAGGAACGGCAGGTTGGTCGCCACGCCCCGGATGCGGAACTCCGCGATGGCCCGGCGCGCCCGGCGGGCCGCGTTGGTGAAGTCGTGCCCGTGGCAGGTGAGCTTGACGAGCATCGAGTCGAAGTGTGCGGACACCTCCGCGCCGGTGTGGACGGTGCCGCCGTCCAGCCGCACCCCGGGCCCGCCGGGGGAGCGGTAGGCGGAGATGGTGCCGGTGTCGGGCCGGAAGCCGTTGGCCGGGTCCTCGGTGGTGATGCGGCACTGCATCGCGGTGCCGTTGAGGGTGATGTCGTCCTGCGAGAGGTGCAGTTCCGGCAGCGTCCTGCCGGCGGCGATGCGCAGCTGGGCGATGACCAGGTCGCGCCCGGTGACCTGCTCGGTGACGGTGTGCTCGACCTGGATGCGCGGGTTCATCTCGATGAAGACGTGGTTGCCGCGTTCGTCGACGAGGAACTCGACCGTGCCCGCGTTGACGTAGCCGATGTGGTGGGCGAAGGCGACGGCGTCGGCGCAGATCCGGTCCCGCAGCTCCGGGTCGAGGTTCGGGGCGGGCGCGATCTCGACGACCTTCTGGTGGCGGCGCTGCAACGAGCAGTCCCGCTCGTACAGGTGCACGACGTTGCCCTCGGCGTCGGCGAGGATCTGCACCTCGATGTGGCGGGGGTTGATCACCGCCTGCTCCAGGAAGACCGTCGCGTCACCGAACGCGGAGCGCGCCTCGCGCATGGCCGCGTCGATCGACTCGCGCAGTTCGGCCGCCTCCGCGACCCGGCGCATACCGCGTCCGCCGCCGCCCGCGACGGCCTTGACGAAGACCGGGAAGCCGATGTCCTCGGCCGCGGCGACGAGCGCGTCGACGTCCTCGGAGGGCTCGGAGGACTTCAGCACCGGCACCCCGGCCTCTCGGGCGGCGGCGACCGCGCGGGACTTGTTCCCCGTCAGGTTCAGTACCGAGGCGGGCGGTCCGACGAACGTGATGCCGGCCTCCGCGCACGCGGCCGCGAGGTCGGGGTTCTCCGACAGGAAGCCGTAGCCGGGGTAGATCGCGTCGGCGCCCGCCTTCCGGGCGGCCTTGATGACCTCGTCGACCGAGAGGTAGGCGCGCACCGGATGTCCGGGCTCCCCGATCCGGTACGCCTCGTCCGCCTTGGCCCGGTGGAGTGAGTTGCGGTCCTCGTGGGGATACACCGCCACCGTGGAGATCCCGAGCTCGAACGCGGCGCGGAACGCGCGGATCGCGATCTCACCGCGGTTGGCGACCAATACCTTGTCGAACATCAAACTCCCCAGTCGTGTCACGAGCGCGTGGCGTCAGGACGGGCGATGTCGCACGGGCGCACCGGTCGGTGTCCCGTGGTCACTAGGCGGCGGCGGACCGCTCCGGGCCTTCCAGCAACTGTCCGGCCCGGAGCGTTCGACACCGTACCGGAGACCTACCCACAGATCGCGGACACAGAGGATGGTCTGCGTCACGTGGGCCGGTGCGGTGGGGGAGGGGGCGCGCGGCGGAACAGGGGCGGCGCGCATGTCCTCACCCAGGTTCGCTCGCCGCCTTCGCGGCGAGGTAGCGGGCCGGGAACTCCCCGCCGCCGTGCACCGCCAGATCCGCCCCGGTCACGTAGCCGGACAGCTCGCTCGCGAGGAACAGGCAGGCACGGGCGACGTCCTGCGGCACGGCCATCCGGCCCATCGGGATGACGCCCGCCACCGAGGCGCCGCCGTCCGCGCCGTAGACCGGAGCCGCGCTCGGCGTGCGGATCAGCCCGGTGGTGATGTGGTTGACCCGGACCGCCGGCGCCCACTCCAGGGCCAGCGCCCTGGTGAGCGCGAGGAGCCCGGCCTTGGCGGCGGTGTAGGCGGCGGTGCCGGGCTGCGGGTCGTGGGCGGAGACGCTGCCGATGTTGACGATCGAGCCGCCGCCGCCCCGGTCCCGCATGACGCGGTTAGCCGCCTGCGCCACGTAGAAGGGCGCGAGCAGATTGAGCGCGACGACCTTCTCGACGAAGCGCGGTGAGACGGTGGCCGCGTCGGCGGCCGGAGAGCCGCCCGCGTTGTTGACGAGCACGTCGAGCCGGCCGAAGCGCTCCACCGCACCGTCCACCAGCGAGGACGCCGCCGCCGGGTCGCGCACATCGGCGGCGCGGAAGACGGCCTCCCGGCCTCCGGCGCAGGGCAGGGTGTCCGGGGTGGTGCGGCCGCAGACGACCACGTCCGCCCCGGCCCCGAGGAAGGCCGCGGCGATGGCGGCCCCGATGCCCTTGGTGCCGCCCGTGACCAGCACCACGCGCCCGGTGAAGTCCAGCGGGCTTTCGCTGTCCATGAGGTGAGGCCTCTCTTGTCCGACGGGATTCAGCGGGTCGCCGGCCTCATCCGGCTGGTCTCCCGCGTGTGCGGTCAGCCGGCGAGTACGCGGGCCCGGCACGCGGCCGGGGTGCCCCAGGCGTCGCGCAGCGGGCGGGCCTTGCGGATCCACAGGGACAGGTCGAGCTCGTCGGTGTAGCCCACCGCGCCGTGCAGCTGGAGGGCGGTGCGTGCCGCCCGGTACGCGGCCTCGCCCGCGGTGACCTTGGCCGCGGCGATCTCGCGCCCCGCCCCGTCGTCGCCGTTGGCGAGCGCGAGGGCAGCGCCGTGCAGCAGCGGCTCGGTGAACTCCAGGGCCAGCAGGGTGTCCGCCAGCCGGTGCTTGACCGCCTGGAAGGAGCCGATCGCCACCCCGAACTGGGTGCGCCGGTTGACGTGGGCGACGGTACGGGCGAGCAGGGTGCGGCCGGCCCCGAGTGCCTGGGCCGCCGTGGCGAGCGCGGCGACATCGGCCGCGTACCGTGCCGCGGCGGTCACCTCGGGCCCCCGGGCGACGACCGCGCCGCCGGACGGCCGCGACAGCCGCCGCGCCGGATCGGCCGACGGCTGCACGGGACCGGGACCGGCGGCGAGGCGCAGGGTGTCGCCGTCCACCACGAACACCGCGTCGGCCGCGTCCGCGTCCAGCGCGTACGGGCCGAGCGAGGTCAGGCAGAGCGAGACGAGGGACGTGCCGGAGGCGATGGCGGGCAGCAGGGCGGCGGCCGTGTCCGGGTCTCCGAGCCGGTCCAGCAGCGCTGCCGAGGCCACCGTCTCGACCAGTGGCCCGGGAACCGCGTGGCGTCCCAGCGCCTCGAAGGCGACGGCGAGTTCGACCGGCAGCGGGCCGAATCCCTCGTGCTCCTTCGGGACCGCGAGGGCGAACACCCCGGCCTCGGCCAGCCGTGTCCAGAGGGCCCGCCCCGGGCCGTGGTCGCCGGTGGCCCAGGACCGGATCACGGCCGGGGTGCCTGCGGCGGTGAGCAGGGCGTCGAGGGAGCGGGCGAACTCCCGCTGCTCTGCGTCAAGGAAGAAGCGCATCACCGGCGTCCCTTCGGCAGGCCGAGCAGCCGCTCGGCGATGATGTCGCGCTGGATCTCGTTGGTGCCCGCGTACACGGGTCCGGCCAGGGAGAAGGTGTAGCCCTCGGCCCAGGCCCCGTCGGCGGGCGATTCGTCCGCGTGGTCGGCGAGTTCGCCGTACGGGCCGAGCAGGTCGAGGGCCGTCTCGTGCAGGGCGATGTCCAGTTCGGACCAGTAGATCTTGTTGAGGCTGGAGGCGGCCCCGGCGGGCCCGCCCTCCTCGTGCAGCACGTGGGAGGCGCCCCGGTAGGAGAACAGCCGGTAGGCGCGGGCCCCGATCACGGCGTCGGCGACCCGGTCGCGCAGCGCCGTATCGGCCGGATCACCGTGTTCGCGCCACAGCGCGGTCAGCCGGTCCGCGGCGGCCGTGAACCGGCCCGGACTGCGCAGGGTGAGTCCGCGTTCGTTCCCGGTGGTGCTCATCGCGACCCGCCAGCCCTGTCCGGGCTCACCGATCACGTCCTCGTCGGGGACGAACACCTCGTCCAGGAAGAGTTCCGCGAAGGAGGGCTTCCCGTCGAGCCGCCCGATGGGGCGCACGGTGACCCCCTCGGCGTCCAGCGGGAACATCAGATACGTCAGTCCCCGGTGCGGCCGGTCCGCGGCCGGGTCGCTGCGGAACAGACCGAAGGCGCGGTCCGCGAAGGCGGCCCGCGAGGACCAGGTCTTCTGGCCGCTGAGCAGCCAGCCGCCCTCCGTGCGTACGGCCGTCGAGCGCAGCGAGGCCAGGTCCGAGCCGGACTCCGGCTCGGACCAGGCCTGCGCCCAGATGACCTCGCCGCTGGCCATCGGGGGCAGGATCCGGGCCCGCTGCTCGGCGGTGCCGTTCTCGAAGAGAGTGGGGGCCAGCAGATTGATGCCGTTCTGGCTGACCCGGCCGGGCGCCCCGGCGGCGTAGTACTCCTCCTCGAAGACCAGCCAGCGCAGCAGTGAGCCGCCGCGCCCGCCGAACTCCTCGGGCCAGGACACCACCGACCAGCGGTCGGCGGCCAGGGTGGCCTCCCACTCCCGGTGGGCGGCGAATCCCTCGCGGGTCTCCAGGGAAGGCAGGGGGACGGCCGGCACATGGGCGGCCAGCCAGTCGCGCACCTCGGTCCGGAACTCCTCGTCGGCCGCGTCGAAATCGAGGTCCATCAGGCACCCGCCTCCTTCATCGCCTTCTTCATCGCCCGGATATCCATGCCGCCCAGCGCGTCGGCCGAGGCCTCGCCGCTCCTCGTAGCGCACCGGTTCGTCATGGGCAGCGGACATCGGCCCCTGCTTCCCTAACAAGTGTTTGGTAGATTAACGTACTTCCATGAGCACCGTCGAGGAGTTCCGCACCGGCCCAAGGAGAGTCGCCCGTGACCACCCAGCCGCCCTATGTAGCGGGGCACTCGCTCCTGGCCGGACGCACCGCCGTGATCACCGCCGCCGCGGGCGCCGGGATCGGCGGCGCCACCGCCCGCAGGTTCCTGGAGGAGGGCGCCCGGATCGTCATCGGTGACGCCCACGCACGCCGGCTGGGGGAGAGCGCCACCGCCCTGGCCGAGGAGTTCGGCGCCGACAACGTCGCCGCCCTGCGCTGCGACGTCACGGACCAGGACGAGGTCGACGCCCTGTTCGGCTTCGCCGCGGAGCGCCACGACGGCCTCGACATCGTCGTCAACAACGCGGGACTCGGCGGCACCGCGGACCTCGTCGACATGGCCGACGAGCAGTGGTCGAAGGTCCTCGACGTCACCCTGAACGGCACCTTCCGCTGCACCCGCGCCGCCCTGCGCCACTTCAAGGACCGCGACAGCGGCGGCGTCGTCGTCAACAACGCCTCCGTCGTGGGCTGGCGCGCCCAGCGCGGCCAGGCCCACTACGCCGCCGCGAAGGCCGGAGTGATGGCCCTCACCCGGTGTGCCGCCCTGGAGGCCGCCGACTTCGGCGTACGCGTCAACGCCGTCGCCCCGAGCCTGGCCATGCACCCGCACCTGGTGAAGGTCACCACCCCGGAGCTGCTGGCCGGACTCACCGAACGGGAGGCCTTCGGCCGGTACGCCGAACCCTGGGAGATCGCCAACGTCATCGTCTTCCTGGCCAGCGGCTACTCCTCGTACATGACGGGGGAGACCGTCTCCGTCAGCAGCCAGAGGGCGTGACCGCGATCGCCGCGAACGCCAACGCCGAACGACGCGCCGAACTCCTGGCCACCGCCGCCGAGGTGTTCGCCGCCCTGGGCTACAACGCCACCACCGTCCGCCGGATCGCGGACGAGGCCGGACTGCTCGCGGGCAGCCTCTACTACCACTTCGACTCCAAGGAATCGATGCTCGACGAGATCCTCTCGGCCTTCCTGGACGAACTGTGGGCGGGCTACGGCACCGTTCTCGCCGCCGGACTCGGGCCCGGCGCGACCATCGAGGCACTCGTCACCCAGTCCTTCCGGCAGATCGACCGGCACGGCCCGGCGGTCGCCATCTACCAGAAGGAGTCCGGCCGGCTCTCCGCCCAGCCCCGATTCGCCTACCTCACCGACTCCCGGGCCAAGTTCGAGGACGCCTGGCTGCGGACCCTGGAGCGCGGCGTGGCCGAGCACGCCTTCCGCGGCGACCTGGACGTCCGGCTCGTCTACCGCTTCGTCCGCGACACCGTCTGGGTCGCCGCCTCCTGGTACCGCCCCGGCGGCACCCACAGCCCGGAGGAGATCGCCCGCCAGTACCTGTCCATGGTCCTGGAAGGCATCACCCCACGTGCCTGACAAGCCATCAACTTTGCTACGAAGGAGCAGTCATGGCCGAGGCCTACATCGTCGACGCGGTACGCACTCCGGTCGGCCGGGGCAAGGGCGGGCTGTCGGCCGTCCACCCCGCCGACCTCGGGGCCCACGTCATCAAGGCGCTGATCGAGCGCAGCGGGGTCGACCCGGCGGCCGTGGAGGACGTCGTCTTCGGCTGCCTGGACACCGTCGGCCCGCAGGCCGGCGACATCGCCCGCACCGCGTGGCTGGCCGCGGGCCTTCCCGAGGAGGTGCCCGGCACCACCGTCGACCGGCAGTGCGGCTCCTCCCAGCAGGCGGTCCACTTCGCGGCCCAGGGCGTGCTGTCCGGCACCCAGGACCTGGTCGTGGCGGGCGGCACCCAGAACATGTCGATGATCCCCATCGCCTTCGCCAGCCGCCAGGCCGCCGAACCGCTGGGGCTGACCGACGGCCCGTACGCGGGCTCTGTGGGCTGGCGGGCCCGCTACGGCGACGTACCGGTCAACCAGTTCCACGGCGCCGAACTCATCGCGGAGAAGTGGGGCATCAGCCGCCAGGACATGGAGGAGTTCGCCCTGCGCTCGCACCGGCGGGCCCTGCACGCCATCGACGAGGGCCGCTTCGGCCGCGAGACCGTCGCCTACGGGGACGTCCGGGTGGACGAGGGACCGCGCCGGGACACCTCGCTGGAGAAGATGGCCGGGCTCAAGCCGGTCGTCGAGGGCGGCCGGCTGACCGCCGCGGTCTCCTCGCAGGTCTCCGACGGCGCCTCCGCGCTGCTCATCGCCTCCGAACGGGGTGTGGCGGAGCACGGCCTGACCCCCCGCGCCCGCGTGCACCACCTCTCGGTGCGCGGCGAGGACCCGATCCGGATGCTCTCCGCACCGATCCCGGCGACGGCGTACGCCCTGAAGAAGGCCGGGATGTCCATCGACGACATCGACCTCGTCGAGATCAACGAGGCGTTCGCCCCGGTCGTCCTGGCCTGGCTGAAGGAGACCGGCGCCGACCCCGACAGGGTCAACGTCAACGGCGGTGCCATCGCGCTCGGCCACCCGCTCGGCGCCACCGGCACCAAGCTCATGACGACCCTGCTGCACGAACTGGAGCGGACCGGCGGGCGCTACGGCCTGCAGACCATGTGCGAGGGCGGCGGCCAGGCCAACGTCACCATCATCGAACGCCTCTGATACGTCCCGGCCGGGCCGGCTGACTCATCGGGCCGCCCGGTCCGGGACCGCCGGAAGAACCTCCTCAGCGATGTTGAGCAGGACCCCGTCGTCGGGGAGGGCTCCGGTCTTGCTCCATACGGTGATGTCGTAGTAGCCGCCCGTGTCCTTCCGGTCGAGAGCCACGGTCAGCGTCCTGGCGAGGGGGCCTTCCTCGACGGGCCCGCTGGAACTCTTGCTTCCGAGGTTGATCTCGAACTTCATGGTGGGATCCGAGGAGAAGACCGCAGGCCGGCCGAGGATGGTGTCCGTCCTGTTGTCGTCACCTACGGCCTTCTTCATCTTCGCGTACTGGGCGACCGACAGCTTGTTGTACGTGGCCGAGAGGTTCACGGTGTACGTGTCGAACTCGACCTGGGCTTCGGGCTCGGCGACCCTCCCGTTGGTCAGGGCCGCGGTACCGCTGGTGCCGCTGGCCGAGGTCGCACTCTCGTCCGGCGTTCCCATGAGCTCTGCCAGATCGGGACGGTTGAGTGCCTCGCACAGTTCGGCACCGGTGGCGGCCTTCGGAGTCCTGGCGTACGCCTTCGGCGGCTTCCCGTCCTCGCTGCCCGAACAGGCGGCGGGCGCCGATGCGTTGTTGTCGCCGTCCGCTGTCATGTGGGGAGCCACCCACACCGCTGCCGCGAGCCCCCCGAACAGAGCCACGGCCGCGAACGCCTGCCCCCAGGCGTTGGGCTCCTTCTTCGGCGTCGCGGGCACGGCGCCGGGCTGCGGCTGCGGCTGCGGTCGCGGCATGGTGCCGCCCGCCGGGGCCGGCTGGTCCGGGCTCCGGCGGGCGCGCAGTGCACGGACCACCGTGTGGACGCGAACCGCGGTGAACACGAGGAAGACCGCGCCGATGCCGGCGGCGGTCCAGTTCTGTTCGTGAGCGGCGAGATACATGATGCGTACGCCGAAGACCGAGCCGACCAGGATGAACACAGGCTCGCGGACCCAGAAGGGCAGGAGGCGAAGGAGGAGACCGAGCATCCGGTGATCTCACCAGAGCGCCTCGACAACCGCTGTGATGGAAGCCATAATTCCGGTCTGGTGCAGACTTTTCCGTCGTACTGCCCTTCATCCGTGTACGTCAGGAGCTCTGTTCCGCCCCCGGCAGCGACTTCAGCACGGCCAGCGCCTCGGACATGATCCGCTCGACCAGCTCCGCGCAGGACGGCAGATCCTCGATCAGACCCGCCACCTGCCCCGAGGCCATCACCCCGATATCGGTACGGCCCTCGACCATCGAGGCCTTGAGCAGCATCGGCGTGTTGGCCGCCAGCAGCACCTGGCTCCAGGCCAGTTCCCTGCCGTGTTTCATCGCCAGACCGTCGCGGATCAGTCCGCGCCAGCTCGAACCGGTCTCCTTCCGGAAGGCGGAGGCGTGCCGTACCGCCCCCAGCAGTGCGGCGGCCCGGCCGGAACGCTCAAGGGAGTCGACCAGCTCCGTGCGCAGCATGCGGTGCGGCATCCCGTCGACCCGGTCGGTGACCGTGACGTCCTTGACGGTGGCGGCCAGGTACTTCGCCTTCACCGCCGCCGGCACGGTGCTGTCGGAGGTGAGCAGGAAGCGGGTGCCCATCCCGATGCCGGCCGCCCCGTAGGCGAGCGCCGCGACCAGGCCGCGGCCGTCGTGGAAGCCGCCCGCCGCGATGACCGGGATGTCCACGGCGTCCACGACCTGGGGGAGCAGCACGGTGGTGGCCACGTCGCCCGTGTGGCCGCCGCCCTCGCCGCCCTGCACCATCACCGCGTCGGCGCCCCACGCGGCGACCTTCTCCGCGTGCCGCCTGGCGCCCACGGACGGGATGACGACGACGCCCGCGTCCTTGAGGCGCGCGATCAGCTCCTTCGACGGGGCGAGCGCGAACGACGCCACCCGCACACCCTCCTCGATCACGATCCGCACCCGCTCGGCCGCGTCACCCGCGTCCGCGCGCAGATTGACGCCGAACGGCGCGTCCGTACGGGACCTGACCTCGCGGACCGCCGCGCGCAGCTGCTGCACGGTCATCGTCGCGGAGGCCAGGATGCCGAGCGCCCCCGCGTTCGCGGAGGCGGACACCAGCCGGGGACCGGCCACCCAGCCCATGCCGGTCTGCACGAGCGGATACCGCACCCCGGTCAGTTCGGTGAGCGCGGTCGGCAGCGGCGCCGGCCCGGTCATGCCGGGACCTCGCTCTCGCGCAGCCCCTTCGGGTCGATGACCTCGCGGATCAGCCGGAGTTCAGCCTCCGACGGGTCCCGGGTCAGCGGTACCCGGTCCGGGATCGTGAGGGCGAAACCCGTGGCCCCGGTGACGTCCTCGACGCTCACCCCGGGGTGCAGCGAGCGCAGCCGCATGGTGCGCTCCGGGGTCTCGAAGTCGAAGACGCCCAGATTGGAGACGACTTCGGGGATCCGGTGGTAGCGGGTCGCGGAGGGGCCGGCCGCCGCCGCCCGCTCGTACCCGACCCCGCTGACCATGTCCACATGCTCAACGAACACCCGGGACGAGTGTTTCGGCACCCAGTAACTCGTGGGGTTGTTGAGGG
Organism: Streptomyces sp. NPDC104307; assembly: GCF_055584045.1. Classification (NCBI taxonomy): domain Bacteria; kingdom Bacillati; phylum Actinomycetota; class Actinomycetes; order Kitasatosporales; family Streptomycetaceae; genus Streptomyces; species Streptomyces sp. NPDC104307. Next base: position 113,671 of record NZ_JBVJMU010000005.1, read on the forward strand.
TGTTGACCGGGGCGCCGCGGACCCCGAGCAGCTGCCGCACGGGCCTGTCCCACGGGCCGATGCAGGAGATGTTCTGGTTGCCGTGCCGGTCGATCTGACTGGCGCCCATCATCACGTGCCGACGGCCGGTCGCGGTGAGCGTCAGGTGCTGACGGAACGGCAGCCAGCCCTCGATGCTCGCGGCCCGCGTCCCCAGCGCGGGGGTGTCGCCCGTCAGCAGCGCCTCACCGTCGGTCAGCAGCAGATCGGGCGAGAAGGTGAGCCTGGCCAGCCGCGCCCCGATGGCCGGGACGGTACCCATCGGACTGGCGAGGATCTCGCCCGCGCCCCGCCACGCCTCGGCGCACGCCAACACGCAGTACTCCGCACGGGTCGCCGCCGTGAAGCCGGTGGACTCGGTGCCGCTCATGCTTCCTCCTGGTGGAACGCGGTGACGGCGGCCTGGTAGGCGGCCTCGTCCCCGGACAGGAACCGTTCGACGAAGGCGGGCCAGGCCCCGGGATCGCGGGCGGCCCGGACGTAGGCGCGCTGGAAGCTCTCGTCCCGGTCGTGGTCGGGCACGCAGGAGGTGAAGTGCGCGCCGTTCGGCGTTTCGACGACCCCGTCCACGAACAGCCGCTTGACCAGCAGCGTCTGCGGCCCGTGCTCCTTGAGCAGATCGGCCGTCTCCACGATCCGTTCGCAGGAGACGTAACTGTGGTCGGCCGCCTCGCAGAACAGGTCGTCGAAGTACGGATCGGGCCCCAGGTACTGGCCGTTGCCCTGGATGTCCGCCCGGTTGAGGTGGACCAGGGCGGCGTCCAGGCGCAGGGCCGGCGCGGCGACCAGCTTCTCCCCGTCCTCGTACGGCGAAGTGACGGTACGCAGACCCGGGTTGACCTTCATCAGGTCGGATCCCAGACCGGCCCGCACCGGCATGAACGGCAGCCGCTGTGCGCCCGCCGTCAGCCCCCACATCATCATCGCCTCGTCGAGCTCGACCATCTCGAACGCGCCGCGCTGCCGGGCGGCGGTGAAGTGCGGCTCCAGCGGTATCGAGTCGAGCGTCCCGAACGCCGCCACCAGCTTGCGGATCCTTCCCGCGGCGGCGAGCAGCCCGACGTCGGGCCCGCCGTACGACACCACGGTCAGATCGGTGACGTCGGACCGCAGCACCGCCCTGACCAGGGCCATCGGCTTGCGGCGCGAGCCCCAGCCGCCGATGCCGACCGTCATCCCGCTCTCCAGCCGGCCGACGACGTCGTCGGCCGTCATCGTCTTGTCCTGTGTCACGTCTGCTGCTCCTTGTCCGTGCCGAAGGTGTCGCGCACGCGGTCGGCGACGCCACTGAGGTTGGCTTCGAAGGTGAAGCCCTGCTCGAAGCGGTAGCTGCGGCGTACGTCGACCGGGTCGATGCCGTTGATGGCCGCCTTGGCGAGCCGGATCAGGTACCCGTCCTTGGCCGCGATCTCCCGGGCCAGCTCCCCGGCGGCCCGGGGCAGCTCGGCGCGCGGGACGACGCTCCACACCGAGCCGTGACCGTGCAGCTCCTGGGCGGTGACGGTGCGCGAGGTGTAGTAGAGGGTGCGCATCAGATGCTGCGGAACCAGCCGGGCCAGATGCGTGGCCGCGCCGAGCGCGCCCCGGTCCAGCTCCGGCAGGCCGAAGGTCGCGTCGTCGCTGGCCACGATCGCGTCCGCGTTGCCCACCAGGCCGATGCCGCCGCCGAGGCAGAAGCCGTGTACGGCGGCGACCACGGGGACCTCGCACTCGTAGACCGCCGCGAACGCCTCGAAGCAGCCCCGGTTGGCGCCGATCAACGCCTCCGGGCCGTCCGTGCGCTGCATCTCCTTGATGTCCACGCCCGCGTTGAACCCGCGGCCTTCGGCGCCGAGCACCACACAGTGGACGTCCGGGTCCGCCCCGGCCGCGCGCACGGCCGCGGCGAGGTCGAACCAGCCGTGTACGGGGAGGGCGTTGACCGGAGGGAAGTCCACGGTGACGACGGCGACGCCCTCTTGAGGGGCGGAGGTGGAGACACCCATGAGCAGATCAGCTACCTTTCCACCAAACGTTTGTTAGATTCAACGTAGCAGTGATACGGACGCCACGGGAGAGCGTCGGTCCACTCGGTGGCCCCAGCGCCCCGTTCCGCTCGTCGCCCCTCGAAAGGACACTCGTCATGACCTCATCGACAGCCCTGTGCGCCGGTCGCGTCGCCGTCGTCACCGGCGCCGGCCGCGGACTCGGCCGGGCCCACGCCCTGGCCTTCGCCGCCGAGGGCGGGCACGTCGTCGTCAACGACCTCGGCGTGGGCCCCGACGGCTCCGGTACGGCCGCCGGCCCCGCCCAGCAGGTCGTCGAGGAGATCCGCGCGGCCGGCGGCGAGGCCGTCGCGCACCACGGGGACATAGCCACCGCGGACGGCGCGGCCTCGCTCGTCGCGACCGCCCTCGACTCCTTCGGCCACCTCGACACCCTGGTCAACAACGCCGGGTTCCTCCGCGACCGGATGCTGGTGAACCTGGAAGAGGACGACTGGGACGCGGTGATCCGCGTCCACCTCAGGGGCCACTTCCTGCCGCTCAAACACGCGGCGGCGCACTGGCGCGCCGAGGCGAAGGCAGGGCGGGTGCCCGCGGCGAGGGTCGTCAACACCTCGTCCGGGGCCGGGCTGCTGGGCAGCGTGGGCCAGGGCGGCTACTCCGCTGCCAAGGCCGGGATCATCGCCCTGACCCTGGTGGCCGCCGCCGAGATGGGCCGCTACGGGGTGCAGGTCAACGCGATCGCCCCGGCCGCCCGGACCAGGATGACCGAGGAGACCTTCGCCGAGACCATGGCGGCACCCGCGGCAGGAGGGTTCGACGCGATGGCCCCGGAGAACGTCTCGCCGCTCGTCGTCTGGCTGGGGTCCGAGGCGTGCGCCGGGGTCAGCGGCCGGGTCTTCGAGGCCGAGGCCGGGCGGATCACCGTGATGGAGGGGTGGCGGCCCGGTCCCACCGCCGACACGGGCGCCCGCTGGAGCCCGGCCGAGGCGGGGGCGGCCGCGTCCGGACTGCTCGCGGCCGCCGAGACACCGCAACCGGTGTACGGGGCGCACTGAGGCCGCTGCGGGACACCGTCCCCGTCGCCACCCCCTCCCCGGCGGGTCAGTCCTCCTCTGTGGTGTCGCGGAGCCGCTCGATGGCGTGCCGGAGTTCGTCGAAGGCCCGCTGCTCCTCCCTGGGCGTGACCCGGGAGGCCGGCAGGATGCTGTCGCGCGTCCCGTGGACACGGGCGTAGGCATCGAAGCAGGCGAGCACCTGCTGGATCACCGACTCCTGGGGTATGGCGGGAGGCGAAGAGGGGCGCTGCGGGGACATCTCTGAACTCTCATCCAGTCGAAGCTGCCGGGCAGACCGGAGCGGGGCACCCACAGGGCACCGAGGGCTCGGCTTGCGCGGCACACGGGGTGTGGCTCTGTCGACGACGAGTCGCACGCCGGACCGGCGGATACGAGAAGCGATGGGCACGGCAAGCCTTTCCGGGCGCGCGACAGTTACGTCGCCGACCAGGCTTCCCGGCACACCACTCGCTCCTCGGCAATGAGAATGAGACGAGACGCGGACATGCTATCCGCCCCGGCGGGCTCGGTGACCGTGGCCCCGAGGATCCTCGCCGGGAGCCGGGCGGGTGCGCTGTTCGCACCCGCCCCGCCCGGCTGACCGGTGGATCAGGAAGGGAGGTTCCACTTCTGGTTCGGTCCGTTGTCGCAGTCCCAGATGTCGAGCTGGGTGCCGTTGGCCGTGTCGAGGGCGGGGATGTCGAGGCAACGGCCCGACTGGGGGTTGACGAGGGCCCCGTCGCTCACGTTCCACTGCTGGTTCGCGGCGCCGTTACAGGTCCACAGGTTCACCAGGGAGCCGTTGGCGGTGCCGTTGGCGACCACGTCGAGGCAGAGTCCGCCGGCCTTGACGGAGCCGTTGCCCACGGTCCACTGCTGTGCGGGGGACCCGTTGCAGTCCCAGATGTCCACGACGGCGCCTGCGGTGGTCGACCCGGTGTAGTCGTCCAGGCACTTGTCGCCGTTGAGGACCGAGCTGACCTGTCCCGTGCCGCCCGTGGGGGGACCGCCCGTGCCGGGGGTGATGGACAGGTTGTCGAACTGGTCGGTGCGGTAGCCCTGGATACCCAGGCCCGCCTGGCCGGTCTGGAAGGAGGCGTCGCTGACCGAGCCGAACCGGTTGCCGTCGAGCTCGGCGGTGATCTGCGAGCCCTGGAAGGTGAGCGACAGCTTGTGCCACTTGCCTGTCCCCAGCGCGGTGGTGGTGCCGGTGGCCAGGGTGTGGTTCGAACCGTCCGTCAGCATCTTCTCGATCCACCACTGGCCGGTGTCACGGATGCGGAGGTAGTACGCGTTCATGTGCGACTGCGGACGCAGCTGGGTGTTCGCGCGGCCCAGGAGCTCGGTCGTGCCGGCGCCGCGCAGGAACACATCGGAGCTGACGGTGTAGTTGGACCAGCTCGGATCGCCGGTCAGGGTGTACGAGTCGGAGTCGTCCTGCCACTCGATCGGCTTGACCGGAGCCATCTGCTGCACGCACTTGCCCGCCCGGCCCGCCGCACAGGGCTGGACCTCGAACGAGCCCTGCATGTCGGACATGTACCGGGCCTGGGTGTTGTCGTCGTAGCCGTCGAAGTCGTCGCTGTACGGCAGCGCGAGCGGGTGCGCGGCCGGGGCCGTCGCGGTGCCCTTGCCCTGGCCGCCGAGGGTGCTGACCGTGTAGACGTAGCCCGGCTGCATCGTCAGCGAGTAGGAGCCGTTGACCGGAGTGATGTCCTGGGTGTGGATGAACGACCTCGCGTCGCTGGGGCTGTTGACGTCGGTCGCCCACACGTGCACGGTGCCGGTCGACAGGCCGCCCCGTACGGTGAAGTCCGCTGTCTGGGGCTCGGTGGACGTCGTGGTCTCCAGGATCGTGGAGTAGTCGGAACCGGTGTCCGACTTGACGGTGACGTACGTGCCGTTGTTCTCGTCGCCGCCCAGGTAGCCGGAGGCGGAGTCGATGAACTTCCATCCGGGCTTGGTGAACTGGGTGACCTGGGCGGTGGCCCAGGTGCTCGCGCCGATCCGGTAGTTGCCCGACCAGGGTGAGTTCGCGGTGGCGAGGCCGACGGTGTTGTAGGGCAGGTTCGGGTAGATCGCGGCCATCAGGGGCCAGTTGAAGTAGCTGGTCATCTTCGCGTCGGTGTAGCCGCGGGTGATCGCTCTGATCAGTGCGGGGGCGCCCGTGTCCATGTCCTGGGAGCCGTTCTCGCTGTCCCACAGCGGCTTTCCGTTGTTCTTCGCCGCCGTGCTGCTGGAGCAGGTCTTGGCGTCGCCCCCGTCGCCCCCGTTGCAGGAGTAGTGCGCGCCGATGATCGAGACGGCGTCGTTGAACGCCTGGTTGTTCGCCATGTCGTCGGCGACGCCCCAGCCACTGTCGTCCGCGACGAGCTGGACGCCGGAATACCCGGCCTTGTTCAGCGCCGAGCGCAGCTTGATGAACCAGTCGACGTCATGGCCGCGCTCGTTCCAGCCGCCCAGGTACTTGATGTCCAGGTTGTGCTGCTTGGCGCAGTCCAGCCAGGAGATCAGGTAGTTGATGGTGTCGGTGGACCAGAAACCGCCGTCGATCCAGCCGGGTGCGGCCCAGGCCAGCCCGTACAGACCGATGTCGGGGTTACGGGCCTTGGCCTGCTCGGCCAGCCAGAACTCGTACCCGGCGTTGCAGTTGATGGTCCCGCGGGCGTGTTCGATCGATGGCTCGGATCCGTCGGTGGAGTTCGCGTCCCCGCCGATCTCCAGTTTGAGCAGCTGCAGGTTCGCCCCGTAGCCGGGCTTGAACATGTAGTCCAGGATCTGGGACCGCTGGGCGGCCGGATAGTCCGTCAGCAGACGGGAGTTGCCGCCACCGCCGCTGATCGCGCCGATACCGTCGAAGGTCCGGCCGCTCCGGGCTCCGTCCACAGTGACGGACGTGGTCGCAGCCTGTGCGGGGGCGGCACTCACCGCCAGCACGGCAGCGAGAAGGGTCAGCACCCATAAGGGGGCAAGTCTCCGTAGCCGTTTCATCATCGACATCCTTCTTCTGGGAGAACTTCGGCCAACGCGGTGCGGTGTTCGTCTCCGGGCCCCCGTCCCCGGCCGGCAGGCGGCCGCGAACAGGACGGTGACCAAGGCGTCTGCCGGCGCGGGCGGTCCGGAGCTGTGCTGCGCATGGTGCCTGACAACGTTGTCTTTCTGTGGCCAATCCGTCCTCGTCGAGGCTGCATGGGGACTCCCGAGGCGCCCGCGAGAGCTCTGGCCGGGATGCGAGGGGGGTGCAGGGGTGGCCAAGGAGAGCGCTCTCTGAAGCTAGCCATTAGGCATGACCGCGTCAACGGTCTGGGCGTGTGGTCGGGTCAATCGAAAGGCGTCCGCGATCCATGGCTCTCCATGCCGGGAACTCAACGGCCTTTGCTCCGACCTCTGTTGGTCTCTGTTCGCGATTTCGGTCGATTGCGTTGACAAGTGTCGCGGCCCTGCCTTTTGCTTTCGGGGATTCCCCCCACCGGTCCGGTGACAGCCGTGCTGTCCGTACCTGGAGCCGCAACGATGAAAAGATGGCGCACCTTCCTCGCGACCTGTCTGCTCTCCTTGGGACTCGCCGCGCCGACCACTGTCGCGCACGCCGCCGCGCCGGCCGCGGTGACCGACCCCGCCTCCCTGGTCAATCCGCTGCTGGGCACCTCCAACGGGGGCAATACCTTCCCCGGAGCCGACATGCCGTTCGGCATGGTCTCGTGGAGCCCCGACACGGACTCCCGTCCGCCCGGCGGTAACTACGCATATTCTGACAACGTTGTCACCGGTTTCAGCCTCAACCACATCTCCGGTCCCGGCTGCGGTGCGATGGGCGACATCCCGGTCCTGCCCACCACCGGTGGCATCGACGGAAACGCGACCGTCGGCTTCTCGCACGGCAACGAGACGGCGAGCGCCGGCGCGTACTCGGTCGACCTCGACAACGGGGTCAGCGCCGAGCTGACCACGACCGCGCGCTCCGGCATGGCGCGCTTCACGTTCCCGGCGACCACACAGGCCAATCTCCTGTTCAAGCTGAACGCCGACAAGGCCACCAATCTGCACTTCGACAAGGTGAGCAGCACCGAGGTCAGGGGCTCCGTGGACGCCGGCCTCTTCTGCGCCTCGGCCCCGTCCTACACCGCGTACTTCGACATGGTCTTCGACCGGCCGATCACCGGAAGCGGCACCTTTGACGGGGGCAATTCGCTCACCTTCGACACGACCGGCAACCGCACGGTGCAGGCCAAGGTCGGCCTGTCGTATGTCTCGATCGCGGGGGCCACGGCCAACCGCGAGTCGGAGAACCCGGACTGGGACTTCACCGGAACCCGGACCGCCGCACACGACGCGTGGAACGACGTGCTCGGCAGGATCGCTGTCACCGGTGGCTCGTCCGACCAGCAAAAAGTCTTCTACACCTCGCTCTACCACTCGCTGCTGCACCCGAATCTGCTCAGTGACAGCGACGGGAAGTACTGGGGCTTCGACAAGAAGGTCCACACGGTGTCCGGAGGCCAGAAGGCCCAGTACGGCACCTACTCCGGGTGGGACATCTACCGCACCCAGGCACAGCTGGAAGCCCTGGTCGCACCGGAACAGGCCGGCGACAGCGCCCAGTCCCTGGTGAACGACTACGAGCAGGCCGGATTCTTCCCGAAGTGGTCGCTCAACTCGGCCGAGACCCAGGTGATGAACGGCGACCCCGGCCCGGCGATCATCGCCGACTACTACGCCTTCGGCGCACGCGACTTCGACACCGCGGCGGCCAAGGCGGACATGATCAAGGAGGGCACCACCACCAACCCGATCCGGATGGGCCTGGACCTGCAGACCAAGTACGGCTATCTGCCGTCCGACGGCTCCTACCCACGGGACTTCTACGGTTCCGTCGCCACACTCCTGGAGTACAGCGCACAGGACTTCGCCACCTCCGCCTTCGCGGGCGCGCTGGGGGACACCACCACCCAGTCGCAGTTCGCCAACCGCGCGCAGGACTGGAAGAACGCCTTCAACGCCTCCAGCGGCTTCATGCAGCCCAAGCGGCTGGACGGCTCCTGGAAGCCGGAGTTCGACCCCAGCAGCAGTGACCAGTTCGTCGAGGGGACGTCCTGGCAGTACACCGGGGCGGTGCCGCACAACATCCGCGGGCTGGCCGACGCCATGGGCGGCAACAGCGAGTACGTGGACTACCTGGACAGTGTGCTGTCCGAGTTCAACGGATCCGGCGGATCGCACGCGGACCTGGGCAACGAACCGTCCATTGAGCTGCCGTGGGAGTACGACTACGTGGGGCAGCCCTGGAAGACACAGGAGATCGTCCGCAAGGTCCAGGACCAGCTGTGGCCGAACGACCCGGCGAAGTGGGGTGTCGGAAACGACGACCTGGGCACGATGAGCGCCTGGTACGTCTGGTCCGCGATGGGCTTCTACCCCGAGACCCCCGGCACCTCCGATCTCGCCCTGGGCAGCCCGCTGTTCACCCAGGTGGACGTGGCCCTGGGCAACGGCCGGCACATGGTCGTCGACGCTCCGCAGGCCGCCGGCAACGCCCCCTACGTACAGAGCGCCACCCTCAACGGCGCCGACTGGAACAACGCCTACCTGCCGGCCGACTTCGCGACCGGCGGCGGGACGCTCGACCTCGAACTGGGCACGGCTGCCAACACCGACTGGGCCACCGCCGCGTCCTCCGCGCCGCCGTCGTACGGAGGCGATGGCGGTGCCAAGCCCCCGGGGCCGCCCGTAGCGCCTTCCGGTGCGGTGAAGTCGGCGATCGGTGACAAGTGCCTGGACGACGACTCCGGCTCGACGGTGAACGGCAACAAGATCCAGCTCTGGACCTGCAACGACTCCGCCGCTCAGCGCGTCACGGTGGCCGTGGACGGATCCCTCCAGGTGCTGGGCAAGTGTGTGGAGGTCACGGGTAGCGGCGGAGCCGCCAACGGCACGCCGGTCGAGCTGTGGGACTGCAATGGCGGCAACAACCAGAAATGGAGTCACACCGCCTCGACCGGCGCACTGGTCAACCCCCAGTCCGGCCGCTGTCTCGACGTACCCGACGCGAGCACCGCCGACGGCACCCAGCTGGAGATCTGGGACTGCCACGGCGGGGACAACCAGAAATGGAGTCTGCCCTCCTGAGACCGGGGCGCTCCTCCGCCCCGCGCGATGGCACGCCCGTGCGGACGGGTGTGCCATCCGGGGCGCCGAAGACATGACCACGCGCATCGCCCGTGTGCCGCACGTCGGCGCGGGCCGTCCGACGTACAGGCCAGAGAGCGCTCTCCTCCATCGGTGGAGCGTTTCCGGCCGTGACCGAGAGGCAAGGGAGTCCGTTTCATGAAGTCACAGAGGTCCACCTCGTTGGCGTTGTTCGTGCTGATGGCAACGCTGTCCTCCTTTTCCGCCGGTGTGCCGACGGCTGCCGCGGCGTCGCCCTCTGCGGCCGTGTGCAACACGTACTGCGATGCGCGGGACCCCGCGCAGAGCACCCAGGATCGTGTCCCGGTCACCGCCTCGGTGGCCGGGAGGTCGATCGAGCTGCACTTCGACGATGCCGCCGCGATGGGCTGGGCGTCCATCGACGGCGGCGGGTCCGGCGACCAGGTCTGGCTGGACCGTTCGATGGACGGTGGCCGGACGTGGGGCTCGGGCAGCCGTCTCGGCGACACCGCCGTGCCCGACGGCGGGCAGGGCTGGCGTACCCAGATGTACAACGTGGATGACTGGAACACCGAGGGGGTGGGGGCTCTCCGGGCCTGCGGGCAGCCGGCCGGGGGAGGGATCGCGTGTACCGCCTGGGCGCGGACGGACTGGAACGCGGGCAGCCGGAGTACCGCGGCGGCCACGGCGTTGATGATGTCGTTCGACCGGAGCAGCAAGCTGTTCGGCGGGAACGGCTGGTGGACGGCGGCGAACGCGCTGACGGCGGTGATCGACAACAGCCGGATCAGTGGCATGGGCAGTTACACCTACGCCATCGCCGAGACGTACGACAAGAACATCAACGCGCAGGGAGGGCAGTTCCGCAACGGGTATCTCGATGACACCGGGTGGTGGGGGCTGGCCTGGATCGACGCGTACGACGTGACCGGTGACAGCCGCTACCTGGAGACGGCGCGGGCCGACGCGGACCACATGAACGCGAACTGGAACGACACGTGTGGCGGCGGGGTCCGCTGGAGCACGGACGGCAACTACAAGAACGCCATCACCAACGAGCTGTACCTCCAGCTGAACTCGGCCCTGCACAACCGTATCCCCGGCGACAGCACGTATCTGGACCGGGCGAGGAGCGAGTGGGACTGGTTCCGGGGCAGCGGCATGATCAACGGTGACCGCATGATCAACGACGGTCTCACCGATGCCTGCGCCAACAACGGCCAGCCCACCTGGACCTACAACCAGGGCGTCATCCTGGGCGCGTTGACCGAGTTCCACAAGGCCACCGGCGACGACGGTCTCCTGACGACGGCCCGCGAACTGGCCGACTCCTCCACCACCCGGCTCGAAACGGACGGTGTCCTGCGCGAACCGGGCGAGGGCGACAGCTGCACGGGCGACGGCCCGAGCTTCAAGGGCGCCTACGTACGCGGCCTGGGCACGCTCAACCGGCAGCTGGCGGACCACCCCTACACCGCGACGCTCACGCGTTGGGCGGACAGTGCCTACGACCACGACCGCAACGCGCTCGACCAGTACGGCCCGCACTGGAGCGGCGGCAACGGCGCCGGTGACTACGGCTGCCAGCAGAGCGCTCTCGACCTCCTCAACGCCGCCACGGGCTGAGGGAACCCCCTGAGACATTCACACTCCACTCGATGAGGACTGGTGATGAAGAAGAGATCCCTCGCAACTCTCGGCCTGACGCTGGCTGCCGCCACCGGGCTGTTCCTGGGCGGCACGCTGCCCGCAAGCGCGGCCGAGCGGGCCGCGGCACCGGGCGAGCAGTCCGTCGCGGCGGCCTCCGCCTTACGCGTCATGCCCCTGGGTGACTCGATCACCGACGGCCTCGGGAGCAGCACCGGAAACGGCTATCGGGGCCCGCTCTGGGACGATTTGAGCGCCAAGGGCTACTCGTTGGACTTCGTCGGCACGTCCCGGGCAGGCTCCATGACGGACCCCGACAACGAAGGCCACTCCGGCTGGCGCATCGACCAGATCGCCTCCATCGCGGACGCCTCGTTGTCCCGCTACCGGCCCAACGTCGTGACCCTGATGATCGGCACCAACGACCTGGGGCAGGACTACCAGGTACCCACCGCACCGGACCGGCTCAATTCCCTGATCGACCAGGTGGTGGCCGACGCCCCTGACGCGACCGTGCTGGTCGCGTCGCTGACCGTCTCCACGAACCCCACGATCGAGGCGAACAGGGGCGGGTACAACCAGCGCATCCCGGCGATGGTCCAGGCGAAGCAGGCGGCAGGCCAGCATGTCCGCTACGTCGACATGGGTGCTCTGACCACCGGCGACCTGGCCGACGGGCTGCACCCCAATGACGTCGGCTACCGCAAGATGGCCGAGGCCTTCGACAGCGGCATCCAGGCCGCCGACGACGCCGGCTGGATCGGCGAACCCGTGCGCACCGGCGGCCAGGTGAGGTCCGCGAGCGCCGGCAAGTGCATGGACGTCAACGGCGGCAGCTCCACGAACGGCACCGCGGTCCAGCTGTGGTCCTGCAACAACACCGACGCGCAGTGGTGGACCGCAGGATCCAACGGAACGCTGCGGGTGCTGGGCAAGTGCCTGGACGCCACTGGCCTCGGCACCGCCAACGGCACCCGGGTGCAGCTCTGGGACTGCAACGGCGGAACGAACCAGGCCTGGCAGGCCTACGACGGCGGCTACCGGAACCCGGCATCCGGACGGTGCCTCGATGTCCCCGCAGGCTCCACCACCGACGGCACCCAACTGGTTCTGTGGGACTGCAACGGTGGCTCCAACCAGAAGTGGACGACCGTCTGACCCCTTCCGGAAGTGGACGACCGTCTGACCCATTCCGGAAGTGGACGACGGTCTGACCCATTGGCCCATCGCACCGTCCCCGGCGACGGTGCGATGGGCCGCCCGGCGCCGAAGAGGAACCCGCACTCAGTCGGCCTCCTCGGGCTGGAGACTGGTGTTGTGCTCACGGATCAGCTGGAGCGCTGCCTCGCGGTCGCGCCGTTCCAGGGCGTCGACGAGATCGCGGTGGAGTTCGTGGCGGTGGGCGATGTAGTGCTCCAGTGGCTCCTCGCTGGCCGGCAGTACCGTCAGCGTGTGGGCCTCGATGAGGTCCAGCAGGTTGGAGTACAGGGAGCTGAGCAGGGCGTTCGGGCTGATCGACGCGATAGCGGCGTGCAACCGCCAGTTCGCGTGCACGAACGCCACCGGGTCAGCGGTGTCCACGGCCGCCTCCATGGCCGTGATGTGTTCCTTGAGGCCGGAGATGTCGGCGGGCGAGGCGTGCCACAGGGCGTCCTCGATCAGCAGCGGGTCGAGGGCGTCCCGGATCCGTACGGCGTTGGCGACATCGCTCTGCTGCGCGTCGAGAGCGAGGACCGAGTTCCCGAGCCGGACCATGGGGGACTGCTCGGCGCTGAACAGTCCGCCGCCGGGTCCCGGCTTGACGGTGACCAGCCCGCGGGACTGCAACAGGCGCAGCGCCTCGTTGAAGGTCCCTACCGACACGCCGCACTGGCTGCGCAACTCTTCCTTGGTCCCCAGCCGCGACCCCGGCTCGGCCGCGCCGACCAGTGCCGCGACGTGCTCGGCCGCCCCTTCGGCGCGACCGGCCGACGGAGCCCGGGACGTGCTGCTGGACTTCCGGGGTGCCTGTGAGGGCCCGGTCCCGGCGCTTGGGCCGGGGGAGGAGCGCAGTTCGGAGCCATTGCTGGCGGGGGTGCGCCGTCGCGCTTCCCGTGCGCTGTCCGGTGTGGCCGTCAAGACTTCTCCCAGTGGTTCATCATATTCATCATGAAGGTTATCGCTGAAACCCTTGACGTCGCGGGTGACGCCGACGCAACATCAAGGTAATCATCATGCTGAATACCCGGCGGATGAGACAAGGGCTCCGTCTTCACCGGCGGGCCCACTCATCCGGACCGGCTGCTCCGTGGTCCCTCCGCTGGACGTCACAGCCCATCACCGCTCAGGGACCTTCTCTTCCCGTGTCAGGAGTGCTGCCATGCGTATCGCCAACCTCTCCGGCCGCTTGGCCCTGATCGCCGAGGACCGTGCGATCGATGTCGAGCGGGCCAGCGGAGGCGTCTTCGCCGCCGACCCCCAGTCCGTCTACGAGCGCTGGGACGAGTTCCGGGCGTGGGCCGACGGCGCCGGCCTGCCGGCCGGTGTCCCCTTCGAAGCCTCAGACCTGGGGTCTCCCGTGCCGGCGCCTCGCCAGACGCTGGCGATCGGGCTGAACTACCGCGATCATGCGGCGGAGTCCGGTTTCGTCGCTCCTGACGGCCTGCCGCCGGTGTTCACCAAGTACGTCACCAGCATCAGCGGCCCGGTCACGAAGGTGGCCCTGCCGCCGGGCGGCCACACGGACTGGGAGGTCGAACTCGTCGCCGTCATCGGCGCCCGCGCCGAGAACGTCACGGAGGCGGACGCGTGGAGCCACATCGCGGGTCTCGCGGTCGGGCAGGACATCTCCGAACGTGTCGTGCAGCTCGCCGGGCCGGCTCCGCAGTTCAGTCTCGGCAAGTCCTACCCCGGTTTCGCTCCCATCGGACCGTGGCTGGTCACCCCGGACGAGTTCGAGAACCCCGACGATCTCGAACTGCGGTGCGCGATCAACGGCGAGGAGGTCCAGAAGGGCCGCACCCGTGACCTGATCTTCTCCCTGCCGGCGCTGATCGCCGGTCTGTCCGCGGTCCTGCCGCTGCTGCCCGGAGACGTGATCTTCACCGGCACCCCCGCGGGCGTGGGCCTGGGCCGGGACCCGCAGCGCTTCCTCGCCCCCGGGGACGAACTCGTCTCCACGATCGAGGGCATCGGCGAACTCCGTCAGACCTTCGTCGGCTGACCGGCCTGACCGACGGACAAGGGAGTCCTTCTCATGGCACTGCACCGTCTGACCTCCCTCACCATGGGGGTCCCCAACGTGGCGCAGACCGCCGCGTACTACACCGACTTCGGACTCACCCCGGACGGCGACGGCTGGTTCACCACCCGGGACGCCGGACGCCAGTTGCGGATCGTTCACGCGCCGGCCCGCCGCCTGATCGAGGTACGCATCGGCGTGGACACGCCCGACGACCTGGCGGCAGCCGCCTCCCGACTGAACCGCCTCGGAACGGCGAGCGACCTCGCGGGCACCACGCTGACCGCCTACGACAAGCCCACCGGTGTACGCGCCGTCCTCGAAGTCACCCCCCGGCTCGTCCAGGACCCGGTCACGGCCACCGTCTACAACGGACCCGGCCGCACCGAGCGCGCCGGCACCCGGGCGCCCGGCATCCTGCGCACCGGCCGGGTACAGCCGCGCAAGCTCGGCCACGCCGTCGTCGGGACGACCGACTTCGAGGCCACGACCGCGTTCTTCCGCGACGGCCTCGGCTTCAGGGCCTCGGACTACATCAAGGGCCACGGGGCGTTCCTGCGCTGCTCCACCGACCACCACAACATCCTGGTCCTGGCCGCGCCGGTCGCCTTCCTGCACCACTCGTCCTGGCAGGTCGACGACATCGACGAGGTCGGCCGCGGTGCCACCGCCATGCTGGAGGACCACCCCGAGCGTCACATCTGGGGACTGGGCCGCCACCACGCCGGTTCCAACTTCTTCTGGTACCTCAAGGATCCGGCCGGCAACTTCAGCGAGTACTACTCCGACATGGACTGCATCGTCGACGACCAGCTCTGGACGCCCGAGGTCCTGGAAGGGGCCAAGGGACTGTTCAGCTGGGGACCCCCGCCGCCTCCGTCCTTCCTGGCCCCCGAGGACCTCGCCGCGCTGATGACCGGCACCCACAGTGAGTCGAGGTAGCCCCATGAACCAGGAATTCACGGCGCCCGTGCACGACGTCGCGATCGTGGGCTTCGGCCCCGTCGGACAGATGCTGGCCCTGTTGCTGGGGTGCGCCGGACACGATGTCATCGCACTCGAACGATGGCCCAGGCCCTACGAACTTCCCCGCGCCGTGCACTTCGACGACGAGATCGGCCGGATCTTCCAGGCCGCCGGTGTCGGGGAGGCGGTGCGCGCCGTCACCGACCCGGTCCCTGACCACTACGAGTGGCGCAACCACGAGGGCGAGGCCCTGGTGCGCATCGACTGGTCCGGCACCGGATCCTCCGGCTGGCCCACCGCCAGCTTCTTCTCGCAGCCCGACCTCGAAGCCGTGCTGGCGAATGCGGCGGAAGAGCTTCCCTCTGTCACGGTTGTCCGTGGCTGCGAGGTCACGGATCTGCACGAGGCGGACGACCTGGTCCACCTGACCACGTCCGGGCCGTGCGGCCCGGGGGAGATACGTGCCCGGTACGTGATCGGCGCCGACGGTGCGAACAGCTTCGTCCGTTCCCGTATGGCCACCACCGTCACCGATCTGGGCTTCTTCCACGACTGGCTCATCATCGACACCCGGCCCCACGAGCAGGCGACGTGGTCGCCGATGAACTGGCAGCTGTGCGACCCCGCACGGCCCACGACCATCGTCTCCGGCGGGCCCGGAAGGCGCCGTTGGGAATTCCTGCGCCTTCCGCACGAGAGTGTGGAGGAACTCAACACCCTCGAAACGGCCTGGAAGCTGCTCGAACCGTGGGGGCGTACCGAGCGGAACACGACGATCGAGCGCCACACGGTCTACACCTTCCAGGCACGGTGGGTCGACCGGTGGCGCGAAGGGCGACTGCTGCTGGCCGGCGACGCCGCCCACCAGATGCCTCCGTTCGCGGGCCAGGGCATGTGCTCGGGCATGCGGGACGCGATGAACCTCGGGTGGAAACTCGACCTGGTCCTTTCCGGCCGGGCCCGGCCCGACCTGCTCGACACCTACACCAGCGAACGCAGCGACCACGTCCAGCACGCCATCGGCATGTCCATGGCCCTGGGCCAGGTCATCTGTGTCCTCGACCCGGACGAGGCGGCCGAACGCGACGCCCGCATGATCGCCACCGGCGCCGACCCCAGGTACGCACTGCCCGCACCCCCGCCGCCGGTCCTGGGCGACGGCGTCCTGCGGCAGACGCCGGACGGTCAACGAGCGGAGAACGTAGGCCACCTCACCCCTCAGTACGAGGTCACGTACCGGGGACGGACCGCCTTGCTGGACAGCCTCACCGGGGGCGGTTTCACCATCCTGACCGACGGCCACCGGCCGGCCGAGGCACTCAACGACGCCGAACGGGACTTCCTCACCGGCATCAGGGCCACCGTCGTGCCCCTGTACAGCGAGAACGCACCCCACGACGGGTACCTCGACACAGCCGCCGGCTTCCTGCCCCACCTGCGCGAGCACGGCCACGTCGCCGCGGTCGTCCGGCCCGACTTCTACCTCTTCGGGGCCGCGTCCACCGGCAAGGAGCTCCGCGAACTGATCGGCCAGCTGAGCGAGCAACTGCACCACCCGATATCCCCCGGCGCGGTCAGTCCCGCTCCCGAACCGCTCATGGCCGTGGAGTAGACGCGTCCCGCCACCGCTGCCGCGTGGCCCGGACATCGCACGGAGTTCGGGCCACCCAAGAGAAGGACCACAAGGACCCCATGGACAAGACAGCAGCCTCCGCGGCGCGCGCCGTGGCCGACATCAGGGACGGCGCCTCGCTCGCCGTGGGCGGATTCGGTCTCTGCGGCATCCCCGCCGCCCTGATCTCCGCCCTCTACGACCAGGGCGCCGCGGACCTGCGTGCGGTGTCCAACAACTGCGGCACCGACGAGCACGGTCTGGGCATCCTGCTGGGCGCGGGCCGCATCGCGCGGGTGACCGGCTCGTACGTGGGAGAGAACAAGGAGTTCGCCCGCCAGTACCTGAACGGCGAACTGGAGGTCGAGCTCGTACCACAGGGCACCCTGGCCGAACGCCTGCGAGCAGGCGGGCACGGCATACCCGCCTTCTACACCCCCGCAGGTGTCGGTACCCCCCTCGCCGACGGCGGGATCCCCTGGCGTCACCACGCCGACGGCGGCGTCGCCGTTGCCTCGCCGGCCAAGGAGACCCGCACCTTCGACGAGCGCGACTTCGTCCTCGAAGAGGCCATCACCTGCGACTACGCCCTGGTACGGGCGGCCCGGGGGGACCGGCACGGCAACCTCGTCTTCGACAAGTCCGCCCGCAACTTCAACCCCCTGGCCGCCATGGCGGGCCGCGTGACGATCGCCGAGGTCGAGGAGCTGGTCGAGCCGGGAACCCTGAACCCGGACGAGATCCACCTGCCCGGCGTCTTCGTGCAGCGCGTCATCGCCCTCACCCCGCGACAGGCCGACGACAAACAGATCGAACGGCGCACGGTCTCCGCGCCTCCGGCACGAGAGACGGTGGCCCGCTGATGACCTGGACCAGGAACGACATGGCTGCCCGAGCCGCGGCCGAACTGCACGACGGCGACTACGTCAACCTCGGCATCGGACTGCCGACCCTCGTGCCCGGCTTCGTACCCGAAGGCGTGCACGTGGTGCTCCAGTCCGAGAACGGCATCCTGGGCACCGGCCCCTACCCGGCCGACGACCGGGTCGACCCGGACCTGATCAACGCCGGCAAGGAAACGGTCACCGTCCTGCCCGGCGCGGCCTTCTTCGACTCCGCGCTGTCGTTCGGCATGATCCGGGGCGGCCACATCGACACCGCCGTCCTCGGCGCCATGCAGGTCTCCGCCAAAGGCGATCTCGCGAACTGGATGATCCCCGGCAAGATGGTGAAGGGGATGGGCGGGGCGATGGACCTCGTTCACGGTGCCCGGCGCGTCATCGTGCTGATGGAGCACACCGCCAAGGACGGCACCCCGAAGATCGTCGCGGAATGCGCGCTCCCGCTGACCGGCCGGCGCTGTGTCCACCGCATCATCACCGACCTCGGCGTCCTCGACGTCACCGACCGCGGGCTGGTCCTGATCGAAACGGCCCCTGGCGTCACACCCGCGCAGGTCGCCTCGGCCACCGCGGCACCGCTGCACGTCCCGGAGCGGGCGGGAGATGACGAAGGTCACTGAGTCTTGACAGGCGAGAGTGCCTGCTCGGAGCCTTGGGGCCTCGATGACGGGGAGCCTGTGAGCGGACCTGGTGAGATGAACGGTGCTGGTGGTCGTGGTGAAGACGTCGCTCCGGTGGTGCGGCTTCTGGAAGATCCCGAGGTGCGGCTGCTGACGCTCGTCGGGATCGGCGGGGTCGGCAAGAGCCGGCTCGCGCGGCAGGTGTGCGAGGAGTTGGGGCGGGGCGGCACGGACATCCGTGTCGTGGAGCTCGCCGGGGCCTCCGGACCCGAGGCGGCGCTCGCCCTCCTCACCGACGCACTCCCCGCCGACCCGGCCAAAGGCGCCGCCCCCCACTTGCTGCTCGCCGAGAACCTGGAGGCCGTGCTGCCGCTCGCGCCTGCCCTCGGCACCCTCCTGGCCGAGCATCCCCGTCTCACGGTGCTGGCGACGAGCCGCGCGGCCGGCAGGCTCACCGACGAGCATCTGTTTCGCGTCCGCCCGCTCGACGTCACGGACGGGGCCGCCGCCCGCGAGCTCTTCCTGTGGCATGCGCGCCGGGTCGCCTACCAGGGCGGGCTCGACGCGCACGAGCAGACGGTCACGGCGATCTGCCGCCTGCTCGAAGGGCACCCGCTCGCGCTGATCATCGCGGCCCGGCAGCTCGCCGCCCTGCCCGCACAGGCGCTCCTCGCGCGGCTGCGCGAGGGCTGGACCCTCGGCATGAAAGGCGCCGTCGATCTGCCCGACCGGCACCGCAGCCTGGGCCGGGTCATGGACGACAGCGTCACCGCGCTCTCCCGGGCGGCCCAGCAACTCCTCGCCCGCCTGAGCGTGTTCGAGGACCGTTTCGCGTACGCCGCGGTCGCCGACGTCCTCGCTGACGTCCCCGCCGACGTCCCAGCGGAAGAGGAGACGGAAGAGACGAGGTGGGAAGGCATCAGCGAGCTCGTCGCCCACGGCATGCTGCACCCCGCTCCCTCCGCCGACGGCAGCTCCGGCATCGCCTTCCGCATGCCCGGCGTCGTACGCGAGTACGCGCGTCGGCTGCTGCGCGAGGACGCCGGAGCGCGGACCGCCCAGGCCCTGCGCGGCGCGCACGCCCGCCATTTCGGCGGACGGGTCCTCGACGGGCACGAGGAGCACGGCGCCGCAGCCGAGAACTGGGCCCGCCGGGTCGAGGAGGAGCTGCCGGACGTGCGGGCGGCACTCCGGTTCCTCATCGACTCCGCCGGCGGCCTTGCCCTCGACCTGGCGGCCGCCCTGCGCGGCCCCTGGCTCGCCCGGGGCCGGCTACGGGAGGGCATCGGCCTGCTCGACGAGGTGCTCGCGCTGCCGGCCGAGGGAGACGGCGCCGCCCGGCTGCGGGCTCGCGAGGCTCACGCCGTGCTCACCGGAGCGTCCAGCTCCTACGCCCACGCGCTGCCCGCGCTCCAGGAGTGCGCCGACGGGTGGCAGGAGGCCGGGGAGACGACCGCGCGGGCCCGGACCCTGGTCGATCTGGCCGCGGCCGAGTTCGAGGCGCACGGCTTCGACCGCGCCGAGCCCCTGTACCGGGAGGCCATCGGCGTCCTCGACGCGGCCGGGGACCGTTGGTGGGCGGCGCGCGCGCGGAGCCTGCTCGGGGCGTCCGCCGCCGCCACCGAGACGCACCGCGCACTCGCCAGAACCGCGCTGGACGAGGCCGTGCGGGGCTTCCGGGAACTCGGCGAGAGCACCTGGACCCACGTCCCGTACCAGCAGCTGGGGAGGATGCTGCACGAAGAGGGACACGACGTGCAGGCCGTCGCGCTGCTCAGCGAAGGGCTCGCCCTCGCGCAGCGCAACGGCGACGACTGGAACGCCTCGGTCTTCCTCAACCTGCTGGCCGACGTCCGGCTCACCCGGGGGGAGGCGGCGCCGGCCGCCGGTCACCACCTCGACAGCCTGCGGCTCGTCGAGGGTATCGGGGCCAGACCGCGCTACGTCTGGTGTCTCGAAGGGCTCGCGGCCTGCCTCGACGACCTCGGCGAAACCTCCTACGCCGCGAGACTTGTGGGTCTGTCCCGGGCGGTGCGCTCCCAGCTCACCCTGGACAGCTGGGTCGAGTTCCCGGCCCGCGCCATCGACCTGAGCAGCGTCGAGTGGAACCTGCCCCGGCCCGTCTTCGAGCGACTGTGCGCCGAAGGGGCCGAGCTGACCGTGGGCGACGTCCTCACCGAAGTGCCGCCGCTGCTGTCCGCGAAGGGCTCGCCCGGCCCGCGCAGGGAACGACGCAGACGCCACCCCGACGGACTGACCGGACGCGAGGTCCAGGTACTGCGGCTCATCGCCTCCGGCGCGACGAGCCGGGCCATCGCCTCCGAACTGTTCATCAGCATCGAGACGGTGGGCCGCCACATCAGCAACCTCTACCGCAAGATCGGCGTCTCCGGCCGGGCCGAGGCCACCGCGCACGCCATCCGCTCGGGTCTCCTGGAGGAGTGACCCGGGCGGGAGGCGCGGTTTCCCGTCCCCCGTGTTCCGCTGCCTCCCGTGCCCCCGCTCTCCGTTCCCCGCTTCCGGAACATGACCAGTTCCTGTGACGGACAAGGGGTGGACACAGCCGCGCCCCGACCCCGTCGCGGGCACGCCGCACCGCCGTACGCGCGCCTCTTGCCAGGTCATCGGCGGCATCGCCGGGGACACACGGGCGAGACGATCCGTTCACGCCGGATACACGCGGCCGTCCGCGTGCGGTCATCCGGAATCCCGAGTTCTCGTCATTGCCACTCCCGAGGCCCGCGCAGCACGCTCTGTCTGTCGGAACTCACCTCCCGACTTCCTCGTACCGCCTCCTCTCCCGCCTCCGGTCCTGCCGGGGTCCGGAAGGCGGCCGGCGTCGATCGAAGGACCACCACATGGACTTCCCGCCACCCCTCATACCTCCCACCCCGCACCGGCGGCCCACCCGGAGCGGACGCGGGCGGCGCCACCGCGTCCTCGCCGCCGCCTCGACCGTCCTCGCCCTCAGCGCTCTCGTGAGCTGCGGGCCCGCACAGGAACTCAGCCGGCACGACGGGCTCGCCGTCGTGCACGTCGGGCACCTCCCGGTCGTCGACGCGGCCGCCTTCACCCTCGCCGTCGACAAAGGCTGGTTCCGGGACGAGGGCATCGACGCACGGGCCGACTCGACGAGCGCCGGAGCCCTGCTCACCAACCTCATCAACGGCACCGATCAGTTCGCCCTCTGCGAGACCGCCGGAGTGGTCTCCGCCTACGCGAAAGGGCTGCCCGTCCACGTGATCGGCGGCGTCAGCAAGGCCGCGCCCAGGCCGAAGGACGACAGCGGCGCACTCCTGGTCATGAAGAACGGGCCGGTCAAGGAGCCGGCCGACCTCAACGGGCGCACCGTCGCCGTCGGCCAGCTCAAGGGCGGCGGAGAGGTCGCGCTGCGCGCCGCGCTCGACCTGGCCGGGGCCGACAGCGACAGGGTCAAAATCCTGGAGATGCCGCTGTCCGACATGACGGCCGCGCTCGTCAAGGGACGCATCGACGCCATGAGCACGATCTCGCCCTTCGACACCCCCGCCCTCGCCCAGGGCGCCGTCCGCATGATGTCCCCCGGAGTCGAGGCAGCCCCGCACGGCATGCAGATGGCTGTGGCCACCTCCTCCGTCTTCGCGAGGAAGAACCCGGAGATCGTGCGCGGATTCAGGCGCGCACTCGACAAGGGCATCGCCTATGCCGCCACCCACCCCGCGGAAGTTCGGAAGGTACTGCCCTCGATCAGCCCGCTGCCGAAGAACCTCATCGCCACGATGAAACTCCCTGTGTTCGACGCCGCCGCTCCCCGCTCCTCGCTCAAGGTGTGGATCGACCTCATGGAGCGCTACCGGTTCCTCTCCGAACCCGTCGACGTCGACAAGCTGCTGAGCTGAAGGAGGCACCGCATGACCACCACTCCGCCTCAGGCCCTCGCCCCGCCCGGCGCCCCCGCCGCCCGGACCACTTCGCACCGGCCCGCCCGAGGCCCGCGCCCGTACGGCAGGCCCCTCAGCCAGCTCGGCTTCGCCGTCGCCGCCCTGCTCACCTGGGAGCTGGCCGTACGCCAGGGACTGCTGCCGCAGAGCTCCGTACCCACCGCGAGCGCCACCGCCTCCGCGCTCCGCACGATCGCCGGGAGCGGCGGCTTCTGGCACGCCCTGGGGCAGACCGCGCTCGGCTGGGGCGCCGGACTGCTGCTCTGCACGGCCATCGGCGTGCCCGCCGGACTGCTCATCGGAACCTCACGGTTCCTGACCCGCAGCACCCGGCTGCTCACCGACTTCCTGCGCACCATCCCCGCCGTCGCCCTGTGCCCGGTGCTGCTCCTCACGCTCGGCTCGACGATGACGATGAAACTCGTCCTCGTCGTCTCCGGAGCGCTCTGGCCCCTGCTGACAGCGACCATCGACGGGGTGCGGCACGTGGACCCGGTGGCCGCCGACACCTTCCGCACCTTCCGGCTGCCCGCCCACCAGCGGGTGCGCCGCCTCGTGCTGCCCTCCGCTCTCCCCTTCCTGGTGACCGGGGTGCGCAACTGCGCCGTCCTCGCCCTCATGCTCAACACGGCCGGCGAGTACCTCGGCGCGGCGCCCGGCATCGGCAACGAACTCTCCCGCGCTCAGCAGGCCGGGGCCATCGACCGCATGTTCGCGCTGCTGGTCGTCGCCGGGCTGCTCGGCGTCGCCCTCAACAGCCTCCTGCTGACCGCCGAACGTCTCGCCCTGCCCTGGGCGCCCGCCCAGCGAAAGGGGACCCGAGGATGAACCGCGTCCCACGGCTGCTGAGGGCCGCCGCCCACGAACTGTGGCTGCCCGCCCTGCTGGTCGCCGTCCTCTGGGCGGTCAGCGTGCGACACCACTCCTTCTTCCTCCCCTCGCTGCCCAGAATCCTGCGGGCCTTCAAGGAACTGTGGCTCTTCGACCGGCTCGGCTCCGACGCCCTGCCCAGCGTCCTCAACCTCCTCGCCGGTCTCCTGCTCGCCGGACTCGCCGGCATCGCCCTCGGACTGCTCCTCGGCCGCGCCGGGCGGCTGTACGACGCCACTCGGCCGGTCCTGGAGTTCCTGCGCGCGGTCCCCGGCATCGCCCTCGTCCCCGTCGCCCTCGTCCTGCTCGGCACCGGCGACGGGATGAAGGCCGCGCTCATCGCGTACGGCACCGTATGGCCCATCCTGCTCGGCACCGTGGACGGCGTACGGTCCCTCGATCCGACCGTCGAGGCCATGGCCGACAGCTACCGGCTCCCGCGCGGGCACCGCCTCCTGCGTGTCGTCCTGCCCGGCGCCGCCCCCCAGATCCTGGCCGGCGCCCGGGTCAGCGTCGCCCTCGGCGTGGTCCTCATCGTCGCCAGCGAGTACACCGCCTCCACCCACGGCATCGGCTACCTGCAGCTCCAGTCCCAACGCACCTTCGACATACCCGAGATGTGGGCCTCGCTCCTGCTGCTCGGCATCCTCGGCTACGCGAGCAACCTCGCCTTCCGCGCCCTCGAATCACGTCTGCTGCGCTGGTACACCGGGCAGCGCGCCGCCGGACAAGGAGACACCCCGTCATGACCGCACCCGCAGCCCACCCCGCCACCGGCCACCCCCAGGGTGCTCCCGGCCCCGAGCGGGCAGTCCCGCTCCTCGAAGTACACGGCATAGCGAAGTCCTACGGCAGCGGCGACACGGTCCGGCAGGTACTCGGCGGCATCCACTTCGATGTCCACGACCGCGAGTTCGTCACCGTCGTCGGCCCTTCCGGCGCGGGCAAGACCACGCTGCTGCGCTGTCTGGCCGGACTGCTCGCCCCGGACTCCGGGGAGGTCAGGCTCGCCGGCGCCCCCGTGCACGCCCCGCCCGAGGGGCTCGCCCTCGTCTTCCAGGACTACTCCCGCTCGCTGCTGCCCTGGATGAGCGTCCTGGACAACATCCAGCTTCCCCTGCGTCGCCGGGGTACCGGCGCGGCGGAACGCCTGGCCGCGGCCGGGGAGGCGCTGTCCGCCGTCGGGCTCGCCGACGCCGGGCGGCTCTATCCCTGGCAGATGTCCGGTGGCATGCAGCAGCGCGCCGCCATCGCCCGTGCCCTGGCCTGTACCCCCCGGGTGCTGGTCATGGACGAGCCCTTCGCCTCCGTCGACGCGCAGACCCGCGCCGACCTGGAGGACCTCACCCTTCGCCTGCAACGGCAACGCGGCATGACCGTCGTCCTGGTGACCCACGACATGGACGAGGCCGTCTACCTCGCCGACCGCGTCGTCGTCCTGTCCGGTGCCCCCACCACCGTCAGCGAGATCGTGCCCGTGGACCTGGGCACCGAACGCGAGCAGCTGGCCACCAAACTGATGCCCGCCTTCGCCGAACTGCGCGCCCATGTCCTCGGACTCGTCCGCAGGCCCGCACCCGCGCGGTGACCGCAACTGGCCAACAACCGGTAGCGCCCCCCGCATCACCGTCCGCGCGGAATACCGAGTTCCGGGGATGAACCGGCCGGGCCCCCCGCCCCACGATGAACAGGCCGCCGGCCCAATGCCCGGGGAACCGGCCCGACGAAGAACGGGAGGACCGCCATGTCCGCCACAGCCCAACCGCACCGGTGCGAAGCAGGGCACGCGCTTGCCGCGGACTTCAAGGACGCGATGGCCGCACTCTGCTCACCCGTCACCGTGGTCACCGCCCGACGCGAGGACGGCAGCCCCTGCGGGGTGACGGTGAGCGCCTTCGCGTCCCTGTCCCTCGACCCGCCCATGGTGACCGTCGCCCTCGACCGGCGCTCCAGTCTCCTGCCGGCGGTCAACGCCACCGGCAGGCTCGGCGTGTGCCTGCTGGGCGCGGAGGACCACCAGCTCGCCCTCACCTTCGCGACATCCGGAGCCGACCGCTTCGCCACGGTGCCCTGGCACCAGGAGAACGGACTGCCCCGCCTCAGCGAGGCCCCGGTCTGGCTGGAGTGCGAGGCCACCACCCTTGTCGAGGGCGGCGACCACGTCCTCGTGCTCGCCACCGTGCTCGCCGCCGGCAGCCGGGAGGCCCCGACCCTCGCCTACCAGAACCGGCGCTTCGGCACCCACCGCGCGCTGCCCGCACCGGACGAACGCATCGAGCCCGCCGCCACCACGAGCACCCCACGCCGCGGCGCCCTCCGCGCCGCGCACACCCGCCGCGACACCGCCCACACCTGAGAACGGGACCGCCATGACCACGTACGCCACCACGCCCGCCACCACGGCCGCCTGGCCCACGGAGCCGGCCGCGCGCCGCGCCCACGCCCTCGCCGCCGTCGAGGAGATACGCGAGGAACTCACCCTCGGCGCCGCCGAATCGGAGGAACAGCGCCGGCTCAGCGACCGGTCCGCCGCCGCACTCAGGTCCTCCGGACTGCTCGGCATCATGACCCCCGACGACCTCGGCGGAAACGTGGTCGGCGCCGTGACCGCCTTCGAGATCATCGAGAAGATCGGCCACATCGACCCCGCCACCGCCTGGACCGCCACCATCCTCCTGGAGGGCGCCGGGGAACTCGCCACCGTCGTCGCCCCCGACACCGCCCGGAAGCTCTTCGCCGGCAACCTCGCCCTCAAGGCCGCCTCACTCAAGCCCGGCAGCGCCGAACGCGCCGAGGGCGGTTACCGCGTCACCGGACGCTGGGACTTCGTCAGCGGGCTCCACCACGCCGACTACGTCGGCGCCACCTTCCTCGTCGACGACGCCGAGGGCCGCCCGGTGCGCCGCGCCGCCGTACTGCCCAAGGCCGACATCCAGGTACTCGACGACTGGCGGGTCCTCGGCATGCGCGGGACCGGCAGCAGCAGCTTCGCCGTCGAAGGCGTCCACGTACCCGACGAGATGATCTACGACCCGATGGGCTACGGGCAGCGCGAGGACACCCCCCTGGCGCGGCTCGGTATGGTCCCCTACGTCCTCCAGATGCACCCCGGCATGGTCCTGGGCGCCGCCCGCCGGGCCCTCGACGAGATCATCGACGCCGCGCCCCGTATCCGCCGGGGCAGCCGCATCAACCTCAGCCGGCCGCCCGCCCTGTCCGAACTCACCTGGTTCCAGCGGGAGCTGGGTGAACTCGACGCCCGGGTGCGTTCCGTTCGCAGCCTCTCCATGGAGACCCTGGCCGAGGTCGACCGGGTCATCGGCCGGGGCGAGAGGGCGGAACTCCCGCTCCTGGACCGGATGCAGACCACGGCCTCGCTCGCCGCGAAGACCGCGGTCGAGGTCGTCACCCGCGCCTTCCGGCACGCCGGGGCCGCGGCGATCCTGGAGACCTCGGTCCTCGGCAAACTCGTCCGCGACCTCAACACCATCTCCGCCCACGGGGTGATGTCCGAGGCCGGCTTCGAGAGCCACGCCGAATTCGTCCTCGGCCTCCAGACCCCGGAGACCCGCCGCATGGTCTGACGCGAACGTCGCCACGTACGGCCAGGTCGGGTCCGTTGCTGACCGCTCCTCGGCTCTGCCGTCAGGCGGCGCGGGTAAGCAATCCGGGTACAGAAGGGGGGTGAGCGGCCCGCCCCGCCGTCATCGTCGTCTTCCGGCTCCGGCCGCCACCCCGGC
Source organism: Streptomyces sp. NPDC104307 (assembly GCF_055584045.1). NCBI lineage: Bacteria > Bacillati > Actinomycetota > Actinomycetes > Kitasatosporales > Streptomycetaceae > Streptomyces > Streptomyces sp. NPDC104307. The sequence continues at coordinate 140,397 of NZ_JBVJMU010000005.1, forward strand.
CACCCTGCCGGGCTGTGCGAGGCTGACCGGCATGACGACAGACCGATTCGAAGTGCGGCGCCATGTCGCCGCGGCTCCCGACAAGATCTTCGCCCTGCTGAGCGCCCCCTCGGGACACGTGGCGATCGACAGTTCGGGGATGCTGCAGTCCGCCGACGGCGAACCGGTGCGCGCGGCCGGCGACGAGTTCGTCGTCCACATGGACCGTGAGTCGCTCAACGACTACCCGCTCGGCAAGTACGACGTCACCGTGATCATCACGCGGTTCGAACAGAACACCCTCATCGAGTGGACGATCTCCGGCCAGGTGCAGCCCCCGATGCGACACCTCTACGGCTACCGGCTGGAGCCCGCAGCGGGGGGAACGCTGGTGACGTCGTACTACGACTGGAGCGAGATCGACGAGCGCTACCGGGAGGCGGGCATCTTCCCGGTCATCCCCGAGGCCGGACTGCGCGCGACCCTCGGCATCCTGGCGCGGACGGTGGAGTAGGAGCTACTCGCCCGTCCGCGATCCGGCACTCCGCGCCGTCGATCACTCTCGGCTACTATGTTCACTTCACGCCGGAGGCCGGCGGCAAGGGGCGCGGCACCGTCGGCGGTCCGCTCGGGGGGCGGGAGAACGGCTCACCGGCCGAGCCTTCCCAGGTTCTCCCCAGTGCCGCCAACCGGCGGTTCCTTCCTTGCGCCCCACCGGAGTCCTCCACGGATTGCAAGGCTGAAGAGACAGGTGGCCTGGGAAATGCTCAAAGAGGTGATTGCGACCCGGTACGTCACGCCGCTGCGTGAGGGCGGCTCGCTTCCGGGGATCGTCGAGGCCGACGACTTCGGCACGTACGTCATGAAGTTCACCGGGGCCGGGCAGGGGCGCAAGACGCTGGTCGCCGAAGTGATCTGCGGGCAGCTCGGCCGCCGGCTCGGTCTGCGCGTCCCCGATCTGGTGCAGATGCAGCTGGACCCGGTCATCGGTCTCGCCGAGCCCGACCAGGAGGTCCAGGAGCTCCTGAAGGCGAGCGGTGGCCTCAACCTCGGGATGGACTTCCTCCCCGGTTCCCTCGGGTTCGACGCGCTCGCGTACCAGGTGGATCCGCGCGAGGCGGGGCGCGTCGTCTGGTTCGACGCGCTGATCAACAACGTCGACCGGTCCTGGCGCAATCCGAACATGCTGATCTGGCACGGTGACCTCTGGCTCATCGACCACGGCGCCACCATGATCTGGCACCACAACTGGCCGGGTGCCCAGGCCTCCGCCGCCAAGGCCTACAACGCCTCGGACCACGCACTGGCCCCCTTCGCCCCCGACATCGCCGCGGCCGCCGCCGAGCTCGCCCCGCTGGTCACGGAGGAACTGCTCACCGAGGTCGCCGCCGACGTGCCCGACGAGTGGCTGGTGGACGAGCCCGGGTTCGACTCGACCGATCAGCTCCGGCGCGCCTACGTGGAGGCGCTGCTCGCGCGGGCGGCGACCATCCACGAGCGGATCACCCTGGACGCGCCCACCGCGGACAAGCCGTCCCAGGCCCCGGGCTGGCTCACCGAACGCCTCGCCCCGAGGCGTGACACCAAGAACAGCGACGAGAGCGGCCGGCCGTGACTGAGCGTGTTGTCTTCGAGTACGCCCTGCTGCGCGTGGTGCCGAGGGTCCAGCGCGGCGAGTTCTTCAACGCCGGCGTGGTCGTCTACTGCCGGGCGAAGGGATTCGTCGCCGCCCGCACCGAACTCGACGAGGTGAAGCTCAAGGCGCTGGACCCCGACGCCGACGTCACCGGCGTGCGCGCCGCGCTGCACGGCGTCGAGGGCATCTGCCGGGGCGGTACGGAGGCGGGCCAGGCCGCGGGTGACGACGCCGGGCGGCGCTTCCGCTGGCTGATCGCCCCGCGCTCGACCGTCATCCAGCCGAGCCCCGTGCACAGCGGTCTCACCACCGACCCCGCGGCCGAGGTGGAACGGCTGCTCGACCTTCTGGTGCGCTGATCGCGGTGTGACATGCGCCGCTGCGTCCGTGGGCCGTTGACACCGGGTGCCAGGCCTTCTAGCGTCTCGACCGGAGAAGGTACTAAGCGGTTGCTCAGTTATCGGGAACCATTTCGCAGGGAAATGTGCCTGACGTCCGCTGAGCCGCGATCCAAGGGCGAGGAGAACCAAGCATGTCCACCACCGAGCAGCGCGTAGCCATCGTGACGGGAGCGGCACGGGGTATCGGTGCCGCCACCGCGGTACGCCTGGCGGCCGAGGGCCGCGCCGTCGCCGTACTCGACCTGGACGAGGCGGCCTGCAAGGACACCGTCGAGAAGATCACCGCGGCCGGGGGCCGGGCCCTCGCCGTCGGCTGCGACGTGTCGGACAGCGCCCAGGTGGAAGCCGCCGTCGCGCGGGTCGCCGCCGAGCTCGGTGCCCCGACGATCCTCGTCAACAACGCGGGCGTGCTCCGTGACAACCTGCTCTTCAAGATGAGCGAGTCCGACTGGGACACCGTGATGAACGTGCACCTCAAGGGCGCGTTCCTGATGGCCAAGGCCGTTCAGAAGCACATGGTGGACCAGAAGTTCGGCCGGATCGTGTCGCTGTCCTCCTCCTCGGCGCTGGGCAACCGGGGCCAGGCCAACTACGCCGCGGTCAAGGCGGGCCTGCAGGGCTTCACCAAGACGCTGGCCAAGGAGCTCGGCAAGTTCGGCATCACCGCCAACGCCGTCGCCCCCGGTTTCATCGTCACCGAGATGACCGCGCAGACGGCGGCCCGGGTCGGCATGGGCTTCGAGGAGTTCCAGGCCGCGGCCGCCACCCAGATCCCGGTGCAGCGCGTCGGCTTCCCCGAGGACATCGCCAACGCCATCGCCTTCTTCTCGGGCGATGACGCGGGCTTCGTCTCCGGCCAGGTCATGTACGTCGCCGGCGGACCGCTCAACTGACCCGAAGGGCTGCGGACATCATGACTGTGCAGGACAGTGGCAAGGTCGCGCTGATCACCGGCGCGAGCCGGGGCATCGGCTACGGCATCGCCCAGGCGCTCGTGGCCCGGGGTGACCGCGTGTGCATCACCGGACGCGGCGAGGACGCGCTCAACGAGGCCGTCGAGGCGCTCGGCTCCGACCGTGTCATCGCCGTGGCGGGCAAGGCGCACGACGAGGCGCACCAGGCGGTGGCCGTCGAGCGCACCATGGAGGCGTTCGGCCGGGTGGACTTCCTGGTCAACAACGCCGGTACGAACCCGGTCTTCGGGCCGATGGCCGAGCTCGACCTCAACGTCGCCCGCAAGGTCTTCGAGACGAACGTGGTCTCGGCGCTCGGCTTCGCGCAGCAGACCTGGAAGGCGTGGCAGAAGGAGAACGGCGGGGCGATCGTCAACATCGCCTCCGTGGCGGGCGTCTCCGCCTCGCCCTTCATCGGCGCCTACGGCATGAGCAAGGCCGCGATGATCAACCTGACCCTTCAGCTGGCGCACGAGTTCGCGCCGGTCGTGCGGGTCAACTCGATCGCCCCCGCGGTGGTGAAGACCAGGTTCGCCCAGGCGCTGTACGAGGGCCGCGAGGCGGAGGCGGCCGCGCCCTACCCGCTGGGACGGCTCGGTGTTCCCGAGGACATCGGTGGCGCCGCCGCCTTCCTCACGTCGGAACAGTCCGACTGGATCACCGGACAGACCCTGGTGGTCGACGGCGGGATTTTCCTGAACGCGGGCGTTGGCTGAGAACGGCCTGAGCGGGTTTGGCCCTGATTGACTCAAGTGCCCCGCCGGGCCTGCGGATTGACCCGGTGGGGCGCTGCGGTATGGTCTGCCGACCCATGGCTGATCGAGGAGCGTGCACGTGTTCTACCGGGCCAGTCTGCAGGCCGCTGCAGCCCTTGCTTCCCTGTCTCTGCTGGCCGGCTGCGGTCTGTTGTCCGACAGCGGTTCGGATGTGGAGCAGAAGCTAGCTGTCGGGACGACCAGCCAACCCTCCACCCTCGACCCGGCGGCGGCGTGGGACGGTTCCTGGGAACTGATGCGCAACGTGTTCCAGACCCTGGTCAGCTTCCCCACCGGAAGTACGAGCCCGGAGCCGGACGCCGCGGACCACTGCAAGTTCACCGACACCACCAGCACCGCGTACCGCTGCACGCTCCGCGAGGGTCTGAAGTTCTCCAACGGTGAGAAGCTCGACGCGGAGGCGGTGAAGTACTCCATAGACCGGATCAGGACGATCGCGGTCAAGGGCGGACCGGTCGGCATGCTCGGCTCGCTGGACCGGGTGGAGACCAAGGGCGACCTCGAAGTGGTCTTCCACCTGACCAAGCCGGACGCCACCTTCCCGTTCATCCTGGCGACGCCCGCCATGTCGCTGGTCGCGCCGGGCGAGTACTCGGCACACAAGATCCGCGACGACGGCAAGGTCACCGGGTCCGGGCCGTACCTGCTGGACGCGTACAAGCAGGGTGACCGCTCAGAGCTGGTGAAGAACCCCGACTACAAGGGCTTCGCGGACCGCAAGAACGACGCCGTGACCATCCGGTACTTCAAGGAGTCCGGCCCCATGGTGAAGGCGCTCAAGAAGAACGAGATCGACGCCACCTACCGAGGGCTGTCCGCGGAGGAGGTGGTCAGCCTGGAGGACAACCAGGACGAGAAGAGCGACCTCCAGCTCGTCGAGACGGTAGGCGCCGACATCCGGTTCCTGGTCTTCAACCCCAAGGACCCGGCCGCCGGGAAGCCTGCGGTGCGGCGGGCGATCGCCCAGCTGGTGGACCGGGACGCGCTGGTTGCCAAGGTCTACCGGGGTACCGCGGAACCGCTCTACTCCATGGTTCCCAAGGGCATCGCCGGCCACACGACCAGTTTCTTCGACACCTTCGGCGACCCGGACCGGAAGAAGGCCAAGAAGATCCTCACGGACGCCGGTATCACCGAGCCGGTGGCGATGACCTTCTGGTTCACCACCGACCGGTACGGGTCCTCGACGGCCCCCGAGTTCGATGAGCTCAAGCGTCAGCTGGAGGCCTCCGGCCTCTTCAAGATCACACTCAAGAGCCGGCCCTGGAACACCTTCCAGGAGGGTTTCACCAAGGGTGAGTACCCCGTCTTCGGCCGTGGCTGGTTCCCGGACTTCCCGGACCCGGACAACTTCATCGCCCCCTTCGTGGGCAAGGACAGCATCACGGGCATGCCGTACGCGAAGGACGAGATCACCAAGCAGGTGCTGCCCCAGACCCGCAAGGAGAGCGACCGGGGCGCGGTCAGCCAGCAGTTCGAGGTGGCCCAGAAGGCACTCGTCGACGACGTCCGGCTGCTGCCCCTGTGGCAGGGCAAGCTGTACGTGGCGGCCGGCGAGGACATCGGCGGCGGCGAACGGGCCCTGGACCCGCAGACGGTCATGCAGATGTGGGAGCTGTACCGCAAGGCCAGCTGGTAGCCCGGCCCCTCCGGGGGAGCGCGGCCGGGAGGCTCCCGGCCGCGTTGTCAGTGGCCGCCGGTAAGTTCTTGGATCAAGAACTGATTGCTTACCGGAGGTTGTTGACGTGACCGACACCGACCAGCTGCCCGAGTCCTGGCGCGGCGTCCTCGGCGAAGAGCTGCAGAAGCCGTACTTCAAGGAGCTCACCGAGTTCGTCGAGGAGGAGCGGGCCGCAGGACCGGTCTACCCGCCCCGGGGGCAGGTGTTCGCCGCGCTCGAAGCGACCCCCTACGACAAGGTGAAGGTCCTGGTCCTCGGGCAGGACCCGTACCACGGCGAGGGCCAGGGGCACGGGCTGTGCTTCTCCGTGCGCCCCGGTGTGAGGACCCCGCCGTCCCTGCGGAACATCTACAAGGAGATGAAGGAGGAGCTGGGCCTGCCGGTCCCGGACAACGGGTATCTGATGCCGTGGGCCGAACAGGGCGTGCTGCTCCTCAACGCCGTGCTGACCGTGCGCGCGGGCGAGGCCAACTCCCACAAGGGCAAGGGCTGGGAGAAGGTGACGGACGCGGTGATCCGCGCCGTCGCGTCCCGGCCCGACCCGGTGGTCTTCGTGCTCTGGGGCAACTACGCGCAGAAGAAGCTCCCGCTGATCGACGAGGAGCGCCATGTGGTGGTGAAGGGCGCACACCCCTCGCCGCTCTCGGCCAGGAAGTTCTTCGGGTCCCGCCCGTTCACCCAGATCAACGAGGCCGTCGCCGCACAGGGGCACCAGCCCATCGACTGGCGCATCCCCGACCTGGGCTGATGGCGCGCCGGAGCCTGGGTGCGATTGTGCGCCGCTGCGGTTAGCGTCGAACCGGCCTGAATCATCTGAAACGGTCTGAAACCATACGGAACCTTATGGATCCGGTCGGTCGCAGGCGGACGGGTACGAGGGAGACCGCGGTGACGGAGCAGCAGCAGGCGTCGAGGGACGTCGTCATGACCAGAATCGGCCAGGCGGTCATGCTGCTGCACGGCGGTGACCGCGAGGAGGCGCGCAACCGCTTCGGCCTCCTCTGGGCGGAGATCGGTGCGGACGGTGACGCCCTGCACCGGTGCACTCTCGCGCACTACATGGCGGACACCCAGGACGACCCGGCTGATGAGCTGGCCTGGGACCTGCGGGCGCTGGCCGCCGCGCAGGTGCTGACCGACGAGCGCGTCGCGGAACACGGCGACGCGCTCGCGGTGCGGGCCTTCTATCCCTCGCTGTACCTCAACCTGGCGGCGGACTACGTGAAGCTCCGGCGCCCGGCGGCGGCCCGGATCCATCTCGACCGGGCCCGGGAAGCCTCAGGGGTGCTCGCAGAAGACGGGGCCGACGACGGCTACGGGGGAGGGGTCCGGGCAGCCATCGGGCGGCTGGAGCTGCGTCTGCGGGTGCTCTGAGGGGGGAGCGGCGGGCGGCGTTCAGGGCCGGTCCGCCCGGTCAGTGCCCGTAGGTGCGGTCGCAGATCCGTGACTGCGGACTGCCGGCCGGCCAGTGCCCGTATCCCCGTCCGAGTGCGCAGACATCCGTCCCGGTGACCGGAGCCGGCAGGGTCGGTGCGGGAGGCGCGGGCACGGCCCTGCGCGGTGGCCGGGGGTGCGCCGGGCCGGGGTCGTGCCGGGGCTGTGGGGCGCGGGGGAGGGTGCGGGGGCCGGTGTGGCGCACGGCTGGAGGTGCGGCGGGCGCCCGGCCGGCGGTGGCGGTGGACGGTTTCGGGTCCGGGGCGGCTTCCAGGACGTCGTGGACCGGGGGCCGGCCGATCTGCGGGGCCAGGTCCTGGGCGGCCGGGTGGGGCGAAGAGGTCGGCGGGGCGCTCGGCCGCGGCTGCACGGACACGCACCCGGACAGGGCCGTGACCGCCACGGCGACCAGGAGCTTCACGGTGGTACTGGTTCGATGCACCTGATCAACTCTGCGGTGCGGACCGGCCGTCGAGTGAGCCGGAACCCCCGGATTGATCCGCACGAGTGACCCCGGTCAGCGCGGCGCCCCGCGTGTCGCGGCCTGCGGCCCGGTGGGCGGGGCCCACGCCTCAGCGCCCGAGCATCCCGCGCAGCAGCTCGCCGAAGCCGGTACGCAGTTCGGCCTCGGACGGCACGGAACGGCTGTAGGAGCCGGCCGCGCACGAGAACATCAGCCCCTCGCACCAGGCGACCAGGGACAGGGCGTGCCGTTCGGGCTCGGGTGATCCGGCCGCCGTCATCAGCGCGACCAGCGGTTCGCGGAACTGCCGGCCCGTCGCGTCGAAGAACGCCCGCAGCTCGGGGCGGCGGGTGGCCTCCAGGGCGAGTTCGTACCGGCAGACGAGCAGTTCGGGGTGGCGGGTCAGATAGCGGTGCAGGGCCAGCGCCAGACCGGCGATCAGCGCGTCCTGGCCGTGGGGCGCGGAGGGGTCGGGTGCCCGGCCGTGGGGTGCGGACGGGCCGGCCGCCGGGCCGGGTGCCGGGAGTTCGCCCGGTGCCAGTACGCGGGCCTCCCGTTCCGCGAGGCGGCGCACCGCCGCCTCCAGCAGGGACTGCCGGGTGCGGGCGTAATTGGACGTCGAGCCCTGGGGGAGCCCGGCCCGTTCGTCCACCGCCCGGTGCGTCAGCCCTCGCATGCCGCGTTCGGCCAGCAGATCGAGAGCGGCGTCGGTGATCAGATCGGCACGGGCGGAGCCGGTGGTGGTGCGTGTGGCCATGGGGCCAATCTACCGCTGGAACTACAGGTGTAGTACGTTGAAGTTGTTACTACAGCTGTAGTTCCAGCGGTAGCGGGAACGAGGAGGAGTCATGCGCGCACCCCGTGCGGTCGTCATCGGCAGCGGAATCGGTGGACTCACGACGGCGGTGGCCCTGCACCGTTCGGGATGGCAGGTCACCGTGCTGGAACGGTCCGCGTCGCTGGAACCCGTAGGCGCCGGAATCAGCCTCGCCCCCAACGCCCAGCGCGCCCTGGACGTCATTGGGTTCGGCGACGAGATCAGGTCCCTGGCCGCCTGGCAGGGCGAGGGCGGCATGCGTGCACCGGACGGCCGCTGGCTCGCCAGGACCGACAGCGCCGCCGCGGCCGAGCGGTTCGGCGGTCCGCTCGTCCTGCTGCACCGGGCCACCCTGGTCGGCCGCCTCGCCGCCGCGCTCCCCGCGTCCGCCGTCCGCACCGGCTGCCCGGCCCGACTGGTGGACCCGGGCGCCGCGGGCGGCCGGCCCGCCGTGATCGGCACCCCGGACGGCACTGTCGAGGCCGAACTCGTGATCGGCGCCGACGGCATCCACTCGGCCGTACGGGAAGCTCTCTTCCCGGACCACCCCGGCCCCTCGTACGCCGGCTTCACCACCTGGCGCGTCCTGGTACCCGCGCCCGCGGAGCCCTTCGCCCCGCACGAGACCTGGGGACGAGGCGCGCTCTGGGGCACCCAGCCGCTCAAGGACGGCCGGATCTACGCGTACGCGGCCGCGGTCGCCCCGGCAGGTGCGCGCGCCGCCGACGACGAGCGGGCGGAACTGCTGCGCAGGTTCGGTGACTGGCACCGGCCGATCCCCGGGATCATCGAAGCAGCCGCCCCGGGAGGTGTCCTGCGCAACGACGTCCACCAGATGACCGACCCGCTGCCCGCCTTCCACCGGGGCCGCACGGCGCTCGTCGGGGACGCCGCCCACGCCATGGCACCCACCCTGGGCCAGGGCGGCAACCAGGCCATCGAGGACGCCATCGTGCTCGCCCACCACGTCGCACCGGGCACGGACCTGGGTGCGGGCCTCGCCACGTACACCGCGGAGCGGCTGCCCCGGACCACCGCCATCGTGCGCAAGGCGGCACAGGTCTCGCGGCTGATGCGCCTGTCCGGGCCCTTCTCCGTCGCGCTGCGCGACTTCACGATGTCCACGGTCTCCCGGCTCGGACCGGGTCTCGTGCTGCGGACGTTCGACGGCATCGCCGACTGGCGCCCGCCGCGGCACACGTATGCTGCCGGGACGAACGACGCGCCGGTCGTACAAACGCGGCTGACCACCACGGACGAGAACCGCGACGCACGGCGCTGAACAGCGAGAGGGAAACCCTGTGAAGGTCGGCTGCATCGGGCTCGGAGACATCGCGCAGAAGGCGTACCTGCCGGTACTCAGCACCCTGCCGGGGGTCGAACTGCATCTGCAGACCCGCACCCCCGCCACCCTGGCCGCCGTCGCGGAGGCGCACCGGATCCCCGCCGCGCAGTGCCACACGGACCTCGGCTCGCTGCTCGCCCAGGGTCTGGACGCCGCATTCGTACACGCCCCGACCGCAGCGCACCCGGAGATCGCCGGCCGGCTGATCGAGGCAGGCGTCCCCACCTACGTGGACAAGCCGCTCGCCTACGGGTTCGCGGAGTCCGAGCGGCTGGTGGAACTGGCGGAGGCCCGCGGAGTCGGCCTCACCGTCGGATTCAACCGCCGCCTGGCACCCGGCTACGCCCAGTGCGCCGAGCACCCGCGCGAGCTGATCCTCATGCAGAAGAACCGGGTCGGGCTGGCGGAGGACCCCCGGACCATGGTGTTCGACGACTTCATCCACGTCGTCGACACCCTGCGTTTCCTGGTCCCCGGCCCGGTCGAGCACACCGTCGTACGGGGCAGGATCCGCGACGGCCTGATGCACCACGTCGTGCTCCAGCTGTCCGGCGACGGTTTCACCGCCATCGGGGCGATGAACCGGCTCAGCGGCTCGACAGAGGAACGCCTTGAGGTCTCCGGCCAGGACTCCAAGCGCGAGGTCGTCAACCTCGCCGAGGTGATCGACCACAAGGGCCAGCCGAGCGTACGGCGGCGCGGTGACTGGGTGCCGGTGGCCCGCCAGCGCGGTATCGAGCAGAGCGTGCTGACGTTCCTGGACGCCGTGCGGGAGGGGCGGACGCCGAGCGCCCGGGACGCCCTGGAGACGCACGAGCTGTGCGAGCGCGTCCTGCGCGACCTCGACTGCGCGTAGGGGGTGTCACCCGCCGTTTGGGGATGCGTGCGGACCGGGGGCGATGCAGGCTGAGGAGATGGACCCCCGGCCCGCGGAGGTGACCTCGTGAAACCCCGCCACGAGCCCCAGGGCTGGAGCGCGCTCCAGCCCCCGCCCGGCTACTACTCGGCGGACGGCCGGCCGCCCGACGCCATGCGGCGCGCCCTGATCCTCGACTGGGCGGTCAGCCAGCGGATCGCGAGCGGCTGGCGCGTGGAGTCCCGCTCCGAGACCCAGGTCGTCATGGTCAGGGGCCGTCCCCTGAACCACGTGCTGCACGCCGTCTTGACGGTCTTCAGCTGCTTCCTGTGGGGCGTGGTGTGGCTGGTGCTCGGCGTGACCAACAAGGTGGAACGGATCGCGCTCACCGTCGATGCCATGGGCGACATCATCGCCGTGAATGGTCCGGGCCGGAACACTTTCTGAACGCCACACCGCTCATGAGTCACCGCGGTGACTCATGAGGAGAGCGCACCCACCGGAACGGACCGGCCGGGCCTGCCGCGCACGGACCGCACGCCCTCGAACGCGCAGAACGCGGCCAGGACCACCAGCGCGCCGTACAACGGCCAGTCACCCAGCCGGACGTAGAGCGTGGTGCCGCCGGCCATGGGCACGCCGAACACCTCGGCGCCGCTCGTGCCCGTACCGAGCGGAGCCCCGACCCGCTCGCCCTGCGGGCCGTACACCGCGCTGACGCCCGTCAGCGTGGCATGCACCATCGGGCGGCCGTTCTCCGCGGCCCGCAGCGCGCCGAGCGAGGCGTGCTGGGCGGGTGCCCAGCCGTGCTGGAACGACGACGTGGAGGACTGGGCGACCAGCACCTGCGCACCGTCCCGGGTCAGCTGCCGGCTCATGTCGGGAAACGCGGACTCGAAACAGACCAGCGGGCCGATGCGCGGCCGGTCCGCACCGGGCAGCGCCATCGTCACCTGCCGGGCGCCGCGCAGCCGGTCCTCGCCCGCGGCCCTGCCCATCGAGGTCGCCCAGCCGAGTGCCGAGCGGGCCGGGACGTACTCGCCGAACGGAACGAGCCGCATCTTGTCGTAACGGTCCCCGGTCAGCCCGTCCGGACCCACCAGCACCGCGCTCTTGAAGATGCCGGTCCGGCCGGAGGCGTCGGTCTGTCTGGCGTCCACGTTCACCAGTACGTCCGCGCCCACCAGCCGCGACAGCGCCGCGATCCGGGCAGCGACATCGGGCCGCCGGACCGGATCCACCGCGACACTGCTCTCGCCCCACACGACCAGGTCGACATCCCGCCCGGCCAGCGAGCGCGTCAGCTCCTCGCTGCGGGCCAACCGGCGCTGCACACTGCCGGGCCCCTCGATGACGCCGGGCTGCACGACGGCGATCCGCGCCACCCCCGACTGCTCCGGCCGGGGCGCCCACACCCACACCGTGCCCACCACCACGGCGCCCGCCAGGAGCGAGACGACCGCCGCCGTGCGGGCGGCCGAGGCCACCAGCAGCACGGTGAGCGCGGTGTTCACCGCCACCACCAGCAGACTCACCAGCCACACCCCGCCCACGGAGGCCAGCCGGAGCGCCGGCGCCACCTGCCACTGGCTCGCGCCCAGCAGCCCCCAGGGGCCGCCGAGCGCCTCCCAAGAGCGGGCCAGCTCGATCGTCAGCCAGCCGCACGGCACCACGATCACGGCCGCCACCACCGCCGCACCGGACAGCCGCCCGCCCAGCAGACGGGAGACGAGCAGGCCCCACGGGGCCCACAGCAGACCGAGGAGCGCCGCCAGCACCACGATGAACACATGGAGACTCGGCATCAGCCAGTGGTGCACGGCCAGCATGTATCCGGTGCCGCCGAGCCACCCGTCGACGGCCGCCCGGCGGCCCGTGCCGGCGGACCGGATCAGCAGCAGCAACGGCACCAGGGCCACGTACGCGAACCACCAGAGCGCGGGAGCGGGGAACGCCAGCGCCGGCAGCGCGCCGGCGAGGAGCGCGACGACACCACGCCACACGGTGGATCCGAGTATCCGCTCGCCCCACTCGCGCCGCTGCCCGGCCCCGGTCCACATGGAGCGCCTCCTCGTCCTGCCCGCGCCGCCCGGTCCCTCGGGAACCCGGTCTCCCGGCAACCCGTTCCCGTGTTCTCCCCCAGTGTGGGGCAGCGGAAGCGGACCGGCGCGGATCAGTCGGCGGCGAGGGCGCCCGTCATGCTCCGCCACTTCTCGGATACGGTCACGCTCCTGATCCGCCAGCCGCCCTCCGTGCGGACCAGCTCGAAGGCGTAGCGCCCGCCGGAGACGAAGTTCGGCGCGGTCGGACGGGCTTCGTCCGTACCGCTCCCGGCGCCACCGGTGTCGTTGCCGAGCCGCATCGGGTTCATGTAGTCGGCCCGCACCCGGGCGCCGTCACCCGGGTAGCCACCGAGATCCTGGAGGTCGAGCCGGCGGTTGACGATCAGATGCTGCCGTACGGGAAAGAGCAGCATGGTCTGCGAGAGCCATTGCGCCACCTCGGCGGCGGGCCCCTCGATACCGCCCGCGGTGCGGTAGTCGGCGCGGCCGTCCGGGGTGAACAGGGCCAGGTAGTCCGCCCATTCGCCGTCGTCCACCGCCACCGCGTAGCCGGTGATCACTGCGTCGATGGAGATCCGGTCCATCACGGTCGAGAGATCCACACGCTGCGTCATCGGGTCAGTCTGGGCCCAAGGGCGTCAGGGGCCAAGAGCCGTGCACCGGCCGGGTACCCCGTGCGCCACGGCGCGTGCCGGAAGGAGGCCTTCCGCACGGTGGGGCGGCGGAGGGCCGGGTTGCGCCACCGGGCGACGGGCCCGGCCGCGTGGATCATGAGTGACATGGACGCTTGTCCTCGTCTGCCGTCGCGCCTGCACCTATGCTCGCGGGATGGAGCAGAGCGAAGTCGTGAAGCGTGTGATCGGCATCCTCACCGAGGCGGGCGAGATGCGCAGGCTCTTGGAGGAGAGCCCTGACCGCGGTGACCCCAGCAACGACTCGACCGTGGTGACCGCCCTCCTGAACGAGACGATGCCGCGGATCGCGATCCCGGAGGACGCCACGATCGAGGACGTGGTGGGCCTTGTCGGCCGCGAGGTCGGCGGCGCGGTGGAGCAACTGGTCGGAGCGTTCACCCTGGCGTTCGCGATGCTGGCGCAGGTGCACGACTCCGGCCAGACGGACGTGTCGTCCGCCGATGTGCTGCAGGACCTCGCCCTGCGGGCCGAACAGTTCGGCACCGAGGGGCCGGGGGAGACGGAAGTCTGAGGTCTCCCGGCCGGGCGGCGTGCGCGTCGGCCTCCACCCTCGGCCACGGACGGCGGCACGTTGCGCCGGCTGCTCTCACTGGTGCGGCCGGTCGCTGCCTCGGCCGGGAGAGTCTTCTGTCCGGGGCCCCTCTTCGTAGCGGGCGGCCAGGGCCCGTACCGTCTCGGCGACGCGGTCGCGGAGTTCAGCCGGTGCGATGACCTCGACGTCGGCGCCCAGCCGCAGGAACTCTCCGTGGGCGTGGTCGATCGACTCGATGGGCACCCGGGCCTCCGTCCATCCGCCACCGGCAGGGGCGACGCCGAGGCGGCGGGCGCCCTCCGGGGTGAGCCGTAGCAGGGCCTCCCCGGTGTGCAGCCGCGCTCGGAAGCCGGCCAGATAGCTGTTCCAGTGCCTGGTCAGGTCGAACCCGTCCTGGACGGCGAACTCCTCTTCCAGCGGCCTGAGTTCGAGGATCTGGTCGATCCGGTAGGAGCGGATTCCGGGTGGCCCGTCGGCGACGAGATACCAGCGGCCGGCCTTGAGCACGAGCCCGTACGGTTCCACCCGCCGCTCGATCTCCTCCGGCGCCCGCCAGCGCCGGTATCGCAGTACCACCGCCCGCCGCGCCCACACCGCGGCGGCGGCAGCGGCCAGGTGAGGCGTACGGTCGGCGTCGCCGTACCAGCCGGGGGCGTCGAGCAGGAAGCGCTCCTGGATCCGCTCGGCGTGCTCGCGCAGCTCCGCCGGAAGGGCCGCCCGCAGCTTGAGCCGGGCGGTGGCGAGCGCCTCGCCGAGGCCGAGCTCGGCGGCAGGGCCGGGGAGCGCGGCGAGGAACGCGGCCTGCGCCTCATCCGCGGTCAGTCCGGTGAGCCGGGTCCGGTAGCCGTCGACCAGGCGGTAGCCGCCCGCGTGTCCGGCGTCACCGTAGAGCGGGATACCGGCGGCGCCGAGTGCCTCGACGTCTCGGTAGACGGTCCGTACGGAGACTTCCAGTTCCTCGGCCAGCTGCCGGGCCGTCATCCGGCCCCGGTTCTGGAGCAGCAGAAGCAGGGTGACCAGCCGACTCGCACGCATGCCGCTCAGTATCCACTGACAGGAGATGTCAGTGGACCGGCCCTAACCTGCGGCGCATGGACGACTTCGACTTCCTGCACGGCTCCTGGGACGTGGCCAACCGCCGCCTCACCACACCACTCGGCTCGGGCCCCGGCACCTGGGTGGAGTTCCCCGGCCACGCGGTGATCCGGCCGCTCTTCGGGGGCGCCGGCAACATTGACGAGATCAGCTTTCCCACCCTTGACCTGCAGGGCGTGACCCTGCGGCTGTTCGACCGGGAGACAGAGCGATGGTCCCTCCACTGGTCCGACAGCCGGACGGGCCGACTGTATCCGCCGCTGACCGGCGGCTTCACCGGTGACCGCGGCGATTTCCACGGAGCCGACACCCACGACGGCCGACCCGTCCGGGTGCACTTCGTCTGGTACCGCCTCGGACGGGACACTGCCCGCTGGGAGCAGGAGTTCTCCGCAGACGACGGCCGCTCCTGGGAGCTCAACTGGATCATGGACCTCACCCGCGCCGAGAACGATTTCCCCCTCTTCGGCCCGGCCGAGGCGGCCCGCACGGAGTGATGCGTACCTGACTGAGGCCC
The DNA here is from genome assembly GCF_055584045.1 of Streptomyces sp. NPDC104307. NCBI lineage: Bacteria > Bacillati > Actinomycetota > Actinomycetes > Kitasatosporales > Streptomycetaceae > Streptomyces > Streptomyces sp. NPDC104307. Next base: position 155,640 of record NZ_JBVJMU010000005.1, read on the forward strand.
TCTGGCCCCGGCTCCTTATCGGCTGCTCAGGGTACGTGTCGGCTTTTTCGGAGTGTTAAGTCATATTTTCTCACCAATCCATGCGATCTCTTAGGCGATCAATCGATCAGTACGACAATCGTCTCGGTTTGAAGGAGTTCAGCATGCGTATTTCCGCTTCCGTCCGTACCCGCAGTGTCCGTGCGGGTGGTGCCGCAGTCGCTGCGGTCGCCATCGCCGGAGCGACGCTGGCTGGAGCATCCGCCGCCTACGCCGTCCCCGGCGACAGCGGCAACATCGACGTCCGCTCGGTCGGCTGGAACTCGCGCGGACAGGACGGCGTTGAGGTCTGCAAGTTCGTCCTCAACGCGAGCAACTTCGAGTCGTTCCCGGCGGTTCCCTGGACGATCACCGCGCAGCCCCCGACCGTCCCCCCGGGCGACACCCTGCAGAGCACCCTCCCCCTCGTGAACGGATCGGCCCGCAGCCAGGAGTACCTGCTTCCTGAGGGCACGTACCAGCTGGTGTGGATCGTCCCGGCGGGCCCGAAGCAGAAGAGCTTCCGGGTCGACTGCTCCAAGCCCGCCAACAACGGCGGCCGTGCGGACAGCAACGACCACGGCTCGTCCGCCTCCGGTGCCGAATCGAACTACGAGAGGCCGTCCGGTGGCGTGCCCGCCGGTGGCGGCGGGGTCCCGGACATGACGAACCTCAGCTCCGACAGCGACTGGAGCATCGGTACGTCCGCCGCGCTGGCCGCCGGGACGGTCGGAGCAGCAGGTCTGATCATGGCCCGCCGAGCCGCACGCCGCCGTGCCCGCAACGAGGCATAGGGCCCGCAGACGACGGCGGGGGCCGACCCGCGCATGCCGTCTCACGATGACACTGTGCGTGTTCTCCTCGCTGATCGCCGGCATCGTCTGGGCGAGTTCGTCCGACGACCCGTCGGTCTCCACCTCCTACGGCGGCGACGCCGCAGGCGGTGGAGACCTGCCGGCACAGCGGGTCAAGCACCTGCCTCTGTCACCTTCACGGCCGGTGAAGATCGCGGTTCCCGGCATCTTCATCGAGGCCCCGGTCGTCGGTCTCGGTCTCGACGCCAAGGGGCATCTCGGTGCCCCGCCGCTGAGCAAACCGAGGGTGGTGGGCTGGTACCGGAACGGCCCGTCACCCGGTGACGCGGGGACCTCCTTGATCGTCGGTCACCGCGACACCGAAACAGGGCCGGCCATCTTCCTCAACCTCAACGCCCTGCACCGGGGCGACAAGGTGAGGGTCTCCAGGGCCGACCGGCGTACCGCGGTCTTCGCCGTCGATGACGTCAAGACCTACACGAAGGACGATTTCCCGGACGACAAGGTGTACGGCACCACCAGCCGTCCGGAGCTCAGACTCATGACGTGCGGCGGGCGCTTCAACAAGAAGAACGGCTACTCGGCCAACGTGGTCGTCTTCGCCCACCTGACGTCCATGAAGAAGCAGGCGGCCTGAAGACTGTCAGCAGCACGGGAGCGGTCGGCACCTCGGGGGCGAGGTGCCGACCGTCCGCGTTTGCCCGCGTCCCACCGGGATCACCGTGCGGGCCTGGCGTCATGTGCCGCCCCACTTCACCATGGAGACCGCCTTCGACACCGGCGTCTCCATGACGCCGGCCGCCGGCGGGGGAGGGCTGGTCGTCATTCCCTCCACGCTCTCGGCCGCCGCGTTCCTCCGGCGGCCCGGCGGCCCGGCGGACCGCCCGGCATGGCGCTCGCGCTCCGGGCCGGCTGCGGGATTCTCCTCATCGGGCTGCTGCCGGGTGCGGCCATGATCGCGCGCGGGGTGTATCTCCGCCGCACCCGGCACTAGTTGGCCGGATACGCCTCCGCGGCCTCGCTCAAGCCCCTGCACGGCGTCAGCCTGCACGCCGTCCCGGTGCTCCCGGTACTGGCACGCCACCTGGCCATGACATCGTGTAGCCCACACACCCGCGTGTCCGTCGTGCGGGCCGCCGGCTGCTGCGCGGCGGCCGTCGCGGCGGCGCTGGCGTGGGCGGTCGTCGCTCACTGATGCGGCCGTGAAGGCGAACACGGGGCGCACCGGCGACGGTGCCGACGGCCGGACCAGCGGCAACGGATAGTCTCTGCAAGCCTCGTCGGATATACCGGTGCCCTGGTGGGTGTGGGACCGGGACGATGCCACACCCCCGTCGTCGCCGTTGTCCACGGACCGGCCGGCCACGGGGCTCTCACAGCAACTGCGATGTACAGGAGACCCGATGGCTGATACCCCGCCCCGCCAGGCCCAGCGACGCTCGGACGAGAGCGCCGCAGGCTCGGCGGCCGAGGCCCCGGGCCGTGTCGAGGCTGTACCGACACCGCGCTACCAGGGGCTGTTCGTCGAACCCGACCTTCCGCCTTTCGTCGAGACCGAGTGACGAGACGCGTACCCGGGCACCCGTAGGCCCGCACTGCCCCTGTTCCCGTTCCGGCGGGCACGGGGGCAGTCGCGGTACCGGCCCCGTCCCGTGGCCTTGGCGGTCCGGCACCGGGCGCGGCTGTGCGTGCGCGCCAGATCATGGAAGCTGTCGGCATGAACATCTCTGCCTCTGCCGGCGAAGGCTCACCGGACCGAGCGGGCTACCGGCGATCGGCGGGATCGCCACGCGGTGAGGCCCGGCGCCGGGAACTGCTGGACCGGGTCACGGAGGACCTCGCGGCCAACGGGATCGTGGACTTCTCGCTGCGGCGAGCCGCACGCGCGGCCGGCACCACGCACAAGGTGCTCCTCTACCACTTCGACGGCGCCGACGACCTTCTCGTACAGGCCACCGTCCAGCTGCGCCGACGCCGCATCGGAAAGGCACTGGCCGCCGCCACCGAGGGAGGGGCCCGCCGGTCACTGGGGGACTGGGTGCGCGCGATCTGGCCCATTCTGCTGAGCGACGAAGAGGCGGCGGTGCTCGATCAGGCCATCGGCCTGGCGATGTATGACTCCGGACGCTACGCCGCACTCGGCCGTGAGGCGTCCCAGCAGTATCTGCCCACGCTGCTTGCGGTCTGCCCGGAACACTGGTCCGGGCAGCGGAAGCTGGAGGTCGCAGAGATGGTCCTCGCCACGCTCCGCGGCTTCCTGGTGGACGCCCGTACCAGCGGCGACACGTCGGGGGTCGCCGCTGGCTTCGAGGCGTTGGTGCGCGCGCTGGAGCGCGAGGAGTCGGCCGGGGAGTGAGCCTTCGCGCCCGGGGCCGCAGGGCGGGGGCAGCCGGGCAATAGACATGATGTGAACCGCATGGTTCACTTTTTGGGAGGGACGAATCCAGCCCACCCGGAGGTCGTCATGAGCACGTCCGCGGAATCCCAGAAGGCCCCATCCGCCAGGAGTACCCCCGGAGGCTCCACCGGGACGACGGGCACGAAGGAGATCGAACTGTCGGCCGGGACGGTCGCCTACGAGGACACCGGCGGCGACGGCCCGACGGTGGTCCTGCTGCACGGACTGATGATGGACGCTTCCCTGTGGGACGGGACGGTGGCCGGGCTGTCCGCCGGATACCGGTGCCTGACGCCGACGCTGCCCCTCGGCGCGCATCCGCATCCGATGCGCGCGGACGCCGACCTGTCGCTTCGCGGGACGGCCCGGCTGGTCGCGGAGTTCCTCGACCGGCTGGACCTGCACGACGTCACGCTCGTGGGCAGCGACACCGGAGGGGCCCTGGTCCAACTGCTCATCGCTGAGGGGGACGGCGGCCGCGCCGCGCGGGTGGGGCGGATCGTGCTCGTCTCCTGCGAGGCGTTCGACAACTACCCGGCCCGGGTGACGGGCAGGACCCTCGCGCTCGCCGGCCGGCTGTCGCCCCGTCTCTTCGGCCTGTTCATGCAGCAGATGCGGCTGCGCCCGGTCCGCCGCCTCCCGGTCGCCTTCGGATGGCTGACCCGGCGGGGCGACGCGGCCACCCGGCGGTGGACGCGACCCGTCATGACCCGGCCGGGCATCCGCCGCGACGCGGTCCGGACGCTGCGGGCGGCGGCCGCGGACGCCGGAGGGCTGGCCGGTGCCGCCGACGCCCTGGGGTCCTTCGACCGCCCCGCACTCGTCGTCTGGGCGGCCGGGGACCGCGTGATGCCGCCCGCACACGGCCGGCGCCTCGCGGAGCTCCTCCCGCAGGGGCGGCTGGCCGAGATCCCCGACAGCCGCACGCTCGTACCGCTGGACCAGCCGGAGCGGCTGGCCCTGGCGATCCGGGAGTTCGTGCCCGCACGCCATCGGTGACGCGGGGGGCCGAACCGTCGGCCCCCCGCCACCGGCGGCCGTGCGCCTATTCGCAGCCGACCCCGTCACCGTCGCGGTCCAGGTGCCGCCCGTAGCCGGGTTCCCCGGCGTGAATGGGGGCGGCGCCTGCTGCCCGGACAGCGGTGCAGTTGGCGTAGTACGCCGACTCGGAGCCACCGCCGGACCCGGAATCGCCGGACCCGGAATCGCCGGAGGTGCCGGAGCCGCCGGACGTACCGGAATCGGGGGCGACGGTGACCCGGACGGTCTTCGTCTTCGTCACGGCCGGAACCGGCTTCGGGGTGGCGGTCACGGTCTCCGTCACGGCGGGCAGGGGATCGGCCGACGCGGTCGCCGTGGCCGTTGCCGTTGTGGTGACGGTCGCCGCGGGCGCTGCTTTCGCGTCGGCGGTCTTCTCTGTCCCGCCGCCGTCGTCGGAGGCACCGATGGCGACGCCGACGAAGAGCAGGACGACCGCCGCGGGAATGATGATCCGCTTCCTCGTCCAGCCCGGCCGGCCCCCGGAAGGCGGCGCCGGCACATACGGGTTGGGCCCGGCGGGCTCGGGCGGCTGCCCCCAGGGCGGCGGTTGCGGCGGCGGAGTGTGTGACATGGGTCCCCCAGATGATGCGGTGGGGGATGACCGTAGCGAGGCCGTGCAGGCCAGTGTGAGCCGTACATTCCATTAGTGATGAAGTTGTGACCAACTGGTGGATGAGAAGTGGGTACTTCGCTGACCGCGCCTGAATCCCGCACGGGAAGGCCGCGCGAATCCGGCACCGAACGGGCGTCCGAGGCCTACGCTCGACGGGGTGGGAGCAGCCCGCCACCACCGGCGACACCGACCGAACAGGAGAGGTGATTGATCACCCCAGCACCGCCCCGGCGCCCGTGCCGCCGTTACGGCGCCGACGGCACCGCGTGCTCCAACACCACCAACCGCGCCGACGGATGGTGTGGCCGGTGCGACGGCTACACGACCCTGACGCCCGTCGTGACCCGTGACGCCCCCGGCCCGCGCCGCTCCGAGTGGCGATGGGGCCCCGGCGCCTGGACACCCGGCGCCCTCGGCATGGACTCCGACGAGGCGTACGAAGTCGACGTCACGCCCCGCGCCGTCGCCACATACGGCAGGGTGCACGCCGTCCTGCCGCAGATAGCCGAGACACAGATCCGCTCCCTGCTCGAAGACCTCATCTCCGAGCAGGCCACCACCGAACGAAGCGTTACCGGCACGTGGCGGATCTACTTCCGCAGACACGGATACGGCCTGGTCATCAGCGAGGACCGCAGTCACGTCCTGCGCTACTGCACCCGTCACGCGGAACGCACCTGGGCCCAGTACCGCACAGGCGTCTCCTCGCGCATCAGCGGCTCCGGGGGCATGGCGGCCTGGAAGCGGGAAGCCGTGGCCGGACACGTCCCCCTGCCCATCGGCGGCAAGGCCCTCAACCTGTACGCCAGGCACACCCTCGGCCTGAAGATCACCCGTGACACCATCGACGAGATCGCGCGGCGGCTCGCCGCTCACCTCGCCGACAACGTTCTGCCGCACTGGCCCCGTACCGAGGAGGCGGTCATCGAGGACGGTCACGGGAACACCTGGGTCCTGCTGCGCAACGAGCGATTTCCCGACGGCATCATCGCCACGGTGTACGCCACCGGCAGTGAGCCGGTGAAGCCGCCGGGCCGGCCCGAATAGCTGCGGCGGGCCCGTTCACCAACAATCATGGCTGCCATGGAACGACCGAGGCCCCTCATCGAGTGCGGAGATGTCGCCCTGCGCGGCTGGCGGGGACAGCGCGACTTCTCCTCGGCGCACCGGCTGATCGAGGAGTCCGTGGACCACCTGCGCCCCTGGGAACCGTGGGTCGCCCTGCACAGCGAGGCGAACACCCGGGGCTTCCTCACGAAGTCCGGTTCCGGCTGGGCCGGTGACCGGGTGTACAACTACGCCATCATCGAGCACGGCACGCTCGTCGGCATGTGCCAGGCCTACCGAGGGGCCGAACCGACGGGCTGGTTCCTGGGGTACTGGCTGCACCCCTCCGCCACCGGCCGGGGCATCGCGACGCGGGCGACGTCGGCACTGATCAGCGAGATGTTCACGCTGCCCGCCGTGCGGTACCTGGAGATCGCGCACGACTCGGCCAACACCGCGAGCGCGGCCATACCGCGCCGGCTGGGCTTCACCGAGGTCCGGCGTGAACTCGCCGCACCGCCCACGGCCCCCTCGGGGACCGGGGTCGAAGTGATCTGGCGGCTGTACCGCCCCGCACCGCCCGCCGACGCCCCTTGAGGAGAGTCGGCACGCACCGTCGGATCAGCCCGCGGACTCACCCGCGTGCGGGCTCAGGGACCCCGCGCCGACCAGGATGAACAGCGCGACACCCAGCACGATCCGGTAGATCACGAACGGCATGAAGCTCTTCGTCGTGATGAACTTCATGAACCAGGCGATGACGACGTACCCCACACCGAACGCGATGAACGTGGCGAAGATCGTCGGCCCCCAGGACACATGCCCCTCGCCCGCGTCCTTCAGCTCGAAGACGCCGGAGGCGAGGACCGCCGGGACCGCGAGCAGGAACGAGTAACGTGCCGCGGCCTCACGGGTGTAGCCCATCAGCAGACCGCCGCTGATCGTGGCGCCGGACCGGGAGACGCCCGGGACCAGGGCCATCGCCTGGCAGAAGCCGAAGATCAGACCGTCCTTGACGCCCAGTTCCTTGAGGGACTTGCGCTCCTTGACCGCCCGGTGCTTGCCGCCGGTCTCGTCACGGGCGGCCAGCCGGTCGGCGACGCCGAGGACGATGCCCATCACGATGAGCGTGGTGGCGATCAGCCGCAGGTCGCGGAAGGGGCCCTCGATCTGGTCCTTGAACGTCACGCCCAGCACACCGATCGGAATGGAGCCCACGATGACCAGCCAGCCCATCTGGGCATCGTGGTCGCTCCGCATCGAGCGGTCCGTCAGCGACCTGAACCAGGCGCCGACGATCCGGACGATGTCCTTGCGGAAGTAGATGAGGACTGCGGCTTCCGTGCCGATCTGGGTGATGGCGGTGAACGCCGCTCCCGGGTCGTGCCAGCCGGCGAACGCCGCGGTGAGCCGCAGATGCGCGCTGGAGGAGATCGGCAGGAACTCGGTCAGTCCCTGAACGAGGCCGAGGACGAAGGATTCGAACCAGCTCATGGGGCTTGGGCCATCCTGAAGTGATCATGCATCGTCCGCCGGGCATCGGAGCCGGTCGGCAGCGTGCGGATTGCGGGCTTGTGAGGGCAGTTTGACGACAGGCCCTAGGGCCCGGAGATCGTCTGTCGGTCGCGGGAAGCGTATCGCCCCCGGGTGAACAGGATTACGACAACCCCCGGCCGTACCGCCGCGTCATTCGGCGCCCAGCCGGTGACGCCTGCGCCAGGCGACGACCGCCGCGCCGAGCCCCGTCAGCACGATGAACCCCATCGCCGCGAGGAACGCGGGTGAGGTCGGTGACGAGGCCTCGCTCCCCGCCACCACGTACGCGGCCGTGTTCGGGATAGAGCCGAGACCGGTCGCCACCAGGAACGGGGGATACCCCATGCGGGACACGGCGGCGCAGTAGTTGGCGGCGGCGAAGGGCACTCCGGGGAAGAGCCGTAGCGCCAGCATCGAGCGGAATCCGTGTCTGCTCAGCTGCCCGTCCGCCGCCCGCATCCAGCGTCCGCGCAGCAGAGTGCGGAGCGCGTCCTGCCCCAGCACCCTGCCCAGCGCGAACGAGACGCCCGCGCCGAGCACCGTGCCCGCCAGCGCCGCCGCGAGACCGGCCTGGGTGCCGAACAGTGCCCCGGCGGCGAGATTGAGCAGCGGACGCGGTACGAACGCCACCGTGCACACGCCGTACGCGAGGCCGAAGAGGACGACCGCGGCGGCGCCGCCGCTCAGCTGGGCGGGCCAGCCGGAGGCGAGCAGGCGTTGGGGCTTGAGGAGCAGCATCGTCGTCGCGGCGGCCAGCAGCACGGCCACGAGCAGCGAGAACCTGGACCAGGGCGAGAACAGCACCCGTGTGCAGCGCGCGGAGAGACCGACGGCGGACCGGGTGGCGGGGACGTGGTCGAGCATTCGGGGAGAGTATCCGAACACCAGGTGTGATCGTCGTAATGTGACCGTTATGGGGACGGAGTCGGAACAGTCCGCCCCAGGGCACGAGCGGGCGTCACGTCTCTGCCGGTCCAGGAACACCGACTCCGACCGGCAGGCCCCGACCGCCTCCGCCGACGCCGCCAACTCACCTGCCGCCGCCCGAAAACCGCTCGACGGGCCCGCCCCGGTCGGACATGATCGAGGCATGTTCCGGTACGCCTTCCTCGCAGCGCGGTCCGCAGTCGCGGACGCGCCGAAGGCTGCCGTGAGCCCTGCCACCGCAGCAGTCACGGCAGCCCTCACCGCTGCCGCAGCGCCCATCGGCGGCGCCCGAAGCTGACCCTCCCCCGACAGTCCGGCGGACCCCGTGAGGGGAGGGTCGGCGGGGCCCTGGGGTCTTCTCTCTCAGCTTCGAGAACCAAGGAATGAGCCATGTCCAAGACGGCATACGTGCGCACCAAGCCGCACCTCAACATCGGCACCATGGGCCACGTCGACCACGGCAAGACCACCCTCACCGCCGCCATCACCAAGGTCCTCAGTGACCGGGGCACCGGCACCTTCGTCCCGTTCGACCGCATCGACCGGGCGCCGGAGGAGGCGCAGCGCGGCATCACGATCAACATCGCGCACGTCGAGTACGAGACCGGCACCCGGCACTACGCGCACGTCGACATGCCCGGACACGCCGACTACATGGTTCGTCTACCCTGTCATGACTGTAGCGAGGGGTGGACACGTGGAAGAGATCGACCTGTACCTACGCAAGAGCATCATCGTGCGGGAAGGCACCGAGGCTCTTACTTTCCTCACTCAAGAGGACCGGGGGCGAGAGTGGGCCCGTCGCCACAACTACACCGTACGCAAGGTCTGGAAAGACAACCTCAGCGCCTGGACGGACACGAAGCGGCCGGACTTTGAGCGTGCGCTAGCTGCACTGCGACGAAAAGAAGTCCCCGCACTGTGGGCGTACGCAGTAGACCGATTCAGTCGAAAGGGGGCTACCGAGATTGGCGGCCTTCTGGACGCTGGTGCACGGCTCATCTTCGACTATGAGCGCCTGGACTCCGCCAGGCCGCGAGATCGTGAGCGGATCATCACAGATGCCGAACGGGCAAAGTCCGTATCTGACCTTCTCTCCTACCGAGTGCGCGACACCAAACAGGGACAGCGTCGACGCGGGGAGTGGGTGGGCGCCGCTCCCTACGGACTTCGCAAGGACAAGCGTGGAAAGCTCCACCATGACAAGGGGTGGGAAATCGTCCTCCGCATTCTGACTGAGGTTGCGGAGGGGCACGCCCCGCGCACCGTCGCCCGCCGGCTGACGGCCGACAAGCAGCCGTCACCGAAGGGCGGACAGTGGGGCGCATCCACTGTGCGGCGCATCGTCTACAACCCCGTGTATGAAGGGTGGTTGGTCGTCGCGCTCTCCCGCAAGTACACATGGCCCGTGGCCTATCGGAACGAGAAGGGCGAGCGGGTCAAGGTGCTCTCTGACGAGGTGGAACCGGCGCCCGCGGACCTTGTGGCGAAGGCCCGTCGTGTCCACGCTGGCCACCAACGGGGGGCACTCGGTCCCCGTAGCGGCAAGGCCACGCATTTACTGACGGATCTTCTGCGCTGCGCAGGGTGCGGCTCCAGGATGCCCACGAGTGGACGCTCCTACGTCTGTTGCGGTCACGCCATGGGGAAGGCGTGCCCGGCTCCCGCGTCGGCCATGAAGGAGCGCATTGAAGAGTACGTATACGGCCGTTGGCTGAGCATGGTGAGTTGTGCAGACGTCAGCGAAGGCGACCCTCTGATGATCGCTGTTGCAGAGCGATGGGCAGCTCTCACGCTCCCGGAGGCGACGGAAGAGGCGGACGAAGCGCGGGCCGTTGTGAAGGCTGCGGAAGCTGCGATTGAGCGCCTGGCCAACGACCGCGCGAACAACATCTACGACGGCGCCATGGGGAAGCACTTCGGCCGCCTCGTCGCGGAGGCGGAGGAGACGCTCACGGCAGCGCAGGAGCGATACTCAGCGCTCAGCGGGGGTGTGGTGGATCTGACGATGTTCGACGACTCCGTACTCCTGGAGGAGGCTTGGGAGGCCGCAGACCTGCCGATGCGACGTGACCTCATCAGAGTTGCCGTGGACAAGATCACGGTCACGCAGGCTGCACGGCGCGGAGCCCCGTTCGACGGAGACACCCGATGCGCTATCGAGTGGGCAACCCCAGAAGAGGAGTAGTTCCACACAGCACGAACGGCCCTCGTCCTTGTCGACGGGGGCCGTTCGCATGCTTGCGCCTACTCGGCCGGCGGTGTGGACCACGGGCCCGCAGGAGGGCGCTCGGGCAGGTCTACGCCGGGCCTGTGACAGTAGTAGGCGACGAAGCGGCGTAGGACGTCGGATCGGTCGGTGTCATCAGGGACGGCGTCCCCGAACGCGCTCCACAGCTCAGTGTCGATGCGAAAGCGGCTGGCGGGGGTCTTGGGCTGATTCGGCATGGGCCGACCCTAGCAGAGGTGTGGACACACCTCCCGGGTTGTGCGTAAGGTGTGGACACACCCCGGGAACCTCCCCGGGCACGACACAACCCCGCGTCGACTTGGCGGAAGAGCGGGGCTGTGTTCCTACATGAGGAGCGTCCAGCATGGCACACAACTTCACCGCACAGACCGCCCCCGCCTCCACCGCTCTCGTCGTCGGCCCCACGTCGACGGCCGCCCAGCGCAACCGGCTCTACACCTTCGCGATCGACGTCGCCGTCCAGGTGGGAGCGCAGACGACATACGCGCTCCACACGGACTACACCGTCACGGACTTCGAGGCGGTCTACGTGCTCGGCACGGCGACGAAGCTGCGTGACGCTGACTGCCTCGTCCTCGTCGCGGAGGCTCTGGCAGCCGGCATGGAGGTCGTCGACGCCCCCGACCCGAAGGACTGCGGCACCTGCGACTGTGGCCGTGTCGTGACGGTGCACCCCCGACGGACCCCGTGGGGAGAGCTGGCCTGCGTTGAGTGCGCCGGCTGGGCGCCGGTCTGCGCCCACTGCTCGGAGGATCACGCCGACTTCGTACCGCTGGAGGTCGTCGAGATCGACGACACGTTCCACCTCGTGCACCCTGACTGCCTCACGGAGGCACATCGGATGTACGGGAACGCCTTCGTGACCGCCTGACGATCACCCTACGTAACGACGACGACTGCCCCTGAAGCCCTTCCCGGGCCCGGGGGCATCGTCATGTCCAGGCGCCTCGTCGACGTCCTCCGCCCCCTCTGGTGGAGGCGCCTGGACAAACTGGGCCGCCCCAGAGACGCCGATGCCACGGCGTTACCTCCGCCCGAAAGAGGGGCGAAGTTTGACCTTGACTCCAGAGAGTGGCAATAGATGCCGCATCGTTACTCTCTGTTGACAATGGGGCGGGCATTCTGGCCAGAATGACAAACTGAACCCTATTTCTTAACTCCCTATGGAGCCTCTTAGAGGGTCTTGAAAATAGAGGTTAGTTTGTCAGTTTGGGCTCAACTCTGTCCGGCAGGGCGGAAGAGGCCTCATTCGACGTCGTCAGACCCCACGCGCGGACGAGGGGGGCGAAGGAGCGGCAAGGGGTCGTGCGCGCCCCTGCGTGCCGTTCTGCGAGCCTCGTACCCCACCCTGGCAGATTCTCCCACTGGGGCGCCCGCGGGCCCACACGAGGGCGTACAGGGCTTCCGGCTTGATCGTCCGCCGTTCGACGTCACGTAGCGGGTGAGCCGTGGAGCTGGCGGAGGTCGCCGGGAGCCGTCATCACGGCAACAGCGTCTCGCTATTCGAGATTTTCAAGAAGTTGTGTAACAAAAGGCGATTCGCCCGAGGGTGCGGCTGGTTCGTTTTCCTAGGGGCGACTGGGATGTGGGCGTTTTCACTCACTTCCTGACGCGTCACACCCGCCCGAAAACGTAGGTAGGAGAAGGGCCCCGCGCGCGCTCGCGCGACCCTCCAGGCAGGTTACGGAAAGTAGCCGCCCCCATGAACCGCGGGAGTCCTGGCCTCAGCCTTTGGGGCGAGCCGGACTCCCGTGTGCAACTGCGCTCAGCCGGTCGCCTTTCCCGGCTTTGAGCGCATGGCTCCGGCGTTGAGCAGTCCTCGTAGAGCGTGAACTCTCCTCCATGCGCTCCTTCGACGTGCTCCGCCGGAGCCTCAGACCTCTTTCGAAGCGCTGCCCACGGGCGGCGCTTCTTTATTTCCCACCCTTGGCAGACCGCCGGGACCACAGAACGACAGGACATCTTCAGGAGAAGCCATGTACCGAACCAGCGACGTTCCGGACCACCCCACACGGCAGTGCCCCGGATGCTTCCGCACCCTCGTCGTCGGCAGCCCGAACTTCCACCAAGACAGCCTGTGTGCTGACGGCTTCACGCGGAAGTGCGCCGACTGCCGGAACGAGGCGGAGCGGATCCGCTACAGCCTGGAGGCCCCGCAGCGCGCCAGGGCGAAGCGTGAGCGCCGCGCGGAACGGCGGGCGCACTTCGAGAGCACCGGCCACTACGAAGCCGCGTAGCGACCGCACAGAACCACACCAAGCCCTGTCATTCGATGGGGCTTTCTGCATGTCAAGAGAGGCGTTCATGACCCGACGAAAGGCGGCGCCCGCGAATCCGTGGCACGTCGTACCAGCAATCAAAACCGCGGAGGAGGCGCTAGCGGCGACGGATGAGCGCCTGGCGTCGCTCCCCTCCGCGCTGCCTCCGGAGCACGCCCGCAGGGCGGTCCTGGAGGGCGCCATAGCGGCCCTGCGGAGCAGTGGGAAGCCGATCCCTGCCGACATCGGCCGGCAGGCCGTAGACGCTTACACAGCGGCTCTCGTGCCGATGTCGGAGCGTGAGGCACTGACGACGGCCGTCGCCTCGCTGAAGCGCCACCTGGCGTACCTGCGCACCGTCCACACGGAACCGGTGCTCTCCAGCCTGGCGGAGCGCCTGGACGCGCTCATGAACGAAGTCCGTGACATCACCGCGACTCACGGGCGCCTCGTCGACGGCGAAGCGGCCATCGACGCCGGCCCCGATGCCGTGGAGGCATTCACCAGGCTCCGCGCCATCGTGCGGGAGCTGGACACCCTGCGCGCCACTCAGCGCGAAGTCATGCGCGACGTCGTCGACCCGGGCGTCCTGAACGCCATCTACGCGTCAGGGCAGGACCAGTTCGCCTACGTTCCGCTGAAGCCGCTTCCCGCGGATGTCATGCGCGTCATCGCCGGAACGAGGCGGCGCAGCGTCGCCTTCCTGCTCTTTGCCGCGGAGTCCGGCCGGCACTGGCTCCCGACGTCCGTTGACGAGTTGACCGCCGAAGCGAGCGGCGCAGTCGACATCGGGCGTGCCGACGACGGCTCAGCCCGCAGCAGCTTCACCAACCACTGACCGAGAGGCCCACCCCATGCAGCTCATCACTGAGTACGCGACCCCCTCCGAGCTGTCCGGCTACGCCCGCGCGGCGATCCGGGACCGGGAGGAGAACGCATTCACCCTGTCGCGCTGGCTGCCCAGCGACACCATCGAAGACCTGGAGTACCGCTTTGAGGCCGGAGGGGGTGGGCTGACGGAAGCCGCCAACTACCGTGCCTACGACGCGAGTTCAGACATCGGCGTCCGCGAGGGCGGCGCGCGTGCCAGCGGCGAACTGCCCCCTATCTCGCGCAAGATGCCCGTCAGCGAGTACGAGCAGTTGCGTATGCGGAACGCCGCCACGATGAGTGATGACATCCGAGACAAGATCTTCAATGACTCGGAGATCCTCGTCCGGGCAATCGCGGCCCGGGTGGAGGTGGCGCGCGGCCAGGCGCTGTTCACGGGCGCTGTCTCGCTGAACGAGAACAACGTCTACGGCACGGTGGACTTCGGCCGGCTGGCGTCGCACACCACGGCAACCGAGATCGACTGGACCGACACCGAGACGTCGACGCCGTTCGACGACCTCCAGGCATGGGTAGACGTCGTGGTCGACGACACGGGCGCCGCTCCGAAGTGGGCTCTGATGCCGTTGCGTATCGCGCGTGCCCTGCGGTCGAACGCGAAGCTCTGCCGCATGGCGACGACCGACTACAACGCGCCGTCGGTCCTGTCGCTGGAGGAGCTGAACGCGCTCCTGGCCAAGCACGAGCTGCCGCAGGTAACCACCTATGACGCCCGCGTGGTGTTCCAGGGCACCGCTCAGCGGATCACGCCGGCCGACTCCATCGCCCTGCTCCCGGACCCGGGTGACGAACTGGGCAAAACCCTGTGGGGCGTTCCGGTGGAGGCGAACGACCTGCGGTATGGACTCACCTCCGGCGAGCAGGGCGGCGCGTACGTCGGCAACTACAAGAGCGAGGACCCGCAGACCGTGTGGACCCGCGCGACCGCCATCGTGCTCCCCGTCATGGCGAACCCGAACCTCAGCCTCACGGCGAAGGTGACCGGCATCTGACGTCCAAGGGCCTCCGTATTGCGACTCACGGAGGCCCATCCTCACGACCGGAAGGAGCGCGTGTGAGCGCATGGGGTGGGAGTACTAGACGCTCACGGTTGCCCCGCAACTGGGCAGCCCTGCGACGTCGGGTGATCCGCCGTGACGGTGGACAGTGCACAGCCCGCTACTCCGACGGACGCAGGTGCGATCTACCAGGCAACGACGTGGATCACATCGTGCCTGACTCGCTCGGAGGATCGTCGGACATGGACAACCTCGCACTGCTCTGCGCTTGGCATCATGCCCAGAAGAGCAGCAGTGAGGGAGGCACAGCAGCAGCCCTCACGCGCAAGAGCGTGCACCGGCCGGCGCCGACGCACCCCGCGTTGGACGACTGAGCACAGGCCGCAAGCCTCTGACCTGCGGATACCCCAGGGGATGATCCCCAGTCGATCATCACGCTGGTCGTAAGTGGGCTAATCCTCGCAGTGCGTACGGGTCTGGGGATCCAGCGGTCACGTTTCCCTGAGGCCCATTTAGGGCCCTCTGGGCGCCCATCTGACGCCCCTTGAGCAGCCCCGTGCGATGGATCGAGCGCGGCAGGCGATCAAGAGCCACGCGCAGACTGTTCGCAGTAAGTGTGACAGCAAATCGTAAAACGGCAGGTGGGCGCGCTGTTGCCGTAACGCATTCGCGATTCGAGAACCTGCGAATATGACACGCGCTTTGCCTTTTCTTTACCTTTCACCAGCTCTGGAGGAGCAACCATGATCCCCAACCCGCGATGCCGGTGGAGAGAATGCCCGTTCGACGCTGCGCCGTCGTACAAGACTTGTGGCGGTCACTGTCACGTCTGGCTCAAGCGAACTCAGGCCGTGAAGGGTGCAAGCGGCCCGGAGGCGGACGAGGAGCGCGCTGAACTAGCCCGCCTTGCCGTCGCCCTGAACGCCCGTGCGTCGTTCGCGGTCAACGTGCCCGGAGTCTTTCGCACGGAGATCCCCACGGAGCGCCGTCGCACGCCCGGGGCGCACTGATGGCCTTCCGTTCGCGCTACCGAGGCGACTTCGAAGGCATCGGCCGGCTGATGAAACTTCCTGGCATCCAACTTGCTTGCCGAGTCGCTGCCCTGGAGGTCAAGCAAGCTGCGGAGGCTCATGCGCCCGTCGGTGACCCGGCGAAAGATCGGCATTCCGGTCTTTACTCCCGCTCCTTCGACGTCATCCCGATTGAGAAGAACGTGCCCTGGCGCGGGACGCCTCGTCGACGAGCCGGAGCACGAGTCCTCAACACCGCTCCCCACGCACTTGCCGTCGAATACGGGAACGGCGCCACCCCGCGGTACGCGGTGTTCATGAAGGCCGTAGAGGACGTCTCCGCACGCTTCCGGTAACCGCACCCGCAACACCCCAACCGACTGACGAGAGCCCCTTAGCCGAGCGCTAAGGGGCTCTCGTGCATCCCGACGGAGGACCCATGAGCGCAACGCTGCGCGACCCAACCTGTCTGCGGCCGACGTGCCGCTTCACCCCCATGCCGACGTTCACGGGGGGCGGAGAGCTGGACTTCTTCGCCTACTGTTCCCGCTCCTGCAAGGAGTGGTGCGAGGCAGCCGTGTCCGTCGCGCAGTCGGATTACTCACCCGTCATCGAGCGTCGCGCGCACCGCCTTGACGTCCTGTCGACGCTGCTGGACCTGCGGGAGCAGCCCGGAGAACTGGAGGACTTGACGGGGGGTGGGGAGTGACTGCCATCGTCGGTCAAGCCGGCGTTGACGTTGTTCCATACACCCGTGACTTTCACCCGCGGCTGAAGGCGGCGCTCCTCCCGGTCGCGGACCGTGTGGGGCGCGACGTCGGTGAACGCATGGGCGACGCCATCAGCCGCAACATCGTCCTCGCCATCCCGGACGCGATCCGTACCGGTGGGCGAGCAGGGGTAGTCGCAGCGGGACGGTCCGGTGACGATGCTGGAGGAGCGTTCTCCCGCAGCCTTCGCGCAAAGTTGGAGCTTGCTTTCAAGAGCATGCCCAAGCTTGACGTCCGCCTCGGTGATGAAGGCGTTGACGCCGAACTAGCGCGCCTTCGCGCAAAGTTGGAGCAACTGAGCGGCAAACGCATCGGCATTGACGTTGATGCCGGGGCGGCGCGCTCGGAAGTCCTCCGGATCGAGGAGCAGCTTCGCCGGCTCGGCGCTGAACACCCGAACGTGCAGGTTCGCGCCGACACAGCCGCCGCACGAGCGGCGCTCGTCGCGATCCGAGAAGAGATCGACAGCGTCGACCGGAAGCGGATCAACGTTCCCGCCCACGTCGATGCCTCGCAGGCCAGTTCGGCGCTGATGTCGCTCGGTATCCAGGTAGCCGCACTGACGGCCATCCCGCTGGGCCCGGTGCTCGCCGCAGGGCTGGGCGCTGTCGCTTCCATGGCTGTTGCAGCCGGGGCCGGCGTAGGTGCGGTAGCGCTGGCCGCCATTCCCGCCGTGAAGCAAGTCACGAGCGTGATTCAGCTCAAGACCGCCGCGGAAGACGAGGCGGCACGGGCGACGGACAACAGCGCCTCGTCGTCGACTGTTGCAGCATCGAAGGCGCTCCAACTAGCGGGCGCTCAAGCTACGTTGGCCACGGCTCACCGCAACGCCGCGAAAGCGATCGAGTCCGCAGAACGCGCTGTCGTACAGGCTCAGCGCGCGGTAGCCGACGCCGCCGAGCAGTCCGCAGAGCGACGCCAGCAGGCTGCGGAGGCCGTCAAGCGTGCGGAACAGAGCCTCGTCGACGCTCAGCGTTTGGCACGTCAGGCCGAGCAGGATCTCACCGCTGCACGGGCCGACGCCGCACAGCAGCTGAAGGCTCTGAACGATCAGCTCACAGACGGTGCCCTGGACCAGCGCGAGGCAACTCTCCGCGTCCAGCAGGCTCAGGAGGATCTGAACGCCACGCTGGCGGACCCTAAGGCCACTCAGCTTCAGAAGGAGTCCGCGCGCCTCACCCTGGATCGCGCAAGGCAGTCGGCCAAGGAGCAGGCGCAGAACTACTCTGACTTGCAGAAGTCCGCGGCCAAGCAGCAGAAGGCCGGCGTCGATGGCTCGGACGCCGTTCGTAGCGCGACGGTGCGTGTCAGTGACGCTCAGCACGACGTAGCTACGCAGACAGAGGCCGTCGCGAAGGCGCAGGATGCGGCGGCCAAGACGGCCCGTGACGGTGCGCAGTCCGTCACCGATGCACAGGAAAAGGTCGCTGACGCCGTACGGTCTGCGGCCGATGCGCAGGTCTCTGCGTCAGAGTCCGTGGCCAACGCGCAGCGCGGCTTGGCGTCCGCTCAACTCACGTCGTCGACGGCTACGACCACCGCACGCACAAAGGCCGATGAGTACCGTGAGGCACTTGCGAACCTGACTCCAGCCGGCAGAGACCTCTTCGACGCCATCGCAGGATCTGACGGACTCACCTCCGCCTTCAAGACATGGCAGACGTCGCTACAACCCGCGGTCCTTCCCCTCTTCACGACGGCCGTCGAAGGTGCGACGAACTCACTCCCGGGACTGACGCCGATCGTACTGGCCGCAGCTTCCGCAATTGGAGTCCTTCAGGCGAAGGCGAGCGGGGAACTCAAGACGCCGTTTTGGCGTGATTTCAAGGACGACATCACGAATAGCGTGAAGCCTGCCATTGTTGGAATGGGAACAGCGCTTGGCAACGTCCTAAAGGGTGCCGCAGGCGTTATCGATGCCTTCCTGCCGCATATGGACGGGATAGCGACGAAGTCGGACGGAATCACCGCTCGGTTCGCAAAGTGGGGCACGTCCCTTAAGGGAAGTCCAGGCTTCGAGAAATTTCTCGCGTACGTCAAGGAAACCTCTCCCGGATTGGCCCACTTCATCGGGCAAATTCTGATGGCCGCTCTGGACGTATCAAAGGCCGTAGCACCCCTATCGACGACGATGATGGCGATCGTTGGGCCCGTTTTCGCCGCGATCAGTAAGGTTGCGACGGAGAACCCCGGCGTTGTACAGGCGTTGTGGGGACTCTGGGCGGCACAGAAAGCCGTTGCCCTCGGAATGGTCGCGTTCTCCGCAGCGATGACCGTCTATCAATCGGTGATGCTGCTCTCCGCCATAGCAACGGCGGGATTCGGGACCGTTCTCAACGCAACGGGAATCCTCCCGATCATCCGAGCCGTGGTAATCGTCGTCGGACTGCTCGCCGCGGGTCTCATCCTCGCTTACCAGCATTGCGACTGGTTCCGTGTAGCTGTCGACGGCACGTGGGCCGCTCTGAAGGCCGGAACTCTGGGTCTCTGGGACAACGCACTGAAGCCCACATTCGATGGAATCTGGGCCGCCATGCAGGCTGTCGGGGCCGTCGCAGTCTGGCTTTGGGAAAAGGCCATCAAGCCGTCTTTCGACTTCATCGCGGAGGCGACTCAGCTCCTGTTCACGGCCCTTGTCACAGTCCTCCTCCTGCCCGCCTACCTGGCTTTTCAGGCTCTGGGAGACATCGGAACGTGGCTGTGGGAAAAGGCTATCAGCCCCGCATTCACGTCCATCGGTGAAGCAGCTAGCGCGCTGTGGACCGGAATCATCAGTCCTGTCTTCGGATGGATCGGTGATAGCGCGACGTCGCTGTACGACAACGCGATCAAGCCCGCCATGAAGAACTCCAAGGATTCGCTCGATACGCTGGGCACGGCGGCAAAGTGGTTGTGGAACCACATCATTAGCCCGGTCTTCGGGTGGATCGGTGAAGCTGCATCGACGCTGTATAACCGAGGCATAAAGCCGCCGTTCGACAACATCAAGGCCGCGATGGGGCTCGTTGTCGACGCGTTCAAGACCGCCAAGAAGAACATCAAAACTGCCTGGGACGGCGTCAAGGGCGTTGTCAAAGAACCTGTCCGAATCATCATCGATCGCGTCTACAACAGGGGCATCGTGCCGTTGTGGAACCACGTTGCGGCAATTACTGGCGCCTCAGATCTGAAGCCTATGGACCTAAAGGGCTTCGCAACCGGCGGCATCATGTCCGGGTATTCCCCGGGCCGTGACGATCGTGTTGTAGCCGTCGGTGGCGGTGAGGCGATCATGCGGCCGGAATGGACGCGTGCGATTGGCGCCGATAAGATCAACTCGTGGAATGCTGCTGCCCGCTCAGGCGGCGTCAGTGGGGTTCAGCGTGCGATCTCCAACGGAATGCCAGCGTTCAAGAACGGCGGAATTATCGACTGGGTCAAGGACAAGGCATCCGGAGCGGTGGATTTCCTGAATCCTGCACACCTCTTTGACAAGGCGAAGAGCTTCATCGGTAAGCAGATGAAGGGGTTGCTCACCAATCCTTGGGCGAAGTCCATCACGAAGATTCCGGGACAGATGCTCAGCAGCCTGAAGGATAGGGCGCTGGACCTCATCGGATTCGGAGGCGGCGGAGGCGGCAACGGCACCTGGGCCAAGCCAGTCAATGTCCCGTACGGTACGAGATTCGGCGCCTCCGGCTCCATGTGGTCGTCCGGACATCACACCGGGCTCGACTTCCCGGCGGCCCTGGGCGTGCCTGTCAAGGCTGTAGCTGAAGGCCGCGTCTCCATGGCGACGTCCGGCGGCCCGTACGGGAACCACGTCATGATCAACCATGGTGGCGGTCTCTCGTCGCTGTACGCGCACATGAGCCGCATCCTGACGACGGTCGGCACTGCTGTGAAGCAGGGCCAGGTCATCGGCAAGGTGGGCGCGACGGGCAACGTCACCGGCCCTCACCTCCATCTGGAGGCGCGGCTCAGGGGCAAGGCCATTGACCCCATGGGCTACCTGGAGAACGGCGCCGGTAGCGGCGGAAGCGGCGTGCAGCGCTGGCGCGGAGTGGTCAGCCAGGCACTTCGCCTGACAGGCAACCCGTCGTCCTACGCTGACGTGACACTCCAGCGCATGAACCAGGAGTCGGGCGGTGACCCCCGCGCGGTCAACAACTGGGACTCCAACGCGAGGGCGGGCTACCCGAGCACCGGATTGATGCAGGTCATCCGGCCGACGTTCCAGCACTACGCCGGCTCCATGAGCAAGACGGGACCGTTCCTGCACGGGGTCTCGATTGACCCCCTGGCGAACGTCTACTCCTCCATGCGCTACGCGAAGGCGGCCTACGGCAACTTGGGCAAGGCGTACGGGCGGCCAGGCGGCTACGCCAACGGCGGTTACCCGCCCGTCGGTCAGTTCTCCATGGTCGGTGAGAACGGTCCGGAGCTGGCGTATTTCAGCTCCCCGTCCCAGGTCATCAGCAACACGGACACGCGGGCAATGTTCCGCGAGGCCGCAGGCCAAAGGGGCGGCGGAACATCAGTGCCCAACATTCAGGTGATCTCCAAGACCTACCTGGACGGCCGTGAGGTCTCCGGCGTGATCGATCAGCGGATCGAGTTGTACGACGCCGACACCGGGCGGGCACTCGTCGCCGGCCGCTACGTCTGACGCACCCTCTACGGCCCCACTGGCGACATGCCGACGGGGCCGTCACACACTTCCCAACTCGCCCTGCACGAAGCCGACATGGATCCGTACAGGGCTTCCCCGTACACCACCAGGAGGACATCGCCATGGACTACACGCAGCCCGCCAAGAGCCTGCCCACGTCGTGCCTGCGCTGTGGTGCTGAGGTGGAACAGAAGCCTGGCCCCGGCAAGATCAAGCGCTACTGCTCAGCCTGGCACGGCAAGGCGTACCGTCAGCACGCTCGTGCGATGGGCTTTCCCGTCTGAAGTCAGGCCGCAAGCTCCCGTGCGGTTGCCGTTAGCCAGGCGGGGGCATCGCGGTCTATGGCGCGCAACGTCTGTGTGAGACGCGCTCTACTGCGCGTCGATGCGACGGTGTCCAGCATAGGAGTCATGCTAGACAGCAGCGTGTCACAGTCTCTCCATGCCTTGGCGGCCGTCAGCGCCGTCAGCTCTGCCACGCTGTAGTACAGATCCCCACGCCCTCCGGACTGAACGAGGCTCCTGGCCTTCTGAAGGTGCGGCACGGCGGCTGCGTGGTCTCCGAGTGATAGCAGGACTTCCCCATGGTGCCCGATCACTTCAGCCTCGTTCACCCACCATGTCCACTCCGGATCGCGGGCGGTGATCGAGTCTTGCAGTGCGCCAAGGGAGGTGCGCACCTCGGTGAGACTTCGCTGCCGGTGTCCTGCCTGCGCCAGCGCGCGCGCTCGGCGTACACGCGCGATCAGCGCCACCCGGGGAGGAACGCCGGGCTGGGACAGCAGATCGTCAGCAATCCGGAGAGCCTCCCCGGTTCGTCCCGTCTGGACATCCTGCATGGCGATCATGTCCAGTGCGAACCACGTACGGGGGCGATCTCCAGCCTGACGAGCCAGCATCTGTGACTCCATGAACGCCTGCCGTGCCTCATCAGTGCGGTGAGCGTCGAAGAGAATCCAGCCGGCCACTTGAGCGATCTCTCCGACGGCCGACAGGTGCCACATGGTTGGATCCGTCAGACGGTCTAGTTTCCGCTGTTCGGCGCGCCACACCTGGACCGCCGCATCAGCAATGTGCGCCCCGCCGTATCGATTATCGTGCTCCAGCAAATGAGCTACGGCCCCTTTGACGTACGTGGTCTCAGCCATGTCGGTGGGGGGCACGTCTGGCTCGGCCGGACCCAGTAGCGCATCTAAGGACTCGACTAGCTGCGGGGAGGGCGCTTGCTTACCCGACAGCACACGCGACAGGTAAGCGTGATCGTAGCTGAGCGCCTTAGCCGCAGCGCGAATAGACAGCCCGCGGCGACTTAGCGCCTCGCGGACACCGGCCACGAACTCCCCATCTTGCATAGCTCCAGGATAGTCGCAGTCACCGGTTAGTCACCGTCCAGTCACCACATGGGAGCGCATGCCTGAGTAAAGCTCGATGTCAGACGACACGGCTGATGTGGAGGAGCGGGTATGGACATCACAATGATGACGGGACCGGTCTTTCTGACGGACCCTGCGACGCAGTTGCCAGAGCCGATCCCGAACTTCGGATGCGACATTTGCGCGGCTCTGGGACGGCAGCGAGAAGAGGCCCGTAACGCAGGGGACTTGTCGACCGTCACGGACTGCAACGTCGAGATCACCAGGCACCCTCGCGGAGAGTCGGCGGTCCGGCAGCCCCACGGGAAGACGTCGGCCTGATGAGACCCCGGATGATACTTCGCAGCCTCGTGCACCGGATCGTCGCTCATCCCGACATCGCGCCGACGTACGCAGCCCGCTGCACCAACTGTGGGTGGACCGCCGAGCCGTCGACGGACGGGGAGCGCGTCGACGTGGAATGCATCGAGCACGCCGGCCGAAGCAACCACCGGCAGTTCACACGGACCGTGACGGGCAGCGCCTTCGTCGTCCGTGAGAGCGAACCAGGCTCCGCACCCCTGCCCGGGACGCCCGCAGCGTCCTCCGGTACGTAGGTGCGGCCTCCGCGCACTCGTCGGCGTGCGCGAAAGAGGGGGCAGGGTCATCCCACCCGACGGCCCTGCCTCCTCCTCATAGACCCGCGCGTCAGGGGCGTCACCTCCGTCGCGCGGAGGGCGGCCGGGGCTGGTCCTCCCCGTGAGGTCGACAGCCGGCCCCGGTCCGTCCTGTAGCCCCGTTCCCCGTCGATGGAAGACGGAGGACGGGGCGCTTTGCTGGTCAGAGACGTGAGTTAGAGTCATGACAGGGTGCGCAAACTACGTACATCAAGAACATGGTGACCGGCGCCGCCCAGCTCGACGGGGCGATCCTCGTCGTCTCCGCGCTCGAAGGGATCATGCCGCAGACCGCCGAGCACGTGCTGCTCGCCCGCCAGGTGGGCGTCGACCACATCGTCGTCGCCCTGAACAAGGCGGACGCGGGTGACCCCGAGCTGGCCGACCTGGTCGAGCTGGAGGTGCGCGAGCTGCTGTCCGCGCACGGCTACGGCGGCGACACCGTGCCCGTCGTGCGGGTCTCCGGCCTGCGGGCGCTGGAGGGCGACCCGCGCTGGACGGGGGCGGTCGAGGCGTTGCTCGACGCCGTCGACACCTATGTACCGATGCCGGTGCGCTACACCGACGCGCCGTTCCTGCTGCCGGTGGAGAACGTCCTGACCATCACCGGCCGGGGCACGGTCGTCACCGGCGCGGTGGAGCGCGGGACCGTCCGCGTCGGTGACCGTGTGTCGGTGCTCGGCGCGGACATCGAGACGGTCGTCACCGGTCTGGAGACCTTCGGCAAGCCGATGGAGTCCGCGGAGGCCGGCGACAACGTCGCGCTGCTCCTGCGCGGGGTCGAGCGGGACCGGGTGCGCCGCGGGCACGTCGTCGCGGCGCCGGGCAGCGTGACCCCGAGCCGGCGCTTCACCGCGCAGGTGTACGTCCTGTCGGGGCGGGAGGGCGGCCGGACCACCCCGGTCGCCACCGGCTACCGGCCGCAGTTCTACATCCGCACCGCGGACGTCGTCGGCGACGTCGACCTCGGCGCGGTGGCGGTGGCGCGCCCCGGTGAGACGGTCACCATGACCGTCGAGCTGGGCCGGGACATACCGCTGGAGACCGGCCTCGGCTTCGCCATCCGCGAGGGCGGCCGCACGATCGGGGCCGGTACGGTCACCGGCCTGCTCTGAGCCCGGAGCCGTAACGCCGCACGGCCCGGTCCGTCTCCCGAACCCGTGGGAGACGGACCGGGCACCGGGCGCAGCGGTCATGAACAGCCGTCCGGGCACCGCACAATGGGGAAGTGAACGAGTCGATACCGGTCATCCGCGACGTGGATATGGGCACCGCCAGACTGCTCCCCGACGTGGACCGGGAGCGGGCCTGGCTGCTGACCGTCGACGGGGCACCCCAGTCGTACGTCGACCTGGACGCTCCGGAACACCTGGAGTTCGAGTACACGAGACGGCTCGCCCACGTCGTGGACCGCGTCGCGGAACCGGGCGCACCGCTCGACGTGCTGCACCTCGGCGGCGGCGCCCTCACCCTGCCCCGCTACGTCGCGGCGACCCGCCCCGGATCCCGGCAGGACGTCGCGGAGGCCGACCGGGGCCTGCTCGCTCTGGTGGCCGAGCACCTGCCGCTGCCGGACGGCAGTGGAATCACCGTGCACGGCACGGACGCCCGTGAACACCTGGAGGCGACCCCGCCCGGCTCCGTGGACGTCCTGGTCGCGGATGTCTTCGGCGGCTCGCGGGTGCCCGCCCACCTGACCACCCTGCCCTACGCGCGGGCCGCGGCACGTGCGCTGCGGGCCGACGGGGTCTACGCCGCCAACCTCGCCGACGGGGCGCCGTTCGACTTCCTGCGCCCGCAGCTGGCCACCTTCGCGGCCGTCTTCGAGGAGCTGGCGATCATCGCGGAGCCGGCCGTCCTGCGCGGCCGGCGCTTCGGCAACGTCGTCCTGATCGCCTCCCGCACCCCGTTCGACACGGCCGCGCTGATCCGCCGTTGCGCCGCCGACGCGTTCCCCGCCCGCGTCGAGTACGGCGCCGCCGTGGCCGCGCTCGTCAGGGGCGCCGCGCCGGTCGGTGACGAAGAGGCGGTCGACTCACCCGAGCCGCCCGACGGCTCCTTCGGCATCGGCTGACGCCGGGGCGCCCTTCGCCACCACCTCGGTGGGGGAGCTTCTGCGCGTCAGGTTGCGCACGTCCGGTACGAAGAGCACGGCGCCGGTGACCAGGACGACCAGCGCCGCGCAGCCCCACAGCGCCTGGCTGCGCCCGACCAGCGACTCCACCGGACCGGCGAGCGCGGTGGCGAGCGGCACCATGGCCACGGAGCCGAACCAGTCGTACGCCGAGACCCGCGACAGCTTCTCCTCCGGAACCTCCTGATGCAGGGCCGTCATCCAGGACACGCCGAACACCTCGATGGCGGCGCCGCTGACGAACATCACCGCGCAGAGCCCGGCTACCGGGAGAGGCACGGCGAGCCCCGCCGAGGGCAGGGCCAGCGGGAAGACGCAGAGCGTCCCGGCCAGCAGCAGCCGGCGCGGCTTCCACCGCATCATCAGCACCGCCCCGCCCAGGGTGCCGACGCCGAACGCGGCGAGCGCGAGGCCCCAGGGGCGGGCGCCGCCGAGTTCGTCCCTGGCGACCAGTGGCCCGTACACCGCCTCCGCGGCCCCGACCGCGGCGACGACCACGGAGAACTGCGCCACGACGGCCCAGAGCCAGGTGCGGCCGACGAACTCCTGCCAGCCGTCCCGGAGATCGGCGAGCAGCCCGCCGCCGGGTTCGCGCGCGGGGATGTGGCTCACGTCGAGGAAGGAGCGCAGGGCTCCGGCCACCGCGAAGGCGGCGGCGTCGATGGCCAGTACCCAGCCGGGGTCCATCGCGGCGATCATGGCGCCGCCGAGCGCCGCACCGCCGATGGCGGCGCCCTGCATGGACATCCGGAAGAGGGCGAAGGCACGGCTCGCCTGTTCGGCGCTGACCGTGGACATCAGCATGCCCTCGGCGGCCGGGTTGAAGAAGGCCTGCCCGGTGCCGCAGAGCGCGGTGAGCACCATCATCTGCCACAGCCGGGCGTCACCGGCCAGGACCAGCCAGGCGAAGACGGCCTGTGACACGCAGTTGAGGGTGTTGGCCGCCACCATCACGCGGTGGCGCGGCAGCCGGTCCGCGACCGCCCCGCCGATCAGCAGGAAGAGGACCAGCGGCGCGGTCCTGGCGGCGGCCACCAGTCCCACGTCGCCGGCGTCGCCGCCCGACTCCAGAACCGCGAACGCCGCCGCGATCAGCGCGCCGTTGGTGCCCAGGCCCGTGATGATCGCGGCGGCGGTCAGCAGCCGGTAGTTGCGGCCCGCCCGGGAGGGGCGGTCCGATGGGGGTGCGAGGTCGGCGGCTGTCACCAGGGGACTATCGCTGGCTTGACCCCGTGGTGCCAAATGGATTGCCGCGGAGCGTCAGGACTCGGTGATCTTCACCAGGCGCACGGTGCTCAGGATCTTCATGATCGTCGTGTCCGGCAGCTCGTCCGGGACGGAGTCGGCACCGTACAGAACCCAGGAGGAGAACGCCCCGTTGCTGTTCTTGAAGGTGAAGGCGATGGACTTGCCGTCCGTGTCGCACTTCTTCTTCTTGGTGACGTGGGGCGCCTTGGCAGTCACCAGGCTGCCGGTCAGACCCGACTTGGTGGTGTACTGCTTCGGCTTGCTGATCTTGATGGTGCTCTTCGGCATGTGCTGCGCATAGGCGGCCCATGCCCAGGTGCCCGCCTCGTTCCTGGCGTTCACATCGGCGTCCGTGGCACCTTCGGCGCCGCGGGTGCCGGTTCCGGCCAGGCTGCTGTTCTCCTTGATGCCGTCGTGGTCGGAGTCGTCGACGCACCACTTGCTCTTGTAGTCGGCGGGCGCCGTGAAGCCGATCAGCGGTGAGCCGTCACCCTTCTTGTCGTCCTCGAAGAAGGAGGACGTGGTGGGGGACGAGACCTCCCAGTCGCCGGGCACGTCGAACTGCGTGCCCCACTTCGGGTTGGTCACCACCTTCCAGCCGGCGATGAGCGGCTTGGCGTCGTCTTCGGCACCGCGCGGGTTCTCCTCCGGCGACGACGCGGACCCGGAGGGCTTGGCGGGCGCGGACGACTTCTTGTCGTCGGCGACGTTCTTGCCGTCCTTGCCGTCGTCCTTCTTGTTCATCACGACGACACCGGTGACCACCGCGGCCGCGACGACCGCGATCGCCGCGACGATGGCGACGACGGTCGTCTTCTTCTTGTCGTTGCCGGGCTGAGGCGGACCGGGCGGGCCGGGAACCGAGTGCTGCGGAACGGTCGGCTGCTGGTACGGGTTGCCCTGCGGGTAGCCCGGCTGACCCTGCTGCTGTCCCGGCTGCCCCTGCTGCGGGTAGCCGTACCCGGGCTGCGGCCCGGACGCGCCGGGCTGCTGGTATCCCGGCTGCTGGTAGGGATTCGGCTGCTGGTAACCCGGCTGCTGATACGGGTTCTGGTTCTGGTCCTGCGGGTTTTGCTCGCCCCCGGGCGGCTGCTGTCCTGGCCACATGGCGAGTAACGATAGAGGTGCGCCGCTCGGGCGGCTACGGCCGCCCCCGTGAGCGGACGGTGAAGGACGTGACCGGGTGCGGACCCGGTGATCCCCTGGGCATGGCCAAACATGCCTACCGGCCGGTAACATCGGGCCCATGAGCGCTGAACAGATGACCGCGGGCGAGATGCTCGCCGCGACGGTTCCGATGGTCCGGACCCTCAACCTCGAATTCCTGGAGTCCACCGCGGAACGCGCGGTGGTCCGTCTGCCGGACCAGACGGACTTCCACAACCACGTCGGCGGACCGCACGCCGGAGCCATGTTCACGCTGGCGGAATCGGCGAGCGGCGCGATAGTCATCGCCGCGTTCGGGGACCAGCTGACGCGCGCCGTCCCGCTCGCGGTGAAGGCGGAGATCGGCTACCAGAAGCTGGCCATGGGCGATGTCACCGCGACCGCCACCCTCGGCAGGCCGGCGGCCGAAGTCGTCGCCGAACTGGACGCGGGCAAGCGGCCCGAGTTTCCCGTGGCCATCCGGATCCAGCGCGCGGACGGCGCGGTGACCGGCGAGATGACGGTGGTCTGGACCCTGCGCCCCAACGCCTGAGTCCGGCCGGCCCGGCAGGGGCTGCCTCCCGCCCGCAAGGGGTGCGGGGGCGGCCCTTCGCGCTGTCGGCGCCGCCGGGGCGGCCGGTAGGGTTACCTCCGTGCGCCGAGGGAGCTGTCCGGCGGCCGACAGGACATCACTACGGAGGAACCGGCGTTGCACATCCAGGAGTGGCTGGAGAACGTCCCCGCGATCAGCGTCTACCTCCTGGTGGGCATCGTCATCGGCGTGGAGAGCCTCGGCATCCCGTTGCCCGGTGAGGTCGTCCTGGTCAGCGCGGCTCTGCTGGCCGCGGGACACGACGGCATCAACCCGTGGATTCTGGGTGCCTGCGCGACGGCCGGGGCGGTGATCGGTGACTCGATCGGCTATGCCATCGGCCGCAAGGGCGGACGTCCGATGCTGGCCTGGCTCGGCGGGAAGTTCCCCCGTCACTTCGGCGAGAGCCAGATAGCCACGGCGGAACGCTCGTTCCAGAAGTGGGGCATGTGGGCGGTCTTCTTCGGCCGCTTCGTCGCACTGCTGCGCATCTTCGCGGGACCGCTCGCCGGTGTCCTGCACATGCCGTACTGGAAGTTCCTGATCGCCAACGTGCTCGGCGGGATCATCTGGGCGGGCGGCACCACGGCCGTCATCTACTCGGTGGGTGTCGTCGCGGAGGACTGGCTCAAGCGGTTCTCGTACCTCGGACTCGCGATCGCGGTCCTGATCGGACTCGGCTCGATGCTGGTCGTCAGGAACCGGGCCAAGAAGGCGGCCGCACGGTCCGCCGCGCAGCCCGCGCCCGAACCGGACACCGTACCGGCGGCCGACTGACACCCGCGCGGATTCTGGCCGGCCCGAGTCCCCCCGCAGGTTGTCCGCGCGGCGTCCGGCCGGTCTCCCCGTGCTCAGTTCTTGAACGCCTCGCGGTGTGCCTTCGCCAGCTCCACGTAGCCGACCGCGTTGAACTTCACGCCGTCGAGCTCCTCCTGGGTCAGCTGCCGCTTGACCTTGGCGGGCACCCCCGCGACCAGCGAGCCCGGCGGCACCCGCATCCCCTGCGGGACCAGTGCCTGGGCGGCGACCAGCGAACCGGTGCCGATGTGCGCACCGTTCAGGACGATGGCCCCCATGCCGATCAGCACGTCGTCCTCGACGGTGCAGCCGTGGAGCACCGCGTTGTGCCCGACGGAGACGCGCTCGCCGACCGTGACCGGGAAACCGGGATCGACGTGGACGCTGCAGTTGTCCTGGATGTTGGAACCGGCGCCGATGACGATCGGGCCGCAGTCCGCCCGCAGCACCGCGTGGTACCAGACGCTGGAACCGGCCGCCATGGTGACCTCACCGATCACGACCGACGTCGGTGCGGTGAAGGCGGACGGGTCGATGTCCGGCTCCTGACCTCCGATTGCGGTGATCAACGCCTGTTCTGCCATCGCGCGTTCCTCCGTGCTCCGGTGCTGTGGGTCGCGGTCGTCCGGCCGGGAGCCGTCCGGTTCCGCCGGGGAAACGGTATGCGACGGGTACGAGGCCCTGCGGCCGGGTGGGGTGAAGATCACAGGCCGGTGCGGATACCGGTCCCGGGCGCCCCGACTACCGTGTGCGGGTGCCGAAGAACAGAGACACGGTCTCCTCCCTGACCGCCTGGCGGCGGCGCGCCCTGTCAGGGGCCGTCCACCGCTGCTGGCGCTGGGTCCGGGAGGCGGGCGCGGTCACGGCCACGCACCCCGGCGGGCTGCGGTTCGGCCGGATCGGCGAGGGCACCCGGCTCGCCTTCCCGCAGGGCACGGTGTTCGGGGAGCGGTGGATCGAGCTCGGCAACCACTGCGTCATCGGCGAACAGGTCACCCTCACGGCGGGCCTCATGCCCGATCTGGACCTCGGCGCCGATCCGATCCTGACCCTGGGCAACGGAGTGGTGCTGGGCCGGGGCAGCCATGTGGTCGCGGACACCACGGTGACGATCGGCTCCGACACCTACTGCGGGCCGTACGTCTACATCACCTCGACCAACCACAGCTACGACGATCCGCAGCAGCCGGTCGGCCGGCAGTGGCCGCGGATGGAACCGGTCGCCATCGGCCCCGGCTGCTGGATCGGCACCGGAGCGGTGATCCTCCCGGGCGCCCGGCTCGGCCGCAACGTGGTCGTGGCGGCCGGCGCGGTGGTCCGGGGCGAGGTGCCCGACCACGCGGTGGTGGCCGGTGCCCCCGCCCGTGTCGTACGCAACTGGGACCCGGACAACGGCTGGCAGCCGCCGCTGCGCACGCCGGCTCCGGTGCCGATCCCGGAGGGCGTGACGCCCGAACAGCTGCTGGCCGTGGCGGAGCTCGACGAGAACTGAGGGCGGTCCACCACACCGTAGTGCGGTATTTTCGACTCCGGCATCCAGAATATTGGACGGAACGTGACTGATCTCGACCAGCTGACCCAGTCCCTCGCGCGCAACCTCAAACGCTGGCGCGCGGAGCGGGGCTTCACCCTGGATGCCCTCGCCACCCGCGCCGGGGTCAGTCGCGGCATGATCATCCAGATCGAGCAGGCCCGCACCAACCCGAGCGTCGGCACCACGGTCAAGCTCGCCGACGCGCTCGGCGTCGCCATCACCACGCTGCTCGACCACGAACAGGGCTCCCCGGTCCGGCTGGTCCCCGCGGACCAGGCCGTACGCATGTGGTCCACGGAGGCCGGGAGCGCCACCACCCTGCTGGTGGGCACCGAGGCCCGGGGCCCGCTGGAACTCTGGCACTGGCGGCTGACGCCCGGTGACGGCAGCACGTCCGACCCGCACCCCGAGGGCACCGTCGAACTGCTCCACGTCACGACGGGCGAACTCACCCTGGTCGTCGACGGCACCCCGTACACCGTCCCCGCCGGAACCTCCGCCACCTTCGAGGCGCACCACCGCCACACCTACCGCAACGACGGCTCCGAGCCCGTCGAGGTCACCATGGCCGTGTCCGTCCCGCCCGTCAGATGAGACGTCCAACCGGGCCGGTGCGCGCGGCTGTTAGCGTGGCGGGCATGCGCGCACCCATCGGCTCCTTCGAGGATGCCTGCCCCGCGGCCGAACGCCTCGAACTGCTCACCGCCCCGGTGGCCGCAGCGGTCCGGGAGGGCTGGGGCGGGTTCCCCGCCGAGCAGATCATCCACGTCGACACGGACCCCGAGATCGCTGACACGGCGGCGTTTGTCGAGCACCACGGGGCCGATCTACTGAACTGCTCGGCCAACTGTGTCGTCGTGGCCGCAAAGCGCGGGGGAGAGGTCACCCTGGCCGCCTGCCTGGTGCTGTCCCACTCCCGCGTCGATGTGAACGGAGTCGTCCGCCGGCACCTCGACGCCCGCAAGGTGCGGTTCGCCCCGATGGACACGGCGGTCGGAGACACAGGAATGGAGTACGGCGGCATCACACCCGTCGGACTCCCGGCCCACTGGCCCCTGTTGATCGATCCCGCCGTCGTGGACCAGGAGTGGGTACTGATCGGCAGCGGCAGCCGACGGGGCAAGCTGATCATGCCGGGCAAGGCGCTGGCGGCGCTGCCGGGCGCCGTCGTCGTCCCGGGTCTGGGCATCGGCGGCTGATGCCGCGGCCGGCCCACTCTTCTTGATGGGAGCTCCCGCCGTCCGGTAACAGAGGGCCTACGACACGGCGTCCGACGTCGGCGCGAGGACGCGGCCGCGGTGTACCGGCAACCACTCCATGGCGAAGGCGACCGCTGCCGGGAAGCGGAACAGCCGGCCCGTCGCGGAGCCCACCGCGGCGGTGCGGACGGCGGTACCCCGCTCGGAGCGTGCGAAGTCCTCGCCCAGTCGCGCGAAGTCCCCGTCGTCCAGGGCCACGTCCTCGTACTCCCACCACCGGCGCTCGCCGCCGTCCCGCACCACACAGCGATAGGTGCGCCGGGGCGGCGAGGGCACGCGGTACTCCGCGAGGTGGAACGCGGTGCAGGAGCCGAATCCGGTGCCGAGCAGCAGGACCTGCGCCCGCAGTTCGTGGAGGCGGGCCAGCGGGGAGTCCTCACCGAGATGGCAGTCCGGGCGGTGGTCCGCCACCACGTGTCCGGCCAGCGGGCCCAGCGCGGCGAAGGAGGTCTGCGGATGCGCGCTGCGAACGGAGCCGGGGGAGCGCCGCACCGCTTCCGAGAGCCGGCCCATCGAAGGGGCCGCGGTGCTCACCGGGTCGAACGCGGGCATCGCCGCCCGTACCTCCTCCCGCTCCCGCTCACCGAGACCGTGGACCCGGGCGCGGTACTGCGGGGAGGTGTCGGAGTTCTCCGGAGTGAAGGACGGGACCACCAGCGTGCCCTCCGGACCCAGCGCCTCCCGCAGCGCGGCGCCGACCGCGTCCGCACCACCGTCGACCGCACCCACCGCGCTCAGTGACGCGTGCACCATCAGCACGCCGCCCCGCTCGACGCCTAGCGCGGCGAGCTGACGGGACAGGCGGGCCCGGCTGTGGGGGACGGCGGACACGCTCGTGGCGCAGGCGGTACTCACAGCGGGCCATCCTCCCAGCCCGGAGCGGAGCGTGATACCCCGCACATATGGACGCCGGGTGGTCTCAGCCGTCCAGCGCGGGGATCTCGATCGCAGGGCAGCGGTCCATGACCATGTCGAGCCCGGCGGCCCGGGTGCGCTCGTACGCCTTCTCGTCGATCACTCCCAGCTGGAACCAGACCGCGGAGGCGCCGATCGCGACCGCCTCGTCCGCCACCGCGCCGGCCAGCTCGCTGTTGACGAAGACGTCCACCACATCGACCGGGAAGGGGATCTCGGCCAGCGAGGCGTAGCCGTCCTCGCCGTGCACCCGCTCCGCCCTGGGATGGACGGGCACCACCCGCTTGCCGAAGCGCTGGAGCACCTCGGCCACCCCGTAGGCCGCGCGCGAGCGGTTGTCGGACAGCCCCACCACGGCCCAGGTGTCGCCCGTCCCGGTCAGAATCCTTCGGATCGTCTCCGTGTCTGCGTACATGATCCACACAACGGACGGCCGCCCCCGACCATTCCCGGGGCTGCGCATAGGCTGGCCGGATGCAGGAGCAGTACCGGACAGTCGCCCGCGCGGGCGTGCACGAGACCGAGATCAACCGGTCGCGCTTCATCTGCGCGCTCGCCCCCGCCGCCACCGAGCAGGAGGCCCAGGACTTCGTCGCCCGCGTCCGCAAGGAACACCCGGCGGCCAACCACAACTGCTTCGCCTACGTGATCGGCGCCGACGCCTCCGTACAGAAGGCAAGCGACGACGGCGAGCCGGGCGGCACCGCCGGGGTGCCGATGCTCCAGATGCTGACCCGCCGCGAGATGCGGTACGTCGTCGCGGTCGTCACCCGCTATTTCGGCGGAGTGAAGCTCGGCGCCGGCGGGCTGATCCGGGCGTACGGGGGAGTGGTCGGTGAGGCCCTCGACGCGCTGGGGACCCTCACCCGGCAGCGGTTCCGGATCGCGACGGTCACCGTGGACCACCAGCGGGCCGGGCGGCTGGAGAACGAACTGCGGGCCACCGGACGCAGTGTGCGCGAGGTCCGGTACGCGGAGGCGGTGACCATCGAGATCGGGCTGCCGGACGCCGATGTGGAGGAGTTCCGCCGCTGGCTGGCCGACGCGACGGCGGGCGAGGCGCAGCTGGAGCTGGGCGAAGAGGCTTACGGGGACGCCTGAGTACTGTGGTGCGGGCGCGGGGACGCGCCGGTGTGACGATCACCGGCCGCGGGGTCCGGGCCGCTCCGCATCGCGAGGGACGCGGCCGCACGGGTGGAGGAAACGGAACATGCAGGTCGGAGCCGGGTCTTGAAGATTTTGCACACATCGGACTGGCACCTGGGGCGCTCCTTCCACCGGGTGTCACTGCTCGAAGCCCAGGCCGCCTACCTCGACCACCTGGTGGCGACGGTCCGCGACCACGAGGTCGATGCCGTGCTCGTGGCGGGTGATGTGTACGACAGGGCGGTGCCGCCGCTCTCCGCCGTCCAGCTCTTCGACGACGCGCTGCACCGGCTCGCGGAGGCGGGTGTGCCCACCGTGATGATCTCCGGGAACCACGACTCGGCCCGCAGGCTCGGCGTCGGCGCCGGTCTCATCGGACGCGCCGGCATCCATCTGCGCACCGACCCCGCGCACTGCGCCACCCCCGTCGTCATCCCGGACGCGCACGGCGACGTGGCGTTCTACGGGCTCCCGTATCTGGAGCCCGCCCTCGTCAAGGACGAGTTCCGGGCGGAGCGGGCCGGGCACGAGGCCGTGCTGAGCGCTGCCATGGACCGGGTCCGCGCCAACCTCGCGGCACGGCCGGACACCACCCGGTCCGTCGTCCTCGCCCACGCCTTCGTCGCGGGCGGCGAGCCGAGCGACAGCGAACGCGACATCACCGTGGGCGGCGTGGCGGCCGTCCCCGCCGGGGTCTTCGACGGCGTCGACTACGTGGCACTGGGGCACCTTCACGGCTGCCAGACCGTCTCCGAGCGGGTCCGCTACTCCGGCTCCCCGCTCGCGTACTCCTTCTCCGAGTCCGGCCACCGCAAGACGATGTGGCTGATCGAGCTGGACGGCGCGGGCGCTGTCACCGCCGAACGGATCGACTGCCCGGTGCCCCGCCCGCTCGCCAGGCTCACCGGCCGGCTCGACACCCTCCTCGACGACCCCGCCCTCGAACGGCACGAGCACTCCTGGGTGGAGGCCACCCTCACCGATCCGGTCCGCCCCTCCGAGCCGATGGCCCGCCTCGTCGAGCGGTTCCCGCACACGCTCGCCCTCGCCTTCGAACCGGAACGGGACCCGGAGGACCCGCGGACCTCCTACGCCGAGCGGCTGCGGGGACGCGACGACCAGAGCATCGCGGAGGACTTCGTGGCGCATGTGCGCGGTGGATCCGGCATCGACGAGTCGGAGCGGACCGTGCTGCGCGGCGCCTTCGACCACGTACGCGTCGACGACAGTGTGCGCGAGGTGAACCGGTGAGGCTCCACCGACTCGGCATCACGGCCTTCGGACCGTTCGGCGCCACTCAGGAGATCGACTTCGACGCACTCTCCGCAGCCGGGATCTTCCTGCTGCACGGACCGACCGGCGCCGGCAAGACCTCGGTCCTGGACGCCGTCTGCTACGGCCTCTACGGCGCCGTGCCCGGCGCCCGGCAGAGCCCCGGAACCTCGCTGCGCAGCGACCACGCCCCGGCGGACCTGCCGACCGAGATCCGGCTCGAACTCACCGTCGGCGGACGCCGGCTGGAGATCACCCGGAGCCCCGCCCAGCCCCGCCCCAAGAAGAAGGGCGACGGCTACACCACGGAGAAGGCGCAGAGCCGGCTGCGCGAGTACGTCCCCGAAGGGGGATGGCGGGCGCTGAGCCGCTCCAGCCAGGAGATCGGTGAGGAGATCACCCAGCTCATCGGGATGAGCCGGGACCAGTTCTGTCAGGTGGTCCTGCTGCCGCAGGGCGACTTCGCCCGCTTCCTGCGCGCCGACGCCGAGGCGCGCGGGAAACTGCTCGGACGACTCTTCGACACCCGCCGTTTCGCCGCGGTCGAGGAGCACCTCGCTGAGCTGCGCCGGGCCGCCGGGACCCAGGTCAGAGCCGGGGACGAACGGATCCTGGCGGTCGCCCAGCGGATCGCCCAGGCGGCCGGGCCCGCCGCCGAGGAGCACCCGCTGCCCGGCATCCAGCCCGGCGAACCGGGGCTCGCGGACGCCGTACTGGAGTGGGCGGCCACGGCCCGCAGCGGCGCCCGGGAACGGCTCGACATCGCTGGCTGCGTCCTGTCCGCGGCCGAGGCCCGCCAGTCGGCCGCCCGGCAGACCCTGGACGCCGAACGCGAACTGGCCGGGCTCCAGCAGCGGTACGCGGAGACCCGGCGGCGCGCCACCGAGGTGGAGGCCGGCCGGGACGAGCACGACCAGGCACAGGAGCTGCTGCGCCGCGCCCGCAAGGCGGATCTCGTCGCCCCCGCGCTGGAGCTCCGCGAGGAGGCCGGGCGGGCGCACCGGCGGGCGGGCGCGGCCCGCGACCGCTCCCGGGCCGCTCTGCCCGGCGAGCTGGCAGACGCGGGCGCGGAGCAGCTGACCGCGCTGGAACGACGGCTTCGGGAGGAACTCGGCGCGCTGGACGCCGCCCGTCGCGCCGAGCGGCGCAGCGCCGAGATCGACAGCGAACGGGCCGCGCTGGAACGGCAGGCCGGGGCGGACGACGAACTGATCCGGGACGCCCAGGGCTGGCTGGCCGGCTGGGAGGCCACCCGGCAGCGTCTGCACGCCCGCATCGAGGCGGCCCAGGAAGCGGCGACCCGCGCCGAACTGCTGGCCGGCCGGCTGGACCCGGCCCGCCGACGGCTCGACGCGGCCAGGCGCCGCGACACGCTGGCCGCTCAGGCATCGGACGCGGAGGACCGCCTGACCGCGGCTCGGGAGGACGCCCTCACCACCGGCGAGACCTGGCTGGGCCTGCGCGAACGGCGGCTGCGCGACATCGCGGCCGAGCTCGCCCGGGAACTGATCGAGGGCGAGGCCTGCCCGGTCTGCGGATCGGCCGGCCACCCGGAGCCCGCACGGGCCGGGGACGGACACGTCGACCAGGCCACGGAGGACGCCGCGCAGGCCGCCCACCGCCGCGCCGAGCAGGCGCGCACCGAGGCGGAACACGCGCTCGCAGCCGTACGCGAGCGGTACGCGGCCGCGCGCGCGGAGGCCGCGGACACCCCGGACGGGCAGGCCGCGGCCGGTGGCGGCGAGGCGGGGGACGGCCCGTCCGCAGCCTCGGAGCCGACCGTCGGAGCGCTCACCGAACTCGTGGACACCCTGACCAGGGAACACGCGGAGGCCTACCGGACCGCCACCGGGACGCACGCGGCGCGCGAGGCCCTCGCGGCCGCCGAACGCGAGCAGGAGCAACGGGCCGGAGACCGGCAGCAAGCCGAACGCCGGGCCGCCGCCCGCACCTCCAGGCGCGAGGGACTCGACGCGGAACAGGCGGCCCTGGCGGAGGTGCTGGCCCAGGCGCGCGGCGGCTCCGGCAGCGTCACCGAGCACGCCGCGCTCCTGCAGCGCCGGGTCGCCCTGCTCGTCGAGGCGGCCGAGGCACTGCGTGAGGAGGAGAGCGCGGCCGCCCGGCTCAAGGAGGCCGACGACCGGCTCGCGGACGCGGCGTTCCGGGCCGGCTTCGACACTCCGCGGGACGCCGCCGCGACGATGCTCCCCGACTCCCGGCAGCGGGCGCTCCAGCACCGGATCGACGCCTGGCAGGCCGAGTCCGCAGCCGTCACCGACCGGCTTGCGGAGGCCGACGCCCGCACCGCCGCCGGCCGGCCCCCGGCCGACCCCGGCGCCGCGCAGTCGCTGTACGACAGGGCCGAGCGGCTGCTGCGGGACGGGGCTGGTGCCCACACCGCCGCCCGGGAGCGCTGCGCCGAACTCGGCCGGCTGTCCCGGCGCGCGGCGGACGAGGTGCGGGCCCAGGGACCGGTGCGTGAGGAGTACGAGCGCATCGCGCGGCTCGCCGGTCTCACCGCCGGCACCTCGGCGGACAACGAACGCAAGATGCGGCTGGAGTCCTATGTACTGGCGGCCCGCCTCGAACAGGTGGCCGCGGCCGCCACGGCCCGGCTGCGGCGGATGTCGTCCGGCCGCTACACCCTGGTCCACTCCGACGCCCGGACCGGCGGCCGCAGGGCCGGTCTCGGACTGCACGTCATCGACGCCTGGACCGGCCGGGAGCGCGACACGGCCACGCTCTCCGGCGGCGAGACGTTCTTCGCCTCGCTCGCCCTGGCACTCGGCCTCGCGGACGTGGTCACCGACGAGGCCGGCGGCGTACGCCTGGACACCCTCTTCATCGACGAGGGATTCGGCAGCCTGGACGACCAGACGCTCGACGAGGTGCTCGACGTGCTGGACTCGCTGCGGGAGCGGGACCGCAGCGTCGGCATCGTCAGCCATGTCGCGGACCTGCGCCGGCGCATTCCGGCCCAGCTCGAAGTGGTGAAGGAGCGCCA
This sequence comes from Streptomyces sp. NPDC104307, assembly GCF_055584045.1. NCBI lineage: Bacteria > Bacillati > Actinomycetota > Actinomycetes > Kitasatosporales > Streptomycetaceae > Streptomyces > Streptomyces sp. NPDC104307. The sequence goes on from NZ_JBVJMU010000005.1 coordinate 193,940, forward strand.
CGGATCCGCGGTACGCCACCGGGCGGCGGACGGAGTCAGCGGCTGACCGCCCGGCGCGGCAGCGGCGAGGAGTAGACGACGCTCGTGGTGACGGACCCCAGGGTGCCGATCCTGCCCGAAACCGCTTCCAGATGGCTCATGGAGCGGGCCGTCACCTTCAGCACGAAGCAGTCGTCGCCGGTGACATGGTGGGCCTCCAGGATTTCCGGCGTGGCGGCGACGAGATCGTGGAACGGCTTGTAGTTGCCGTTGGGATAGCGAAGCCGGACGAAGGCGAGGATCGGCAGTCCGAGCCGGTCCGGATCGACCACCGCCGCGTACCCGCTGATGATCCCGGCCTCCTCCAGCCTGCGGACGCGCTCGGTCACGGCGCTCGACGACATCGCGACCGTCCGGGCGATGTCGGCGAAGGTGGCGCGCCCCTCGCGCTGGAGGACATCGAGGATGCGCCAGTCGGTGTCGTCCGGGGAATAGTCGGTCATACCCAGAGGGAACAGGGAAACGCCCGGCAGATCAAGCCGGGTGCCGGGGATCTCCTCTTCCGGCGGGGCGCCGCCGGTCATAGATTTTCGACCATGACTCCACCGCCCGCCATCACCGCGGAAAACCCGGTACTCCGGGTTCCGCCCGCCGCTCCGGCCGAGGCAGCCGCCTACTTCGGCGCCTCGCTCGCCTTCCACGCCGACGTCTCCGATGTCGCCGCCGCACTGGCGGCCGACGGGGACCCCGGCTTCGTACTCCTCGACTCCCGCTCCACCACGGCCTGGGACCAGGGGCACATTCCCGGCGCGGTCCACCTGCCGACGCCGCTCATCGCCGGGCAGGCGCCCGGACTGCTCGATCCGGCCGTCCCCGTGGTCACCTACTGCTGGGGTCCCGGCTGCGACGGCGCGGCCCGTGCCGCGCTCGCCCTCGCCGGACTCGGCTACCGGGTCAAGGAGATGCTCGGCGGCTTCGAGTACTGGGTGCGCGAGGGCTTCGCGTTCGAGACCCGGCAGGGACCCGGGCGGCGCGCCGCCGACCCGCTCACCGCACCGGCCGGCTCCGGGGACTGCGGCTGCTGACGACGGCGGGCCGGGCCCGGATCCGTACCCGGGTCCGGCCCGCCAACCAGGTCAGAGCCTGGAGAGCTCGTCGACCAGGTCGTCCAGACCAAGCGGCCCCTGCGAAAGGGCCGCCATGTGCCAGGACTTGAGGTCGAAGGCGTCCCCGTGCGCCGCGCGGGCGTTCTCCCGGCCGAGCAGCCAGGCGCGTTCACCCAGCTTGTAGCCGATGGCCTGCCCCGGCATCGAGAGGTAGCGGGTCAGCTCGCTCTCCACGAAATCGGCGGGCCGGCCGCTGTGGTTGCCGAAGAAATCCTGGGCCAGCTCGGGCGTCCACCGCTCGCCGGGGTGGAACGGGGAGTCGGCCGGGATCTCCAGCTCCAGGTGCATGCCGATGTCCACGATCACCCGGCAGGCGCGCATCATCTGCGCGTCCAGGTAGCCGAGGCGGCGCTCCGCGTCGGGCAGGAAGCCCAGTTCGTCCATCAGCCGCTCCGCGTACAGCGCCCAGCCCTCGGCGTTGGCGCTGACGATGCCGATGGACGCCTGGTAGCGCGAGAGGCTCTGAGCGACGTGCGCCCACTGGGCGAGCTGGAGGTGATGACCGGGAACGCCCTCGTGGTACCAGGTGGAGACCAGGTCGTACACCGGGAAGCGGGTCTCGCCCATGGTCGGCAGCCAGGTGCGGCCGGGGCGGGAGAAGTCCTCGGACGGACCCGTGTAGTACGGCGCGGCGGCGCCGCCGGGCGGAGCGATCCGGGACTCCACCTTGCGGACCCGCTCGGCGAGTTCGAAGTGCGTGCCGTCCAGGGCCTCGATCGCCTCGTCCATCAGCCCCTGCAGCCAGGCCTGGACCTCGTCGACGCCCTCGATGTGCTTGCCGTGCACGTCGAGATGGGCCAGCGCCTCCCAGGGGCCCGCGCCGGGCAGCACCTTCTCGGCCTCGGTCCGCATCTCCGCGAGCAGCCGGTGGTACTCGGACCAGCCGTACGCGTACGCCTCGTCGAGATCGAGGTCGGTGCCGTTGAAGTAGCGCGACCAGCGGGCGTACCGCTCGCGGCCCACCACCTCGGGCGCGCCCTCGACGGCGGGGGCGTATACCTCGCGCATCCACTGCCGCAGCTCCTCCAGAGCCCGCGTGGCCTGCCGGGCTCCGTCGTCGAGGCCGTCGCGCAGCGCCGCCGGACCCGCGGCGGCGAAGTCCTCGAAGAACCCCGTGGTGCCGTCCCCGATCCACTCGTCGAGCTGGCCGATGAAGGTGGCCGTGGCGCGCGGACCGCCGTAGAGCTTGCGCTCCAGACCGAGCGCGAGGGACTCGCGGTAGCCGGCCAGCGCGGCCGGAACGGCGCGGAGCCGGTCGACGACCGCCGCCCAGTCCTCGTCCGACTCGGTGGGTGTCACCGTGAACACCTCACGGACCGAGTGCGCGGGGGAGTGCAGGTTGGAGACGGCGCGCAGCGCCTCATCGGCCTCATGGACCGCGAGTTCGGCCGTCAGCCGCTCACGGAGGAGACGGCCGCAACGCCGTTCGGCGTCGTCGGCCGCACCTGGCAGCTGTTCCGCACGGTCGAGCCGGGCGAGTGTGGTGCGGGCCAGCGCGGCCAGCTCTTCCTGGCCGGCGGGGGAGAAGTCGGGAAGGCGGCGCGAGCTTTCCGCGACACCCAGAAAAGTGCCGGAAATCGGGTCGAGCCGGATGAACGCGTCGACGTAGGCGTCGGCGACCTGGCGGGGCAGCGCGCTGCTAGGAGTGTCTGACATGTGGACATCCTCATACGGAGAGGGGCTCCCCGTCACCATCAACCGGGCTCCGGGGCCTGACCCGTACCTGCCCCGGCCGTGATGGCGGCGGGCGGCAGCAGCGGTCCGCACTCCCATTGCTGGAAGATCAACCGGGTCTCCACCCGGGCCACTTCGCGGCGCGAGGTGAACTCGTCCAGCACCAGTCGTTGCAGGTCGGCGGTATCGGCGACAGCCACATGGACCAGGTAGTCATCCGGACCGGTCAGGTGGAACAGGGCCCGGGACTCGGGCAGCGTCCTGATCCGTTCGACGAACGGGCCGATGAGCTCCCTGCGGTGCGGCCGCACCTGTACGGACAGCAGCGCTTCCAGTCCGCGTCCCATTCTGGCCGGGTCCAGTCGCAGCTGATGGCCGAGAATGACGCCCGTGCGGCGCATCCGGGCGACCCGGTCCAGGCACGTCGAGGGGGCGACCCCGACCTCGGCCGCGAGATCGCGGTAGGTGGTCCGTGCATCGTTCTGCAAGAGGCGCAGAATGTGCAGATCCACCGTGTCCAGGGCGATGGAATCGGTCATCTGCCGAACGTAACACGGCTCTTGGTGCCGATTTCCCGGCAGCTGTTCAGAGTGGTGACATGGACACCGAATCCTCGATGGCGCCCTCGACGACAACCCGGTCCAGGGCGCTGGCCACCGAAGCCGTACACGCCGGACGCGACGATCTCGCGGCTCTCGGCCTGCACGCCCCGCCGATCGACCTGTCCACCACCTACCCCTCGTACGACTCCAGGGCGGAGGCGGAGCGGATCGACGCCTTCGCCGCCACCGGCGCCCGGCTCGACGGGCCGCCGGTCTACGCCCGGCTCGACAACCCGACCACCGCCCGCTTCGAGACGGCCCTGGCCCGGCTCGAAGGGACCGCGAGCGCCGTGGCGTTCGCCAGCGGGATGGCCGCGCTCACCGCCGTCCTGCTGGCCCGCGCGAGCATCGGACTCCGCCATGTGGTGGCCGTCCGCCCGCTGTACGGCTGCAGCGACCATCTGCTCGGCGCCGGGCTGCTCGGCACCGAGGTGACCTGGACCGATCCGGCGGGCATCGCCGACGCGATCCGCCCCGACACGGGCCTGGTGATGGTGGAGACACCGGCCAACCCGACGCTCGGCGAAGTGGATGTCCGGGCGGTCGCGCACTCCTGCGGCTCCGTGCCGCTGCTCGTCGACAACACCTTCGCGACCCCGGTCCTCCAGCGGCCCGTCGAGCACGGGGCGCAGATCGTGCTGCACAGTGCGACGAAGTACCTGGGCGGTCACGGGGACGTGATGGGCGGAGTCGTCGCCTGTGACGAGGAGTTCGCCGCCCGGCTGCGCCAGGTGCGCTTCGCCACCGGCGGGGTGCTGCATCCGATGGCCGGATACCTGCTGCTGCGCGGTCTCTCCACGCTGCCGGTCCGGGTGCGCGCCGCGTCCGCGAGTGCCGCCGAACTCTCCCGCAGGCTGGCCGCCGACCCGCGGATCTCCCGCGTCCACTACCCGGAAGTGGGCGGTGCGATGGTGTCCTTCGAGGTCTTCGGGGACCCGCACCGGGTCATCTCCTCGGTACGGCTCATCACGCCCGCCGTCAGCCTCGGCAGCGTGGACAGCCTGATCCAGCACCCCGCCTCGATCAGCCACCGCATTGTGGATGAAGGAGACCGGCGGGCCGCGGGGGTGGGCGACCGGCTGCTGCGCATGTCGGTCGGCCTGGAGGACGTCGAGGACCTCTGGGCCGATCTCTGCCAGGCGCTCAGCAGCGGGGAGCCCGTGGTACGTCAGGGATTCAGTGACGTGCCCGCAGGTGCGGGGGCAGCGGCAGGGACCGTTCCGGAGCCGAGCTCAGCCGGGCGGTGATCACCAGCGTGCCTTCCTCGATCTGGTAGTCGAGCGGCAGCGAGAGCGCGCGCATGGCGGCGACCATGCCGGTGTTGGACGCCTGGGTGACGGCGTAGACGCTCTCGCAGCCGGCCTCGACGGCGAGCGCGACCAGCCGGGCGAGCAGCTCGGAGCCGATGCCCCGGCGCTGCCAGTCGTCCTCTACGAGGAGGGCGACCTCCGTCTCGTCGCCGTCCCAGAGCAGATGGCCGAGGGCGACCAGCCGCCCGGAGGCCGTCTGCACGGCGAGGGTGCGGCCGAAGCGGGGGCTCAGCAGGTGGTCCAGGTAGCGGTCGGCGTCGCGGACCGGGCCGTGGTAGCGCAGCCGCAGTGTCTGCTCGGTGCAGCGGTCGTGCATGGCGCGGGCCGCTTCGAGGTCGGCCCGGTCCGCCCGGCGCACGGTGATCTCGTTGCCCTCGGGGAGGGTGAGCACGTGCTCGCTGCGCGGGACCCGGGGGCCGAGCCGGGCATCCAGCTCGACCAGGGCGCGGGCCCTGGCGAACTCGGTGGGGGTGAACGGGAGATAGGGGCGCTCCACCGTGATGGCTCCGCCCGACGGGTCGCGCAGTCGCATCACCGTCTCCTCCAGCACCCCTTCGACGGGCGCGGTCTCCCCGGTGGCACGCCCGGTGACCGAGACGGCGGGCAGCGAGTGGATGGTGCACCGGCCCAGCAGCTGCCGCAGGGCGAGCGGGAGTTCGGCGGCGTCCAGTGCGGTACGGGTGGCGAGGCCGAGCACCCGGGTCGGAGCGTCCACCAGGTCATGGGCGTCGGCGCGCTCGATCCAGGTGGAATTGCCGCCGGCGGCGGAGATCGCCCGGGTCAGCCGCGAAGCCGGCAGTTCGGCGGGGGCGCGCAGCAGGAACTCGTCGACCGTGCCCTGGGCCAGTGGGTGCGTCTGCAGGGTCAGGATGTCGATCCGGTGCTGGGCCAGCACGATGCAGAGGGCGGCCAGACTGCCGGGCGCGTCCCTGACCGTGGTGCGCATCCGCCACAGCGTCGTCTCGGTGGTCTCGGTGGTCTCGGTGGACTCGATGGTCTCGGTGCCCGATGCTGCCTCGGATGCCGGTCCTGATACCGGGCCCGGGTTCAGGTGGACGGCCGCCGCGGCCGGCCGCGGGGCGGCGTCGTGGCCGGCCACCCCGTCGGTATCCGGCGGCGGCGCGTGGCTGTGCCGCCGGGCCCACCAGGTGTGGAACGCGGCGGTCGCGGTCAGCGCCAGGGCCGAGGCGATGAGCAGATACGGCCCGTCCGGCTGGTGCCCGATCAGGTTGGCGATCGCGTCGGCCACGGCGACCGCGGTGAACAGGGCGGCGAGTTCGATGAGATCCCGACGCCAGTGGTGCGGGCGGCGGGCGCTCTTGGCGGATGTCACATCAGTCATGTCTTCACTGTGACGGAGCGGTGTTGCCTGATCACGAACGCCTTGTGACCGATGGGTTAAGTGTGGATCTAGTCGCCTTTCGTCGGTTTTTGGTCGGCCGGCCGGGGCGTTCGAGTCACGCCCCGGCCGGTGCTCAGGCCGACTCCGACCGGTCCCAGACGGCCTGGAGCCGCGCCGCCTGCCGTACCAGTTGCGTCGATCCGCCGCGTGCGGCGGTGGAGGCGAGACCGGCTATCGGTCCGGTCTCCTGCGCACCGCAGCGTTCCGCGCACTGCGCGGCCACAGCCAGCAGATCGCTCAGCCCCCGGGGCGCCCGCTCGCGGGGCAGCAGCGCGGACAGCACCGGCACCAGCACCGCGAACACGGTCCGACAGGCGCCGGTGTCGGCCGCGGCCGCCGCCGAACTCGCCAGCCGTCCGGGTTTCACCAGCTCCCGGTCGATGAGTACGGTCAGCTCCCCGCCCAGGAGCGCCGCATCGAGCCGCCCCCGTGCGGCGAGGACCAGCAGGGCGTCCACGGCCGACAGCCGGTCCTCCGGATAGCGGGCTCCGAGCCCGTACCCCAGCGCGAGATGGATGGCGCTGCCGACGGGCGCTCCGGTCTCGACGAGGGCCGGCAGGGGCGACGCGCCGCCGCGCTGGTCCTCGGCACATGTGGCGACGAAGGGCAGCAGCCACGCCGCCAGCGTCTCGCTGTCCTCGGGCAGCACGGCCGTCCACTGCGGGGAGCCGCTGCCCCAGTGGTAGCAGGTCTGCGATCCGGGGGAGTGCGGGCGCCCGAGCCAGTGGAAGGCGCGGGGAAACTCCTGCTGGATGACCAGGCGCTCCCTGGTGGCCAGCAGGACGCGCCGGGCTCCGGCCGCGGACTGCCGCAACCAGCCCCGCTCCGCGGGCGCTTCGGTCTCCACAGGCCGGCGGAGCACCGGCGCCACGGGATCGTCGGCCCGGATCCAGGCGGCCAGCCGGTCACCCTCCGCGGTACCGAGCCCGGCGGCCCGGCCGGCGGCCTCGTCACCACCCGTGCGCCGGACGCGCAGCAGGGCCTGCGCGAAGTCCGCAGGTCCGGGCTCGATCCCCAGCTCCCGGTACCGGTGGAGCCTGTCGACCAGCTCCACCGGGTCCAGGGAGCCGGTGTGCCAGGTCGGGGTGGCCAGCAGGAAGGGCAGCTCTCCGGCCCGTATCGCGGCAGCGGCCTCCCACAGCCGCGCGTACGTCACCCCGTTGAGGGCGGCGTGGAAGCAGGTGGCCGCTCCCGCCGACCGGGCCCGGCCCTCGGCAAAGGCCTGTTCCGGGACCTGTCCGAGCAGCGACGCCACGACCACGTGCGGGCCGTCATGATTCCTGATGAACCGCCAGTCGATCTCGTCCTGTTCACCCGACGATGCCCACCACATCCCGGCGAGCGCCGGGCGCAGGGCTTCGACCAGGGCAGCCCGGTCCGTGTGGGCACAGCGGATCAGGCCGTCCAGGGCCCGCTCGAACGCGGGGACCTCCCGCGACCCGGACCGCACCAGGGCCACCACTTCCTCGACGAGCTCTGCGGTGTTCTCCGTGGCCGGGGCGAGGCGTTGGGGGACGGGAGCCGGTGGCAGGATCTCCTCGTAGGCGTCGGCTTCCTGTCCGTCGTCGAGCAGATCACCGAACAGGGTGACGGCTGCCGAGCGGTGTGACGGACCGAGCTGTGCTGCCATGTCCGCCAGTGCCCGGTGAATGGCGGGCGGGGTTGAAGCCAGATGGCGTGCGATGAGCTTGAGCGCCCGTTCCTGGATCCCGATGTCCGGGTGGCCGAAGGCCTCGCCCACCACGGGCAGCAGCTGTCCGGCAGCCGACGGGTCGCGGCGCAGGACCTTTCCCAGCAGCACCAGCTGGGCGCGGACCAGCTTCTTCTCCGTGCGGAAGAGCACCGGACCTGAGGCGTCGGCCAGCTGGGCTACGGACAGCAGGCCGTGGCCGTCCAGCCGGGCGAGCACCTCCTGCGCGTGTCCGGCCACCGGCGAGGGACCGTCCGCGGCCATGGCGATCCAGTCGGCGGCCCGTTCCGCCTCCTCCTGCGAGGTGGGTTCGAGACCGCGCAGCAGCAGTAGACAGAAGCGCAGGTCGGAGCTCTTCCCGCCACGCAGCAGGCGGGTGGTGCAGCGCTCCAGGAGGAGGGTCCGGTCGAGCAGACCCTCCGCGGTGAGGGTGGCCAGTGCGGACGGCCAGCTGTCGTCCGGGTCCGGGTAACCGGCCCAGGTCACGGGAGCGGGCAGCTCCGGCAGGTCCAGGAGATGCGGCGCGAGGACGCCGAGGTGCGGTTCGGCGCGCAGGACACCGGTCAGTGGCGGGTGCGGTCGTCGCTGCCACCGTGCGGAGTTGATCCGCTCGGCCCAGCCGCGGACGATGCCGTCGGAGGCAGGGAGCGGGCAGTCCGCCATCCGCACCAGTTCGACGACGAGCCGGTACTCCGCCTCGGAATCGACGGAGCGGGCGGCCAGCCGGTGGGCGAGATCGGCGAGCCAGACCGGTTCACGATCGGCCAGCGCTTTCAGTACCCACGGATAGGGCGAATGCTCCCACTCGCGCAGTTCCCGGGCACCGATCCAGGCCGCACAGCCCGCCGCCCCGGTGTGGCAGCCGGCGCCCGCGACCAGCACGGCCTTCAGCGTTCTGGTGCGCTCGCGCCCGTCCCGGTCCCGGGCTTCCTTGCGCACCGCCTTCAACTCGGCCAGCGCCAGCCTGCGTTCGGCCCGGTCCAGCGGGGCCACCAGGCCGGGCACGTCCCGATGGCGGCCTTCGCGCACGGCCGTGAGCAGCTCCTTCATCGCGCACCTGCGACGACCGTCGTGCCCCGGCCGGTCATCCGGACCGCGAGCGCGTGTTTGCAGGGACCACGCCGGCCCCGGTAGTCGGCCCACCATTGGCAGGTGCAGCTCAGTGCGCCGCCGTCGCTCCGGCGGACCTGGTAGCGCTGGTCGCCGGAGGTCACGGACGCCAGATCGCCGTCCAGGACGACCGCGCCGGCCTCGGCCAGCCGCCGCGCGGCCACCAGGCGCGGGTTGTGCCGCTCGGCCCGGTCCGCGTCGTACGGCAGCTCGCGGTGGAAGTAGGCCGCGTCCGCGAGGTCGTAGCCCACGCGGCCCGCCGTTCCCAGCCGGACGAGCGCCGCCCGCACCCGATCCACCGGCAGGCCCGACTGCTCGGCCAGCTCTGCGGGGTCGATCCGGGGCTCCCAGGCCAGCAGTACGGAGATCAGCTCGGCGTCCGCCGCGGCGTCGTCGGTGGCGAGTGCCTCCAGTACGCCGCCCTCACCGGAGAAACCGCGAGAGGCGTCCGGCGACAGCGTCAGCGTGAGCCGCATGCCTGGGAGCACCACCTCCCAGGCACTCGCGGTCGCCGCGCCTTCCGCCGCCGGTCCGTACACCCGCAGCGCCGTCGCGTGCCGAAGAACGCGCTGGAGCGCGACCAGCCGCTCCGGGCCCGGCAGGCAGACGGCCCCCGCCACCGGCCGCGTCGTCGGCCGCAGGGTCTTCCCGGCGGGAATCACCCACTGGGCGCCCCGCGAAGCCCTGCCCGGGGATCGGGGCAGCGACCGCAGGAACCGGACGGCTTCCGCAGCGGGGAGCTCGGCCCGGAGATCGAAGGCGGCGGAGGCCACCTGAGCCTCGGCGAAACCCCGCAGCCACCGGTCCGGCAGCGGAACCTTCTTCTCCACGACACGGCCCTCCAGCGTGGTGACCGCCAGCTCCTGAGGCCCCACCCGCAGATGCAGCGGATCGTCGCCCGCTATCCGTGAAAGCGCCTCGCGCAGCGGATTGTTCACATCGACATTGGTCGTGCCGTGTCCCGTCTCCGCCCCGTCCAGTCCGTCCCGCAGCACGTCCAGGCGGGCGTACACCCCGCAGCAGCCGGAGAACGACTCAAAGCGCAGCCGGTCGCCGTTTCCCGTCACCACAGGGTCCAGCGAGGACATCAGCGTCCGCTGGTAGTAGCGCGCGGCCGCCACGTCCGCCACCGCGAGCAGCCCGCGGGCCGCGATCCGGGGCGAGGTGAGGAAACCCTCGAAGAACCGGGGATGCGGCTCGGCGCCGCGCGGCGTGAGACCACCCGCCGTCTCCAGACCGAGCAACTGCCCGGCCTGCGAGGACTTGAGAACGGACGGACGTGAGTAGGCCAGCGCCTGTACGGATCGGGTCATGAACAAAACGGTAGGACCCACCACTGACAACGGACCCGGAGCGAGACCGGAGGGCACGGTTCCGGAGCTGCCGGCCGGCAGCCGGACGGATGGATGAGCGCGAGGCGAACGGCCCATTCCGGATTCCCCTCAGCACAGCCCCTGCTGAGCCTGCGCCAGCAGCCGTACCCCCCGCGCGATGTCCACCGGTGCCAGTTGCGCGTAACCCAGCACCAGGCTCACCGAACGGTCCGCCGGACGCACGGTTCCGCAGTCGCTCATCAGCCGCAGCGCGATTCCGGCCTCGGCGGCGCGGGCGGCGAAACCGGCCTCGGGACCGTACCGTTCGGGCAGCCGGGCGATGATGTGAAGCCCCGCGGCGATACCGCTCACCTCGGTACCGGGGAAGTGCTCGGCCAGCGCGGCGGTCAGGGTGTCGCGGCGCGCCCGGTAGGCGCGCTGGCAGCGCCGCAGCTGACGGTCATAGCCGCCCCGGGTGATGAAATCGGCGAGAACCGCCTGGTCGACGGCAGGATTACCCAGATCCATCGTGCGCTTGCGGTCGACGATCTCGTCCGTCATCGAAGCCGGTGCCAGCAGCCAGCCCAGCCGCAGGCCGGGTGCCAGCGATTTGCTCACGGACCCGGTGTACACGACATGTTCCGGATCCAGCCCCTGCAGCGCTCCGACGGGCGCCCGGTCGTAGCGGAAGTCACCGTCGTAGTCGTCCTCCATGATCACCCCGTCCACGTCCCTCGCCCAGTCCAGGAGCCGGCTCCGGCGGGCGGCGGAGTACGCGATTCCGGTGGGGAACTGGTGGGCCGGAGTGGTCATCACGGCACGTACCCCGGAGCGCGTCAGCGGCTCCGTGGCCAGTCCTTCGTCATCGAGCGGCAGCGGGGCCGTGGCAAGGCCCGTCGAGGCGAAGAGCGTGGCGTGTTCGGGGCTCCCCGGATCCTCGACACCGACCGTGCGCAACCCGCGTTCGCGCAGTACGAACCCGAGCAGCGTCGTCGCTTGCGCCACCCCCGAACAGACCAGCAGGCGCTCCGGATCGGCCACCACCCCGCGACGCCTCGCCAGCAGAGCGGCCAGCGCGACCCGCAGCTCGGGCAGTCCACGAGGATCGGGATAGCCCAGGGCGCTGTGCGGCAGCCTGCCGAGCACCGAACGGTGAGCGGCGGCCCAGGCACTGCGCGGAAAGAGCGAGAGGTCGGGCGTACCGGGCCGGAAGTCGACGAGGGTGCCGGGGCCGCGCGGCGCGAGATCGCGGGCCCGGTCCGCGGCGGCCCGCACCGAACCGCTCACCCAGGTACCCGCCCCGCGCCCGCTGTGCAGGTAGCTCTCGGCGGTCAGCTGCTCGTACGCCTCGGTGACCAGACCCCGTGAGACGCCGAGATCGGCCGCGAGCTCACGACTGGACGGAAGCCGGGTCCCCGGCGTCAGACGGCCGGAGCGGACGGCGTCGCGCAACGCCGACTGGAGGGCGCGACCACGACCGCGGGCCGGGGCGGACGCCGCCGGAAGCAGCAGCTCCCAGGCGGCGGAGACCGGTTCCCGTCCACCCTCGCCCCCGCTGCCGTCGCTGTCCGGTCCTGGATTGGTCCCCGAAGACGTCATGGAAGTGGACCTTAAACCGGACCGCCGCGCTCCCTAGCGTTGGCACCATGAATTCGACAAGTCTGCGCGGCGCACTGCTCGCCGCCTTCGCCTGCACCCTCGTGGGTGCCTCCTTCACCGCCAACAGCGTCCTCGGCGACTACCCGTACGCGGGCGGCCAGGCGCTGCGCTACGGACTGGCGGGCCTGCTGCTCCTGCCTCTTCTGCGACGGGGCGGGGCGCCCCCGCCCACGGCCACGCTGCGCACGCTCAGCGGCCGCCAGTGGGCGCGACTGGGCCTGCTCGCGGCGGTCGGAATGGTGGGCTTCAACCTGGCCGTCCTGACCGCGGAGCGGAGTGCGGAACCCGCTGTTCCGGGCGTCTTCGTCGGGTGCGCCCCGATCGTCGTGGCGGTGCTCGTGCCGCTGCTGGACGGGCGCCGGCCGACGCGCCCCGTGATCTACGCGGCGGGGCTGGTCGCCGCGGGAGCCTTCACCGTGCAGGGCTGGGGCCGTACCGACCTGGCCGGCATCCTCTGCTCCGTCGGCGCGCTGGCCGGTGAGGTGGGCTTCGCGGTCATCGCCGTACCCGTCCTGCGGCCGCTCGGTCCACGGCTGCTGTCCGCCACGGTCTGTGTGATCGCCGCGGTCGAGTCGGTCGTACTGGGTCTGCTGCTGGACGGCGGAGGCTTCCTGCCGATGCCCACGGGCGGTGAGGCGGTGGCGCTCCTCTGGCAGGCCGCCGTCGTCACGGTCATCGGGTTCGTCTGCTGGTACATGGGCCTGCAGCGCATCGGTGCCGAGCGCGCCACGCTCTTCTGCGGGCTGGTCCCGGTCTCCGCCGCGCTCACCGCCCCCCTGGTCGGCACCGGCTCCTACGGTGTCGCGCAGGCCGCCGGCAGCTGCCTGGTCGGGCTGGGCGTGGCCTTCGGCTCCGGTGTCCTGAACCGGCGGAAGGCCGTGCCCGTCCCGGACTCAGCGGCTGGTGTCGAGAACGACCCGCGCCACAAGAGCGGGGTCGTCGCTCATCGGGACATGCCCGCAGCCGGGCAGCCGGACCAGCCGGGCACCGGGAACGGTGTGCTTGGCCCGGATCCCCTGGCGGCGCAGGAGCAGCCGGTCGCCGCTGCCCCACGCGATGGTCACCGGCAGCCCCGGCACGTCGTCGGTGAACATGACATCGCGGCCGGCGGCCAGGGTCTGGTGGAAGCCGGCAGCCTCGCGCAGGGCGACCGTCTCCCGTACCGCAGCCTCAGGTGAACGGCGGCCGGGCCGGGCGTAGATGGTGCTGGTCAGCACCGCCCGGCCGGCCGGTGTGCGGGAGAGCCGCTCCATGAGCGGCAGTGGTAGGGAACCGGCGGCCAGCCGCATGGCGCGCAACGTGCCGAACGCGTAGCGCCGCTCGCGCTCGGTCCAGAACCCGGCGGGCGAGAGCGCCGTCACCGAGCGCACGCGCTTCTCGCGCCCCAACTCCAGCGCCAGCAGCCCGCCGAGCGAGTTGCCCGCGACATGGGGGCGGTCCAGGCCCAGCTCCTCGCAGAAGGCGCGCAGCAGTGACGCCACGGTCGTCAGGTCGTACGGGAGACCGTCGGGCAGCGCGGGCGAGGCGCCGAAGCCCGGCAGGTCGACGGCGATGACGTCCCGTTCCACGGCGAGAACGGGGATCACCGGGTCCCAGGCCTGGCGGTGGTGACCGATGCCGTGGAGAAGCAGCAGCGGTTCCCCGGCACCTGTGCGCTCGTACGCGAGGGACACCGGCCGGGGCCCGCCGGGTGTACCGACGGTGAACGAGGCCATGGTTGCCATGGGGATACTCCCGGATGCTCCGGCACGGCTCGGCCGCACCTGCCGACGACTTAGACAAGTCGTCAACAACAATTACCGTCAGGTAGCTTGGAGTTCAAGAGGTCCTCACGATTCGAACTGGACACCGCGCGGCCCGTCGGCTGGGATGGGGCGGTGACAACCGACATCGTGACCGACGTCTTTGAAGAGCACAGACCCGTGCTCACCGGGGTCGCCTACCGCATGCTCGGCCGGATCGCCGACGCGGAGGACGTGGTCCAGGAGGCGTGGCTCCGCTGGTCGTCCGTGGTGCGGGAGGACGTCCGCGAGCCACGCGCCTTCCTGGTGCGGACCGTTACCAGGCTGGCCATCGACCGCTTGCGTCAGCTCCGGTCGCGGCGCGAGGCGTACGTGGGGCCCTGGCTGCCCGAACCCCTCGTCACCGACTTCGGTCCCGCGGTGCCCGATACGGTGGAGCGGGCCGTACTCGCCGACTCCGTCTCCGTCGCGGTGCTCGTCGTCCTCGAATCGCTGTCCCCGCTGGAGCGCGCCGTCTTCGTGCTGCGCGAGGCCTTCGGCTTTCCGTACGGCGAGATCGCCACGGCACTTGACCGGACAGAGGCGGCAGTCCGCCAGCTCGCCGGGCGGGCCCGACGCCATGTGGAGGAGCGCAAACCGCGCTACGACGTCGACCCCGTCCAGCGCCGCGACCTGACGGAGCGATTCCTCGCGGCGGCCGCAGGCGGAGACATCGATGCGCTGCTCGCGCTCCTCGCGCCGGACGTACGCCTCGTCGGTGACAGCGGCGGGAAGTCGAAGGCGCCGCTTCGGATCCTGGAGAGCGCGGACAAGGTCAGCCGCTTCCTCCTCGCCATCGGGCAGGAACCGGTCCCGGACCTGGAGATCCGGAGCCTTGAGTTGAACGGCGGGCCGGCGCTGCTGGTCCTCATCGGCGGCAACCCCGATTCCACCATGCAGGTGGATGTACGGGACGGACTTGTCCAGTGCGTGTATATCGTTCGAAACCCTGACAAACTCACGTCTTTCGCCGGATCATAACCGGCTCTATCGCGGCTGCCTCTGTGTGAAGTCGTCGCCCGGGCGCTGCCGTCGGCCGCCAGTGCGCAGAACGCTCCCGAAGCCCCACGGACCTGCTCGGACGTGGGGCTTTGTGCTGCGTACGGCGCACCGGTCCGCGAACGCCCTGTGAACGCTCTGCGACAGCGACCCGTTTCACAGGGTTACCGGCTAAGGATTGGTCTTGACCAAGGGGGTGCGTCGTCCTATGGTCGCAACGTTAAGACAGGAACCTTTAATAAATAACGTCGCGGAAAAGCCGCCCGCTGGGCGATTGCGGAGGACAAGGGTGGGGACCACGCAGCTGGAATCGGTACCGGAGCCGAAGTACTGGCACCTGAAGACCGTGCTCAGTGAGGCACTCGACTCGGACTTTGCGGTGGGGGAGATCCTCCCCAACGAGCGGGACCTCGCCGCCCGGTTCGGCGTCGCCCGAGCCACGCTCCGGCAGGCGCTGGAGCAGCTCGAACTCGAAGGCAGACTGCAGCGCCGGCGGGGGGTCGGGACCACGGTCGCGCCGCCGCGCGTGGGTGTGGCCGTCTCCACCGCTCAGCACGACTGGAGCGGAGGCGGCGCGGGCGAGGCGTGGCAGCCGGTGGACTGCCGGACCGCGACCGCCCCCGCGGCGGTGGCCGATGTGCTCGACGTGGCAGGCGACGAGCTCGTCCACGTCGTGCGACGGATCCGCGTCTCGCACGGGCAGGCCGTCGCGGCGGAGCTGCTGTACGTGCCGTCGTCCTCCGTTCCCGAGCTCTCCGCGATAGACGCACCGTCCGGCTCCGCCAGGGCCCGTGGTGTCGTGCGTGAACTGCACCGGCTCGGGCTCGACGGGCAGGACCGCTCGGTGGAGCTCGGCTCGGCCCGCGCGGACGATGCCAAGGAGCTCGACCGGCTTCCGGGGGCCCCCGTCCTCGTCGTCACCACCCGCTACCTCGCCGCAGGCGGCACGGCGGCCGTTTCCATCGCCACCTACCGGGCCGACACCTGCCGGCTCACCTTCGGTGACTCGGGCGACGTGGAGATCAGCCACCACGAGCAGGAGCGCCAGGCCTCCTGACCGGCTGCCTCCCGGCGCGCCCGCCGGGACTCGCGCCCTACGGCCCGTCGCGTTCAGCGGCGGGCCGTCACCGTTCCCTCGACCGCGAACAACTGCTCTTCCACGTGGTCGAGCGCCAGCCGCAGCGCCCCCGTCGCCACAGCCGCCTCGCCGAGCAATGACAGCGCCACCCGTGGGGGCCGCAGACAGTAGCGGGCCAGCTCACCGCGGAGCGGGTTGAGCACCCCGTCCAGACCGGCCGCCCACCCTCCGACGACCACCAGCTCAGGATCGAGCGCCAGCACCAGCGCGGCGACATCGTGGACCAGCCGCTGGATGAAGCGCTCGACCGCCGCCTGCGCCTGCTCGTCACCGTGCCGCGCCTTCGCGAACACCGCAGCCACCGCATGCTCGTCAAGCGGGTCCAGAGGAGTGTCCGTCGTGGACAGCAGCCGCTCCGGTGTGACGTCACGGCCGAGCAGATGCAGCGCGCCGATCTCGCCCGCCGCACCGCCGAAGCCGCGGTGCAGTCGTCCGCCGATCAGCGACCCCGCTCCAGGACTCAGCCCCGCCAGCACGAACACGATGTCGTCGGACTCGGTGGCCGCGCCCTTCCAGTGCTCCGCGACCGCCGCGGCGTTCGCATCGTTCTCCACGAGCACAGGGCAGCGGAAGGACCGCCGCAGCCGCTCACCGAGGGCCAGCCCGGTCCAGCCCGGAAGCGCGGTGCCCAGCCTGACCGTGCCGTCGGCCTCCACGATGCCGGGGCTGCCGACCCCGACCGCCCGCAGGCTGCTGCGGGCCACGCCGGTCCGCCGCAGGACTTCGGCGACCACGGCCCGCACCTTGTCGAGGCGGTCGTCGGCACAGGCGGTCTCGGACACCGCACGTGAGCCGGCGCCGATGATCCGGCCGTCCAGGCCCGACAGCAGCGCCGAGACCCGGTGCGGGCCGATCTCGATGCCCAGCAGGTGCCCGGCCTCGGCCCGGAACCGGAAACGCCGGGCCGGGCGTCCCTGGCGTCGTGCCTCGGCGCCGTCGGGCGCCGACTCGACGACCAGGCCGGCTTCGAAGAGCCCTTCCACGACGCCCTCGACCGTCGGCCGCGAAAGCCCGGTGATCCGCGTCAGGTCCGTGAGGGTCGGGGAACCGGCGCCCCTGAGGGCGTGCAGTACCACCGCGGAATTGATCCGACGCAGCAACGACGGGTCCCCACCGGTCAGCCGGCCCACGGTGTGTCCTCCCAGCTCGTGCGCATGTCAGGCGGATGGTACTCGTTGCGCAGGGGCGGGGCGACCGCGGGACGCGACGCCGCCCGCGAAGGCCCGGGACCATCCTGCGCTCGGCCCGGTTCCGCGCCGGTCCCACCCCACTGCCGGCCCGGGTTCAGCGCGGGGTCGGCCCGGGTTCAGCCCGGCTTCGGTCTGTGTTGTGGTCCTGCTTCGGCCTGTGTTGGAGTCCTGCTCCGGTCCGGCTTCGGCCTGCGTTGTGGTCCTGTTCTGTTCCTGGTGCGGTCCGGGCTCAGCTGGGTGCGACGAATCCGGACTCATAGGCGGCGATGACGGCCTGCGTGCGGTCCCGGGCGCCCAACTTCGCCAATACGGAGCTGACATGGGTCTTCACCGTCTGGACACCGACCACGAGCCTGTCCGCGATCTCCGCGTTGGACAGCCCCCGGGCCATCAGCCGCAGCACAGCGGCCTCGCGCTCGGTGAGCGAAGCCCGGTCCATGGCCTCGCGCGCCCTGTTCGTCCCGTACTCGGAGGCCAGCTGACGGACCGCCGCCGGGAACAACAGGGACTCGCCCTCCGCCACCAGCCGCACCGCGTTCACGATCTCGGCTGGCCGGGCTCGCTTCAGAAGGAAACCGTCCGCCCCCGCACGCAGCGCCTCGTAGACGTACTCGTCATTCTCGAATGTCGTCACCACGAGGATCTTCGGCGGATCGGGCACCGTGCGCAGCACCACTCTGGTCGCCTCGATCCCGTCCATCAGCGGCATCCGTACGTCCATCGCGACGACATCGGGCCGCAGCTGACGGACCAAGGGGATCACCGCGGCTCCGTCTCCCGCCTCGCCGACGACCTCGATATCGGGCTGGGCCTCCAGGACCGCGCGCAGACCCGCGCGGACCAGGGGCTCGTCATCGACGAGAAGAACGGTAACCGGCATCCGGTCAGCGTATGCGGTCCAGCGGAAGGCTCGCGTGCACCATCCATTCCCCCTCGTACAGGCCCGTCTTGGCGTTTCCGCCCAGCAGGGCCGCTCTCTCCCGGATTCCCCGCAGCCCGGTTCCACCCCCAGGTGTACCGGTCGAACCCGTGAACGGGTTGGTTACCTCCAACTCCAGACGGCCCTCCGCCACGCTGATCCGGACCCGGACGGGGGCGGCCCGCGAGTGCCGAAGGGCATTGGTAAGGGACTCCTGAAGGATGCGGTACCCCTCACGCGACACCGACCCCGGAACCTGCTCCAGGGGACCGGACACCTCGGCATCGACTTTGGCCCCGGCTCCCCGCGCCGAGTCCAGCAAGCGGTCCGCCTCGATCAGGGACGGCCGTTGCCCCGGCGGCGTACCCGACTCGCGCAGCACCCGCAGCACCCGCTCCAGGTCTTCGAGCGCGCAGCGGCCGGTCTCCTCGATCGCCACCAGTGCCCGTTCGGTGAACTCCGGGTCGCGCGCCGCCCTGGCGGCCCCCGCCTGCACCACAGCCACCGTCAGGGCGTGCCCGATCGAGTCGTGCAGTTCGCGCGCGATCCGGTTGCGTTCCAGGAGCTGTTCGGTGCGCTCCTCCAGCACGGTCAGTCGCTGGACGGGTGTCGGACCCAGCAGCCAGCGGGCCGCCGCAGTGATCAGCTCCCCGCAGCCCACGATCACCGGAAACATGATCAGCAGGGGGACGGGCGCGAGGAACACAGCCCACCAGTGCGGTCCGAGGCCAGTGGCGAACCATTCGTCGCTCGGTTCCGAACCGAGCGCCGCACGGACGAGGTCGACTGTCGTGGCCGGCAGCCACACCGTCGCGAGACCGGCCAGGCCCGCACACAGCAGTCGCACCTCCAGCCAGAGCGCGGTCCGCCAGCGCTCGGACCAGGAAGTGGAAGGCGCTGCAGAGATGGTCGCGTCGGGGGCGCCGCGCTCCGCAGGCGTGAGCAGGAGCTGCGCCTGGATCCCTTCGGCGAGCCGCATGCCGGGTATCAGGCCGACCAGCGCCGCGAGGACGACGGGAACCCACGGCGTGTCCATCGAGATGAACAGCCACACGCTCACGGCGGCGGACGGCATGAGCAGATGCAGCCAGCGGGTGTAGGTGACCTGCGCGGTCAACGGGTGGAGGAAGCGGAGCATGCGGCCCATCGTGCCAGCGTGCACCGGGGCGGCGGCTCCCCCGAGCGAGGGAGATGATCCACTCCTGCGGGGGAGGATCGTCGCCGGCCGGGCGGCCAGGCTGAGGACATGACCAGTATCGACGTCCACGAGCTCACGAAGGACTACGGCGGGACCCGCGCCGTGGACCATCTCACCTTCAGCGTGCGGCCCGGCAGGGTCACCGGATTCCTCGGGCCCAACGGGGCAGGCAAGTCCACCACCATGCGGCTGGCCATCGGGCTGGACCGGCCCACAGGCGGCTCCGCCACCGTCGGCGGTCAGGCCTACGCGGCCCTCAACGAGCCCTTGCGCCGGGTTGGGGTACTCCTCGATCCGCAGGCTGCTCACGGTTCGCGGACGGCCCGCGACCACCTGCTGATGCTCGCGACGAGCAACCGCATCGGCCACGGCCGAGTCGAGGAGGTGCTGGAGGAGGCCGGCCTCGCCCAGGTGGGCGGACGCCGGATCAAGACGTTCTCTCTCGGCATGCGCCAACGGCTCGGCATAGCGGCGGCGCTGCTCGGTGACCCGGACGTGATCATGCTGGACGAGCCGTCGAACGGGCTGGATCCGGAGGGCATCGTCTGGATCCGGGAGCTCATGAAACGACTCGCCCGTGAGGGCCGTACCGTGCTCGTTTCCAGTCACCTGATGAACGAGACGTCCTCGTTCGCCGACCATCTGATCGTGCTCGGGCGCGGCCGGCTCCTCATCGACCTGCCGATGCAGGAGTTTCTCGACTCCCGTAGCCGGCCCAGGGTGCGGATGCGCACCACGGATGCCTCCCGGCTCGGCGAGGTCCTGGCACGCAGCGGATACCGGGCGGCGCAAGGTGAGGACGGCCGCTGGACCGTCGAGGGCGTCAAGGCGCAGGAAATCGGAGCGATGGCAGCCAGGGAGGGCATCGCGGTCCTGGAGCTCATGGACGAGCAGGCCACCTTGGAACAGGCCTACCTGGATCTCACCGCTGGTGCCGCGGAGTTCGCTTCCGCCGCCGCGCCCACCACACCTCAGGAGGCCTGACCATGTCGACAACCGCACTCCTGCGCTCCGAGTGGATCAAGATCAGATCGCTGCGCTCCGTCGGGGGATCCCTGATTGCCGTCTTCCTCGTCACCATGGCCGTCACCGTGCTGACTTCCGCCACAGTCGGTCAGGCCGAGGCCGACGAAGCGGACGCCGAACTCGTCTTCGGCGCCTTCTACGCGCTGAACTTCGGTCAGATCGCGGCCATCAGCTTCGGCGCGACGGCGATTTCATCCGAGTACCTCAATGGCGCGCTGCGCATGTCGCTCGCGGCGGTTCCGCACCGCACCCACTTCTACACGGTCAAAATGGCGCTCATCGGAGGAGCGGCGCTGGCGGTCGGCCTCATCACCACCTTCAGTTCGTTCCTGTCGGGACAGCTCTTCATGGGGGAGTACGCCATCGGCCTCGGCGAACCAGGCGCCCTGAGAGCAGCCTTCGGAGGAGCGATATATCTGGCGCTGATGGCACTGTTCGCGGCGGGGCTGACCGTACTGCTGCGCAGCGCGATTGCCGTGCTCAGTCTGCTCATCCCCTTCATCCTGATCGTCTCGTTCGTCGTCGGGGACGTAGCGGGCGGCGCGGCCGACTATCTGCCGGACCGGGCCGGACAGCTGGTGCTTCACCAGCACCCGGAAGGCAGCCTGGGCCCATGGACGGGACTGGCCGTCACCGCCGGCTGGGCCGCGGCGATGCTGTTGGCCGGATGGTGGGCGCTCCGACGCCGCGACGCCTGAGCACAGGAGTCTCGCCAGGGGGGAGGATGAGGCAGCGGTGCGCGCATCGCTCCAGGCCTCTGAGGGGCGGACAGCCTCGCCCGTGCTGATCACGTCGGGCCCCGGCCCCGGCCCCGGCCCCGGCCCCGGCCCCCGGCCCCCGGCCCCGGCCCCCGGACCCTGGCCCGGACTCCGGCCGGAGCTCAGGCCCCGGACTCAGGTCTCGGCGGAGTTGGTGAGAGAGCCCGCGGTGACAGCACCGCGGAGCCGTCCGTACTCCGCGGCCATCGTCTGAGCGGTCCAGTGGGCGTTGAGCCCACTGGGGTTGGGCAGAGCCCAGACGCGGGCACCGCCGATCGTCCGTTCCTGCCGCCCGATCTGGGCCCGCCGTTCACCGAATGCCGTCCGGTAGGCCGTGATGCCGACCACCGCCAGCCACTGCGGTCGTAGCCGTTCCACCTTGGCGGTGAGGATCTCTCCCCCGGCGCGGAACTCCTCGGCGGTGAGTTCGTCGGCACGGGCCGTGGCCCTGGCGACCACGTTGGTGATACCCAGCCCGTACTGGAGCAGCTCGGACTGCTCGGAGGGCCTCAACTGCCGCGATGTGAAACCCGACAGATGGAGTACCGGCCAGAAGCGATTGCCGGGGAAAGCGAAGTGGTGGCCCGTGGCACCAGTCATCAGGCTCGGATTGATTCCGCAGAACAGCACGCGAAGGCCGCCCGCAGCCACATCGGGAACAGTGCGGCCACGGGCGGCCTGGAGCTCTTCGGGTGTCATCGTCCGGGGCCGCGCGACATCAGAGGATGGAGCCGGGCGCGTACCCGGCAGCCTCCGGGTGCTGCTTCGTGATCTCCTCGATCCGGGAGACGAGCGCCGTGACCTGGTCACCGGCGGCGCCCGTGAACGAGAGCTTGTCGGCCATCAGCTCGTCCAACTGGGCGCGATCCAGCGGAATGCGCTCGTCGGCGGCCAGCTTGTCGAGCAGTTCGTTGCGCTCCGTGCCCTGCTCACGCATGGCCAGGGCGGAAGCGACCGCGTTCTCCTTGATGGCCTCGTGCGCGACCTCACGCCCGACGCCCGCACGCACCGCGCCCATCAGCACCTTCGTGGTGGCGAGGAACGGCAGGTACCGGTCCAGCTCACGGGCGACCACGGCGGGGAAGGCGCCGAACTCGTCGAGCACCGTCAGGAAGGTCTCCACCAGACCGTCGAACGCGAAGAACGCGTCCGGCAGCGCCACCCGGCGCACCACGGAGCAGGACACATCGCCCTCGTTCCACTGGTCGCCCGCCAGCTCGCCGGTCATCGACGCGTAGCCGCGCAGGATCACCATCAAACCGTTGACGCGCTCGCAGGAGCGGGTGTTCATCTTGTGCGGCATCGCGGACGAGCCGACCTGACCGGGCTTGAAGCCCTCGGTCACCAGTTCGTGGCCGGCCATCAGCCGGATGGTCTTCGCGACCGAGGAAGGAGCGGCGGCCAGCTGTACCAGCGCGGTCACCACGTCGTAGTCGAGCGAGCGCGGGTAGACCTGGCCGACGGAGGTGAAGGCCTGCGCGAAGCCGAGGTGTCCGGCGATGCGCTGCTCCAGGTCGGCCAGCTTCCCGGCGTCGCCGCCCAGCAGGTCGAGCATGTCCTGGGCGGTGCCGACGGGCCCCTTGATGCCGCGCAGCGGATAGCGGCCCAGCAGATCCTCCAGCCGGCCGTAGGCCACCAGCAGTTCGTCAGCCGCTGTCGCGAAGCGCTTGCCGAGCGTCGTGGCCTGGGCGGCGACATTGTGGGAGCGACCGGCGATCACCAGCTCGCGGTACTCGCCGGCCAGCCTGCCGAGCCGGGCCAGTACGGCCACGGTGCGGTCACGCATCAGTTCCAGGGAGAGCCGGATCTGGAGCTGCTCGACATTCTCGGTGAGGTCCCGGGACGTCATGCCCTTGTGGACCTGCTCATGGCCGGCGAGGGCGTTGAACTCCTCGATGCGGGCCTTGACGTCATGCCGGGTGACCTTCTCGCGCTCAGCGATGGAGGCCAGATCGACCTGATCGAGGACGCGCTCGTAATCGGCGAGAGCGGCGTCGGGTACCTCGATCCCGAGGTCCTTCTGGGCGCGCAGCACCGCCAGCCAGAGCTGACGTTCCAGCTTCACCTTCTGCTCGGGGGACCAAAGGACAGCCAGCTCCGTGGAGGCGTAGCGGCCGGCCAGGACATTGGGGATGCGAGGCTTCGCAGACACAGCAGTCACGTGTCGTGAGCTTACCTGTCTTCTCCAGCGGCTCGTGAGCGTGCACCGGCTCCAGAAGGTCCAGGTCGGAGGCTTCTGGGCCCGGCCGCACGCGCGGCGAACGAGACATCCGTGAGACGAAACGGCCCCAGGGGCGGTGATCACGGCCCCGGCGGGATCGTGAGGGGAATCCACTCCGGGCAGAGGAGCCGGACCCGGGCCGGTCCGTTGCCGACGCACAGGAACAGGCACCCGGCTCCGTGCGCACTACCTGCAAGCGCGGCGCCGCCATGAGCGATGTCGTTCCGGGCTTCCGATTCGAGCACCTGGAGTGACGGGGTGGAAGCGGAAAGCGTGGTGTGTGGTGTGTTTCGGTGCGCTCGGCGCTCGGCGCTCGGCGCTCAGGTGCCTCGGTGTGCATCTGTGTACCTGTTCAGCCGCGCTACTGCCTAGCCTGCGGCATGGAGATCCGAAGACGATCGTGGGCTACGCCCCCGCGTGGACGTACGTTGCCCAGATGTGCGGTTTCTCCGGGATGCGGCGTCGTAGCTGGCGGACCGTGTCGTGCAGCGCGTGCGCGGCATTCGGACAGTCGGGGGCGGTCGTGCGGCGGTAGAAGTCCCGCGTCATGTGGTCCGCGTGCACGCTGTCGATCTTCCACAGCGTGCCGACCGCCGTTGGGAATCCCGCAAGGAGGAATGAGCTCGTGATGTGGATGGCCTCGTCCACCAGGCGTTCTGCCGTGCGGGCGGTGCCGCAGGCCGCGAGGAAGACGAGCTGTGCCGAGCGCGGGCGGACCCGGCAGATTTCCAGGACCGAGACCGGCTCGCCACTGGGCAGATGAAGCAGGGCGCCGGAGGGCTCCGCCGGGTCCGACGCCGCGTGGCAGCCGAAATGCGCCCACGAGGCCTCGTGCAGTGCGGCGAGCACGGCCTCGCGAGTGGCGGCCGGGCCGATCAGCGGTGGCCGGGCACCGAGAAGCTCGGCCGCGTGGGCCGCCGCGGCCGCCACGCCGGGGAGATCGTCCTCGGCCGCGGCGACGAGGAGCGCGCTGCCGTGGTCGGCCGTATCGCGCTGCCGGGCGCGTGCTCGCGCGTAGGCGAGGGTCTGCAGGCCGGGCGCGTACGACGAGATCACCGTGTCGAGGGCGGCGCCGCAGCCGTCCTCCGAGCAGTCGGGCGCCGTGCATTCGGCCGCGTGGAGCGGCAGGGCGCTGAACGCACCGGTCGCCACCCACCAGACGCGCGGCCACGCGCCGCCACGGGGGACGGGTTCCACCGGTCCGACGGACTCCAGGACCGGGCGCACGATCCGGTGCCAGGTCCAGGCCAGAGTCTCGCGGACCGTCCGGGCCGCGGCGACGAGCTGAAGCGGGGAGGGGCGGGACATCCCCCTGGCGTTGATGGCGTCGACGGCGTCGCGCAGCCGGCGCGCCGCGTCGGTGATCTCGCCGGCCCCGGGTGCGAGGGGCAGCGAGGCGACCGACTGCTGGGTGATGACGAGGGCGTGGCACCGGTTCTTGCCGTGATTGAGGACGACGATGGGGCCATCGGAGGCGAGCGCCCTGAGCCCCTCCGTGGTCAGCGGCCGCAGGAAGCCCTCGAACCCCGGCCGTGTGCGGATGTGCCGTACGAGATCGTCCAGTTCGTTCGACGCGCGCAGGGCTGCGAGGCGGGCCCACTCGGCGGCCCCCGGTGTCCCGGCATCAGGTTCGGAACGGGTGTCGAGCCGGTCGGTCAACCGCTGGAAGGATGCGGCAAGTTCCGGGAACGCGGCCTGCAGATCGCTGATGTCGGCGCGGGCCTCGATGCGGCGCGCCAGCAGCAGGCCACGGCCCCGCTCCAGCAGTTCGGCGGTGCGTGCCACGTCCGGGCCCCGGACCGTGTGGTCCAGGGCGGGGAGGCCGTCGGGGCCGGGCGCCTGTCCCGCCCTCGGGGCTCGCACGTTCCCTTCCATGAGCCGCGTCCGCTCCGCGATCTGCGCTGCGGACTCGCGCATTTCGAGGGTGGAGAGGATCAGCTCGACGAGTCCTCTGATGTCGCCCTCGAAGATGGACAGGCCGTGCTCGGCGGACGTCTGGTCACTGCCCCGGTCGGTGATTCCGGTCATCGCCTCGACGGCCGCTTCGAGGTGCGTCAGCGCCGGGCCGATCCCCTGCTCCCCGCGGCCGATCTCGCGGGCCGCCGCGCCGATCTCGCCGTTGGCGCGCATCCACGCGGAGCCGACGAGGTCGTCCCAGCCCGCGGCGGGCTCACGGCCGGCGAGGCGGGAGCGGAGCCCGTCCGCGAAAGCGGCGAGCGGGCCGAGCAGCACATTGGCACCCCGCGCCGGCTCGGAACCGTCCGGGGCTTCGTCGTCGGCGCTGGATGGCCCCGAGCCGGGTACGGGACCGGAGGCGTGGTCCGTCCCCGGTGTCTCCGGGGGGTGCACGGGGCCACGGGCGTCTGTGGCGGACATCTCCGGCAGGCGGTCCAGGCCGATGAGGTCGAACATGGGCCCCATCACGTCGGCCAGGTCGACGGGTGACTCGTCCGGCGTCACGTCCTTCAGGACGCTCTCCAGGGCCCGTGCCTCGGTGAGCAGTGCTCGCGCCCTCTCCGGTTCGCGGGTGCGGAGAGCCACGGAACGCTGCATCAGGACCCTGACGAGCGTCATCGCCGTCATGGGCCGCATCGGATGTCCGACCGGACAGGCGGCGAACGTCCTGCGGCACTGTTCGACCACCGCGTCGTCGAGGTCGGGCCGAGGGCCTCCCGGCCCCACGGATTCGACCAGGTCGACATAGGCGTCGCCCATCAGGTCGTACCAGGGCGGGCCCGCCCCGTCGGACGCCCCTGTCCGGGTGAGGTCCCGCAATGCGTGGGCGATGCGCCGGGCCCGTTCCAGCTGTGCGGGGTCATGGCCGAACACGTAGTTCTGCAGGGCGTTGTGGAACTCCGCGCGGGCGGCCAGCACTTTCTGATCGGTCCGGGTCAGGCCCGCGCCCTCGTGAAGCGCCGCTTCCTCGGGAGTCGGCGGGGGTGCGGAGGCGAGCAGGGCCGCCGCCTCACGTGCGCCCTCCGCGTCGTGTGAGCCGAGGGACAGGATGTTGAGGGCGTGCGCGAGCGTCCGGTCGTACTCGCTGGGTGAGCCGCCGGAGTTGGCGCCGGCCTCGCGGAGCAGTCGTACGACCTCTTCGAGGACAGCGGGATCGGGCCGTTCCGCGGTCCCGGCGGACAGGGCGCTGCCGAGGGCTCCCGCCAGGTGCCGGCGCAGCTCGGGGTCGTCATCGTCCGTGGAGTCGAGGATCTCGCGGAGGGTCGCGATGGCGGAGTCGAGGTGTTCCGGGCGGTCGAGGCGGATGCCGGACATCCGGGACAGTGCGTCGAGCGTCCGGCGGATGTCGTCGGGCATGTCCTCCTCCCGCGTGATGTCCGCCGTGACGGCGAGGACCGCGACGGGCAGCGCCAC
Source organism: Streptomyces sp. NPDC104307 (assembly GCF_055584045.1). NCBI lineage: Bacteria > Bacillati > Actinomycetota > Actinomycetes > Kitasatosporales > Streptomycetaceae > Streptomyces > Streptomyces sp. NPDC104307. The sequence goes on from NZ_JBVJMU010000005.1 coordinate 220,444, forward strand.
GTCCAGGATTCCGCGGCGCAGCAGGTCCGTCGCGGGGAAGCCGGGCGGGGCGGTGGTGAGCACCTCCTCGGTCAGCTCGCGGGACTCGATGTCGAGCAGTTCGGCGCGGGCCGGCGCGCTGGAGCGTAGGGCCTCGGCGCGCAACCCGGTGAGGGCGGCCAGGACCGCGATGTGCGCATGCCGCTTGGGGTGATCGGCCGGGAGGGAGACGAGGGCGGAGCGGTAGCGGCTGATGCGCTCGTCGGCGCGTTCTGCGCCGTGCTCCGCGGCGTCGGCCTCGGCGAATTTCCCAGAGCCGGCGTCGCCATGGTCGCTGAAGCCGGTGTCGGCGCGTGCCGCGGGGTTGGCGCCGGCTGCGACGTCGGCATCGTCGGTGGAGTCGGTGGAGTCGGTGGGGTCGGTGGGGTCGAATCCGCCGATCAGCGAGAGGGCTTCGATGTCGAGGTCGATCGGCCGGCCCTCGCGGGCGGCACTCTCCCTCTCCTGTACGGCGAGGCGGTCCAGGAGAGGCGCGGCCCGTCTCAGGGCGTTCGGATCGTCGCTCTCGCGCAACGACTCGAACTCCTGGTACGTGGCCAGCATGTCGCTGTGCTCGTCGTTCAAGGCACCGGCCGAGGCGAGCAGCAGGGCCGCCTCCAGGGCCGTGTCGTCGTCCTCGCACGCCTGGGCGAGCGCGCTGAGCGCCCGGCCGAGGGCTACGGCGACCGTGCCGTGTTCGGGGTGACCGGCCGGAGTGTCGGCGTAGGCCGCCCGCAGCCGGCGTACGCCGCATGCGACACGTCCCGCGTCCTGCTCGGCGATGCCCGCGTCAGCGATCGCCGTACCGACGTGCAGGTCGAATTCACCGGGCCAGGTGACCGGCTGGGCATCCAGCATCCGCAGGAACCGAAGCCCTTCCGCGGTCTCCGGGGTAACGGCATCCTCCGGCACGGCCGCCACCAGCCGCTCGACCCGCGCGAGCCCGGGAGAGCCGAGGAGCCGGGCGGAGTCGACCACCGTGCGCAGACAGGCCGAGGTCGCGGCGCGTGCCGAGTCGGAGTCGAACAGGCCGGGCGCGACGGCCATTCGCCTGCACACCTCCCGGCCGTAACGGGCGGCATTGGCCAGTCCGTCCGGGTCGGCCTGCGTCTGGAACCGGAGCATCCACAAGTCGTGTGCGTAGATGGACAGTTCAACGAACGCTACCTGCTCTTCGGCACCCACGAGTTCAAGGGCGGCGTCCGACCAGGCGAGCGCGCGGTCGAGCGCGGCCGGCCGCTCCTGAGGCGCCCCGTCCACCGCGACGCCGGCATGGACCGAGCACACCAGGTGCGCGAAGCGCGCTTCGTGGGACGGGTCGGTGGCGTCGAAGCCCTCCCTGAGGGATTCGGGGAGTCCGGCCTCCGGAGGAAGACGCGGGCACAGGAAACCGAAGGTGCAGACCGCGACCTCGGTGTTCTGCACGGCGTCAGGATCCTCGGCGCCCTGGTGGCGGCCCCAGAACGTCCAGAACACGGCGGCCACCGCGTCGAGATCGATTGATTCCTCCGGTGAAGATGTCACCTCGGCGAGCAGGGCCAGTGCCTCGGCCACCGCCTCCCGGCCGCGCAGAGGTGTGACATCGCCGGTGCCGAACGCGGCGGTGAGACGTTCGACCACTCGTTCCCGAATCTCGGACATCACGCCTACATTAGTCTGATCAACAGTCAGGAAGCTTGGGCTGCACCGGATTAACAGGGGGTCCGCGTGGGTGACGGGGCGAAGGCGCACGGCGTGTACGAGGACGCCGTGGAGTACCTGTGCCGCAACGTGGAGGAACTGCGTCCGCTCATCTCGTCCGCCGTATGGCAGTCGGCCTTCCCGGTCGTACGGGACGCCGATCCGGCCGGTGCCGAGTGGCGGGACGCCGTACGAGCGCTGCACGACGCGGTCGAGGCGGCCGGCGTGCCGAACGGGCTCGGACTGCCCGCCACCATGGGCATCGGTGACTGGCCCGGCGCCCCCACCCCGCAGTCGGTGGGCTGGGTCTGCCCCACGAGCCGCTGCGGTCGGGTCGAACTGCGCGCCGGGACGGCAACCGCCACACCGGCCTGTGACCTGGCCGGAGGTCCGATGCGACTGGTGGACGGCTGACGGGCGATGGGCCTGCTCATCGAGTTGCAGAAGCGCATACCCGACGGCTGGTTCCTGCGACGGCTGCTCCCCGCCGCGCTGTTCGTCATCGTCGCGGTCGTCGGCGGCGGGGATCTGGGCCATGCCCACTGGAACGACATCGCCCTCGCGCGCGAGCGGATGGCCGATGCCCTGCGAACGGGTGGCGGCCCGACAGCGGACACCGTCGCCTCGCTCGTACTCGTCGCGGTGCCGGTGCTGGGAGCCGCCTTCGCGGTGCCCTACGCGGCAGCCTCGATCGGCTCTCTCGCGGCGGGCGCCTGGCCGTGGTGGCTGATGCCGGTGGGCCGGCGGGTGACCAGGTGGCGGGTGCGGCGCTGGGCCGAACCGGATGTGCTGGCCAGGCGCTCCGTGCGCGCCCGCGCCGACGGCCACGCGCTGCGTGCCGACCGCCTCGACGCACGGGCCGCACGGGCCGGAACGGGCGGACGGCCGAAGTCCCCGACCTGGTCGGGCGACCGCCTCCGCCACACCGAGGAGAACGTCGGACGGCAGACCGGCGGGGACGTCGCCGGAGGCTGGACCGTCCTCCTGCTCAGTGCGGCCGACCAGCCCCGCGCGGCGCTGGCCCAGGCCCGCGACGCCTATGACGCGGCCTGCGAAGGCCTCGTCTGGAGCGCGGCATTCACGGTGCTCGGCGCCTGGTGGTGGCCCGCGGCTCCCTTCGGTGTCCTCCTGGGCCTGGCTTCCTGGCGCTCCCTGCGCCAGGCGGTGCAGGCGCTGTGCCGTACGACGGAGGCGGCGTTCACGCTGCGCGGGACGGGGGAGCCGGGCACGCGGCCATGAACCGGGAGGCTCGGGCACACGACAGCGAAGCCGCCGGCGTGCACACCGCGCGGGAACGGCGTGCACACCGCGTGGGAACGGAGCCGCCCGGTGCCCAGCGCCGGGAGTGGCCGGTCTGCAGCCCCCGCCGCGCCACTGAGCCGGCCTGAACGGGGCTTCGGGCGTCGACGACCAGTGCGCTGACGACCAGTGCGCTCATGACGGCTGCCCGTCATCCTCGGTCATCATGGCGATCCAGCTGTGGGGTGCGCCGTCGCCGAGCATGATGCCGTAGACGTCCTCGCCTGCCGCTTCGGCGGCGCGCGCGAACATGGCCTGCTCGTACTCGGCCAGCGCCTTCTCGATGTCGTCGGGATACCGGGCGACGGCCCGGCCGAGCTCGGCGCCGTCCAGCATGGCCAGATTGGCGCCTTCACCGTTCGGCGGGGCGAGGTGGGCGGCATCGCCCAGCAGCGTGATCCCGGGCATCGGATCCCAGCGGTGCCCCACCGGGAGGGTGTGGAGGGGGCGCAGGAACGGCGCGGTGTCGCTGTCGGTGAGGAGAGCGGTGAGCTGCGGGGCCCATCCTTCGAACTCCGCGACGACCCGTGCCGTCAGGGCCGCGGCGTCGGAGGCGTCCGTGTCGGCGGGCCAGCCGAGCGGTTTCACGAGCTGGGCGTAGGAGTGCAGGCTCCCATCGGCCTCCCGCATGGCGAGGAATCCCTTTCCCGGCGCGAGCGCGAACAACGAGCCGGGACCCACTGCTTCCGCGGCGGCGGGGTGACGGCTGGCCGCGTCGGACAGGAAGGTCTCGACGGAGGTGACGCCCGCGTACGTCGGGGTGGCGTCCGACAGGACCGGCCGGACCCGTGACCACGCCCCGTCGGCCCCGACCAGCAGGCTCGTGGTGACGGTGCCGCCGTTGGCGAAGCGCACCTCGTGGCGGCCATTGCCGAGGGCCCGTACACCAGTGACCTTGTGCCCCCACCGGACGGTGCCGTCCGGCAACGAGTCGAGCAGCAGCTGCCGCAGCTGACCGCGCTGTACCTCCGGACGTGAGCCCGTCCCGTCGTCGGGCAGGTCGAGCAGTACGGACCCCGTCCGGTCCAGGACCCGGTAGGACTCGCGCCCCTCCAGGACGAGGCCGCGGAACTCCTCGATCAGCCCGGCAGCCGCCAGCGCGGGCTGGCCGTTCCAAGGGTGTATGTCGAGCATGCCGCCCTGAGCGCGTGCGGTCGCGGAGGCCTCCGCTTCATAGACGGTGGCCGCAATACCGTGAACGTGCAGGACGCGGGCCAGCGCGAGACCGCCGAGGCCGGCTCCGACGACCGTGACTACCGGTGCTGTCATCATCCTTCTCCTTCTCCTTCTTCTGCTTCTTCTCCAGAGCTGACCCAATGGCCAGAGTCTCTTTGGATCGCCAATCCAAGAGAAGGTACACCTTGGGGCGTCCCTTTGGAGCGGCGATCCAATATGGCAGAATGAAGAACATGACAACCGAGGGCCCTCGTGCAGCGCGACGCACCGACGCACTGTCCAAAGAGGTGATCGTCCAGGCCGCGACCGAGATCCTTGACACCGGCGGCGAGGCGGCGCTGACCTTCCGCGCGCTCACCCGCCACCTGCACACGGGCTACGGGGCGATCTATCACCGAGTGGCCAACAAGAGCGACCTCCTCGCGGCGGCCGCCGACGGTGTGATCGACCGCGTCGTGGCCGGCCCCGCTGCCGACGCGAAGCCCCAGGAAGCGCTGAGAGCCCTCGCCCTGGGCCTGTTCGACGCGATCGACGCGCACCCCTGGGTCGGTGCCCAGCTCACCCGGGAGCCCTGGCGTCCCACACTGCTGGAGGTCTACAAGAGCGTCGCTGAGCAGTTGCAGGCACTCGATGTGCCCGAGGAGGCCGTGTTCGACTCGGCGGGCGCGCTCGTGAACTACATCCTCGGGGTCGCCGGGCAGAACGCCGCCAACGCCCGCGTGCTCGCCGGAGCCGAGGTGGAGCGGGACCGTCTGCTCGCGGAGATCGCCGCGCAGTGGGCCAAACTCGACCCGGTGCAGCACCCCTGGGCGCGCGGTGCGGCGAAGCGACTGCCGGATCACGACGACCGTGCGCAGTTCCTCGCCGGTGTCGACCTCATCCTCGCCGGCATTGAGGCCGTGAACCGTGGGCGCGGAGCCGGAGCGGACTGAGGGCTGTCCGGCGGATCGAGTGACTGCCGAATTTCCGGGATCGTCGTTGTCGGCATGGGGTGGGGTGATCTGAGGGCAATCGCATCTGCGGCCAGACAGGACACCCGTGAACCGGTGGACCTTCCCGGTCGCGGCGCAATCGTGTTGACCGTCTCGACAGGCAGTGCTTGAGTCGGCGCGTGGACAGTATTTCGGCCAACCGGCAGTTCTGGAACCGGTTCAGCGGCGCCTACCAGCACAAGCACGACCCGCAGATCGGCGCAACGCCCCGGCTGTGGGGCACGTACGCCATCCCCGACGCGCACCTGAACGCCCTGGGCGACGTCACCGGCAAGCGCGTCCTCGAACTCGGCTGCGGTGCCGGCCAGTGGTCCAGGGCGCTCGCCGCCGAGGGCGCCACCGTGGTCGGGCTCGACCTGTCCGAGGCCCAGCTCGCCGCGGCAGCCCGCGCGATGGGAGCGGCCCGCTACCCGCTGGTGCAAGGAGCCGCCGAACACCTCCCGTTCGCCGCCGACAGCTTCGACCTGGTGTTCTGCGACTACGGCGGGCTCAGCTGGGCGCCCCCGCAGCTGGCCGTCCCGCAGGCCGCACGCGTCCTGCGCCGCGGTGGGCGGCTGGTGTTCAACGTCGCCAGCCCATGGTTCGAAGCCTGCTACGACGAAGCCGCCGGCCGCGCGACCACGACGCTGCACCAGGACTACTTCGGGCTGGACAGCATCGCCGAAGACCAGGGCGCGGTCAGCTATCAGCTCACCTACGGCGACTGGATCAGGGTCCTGCGCGGCGCGGGTCTCGTCATCGACGACCTCATCGAGCCGCGGCCCGGACCCGGAACAGCCAACGGCTACAACCAGACCGACCCGCCCGACTGGGGACACCGCTGGCCGGCTGAAGTGCTCTGGGTGACCCACAAACCGTAAGCAGCGCCGCACCGAAGCGTGGAAGTAACCCCTCCCCGGTTGATCGGTAGGCGGTGAACGAGCGGAAGAAGCGGAGCGGCGGGCAGGCGTCAGCCGGGGCCGGGCAGTCGGTGGGGATAGTCCGGTACGGGGCCGGGCGTGAGGCGTGTGAAGTACTCGGTCCGGATGATCTTGAGGCGGGACTCCGCCAGCTGACGGGCGAGGATGCCGGGCAGAGACCGTTCGCGGGCGGCTTCGATCCGATGGGCAAGGATCGCGCGCCATTTGGCCGCGGCCCACGGGGTCACGTCGACGGTCGTGCTCACATACGCGTCCGGGACGCTGAGCAGGGTTTTGCCGACCCCCGTCAACAGGGGCCCGAGTTCGCCGATGCCGCTGTCGGGGTGGGTGGCCGCGTACAGGGCGCGAGGCTGCCAGGGAGGCCCCGCTTCAGGATAGAGCGGCCCGACTCCTGCGGCTTCGACGGCGAGGAGGGTGACCTGGTGGGTGCGGCGGTGGTCCGGGTGCCCGGTTTCCCTGATGATTGAGCGTGTTCAGGCACCAGGGGAGGCGCAGGTTGAGTACGTGGCATGTGGTGCGGGTACCGGATCCAGAGCGGTGGGGGACGCTCCCAGTAGGTGGCGTGCTGGGGGTACAGGACCTGCCGACGGCGGTATCCCAGATTCGGTTGATGCCGGGGGACCCTGTATTCGTGCGACCGGACGGCATGGTTGATTCGGGCCTGCTGGATTTTGTCCGTTCGAAGGAGTTCCGGAACCTGGAACGGGAATCCAAGCGAAATTACGCGACGGATATTCGCATTCTTCTTGACTTCCTGTCTTCGCGCGGGGTGTCGTGGCAGCGGGCGACCGAGCAGGATCTCGTGGACTTCCGTGACTGGCGGTGCCGAGCTCAGGAGAACCCCCAACGGGTCGGTGGTACGAAGTGGAACCGTGAGGCGGCGGCGTTCACCAAGCTGTTCAAGTGGGGCAAGGTCTATCCTCTGCCGGTAGACGTGTCTCGGCGAGAGGACCGGGCCGCAGACTCGGTCAGTGCGCGGGTGTCGTGGCTGACGCCGCGGACATGGGGCCTGTGGTCGGACGTCGGGCTGCGCGGCCACACCCGGGCCGGGGTTGCGGCGCCCGGGTGGGAGTCGCGGACGGAGATCCGCAACACCAGCTTCGTGCAGCTTCTGCTGAGCTCGGGCCTGCGTCGGCAGGAGGGCGGTTCGCTGCTGACGTTCGAGTTGCCGACCCAGCAGCTGCGGCACGGCCGCTACCTCCATGGCCGTATCGCGGGCGCGGTGACGAGGGCGAAGAACACTCGCACGTTCTACGCGTCTGTGGACGCTGTCGGCCAGGTCGAGGCGTATGTCCAGTCGGAGCGGGCCTGGGCCGTTCAGCGGGCCCAGGCTGCGGGCTGCTACGACCGACTGGCGACGATGCTGCTGGTCACGAGCGTGACACGCGGGATCAAGCCGAAGGTGGAATGGGTGGATGCCAACGGCGTCGTCGGCGGGCAGGAGCTGAGTCTCTTGGGCTGGCGCGAGCGACGGTGGTTGTTTCTGGAAGGGCCGGACGGGCCGGAGCCGGCCTGGCTGTGGCTGACTGAGCAGGGCCTGCCCATGGAACCGGAACGCTGGAACGGCGTGTTCAGGAACGCGAACCTGCGCTGCGAAGATGTCCTGCTCAACGAGGAGGAACGGAAGGTCGACCGGAGGTTCCGGCTGGCGAACGTCCGCGGCAAGAGCCCGTACGCCACCCCGCATGCCGCCAGGCATTCCATGGCGCTCTACATGCTGATCCTGTTGAACGAGCTGTTCGAGTCCCGGTACGGTCTGACGAAAGGGGACCTGCGTGACTTCGCCATGCTGTTCGGCGATCCGTGGTGGTTGGTGAAGACCCTCCTCGGTCACTCCGACGTGGAGACCACGAAGCGGCACTATCTCGCACCCGTGTCGCACCTGCAGCTGGAGTCCATCCTGGCGGCCGCGGAGACCACTGCCGACGGCCAAGACGTCGAGAGTCTGGACGACGTCTTCGCGCGCCTCGCTCGGGAGACGCAGGGTATCCAGGATATTGACAGCCTCCTCGAGGCGGCTCCGTGAGCCCCCGCGGGCGTCGTGCTGCCCGGCCGCCATCTGGGCACCGCGCCGAGGCCCCGCTGGCTCAAGGCACACTGGTGGTGACCGTACTGAACAAAGCGGGCCACGCAAAGGAGTTCGACTTCGCGCAGTTGGCCGTGGCCGCGCCGATGCAGCAGTCCCTGGCTGCCCTTTTCGCCGCCCAGTCCGTCCGGTGGACGAGCCACGGAACGGCGGAGAGTACGTGGAAAAAGCTGCACCTGTTCGCGCGGTTCCTGTCCGAGCTGGAGAACCCGTCGTCGGACTTGGACGGCTTGACTGCGGCCATGCTTAAGCGTTGGCGCACGCAGCACATCGGTTCCAGTGCGGGGCGGAACGCGCTGCAGCTCGTCCGTGCCCTGCTCTGGCGGGATCCGCGACTGGCTGACGGACCGGTGGCCGAGGAGCTTGCCCGGCGCATTCCCAGTTCCAGTCCGAGCAAGCAGTCTTACGACGAGGAGGACCGAGAACGCGTGCGGCTGGCCGCGCAGAAGCAGTTCCGGGCGGCCCTGCTACGGATTCGGGAGAACTCTGAGCTGCTGCATCAGTGGCGGTCCGGCACGCTTGACGAAGGTAGCCGTGAGTGGCGTCTTGGCCAGATCCTCGACGAAGTCGCCCGCACTGGTGACGTCCCTCGCAAAGTCGGCCCGCAGGGCAAAGCCTTCATGAGGAACCACCGTCTCCTGGGCGGGAGGAGGCCCGAGGTCACCTGGGGGCGGCTGTTCCTCACCCGCAGCGAGCTGACGGCGCTGGCCGTCCTCCTTACGGACAGGTTCGGATGGAATCTGTCCGTCTATGACCGCATGCCCACGCCCACCACTGCGCCCGCAGTGGCAGAGACAGCAGCCAAGACCTACCAGATCCAGATCGAGAAGCGCCGCCGTGGCGGCGGACGTTGGTACTCAACGGAGAACATCACCGACTCCGGGGCCGACTCTCGCGGGCGACTGATCACCCAGGCCCTGGAAGCGACCGAGCACGGACGTCATCTGGCCGCCCGCCTGGCCCCAGGCACTGATCTGCTGATGGTCGCCCGCACAGGCCGGATCGGTCAGGAGCACGAGAACCTGGACCGCCCTATGCCGGTCGGTCCGCTCGCCTTCGGCGTCTCGGGAACCGACGGCAAGCGGTGGGCGCGGGCACACCAACTGGGCGGATCGCCGTTCCAGCGGACGCGCAGGACGACGGTGACTCGCGAAGGCCGTCCGTTGCAGCAGACGCAGGGGACACACGAAAGCGTCTACGTCCTGCCGGACAAGCACGTCCAACGAGCCGCCCAGAGCGTCATCGCAGACGGAGCGGCCGAGGCCCTCGAACAGGCCCGGGACGTCGTTTTCAGGGGCCGCCTGAGTACACAGCGAGTGCCCGGGCACCAAGAAACGGCAACGGCCGACTGCGAGGACGCGGCGGCCAGTCCCTGGCCGGCCGCGGACGGCGACTGCGGGGCGGACTACCTACTCTGTCTGGCCTGTCCCAACGCTCACGTTCACCCTGGCCACCACCCTCGTCTGGCCCATCTACACCAACGCCTCCTCAGCCTGCGATCCGCACTGCCCGAGGACTCCTGGAACAAGCATTGGCAAGATCACCTGCTCCGACTGGACGACCTGCGCAGCAAGTTGGGCCCGGCGTCCTGGAGTGCCGCCCTCGGCCAGGTCGACGAGGACGACCACCTCGTCATTGATCTCCTGCTGGAAGGGAACCTCGCTCCATGACCAGCGCCCTCGCCCACCAGGACGACCCCTACACCTTGCCCCTGCCCACGGGCGACACACCGGTGGTGCTTCCTCAGTGGATTCGGCCCGGCAATTCGCACCACAACGCGCGTTTCCGGGACGCGCTCTGGCCGCTGGCACCGCTCATCGACAACCCCGGAGTAGACCTCACCGCGATCAACTGGGAGAAATGCCCCCGAGACCTCCACGGTCAGGTGAAACTCGCCGCCTGGACCATGATCAACGGACGCCTGAGATCCACGTATCTGCAGACCCGCGGTGCACGGGCCCGAGCTCGCCGCTCCGCCGGCGTGCTTCAGGTCACCTGCCGTGAATGGATGCGGCTGGCCCGCTGGCTTCACACGCATGGGATCACAGATCTCGCTCAATGCGACACCGACGCATGGCGGCGGTACATTGCCCAGCGCTGGACGGACAGATGCAGCCGGACGGAAGCCGAGAAAATCCTGGGGCGGCTGACAGACCTGTGGCTGTTCGACCAGCTCAGCGCACGTCCTGCCGGAATCGCCCGTCCCCCGTGGGACGCCGAGGGCGCCGACGACTTCCTTCCCCCTGCCGACACCGCCAGTGCCGGGACCGAGAACTCGACCGAGCCGCTCGATCCCCAGGTCATCGGACCACTGCTGGTATGGGCCATCCGCATGGTCGAAGACTTCGCCGACGACATCCTGGCCGGGTGGGCTGAACACTGTCGCCTGCGATCTCTCGCCACCACAAACCGGACAACGCTCTCTGGGCGAGTCGAACTGGAGGCTCTGGTGCTGCCACTTCTGCGCGCAGGGGCCCAGCTGCCCGCCATGGGAAGGCAGGGAACCCACAAACTCGCTCGCGCCTACCTCGCCGGCACAACCGGCGCTAGCCTCGCCCAGGTCGACCAGCTGAATGTTCGGCACGGGCTCACCTCGCTCGCCGCCCAACGGCCTGGCCCCTGCCCCATGCAAGTACCGGTCACCGGTCGCATCAAGGGAAGCCCCTGGCGCGAATCCCTTGACTACCACGAAGCCGCCGAGTTGATGCGGCATCTCGGAACTGCAGCCTTGGTGATATGCCTATATTTGACGGGAATGCGTCCGCAGGAAAACGAGGCGGAGTTGCATCTGATGCAGCACTCCGCAGGGTCCAGGTAATCGTGAATCAGCAGGTGATGGGCCTCTGCTTGGCCATCCTCTCGCACTGCGCAGGCAATCTACCAGCGGCTCTTGCGCTTCATCGAAGTCACCCCAACAATGATGCGTCTAACGCAACGGAGGTTGGAGTGGCGAAAGCGGCCGATTTGGCAGGTGCGGCACACCTGATGCTCGTGGACGGGATCTCCTACATGGACCCCGCGCCTGCCGTGTTCGAGGCCATGCTGGAGGGGTGGACCAAGCAGCAGCGAGCCCGTTTCCTGAAGTGGGACGGGACCATCAAGCCGCGGCTGTCGCTGGTCCGCCGGTTCGCCGAGTTCTCCAACCAGTACCCGTGGCAGTGGCAGCCGGCGGAGTTTGAGGCGTTCATCGACCATCTGCGCACGAAGACTCCGACGTTCACGGTGTCGAGCGGTCGCAACTACCAGAACCACCTGCGGCTGTTCTGCGAGTTCATCACCGATCCGCGCTACGGCTGGATGTCCGTCTGCCAGGAGCGCTTCGGTGAGGTGCCGGTCCAGATCCTGCACGAGTGGAACACCGTCACCCACGTCAGCGAGTACGAGGGCGACCCGAGCCGCAGGCCACTGACCTACGACGAGATCCAGGACCTGTTCGACGCCGCCGACGGACGGGTCGAGGAGATCCGAAAGCGCGGACGCAAGGGCGCGTTGACCGCGATGCGCGATTCCGCCCTGCTCAAGACCTACTACGCCTACGGCATGCGGCGCCGGGAGAACGTCGGCCTCGACCTCGCCGACCTGCGGCTCAACCCGAAGGCCCCGCAGTACAAGCGCCACGGAGCGGTGTTCGTACGCTGGGGCAAGTCGTCCAAGGGCAGCCCGCCCAAGCGCCGCACCATCTTCACTGTCCCCGAGATGGACTGGATCGTCGACGACCTCGACCACTACCTGACCGAGGTCCGACCCCGCTTCAACGTCGGCAAGCACCCCGCGATCTGGGTCACCGAACGCTGCGGGCGCCTGTCACGCCGGTCGGCGAACGAAGCCTTCCAGGCCGCCAAGCAGGCTGCCGGCCTGCCCGAAGAACTCGAATTGCACTGCCTGAGGCATTCCTATATCACACATTTGACCGAATTTGATTACCCGGAACGGTTCATCCAGGACCAGGCCGGTCACGGCTATGCCAGCACGACGGCCCTCTACACCGGCGTCTCGGACGAGTACCGCAACCGGCTGGTGCACAAGAAGTTGGGCCAGCGATACCCCGGCATCTGGGAGGACGCGAAGTGATGAAGAAGATGGGCTACCGCTGGAATCTGCGCAAGCTCATGGCCGACCGGGAGATGTTCCAGACCACCGACCTGGTGCCACTGCTGGCCGAACGGGGTGTCACCCTCTCGCGCGAGCAGGTCTTCCGCCTGGTCACGCAGCCGCCGCAGCGGATGTCGATGGACACCCTCGCGGCTCTGTGCGACATCCTCGACTGCCAGCCCAACGACCTCATCGAGATCCAGGTCGTCAACGAAGAGGTACGCAAGACCGCCGGCGGCGAGGCACCCGGGTCGCTGCCGGCCGTGCGCCGGACCTCGATCCGGCGACCGGAGGGCCTGTGACCGCGCCTTCGCCGACCGCTCCGTCGGTCGTCGCCCGTCTTGCCGCACAGGCGGCTCGGTTGAAAGCCGCCACGAACGCTGCCGTTGTCCAGGTCACCACGGTTCTGCCGACGCTCAGCACCGCCGAGGCGAACGCGGTGTTGGAGGCGGCGGTGCCGATTCCCGTCCGCGGCGCCGCTCGGTTCCTGGAGGAGCTGGCCGATCACATGACAGCTCACCCCGATGCCTTGACCTCGGGCAGTTCTCTCTGCCCACCGGTTCTGCTGCGGCTGGCCGAGGTGCTGCATGAAGCTGGCCAGCCGGTCGTTCGACCCGGATGCGCGCACTGCGGCAAGATCCGGTCTGACCTGCGTCAACTCCGGCCCGAAGGTCGGGTCTGCGGTTCGTGCGACGCCCGAAGCCGCAACCGCGAAACTTGCGCACGGTGCCACCGTGACGGCCAGCGCGTCACTGCCCGGCGCCCGGAGGGACCGATCTGCCATCGCTGCTACCGCGCGGACCCCGCCACGTTCGAGGAGTGCGCCGGCTGCGGTCAGCTCCGACACCCGGTGGTGCGACGGGACGACGGCCGAGGGCTGTGCATGAAGTGCTGGAAACGCCCGATACACACCTGCGTCAGCTGTGGGAAGTCCGCGGCGGCCGCCCTCGTTGACGACGACGGCGCACTCTGCCACCTCTGCTACAACCGTCATCGCCGGCCCCGGCGGCTCTGCGGCCGGTGCGGAAAGCTCAAGCGCATCGCCCGCAACGCGCGCGACGGCCAGCCGGACCTCTGCGACGGCTGCTACCAGGGCCCCGAGGCGACCTGCTCAATCTGCAGCCGGGTCCGCCCCTGCACCAGCCGTGATCAACAGGGCCAGCCGCTCTGCGCCACCTGCTACCAGCGACACCGCACCGGTGAGCCGTGCGCCCGCTGCAGTCAGACCAAGCCCGTCAACACCCGATGGCCGATCGGGCCGGTCTGCATGACCTGCTACACAGCCGTGCTTCGGTCACCGGCCGAGTGCCCTCGCTGCGGCACGGTCCAGCCACTGATCGCGCGGGACAACGACGGCGCTGGCGTCTGCGGCCCCTGCGTCGGCTTCGCCGCCGACTACACCTGCAAGCAGTGCGGCCGGGCCGGCAACCCCCACAGCCGCGGCCGATGCGCTCACTGCGTCCTCGCCGAGCGGGTCAACGCCCTGCTGGCCGGGCCGGACGGCACCGTCGTTCCGCAGCTGGAACCGCTCGCGTCCGCGCTGGCGTCCCTCCCCTCGCCGTTCCCCGCCATCCAGTGGATCAAGGAGAGCCCGAACACCAGGCTCCTCGCCCGGCTCGCGGCAGACGGCCAGCCCCTGAGCCACGAGTTGCTGGACGAGCTCCCACCCAGCCGGAACCAGCGCTACATCCGGCAACTCCTGGTACACACTGGCGTGTTGGCCGAGCGTCATGAGGACCTCGAACGCATCCCCGGCTGGCTGGAGCACGAGCTCGCGGACAAGCCGGACGCGCACGCCAAGCTTGCCCGCCCGTTCCTGCACTGGTTCCTGCTTCGGCGAGCACGCCAACGAGCCGCAATCCGCCACCGTCCCGCCTCCGCCGACCGCGACCTGCGGCGCCGTGTCAGCGTCGCCCTGGACTTCCTGGCCTGGATGGATCAACGCGACCTGGTCCTCGCAGACCTCGCCCAAGAGCACATCGACGACTGGATCACCGGAGCCACCAGCCAACGCCGCTACCTAATCCGATACTTCCTGAAATGGACCACGAGCCGTCGACTCACCCGCGAGCTGACTGTCCCCTCCATCCCGAGCCAGGAGCCCCAGAACCTGCTCGACGAGGACGACCGATGGCCACTCCTCCAGCGCTGCCTGACCGACGATGCCCTGCCTACGGACGTCCGCGCCGCCGGCGCGATCACCCTCCTGTTCGGCCCGTCCACCGAACGCCTCTGCCATCTGACACCCGAGCACCTCAAGTTCGGTGACAAGCACGCCCACCTGGTTCTGGGCCGACACCCCGTCCTGCTGCCTCCACGACTCGCCGAGCTCCTTCGGCACCTCGCCGAACAACCTCAACTGCGGCCCCAGCTCTCGCGAGTACACCCAGGCCCTCAATGGCTCTTCCCGGGCATGGTCCCCGGAAAGCCGATCTCCACACACAGCATGACCCAGAAACTCAACCGGCACGGCATCCCGGTTCGCACCGCCCGCAACGCGGCGCTGGCCGCCCTCGCTGCTGACCTCCCCAGCCCGATCCTCGCCGACGTGACCGGCATGCACCGCCACACCGCACTCCGCTGGGTCGCCTACGCCCGGCGCGACTGGGCCGAATACCTCGCCGCACGCGCCGAAGCCCACACTGAAAAACTGCAAGAGAGGAATAACAGGGCATGACAGAGCGACCAGAACGTGAACCCGAGAAGAACGAAACGCCGCGCATGGTTAGCATTCCAGGTCGCCTTGAGTATCCTGAAAACCTGAGCCCTGGGAAAACAAAGAAAGGCGGTCTCCATCACAACCTCTACAACAGCCAAGGACGCCTCACGGGCCATGGTGACTTCTTTCCCGACGCAGAGAACGAAACAGATCCACTAACGGACAACGAGTACACGTCGGCTTCACGAACACAGGAGCGCGACGAATTCGCTGAGGCGATCTCTGATCTTCTCGCTCAAATTATCGCCGATGTCGCTTTTGCGCTAACGCCGCTCGTTAAGAGGTGGTGGGAAGATCGGGAGCTGCTGGCGATTAGGGCTCGCCGAACCAAATTTTCTCGGCGGAACATGCCTGCTGGAACCCGCGAGACCGGCAGTCGACCCGCCGCTGTCGAAGCGTCGACTGTGATTGAGGCTACAGTCGTAGATTCCTCGCGAGAGGTGGTTGCCGCACTCGATGGTGATAGAACCAGCATGAGTAGCGCAGAAGCGCAATTGCGTCTTCTGCTGGCTCTGCTGGCTAAGGAATTTAGCGAGGAGCAGGTAAGGATAGTATCCAATGCCGACATTGAAGACGATGGTGGTTTCGTTGACCTGAAATTCGCAGTTGATGAGCTTACGCCTCAGCGAATTGCGACCATCTTCAAGGCGCTTGAGGCGAATCCATTGTTTCTCGGTAATGAGACCTTGGCTGAACTCGGGAAGACTCTCGGGGGGAACGAGAAGATCAACGAGACAGTTCGCCTGACTGATTCTGAGAACCATCCGCGTAGCCTCGACGAGCGCTGATGGCCTGTCCACGAGAGAGCTCATCACCACCCTGTGGCGCCTGGCCCCGTTCCCCTGGTGAGTTCTCGACAGGGCGAGTCTGGTTGGCACGCGAGCCGGAGACGTCCCCCACGCCTGGCCGCCGGGCCGAGCTGGTGTCAACACCGGCTGAGTCGTCTCAAGTCTCAGGAATAGCGCACGGTTGGAATAACCCCATCCCGCCAGTAACAACGAAGTGATAGGTCGGCGAAATGTCACACGCGAAAGATGAAACTAGCGGCGCCGCTGATGACTTGGCAGGTGGCGGCGAGAATCTCATGCGACGAATTGAGGTAACCGAGGAGTTTATCGAACTGGCCAATCGACTGCTTGACGTCGGCGACCTCAAGTGGTCAGAGGCGATGGCCGACTATCGCCGCCTCGCCGTAAACGCATGCCTTCGCCATCAGATCGAAAGCATGAAGGCCGCAACGATTCTCGCACGGCAGGACCTAGGGCATCTCGCCGTTTCATTTGTTCGCGCATCGCTTGAAGATGTCTTGTACCTTGGCTTCTTTGGGTCGCTGCCGCTTGAAGATTCACAGGAGCTCTTTCTGCTGCTGGGGAACTGGGACGCGACGCGGTCGCTGCTGGCCCAACGCGCCTATGTCGGCGATGACGTCATGAAGGAGCTCTGGTATCCGGAAGGATTTCTTGATGCCGCAGAGATCAAGCGAGACGAAGTTCGATCAAGCCTGAAAGGTATACAGAAGCGCTACAAGTGGTCGGGAGGTATCCTTCCTGCCACCGACTGGATTGCCGAGCGAGCAGGAAAGAAGGAGCTTTACGATTATCTCCATGCTGCTACCAGTCGAGCGCTGCACTTTTCTGCTGGCGAAATTATGCGGCGAGGCTGGGGCCACCCCTCCGGCAGAATGACTACTAATAAGCCGGAGTTTCGATCGCATCTTGCATCGTTCGCGCTTGACCAGCTCTGGCGGCTTCATGTGGAGTCCTGGGACGCCACTTCGCCCTTCTGGGAGAGTGCTGGCGTTAGCGGTGACGATAGCTTGAGCTTTTCTGATACTGAACCTGTACTGAATCGCCTACTTGCATTGGGAAAGGTTCCGCTCGTCCACGCTCATGAATGGAACCTGACTCCCGAGGGGCCGTTGCGCTGACTACGGAACGCGAGCAGTGCTGCGATCGCCGGTCCCAGTCTCGTCCGGACTGGGCAGAACTGGGACCGGTCGGCAGGCTGGCTGTCAAGTTGGCGGTAGCTGAGGCGCACAGCTCCTCATGCTCGCACCTCGCGTCGGCGCGCGGCGAGGGAATAGCGCACGGTCGGAATAACCCCCTCCCGCCAGTAGTCGCAGCCCTGCGGTCAGGCTGCTGTCCTGACCCGCAGCCTGCTTCGGATGGCACCGTCCAGCGCCACCTGATCCGCAGCCGTCACTTCAAGAACGTCACCGATGACGACGGCAACCATGTCTCCGCCGGTGAACAACGCGCTGTCCCCTGGGTTGCGATCACCCCTGTCGTCCGGGCGATCCGAATCCTCGAACGCATTGTTCCCCACGGTGAGCTGCTGTTCAGCGCCACCCATCACGACTTCCTGGGGCGACGAGGCCGCCATGGAGCGTTGAAGAAACACGCCCTGAACCTTCGGATCGAGGACTTCATCGTGTGGGTGAACCGGGAGGCCCAAGTGCAAGGGCTGTCGGACCAGTCCATCCCCCAGGATCCCCACGGCGCGCTCGGCATGTCCCGGTTCAGAAGGACCCTCGCCTGGCACATCGCCCGACAGCCCGGAGGACTGGTCGCCCTCGCGATCCAGTACGGACACCTGCGCACCATCTTGGACGCCCGGACCTCGAGCGGTTACGGCTCCCGAAGCCGCGGTGGCATCCACTCTGTCCTCGATATCGAGACGGCCCTGGCGGCCGCTGATACTGCCGCCCGCCTGCGCGACCGTGTGGTTGCTGGGGAGAAGGTCTCCGGCCCGGCCGCTCGCCGGGCGTTGACCGCTGCTGCGATGACGCCGCGGTTCGAGGGCCGGATCGTCCCCACGACGTTCGCGAAGAAGGCCGCCAGGTTCCTCGCTCGGGACGGCGTTGTGCTTTACGACAACCCGGATGCCTTTCTGATCTGCGCGTTCAAGAGGGACAACGCGCTCTGCGAACCTGATCCGGGAGCGACCGCGCCGAGGCAGTACGCCTGCCAGCAAGGTTGCGGCAACGCCGTCCGCACCGAGGCCCACGCACAGCAGATGCGGGAAAAAGCCGACGAGATCGATCTCAAGGCCAGCCTCCTCCCGGAGAAGCTCGCCAACCGGCTGCGTCGTAATGCCGACAACTTCCGCGAGATGGCCGATGCCCATGACGCCACCGCCCAGACCGCCGAGGTTCTGAAGTGAACCAGCAGAACCAGGACGAACGCAGCTTCATCCGCCAGGCGATGGACCGGCTTCTGGCTGGCAAGGCCACCGCTTCCAACGGCAGCCTCACCGCCGCCGCGCTCGCCGCCGAGGCCGGCGTCCACCGCATGGCTCTCTACAAGCGGCACGCAGACCTGAAGAACGAGTTCGAAGAGCGCGTCCGCACGGAGACCAAGCAGGTCCCGGAGACGGAGAAGCAGCTGCGGGCGACCATCGCCAAGCTCAAGAAGACCATCGCGAACCAGAACACCGAGCTCAAAGAACTTCGCGATCTGGTGACTCGCTTGACCCTTGCCAGCGCTGTTCTCACCCAAAGGGCGGATATCCCATCGCAGCGCACCCCGGCCGCTGACAACGTCATCCCATTCCGCCCGCCAACTACCTGAGCTCCTCGACTACCGCGGCCGCCGCAGGCATCACGCTGCGGCGGCCTCGCTTCGTTCCAGGGTCCTTTCGAGCAAACCAAGGAAGCTGAACACAAGATTTGACAGGGGACCGCATGCCACAGCCATGCCTCTGCGCCCCCGTTACTGCCGCCATCCCTGTGTTCCGTCCGGCAACCTGCGTATATGCGGAAGTCCGCTTGCCCCTTTCATGCTTGGGGCAGGCCACGGGCCTCGAGTGAACTGATCTCCAGCACAGCCGGGAGGGCCTCTCTCTCGAGGGGGCCGGCGAACTCGGTGGACTCGCTGCTCCACAGGTTCACGTTGAACTCCAGAGGCTGGTCGGGGACCGGTGTCGGGTCCCACAACACCCGCTCGTACACAGTGGCCCCGTCCACCCGCCACCGGATGCAGTCGGGCTGCCAGTCGATCTCGTAGTGGTGAAACTCCTTCGACGCGTCGAAGCCGAGGTCGATGACCGCAGGCGTGCCTCGGTAGCCATACTCCAGCTTCGTGCCGGGGATGCCGGGGTTATAGAAGACGTTGACGAGCATGCGAGTCGTGTCTTGGCCGAGGATCTCGATGTCGATCTCCTGGCGAGGACCGTTGCGGTGGAGAAACAAACCTGTCACCAGGCCTGATCCGGAGGGGGCGCGCAGGCGAGCACTGAAGGTGCCGTAGGTGAAAGATGGGCGGCTGGCTATGGCGGCCCCCGTGAGGTCGCGGACTTTACTCACCTCCTCTCGGAGCGTGAGCGTGGCGGGTCCGCGCGGCGGCAGGGTTGCATTGCCGGGCCGGAAGAGGGCTCTGTTGCTGGGAAAGGTGTCCTCCCGGAGGTACCAGTACCTGTCCTCAAGCTGGGTGCCCTCGTGCCACGTGGCCGCATTCTGGCTGGCCTGAAGAGCGCTGTCCTGTGGGGCTGACATTTTCGGCATGATGCCCGACCACCCCGCGCGTTGAATGATCCAGGGGCTGGTGTCCCAGGCCAGAGGGTGTCCGGAAGCGCTCGCGTCACTCTGTGAGCGGGGCGCGACACTCCGCTGGCCCTGCTCGGGCTGGCTTGGCCAGGGGTGGGTGGGGTAGTCGCATGCGAGGAATCGGGCGAGTGTCTGCCAGGGGTCGGGGTCGTCGGCCGGGAGCATGAGTCGTCGTTCGGGTCGTTGTTGATCCCATGCTTCCTGGAACGGGGACGGTGGCTTCGCCGCCGTCGTGGACGTGGTCGTCATGATGAGGCGCACCCGATTCGCGGAAACGATACGTGCGACCTCGCGCGGAGTCAGGGAGCCGATATTGACATATGCATCGAATACGCGGCTCCGACTACCGCGGACGAGCGCCTGGGTTTCGTCGGCGGGCAAAGTGGTCAGATCACTGACGCAGCGGAATCCGAGGACGGAGAGTGCCTTGGCAAGAGTGGACAGACCAGTTCCGGGCTCGCCAATAACCAAGATCGGGTCCCGTGTCGGGCGGTGCTGGAGGGATTGGGGCGCTTCGCGCCGGATGGCGCCCACTTTCGCCAGGACCGGCATGACGGAGTAGGAGTTGCTCGAGGCGATGCCTGGTCGCTGCTCAATAATGGGGCGGTGCGTCATCTGTACATTGAGGTGGCTGAACTGCTGGTTGATCCACAGGTCGATGGGGCCGTGGGCCGGCAGCTGGTCAAGTAGCTTGCGCGCTCCAGCTTGGGAGAGCACGTAGCCAGATAGCTGCCAAACTCCCCTAGTAGGGCGCCGCAGTTGAGGCTTTCTTTGGCGTCGAGGGTCTGCTTCCTCACCGGTCTCTTGGTACGAGAGGTAGAGGAGATCGACGGGGTGGCCAGCATCGGAGCTTGCCTGTATGTCGCTCCAGGCGTGCTCGAGCACGGACATACATGTCCGGGTGACGTACGCATCGTCTTCAAGTACCAAGGTGTAGGGAGCGTCGCTGGTGGCAATGAGCTGCCAGACGTGGATGTGTGAGAGGGCTACCGCGATCTCTTGCGGCGTCATGTCGATGCGGGTGGCGCGTGCGGCGTCGTCGATGTCGAGGCGAGGATGCGGGTCGACCAGGAGTTGCTCGGCCAGTGTGTAGGTGGGCTCAAGGAATTCCGGCGGAGGTGAATCCTGTAGGTAACGGGCGTCGACGGCCGGGAAGCGTCTGGCAAGGGTGTGCAGCGGGTGGCCAGCCGCGTCACGGAGCCGACTTAGTTCACGGTTGACCATGGTCCACCGCTCTTGAGCGCGGTCGAGGTTGATCACGTAAATGCGCTCGATCGCCGTGGCCGCATGGTGGGACGAGAACGCGGTGCTCCGCCGGCGAGTTGAAAGGCGCCTGGTGCGGTAGCGTGCGTGGGCCCACAGGGAAATGGGCAGGCCGTGCAGGGAACTGATGTTCATGGGCGGGGAGACACTGCCTCTGTTGTTCGAATGGTCTGCTGCTGGGCCACGTGTCCGGTCCAGTGGTCAGTGCTGCTGGCTCCATAGGCGCCAATTGCGCTCGTCACTGCGGTAGCTGAGCGGCCACCGGCTCACGGCTACGGTGTCCCAGGCGAGGAGGATTTCGACGTCGATCGATTGTCCGAACCGCTCCCGGTGAAGCGCATGTCGGGCGAGTGCGACGGTGAGGTTGCCTGGCCCCGTCAAGGACTGGATGTCCAGGGGACCGCCGGTGTGAGCGAGGAGCGCGGCCGTGGATGCTTGAAGCGCCGCAACGACGACGGGATGCCCGGCAGGCGCGATGATCGGGTTGTTGTTGACGTAGTGGATGAACGTGCCTCTGTAGCCGTCGGCTGTCATGGCCTGCTGCGGGTCCACCATGGTGTCGGTGGCGGTGTCGTAGCACAGCGCCTGCAGTCGCAGCCGCGAGTCGCGGAACAGAGAGGTCCAGTCGGTGCCCTGATAAACGTCGTCCGCATCGACGTAGAAGCCGCCGTTTCGGGCGAGGTAGCACAGCCGGAGGTAGTCGCTGCGCATCGCCGGGTGAGAACAAGAGTCGAAGGCTGCTGTATGCGCCTCACCGAACAGCAAGTTGATGAGCTTGCGCGCCGAGTCGTCGTCGTAGATCTCTCGCCGAAAGCCCTGGTCTTCCAGCACCGTCCAGCTCGTCATGCACTCCTGGACATCGGCGGGGATGTGTGCGGAGTCGTCCCAGAACTGGACGATCACGCGGGGAATGGGGTCGGCAGGTGCTGCTGCCGTGGGCTTGGACAGCATGCCGGTGAGATGCCGAAGGTATTGGGACCTGTATGTGTGGTCCTCTTCGATGTCCTGCGCGGTGAGTGTGCGCTCCCCGACCGCCTCCGGCTGGCCGTACAGCCCAGGCGGCGTGGGCACGGTCATCGGGCCCCCCGCCGGAAGCTCAGCCTGTTGATCTTGAATCCATCGCTCCGGGCCACGGAATCTCCCCTTGCCTTTTGTGTTCTGTTCTTAATGGTAGTGAGAAGAGGACGAAGGAAAGACGGTTACGTTGCGCTGTCGGGCGACTCATAGCGCTGACCCTGCCCTCACTACAAGCGTTGAGCTCTGAACACATGGACTTGACAGGGAAGCCGGTCAGCTGCCCGAGCACGTCGTGCGTGACCACGACATCGGGACGGAACTCCCTCAAGTGGTACACGACATGGCCGACGGCCTCGTCGAGCGGTACATCGACGAGCCGGGCCCGACCGGGGGCGGACGCCGGGTCGCGGGCATCGGCGTGGCCGAGCATGCGCGGCTCGCCGGCGCCGAGCGCACGCAGGGCGTCGCTGAGTTCAGCCGCGCGGGGACTGTCCGGCGCCCACGTGGTGGTGACGACCGCCGTGCGGGCACCGTCGGCGGAGCTCCGTGCGAGCACACCGCCGGCCAGCAGGGACTCGTCGTCGGGGTGGGCGAACACGCCCATCAGTGAGGGGGCGAGCCGGTTCGTGCCACCGCCGGAGGGCCCGTTGACCGGGTTCGTCATGTGCGCCTTCCCACGGCGACGGTTTCGGACGGAGCGTCCGGCCCGGTGACCCGGGCGCCACGGCCGGGCCAGCCGAGAACCAGTCGCGAGGCCGGTTTTTCGAGCACGTCGCCGGGTGGCAGGTGGTCGTCCGGGGTTCCGGCCGGGTGGACGCTCATGGAGGGGTAGCCGCTCGCGCGCACGTCCCGGTCCCACGTGCGCACGCACAGGGCGAACCGCCGCGCCAGCTCCGGTCCGGCCGGCCCGTACGCGTGGATGTAGAACTCGGTGCGGGAACCGGCTGGTTCAGGCGCATCACGGACCTTGATATGGGTCAGGTAGGCGAGCGAGCCGTCGGCCACGACCGCTGCCGCGTCACGCTGGGCGACGAGCTCGGACCCGTCCGGGACGGTCAGCCGGCAGAACCCGGCCAGGGTGCTCGCCGCGAAGACCTGCAGCGTCTCGAAATTGAACGGGCCGGCCACGACGAGTCCCGTGGCAAGCTCGTGGCGCGGCCCGCGCAGGGCCTCGTCCAGACCGCCGACTTCACCCGGGTCACCGTTCTCCCACCCACCGTGACCGCCCCGTCGGCCAGCCGGCCCAGCAGGACCCGCCCGGCCGCGTCGGTGACCACGGCCGCAGCGCCCGCCACCGCCTCCGGGTTCGGCCGTCCCTTCTCCACCGCGGTGAACGACCCGTCCGCGCCGCGCAGCACCAGCACCGCCAGTCCATCCGCCTCGAACCTCAGGGCCTCCTCGAAACCGTCCGCGATCGAGCTGAGCTCGTTCTCGTCCAGGGCGATGTGCCGCCTCTCCGGCGGGGTGTGTTTCACCACCGGTGTGATGACGACGATCGCCCCGCCCTCCCGCAACCGCGCCCCCAGAGCCCGCAGCACGGACGATCGGTTGGTCAAGAAGGCGACGCTCAGTCGGAGGGTGACCAGGTCGTATCCCGCCTCGCCCTCATCGGGCAGGCCGGGCAGGCCGGGCAGGCCGCATTGCTCCAGGTCCAGCTGCAGCCAGCGCACCCCGGACACCGCGGCCTGCTCCGATCGGGCCCGGACGAGCGCGCCTTCGGTGAAGTCGACCGCGTCCACCTGATAGCCCATGCCGGCCAGCGCCGCGGCAAGCTCCCCGGTTCCGCATCCGGCGTCGAGGGCCCGTCCGCCCTCCGGAGCCGGGACGTGCTCAGCCAGCAACGCCCGCTCTGCGTCGCCCAGCGGATCAAACCCCCGGCCGCCGTCGTAATGCTCCTGCCAGGCTTCCTTCCTGACCTGCATCAACGTGTCGCTCCCCTCACCGTCGTACGGTTCCTGACGTCTGATCGCTGAGCGCCCGCGGCCCACATGCCATCGGCCTCCCGCAGGTCGCCCGGCGGCATGATGGTCAGCTGTTCCCCCAGCCCCAGGAGTCGAAGTACGCGGTCGTGCCGGTCAGCCGAGCCGTCATCACCGCGTCCAGGCGGGCGAAGTCCTGCGAGGGCATGAGCGGCTCCCATTCCTTCAACGTGAGGACACGCACGGCGTCATGTTCGTCCGGGTCCAGGACGATGGACCGGATCTGCGCGTCGGAGAGCCGACCGCCGTCGAAGACGCATCCCGTCGTGGAGTACGGCCAGTCGCCCCCGGGCGGTCCGAAGACCGAGGCGAGCAGTCGGGGCGGCCCCGCCACGTCGAGGCCGGTCTCCTCACGGCATTCGCGCTGCGCCGTCTGCCAAGGCCGCTCGCCGTGATCCATCGTGCCGCCGGGGAACTGCCAGGGATGCGCCTCGGAGTAGGTGGCCCGCAACTGCACCGGGCGGTTGTCCTGGTCGGTGAAGAAGATGAAGGCCGATCCGGTCGACTTGGGGACCGAAGAGGCGTACTCCTCCGGTGGGAGCAGGACACGGCCGGCGGGCGGCTCGACGCGGGCGGCCGCTCCCACGAGCCGCGTCATCCGCATCAGCGCGGGATCGGCCGTGAATCCCAGGTCCCGGTACAGCGGTGCGGCCTCCTCGCTCGCGTGCAGTTCGAAGAGGGTGCCCCCGTCCGCCTGGAGCCGGTCGAGGAGGGCGGACAGCACCTCCCTGGCGAGGCCGCGGCGCCGGAACTCCGGTCGTGTGGCCACCACGTGCACGCGCGCGGCCAGCCCCTTGGGGTAGGCGGGCGCCGGGAGGACCGGGTGGATCAGGCCGAGCGCGCAGGAGACGACCGACCCGTCCGGTGCCAGCGCGACCTGGGCGCGGGCGTCTCCTCCCGGGGACAGGCGACGGGCGAGCTGGGTACCGCACAGCGCGGACCACTCCGTGTCGAGGGGCTCGGAGAGGACGAACTCGGACCGCAGACCGATGATGCCCTCGGCGTCGGCGGGACCGGCCGCGCGGGTGGCCGGGCGCCCGGTCCCGGCCTGCGGCCCCACCGTGGCGGTGGGGGCGAGGTCGCGCTTCATGGAACAACTCCTGTCGTCGAGTGGGATGGGCGGCGCTCGGCGCGCGGCCGGGTCGGAGCCCGTCGGCCCTTCGGGGGCGGCCGTCGGGACGGTGCGGTCATGCGGCGCCGGGAACCCCGCCACGGCGCGTACGCGGTCCTGCGCGCTCGCCGCCCCGGTTCCGCGCTGCGGGCGCCCTCATGCGCGGGTCGCCCCGTGCGTGTCGTCGTTCGCCTCCGAGGTGACCTGGTAGGACAACAACTGCTTGAACAGGCCGTCTTGTTCGGCAAGAACCTTGTAGGTGCCCTCCTGCACGACCCTGCCCCCGTCGAGGACCACGATCCGGTCGGCGACGGCCACGTTCGTGATCCGGTGGGTCACCAGCAGTACGACCCGGTCCCGGGCCAGGTCCCGTAGCCGCTGGAAGATCCGGTACTCGGCACGCGGGTCGAGGTTGGCGGTCGGCTCGTCGAGGACCAGGAGCCCGGCCTCGCGGAAGAACGCCCGTGCGAGGGCGATGCGCTGCCACTGGCCGCCGCTCAGCTCCTCGCCGTTCAGCCACTCTCGGGCCAGAAGGGTGTCCAGGCCGGCGCCGAGCTTGTCGATGACCTCGTCGGCGTCGGCGGCCTCGCACGCTTCGAGAACCGCGGCGTCGCCCCGGGCCGTGGGCTGCCCCTGGGTCACGTTCTCCCGCACCGTCAGCGGCCAGTGCGCGTAGTCCTGCGGCACCAGGGCCACCTGCTGCCACAGCGCCTGCGGATCGGCGTCGTCGGTGGGGACGCCGTCCCACAGCACCTGCCCGCACGTAGGCACGTACAGACCGCTGACCAGCTTCGACAGGGTCGACTTTCCCGAGCCGTTGAAGCCGACCAGTGCGGTGACCTCGCCGCGGCGCAGGGTGAGCGAGACCTCGGACAGCGCGTCCTGGTCCTTTCCGGCGTAGCGGTGCGAGACCGACCTGATCTCGATCTCGTCCGGCGGTTCCGGCCGGTGCTCGCCGCGGCGCATGGCGTACCCGCCGGCGAGGTCGAGGAACCGTGACCAGTCGTCCATGTACAGGCCCGTGCGCACGGCCCTGGCCCCGACGGCGACGAGCCCGCGCACCGACTGGCCCACCGTCTGCAGCGCGAAGACGGCCGTCCCGGCGTGCCCGACGCTGATGCGGCCGGTGGCCAGCAGCCACACCACCGCCGCCCACACGACGGCAGATCCGAGGCCGCCGCAGAGCGCGCCGAGCAGCGACATGCGGGCGCCCTTGTCGGCAGCGGTGCGGTCCTCGCGGTTGATCCGGGCGACTGTCTGCCGGTACCGGCCGGAAAGGAAGGCGGCCATCGTGCCGGCCCGGATCTGGTCCGCGGCCTCCCTGGTGAAGATGTGCCAGCGCAGGACCGACAGCATGCGGTTGTCGCCGTTGCTGCGGAGGTTCGCCAGGTAGCGCACCCGGGCGGCGCTGACCTGTGCGAGGGCCTGCGGCAGGCTGGCCGCGACCAGGAGGGGGAGGAGCGTCCAGTTCACCCCGGCGAGCACGGCGGCACCGGCGAGGAAGGACGCGGTCGAGGCGATCAGGTCCTGACCTTCGTTGATCAGGTCGCCGGTGACCTGCGCTCCGCGGTCGGCCGCTTCCCGGTCGCGGTTGAAGTCGGGGTCGTCGTAGGCGGAGAGCTCCACCGTGGCGCAGCCGGTGAGCAGCATCTGCTCGGCCTCGCGCGACATGAGGGGGCTCAGCCGGGATGAGAGCCAGCTGACGGTGATCCCCAGCAGGGCCCGTACCCCGGAGGCGGTGGCCAGCAGGGCCACGGACGGCCATGCCTGCAGGAGCCGGTGGTAGACGTCTCCGCTGGTCAGCAGTGCGGTGAGGGTGCCGCTGATCGCGATCAGGCCCAGCGCCTGCATCACGCCTGCCGCCGTCTGGCACAGCAGAAGGCCGATGGTGGCCCGTCGGTCGACGCGGTGGGCGAGAGCGAGGGACCGCCGGACCAGCTGGGGCAGGCGCCGGGCCATGTCGCGCATCCGGATCGACCGCCCGGCTGCTTCCCGGCTGCCCGTCAGGTCCACGTACCGCATCTCCGGGACGGCGGAGGCCTGCTCCGGCCCGGTGGCCTGTTCCGGCCCGGTGGCCTGTTCCGGCCCGGTGGCCGTCGTGTGTCCTGTTGCCGAGTCGGGCGGGGTGGGGCGCGGCCCCGGGACGCTCCCGGTCGATTCATCGGTCGACTCACTCATGCCTCCCACCCCGTATCCGGACGTGATGAGCAGCGGGTGTCGTCCATACGGAGCATCGTCGCGGCGGCAGGGCGCCGTTCGATTCCAGAGGGCTGATGCACGGGGGCGGGGGCGGGATTCATGACGTTGCTCCATCCGGGCGGCGAAGTGGCACTGGTGCTCTAATAACGCCCCGGATCGGGCTCCGTCACGGCTCATTTTGTGAACACACGTTCTGATTGGGCGGATTGGGCGGGCGGGGCGCGGCAGCGGGCGCTGAAATCAGTTCGATGCGGCCAGTCACCCTTCCGGGGGATTGCCATGCCGACCGCGGCGCCGGTGCGGCGGCATGGCTGAGCGGGCCGTGGCGAGGATGAGGCACGACCCTGGAGTGATCTTCGGTGATCTCTGTGGTGGCCGTCGGGCGCGCCTTGTCCGGCCCGACCGGGCCGGGCAAGGCGGGGGACGGAGGACGGCCGACGGAGTACGGCTATTCGCCCGCGTCCACGCGGCGCCACGTGGCGACCGGGCCCGGGGCGACGGCCTCGTCAGGGGTCACCCAGAAGGCCAGCCCATGCTCGGCGCTGAACTGCGCCCCCGAACGTCCGTCCCCCGAGGAGCGGCCGGTCAGGCGCCGCCCTATCCAGGGAAACAGGTGCTCACGCGCGAAGCGCACATCGTCGATGCGCCGGGTGGCCCAGTGCGGCGGGACGGCGGCGGCCAGCGGCGTCCGCCAGTCCGTCTCCGCGGGCAGGCCGAGGGTCTGCCACACCGCCTCTGCCACCCTGCGGTGACCCTCGGCGGTCAGGTGCAGCCGGTCGACGTCCCACATCCGGGGGTCGCCCAGCGCCTGTGCCCCGTACAGATCGACGACCTCCGCGCCATGCCGGGCGGCCAGATCGTCGACCAGGGAGAACAGCTCCTCCATCCGGGGCCGGAACCGTTGCATCACCGGTCCGTTGCGCCCCGGGCTGCGCATCAGCACCAGCTTCTTGCACGACGGCGCGAGGCGTTCCACGGCCTCCTCCAGCCGCCCGCGGACCATGCCCATGTCGCACTTGGGACGCAGGGTGTCATTGAGGCCGCCGACCAACGTCACGACGTCCGCCCGCAGGTCCGCGGCGACGTCCACCTGCTCGTCGACGATCTGGCCGATGAGCTTCCCGCGCACGGCGAGGTTGGCGTACCGGAATCCGGGAGTCCGGGCCGCGAGCCGGGTGGCGAGGACATCGGCCCAGCCCCGGTACGAACCGTCGGGCAGCCGGTCCGACATGCCCTCGGTGAACGAGTCGCCGATCGCGACGAGACTGGTGTAGGTAGCATTCATTTCCATGGCGATGTGATGATATCGCGGTGCCGCCCACCCCTTCCCGGCGCGCGGGCCGCCTGCAACGCACCGAGCGCGAGGTCAGGCAGCCCGGCCCCGGCCCCGGCTCGCGTACAGGAGCCGGGGCCGGGGCGGGTCACCGTGCCTGCGGCCGTCCCACGAGTTCCCGGAGCACGTCCTCCATCGTCACCATTCCGGCCAGCCGGTCGTCCTCGTCGACGACCGCCGCAAGGTGCGTACGGCTGCGCCGCAGCGCGGTCAGTACGTCGTCCAGGGGGGTGGACGCCCGGACCCGGGCGATCGGCCGCATCGCCGTCACCGGGAACGGCTCATCGCGGGGCGTGACATCGAGGGCGTCCTTCACATGGAGGTAGCCCAGGATCCGCTGCTCGCTGTCCATCACCGGGAAACGGGAGAACCCGGTCTCCGACGAGAGCCGCTCCAGCTCCTCGGGGCTCGTACCGACCCTCGTGTACATCACCCGGTCCACCGGCAGCACCACATCGCGCACGGGCCGGCGGCCCAGCTCCAGCGCGTGGTGCAGCCGCTCCGCCGCCCGGTCGTCGACCAGTCCGGCATCCCCGGCGTCCTTCACCAGGCGGGCCAGCTCGTCGTCCGAGAAGGTGGCGGAGACCTCGTCCTTCGTCTCCACCCGCAGCAGCTTCAGCAGCGCGTTGGCGAAGGCGTTGATCGCGAAGATCACCGGACGCAGTGTCCGGGCCAGCGCCACCAGCGGCGGACCCAGCACCAGCGCGGTCCGCACGGGCTCTGCGAGCGCGATGTTCTTCGGCACCATCTCGCCCAGCAGCATGTGCAGATACGTCGCCACGGACAGCGCGATCACGAACGAGACCGGATGGACCAGCCCGTGCGGCATGCCCACGGCGTCGAAGACCGGCTCCAGCAGGTGTGCGATGGCCGGTTCCGCGACGATGCCGAGGACCAGGGTGCAGAGCGTGATGCCCAGCTGTGCGGCGGCGAGCAGCGCGGAGACGTGTTCGAGTCCCCAGATGACGCTGCGCGCGCGCCGGTTCCCGTCCTCCGCCTGCGGCTCGATCTGACTGCGCCGTACGGAGATGAGCGCGAACTCCGCGCCGACGAAGAAGGCGTTCACGACCAGGGTCATCAGCCCGATGAAGAGCTGTACGGCGGTCATCGGCCCTCCTCCGGCGCATCGTCGGAGCCGGGCAGCGGCGCGTGCAGCAGCGCGCGGGCGGCGCGGCGACCGGAGGCGTCCACCACGTCGAGCCGCCAGCCGGCGAACTCGACCACGTCACCGACGACGGGGATCCGGCCCATTTCCGAGGCGATCAGCCCGGCAAGGGTCTCGTACGGTCCGTCCGGCACGCGCAGTCCGATCCTCTCCAGCTGGTCGGCCCTGGCGGCGCCGTCGGCCGACCACAGGGTGCGTCCGTCGGCGTCCTCACCGGCAGGCGCGAGATCCGGTGTCTCGTGCGGGTCGTGCTCGTCGCGCACCTCGCCGACGACCTCCTCGACGATGTCCTCCAGCGTCACCACGCCGGCCGTGCCGCCGTACTCGTCGATGACGACCGCCATGGCGAGCTTCCCGGAGAGCCGGTCCAGCAACCGGTCCACGGTCAGCGTCTCCGGTACGAGCAGCGGCTCGCGCAACATGTCCCCGACCCGTTTACGGGGCCGCTGTTCCGCGGGGATCGCCAGCACGTCCTTGATGTGGGCGACGCCGACGACGGTGTCGAGGCTGCCCCGGTACACGGGGAACCGGGACAGGCCGGTCGCCCGGGTGGCGTTGGCGACGTCCTCGGCGGTGGCCCGGACCTCCAGCGCGGTGACCTGGACCCGCGGGGTCATCACGTTCTGCGCGGTCAGCTCCGCGAGGTTGAGTGTGCGGACGAAGAGCTCGGCGGTGTCCGCCTCCAGGGCGCCGGCCTTGGCCGAGTGCCGGGCAAGGGCCACCAGCTCCTGAGGGCTGCGGGCCGTCGCCAGCTCCTCGGCGGGTTCGAGCCCGAAGCGGCGCACGATCCGGTTGGCCGTGTTGTTGAGGTGGCTGATGAAGGGCCGGAACAGGGCGGTGAAGACCCGCTGCGGGGTGGCCACGGTCTTCGCGACCGCCAGCGGCGAGGAGATCGCCCAGTTCTTCGGGACGAGCTCGCCGACGACCATCAGGAACACGGTGGACAGGGCTGTACCGATCACGAGCGCCAAGGACGACGACACACCGGCGGACAGCCCGACGGCTTCGACCGGTCCCTTGATCAGTTTCGCGATCGAGGGCTCTGAGAGCATGCCGACCACCAGATTGGTGACGGTGATGCCCAGCTGGGCACCGGAGAGCTGGAAGGTGAGGCTGCGTACCGCCTTCATGGCGCTCGAAGCGCCACGTTCACCCTGCTCGACAGCCCGTTCGAGCTGTCCCCGTTCGACGGTGGTCAGCGAGAACTCCGCCGCGACGAAGGCGCCGCAGGCAAGGGAGAGCAGTACCGCCACGAGCAGCAGAAGCACTTCGGTCATCGGTTCACCTCCGTCCCATGATCGGGCAGGGACAGGAGGATCGCTCGGTATTGGCGATGTCGGCTACTGGGAGGCTCGCCCATGGACGGACGCTCACACCTTTCGTAAGGAGATCGGCAGGAGACACCATGGTAAAGGATCAGCAAAGTCGCCGCTGTCCTGTGCCGCCTCACCCACCCAGCGGCTTCACCCAGCGCCGCCAGTGGTCCTCGCGCCGGTAGCCGGCCGCGTCCCAGGTGTGGTGCGCCCGCTCGTTGGCCTCCAGGACCATGGCATCGACGCGGCGCCCGCCGAGCGCGGCGAACCGCTGCTCCGCCGCGGCCATCAGGGCGGTGGCGATGCCCTGCCGGCGGCAGTCCGGAGCGACGGCCAGCCGGTAGGCGGAGCACCGCCACCCGTCGAAACCGGCTATGACGGTACCGACCAGAGCCCCGTCACGCTCGGCGAGGAGCAGGGACTCGGGGTCGCGCGCGACGAGCCGCCCCACCCCGTCGCGGTCGTCGGTGATGCTCGTGCCCTCCGCCGCCGCACGCCAGAATCGCAGTACGGAGTCGATGTCGGCGGGGGTGGCGCACGTGATGTGGAGGTCAGTCATCCGGTGAGCCAAGCAGAGTGCCGCACGGCGCCGCCAGCCAATACCTGCCCGGCCGCGCGCCACGGGCGGGCACCCGCACCGGCCTCGGCGCAGGTGCACCGGTAGTGACTCGATGCCGTAGACGTCAGCGCAGGTGCACCGGTAGCGACTCGATGCCGTAGACGATTGACAGCTTGCGGAAGGCGAGGTCCTGCGGCGGCACGGCGAGCCGCATCCCGGGAAACCGTCGGGCCAGCGCCGGGTAGGCCGACCGCAGCTCCATCCGGGCCAGTTCGGCTCCGATGCAGCGGTGGATGCCGTGGCCGAAGGCGAGATGCCCCGACGGGGTTGCACGGTCCAGGTCGAAGCGGCCGTCGTCCATGACGTAGGACTCGTCCCGGTTGGCGCCGCTCAGGGAACACAGGACCATGTCCCCGCGCGGAATGACGACCCCGGCTATCTCGATGTCCCGGCGGGCGAACCGGGGGAAGGCCATCTGCACGGCGGAGAGGTAGCGCAGCACCTCCTCGACGAACGGCACGGTCGTGGTGTCGTCCGTCCGCAGCCGGGTGAGCACGTCCTCGTTCCGCAGCAGGACGAGCGAGCCGAGCGCGATCGTGCTGGCCGTGGTCTCGAACCCGCCGGTGAGTACGCCGTCGGCGAGGCCCGCGAGTTCCTCGTCGTCGACGCTGTCGCCGTGCTCCCGCACGATCATGCCGAGCAGGCCGTCCCCCGGCTTCGCGCGCTGCGCCCTGACGACCCCCCTGAAGTAGTCGAGTGATGCGGACATGGCACCGAAGGGCGCGGTCGTTCCGCCGAAGAGGTCGAAACGGTCCATGGCCAGTTGCTGGAAGTCGTTGCGGTCCTCGTACGGCACGCCGAGCAGTTCGCAGATCGTGAGTGAGGGGATGGGCAGCGCGAACTCGTGCACCAGGTCCACCGGGCCCCGCGCGGCCTCCATCGCGGCCAGGCGCTCCTCGACGATGGCATCGATCCTCGGAGCCAGCCGCCGGAGCCGGCGCATGGTGAACTCAGGGGTCAGGATGCGGCGCAGCCGGGTGTGCACGGGCGGATCGCTGAACCCCAGTCCGCCGGGACTCTGCTCTGCGGCTATTCCGGCGTTCGTGGCGAGGTGGGCGAAGTCGGTGCTGAATCCCCCGGCGGAGCCGAGCACGGCCTTCGACTCCTCGTATCCGGTGACCACCCAGGCATCCATGCCGAACGGCAGCGAGACCTTGGACACCGGTGCGGCGGCCCGCGCCGTGGCCAGTTGCCGGACCGGGTCAAGACCGTCCCTGCGCAGCAGCATCAGGAGATCCTCGGGCAGCAGCCTGATCGTGGAGGATCCGATTCCGTGCTTCTGAATCCTGGCCAGGTAGCTGCGGCCGAACCTGGCGGTGATACGAGAACGGAACGTCGTACTCAAAGTGGACTCCATGAGTAGTCGCGGGATGCTGGACGGCCGGCACGCGATTCGACGCCTGGACGTGGCCGACCGCACCGGCGTCGCCTGCCTGACCTGGAATTATGACTACTTGTTCGGACGGGGGAGCGGTCGGGTGGGGTATCCGTCGGTTATCTTCCGACCGTAGGCGTGCCGGGGCGCCCACGCCTGTATCCGGCCCGGCGGCCGGGACGGGCCGGGCGGCCTGCGCAGATGTGCTCCGCGGGCCGCTTCCCCTTGCCGGTGCTAGCGATCCCGCGCTAGCGTGGTGGAGTGCCCAAGACTCAGCTGAACGTACGAGTGGACGAGGCCACCGCCGAGGCCGCGCGACAGCGCGCGCTCCAGAGGGGGATGAGCGTGAACCGCTATATAGAGGAGCTCGTCAAACAGGATGCGGGCGAGGTCGGACACACCTTCGTCGAAGCAGCCGCCGACTTCATGAAGCAGTACGAATCGGTGTTCGCCGAGGAGTTCGGCCCGGAGCGCAAAGGCACCCGTTGAATCTCCGGATCCACCTTTCCTGGCTGCTCATGGTCGCGGAGCACAAGACGCCCGGCGACCCGCAGGTCACCGACTGGGGTGCGCTCGTCGCCGCCGTCGCCCGCCACGAGGCGGAGATCTTCGGCAGCCCCGTCTACAGCGACCCGCACTCCAGAGCCGCGTCGCTGCTCCAGTTGCTGCTGCACGTCCCCGCGCTGGAACGGTCCAACGCGATGTTCGCCTCCGCCGTGGCCTACGCCTATCTCGTCGCGTCGGGCCTGAAGGTCATCACCTCGCCCGAGCAGGTGCGCGATCTGGCGCTGCTGGTCAAGGAGGGCAAGGCGGACGTCCGCGCGATCGCCGACGAACTGCGCCAGTGGAGCCTGTGAGCGGTCGGCCGCCCCCGGTGCACACGTAGTACGGCCGGGTCGCGAAGCGGTGTGCCCCGACGGTCGCGTTCCCTCCGCCCGCGCGGTCAGCCCGACGGACGGACCCCGCCCAGCCCGGTGGCCAGCCAACTTCCGGCCCGCGCACGGAATTCGGCGGGCGGCAACGCCCCCGCACCCGCCGGGATCACGCCGAGCAGCGGTGCCCCCGCGGCCACCGGGAGATCCGTGAGATTGCAGCGCTCCGCCAGATCCGGCTCCGCGGGCATGCTGCCGACCACCACCCCGAGGCAGTCGAGCCCACGGGCGCGCAGCGCCTCCGAGGTCAGCGCCGTGGAGTTGAGCGTGCCGAGCCCGGCCGGTGCCACCACCAGGACCGGCGCCGAGAGCAGCCGCGCCGCGTCCGCCAGGGTGGCCCCCTCGTCGTCGAACCGTACGAGCAGCCCGCCCGCGCCCTCGACCAGGACGAGATCGTGCTCGGCCGCCAGCTTCCCGGCCGCCTCCGCCACCTCGTACGGGCGCACCGGCGGGAGACCGGCCCGTCTGGCGGCCGTGGCGGGCGCCAACGGTTCGGGGAAGCGGGACAGTTCGACGGCCGTCACGTGGCCGCCCGCCAGTCGTACGACCTCGGCGGCGTCGCCCGGCTCACCGGGTGCCAGCCCCGTCTGGGCCGGTTTGAGCACGGCCACCCGCTGTCCTGCGGAGGCCGCCGCCACGGCGGCGGTCACGATCGTCTTGCCGATCTCCGTGCCCGTACCCGTCACTACCAGAACGCTCATCTCACCCCTCCTGCGCCGCCGCGCACACCGCGCGGCAGATCCGTGCCACATCGTCGTCGCCGGTCACGTACGGCGGCATGGTGTAGACGAGGTCGCGGAACGGCCGCAGCCACACGCCCTCGCGCACCGCCGCCCCGGTCGCGGCCGCCATGTCCACCTCGTGGTCGAGCTGGACGACGCCGATGGCGCCGAGCACGCGCACGTCCCGGACCCCGGGCAGTTCCGCCGCGGCGGCCAGGCCCTCGCGCAGACCCGCCTCGATCCGTTTGACCTCCTGTTCCCAGTCCTGGCCGAGCAACAGCTCGATGGAGGCGCAGGCGACCGCAGAGGCCAGCGGATTGCCCATGAAAGTCGGGCCGTGGGCGAGCACCGGCACCTCGCCGCGCGAGATGCCCCCGGCCACCTCGCTCGTGCACAGCGTCGCCGCCATCGTCAGATAGCCGCCGGTCAGGGCCTTGCCCACGCACATCACATCGGGGGAGACCCCGGCGTGTTCAGCGGCGAAGAGCTTCCCCGTACGGCCGAATCCGGTGGCGATCTCGTCGAACACCAGCAGCACACCGCTGGCGTCGCACGCCTCGCGCAGCACGCGCAGATAGCCCGGCGAGTGGAACCGCATCCCGCCGGCCCCCTGCACCACCGGCTCCACGATCACCGCGGCCAGCTCATCGGCGTGGTGCGCGATCAGTTCCCGCAGGTGCGTCGCGTACGCGGCGTCCGGCTCCGCGTCGAAACCGGCCGGAGGCTCGTCCGCGAAGACCTGCCGCGGCAGCGCCCCCGACCACAGTTCGTGCATACCGCCCTCGGGGTCGCACACCGACATGGGCTGCCAGGTGTCCCCGTGGTACCCGCCGCGCCAGGTCAGCAGCCGCTGCTTCGCCGGCCGGCCGGCCGAACGCCAGTACTGGAGGCACATCTTGACGGCGACCTCGACCGAGACCGAGCCGGAGTCGGCGAGGAACACGTGCTTCAGCGGTTCCGGGGTGATCTCGACCAGCCGGGCCGCCAGCCGCACGGCGGGCTCATGGGTGAGCCCGCCGAACATCACATGGCTCATCCGGTCCAGCTGGCCCCGGGCCGCCTCGTTGAGCACCGGATGGTTGTAGCCGTGCACCGCCGACCACCAGGACGACATGCCGTCGACCAGCTCGTGCTGCCCGTGGGCCGGTTCGGCGAGCCGGAGCCGTACCCCGGACGCGGACTCCACGACCAGCGGCTCCTGCCGGCCCGGCATCGGACCGTAGGGGTGCCAGACGTGGGCCCGGTCCAGGTCGCGCAGAGCGGCGGGGGAGAGCGGCTCAGGCATTGGGTGCGAGATCCGTTCCCGCGCCGCGACGGCGGACCGACACCAGATCCGTGCGGGCCGCTGGGACCTCGGCGGGTTCGGTGGTCTCCGCCTCCGCCTCGGGGCCCTCGCCGCAGGGGGCGCACCCGCCGGAGTGCGAACCGCAGGCGTCCGACTGCGAACCGCAGCCGCCGCCCGCGTCGGCGCGGTGCCGGGGGAGCGTGGTCGTGCCCGCGCCCTCGACCTCGAAACCGGCGTCCGCGATCATGTCGAGGTCGGCCTGTCCGGCCTGGCCCTCGCTCGTCAGATAGTCGCCCAGGAAGATCGAGTTGACCAGGTGCAGGGCGAGCGGCTGCATCGAACGCAGATGCACCTCACGCCCGCCGGCGAGCCGTACCTCGACATCCGGGCAGACGAAGCGCACCATCGCCAGGATCCGCAGGCAGCGCTGCGGAGTCAGGTTCCACTCCTTGGCCAGCGGCGTCCCCTCGAACGGGATCAGGAAGTTGACCGGTACCGAGTCGGGGTCGAGCTCGCGCAGCGCGAAGACGACATCGACCAGATCGGAGTCGCTCTCGCCCATCCCGGCGATCAGCCCGGAACAGGCGGAGAGCCCGGCCGCCTGCGCCTGGTGCACCGTCTCCACCCGGTCCGCGTAGGTGTGGGTGGTCGTGATCTCCCCGTACGTCCCCTCGGACGTGTTGAGGTTGTGGTTGTACGCGTCGGCCCCCGCAGAGCGCAGCCGGCCGGCCTGACCGTCGGAGAGCAGACCGAGGCAGGCGCAGACCTCGACGCCCTGGTTCTGTTCCTTGATCGCCTCGATGGTCTGCGAGACCCGGTCGACGTCCCGGTCGGTCGGGCCCCGGCCACTGGCCACCAGACAGACCCGCTTGGCACCGCCCGCCACCCCGGCGGCGGCCGCCTTCGACGCCTCATCGGGCTTCAGCCAGGTGTACTTGAGGATCTCGGCCTTGGAGCCCAGCCGCTGCGAGCAGTACGAGCAGTCCTCGGGGCAGAGCCCCGACTTCAGATTGACCAGATAGTTGAGCTTCACGCGCCGCCCGAACCACTGACGGCGTACCTTTCCGGCCGCGGCCACCACGTCGAGCAGATCGTCGTCAGGGGTGGCCAGTACGGCGAGCGCTTCTTCACGGGTCGGCAGCTCGCGCCGCAGCCCCTTCTCCGCCAGCGTGTTCAGGAGGTCCATGGCGATGATCCTGACGCACGGCACGCCTCCGAGCCAAGGAAGAACCGGACAACAGAGAGCCATCAGGGTGTGTGCATGGCCACACCCTGTCCGGCTTCGCCCCCGGTTAAGGTCTGTGAGTTGCCTACAAAAGGGACTGCCCATGCCCTTCGCCCCGTTCGACTGGATCGACGACGAGGCCCGCCGCCGCGCGGACGCCGGACTGGTCCGGACGCTCCGGCCCCGGCCCGCGGAACCGGAACTGCTGGACCTCGCCAGCAACGACTACCTCGGGCTGACCAGACACCCGGAAGTGACCGGGGCTGCGGCAGATGCCGCGC
This sequence comes from Streptomyces sp. NPDC104307, assembly GCF_055584045.1. Classification (NCBI taxonomy): domain Bacteria; kingdom Bacillati; phylum Actinomycetota; class Actinomycetes; order Kitasatosporales; family Streptomycetaceae; genus Streptomyces; species Streptomyces sp. NPDC104307. The sequence continues at coordinate 257,788 of NZ_JBVJMU010000005.1, forward strand.
GCCGCTGGGGTGCGGGGGCCACCGGATCGCGCCTGGTGACCGGTTCCACCGCGCTGCACGCCGAGCTCGAACGGGAACTGGCCGACTTCTGCGGTTTCGAGGCGGCCCTCGTGCTGTCCTCCGGCTACGCGGCCAACCTCGCCGCCCTCACCGCCCTCACCGGACGGGGCGCCCTGATCGTGTCGGACGCGGGCAACCACGCCTCGATCGTCGACGGCTGCCGGCTCTCCCGGGCCGAGACCGCCGTCGTGCCGCACGCGGACCCCGACGCAGTGCGCAAGACCCTGCACGCGCACGACGGCAGGGCGCTGGCGGTCACCGACTCGGTCTTCTCCGTCGACGGCGACGCCGCTCCGCTGGGCGCACTGGCCGAGGCCTGCCACGACGAGGACGCCGCGCTGCTCGTCGACGACGCGCACGGTCTGGGGGTCCTCGGCGAGGGCGGGCGCGGCGCGCTCGCGGCCGCGGGCCTGGCGGGCGCGGAGGGCGTCGTCGCCACGCTCACCCTCTCCAAGTCGCTGGGCAGTCAGGGCGGCGCGGTCCTCGGTCCCGCCCGCGTCATCGACCACCTGGTCAACACCGCCCGCACGTTCATCTTCGACACCGGGCTCGCCCCGGCCGCCGCCGGCGCCGCACTCGGCAGCCTGCGGCTGCTGCGCCGCGAACCGGAACGGGCGGGCCGGGCCCGTACGGTCGCCACCGCGCTGTACGACCGGCTGACCTCGGCCGGTCTGACCGCTGTACGGCCGGACGCGGCCGTGGTCTCGGTGCGGGCGCCCTCGGCCGACGCGGCGGTCCGCTGGGCGGCCGACTGCCGTGCGGCAGGTATGGCGGTGGGGTGCTTCCGGCCGCCCTCGGTACCGGACGGCATCTCCCGGCTGCGGCTGACCGCACGCGCCGACCTGACGGACGAGCAGATCGCGACCGCGGTCACGATCGTGCGGCGGACCGCTCCGGGCGCCTGAGACGACACCCGCGTCGTCCGGCGCCGTCGACCGGCCCGCCGCGTCGCGTCAGCGGACCGGGCCGAGGCACAGACCGGCGACGAAGGAGGTCCAGGCCTCGGCCGAGAACTGCAGCGGTGGCCTGGACACATCCTTGGAGTCACGCACGGCCAGCCGTCTGCCGCCGAACGGCGCGGCTTCCACGCAGTTGTTCATTCCCGTGCTGCGGCTGCTGCGCCGCCACCGTAACGCGTGCTGTGCGAGGCAATCCGACATGACGCCCCCCTCGGGCAGTCCGTAGTTACTGACCGCCGCGGTCGATCGTGGCGATCAGGTCCAACGAGTGCTCCGGCGACAGCGCGTGCGCCTGCAGAGTGCGGAAGGCCGAGCTGTACGCCTCAAGGTCTTCTTTCCGCTCCAGATAGAGGCTACTCGTCAGGTGGTCAAGAACGACCACATCCAGATCAGAAGTGCTCGGAAACGAGAAGATTACGAAAGGTCCGGTGAGGCCGACATAGCCGCCCACCGAGAAGGGCAGTAACTGGAGGTTCACATGCGGAAGCCGGGCCAGCCGGATGAGATGGCGGAGTTGCTCCCGCATGACCCGCCGGCCGCCCACCGCGCGCCTCAGCACCGCCTCGTCGAGCACCGCGCTCAGCCTGAGCGGCGGATCGCTCCTGAGTACCCCCTGCCGGGCGAGCCGCACCTCGACCAGCGAGTCCAACTGGCCGGCCGGTAAACCGTCGAGCGAGGCCCGGGTCACCGCGCGTGCGTAGTCCGCTGTCTGCAACAGGCCCGGAACCACCGAGGTTTCCAGGGTGCGGGCGGTGCGCGCCTGTGACTCCAGACTGATGAAGTCGCGGTACTGGGGCGGGATGAGCCCGCGATATGCGTGCCACCAGCCCGCGCCGCCACCGCCCGCGGAGCCCGCGAGTGTCTCCAGGACCTCCCGCAACTGCGGGTCGTCCACCGCGTACGCGTCCAGCAGCCGACTGACGTCCGCCGGCCGCACCCCGCTGACACCCGTCTCGATCCGGCTCACCTTCGACTGGTGCCAGCCGAGCAGTTGCGCGGCCTCCCGGCTGGTGAGGCCGGAAGTGTGGCGCAGACTCCGCAACTCCTCCCCGAGCTTGCGGCGTCGCACCGCAGGGCCGTGCTGCATATGGTGGCTCCCCTCCCGGTCCGGCCGGCCACTGCGGGCCGAGCGGACAGTGTGCCGCTCCCGCACGGTATCCAGCGAAGAGTTCACCGCTTTGAGCGACAGATATATGCATATCTTGGTGGATCGTCGTCACAGAGGGCAGCATCAGTGGCAATCTGGCGCGAAGCACAGCACGGACCGATCGCGGGTCGGTTCCGGGCGGGAAAGGGGCGGCCGGCCATGGCGGACCAACAAGAGGCGAGCGTCACGCTGCCGAGCGAGCCGGTTTCGGTCTCCGCGGCCCGCAGGTACGTGGCCCGGGTATTGGCCGAATGGGGGCTGTCGGACGGGAGCGATGCCGCCGACACCGTCCGGCTCATCGTCTCCGAGCTCGCCACCAACGCCGTCCAGCACACGTTCGGCCAGTCGCCCACCTTCACCGTGGACCTCCGCCTGGAACGCGATGAACAGCTGCACCTCGGGGTGACGGACAGTCACCCGCGCTGGCCCCAGCGGCTGCCCGCCGCCGTCCAGCAGGACAACGGGCGCGGCATGGTGATCATCCGCTCGCTGGCCAAGGAGTACGGCGGCCGGCTGACCGTCACACCCACCGCCGAGGGCGGCAAGACCGTCTGGATCATGCTCCCCTGGAGCGTCCCCGTCCAGAGCTGACCCCACCGGGGCCCCGGGGTCACTGCGCCGCGGTGGAGCGGCTGAACCCGCTGCGCAGCAGGGCCCGCAGGGTCGCCGCCGCGGCGCTCGACCGGTCGCCGCGGTGCACCACGGAGATGGTCCGCCGGAACGCGGCCGGCTCCAGCCTCCGCACCGACAGCGGCGTCGGTGACATCGCCGCGACCATCTCGGGCACCACCGCGATCCCGATGCCCGCGCTGACGAGCGCGCACACCAGCGCATAGCCGGGCGACTCGCAGACCACCGCGGGCAGGGCGCCCGCCTCGGCCAGCGCGTTCTCCACACCGCGCCGCGGCGGATGCGTGGGCGCGCTGCTGATCAGCGGCCGGCCCGCGAGGTCCGTCACCGGCAGCCGCCCGCTGCCGTCGGCCAGCACCTGACCGACGGCGGTGATCAGTACCAGCTCCTCGACGAGCAGGGGCTCGGCGCTGATGCCCGAGGGCAGCGGCGCCGTGGCGGCCGGTTCGTACGCGTGCGTCAGCGCGAGATCGACCTCTCCCGAGGCCACGGCCGCCACCCCGCCGGGCGGCTCGTACTCCGTGACGAGCAGCTCCACATCCGGGTGCGCCCGGCGGAAGGCGCTCAGCACCGGGGGCAGCAGATGGATGCCGGCCGTCGTGAAGGTGCCGACCCGCAGCCGCCCGCCGGAGAGCCCGGACAGCCGGGCCAGCTCGTGGCGCGCCTGGTCCATCTCGTCCAGGACCCGCCGGGCCCGGCCCGCGAGCAGCTCGCCCGCGGCGGTGAGCCGGGCGCCCCGGTGGTGCCGGACCAGCAGCGCGGCGCCGGCCTCCCGCTCCAGCTTGGCGAGCTGCTGGGAGAGCGCGGGAGCGGTATAGCCCAGCCGGGCGGCGGCCCGGGTGATCGAACCGGCCTCCGCGACCGCCACCAGCGCCGCCAGCCGTGTCGGGTCGTACATTAAGCGTTCCTTTTGGCAGACCCACAAGATTGCAAGTACATGCTAAAGGCCGTTCGGGTCCAGGGTGGAGCCATGGACGCCCAACTGACCGCCTTCCTCGGAGTCGCCGCCGTCATGGTCGCGCTCCCCGGAGCGGACTTCACCGTCGTCGTACGCAACGCTCTCGCCTCGCGCTCCGCGGGGGTGGCGACCGCGCTGGGCGTGGCCGGTGGCCTGCTCGTACACACCGCGCTCGCCGTCGCCGGGCTGGCCGCCGTGCTGGTGGCGGTGCCGGTGCTGTTCCGCACGGTTCAGCTCCTTGGCGGGGCGTACGTGCTCTACCTGGGCATCAGTGCGCTGCGTGCGGCCCGGCGCGGCCCCGGGCAGGCGGGGGGCGCCGAAGCCGCGGCCGGCCGGGGCGACGGCCCGCACGCCGCGAACGGGACGCGGCGCGCACTGCGCCAGGGCTTCCTGACCAACGCGCTGAACCCCAAGGCGCCGGTGCTCTTCCTCAGCCTGCTTCCGCAGTTCGTCCCGTCCGGGGCCGCCCCGCTGCCCCGGACGCTGCTGCTCGCCGCGATCGTCGTGCTGTTCGCGCTGATCTGGTTCCCGGCCGTGGCGCTCCTGGTGGACCGGCTGGGCCGGTGGCTGCGCCGGCCGCGCACCGCCCGCGCGATCGAGGGCGGCAGCGGCGCGGCACTCACCGTACTGGGGGCGGTGCTGGTGACCGGCACCCTGCTGCACTGATGCGGGGTGCGCGTCGCGTCCTGTGGCGGGGCGGTGGTGTCAGCTGACCCGGCCGTAGTAGACGCTCTTCGTCCAGATCCTCTCCAGCCGCACCACGGCACCGGTCTTCGGCGAGTGCCAGATCTTTCCGCTGCCCGCGTAGATGCCCACGTGGAAGACGCTGCGGCCGGAGTGGAAGAAGACCAGATCGCCGCGCTGCCGCTTCGAGGCCGAGATGTGGCGGGTCTTGTTGTACTGCTGCTGGGCCGTGCGCGGGAGCTTCTTGCCCGCCTTCTTGAACGAATACAGCGTCAGACCCGAACAGTCGAAACGGCTGGGGCCGCTGGCGCCCCACCGGTACGGCGATCCCTTCTTCGACGCGGCGATGTTGAGCGCCTTCATCGAATGAGTCGCGGCCTGGGCGTCGGTCACGGCGCCGGGGACGAACAGCGTGCCGCCGACTGCGGCGAGAGTGAGAACCGAGGCCGTCGTGGCCCGGGTGAGGAGAGACGGGACATGAACCTGCGCACTCATGCGCAACCCTTCGTCAGCCGCCTGTGAAGGATGACCTGTCGGGTTCGGGCTGGCGAAGTCGCCCGGCCGCACGTGGCGGCTTCACCCCGAGGGACGACCGGATCCCCGGTCGGCCCGTTGTGCTCGGGTCCTCCACTCCTGCCGATCCACTCCTGTCGACCAGGCATCCGGACAGCGGCAGGACTCGGCGTCCGCCCGGACCGCCCCGCCGCGGTGGCGGGGGCTTGCCGTCCCAGGGATCTTGACTCACCGAACGCCGGATTTCCGAGGTGAAACGGTGATATGTGAGGCTCATCACCTTTGACCTGTTTGGGTGGACAAGGGGCCTTACGGGGAGTTTCCGCACCTCTCCTTCCGGGGCCGTACCAGGGGCGGAACGGGAGATTTCGCCCATGACCCACTTCGAAAGCGCAAGTTGGCCTGTCCCTCCCGCGAGGTAACACCTACGCCGAACGAGCGAGATAATTCGGTCCGCCCGTCGGGCGTGTCGGCGCAAGGGAGTTGATCAACTCGGCGGGTCGGGTGGCACGGTGAGCCGCCCGGCGCGGCGTTCCCCGTCCAGCACCCGTAACGCTCGCGTCAACGTGGCGGAGTGGATCCGGCTTTCACCCCGCTCGTGCATCATCGTGAGCGCGTCCCGTAGCGCCGCGGCGTGCGAGGCGAGCGCCTGTGCGGCGCGCAGGGCCCGGTAGGTGTCGTCGGCGCGGGCCGGGTTGATCCGGCCCAGCTGGTCGACGACCTCCAGGTAGCGGTCGATGAACTCGCCCTCCGCGCGGGTCAGGGCGGGCAGCGGCGGGAACTCGGGTGGCCGCATCGCGGGTTCACCCCGCGGCGGGCGGCAGCGCGGGCCCGCGGTTCTGCACGATGTGGTCGATCAGTCCGTAGGCCCTGGCGCCCTCGGCGTCGAGGATCAGGTCGCGCTCGGTGTCGGCGGTGATCTCCTCGGTGGAGCGGCCGGTGTGACGGACCAGCATGCCCGTCAGCGTCTCGCGCATCCGGAGCAGTTCCCGCGCCTCGATCTCCAGGTCGGACGGCTGTCCCTGCACCGGCTCGGCGAGTTCGGGCTGCTGCATCACGACCCGTGCGCCGGGCAGTGCGTGCCGCCGGCCGGGAGCTCCCGCGGCCAGCAGGACGGCCGCGCCGGCGCCCGCCTGGCCGAGGCAGAAGGTCTCCACCGCGCAGGTGAGGTAGGCCATCGTGTCGTACACCGCCGTCATGGCTCCGAACGAGCCGCCGGGGGAGTTGATGTAGAGCTGGATGGGCCGGTCGGGTGCGTCGTGCTCCAGGTACATGAACTGCGCGACCAGGTCGTTGGCCGCGACGTCGTCGACCGGGGTACCGAGGAAGACGACACGTTCGGCCAGCAGCTTGGAGTACGGATCGAGCGTGCGCGTCCCCTGGGACGTGCGCTCGGTGAACTCGGGAAGTACGTAACGGGCGGCGGGGCGGTGCATGGCGCGGGACCTCTCCTCCGGGCGTGCGGGCCTCATGGGGGCGCCGCGCACGCTTCCGTAAAAAATGTACAGGACGTACGGAAGTTACGATGTGGAGCATGGCCTACGAGATTCCGGTGACGCAAGCCCGAGCTGAGCTCGCCGAGCTGATCAACCGCGTCGTCTACGGCGGTGAGCGAGTGGTCGTGACGCGGCACGGCAAGCCGCTCGTGGCCCTGGTGTCGGCCGCTGACCTGGAGAGACTTGAGGACGAGGAGACGGCGGAGCAGGAGCAGGTGATCAGTTCGGTCTCCTCGATCCACTCCTCCTCTTCCGCTTCCGGCGAACGGAGCCGCTTCGGGATCGCGGCGGAACACCGAGGGCGGCACGACCCCGGGACCTGATACGGAAACGCCGTGCGCCCCCGGCCCGTGGAGGGCGGAGGGCGCACGGCATCGCGCGGGGTGTGTCAGCCGGCCAGTGCGGGCTGACGCTCGGGCGTGGCGGCGGGATTCGCGGTCCTGATCCCTCGGCGGCCGCCGACGAGTACCGCGGCCAGCCCCAGTGCGGCCCACAGACTGAGGGCGAGGAGTGGCAGGCCCGCCGCGTTGCCGTCGAAGAACGCGACGGAGCGCAGCAGCGATCCGCCCGCGCCCGGCGGCAGCCACTGGCCGATCGCGCCGATCGGCCGGGGGAGCAGCTCCGGTGCGCTGGTGACGCCCGAGAAGGGGTTGCCCACCAGCACCATCACCAGCGACCCCAGCCCGACGCCCGCCGTGCCGATCAGCGCGGCGAGCCCCGCCACCGTCCCGCCGATCGCGAGCACGGTGAGCCCGAACGCGCCCGCCTCGCTCCACCAGTCGCCGGTCAGCGCGCCGAGCCAGCTGTCCGTGAGCGCGGCGGCCACCATCCCCACCAGGGCGGCGACCCCGAGCAGTGCCGCGGCCGCCCGGCCGCCGCGCAGGCCCAGCAGGGTCACCGCGGCCCCCGTGGCGACGCCCGCGATGGCCAGGGGCAGGATGCTCGACCCGAGGACGCTGCCGCGCGGATCCGCGGCCGGGGCCGCCACCACGTCCGTGACCGGGACCGCCACGCCGTCCGGGGCCTGGGCGGCGACCGCGTCGTGCAGCAGCTGGGCCACCACCGGGCTTGCCGCGGACGCGGTCAGCAGTTCGGGGCCCCGCGCGGTGACCGCGACCGCCCCGTATACGGTCCGGTGCTCGATCGCGGTGCGGGCGGCGGCCCCGGAGTCGTACCGGTGGATCTCGAAGGCGCCGTCCCGCGCCTCCAGCCGGTCCTGGAGCTGATCGGCGGCCGGTCCCGAGCCCACCACGCCGACGGGCAGATCGCGCGGGGCCATCCGGGCGGCGGGCCAGGTGAAGGCCCAGAGGACCAGGGCCACCACGAAGGGGACCAGGAGAACGACCGCCACCAGGCGGCGGTTGGGGGCAGCGGACATGACGCGGGCCTCGATTCGAAGAGACTGATCGATCTGGAGTCGTTAAAGAGAATGATCGTTCGTTTTATCTGGCTCCACTGTTCCGTCGGCGGTGGAGCTTGTCAAGAAGGAACGTTCGTTTTAGATTGAAGGCATGGCCCGTGTATCCCAGGAACACCTCGATGCCCGCCGCCGGCAGATTCTCGACGGCGCCGCCCGCTGCTTCGCCCGCGACGGCTTCCACGGCACCTCGATGCAGGACGTGCTGAAGGAGGTCGGGCTGTCGGCGGGCGCCGTCTACCGCTACTTCAGCGGCAAGGACGATCTGATCGCAGCCATCGCGGGGGAGGCGGTCGCCGGCGTCAGGCAGGCGTTCGAGCGGGCCTCCCGGGTCGACCCGCCGCCCACGCCCGACGTCCTGATCGGCCGCGTGGTGCGCACCCTGTTCGCCGAAGGGGTGGACGGGGGGCGCGGCCTTGACCGGCGGGCGTACGCCGGGCTGATCGTGCAGGTGTGGTCCGAGGCCCTGCGCAGCGACCGGCTGGCGGCCACCCTCGTCGAGGCGTACGGGGGGCTGCGGGCGTCCTGGTCCGAGCTGGTCGGGGTCTACCGCGAGCGGGGCGTGCTCACCGCCGACGTGCCGGACGAGCGGGTCGCGCGCATGCTGATCGCCGCCGCCCAGGGGTTCATCGTCCAGATGGCGATGTTCGGTGACCCCGGTCCCGAGACCATGGAGGACGGCCTGCGGGGGCTCATGTCCATGGATGTGCAAAAGATCAGTTAACGCGCCGGAAAAACTTCGGCTCTAACGTGCAATACCTCGCCGCGCGGCACCAGTTCGGTATTCAACAGTCTGTTGAAGAGGGCTAGTGTCGCGCTGCGCCCAGGGCCGGTACTGGGCGGACGACTGTGAGGTGGACACGTGCAACTGACCCCGCACGAGCAGGAACGTCTGCTCATTCACGTAGCCGCGGAGGTGGCGGAGAAGCGCCGCGCCCGCGGACTGCTGCTCAACCACCCCGAGGCGGTGGCCCTCATCACCGCCCATCTGATGGAGGGCGCCCGCGACGGCCGCACGGTCACCGAGCTGATGGCGTCCGGGCGCAAGGTGCTCAGCCGTGACGACGTCATGGACGGCATAGCCGAGATGATCCACGACGTGCAGGTCGAGGCGACCTTCCCGGACGGCACCAAGCTCGTCACCGTCCATGACCCGATCGTCTGACGGGCCGCCGCCGATGATCCCGGGCGAAATCCTGTACGCGGACGGGCCGGTGCCGCTCAACGAGGGCCGTACCGTCACCCGTCTCACCGTCCTCAACGCCGCCGACCGTCCGGTCCAGGTCGGCTCGCACTACCACTTCTCCGAGGCCAACCCCGGTCTGGAGTTCGACCGGACGGCAGCCCGCGGCCTGCGGCTGAACATCGCCGCCGGAACCGCTGTCCGCTTCGAGCCCGGTATACCCGTCGACATCGAACTCGTGCCCCTGGCCGGACGGCGGATCGTCCCCGGCCTGCGCGGCGAGACCGGAGGTGCTCTCGATGGCTGAACTCCATCGCGCCGTGTACGCGGACCTGTTCGGTCCCACCACCGGCGACCGGATCCGCCTCGCCGACACCGATCTGCTCGTGGAGATCGAGGAGGACCGCTGCGGCGGACTCGGACGCGCGGGCGACGAGGCGGTGTTCGGCGGCGGCAAGGTGATCCGCGAGTCCATGGGACAGGCGCGCACCACCCGCGCCGAGGGCGCCCCCGACACGGTGATCACCGGCGCCGTCATCATCGACCACTGGGGCATCGTCAAGGCGGACATCGGCATCCGCGACGGCCGGATCACCGGGATCGGCAAGGCCGGCAACCCGGACACCATGGACGGTGTCCATCCCGAACTGGTCATCGGTCCGGAGACCGAGATCATCGCGGGCAACGGGAAGTTCATCACCGCGGGCGCCATCGACGCCCATGTGCACTTCATCTCGCCGACCCTCATGGACCAGGCGCTCTCCAGCGGCATCACCACGCTCGTCGGCGGCGGCACCGGACCGGCAGAGGGCAGCAAGGCCACCACCATCACCCCGGGCCCCTGGCACCTCGCCCGGATGTTCGCCGCGCTGGAGGCCTACCCCGTCAACATCGGCCTGCTCGGCAAGGGCAACACGATGTCCCGCGACGCCATGCACTCCCAGCTGCGCGCCGGGGCGCTCGGATTCAAGATCCACGAGGACTGGGGGGCGACACCGGCCGTCATCGACGCCTGCCTGCGCGTCTGCGAGGAGACCGGCGCCCAGCTGGCCATCCACACGGACACGCTCAACGAGGCCGGGTTCGTCGCCGACACCCTGGCCGCCATCGCCGGGCGCTCCATCCACGCGTACCACACCGAGGGGGCCGGCGGCGGACACGCACCCGACATCATCAGCGTCGTCTCGGAGCCGTACGTCCTGCCCAGCTCCACCAACCCGACCCGGCCGCACACCGTCAACACCATCGAGGAACACCTCGACATGCTGATGGTCTGCCATCACCTCAACCCCACCGTCCCGGAAGATCTGGCCTTCGCGGAGTCACGGATCAGGCCCTCCACCATCGCGGCGGAGGACATCCTCCACGACCTCGGCGCCATCTCGATCATCTCCTCCGACTCCCAGGCCATGGGCCGCATCGGCGAAGTCGTCCTGCGCACCTGGCAGACCGCGCACGTGATGAAGAGGCGTCGTGGCGCACTGCCCGGTGACGGGCGCGCCGACAACCGCCGGGTCCGTCGCTATGTCGCCAAATACACCATCAACCCGGCGGTCGCCCAGGGCCTCGACCAGGAGATCGGCTCCGTCGAGAGCGGCAAGCTCGCTGATCTGGTGCTGTGGGAACCGGCGTTCTTCGGAGTGAAGCCGCAGACCGTCATCAAGGGCGGCCAGATCGCGTACGCGCAGATGGGGGACGCCAACGCCTCCATCCCGACCCCGCAGCCCGTCCTGCCCCGGCCGATGTTCGGCGCCGTCGGCCGGGCCCCGGCCGCCAACTCCTTCAACTTCGTGGCGCAGGCGGCGATCGATGACGGGCTGCCGGAACGGCTCGCACTCGGGAAGCGCTTCGTCCCGATCACCAGCACCCGGGGGGTCGGCAAGGCCGACATGCGGGAGAACGACGCACTGCCACGGGTCGACGTCGACCCCGACAGCTTCGCCGTCACCATCGACGGCGATCCGGTCGAACCGGCACCCGCCGCCGAACTCCCCATGGCCCAGCGCTACTTCCTCTTCTAGTTCCTTTGACCCTTCTGAGAGCGGTCCCCTGATGAACCGAGCAGCCCTGCTCGTACTGGCCGACGGCCGGTTCCCCGCAGGCGGCCACGCCCACTCCGGCGGCGCAGAACCGGCCGTCGAGGCCGGGCGCGTCCGCAACGCGGAGGACCTCGCCGCGTTCTGCCGGGGCCGCCTCCACACCGCCGGGCTGACCGCCGCAGCGCTCGCCGCGGCGGCCGCCCACGGGCACGACCCGCTCGCCCTCGACGAGGCCGCCGACGCCCGCACCCCCTCGCCGGCGCTGCGCGCGGTCGCCCGCAAGCTCGGCCGCCAGCTGATGCGGGCAGCCCGTGCGACCTGGCCCAGCGACGAACTCGACGCGCTCGCAAGGGCCCGGCCGCGTGGCGTCCATCAGCCCGTCGTGCTGGGTCTCACCGCCCGCGCGGCCGGGCTCGGTCCGGAGGACGCCGCGTACTGCGTCGCCTACGAAGCGGTGAGCGGACCGGCCACGGCGGTGGTCCGGCTGCTCTCCCTCAACCCGTTCGACGCCACCGCCGTCCTCGCCCGGCTCGCTCCCGAACTCGACCACGTCGCCGGGCTGGCGGCGGCCGCCGCAGCCGGGAGCATCGACGAACTGCCCGCCGCTTCCGCCCCGCTGCTCGACATCGCCGCCGAGGCCCACGCGGCCCGGCCGGTCCGGCTGTTCGCCTCGTAACCCCGCCCGAAGACCAGTCAGCAGATCAGCCCGCAGACCAGTCATAGACCAATCCGCAGACCTGCCCCGCAGACCCGCTCGTCGCCCCGAAACAGCACAGGAGCCGCACCATGCACCTCGACCACTCCCACCCCGGCCCGGCAGCCGTCGGCGCCGACGCCGCACGCCCCGACGGCACCCGGCGAGCCCTGCGCATCGGACTCGGCGGACCCGTCGGCTCCGGCAAGACCGCGACCGTGGCCGCGCTCTGCCGCACCCTGCGCGACCAGCTGTCCCTCGCGGTCGTCACCAACGACATCTACACCCGCGAGGACGCCGCGTTCCTGCTGCGCAACGCGGTACTGCCGCCCGAGCGGATCCAGGCCGTGGAGACCGGCGCCTGCCCGCACACCGCGATCCGCGACGACATATCCGCCAACCTCGAAGCCGTCGAGGACCTGGAGGACGCGGTGGGACCGCTCGACCTCATCCTCGTCGAATCCGGCGGCGACAACCTCACGGCCACCTTCTCCAAGGGGCTCGTCGACGCCCAGATCTTCATCATCGACGTGGCGGGCGGCGACGACATCCCGCGCAAGGGCGGACCCGGGGTCACCACGTCCGACCTGCTCGTCATCAACAAGACCGACCTGGCCCCCTACGTCGGCTCCGACCTCGGCCGGATGGCCCGGGACGCCGCCGAGCAGCGGGGCGAACTGCCCGTCCTGCTCACCTCGCTCACCTCCGGCGAGGGCGTCGGGCCGGTGGCCGACTGGGTGCGGGGGCGGCTCGCCTCCTGGAACGCGTGAGCGTCCGGGCCACCGCCCGCGTCACCGCCGTACCCGACGGACGCGGCGGCACCTCGCTGCCCGTCCTGGAGAGCGAAGGGCCCCTGGCCCCGCGGCGGACCAGGTCCCTGACGGCCGGAGCCGCCCGCGTCACCGTCGTCGGCGCGATGAGCGGGCCGCTCGGCGGTGACCGGCTCGCCATCGAGGTCAGGGCCGAGTCGGGAGCCCGGCTCACCGTCGACTCGGCCGCGGCGACGGTCGCGCTGCCCGGCCCGGGGCCCGGCAGCGGACCCGCCCACTACGAGGTACGGCTGACGGCGGGGGAGGGGGCCCGGCTCGACTGGCTGCCGGAACAGCTCATCTCCGCCCACGGCAGCGAACTGATCATGAGGACCACCGCGGAACTCGCCTCCACCGCAAGGCTGGTGCTGCGTGAGGAACAGATCCTCGGCCGCCACGGGGAGACCACCGGCACCTTGTTCAGCCGGCTCACCGTCCGTCGTGGCGGGCGCCCGCTCCTCGACCAGCAGACGGCCCACGGACCCGGGGCTCCCGGTGGCTGGGACGGTCCGGCCGTGCTCGGCGGCCATCGCGCCGTCGGACAACTGCTTTTCGTGGAACCGTCGTTCGAGGAGCGGGGGCCGGAGAGCAGGCTGCTGGGTCCGACCGCCGTGCTCACCCGCCTCGCCGGTCCCGCCGTGCTGGTCACCGCGGTGGCCGCCGACGCGAGGGAGCTGCGGGCCGTGCTGGACCACGCGCGGGAGGAGCTGAAGACCGACGGGCCCGGCTGACCGCTCACCCCGTACGGTCGTACCGCTCCAGCCAGGCGTCCTCCGCCGCGTAGTCGAAGAGCCCTGTTCCGTAGGACCGTGCCATGGCGGGGTAGGCGTCCGTCCAGTCGCGCCCCGCCAGTTGCGCGGTGATCCACTCGACGGTCTCCGGGAGCGACTCGGCGTAGCCCGTCACCGGCCGGTAGCCGAGCTCCTGTTCGGCGGCCGTCAGGTCGTAGACGATCGGATGAGGCGCGCCCCAGGGTGACAGGCCGACGCCCTCGGGCGGGGCGGCGCCCGCGATCAGCACGGTCTCGGTCTTCCGGCCCAGCACCGCGTCGACCGCCTCGCCGATCTCCGCGACCGTCGGGGCCTGCGGGTCGGCCGCGTTGAGCACCCGGGAGCCGGGGCGCAGGGCGGCCAGCCGGATCAGCTCGGCGGCGTTGGAGGAGTGCAGCGGATGGAAGCGCGAGCTGCCCCCGTACGCCAGCACGCGCCGGGCGCGGCCGTCCAGAGCGCGTTTCACGAAGTAGAGCTCGCGCGGCGAGCGGCAGTGCGGACCGTGCACCGCGCCCGCCCGCAACAGAGTGACGGGCAGTGCCTCTCCCGCCGCGAGGAGATCCCGCTCCAGCTGGATCTTCCGGGTCCCGTACGTGGCCTCGCCCGGCGGGACGGTGGGCTGCGACTCCGGTATCGGCACCGGGTAGCACGGTGATCCGTCGGGCTCGCCCTGCGTGTCGAAGCTGCGGCCGCGCTCGTCCGCGTACACCGCGCCGCTGGAGACGACGACGGCCGAACCGATCCGGTCCGCGAGACCGGTCAGCTGCCGGGCGTGCTCTCCGTCGTACGCGACCATGTCGACCAGTACGTCGCAGCCGTCCCCGAGCGCCGCCGCGAGCGCGCCCTCCTCGTCGCGGTCGAGTGCGACCGTGCGCACCCCCTCTTCCCAGCGGTCGTCACGGCCTCCGCGGCGCGAGGCCGCGGTGACCGTCCACCCGTCCTCGACGAGTGAGCGCACGGCCGCCCGCCCGATCTGGCCCGTCGCTCCCAGCACCCATGCGTGTCCCTTGCTCATGCAAAGCACACTATGAGGCGCGCGGGGCCCCGACCAGCGGGGTTCACCGATCGCGAATCCGCCGTCAGCGTCGCAGTTTTGGGAACTTTCCCGGGCGTTCCGCCTGTTCGGCGGCCTTCACCTTGGCCGCGTACTCATCGACGTACTCCTGTCCGGAGAGGCTCAGGATCGCGTACATGATCTCGTCGGTGACCGCCCGGATCGCCGCCTTCTCGTTCTCCAGCCCGGCGTAGCGGGAGAAGTCCAGCGGTTCGCCGAAGCGGATGGTGACCTGCTTGAGGCGCGGCACGACCTTGCCGGGAGGCTGGATCTCGAAGGTGCCGACCATGGCGCACGGCACCACCGGCACCTGCCCCTTGATGGCCATCACCGCGACCCCGACCTTGCCCTTGTAGAGCCGGCCGTCGTGCGAACGGGTGCCCTCCGGATAGATGCCCAGCAGCTCACCCCTGCTCAGCACCCCGAGCCCCTCGCGGATCGCGGCCTGTCCCGCCTCCTTCCCGGACCGGTCCACCGGGATCTGGCCGGCGCTCCGGAAGAACGCGGCGGTCAGCCGGCCCTTCACACCGGGACCGGTGAAGTACTCGGCCTTCGCGAGGAAGGTGATGCGGCGTTTGATGATCGCGGGCATCAGGAAGTGGTCGGAGAACGACAGGTGATTGCCGGCGATGATCGCCGCGCCGTCCGCCGGAATGTGCTCCGTGCCCTCGATGTCGGGACGGAAGAACAACCGCAGCAGCGGCCCCAGGACGACGTACTTGAGCAGGTAATAGAACACGGGGCGGCTCCCAGTTCGACTCCACAGCTGCGTTGTGCCAGGTCAGCGGAGATCTCGGCAGAGGACACCATATGTGCAGCCGTCGACCCGTCTACCCGCCCCCGGGCAAGTCGATGCCGGTGCGACGGCATCGGCTCCGGGACGCCCGGAACCACACCGCCCCCTGCCGGATGTCCGGCAGGGGGCGGTGGAGCGGGCGGGGCGGGTGGAGCGGGTGGGAGGACGGTCAGGGCGCGGTGCCCCAGGAGAGCGCGCCGGTCACGTACACGCCGATCTTCGGCGCGTCGGCGTAGCTCGTGGTCGTCGAACGGCTGTAGTCGTCCGCCTCGTTGAAGTTGGACCAGTCGCTCTTGTTCAGCCTCAGCTGCATCTCACCCGTGGAGGCGCCGGCGGCGAGCGTGCCGCTGCCGAAGCCGACCTCCAGGTAGTGGCTGGCACCGGCCGCCGAGCTGCCGGAGGACTTCACGCCGTGGGTCAGGTTTCCGCAGCCGGTCACCGCGTAGTCGCAGGCGGTGCCGAAGGTGGCGGCCCCGGCCTCCGGGGTGAACCAGTACCGCACCTTCACCGTGGACAGGTCCACGGAGGTGCTGCCGGTGTTGACCAGTTGCAGACCCATCCGGATCTGGTTGTCGGTGGCGGAGGAGTCGGTGTTCTTGTACTGGACCTTGAGCGCGCCCGTCCCGGTCCCGCCGCCCGCGGAGGTGGTGGCGGAGAGCGCGCCGGAGGCCGCCGACACGTTGCCGGCCGCGTCCTTGGCCTTGACCGTGTAGCTGTAGGCGGTCGAGGCCGCCAGACCGGTGTCCGTGTACGAGGTCGTGGTGGTCGAGCCCACCTTCGTGCTGCCCCGGTACACGTCGTACCCCGTCACCCCGGTGTCATCGGTCGACGCGGTCCAGGACAGCGAGACGCTGCCGCTGGTCTTCGCCGTGACGGTCACCCCGGTGGGCGCGGTCGGCGCCTGGGTGTCGTCGTCATCGCCGCCACCACCCGGGGTCCCGTCGAGCGCGGGGTAGGCGTTGCGGACGAGCTCCTGGAACTGCGCGGAGAACCAGTGGCCCGCCAGCGGGGAGTTGGGCAGTGCGCCGGTCAGGTTGTTGCCGTTGCGTCCGTTACCGGTGTACGTGGGGTCGCACATCCGGTCGAAGCCCTTGCCCTCGTCGTTGTCGATGGGGGCGCTGTTGCCGTCCGACTCACCCGGCGGCTTGGCCCAGACGTACGCGTCGATGCCGGGCTCCGGGGCGGTGGTGGGACGTTCACCGACACCGGCGCCGCTCTGGTTGCACCAGTTGCCCGCGTGGATGCGCCGGTCGACCCGGCCGCCGTCGATGTAGGCGTCCACGCTGGTCTGCGGTCCGGGGCCGGTGGGCCGGTCGCTGCCGCCCCAGCCGTTGCGGGCGGTGTCGATCAGCATGCCGATGTTCGAGGCGAAGCCCTGGCTCACCAGCTCGGTGCGCAGCGCCTGGGCGAACGACAGCTCATCGGTGTAGTAGTTCCAGTCGATCCACTTGGACTGACGGACCTGAGCGCCGTTGACCGTGTCGGTGATCTTGAAGTTGGGCTCCTTGAGAGCCGAGTAGTTCGCCGTGTTCACGATGAAACCCGTGACGTCGGAGACCGTGGCCCCCTCGGACGTGGCGGCCTTCTTGAACTCCTGGGCGGCCGGGACGAAGTTGGAGTCCCAGCCCAGCCAGCCGTGGTGGGCGGCGTCGATGTAGTTGTACACGTTGGGAATGGCACCGAGGGTGTGCAGGGCGTAGCCGACCCCCTTCTCGTAGTTGCCGTTCGCCTTCATGGTCGCGCAGGCCTCGGTGGAGCCGGCCGAACCGCCCGCGTTGGTCACGATGTTGGGCAGCGAGTCGGGCTCGATGATCGTGACGATGCGCAGGTTCGCGTACGCCGGGTCCGCGAGGATCTCGGAGATCGGGTCGATGTACTCGTCCTTGTACCGGTCCAGCTCGGTCGGCCCGAGCTCCCCGTTGGACGCCAGCGCGGCGCAGTCCCGTCCCGGCAGGTCGTAGATGACGACCTGGAACAGGCTGGCGCCCTGGTCCAGCGCCGTGTCGAGGTGCTCGCGCAGGCTCATCGCCTCGGACGAGCCCTCGATGGCCGCGATGCGGTCCATCCAGACGAATCCCGGTTCGTCGGCGATGGCACTGCCGCCCGGCTCGGCCGCCGCCTTGGCGGACCAGTCGGGGTTCACGTATGCCGTGGCGCCCACATAGGGGTTGTCGACCCGTGCCGCCGCCGAGGCGGGGGCGGGGATGGCGACTGCCAGTGCCGCGCCCATGGCCAGGGCGGAGAGTGCGGCCAGCCTGCTGCGTAGCCGGTGCGTGATGGTGCCTCTGGTTCTCATTGCGGCTCCGTGCTCCTCTCGTACGTCTGCGGAAGCTCCCCGCAGACGGATTCGTGGGGTGTAGCCAGGGGCGGGACCGGTCGGTCCCGGTACCCCCTTCGGGCCGCCGTCGGAGGGGACGGCGGTCGGTGGTGTTGCCGGTGAGGCGTGTGGTGGTGCCCCGATGGCGGGTTCAGCGGGGCGGATGGGCGACCTGCCATCGGGAGTGCGGTGCGGTCGCGGCTGCGGTGCCGGTGGCGCGGCCGGAGTCGGCGGCCGCGTCGAAGCCGGACCAGTCGTGAACCCGTAGCGGGTGGTCACTTCCGGGAGGGTGACCGCTGTGGTATCGGCGTTCACGAGTTGGAGACCCCGGCTTTTTGCCAGGCGGGCCACGACGGTCCGCCGGCAGGTGGGGGACCGGGATTCGTCCGGAGCGGCGGCGCCCGCAGCGCTTTATCAAGCTCATGACAAACGCCTTCCTCTGCCGGGCGGCGAGGAGCGGGCCGGGAGCGCGGCTGCGCCCCGAAGCGCCCGTCTCGGCACCCGGTATTGGGGGAGAAGGGAGGGGAGTGGAGTGTGCAAGTCTTGATTGTGGGAGCGCTCCCAAGGTGGCGTGGTGATAGGCACCTGTCAAGACTTAAATCACAACTGGCTTACGGGTGCGTTAACGCGGCCATATGTCGAACGGGCCCTGGAAGAAGCCTTGTTGACGGCTCCCGGGGGCGGCTCCCGACCTCGCCCGCAGGTGTTCGCATACGCGTCGGGGCGGCTGCGAGGAGCGTCTCAGGGGCGTGTGCGGCGGCGCTCGTGATGGATGCGTACGGTGATGGCGAGGTGACCTTGCGTCGAATGCGTGCCGGTGCCGGGGCGGGGGTGGCGGAACGCGCGCCGGGTGCACCTGGATCGTGTGCGGTGCGGAAACGCATCTGTCCGGGCGGCGGTACCTCGTACATGTGCCGGCCGGGCGCATACTCTCCCGCTACGCAGAGTGCCGGACAGTCGCTCGGTGCCCGAGGGGCCGCGAAGTGCCCCCAGTCGAAGGTTTCCCCGTACGCGATGGCACACGGCGGCGAACGCGTGTCAGGGGCGCGCGGCGCGGCTGCTTGCCACGGCGGCGGTGCCGGGGTGGGGTGGACCCGCAGTTCCGAGCCACTGATCCCGGAGCACCGGAGCCCGACATGCGCGTGCGCGCCGCCCTTACCGCCGCCGTCCTCACCGCCCTGCTGCCCCTCGGTTCGGCCCTGCCCGCAGCGGCCGCACCGCACCCGGCGCCGGACCGTGGGGTTCTGCTGACCGTTTCCGGCAGCGCGAACACCTGGATCCGCGGGGTCGTCCTGCACTGCCCGCCGGGCGCTGACGACCGGCATCCCGACGCGCTCGGCGCCTGCGCGGCGCTCGACACGGCCGGCGGGGACTTCGACAACCTCGCCGGCGACCCGCACCCGTGCACCTATGAGGACGCCCCGGTGACCGTCACCGCCAAGGGCGTCCGGCAGGGCGACGCCGTCGACTGGCGGCACACGTACTCCAACGCATGCCTGATGGACGCGGCCACCGGCCCGGTGTTCCGCTTCTGAACCGCCAGGTCGTGAACCGCCGGGGCGTGAGCCGCCAGATCCTGAACCGCCGGGCTCCCGGTCACCGAGAGCCCGGCCCCGGGCTCAGGTCTCGCGCGTGGCGACCATTCCGATCGTGATCAGCCCCAGCACCACCCAGCCGAACCAGAGCCAGCCGTTGCTCCCCAGCGCCACCGTGTACCCGGTGACCGTCACCAGAGCACCTACGGTGAGCACTCCCATGGTCTTCGTGGATCCGGACATGCGCGCACGCTCCTCGTCGGCCGCGCGGCCGTTACCGCCATCGTCACCCCGAAGGCCTGTCCGGCGCTACTGTCCGCGCGCCTGCAACGAGGCGAGATACGCGTTGTACGCGTGAAGCTCCTGGTCACCGTCCCGGTCCGCCGCACGGTCCGAGCGCTTCGCGGTCCGCTGATCCGAGCGGTACCACTGGAAGACCAGGGCGAGCAGCACCAGCACCGACGGGATCTCACTGAACGCCCAGGCGATCCCGCCCGCCGCGTTCTGGTCGGACAGGGCGTCGATGCCGAGCGAGGCCGACGGGTTCTTGTAGACCTCGACCATGGGCTGGGAGGCCATCATCAGCGCGATGCCGAAGAACGCGTGGAACGGCATCCCGGCGAACAGCTCCAGCATCCGCAGCAGATAACCCGGGCGGTGCGGCCCCGGGTCGATGCCCATGATCGGCCAGAAGAAGACCAGACCGACCCCGAGGAAGTGCACCATCATCGCGAGGTGCCCGGCCGTCGAGCCCATCAGGAAGTCGAAGAGCGGCGTGAAGTACAGGCCGTACAGGCTGGCGATGAAGAGCGGGATGGTGAACACCGGATGCGTGATGATCTTCATGTACCGGCTGTGCAGCAGCATCAGGAGCAGCTCGCGCGGCCCCTTGCTGCCACGCGAAGCGACCGGCAGAGCACGCAGCGCGAGCGTCACGGGCGCGCCCAGCAGCAGCAGGATCGGCGACAGCATGCTGATCACCATGTGCTGCACCATGTGGACGCTGAACATGACCATGCCGTAGTCGTTGAGCTTGGTGCACATCACCAGGGCGATGCTCAGCACACCGATGACGAAGAAGACGATCCGGTTGACCGGCCACCCGTCCCCGCGCCCGCGCAGCCGCACCACCGCGTACCCGTACAGGAGCACGGCGAGCACGCAGCCGATCAGGAAGATCGGGTCCGCGGAGAACTGGAGCCCGCGTCCCAGCGTGAACGGCGGCAGATCCATGTTCATGCCGTGCCCGCTGTGATCCATCTGTTCACTCCTGTAGGGGGCGCCGGGACGTCCCCGTTTCGTGCCGGTTGTCCCGACCAGAGTAGAACTGCCCCCGGCCGCACTCGCGGCCGGGGGCAGTCCTCAGACGGTGGTGTCGCTCAGAGCACGCACTCGGCCTCGCCGTACCGCTCGGCCGGGACGGTCTTCAGGGTCTCCACGGCTTCCGCGAGCGGGACCATGGTGATGTCCGTGCCGCGCAGCGCCGTCATCATGCCGAACTCGCCCCGGTGCGCCGCCTCCACCGCGTGCCAGCCGAACCGGGTCGCGAGGACCCGGTCGTACGCGGTCGGCGTTCCGCCGCGCTGGACGTGGCCGAGGATCACCGGGCGGGCCTCCTTGCCCAGGCGCTGCTCCAGCTCGATGGAGAGCTGGGTCGCGACGCCCGCGAAGCGCTCGTGCCCGTAGATGTCCTTGACGCCCGACTGGAACTCCATGGAGCCCTCGCGCGGTTTCGCGCCCTCCGCGACCACGACGATCGCGAACTTCTTGCCGGCCGAGAAGCGCCGGCCGACCAGCTCGGTCAGTTCGTCGATGTCGAAGGGGCGCTCGGGGACGACGATGGCGTGCGCACCGGCCGCCATGCCGGAGTGCAGGGCGATCCAGCCGGTGTGCCGGCCCATGACCTCGACGATCATGACGCGCTGGTGGGACTCCGCGGTGGTTTTCAGCCGGTCCAGGGCCTCGGTGGCCACGCCCACGGCGGTGTCGAAACCGAAGGTCACATCGGTGGAGGCGATGTCGTTGTCGATCGTCTTCGGTACGCCGACGATCGGCAGCCCCGCCTCCGACAGCAGGTTCGCCGCCTTGAGGGTGCCCTCGCCGCCGATCGGGATGATCGCGTCGAGACCGAGGTCGTTGACATGGCCCCTGGCCTGTTCCACGCCGCCGCGCAGGTGTGCGGGCTGGACCCGGGAGGAGCCGAGGATGGTGCCGCCGCGGGCGAGGATGCCGCCGACCGCGTCGAGGTCGAGCTTGCGGTAGTCGCACTCCAGGAGGCCCCGCCACCCGTCGTGGAAGCCGATGACCTCGTCACCGTGGTCGACCACCGCACGGTGGACGACGGAACGGATGACCGCATTGAGGCCGGGGCAGTCGCCACCGGAGGTGAGCACACCAATTCGCATTGCCCGGGAAACCTTTGCAACGTGGGCCGACGACCGGACCACGTCGTCCGGCTGGAATCCCGCCACCCTACCGGCGCAGGGTGGCGGGACCGAACCGGGCGTCCGCCTGCTGGACTCCGCTCAGCTGAGCGAATTTCGCCTCATCAGACGGGCTGTGTCGCGGACGCGATCCGCTCGGCGCGCAGCGCCTCGTACCAGCGGTCGTCGGTCGGCGGCAGCGCGTTCACATCGAGCGCCAGCTTCAGCAGCAGGTCCGCGATGAGCGGGTTGCGCGCCATCACGGGACCGTGCATGTACGTGCCGAACACGGTGTCGTTGTACGCGCCCTCCGTGCCGTCCCCGGTGCCGTTGCCCCGGCCGAACTGCACCCGGGCGAACGGGCGTGCCGTCGGTCCGAGATGGGTGACGCCCTGGTGGTTCTCGAAGCCGGTCAGCGGCGGCAGCCCGAGGTGCGGGTCGATGTCCGCGAGCACGTCGCCCACGCACCGGTCGCCCTCGCCGCGGGTGGAGACCACGTCGAGCAGCCCGAGGCCCTGCTCGCGCTCACCGAGGTCGTTGACGAACTCGTGGCCGAGGATCTGGTAGCCGGCGCAGACCGAGAAGATGATCGCGCCGTTGGACGCGGCCCGGCTGAGACCGCCGTCACGGCGCAGCCGCTCTGCGGCGAGCCGCTGCGGACGGTCCTCACCGCCGCCGATCAGATAGATGTCGCCCGACGTGGGAACGGGCTGGTCGCTGCGTACGTCGACGCGCGACACGTCGAGACCGCGCTGGCGGGCCCGGCGCTCCACCACCAGGGCGTTGCCCTGGTCGCCGTAGGTGCTGAGCAGGTCCGGGTAGACCCACACCAGCCGCAGGCTGTTGTTGCTCATGCTTCGTCCTCTCCGGAGGGGGCCGGGGCCGGGGTCAGTTGCCGACACGACGGCGCAGATCCTGGAAGGCGGTGTAGTTGGCGATGACCTCGATACGGCCGGGCGGTGCCTGCTGCACGGCCTCGTCGAGGTTCTCGCAGACCCGGAAGTCGAGACCGGCCACTTCGAGCCGGACCGCGAGGTCGAGCTTGCGGTCGCCGAGCACGAAGATCGGGTGACCCGCGAGCTGGGTGTAGTCCACGTCCCAGAGCCAGGAGGTGTCCGTACCGTCGGCGCCGCGGGCGTTGACGGAGAGGATGACCGGGGTGGGCGGCGGGTCGATCAGCGAGAACGTCTCCAGCCAGCCGGCCGGGTTCTTCGCCAGCAGGAGCCGCAGCTCACGGTTGAGGAAGGTGACGACGTCGTAGCGGCCCGCGACGGCCTGCACGTGGTACATCCGCTCCAGGGCGACCTGGGGCGGCACGCCGAAGACGGCGGCCACGGCCGCCGAACTGGTGGCGTTGGCCTTGTTGGCGCGGCCGGGCAGCTGGAGGTGGATCGGCCAGGCCGAGCCGTGCGGGTCCAGTACGTAGTCGCCGTGCAGCACCCAGCTGGGCGGCGGCCGGCGGAAACCGCACTCGCCGCAGAACCAGTCGTCGCCGGGGCGCTGCATCACACCGCCGCAGGACGGGCAGGACCAGGCGTCGTCCTTCCACGCCTGTCCGGCCGCGACCCACACCACGTTGGGTGAGGAGGAGGCCGCCCAGACGATCAGCGGGTCGTCGGCGTTGGCGATGATCACGGCCTTCGAGCCGGACAGGCCCTCGCGCCACTTCTCGGCGAGCATCCGGGTCTCCGCGGCCCGGTCCAGCTGGTCGCGGGAGAGGTTGAGCAGCGCGATCACCTTGGGCGTCGTGTCGCGGGCGACCCCCGCGAGGTACTTCTCGTCCACCTCGATCACGCCGTACTGCGCGTCCGAGCCGCCGGCCAGGGCCGAGGTGATGCCCGCGGGCATGTTGGCGCCGAGCGCGTTCGACACGACCGGGCCGGCGGCCCGCAGTGCCTCGGCGATCAGCCGGGTCGTGGTCGTCTTGCCGTTGGTCGCCGACACCAGGATCACGTCCAGGTGCTGTGCCAGCCGCCCGAGCAGGTCGGGGTCGAGCTTGAGCGCCACCCGGCCGCCGATCACCGATCCGCTGCCCCGCCCGGCTGCCCGCGACACCGCCGCAGCGGCCTTGCCCGCCGTCACGGCCAGCTTGGCCCGCGGCGACAACGGCTCCGTGTTGCCTGCCATCGTCCTAGATCCTCCTTGCATCGGTCCGCGCCCAGCCTATCGATGTCCGGCGCGGCGGAGGCACGGCGGCACCGCTCGGTGCATGGAGTTCCGGTGGAATGTGGGGCGCGCGGCGTACCACCGGCGCGAAAAACCCCGTTGCGGTACGGCTGGGGCGGCCGGGGTGACCGAGGTCACGCCTCTTCAGGCCGCAGATGTCCCGGGGGCGGCCGGCACCGGCCGGTCGGCGTCGAGCAGCCCCCGGCCGTACAGGTCCCGGACCCAGTTGTCCTGGTACACGGTGTCGAGGTAGCGCTCGCCCAGGTCGGGTGCCACGGCCACCGCGGTGAGGTCCCGGGCCCCCCGCCGGTCCAGCCAGTCGACCGCGCCGCTCACCACCGTGCCCGTGGAGCCGCCGAAGAGGAAGCCCCGTCCGGCCAGCCGACGGCAGGCGCGGATCGTGTCCGCCTCCTCGACCCGGACCACCTCGTCCACGTACGACTCGTCCAGCAGCGGCGGACGCATGCTCATGCCAAGCCCCGGGATCATCCTGCGGCCGGGGGTGCCGCCGAACGCCACCGAGCCGGCGGTGTCCACCGCGACGATCCGCACCGGCAGCCGCAGGTCCCGGAAGTAGCGCGCGCAGCCCATCAGGGTCCCGGTCGTCCCCGCGCCGACGAACAGCACGTCCAGGTCCGGGAAGGAGCGGGCGATCTGCGGGGCCGTCGTCAGGTAGTGCGCCCGCCAGTTGGCCGGATTGGAGTACTGGCTCAGCCACACGCACCGGTCGTCGGAGGCGCAGAGGCTCCGGACGTAGTCCAGCCGCGCCCCCAGGAAGCCGCCGTTGGACTCCTCGCCCGCCACGCTGCGCACCTCGCTGCCCAGCGCCTCCATCAGCAGCCGGGTCGTGAGATTGCAGCGTGAGTCCGTCACGCAGATGAACCGGTATCCCTTGCTCGCCGCGATCATGCTCAGCGCGACGCCGAGGTTCCCGGACGAGGACTCGACCAGGACGGAGTCGGCCTTCAGCGAGCCGCTGCGCTCGGCGGACGCCACCATCTCGGCGGCCGCCTTGAGCTTGATCGAGCCGGCGAAGTTGAAGCCTTCGCACTTGAGGAGAAGCGAGCGCCCGAAGACCGGCTCCACATCGACGTAGAGGTCCTCCTCGTTGAATTCCTGGGGAACGGATATGACTGACACGACCAACTCCTCCTCCGGGCGGTACGTCCTGTCCGTGCTGCGGGCCGAGGCACTCACCCGTACCTGCGGCGCTCGTGGAAGAAGTCGTCGACGGTCCGCAGTTCGCCCGAGCGGTCCACCTCGTCGTAGACGTAGGCGCCGACCGCGAGGTCGAGCACGCCGAGGCCGAAGGGCGAGAACACCACGGGCCGGTCGGCCGGCACGTCGACCCGGCCCGCCATCACGTCGTCGAGCGTTCCGCTGACGAAGTTCCGGCTGCCCGTGAGCTGTTCGGTCAGATGCGGTGACGTGCCGGCCCTGAGGCAGTGCTCGATGTCGTCCACGATGTTGGTCGAGGCCAGCAGGACCTGCGGAGCGAGGTCCCGCAGCGACACGTGGAGCACCACCGGGTTGTGGCCGAACCAGGCCGGGTCGCTGACGTGCGGCTGCCCGGCCACGGTCGCGAAGACCACGAGATCGCTCGTACGGATCAGGTCCTCCGGCTCCCGGTGCACGGTGACGGCGGCGGGGCTGCCGGACTGTTCCACGTACACCCGGAAGCCGGCCGCGCTCTCCGCGGACACGTCGTACACCCCGATGTCGTCGAACGACCAGCCGGATCCTTCGAGGAAGGTGTGGATGTACCGGGCGATCAGGCCCGTTCCGAAGAACCCGACGCGGACCGGCCGGGGACGGCCCCGGCTGAGCCGGTCCGCCGCAGACGCCGCCGAGGCGGCCGTTCTCGTCGCGCTGATGATCGAGCTCTCCAGGCAGGCGAACGGGTACCCGGTGTCCGGATCGTTGAGGATCAGCACGGCGGAGGCCCGCGGTACGCCCGATGTCACGTTCCCCGGGAAACTGGCGATCCACTTCAGCCCGTCCACCCTCGCCGCACCGCCGAGCGAAGCGGGCAGCGCGATCATCCGGGCGGTCGGGCGGTCCGGGAAGCGCAGGAATGAGGAGGGCGGGTTCACCGTCCGGCCGGAGCCGTGCAGGCGGTACGCCGCCTCGACCACGTCCACGATGTCCTTCTCGCGCCCCTCCAGGGCGCGCCGGACCTGACCGCCGGGGATCACCGCGAACGAGGGCACGGCGATGTCGCCGGGTGCGGTGTACCCGGGCGTGCGCTCCTGGGCGGTGTTCATCGCTGACCCACCTCCGCCGTCGGCGAGCAGGTGTCCGGCCGGGTGGGGGAGGCCATCGCGACGACCACGTCGCGCGGTCCTTCGTAGGCCTCCCTGCTGTGCGCGGTACGGATGTTGTCGATGAGCAGCAGGTCACCGGCGCGCCACGGCCGGTGCACGGTGTGTTCCGCGTAGACCGAACCGATGAGCCGGACGGTCTCCTCCTCCAGGGGCTCGCCGTCGCCGTACCGGGTGTTGAACGGCAGTCCGCCGGGCCCGTACTCGTCGACCAGGTACTCCCGCACCTCGGGCGCGAGCGTCCATTCGTTCAGGAAGGCGATCTGGTTGAACCAGCAGCGTCGCCCGCTGACCGGGTGGCGCACCACCGCCGCGCGGCGCTGCGTGGTCCGCAGTCCGCCGTCGGGCCGCCAGTCCCAGTCGATGCCGTGGGCGCGGCAGTAGCCCTCCACGGCCTCGCGCTCCGAGGTGCCGAACGCCTGGGACACGGTGGCCCCGATCTCGTCGTTGTAGCTGCGGTCCAGCAGCCAGCCCTCGCGCTCGAACCGTTCGACGAGGTCGCGGGGCAGGGCGTCGAGCACGGCCGCGGCGTCCGCGAGGCCGACGGCTCCGCCGCTGGTGGGAGCGGTGAGACAGGCGAAGAGCAGCAGGGCGGGGAAGCCGAGCGTGTAGCTCAGCTCGTGGTGCATGCACATCGGCTGGTCCGGTGGCCAGGGAGACGCGGAATGCACTCCGGGGGCGTAGTGCTCCCTGGGTGCGAAGGCCTCCCGCTCCGTCACCGGTTCGACAGCCAGCTCGTCCAGTACCGCGGCGACGTCCGCCGGTTCGCGCGGCTCAAGGCCGCGGACCAGGACCGCGCCGTTCGTGAGGAGCGCGGTGCGCAGGCGTTCGCGCGCTCCGGTGGCCCAGCCGGCCGGGTCGTGGGTGTCGGGGACGCACAGCACCGGGGGCTGACCGGCCACGCCGGGCTCCGCCTCCAGGCCGAGCGGTGAGTCCGTGATTTCGATGGAGGACATGTCACTCTCCTCAGGGTGGTGATCGGTTCACCGGGCAGCGCGCTCGTCCACGAGCGCGGCCAGATCGGTCAGTACGGGGTTGCGGACGAGGTCCTTGAGCGAGACCTCACGGTCCAGGGAGATCACGACGCCGACCGCTGCCAGCGAGGTGCCGCCCCGGTCGAAGAAGTTGTCCCGCCGCCCCACCCCGTCCGGCGGGACCCCGAGCGCCTGGGCCCAGGCGGCCGCCAGCCGCCGCTCCGTACGGGTGCGGGGGAGGGCGGCGCTCCGGTGGCCGCCGGGCGCCCCGAGTTCTCCGAGTTCTCCGAGTTCTCCGAGTTCTCCGAGTTCTCCGGGTTCTCCGAGCTTTCCCGCGAGGCGGGTCAGTTCCGCTCGGTCGGTCTTCCCGTTGGCGGTCAGCGGCAGGGCGTCCTGCCAGTGGACGGCGGCGGGAACCATGTACGTGGGCAGGGATTCGGCGAGGTGCTCGCTCACGAAGGCGGCCGGCAACGGCTGTGCGCCACTGCAGAAGGCGACCAGGCGCTTCGACCGGCCGGCCGCCCCTCCGGTGACGACCACCGCGCCGTCGCGCACCCCCGGGACCGCCAGCAGGGCGTTCTCGATCTCGCCGGTCTCGATGCGGAAGCCGCGGATCTTCACCTGGCTGTCGCGGCGGCCGAGGAACTCCAGCTGCCCGTCCGGGAGCCAGCGGCCGTAGTCCCCGCTCAGGTGCAGCCGCTCCCCGGGCCGGTACGGGTCCGGCAGGAAGGCGGCCCCGGTCCGCTCGGGGTCGTTGATGTACCCGCGGCCCACGCAGATCCCGGAGAAGGCGATCGCGCCGGGGGCGCCCAGCGGCACCGGGCACCTGTGCTCGTCGAGGAGGTACATGCGCACGTTGCGGACCGGTCGCCCGATCGGCACCGCATCGGTGTCCGGCACCCGGTGCATGACCGCGTGACTGGTGTCGTCCGAGGTCTCGGTCAGCCCGTAGGCGTTGACGAGCCGGACCCCGGGCCGGGCGTCGAACCAGCGCCGGACCAGATCCTTCTTGAGCGCCTCTCCGGTGACCGAGACGCAGCGCAGGTCCGGCAGTTCGCGCGGGTGCCGCTCCAGGAAGGCCAGGACGGCGTCGAGATAGGACGGCACGACCTGGACCACGCCTGCCCGGCCCTCGGCCAGCGTGTCGAGGAAGCGCCGCACGTCCAGAACGGCCTCCTGGCCGACCAGCAGGGTGGTTCCGCCGGTGAGCAGGGGGCAGAGCAGCTGCCACAGCGAGATGTCGAAGCACTGGGGGGCGGTCTGGGCGACCACGTCCGCCTCTCCGATCCCGAGGTCGTCGATCTTCGCGAGGAGATGGTTGAGCAGGCCGCCGTGCTCCACCATCGCGCCCTTCGGCTCGCCGGTGGAGCCGGAGGTGAAGAAGACGTAGGCCAGATCGTCGGCGCCGACCGGGACGCCGGGGCCGGGAACGGCGGGCGTCCCGGAACCGGTGTCCTCGGGACGCGGTTCGCAGAGCGGGCCGATGAGCAGCTTCCGGGTGCCCGGCAGGGATTCCAGCGCGCGGTCGAGCGTCGCGGTGCTGCCCGGTTCGGTGAGCACCAGTCCGCAGTCGGCGCGGGTGAGCATGGTGGCGATGCGCCCGGCCGGGAAGTGCGGATCGACGGGGAGGTAGACGCCGCCGGACTTGAGGATCGCGAGTACGGCCGCCATCCATTCCAGACTCCGTTCGGTCACCAGGGCGACGACCCCTTGCCTCGTCAGTCCCGCGTCCAGCAGGGCGTTCGCCAGCCGGTTGGCGCGGGTGTCGAGGTCGCGGTACGTCCACCGCCGGTCGCCGTGGACCGCCGCGACGCTGTCGGGGCGCGCGCGTACCCGCTGTTCGAAGAGCTGGTGGAAGCGGAGGCCGGGCAGCTCCCGGTGCGGCCCGGCGAGTCCGTCGAGCTGAAGGCGCAGTTCGCCGGGTGACAGCAGGCTCTGCCGTCCGTGCGCCGCATCGGGATCTGCGGCGATCAGCCGCAGCGCGTTGAGGTGATAGCCGGCGATCCTGGCCGCGGCCTCCGCGTCGAGCGCGTCGGTCCGGTAGCGCAGCCGCAGCACGTCGTGCCCGTCGCGGTGGGTGAACCCGACGCCGATGACGGCACCCGGTACGGGGCCGGCCCGGCCGGTCGGGTCGAACACCGCCTCCGGCGCGGTGGCGGGGAGGCGCAGCCGCCGCCTGAGGTCCTCGACCGGGTATCCCCGGTGGGCCAGCAGTTCCGCCTCGGCGCGGTCCGCGTGCAGCAGGAGGTCCCGCCACGACCTGGCGCCGGTCGTGAGCCGGCAGAGCAACGGCCCGGCGCCCGCGGCGGGGACGTACCCCGTCGTGACACCGGGTTCGCCGCACAGCGCGGCGAGGACCCTGGCGTGGCCGGCCAGCAGCGGCGCGGTGGGTGAGATGTCCATCGAGCGGGCCAGCACCCGCAACTCCGCGGCCAGTGCGCCCGGGACGGCCGTCTCGACCATGGCGGTGCCCGGCGCCGGGCGGCGGGTCCACCTCGGGACGGCGGTGGGCCCGCCGGCGGTCAGCACATCGCGCCAGTACTCGGTTCCGGTCCGCGCGGGCGTGTTCATCGTGCCGCCTCCTCGCTCCGGGCGCCGCCCGCCCGGATCTGGTGTGCGGGGTTGCCGCCCCACAGCGCGTCGCGCGGGACCGACTCGCCCTTCATCAGGAAGGAGTCCGGAGCGAGAGCGGCGCCGTCGTCGATCGTCACGCCGTAGTGCACGAAGGCCCCGACCCCGAGGGTGCAGTGCGATCCGATCGTGGTGCGGGCCGACTTGAAGGCGCCGTCCTCCTGCGAATGGCACTGGACGACGCTGCCGGCGTTGAGCGTGGAGCGGTCCCCGATGGTGACCATCGTGCGTTCCGTCAGATAGCAGCCGTCGTCGAAGACCTCGCGCCCGATCCGGACCCCCAGCGACCGCCAGACCAGACTCTTGAAGGGCGTCCCGTCGAAGACCCGGAGATACGTCTCCGACGGCACCTTCCAGAAGCGTTCGCGCCGCCAGAAGCGGCGGTCGTAGATCGAGCAGAACAGCGGGCCCGGCGGGTGGAACGCCGTGACGAGGCGTTCGACCAGGACGAAGTACCCGGCGCTGACCACGACGAGGAGCACGTTGCCCAGCGCCACGGCCGCGGCCCCCACCGAGGTGTACAGCTCCGCCGCCCCCGACATCACCAGGGCGACCACGAAGGCGTAGCACCACCGCGCCATCAGATACAGCCCCATCGAGGCGGCGTTGTGCCTGTTCTTGGCCGCCAGGCCGCTGCGCAGCGTCTCGCCGCTCTTCATCCGGTCGAAGCCGCTGTCGCGCTGGACCGAGCGGGGGATCTCGAAACAGGGCGAGCCGAGCAGGCCGACGCCCTCGCGGGTCCTGCCGTCGACCGGGACCATGACCTTGGTCGCCAGCAGGCAGTTGTCCCCGGCCCTGCTCCGCGCCGGGTAGGCGATCCTGTTGCCCAGGAAGCTGTGTGCCCCGATGGCCGTCCGGGAGACGCGGAACGAGGTGCTGGAGAACTCGGCGTTGTTGACCGACAGCCCGTCGGCCACCATCGTTCCCGTTCCGACCGCGCTCAGGTACGGCGTCTCGTGCTTGACCTCGGTACCGAAGTTCGACCCCGTCTGCTCCACGCGGGAGAGGTCGTACCCGAGCAGACGGAGGTAGGGGACGATGCCGGAGCTGTCACCGAACAGGCGGGTGAGGAAGCGCCGGTTGGTCAGCAGCATGATCGCGCGGTGCACCCCGTAATGGAAGCCGTAGAGGGGATAGACCTTGTCCGGCACGATGGTGCGGCTCAGCAGCCGGGGGACGGTGGCGAGCAGCAGGAAGGCGAGCGGCACGATCACGAAGAGCAGGACGAACGAGGCCGCCAGTGTGTCCCGGTAGAAGGCCCAGGTCGTGAGGACCGTGGGCCCCGGGTCCAGTACCGAGGAGAGCTGCGGGGCCACGGCGAGCAGCATCCCGATACCGCCGACGGCCAGCGGCAGGTACACCAGGAGCGCGCTCAGCAGCTGGGTGGCGCCGTGGACCGCCCTGCGCAGGGTGCCGCAGGCCGCCGGTTCCACCACCTGGTACTCCGCCCCGGCGTGCTGCGCGGGTGAACCGTGCCAGTGCTCGCCGGCGGGTACGCGCTGGCCGCGGTGCAGGGCGGAGGCGTGGGCCAGCCGGGCGCCGTCGCCCATGGACGTCCCGATGTCGAGCACCGAGGCCTCGGCGACGAGGACGTCCTTGCCGAGGGTCACGGTGCCGGTCTGGATCAGGCCGTCATGGGCCCGGTAGCAGGGGAAGAACGAGTCCTTGCGGATGACGGAGGAGTCCCCGACGGTGAGCAGGTCGGTGCAGAGGGGCACGTTGCGGGAGAAGATCACCGCGCCCTTCCCGATCCTCGCGCCCAGCGCCTTGAGGTAGAGCGTGTACAGCGGCGATCCGGCGAACAGGACCAGCGGGTCGGCGCGGACGAGCGTTCTGACGATCCAGAACCGGACGTACGCGAGGCTCCAGATACGGATCTCCCGGGGCTTCCAGCGTCCGACGAGAACCCATTTCGCGGCGATCGGCAGAGCCGAGAGCCCCAGCAGGGCCCCGGCGCCGAACGCGACGGAGCGGAGGTACCCGGAGAGCAGGCCGGACCCGGCGGATATCCACTCGTACCCCCGGACGGTGATGAACGCGATGACGCACGAATAGGCGACGAAGGCCACGAGCTGGAGCGCCCCGCACAGGAGGTACCCGGCCCGGCCCGTGGCCGCCGTCGGCGGGGGAGCGGGGAGGGTGCCCACGGCGGGGGAGGCGGGTGCGGCGGTCGTCGCCAGCGCGGTCGCCAGTTCACCGGCCGTGGGGTGCGCGTAGACGTCCCGCATCGAGACCGGCGGCAGCTCCGCGCGCTTTCTCACCCGGGCGCAGAAGTGGGCCATCACCAGGGAGTCCGCGCCCAGGTCGTCGAAGAAGTGGCTGTCCGCCGCCACCCGGTCGAGGTGCATGACATCCGCGAGAACCTCCCGGAACGCCGCCTCGGCGTCGCGCGGTACGGCAGCGGCACTGCCGCGGGCCGCGGCCTCGCGTGGATCCGGCGGCAGTGTGGCGACTCGCTTTCCTGTCATGAGGGCTCCCTGGATGTCCATGGGGTCACCGGTGACGCACGGCGACGCGGCCCTCGGCGGGCTGCTCCGGCCGACCGGTGGGCCCGATGCGAGCGATGCTCGGCGGCCCTGCCTGTCCGGCTCTCTGCCTGTGCGGCTCTGTCTCGGTGGCTCTATGAGGAATTCGGGGCCGACGGAGGGGCGGATTGCCGCATAGAGAATAAATCTCGACATTTATCCCACGGGTGCGTATGTGCCGTCGTCTCCGAGCCGGGCGGCTGCCGTGCGTCCGTCGCCGCGCCGGACCGTACGATGGCCGCCATGCGAAACCGCCCGATCCCCGGCAGTTCCGGACGCGTCCGGGCCATGAGCCTGCTCGGTGACCCCGTGCTGCACGGCGCCTGCGAGCCCGTCACGGACTTCGGGCCCTCGCTCGCCCACCTGGTCGAGGACATGTACGCCACGATGTACGCGGCGAACGGCGTCGGACTCGCGGCCAACCAGGTCGGCGTGGCGCTACGGGTGTTCGTGTACGACTGCCCCGACGACGAGGACGTCCGGCACCTGGGGCACCTGGTCAACCCCACCCTCGTCGAGGCCGACGGCATCACCGTGCGGGGCCCGGAGGGCTGCCTCTCGCTGCCGGGCATCGAGGCCGGTACGCCCCGCTTCGACCACGCGGTGGTCGAGGGGGTCACGGTCGAGGGCGAGCCGGTGCGGGTCAGCGGCACCGGCTTCTTCGCCCGCTGCCTCCAGCACGAGTGCGACCACCTGGACGGCGCCGTCTACACCGACCGGCTGACCGGGCTGCGGCGGGCGCGGGCCCTGCGCGCGGCCCGCCGGGCGCCCTGGGGGCAGTCCGGCTGACCGGGCAGCGGCGTCCGCGGCGTGCGGCAGTTCCGCGACTACGTACGGCGCTACGCCGCGGAGGAGGAGGGCGGCGACGGTTTCATGATCACGGCACGGCCTGGCCGGCGGCCTCCTCGACCGGGTCGCCGTCCGCCCGTCCAGGCACCTGGGGCGGGCCGTCCGACGGGCTGTCCCGGGTGCTCAGATACCAGCGGCCCCAGTCGTCGAGCAGACCCGCTATCGCATCGAGGCTACGGCCGGTTGCGGTCAACGTGTACTCGACCCGTGGTGGCACCTCGCGGTAAACCATGCGGTCCACGAGCCCGTCCTCCTCCATCGCCCGCAGCTGCCGGGTGAGCATCCGCGCGGTGATCTGCGGCGTCCCGCGCTTGAGCTCGCTGAAGCGTCGTGTGCCACCGAGGAGTTGTTTGAGGATGACCAGCTTCCAGCGACCGCCGAGCACCTCCATAGCCGCTTCGATCGCGCAGAATTCCGGCGTCGGTTCCGTCGTGCTCCGCATCAACAACCCCCATGGGTATACAGATTGGCACTATGGCACATAAATGACCGTACTTGTCCTGCTGATACCCGGAGCACGATAGTGCTGCCATGGCTCACAGCACGGCGTCGATACCCCCTTCTCCCCTCCCGGCGGAGCTGCCGGCGAAGCGTCGGTGGCTCGTGCTCGCCGTGCTCTCCGCCGGCCTTCTGCTGTGCGGAATCGACCTGACGGTGCTTCACGCCGCTGTTCCCGGTCTGAGCCTGGAGTTGCGGCCCAGCAGCGCCGGGCTGCTGTGGATCGTCGACGTCTACTCGCTCACCCTCGCCGCGCTGCTGGTGACCTGCGGCACGCTCGGGGACCGGATCGGACGCAAGCGGATGGTCCTCAGCGGCTTCGCCCTGTTCGGACTCGCCTCCGCCGCCGCCGGTCTCTCCTCCTCGACCCCGCAGCTGATCGCCTCCCGCGTGGTCCTGGGTGTCGGCGCGGCCATGATCATGGCATCGACCGTCGCGATCATCCGGGTGGTGTTCACGGACAGCCGGGAGCGGGCGGTGGCCATCGGCATCTGGACGGCCGCCCACAGTGTCGGCGCGGCCATCGGACCGCTCGTGGGCGGGTTGGTGACCGAACGCTGGGGCTGGGGCGCCGCCTTCCTGATCAACGTCCCCGTCGCCATGGCCGTCTTCGTGGTCGGCGCCCGCACCATCCCCGAGTCGCGCAACCCCCGGCCCCGGCGATGGGACCTGCCCAGCGTGGCGTTGTCCGTCACAGCTCTGGCCGGACTCGTGTACGCGCTGAAGCGGGCCGGTGAAGAAGTCGGCGTCAGCCCGGTGATCCTGCTGACCGCGGCGGGAGGAGCGGTACTGCTGTACCTGTTCGTGCGCCGCCAACACCGGCTCACCGAACCGCTGCTGGACTTCTCGCTCTTCTCCGACCGCGTCTTCCGCACCGCGACGCTGTGCGTCATCGGTTGCTTCGGCAGCTATGTAGCGCTGCTCTTCTTCCTGACCCAGTGGTTCCAGCAGGCCGGAGGCTTCTCTCCGGTGCGGGCGGGCCTGGCCCTGATGCCGCTGGCGGCCGCCAACGCGGCCGGTGCGACGACGGCACCCCGGGTATCGGCCCGCCTTGGCAACCGGTGGGCGCTGACGAGTGCCCTCGGCGGCTTCGCGGCCGCCATGGCGCTGATGGCCCTGCTGGGCGACACGGGCGCCTACCCCGTGCTGGTCGGCCCGCTCCTGGTGGCCGGGTACGGGGCGGGCATCGTGATGACGCTGGGTGCCGATGCCATCATGGCCGCGGCCGATCCGGACCGCTCCGGCGAGGCCGCGGCCATCCAGGAGACCTCCTTCGAGCTCGGTGCGGGGCTCGGCGTCGCGGTCCTGGGCACGGTGCTCACCGTGGCCTACCGCGTCGGGTTCCACGACACCCCGGGGGTGGCGGCCTCCGCCAGGGAGGCGGCGAAGGAGTCGTTCTCCGCCGCCGAGGCGACCGCTGACACGCTGGACCCGCCGGCCGCCGGGCAGGTGCTCGCCGCCGCCAGGGCCGCGTACGACCAGGGCTTCACCGCGGTCGCCCTGTGCACCGCGGCGGGCCTGGTCCTGACGGCGGCCCTCGCCGCGGCACTGCTGCGGCCCCGTCCCGACGACCGGTGACCCGTCGACGGCATCGGAGACTGCCGGGCGAGTGGCTCTGTCCGAAATCGGGCTCCCGTCGGGGCGAACCGCCCTCTCAGAACCCGGGGCCGCCGGGGCGGTCGCCCGCCGCGGCCAGCCTGCCCCACAGCAGATCGGCCAGGCTGCTCACCAACTGGGCCCGCGAGCAGGGGCGTTCGCCCAGCCACCAGTCGCCCGCCGCGTGCATCATGCCCACGATGCCGTGACCCCAGATCCGGGCCATGACCTGGCTGTCGGCCCCGAGGTCCACCCGCTCGGCGATGACTGTGGCGAGCTCCTCGCCGAGGCGCCGCAGCAGCGGGGCCGAGTGGCGCCCCACGTCGAAGCCCTGCTCGGACGGGGGTGCCGCGTCGTCGGCGGGATGCATCAGGAACCGGTAGACCTGCGGACGGGCCTCGATGGCGGCGAGATAGGTGTCGAGCGTCGCCTCGACCCGGGCGCGGCGGTCGGCGGGGGCGTCGAGGGCAGCCCGCAGCGCGCTGAGGAGCGCGTCGGTGTGCCGTTTCGCGAGGGCGCGGTAGAGGCCGCCCTTGTCGCCGAAGTGCCGGTAGAGGATGGGCTTGGTGATCCCGGCCTCCGCCGCGATGGCGTTCATCGAGGCCCCGGGTCCGTCCCTGAGCACCACGCGGTCGGCGGCTTCGAGCAGCTCCCGGCGGCGGCGTTCTGCCGCGGACCGTTGCCGCTCCGCCTGTCGTGCGGTCTCCATGCTGTTTCTCCCACCCCTGGCCGTGCCTGTCCGTCCTGCCTGCGCAACGTAACACCCTGTCCAGCGGTGCGCGGATCTGCGGTTGGGCGGTTGACAGAGGCTACTTGCCGGTAACAGACTGTTGTTACCGCAAGTAACTAACGGTTTTCGGCAGCAGTATTTTGACAGCAGTACGTGGAGGGGAAAATGGCCGAGTTCACGCTCGAACTCAACGACGACCAGAAGCAGGTCCGTGACTGGCTGCACGGCTTCGCCGCGGATGTGATCCGTCCGGCCGCTTCGGAGTGGGACGAGCGTGAGGAAACGCCCTGGCCCGTCATTCAGGAGGCGGCCAAGGTCGGCATCTACTCCCTGGACTTCTACGCCCAGCAGTTCTTCGACCCGACCGGCCTCGGCATCCCGATGGCGATGGAGGAGCTGTTCTGGGGTGACGCGGGCATCGCCCTGTCGATCGTCGGTACGGGCCTGGCGGCCGTCGGCGTCCTCGCCAACGGCACCGAGGAGCAGATCGGCACCTGGATCCCGCAGATGTACGGCGACGCGAACGATGTGAAGGTCGCCGCCTTCTGCTCCTCCGAGCCCGACGCCGGCTCCGACGTCGCCTCGATGCGCACCCGCGCGGTGTACGACCAGGCCAAGGACGAGTGGGTGCTCAACGGCACCAAGACCTGGGCGACCAACGGCGGCATCGCCAACGTCCACGTCGTGGTCGCGGTCGTCGACTCCGGGCTCGGCTCCAAGGGGCACGCCTCCTTCATCGTGCCGCCGGACACCCCCGGGCTCTCCCAGGGGCAGAAGTTCAAGAAGCACGGCATCCGCGCCTCGCACACCGCGGAGGTCGTCCTGGAGGACGTGCGCGTCCCGGGCCACTGCCTGCTCGGGGGCAAGGAGAAGCTCGACCAGCGCCTCGCGCGGGCCCGGGAGCGCGCCGCCTCCGGTGGCGGCGAGCGGGTGAAGAACGCGGCGATGGCCACGTTCGAGGCGTCCCGCCCGGCCGTCGGCGCGATGGCGGTCGGCACCGCCCGTGCCGCGTACGAGGTCGCGCTCGACTACGCGAAGACCCGCACCCAGTTCGGCCGTCCGATCATCGACAACCAGGGCATCGCCTTCCAGCTCGCCGACATGCGCACCCGGATCGACGCGGCCCGGCTGCTGGTCTGGCGCGCGTCCTGGATGGCGGCCGCCGGCAAGCCGTTCGAGTCCGCAGAGGGCTCCATGTCCAAGCTGTACGCGAGTGAGACGGCCAAGGAGGTCACCGCGCAGGCGGTCCAGATCCTCGGCGGCAACGGCTTCACGCGTGAGTACCCGGTGGAGCGGATGCACCGGGACGCCGCGATCTACACGATCTTCGAGGGCACCAGCGAGATCCAGCGCCTGGTGATCGCCCGCACGCTGTCCGGGATGCCCATCCGCTGACACCCGGCCGGGCCGCCCGCGCGCACGCACCGGCCCCCGTCTCCCGCCGCACCGGCGGGAGACGGGGGCCGGTCCTTTGTCACGGGCGGATGGTGTGCACCTGCCATGCACCTGTAGATTCCCCGTGAAGATCGTGACTGGCCGATGGAGGGGAACGCACCATGCTGAGGTTCACCGGGAGGCGGGTCCTGGCCGCCGCCGTGGCGGCGTTCGGCCTCGTCGTCGCCGCACAGGGCACGGCCGAGGCCGCGCCGAAGTCGATCGAGGCGACCTTCGGCGGGTACGGCGAGTGGAACCCCGACCCCTACGGCAGCATCCCCGGTGACTCGATCCGCGCCTGCGACACCAGTGCGGACGGCTGGGGCATCGAGGTGAAGCTCGACATCGGCCGCGACGGGACCTGGGACCGGGTCGTGAGCACCCGCGGTCACAACTCCCCGTACTGCAGCCCGTGGAAGAGCGGCAACATCAAGGAAGGCACGCCCGTGAGCATCCAGGTGGCGAATGTGAACGCCGGCGTGACCTACCCCAAGGGCTCGCTCCTGCTCAGCCACGCCTGAGCGGCAGGCCCGAGTGGCAGGCCCGACTGCCACCGGGCGGCGGGCGGCGGTCCGGCCGCGGGCCACCCGGCGGCATCGCTTCAGGCGGGAAGCTGGGCCTCGATGGCCGCGACGAGCTCCGGGGCCTCGGGCTCGGTGGCGGGACGGAGCCGGGCGACCGGCTCGCCCGCAGGGGAGAGCAGGAACTTCTCGAAGTTCCACTTCACGTCACCGGCTTCGCCGTCGGCGTCCGCGAGCTTCGTCAGTTCCGTGTAGAGCGGGTGCCGGCCCGCGCCGTTGACGTCCGTCTTGGCCAGCAGCGGGAAGGTCACCCCGTACGTCGCCGAGCAGAACGCCTGGATCTCCTCCGAGCTTCCGGGCTCCTGGCCGGCGAACTGGTTGCACGGCACGCCGAGCACGGTGAACCCCCGGTCCCCGTAAGTCTTCTGGAGCCGCTCCAGACCGGCGTACTGCGGGGTCAGCCCGCACTTGGAGGCGACGTTCACCAGCAGGACGGCCTGGCCCCGGTAGGCGCCCAGGGTGGTCGGCTCACCGGTCAGCGTGTGGAGGGGGATGTCGTAGAGCGTCATGAGGATCTCCTAGTAAATGGCTTTCACTGCCATTCTTACGCCCGCGGGGCCCCACTTATGCCCACGGGTTCATCGGGACGATTCCGGTCGCACGGCCGTCCGGATCAGGTGGCGTCGTCTGCGAGGACCTCGACGGGCTCGCCGCCCGGGGCCGGTCCCGGTCCGGCCTCCTTGTAGTAGTAGGTGGTCGCCCTGAGGGCCCCCGCCGGATCGGCGGCGTAGCCGGGGACCGAGCCGCACGCCGTCCAGCCCGCAGACCGGTAGAGCCGCTCGGCGGCACTGTCGCTCTCGGTGTCCAGGACGAGCAGCGTGACTCCGTCCCGGGCCGCCGTCTCCTCGACCGCGTCCAGCAGCCGCCGGCCCAGACCCCGGCCCTGCGCCGACGGACGCACCATCAGCTTGGTGACCTCGGCGCGATGGCGGGCGTTGGGCAGCGGCGCCCGGACCAGGCCGATCGTCCCGGCGACCCGCTCACCGTCCCGGGCGATCCAGACCTGGAGGCGCCCGGCGGAGACGGACGCGGCCTGCTCCCGCCACCAGCAGGCCGACGCGTCCCGGTCCAGTGGTGCGAGGAATCCGACGGAGGCCCCGCCGTCCACGATCTCCACCAGGAGTGCGGCCAGCTCATCGGCGTACGTGACCAGTTCGGGTCCGGACACCTGGACGATCTCGGTCATGCGGCAGGTCCTTTCAGGGCAGAACGATCAT
Organism: Streptomyces sp. NPDC104307; assembly: GCF_055584045.1. Lineage (NCBI taxonomy): Bacteria > Bacillati > Actinomycetota > Actinomycetes > Kitasatosporales > Streptomycetaceae > Streptomyces > Streptomyces sp. NPDC104307. The sequence goes on from NZ_JBVJMU010000005.1 coordinate 296,794, forward strand.
CAGTGCGTAACGGACCCCGGCCGGGCCCGGACAGTGGAAACGCGAGGGCCCACGCAGCCGGAAGCGCAGGCAGTCGCCGGTGCGGAGGGTGTGCACGGTGCCGTCCACGGTGATCTCGACCGTCCCCTCCAGGACCCAGATGTGCTGTTCGAGGCCGGGGACGGGCGGGTTCTCGTACGCGATCGAGGCGCCCGCGCCGAGCACCCCCTCGACGACCTCCGCGCGCAGCCCCGGGTGCGGGGGCGAGACGGAGCGGCGGACGAAGCCGGACTCCTCGTCGTGCCAGACCGGCTGGCGTTCGGCGGGCACCAGCTGCGGCGGCTCCGCCTCCACTTCGAGGAGCAGCCGCGACATGGTCCGCCCGTGGACCGTGCACAGCCGCCCGAGCAGGGCCGCGGTCGGGCTCAGCTCACCGCGTTCCAGCCGCGAGAGCGTCGAACGGCTCACCCCCGTGCGATGCGCCAGCTCCTCCAGCGACCAGCCGGCCTCTGCACGCAGTTCGGCCAGCCGTGCCGCGAGCCGGGCATCGACGGTGCCCGGCTCGACGCTCTCCATCTCTCTCACACCAGAGATCATATCTCTGTTTGGGGACGACCCGGTTCAGGGCCGCGACGGTGGGCTCAGCAGGACGAGGGTGTCGCCCGGTACCGGCGCGGCCGTGCCGGTACCGGTCACCGGCGTGAGCCGGCCGGTCGCGCTCACCACGAACAGCAGCTCGTTCCCGGCCGGGACCTCACCGTCGAAGGGCCGGTTGACCACCCGCGCCCCGGCCTCGTACCTGCGGGTCAGTTCGGGACCGGTGAGCCCGGGACCGAACAACGGCTCACCACCCGTGTACGGGGCCACCACTCCTTGGCTCGCCGACGGCGGCCGCAGCCGGTGGACCGGGCCCTCGAAGGTGTCCCGGAGCGTCATCGACGCGAGTGCGTTGAAGTCGTCCTCACCGGTCAGCAGCAGCACCCCGCTGATCCCCTCAAGCTCCGCCCCGGCGCCGGTGGCGGAGGCGAGCAGTTCACCGGGGGCGAGCTTCAGCCCCGCCTCCTCGATCCGCGCCCGCTCGGGGGCGGCGCCCGCCCACATCAGTACGTCCGGCCCCGCGGAGCGCAGCGCGCACGCCAGGTCGACCGTCCACGGGGCGCCGCCCACCAGCAGCGGCCTGGACCTCGCCGGGCGCAGCACCCGCAGCCTCCGGGCCACCGGGAACGCCGTCAGGCCGTAGAGCGTGACCGTGGCGACGATCACCACGAAGGTGGCCGGGAGGATGCGTTCCGCGCCGCCGACGCCCTTGTCGGCCAGGGTCGCGGAGAACGTGGAGGCGGTGGCCGCCGCGACGATGCCCCGGGGGGCCATCCAGCCGATGAACCACCGCTCCCCGCGCCCCACATCGGTCCCGAGCGTCGCGAGGTGGGCCACCAGGGGTCTGGTCACCAGGACGAGCAGCGCGACCAGCGCCAGCGACGGCAGCACCACGTGCCGCAGCGAGGCGGGCGTGACCGTGGCCGAGATGGAGATGAAGAGCAGACCGATGGTGAGCGAGACCAGGGTGTCGAAGAAGGGCCGCCGCACCGGGATGTCCGGGCCCGGCAGGTTGGCGACGGCCATCCCCATGACGACGGCGGAGATCAGCCCCGTGTCGTCGCGCAGCGCGTCGCACGCCGCCGCCACGCCGATCACCGCGGCGAACTGCACCGACGTACCCAGCTCCTCGCTCAGCCGCACCCGGCTCAGCAGCAGCCACAGCAGACCCGCACCGACCGCACCGCCGGCCACGCCCACCCCCGCGCTGGCCGCGAACTGCCCCAGCTGACGGCCGAACCCGGGCCGGTCGCCCGCGAGCACCCCGTGGAAGACCAGCGCCCCCAGGATCCCGCCGACCGGATCGATCAGGGACCCCTCCCAGATCAGCACCCGTTGCAACCGCTCACTCGGCCTGACGAAGTTGAGCAGCGGCCCGACGACGGTCGGGCCGGAGACGACCAGGATCGACGCGAGCATCACGGACCCGGACATCGACATGTCGAGTACCGGCACGGCGAACAGCGCGGCCGACACCACGGTGAGCACCGTCCCGATCCACAGGAGCCGGACCACGACCCGGCGGTTGTGGCCCTTGAGCCTGCTGACATCCAGCCCGAGCCCGGCGTCGTAGAGGATCACCGCCACGGCCAGCGACACCAGCGGTGAGAAGGCGGTGCCCAGCAGCCGCTCGGGATCGATGTCGTCCGTCAGCGCGCCGGCGGTGAAACCGACCGGCAGCAGGACGAGCAGCGCCGGCACCCGCAGCCGGCCGGCCAGCAGCTGCGAGCCGACCGCCAGCACCACAATCAGTCCCAGGCCGAGGAACACCTGATCGTCCGTCATGACCGCGCCTCCTGCGGTGAGAGCGCCGGGCCGGCGCTTCCGCCCCGTGGATCACCGCGCGCGACCACCCTCCGTGGCGGCGAACGACAGCGGGGGAAGGGCTCGCGCCGTGGCCCGGCCGAGTCCCCCGCTGTCCGCCGGACGGGCTAACGGTGTGCGGGGGCGGGAAGTCGCGGAGTGGTCCGGGGGCTTGAGAGGATCGACGGGTGGAGTCTCCCGAACCCTTCCCCGGATCAGGTACCGAACCGCTGCCCGAAGCCGGAGAGGCGGCGGTCCGCCGCACCGTGCGCTGTCGGCTGTGCGGACGCCCGCTCACCGGCACGGCCTCGCGCCGCACCGGACTCGGCCCCGCCTGCGACGCCAAACTGCACCCGGCGCCGCCGGACATCCGCACCCGCCGGCACGAGGTCGAACAGGACCCGCTGCCCGGCACCTGAGCCCGCGCCGGGCGGGCCCGGCACCCCGGCCGTCAGGAGGGCTGCTCGCCCAGCCGCCGGAACAGCCCCTCCTGCACCACGGACACCAGCAGATTCCCCTCGCGGTCGTAGATCCGGCCGCGCGCCAGACCCCGCCCGCCCGTCGCCACGGGTGACTCCTGGTCGTACAGGAACCACTCGTCGGCCCGGAACGGACGGTGGAACCACATGGCGTGGTCCAGGCTCGCCATATCGAAGCCGCGCGGCCCCCACAGCGGCTCCACCGGGATCCGTACCGCGTCCAGCAGCGTCATGTCGCTCGCGTACGTCAGCGCACAGGTGTGCACGAGCGGGTCGTCGCCGAGCGGCCCGACCGCACGCATCCAGACCGCGCTGCGCGGGTCCGCGTCCGTGATCTCGTCCCGGGTCCAGCGCAGCCGGTCGACGTAGCGGATGTCGAACGGCTGGCGCCGCGCCATCCGCTCCAGGGCCTCGGGAAGCGCGCCGAGGTGATCACGCACCTCCTCCGCGACCGTCGGCAGCTCCTCCGGATCCGGGACCACGCGCGCCGGGGGCAGCTGGTGCGCGATGCCCGCCTCCTCCGGACGGTGGAAGGACGCGGTCAGATCGAAGATGACGCGCCCCTGCTGCACCGCCGTCACCCGGCGGGTGGTGAAGGACCGCCCGTCCCTGACCCGCTCGACCTGGTAGACGATCGGCACCCCCGGACGGCCGGGCCGCAGGAAGTAGGCGTGCAGCGAATGGACCGGCCGGTCCCCGTCGGTGGTGCGGCCGGCCGCCACCAGGGCCTGCCCGGCGACCTGTCCGCCGAAGACCCGCTGGAGGGACTCGTGCGGGCTGCGGCCGCGGAAGATGTTGACCTCGATCCGCTCCAGGTCGAGCAGGTCGACCAGGCGCTCTGCGGGGTTCGTCATGCTGTTCGTCTCCACTCTCGCGACGCCGCCCGCGGTACGGGCGCGCTCACAACTGGCCCACGGAGGTGACCCGGAGCACCGCCCGGCCCTCCTCGTCGGACGCGGCGAGATCGACCTCGGCGCTGATGCCCCAGTCGTGGTCGCCGCTCGGGTCCGCGAACGTCTGCCGGACCCGCCACAGACCGTGCTCGGCGTCCTCGTCGATCTTCAGCAGCTTCGGGCCGCGGGCGTCGGGACCGGTGCCCAGCTCCTCGTGCTCGTCCCAGTACGCGTCCATCGCCTCGCCCCACGCGTCCTCGTCCCAGCCCGCGTCGCCGTCCAGCTCACCGAGATCGCGGACCCGGTCCAGCGCGGCCAGCTCGACCCGGCGGAACATCGCGTTGCGCACCAGCACCCGGAAGGCGCGGGCGTTCGCCGTGACCGGCTTGACCTCGTCGGCCCGCTCCTGCGCCTGCTCGGCCGTCTCCACCTCGGGGTTGGCGAGCTGCTCCCACTCGTCGAGCAGACTGGAGTCCACCTGACGCACCATCTCACCGAGCCAGGCGATCAGGTCCTCCAGGTCCTCGGACTTGAGGTCGTCCGGAATGGTGTGCTCCAGCGCCTTGTACGCGCCCGCGAGATACCGCAGCACGATGCCCTCGGTCCGGGCCAGCTCGTAGTTCGAGGTGAACTCCGTGAACGTCATGGCGCGTTCGTACATGTCACGGACCACCGTCTTGGGCGACACCGGGTGGTCGCCGACCCACGGGTGGCTCTGCCGGTAGACGTCGTACGCGTGCCACAGCAGCTCGCTCAGCGGCTTCGGGTACGTGACGTCCTGGAGGAGCTCCATCCGCTCCTCGTACTCGATGCCATCGGCCTTCATCTGGCCGATCGCCTCGCCGCGCGCCTTGTTCTGCTGGGCGGCGAGGATCTGACGCGGGTCGTCGAGCGTCGACTCGACCACCGAGACCATGTCCAGCGCGTACGAGGGGGAGCCGGCGTCCAGCAGCTCGAACGCGGCGAGCGCGAACGTGGACAGCGGCTGGTTCAGCGCGAAGTTCTGCTGGAGATCGACGGTGAGCCGCACGATGCGGCCCTCCGCGTCCGGGGTGTCGAGCCGCTCCACCACGCCGCCGTCCAGCAGCGAGCGGTAGATGGCGATCGCCTGGCGGATGTGGCGCAGCTGCGCCTTGCGCGGTTCGTGGTTGTCCTCCAGCAGGTGCCGCATCGCCTCGAAGGCGTTGCCGGGACGCGCGATGACGGACAGCAGCATGGTGTGCGTGACCCGGAAACGGGAGGTCAGTGGCTCCGGGTCGGACTGGATCAGCTTGTCGAACGTCGTCTCCGACCAGGCCACGAAGCCCTCGGGGGCCTTCTTGCGGACGACCTTGCGCTTCTTCTTCGGGTCGTCGCCGGCCTTCTTGACCAGCTTCTCGTTCTCGACGACGTGCTCGGGGGCCTGCGCGACGACGAAGCCCGCCGTGTCGAAGCCCGCCCGCCCGGCCCGGCCGGCGATCTGGTGGAACTCACGGGCGCGCAGCGTACGCACCCGGGTGCCGTCGTACTTGGTGAGCGCGGTGAACAGCACGGTGCGGATGGGGACGTTGACGCCGACGCCCAGCGTGTCCGTGCCGCAGATGACCTTGAGCAGACCCGCCTGCGCGAGCTTCTCCACGAGCCGGCGGTACTTCGGCAGCATGCCCGCGTGATGCACCCCGATGCCGTGCCGCACATAACGGGAGAGGTTCTGGCCGAACTTGGTGGTGAAGCGGAAGTTGCCGATGAGATCGGCGATCTTCTCCTTCTCCTCCTTGGTGCACATGTTGATGCTCATCAGCGACTGCGCCCGCTCGACGGCCGACGCCTGGGTGAAGTGCACGATGTAGACCGGAGACTGCCGGGTGTCCAGCAGTTCGGTGATCGTCTCGGTGATCGGCGTCAGCCGGTACTCGTAACTGAGCGGGACCGGACGCGTCGCGGACCGCACCACGGAGGTGGGCCGGCCGGTGCGGCGGGTCAGGTCCTCCTCGAACATCCTGACGTCACCGAGGGTGGCAGACATCAGGACGAACTGGGCCTGCGGCAGCTCCAGGATCGGGATCTGCCAGGCCCAGCCGCGGTCCTGCTCCGCGTAGAAGTGGAACTCGTCCATCACGACCTGGCCGATGTCCGCGTACTTCCCGTCCCGCAGGGCGATGGCGGCCAGCACCTCGGCCGTGCAGCAGATCACCGGGGCGTCGGCGTTGACCGAGGCGTCTCCGGTGAGCATGCCGACGTTCTCGGTACCGAAGAGCTTGCACAGGTCGAAGAACTTCTCCGAGACCAGCGCCTTGATCGGCGCGGTGTAGAAGGTGACCTTGTCCTGTGCCAGGGCCGCGAAGTGCGCTCCGGCCGCGACCAGGCTCTTGCCGGAGCCGGTGGGGGTGGAAAGGATCACGTTGGCCCCGGAGACCACCTCGATCAGCGCCTCCTCCTGAGCCGGATAGAGGGTGATGCCCTGCGTCTCGGTCCATGACGAGAATGCCTCGAAGAGGGCGTCGGGGTCGTCGGTCGGGGGCAGCTGATCGATTAGGGTCACGCCCCCATCTTGCCTGCCTTCCGCCCGGATGAGGGAACCGGACGACGGCACGAAGATCACGGACGATACGCTTCCCCCTCAACTCGACGACAGCGCAACGGCGGTGGTCCGCGCCCGGACAGGGCGACATCCGTTCACGCGTTGTCCATCACTGGTCAATACCTATGGGGGCGGCAACAGACATGATGGGACCGGCACACTCTCTGTCAGGGGCGGCGGCCTGGCTGGGGGTGGGTGCGGCTGCGGCAGCCGCGGGACACACCATGCCGTGGCCCGTTCTGGTCGTCGGCGCGCTGATCACGGCCGGTGCCGCGCTGGCACCGGACCTGGACCACAAGTCCGCGACCATCTCACGCGCCTTCGGGCCGATCTCCCGGGGCCTCTGCGAGATCGTCGACACGCTGTCGCACGCCGTCTACAAGGCGACGAAGTTGCGGGGCGACTCGAACCGCAACGGCGGCCACCGGACCCTCACCCACACCTGGCTGTGGGCGGTCCTGATAGGTGCCGGCGCCTCCGCCGCCGCCATCACCGGCGGCCGCTGGGCGGTGCTGGCGATCCTCTTCGTCCACCTGGTGCTCGCCGTCGAAGGCCTGCTGTGGCGGGCCGCCCGGGTGTCCAGCGACGTCCTGGTGTGGCTGCTGGGGGCCACCAGCGCGTGGATTCTCGCCGGCGTCCTGGACAAGCCGGGCAACGGTTCGGACTGGCTCTTCAACGCCCCCGGCCAGGAGTACCTCTGGCTCGGGCTGCCGATCGTGCTGGGCGCTCTCGTCCACGACATCGGGGACGCGCTGACCGTCTCCGGCTGCCCGATCCTCTGGCCGATCCCGGTGGGCCGCAAGCGCTGGTACCCGATCGGCCCGCCGAAGGCCATGCGGTTCCGGGCCGGCAGCTGGGTGGAACTGAAGGTGCTGATGCCGGTGTTCATGGTGCTCGGGGGAGTGGGCGCCGCGGCCGCGATGAACGTCATCTGAGGCCTGGGGCGTGTTTCGGCAGGCGGGACTTTCAACATGTCCTAGCCCGGTGCGGGATGCACCAGGCGGCCGTGGGAGATCAGTGAGGCGGCCTGCTTGAGGCGGCGGACCCGGATGCTGACCCCGTAGGCGTCGATGCCCGGTACCGCGGCGAGGCGGGTGGTCAGATAGCGGTAGAAGTCCTGGGAGTCCCGGCAGGTGACGATGGCCATCACGTTGTGGTCGCCGCTGGTGGCACCGGCGAAGGCGACCTCCTCGTGCCCGGCGAGCTCGTGCCCGGTGCGTTCCAGGTGGGATGGGGCGACGCGCAGCCACAGAGTCGCGTTGAGGTGATAGCCGAGGCGCTCGGGCAGCAGATCGATGTCGTACGACAGCGCGCCGGACGACTCCAGGGACTCCAGGCGACGCGCGACGCGGCCCTTGGACCAGCCGGTGACCTCGGCGAGCCGCGTGTGCGAGGTACGGCCGTCCTCCGCGAGAGCGGCGAGCAGCGGGGCGTCCTCGGCATCCGGGGGGAGGGGAGGGCCGGCCGGAGCGGGGGACGGGCCGCCGGTCAGCCGCTCCTCCTGCTCGGGCGTGAGATGGCCGCCGTAGCCGGTCCATCCGGGCGTGCCGGGGGGCTCGAAGGGGTGGATGAGCAGATCGATGCTCACGTCGAGCACGGCGGCTGACCTGGGCAGCTGCTGGAGCAGCATGTCCTCGCGCCGGGCGTCCAGCGGTGAGCGGATGACGCAGATGATCTCCGAACCACCCGAGGCGATGCTCGCGTAGGCGATGTCGGGACGCCGGGTGAGGGCGTCGGCCAGCGGACCGACCCGGTCCGGGCGGCAGCGGATGCGCGCGACCCACTGCGCCTCCCCGTACACGGCGGGGTCGACCAGGCCCACCACCCGCAGCACCCCGCTACGGCGCAGGGCGTGGTAACGGCGGGCCGCGGTCTGCTCCGACACTCCGTTCACCTCACCGATGAGCCGGAACGGCGCCCTCGGCGCGCACTGGAGCGTACGGAGGATCTGCGTGTCCACTGCGTCTATCACGGTGGAAGTGTGCCACGCGTCGCCGAGCCCATGGAGGTTTCGGTTCGATCAGGGCAGCCGCTTCGTTGATTCCGGCCGGTGTCACCGATGCTGGCGACCGGGGCGGACGAGCCCCGCTGAACATCAACCGCGGCGCCGAGCGCCGCCAAGGAGCACATCCGTGAACGTCACACCCTCGGCGAGCGGGCCGGCCGACCGGCGGGCGGCCACGCTCGCCATGGCCTGCCTGGGCGTATTCGTCGCCTACTTGCCGGTGACCACCGTCTCCGTGAGCCTGCCCGCCATCCAGGCGGCACTCGGCGCCTCGACGGCGCAGCTCGCGTGGGTCCAGGACGCGTTCGTCCTGCCCATGGCCGCGTTCATCCTGACCGCCGGAGTGTTCGGAGAGGTCCACGGGCGCAAGAAGGTGTTCCAGGCGGGGCTTGCGTCCTCCGCCGTCGGTGCCGCCGTCGCCCTGACCGCCCCGTCGATCGAGCTGCTGTGGATCGGCCAGGCACTCGCCGGACTCGGTGCGGCCGCGCTGCTGCCCACCACGCTGGCCCTGATCAGCCACGCGGTGCCCGACCACCGGGAGCGCGGCAAGTTCATCGGTCTCTGGGCCACCTCGCTCCTGCTGGCGCTGGCCGTCGGACCGCTGATCGCCGGGGTCGTCCTGGAACACGCCTCCTGGCGCTGGATCTACCTCCTGGTCATCCCCGTCTCGCTCCTCGCGATGGCGGTCGCCGCGCGGCTGCTGACCGACTCGCGCGCCCCGCACGGGCGGCGGCTGGACTGGCCGGGCCAGATCACCGCCGCGTCCGCGATCACCGCGCTGGTGTACGGCGTGATCGAGGGCGGCGCCGGATCGTTCACCGACACCCGGGTCCTGGTGGCCCTGCTCGTCGCGGTGGCCGCCGCCGTCGCCTTCGTCCTGGCCGAGCGGCGCAGCGACAGCCCGATGCTGGACCTGGCGCTGTTCCGCAGCGCCGCGTTCACCGCGACCACCCTCGTCGCGATGATCACCTTCCTGGCGCTGATCGGCTTCTTCTTCCTCCTGAGCCTCTACTTCGGCCTGGTGCAGCAGCTCGACACCCTCCAGGCGGGCTGGCGGCTCCTCATGGTCACCGGCGCCGCCATCGTCGCCGGCGCCCCCGTCGGCCGGCTGATGCACCGGGTGCCCGCCCGCGTCCTGATCACCGCCGGACTGCTCGTCGTCACCGGCTCACTGCTCTCGCTGACCACCGTCGACGCGGACACCTCGTTCGCCTCCATCGCCTGGCGGCTGGCGCTGCTCGGCCTGGGCATGGGCGGCGTCCTGACGCCCATGACCGCCACCGCCGTCGCCTCCGTGCCCGTCCACCTGGCAGGCATGGCCGCAGCCGGCAACAACGCCTTCCGGCAGGTCGGAGGGGCACTCGGCCCGGCTGTCCTGGGCGCCCTCCTCACCGCCCGCGCCCTCGACACCTTCCCCGCACACCTCGCGGACGCCGGGGTCACCGGAGCCGTCGGGCAGGGCATCACGGAGACCGCCCGCTCGGGCGGACTCGGCGCGGTCGCCGGAATGCACCTGGGCGCCGCCACAGGCCCGGCCATGAGCGCCGTGGGCGACGCCTTCCTCGACGGCCTCCGCCTCTGCCTGATCGTCGCCGCCTCCCTCACCCTGCTCGCCGCCCTGGTCTCCGCGGTACTCCTGCGCCGACCGCGCGGGGCCTCCACCGTCGCGGCCTCCTCCAGCGGCGCGCCCGCCGCCGAGCGGGCCCAGGTGGGCTGACGGACCGGCGCCCGCGACTGGCACACCACCGGGGGCTCCCAGCGGTGTGTCAGTCGTTACCGGCACACTTGGGGGCAGGGGAGAACCGCACGAACGAGGAGCACGATGGATTCCCTCTCCATGGCCACCGCCCCTGCCGTCGCCCCGCTGCTCGACGACTTCTCCCTGGAGATGACCGGCAAGGACGTCCCCGGGCTCGAAGCGGCCCGCGACCTCATCCCGGCCGGCACCCGGATCAACATCACCTTCCTCGGCACGGAGGACCTGGACACCCGGCTGGCCGCGGCCCGTACCGTCCGGCGGCTCGGCTGCACCCCGGTTCCCCACATATCGGCCCGCCGACTGCGCTCCCGGCCGGAACTGGAGGAGCTCCTCGCCGCCCTCCGCTCCGACGGCACGGGGGACAACGTCCTGGTCATCGGCGGCGACCCGGCCGAACCCCACGGCCCCTACGACGACTCCCTCGCGCTCATCAGGTCCGGGCTGCTCCGGTCCTACGGCGTACGGCACGTCGGCATCGGCGGATACCCGGAGGGGCACCCGGCCATCGCGGGCCCGGCGCTCTGGTCCGCGATCGAGGACAAGACCACCGCCCTCGCCGGTCAGGGCCTCTCCGGTGATGTCATCACCCAGTTCGGCTTCGACGCGGACCCGGTCCTCGCCTGGGTCGAGGCGGTACGGAAACGGGGCATCGACGCACCGGTGCGTGGCGGGGTACCGGGTCCCGCCGGAATCAAGCGGCTGATGACGTACGCCACGCGCTTCGGCGTCGGCACGAGCACGTCCATCGCGAAGAAGTACGGATTCTCGCTCACCAACCTGATGGGCACGGCCGGCCCCGACCGCTTCATCCGTGCCCTGGCCGAGGGGTACGACGTCCGCCGCCACGGCATTCTCAAGCTGCACTTCTACACCTTCGGGGGGATCGGGGCCACGACACGGTGGGTCACCGAATTCCGGGCCGGCGGAGGCGGCTGACCGCCGCCCGTTCAGGACGAGGGCGGCCGCCCGCCGTGCCACGAGCGCCAGAGCGCGGCGTACGCGCCGCCGGCCGCGACGAGATCGTCGTGGGTGCCGAGCTCGGTGATCAGGCCGTCCTCCATCACGGCCACCCGGTCGGCATCGTGGGCCGACTGCAGCCGGTGCGCGATGGCCACGACCGTCCGGCCTTCCAGTACGGCGGCCAGCGCGCGCTCCGTGTGCCGGGCCGTCCTCGGATCCAGCAGTGCGGTGGCCTCGTCGAGGATCAGCGTGTGCGGGTCGGCCAGTACCACCCGCGCCAGGGCGAGCTGCTGCGCCCTGGCGCCGTCCGGCCGGTGTCCGCCGTGGCCCAGATCGGTGTCCAGGCCGTCCGGCAGCTCCTCTGCCCACTCGGCGCCGACGGCGGCGAGCGCCGCGCGCAGTTCGGCGTCGGTGGCGTCGGCCGAGGCGATCCGCAGGTTCTCCCGGACCGTGCCCAGGAACACGTGGTGCTCCTGGGTGACCAGGACGACGTGCCGGCGCAGCCGGTCGGGGTCCAGACCGGCCACCGGGACCCGGCCCACCGTCACCGAGCCGGTGTGCGGTGCGTCCATGCCGGCCAGGAGCCTGCCCAGGGTGGTCTTTCCCGCGCCGGAGGGGCCGACGATCACCAGCCGCTCCCCGGCCCTGACCGTCAGGTCGACCCCGTGCAGGACGTCGCCCCCTTCGTCGTAGGCGTAGCGCGCCCCGGCCACCTCGATCACGTCATGGACCGGTGCGGCAGAGGCAGCCGGTGCGGGCGGGACGGCCGACAGGGACTGCGCCGCCGTGCCGATCCCCTCCACCCGCGCGAACGAGGCGCCACTGCTCTGGAGCTGCTCCATCTGCTGGAGGATGACGTCCAGGGGCTGGGACAACTGGCGCAGGTACAGCGCGGAGGCGACGACCGCGCCGAGGCTCATCGCCCCGTGGTCGTGCAGTACGCCGCCGATCAGCAGGACACCGGCCACCGGGATGACGTAGGAGATGTCCACGGCCGGGAAGAGCACGCTGCGCAGGAACAGCGTCCGGGTCCGGGTGCGCCGGCACTTCTCGGTACTCTCCCGGCACGCCGCGATACGGCGCCGCTGAAGCCCCAGGGCCTCGACGGTGCGAGCCCCCGCGGCGGTGGCGGCGAGCTGCTCCGCGAGCTCCGAGTTCGCGGCTCCCTCCGCCAGGTACGCGGTGAGTGCCCGGCGCAGGTACCAGCGCGCGGCGAACCAGATGCCGAGCAGGCCCAGCACCCCGCAGGCGCCCAGCAGCGGGTCGAGAACGAAGACCGCACCGAGGACGAACAGCGCCTGGACCCCCGCGACGAGGACCTCAGGACCGGAGTTCCGGAGGGTGGCGCCGACCGCGGCGACATCGGTGGTGCCACGGGTCATCAGGTCTCCGGTGCCGGCCCGCTCGACGGCCGTGGCGGGCAGCGCGAGCGCCCGCTCGGCGAACTGCTCCCGGATACGGGCGAGGGTCCGTTCACCGAATCGGTGCGCGATGAGACCGGCGTAGCGGACCAGCAGCAGCTGCGCCACGGCGAAGACCAGGATGGTGAGCGCGAGGCGGTCCACCTCCGCCACCCCGCCGCCCGCCCGGACCTCGTCGATGATGCGCCCGAGCAGCCACGGGCCGACGAGCCCGGCAGCCGCGGCAAGGGCGTTGAGCGCGGTCATGGCGGCGAAGGCGCGGCCGTCCAGCCGGATCAGCCGGAGCGCGGCCCGGCGGACCAGGCGCGGTCCGGCGACGGGCAGGGTCCGGTCCGCCGCCCCCGGGCCCGCGGTCATCGCACGGCCTCGCGGGACGCCGGGACGGAATCCCCGGCCGCGCCGCCAGGGGCGTCGTCGTCCGCGCCGCGGGACACCAGCCCGCGGTATCCGGTTTGCCCGTCCAGGAGTTCGCGATGGCTGCCGACGGCGGCGACGGAGCCATCGACCAGGTAGTACACGGTGTCCGCCCGGTCCAGCAGGAGCGGTGACGTGCTGGTGACGACCGTGGTGCGGCCGGACCGCGCGGTGTGCAGCCGCTCCGCGACGGCCGCTTCGGTGTGTGCGTCGACCGCAGAGGTGGGCTCGACCGCCAGGAGCACCTCGGGATCGGCCAGCAGCGCTCGGGCCAGCCGGACGCGCTGGCGCTGGCCTCCGGAGAGGTTGCGGCCCTGTGCGTCGACCGGCGATTCGAGCCCGTCCGGCAGTCCGCGCACGATGTCCTGCGCCATGGCCGCGCGGACGCACCGGCCGATGGCCTCCTCGTCCCGCTCCAGCGCGCCGGAAATCACCTCGCGCAGCGGTCCGGCGAACAGATCGGCCTCGTTGTCCGCGACAAGGATCCGGCGGCGGACCCTTGTCAGATCGATCTCGTCCAGGCGTATCCCGCCCCAGGTCGCGGCCGACTCCGCGAACCGGCCGAGCCGGTCGACCACCGCCGCCGAGTCCGAAGGGCGGGCGCTGACCAGCGCGGTCAGCCCGCCCGGCGCCACCTCGACGCCGGATTCCGGATCACGCAGCGCGGACGGCCCGGAGGGCCCGTCCGAAGTGGCCTCCCCGCCCCCGGAAGCGGGCTCCAGAGCCAGGAACCGGATGACCCTGCGGGCGGCGACCAGCCCCCGGCTGAGGGAGTAGCCGCCCTCGATGAAGAACGAGACGGGCACCACCAGCACCGCCGTGTACCCGTACACCGCGACCAGCTCGCCCACGGTGAGGGACCCCTGAGCGGCCATCCGGGCCGCCAGCCAGGTCACGACGGAGAGGAACAGGGTGGGCAGCCCGACACCGAGGGCCTGGATCCAGCTGGTCACCGTACCGACCCGGTACCCCTCCGCCGTCAACTCCCGCGAACCCCGCCGGTAGCGCTCGCCGTACACCTCCTTGCCGCCGATGCCGTTGAGGACGCGCAGGCCCCCGACGATGTCCTCGAAACGGGCGGCGAGAGTGCCCTCCTGCTCTCGGTACGCCGCCTCGACGCCTTGCAGACGCCACAGCAGCGGCCCGGCCAGCACCGCGAGCAGCGGCACACCGAGCAGCACCACCACCGCGAGCAGCGGAGAGACGGTCAGCAGGAGTACGGCCACGACGACATAGGCCAGGACCGCGCCGACCCCGGGGCCGGTGATGGTCAGCGTTCCGGCCATCACGGCGACATCGCGGAAACCGATCGTGACGACCTCCCCGCCCGTGACCCGGCGCGGCAGCTCCGCACCGAGTACGGTCGCCTGCCTGACCACGACCGCCACGGACCGGAACGCGGCGTCCATGCGCACCCTGGTCATCGTGCGGTGGCGCATGATCGCCAGCCACGCGTTGAGCACCCCCACCCCCAGCAACGCCGCGACCCAGCCCGCCAGAGCTGGCCAACGCCCCGGTTCGAGTCCGTCGTCGATGGCGCGCGACAGCAGGTACGGCGGCAGCGTCAGACAGACCATCCAGGCACTGCCGAGCAGCGCACCGGCCGCGATCCGGAGGCGCTGGCTGGTGACCAGCCACCACAAGTAGCGCAGGGCGCTGCGACAGTCAGGGGTCCCCGGATCCGCATAGGAATCTGCCATGTACCGACATTAACGATCCCCGGAAGACCGGTGGATCCCGGGGACCTCCCGGCTCAGCCGTGCCAGGACCGCCACAGCGCCGCGTAGGCGCCGTCCGCCGCCACCAGTTCGTCATGGCTGCCCAGCTCGCTGATCCGGCCCTCCTCGACGACCGCGATCACATCCGCGTCGTGCGCCGTGTGCAGCCGGTGCGCGATGGCCACGACCGTACGGCCGTCCAGCACCCGGGCCAGCGAGCGCTCCAGATGACGGGCCGCGCGCGGATCCAGCAGGGACGTCGCCTCGTCCAGCACCAGCGTGTGCGGATCGGCCAGCACCAGCCGGGCCAGCGCGATCTGCTGCGCCTGCGCGGGCGTGAGCACCAGACCGCCGGAGCCGACCTCGCGGTCAAGACCCTCGTCCAGTGCCCTGGCCCAGCCGTCCGCGTCCACCGCGGCCAGCGACGCCCACAGCTCCGCGTCCTGCGCCCCGGCACGGGCCAGCAACAGGTTGTCCCGCAGCGTCCCCACGAACACATGGTGCTCCTGGTTCACCAGCGCGACATGCGTACGCACGTGCTCCGCGGTCATCCGCGACAATTCCGCACCGCCCAGCGAGACCTCACCCGTGCGCGGCGCGTAGATTCCGGCCAGCAGCCGCCCCAGTGTCGACTTGCCCGCACCGGACGGGCCGACGAGCGCCAGCCGGGTGCCCGGAGCGACGTCCAGCGACACCTTGTGCAGGACGTCGAGCCCGGCCCGGTAGCCGAAGCGCACCTCGTCGGCCCGCACGTCCCGGCCGTCCGGGGCCACCGACGCGTCCCCCGCGTCCGGCTCGATCTCGCGGACCCCCACCAGGCGCGCCAGCGACACCTGGGCGACCTGCAACTCGTCGTACCAGCGCAGGATCAGACCGATCGGGTCGACCATCATCTGGGCGAGCAGGGCACCCGTCGTCAGCTGCCCCACCGTGAGCCAGCCCTCGATCACGAACCAGCCCCCGAGCATCAGCACCGTGCCCAGGATCGTCACGTACGTGGCGTTGATGACAGGAAAGAGCACCGACCGCAGGAACAGCGTGTACCGCTCCCACGCGGTCCACTCCTTGACCCGCTGGTCCGACAGCGTGACCCGGCGCGCACCCAGCCGGTGCGCCTCCACGGTCCGCCCGGCGTCCACCGTCTCCGCGAGCATGGCCGCGACCGCCGCGTATCCGGCGGCCTCCGAGCGGTACGCGGACGGCGCCCGGCGGAAGTACCAGCGGCAGCCGATGATCAGCACCGGCAGCGCGATGAGCACCGAGAGCGCCAGCGGGGGAGCGGTGACCGCGAGCGCGGCGAGCAGCAGGCCCGCCCACACCACACCGATGGCCAGCTGCGGCACCGCCTCGCGCATGGCGTTGGCGAGCCGGTCGATGTCCGTGGTGATCCGGGAGAGCAGATCACCCGTCCCGGCCCGCTCCAGCACGCCCGGCGGCAGCCGGACGGAGCGCACGAGGAAGTCCTCGCGCAGATCGGCCAGCATCTCCTCACCGAGCATCGCGCTGCGCAGCCGCATCATCCGGGTGACCACGGTCTGGATGACCAGCGCGACGGCGAACACCGCGGCGGTGCGCTCCAGATGGAGCTCGTCGGCCCCGTCGGACAGGTCCTCGACGAGCCCGCCCAGCAGGTAGGGCCCGGCGATCGAGGCGACCACCGCGATCGTGTTGAGCAGGGTGACTACGATGAACGGCCGCCGGTGGCGCCGCATCAGCTCCCCGACGTAACTCCGTACGGTCGCGGGGGTGCCGACCGGCAGGGTGGTGGCCGACTCGGGCGCGGCCGGGTCGTAGGCCGGTGGTGCGAGGCCGGTCATGCCCTCTCCTCGATTTCCTCGTGGGTGTCGATCGCGTGGACCTCTTCGTCCCCGCCCGGCCGGGCGGGGATCTCGTCGTCGGTCTCGCGGGTGACGACGGCCCGGTACCGAGGTTCGCCGAGCAGCAGTTCACGGTGGGTGCCGACGGCCACCACCGTGCCCCGGTGCACCAGCGCCACCCGGTCCGCCAGGTCGAGCAGCAGCGGCGAGGAGGCGAAGGCCACCGTCGTACGGTCCTTGCGCAGCGCCTTGATGCCCGCGGCGACCCGCGCCTCCGTGTGCGAGTCGACCGCTGAGGTCGGCTCGTCGAGCACCAGCGCCTCCGGGTCGGTCACCAGCGAACGTGCCAGGGCGAGCCGTTGGCGCTGGCCGCCGGAGAGCGACCGGCCGCGTTCGGTGATCCGGGTGTTCATCGGATCGCCGTCGGAGTCGGCGGACGCGTGCGCCAGGGCGCTCAGCACGTCCTCGCACTGGGCGGCCGACAGCGCCTCATCGGCGCTCACCCGGCCGGACGACGGCACGTCCAGCAGTTCGCGCAGGGTGCCGGAGAGCAGCACCGGGTCCTTGTCCTGGACGAGGACGGCGGTCCGGGCCGCGTCCAGTTCCAGTTCGTCCAGGGGGACTCCGCCGAGCAGCACGGACGGCACTCCGTGGTCCGCCGTCCCGCCCTCGACGGCACCGTCCTTCGCCACCTCCGGCTGGGCGTGGCCGCCGAGCCGGTCCGCGAGCCGCCCGGCCTCGTCCGGGTCGCCGCAGACCACCGCGGTGAACAGGCCCTCGGGCGCCATCAGTCCGGTGACCGGGTCGTACAGGTCCCCGGCCGGTGCGGTGTCGAGCGTCGAGGGACGGGCGACCCGGCTCAGCGACAGCACCCGGACCGCGCGCTGCGCGGACGGCCGCGAGAAGGAGTACGCCATGGCGATCTCCTCGAAGTGGCGCAGCGGGAACAGCAGCAGCGTCGCCGCGCTGTACACGGTCACCAGCTGACCGACGTCGATCTTCCCGTCCCGGGCCAGGGCGGCACCGTACGTCACCAGCGCGATCAGCAGAACGCCCGGCAACAGCACCTGGATCGCGGAGATCAGCGACCACATCCGCGCACTGCGGACGGCGGCCTTGCGTACCTCCTGCGAGGCCTGCCGGTAGCGGCCGAGGAACAGCTCCTCGCCGCCGATCCCGCGCAGCACCCGCAGCCCGGCCACGGTGTCGGAGGCCAGTTCGGTGGCCTTTCCGGCCTTCTCGCGCTGGAAGTCGGCGCGGCGGGTGGCGCGGGGGAGGAGCGGCAGCACGCCCAGTGCGAGCACCGGCAAGGCCAGCGCCACGAGCACGCCCAGCGAAGGCAGATACAGCACGAGGCCGACGCAGATGATGACCAGGGCGGCAGCGGCTGCCACGAACCGGGAGAGCGCCTCGACGAACCAGCCGATCTTCTCCACATCACCTGTCGACACCGCTACGACCTCGCCCGCGGCGACCCGGCGGGTCAGCGCGGAGCCGAGCTCCGCGGTCTTGCGGGCCAGCAGTTGCTGGATCCGGGCGGCCGCGGTGATCCAGTTGGTGACAGCGGTCCGGTGCAGCATGGTGTCGCCCACCGCGATCAGCGCGCCGAGCACCGCGATCAGCCCGCCGGCCAGTGCGAGCCGCCCGCCGGACCGGTCGACGACCGCCTGCACGGCGAACCCGACGCCGAGCGGCAGCCCGGCGAGGGCGCACTGGTGGAGCAGGCCCCAGGACATGGCCTTGAGCTGTCCGCGGATCTGGTTGCGGCCGAGCCAGATCAGAAAGCGAGGACCCGACCGGACATCGGGATCGCCGGGATCCGGGTACGGAAGATCGCGAATTTGCATGACGTCCCAAAGATCGGAAGGAGCTGAGGCCCGCGAGGACCTCCAGAACACGTGGGCAGGTGCGTGTGGGCAGGAGCATGTGGGGGGACCAAACCGTCCAATCCTCGCGTCCGGCCGTGGGCGCGGCAAACCCTTTTACGCACGGGGGACCGCGCGCACCGAAGGCGGTCGGGGAGACCGAGGGGTAAAGATTCGGCACGCATTCGCCGCGGCCCGCACGGGTGGGCGGGGCCGGACACCGCCGGATGCGACCATGGACGGATGCATATAGCCGGTGCGGTACGAGTGGTGGTCTCGGCGGCCGCCTGCGGAGTCCTGCTCACGACCCTGACGTCATGCGGCGGGGACCAGGACGCTAAGAAGGACGACGCGCCGTCCGCCGATGCCCGGAAGCCGAAGGACAAGGCGCAGACCACCGACCTGAAGCGCATTCCGGACGTCGGCGACCGTTGGCAGTCGAAGATCCCGGCCAACTCCCGTCAGGTCGTCACCGTGTACGGCGAGGGAAAGAACTCCGCGGACTCCACGGTCGTGCTCTACACCAAGTCCGGCTCCACCTGGGACAAGGCCGCCGACTGGAAGGCCCACAACGGGAAGAAGGGCTGGGCCGACAACCACCACGAGGACGACAAGCGCAGCCCGGTCGGTGTCTTCACCCTCACCGACGCGGGCGGCGTACTGCCCGACCCGGGCGCCCGGCTCCCGTACACACGGTCCGCGTCCATCCAGGCCCCCCACTACTGGGCCAAGTCCCACTGGCACGACTTCGACTACGTCATCGCCATCGACTACAACCGCGTCAAGGGCACCCCGCCCAACGACCCGACGCGGCCCCAGGGGCAGACCAAGGGCGGCTCCATCTGGCTGCACATGGACCACGGCAGCGGAACCTCGGCCTGTGTGAGCCTGCCGAAGACGGCCATGGAGAAGCTGCTGCGCACCCTGGACCCCAAGCAGCACCCGGTCGTCGTGATGGGCGACCGCGCGGCGCTTCAGGCCTGACCGGGACCGGGCCGGGTCGCCCGCTCCAGCTCCATCAGCACCGAGTAGTACGGATGGCCCGTCGCCCGGTCCATGCCGATCTCGCACATCCGGTTGGCCGAGAGATACGTGTCGTACTCCCGGGTGTTCACCTCCGCGGCCTCCTTCGCGGTCGCGGAGGCCGTCAGCTCCTCGTGCAGCATGCCCCGGTCGCCCGCGAATCCGCAGCACGCGGCGTCGTCCGGGACGACGACCTCCCGGGCGCAGGCCTCCGCGACCGCGCGCAGGTGCGCCACATCGCCCAGATGCTCCATCGAGCACGTCGGGTGCAGGACCGCGGAGCCGGTCCGGCGCAGCACCGTCAGCTCTGGCAGGAGCTCGTCGGCGGCCCAGACCAGTGAGTCGACGACGGTCAGCTCGCGGTGCAACGCCCGGTTGTCCTCGGTCAGATACGGCACCACCTCATGGGCGATGCCCAGCGTGCAGGAGGAGGCGTCGACGACGAGCGGCAGTTTTCCGCCCGCGGTCCAGCCCCAGGCGGCCTCCACGATCCGGTTGGCCATCACGGCGTTCGCGGTGTCGTACCCCTTGGAGTGCCAGATCGTCGCGCAACAGGTTCCGGCGACATCCTCGGGGATCCAGACCGGCTTTCCGGCCCGCGCCGACACGGCCACCACCGCCTGCGGCAGCGACGGGAGGTGCTGCCCCTCCGGGCCGCCGAAGATGCGGTTGACGCAGGCCGGGTAGTAGACGGCGCTCGCTCCCGCCCTCGATGTGGGCGGCAGCTTGCGGGCGGCGGCTCCGGGGATCTCCGGCAGCCAGGCGGGCATCAGATCGGGGCGCACGGCCCGGCGGGCGAGACCGGTGACACCTTCGAGGAGCCGGTCGTCGATCCGGCTCGCCGCGGCGACCGCGAGCCGGGCCGCCGCCTCCACCGCGCGGAAGTTCTTCGCCGTGAGCGCGGCGATCCGCTCCTCGCGCGGGGAGTGCCGCTGGTGGCGGAAGCCCTTCATCATGGCGCCCGTGTCGATCCCGACCGGACAGGCGAGCTTGCAGGTGGAGTCGCCCGCGCAGGTGTCGACGGCGTCGTAGCCGTAGGAGTCGAGGAGCCCGGTCTCCACCGGGGATCCGTCCGGCTGCCGCATCATCTCCCGGCGCAGCACGATGCGCTGGCGCGGTGACGTGGTCAGGTCGTGGCTGGGGCAGGTCGGTTCGCAGAATCCGCACTCGATGCAGGGGTCGGCCACCGGCTCGACGCGCGGGATGGTCTTCAAACCGCGCAGATGGGCCCTCGGGTCGCGGTCCAGGACGATCCGGGGCGCCAGCACGCCGTCGGGGTCGATGAGCTGCTTGGTCCGCCACATCAGTTCGGTCGCCCTCGGTCCCCACTCCAGCTCCAGGAAGGGGGCGATATTGCGGCCGGTGGCGTGTTCCGCCTTGAGCGATCCGTCGAACCGCTCCACGGTCAGCCGGCAGAAGTCCGCCATGAACGCGGCGTACCGGTCCACGTCGGACGGCTTCGCCGCGTCGAAGGCGAGCAGGAAGTGCAGGTTGCCGTGGGCAGCGTGGCCCGCGACGGCGGCGTCGAAACCGTGCTCGGCCTGGAGCGCGAGGAGCGCCTCGCACGCGTCGGCCAGCCGGGAGGGGGGTACGGCGAAGTCCTCCGTGATCAGGGTCGTACCGGACGGCCGGGAGCCGCCCACCGCGGTGACGAAGGCCTTGCGGGCCTTCCAGTAGCCGGAGATGGTCTTGGCGTCCCGGGTGAACTCGTTGGTGACAGAGGTGACGGGCCGGACCAGCTCCAGCCGGCGCACCACACCGGCCGCCGCCCGCTCGTACGCCTCCTGGCCCGCGTCGTCCGGCGCGCGGAACTCCACCAGCAGCGCCGCGGTCTCCTTCGGCAGCCCGGCCCAGTCGGCGGGGACACCCTGGACGCTGACGGAGGCCCGCAGGGTGTTCCCGTCCATCAGCTCGACGGCGATGGCGCCCGCTTCGTTGAACAGCGGTACGGCGGCCGCCGCCGCGGTCAGGGACGGGAAGAAGAGCAGCGCGGTGGAGATGCGGCGGTCCAGCGGCAGGGTGTCGAAGACGACCTCTGAGATGAAGCCGAAGGTCCCCTCGGAGCCGACCATGAGCCCGCGCAGGATCTCCACGGGCGTCGTGCCGTCCAGGAAGGCGTCGAGCCGGTAGCCGTTGGTGTTCTTGATCTCGTACTTGGCCCGGATCCGGGCCGTGAGCTCCGCATCGGCCTCGATCTCGGCCTTCAGCGCGAGGAGCCCCGCGCACAGCTGCGGCTCGGCGTGCGCCAGGTCCTCGTCCGCCGAGGGGTCGCCGGTGTCCACCACCGTGCCGCCGGGCAGTACGAAGGTCAGCGAGGACACGGTCCGGTACGAATTGCGGCTGGTGCCCGCCGTCATCCCGGAGGCGTTGTTGGCGACGACCCCGCCGATCGTGCAGGCGATCGCGCTCGCCGGGTCGGGGCCGAGCAGTCGGCCGTGCCGGGCGAGGGTCGCGTTGGCCCGCATGATGGTCGTCCCCGGCCGGATGCGGGCCCGCGCCCCGCCGTCCAGGACCTCGATGCCCGCCCAGTGATGCCGTACGTCGACGAGGATGTCCTCGCCCTGCGCCTGGCCGTTCAGACTGGTGCCCGCGGCCCGGAAGACGACGTTGCGGCCCTTGCCGTGCGCGTACGACAGGATCGCCGAGACATCGTCGATGTCCTCGGGGACGAGCACGACCTGGGGCACGAACCGGTAGGGGCTGGCATCGGAGGCGTACCGGACCAGGTCGGAGATCTTCCACAGCACTTTCCGGGGCCCCAGCAGCGCGGTCAGCTCGCTCCGCATCGGCTCGGGTGTGCCCGGTGCCTGCCCGTCGGGCACCCGGTCGTGGGCGGGGCTGCGCATCGCCCCGGGGCTCAGGGCTTCCGGCTTCGGCTCCAGCAGCGGCATTCGAGGTCCCCTCGGCGGCTCGGTGGGGTGCTTCGCCCCGGGTCAGCAGCGGCGCTCCGGCATTCCGTCGACCAGAGCGGTCAGCAGGCCGCCGAGCACGTCGCGCTGATCGGCGGTCAATGGAGCCAGGATCTCCTCTGCGGCCGCCCGGCGCCCGTTGCGCAGCGCGCGGAGGGTGGCGGTGCCCTCGTCGGTGATCTCGACCCGGACGACCCTGCGGCTGTCCGGATCGGGGACCCGGCGCACCCGGCCGCTGGCCTCCAGACCGTCCACCAGGGTGGTGACCGCGCGCGGGACCACATCGAGGCGCTGCGCGAGATCCGCCATCCGTGGCGCACGGTCGTACTGGGCGACTATGCGCAGCAGCCGGAACTGTGCGGGAGTGATGCCGGCCGGCTCCAGCTGACGGCTCTGAATGCGCTGGAGCCTGCGGGTCAGCCGCAGCAGCTGTTCGGCGAGCAGGCCGTCGGGGTCGGGGGAATCCATAGCAGGAACAATATCAGGACCTGGTTCATTGTGAGTAGAGGTAACAATGAGCTATGCTCCTATCTGCTGGACTGCTCAGGGCCGTAAATCCCCGAACCCGGAATCTCCGAACCCGGAATCCCGGAGTCACGGAATTCCGGCAGGACGCAGATCCGTACGGGCCGCCGGTCCTGGACCGCCCCGGACCGCTGACGCGCACGGCGTCGCAGGCGGTCGCAGCCCTCCTCTCCCCGTTGCCGCACGCCTGACGAAGGAGCCCATGAAACCCGACGAACCCGCGTGGACACCCCCGCCCCCGGATGCCGGGCAGCCGCCCGCCGAGCTGCGCCGCATCCTCCGCCTCTTCCATCCCTACCGCGGCCGCCTCGCGGTGGTCGGACTGCTCGTCGGCGCCTCGTCGCTGGTGTCGGTCGCCTCGCCGTTCCTGCTGCGCGAGATCCTCGACACCGCCATTCCTCAGGGGCGGACCGGACTGCTGTCGCTGCTCGCGCTCGGCATGATCCTCACCGCCGTGATGAACAGCGTCTTCGGCGTGCTGCAGACCCTCATCTCCACCACCGTCGGCCAGCGCGTGATGCACGATCTGCGCACCGCGGTCTACACCCAGCTCCAGCGGATGCCGCTCGCCTTCTTCACCAAGACCCGCACGGGCGAGGTCCAGTCCCGGATCGCCAACGACATCGGAGGCATGCAGGCCACCGTCACCTCGACGGCGACCTCGCTGGTCTCCAACCTCACCGCGGTCATCGCCACCGTCGTCGCCATGATCGCGCTCGACTGGCGGCTGACCATCGTCTCGCTGCTCCTGCTGCCGGTCTTCGTCTGGATCAGCCGCCGGGTCGGCCGGGAGCGCAAGAGGATCACCACCCAGCGGCAGAAGCAGATGGCCGCCATGGCGGCCACCGTCACCGAATCGCTCTCCGTCAGCGGCATCCTGCTCGGCCGCACGATGGGCCGCTCCGACTCGCTCACCAAGGGCTTCACCGAGGAGTCCGAGCGGCTGGTCGACCTCGAAGTACGCTCCAGCATGGCCGGACGCTGGCGGATGTCGACGATCGGCATCGTCATGGCCGCGATGCCGGCCGTCATCTACTGGGCGGCGGGCATCACCCTCCAGTCCAGCGGACCCGCCGTCTCCATCGGCACGCTCGTCGCCTTCGTCTCGCTCCAGCAGGGCCTGTTCCGGCCCGCCGTGAGCCTGCTCTCCACCGGCGTGCAGATGCAGACGTCCCTCGCGCTCTTCCAGCGGATCTTCGAGTACCTCGACCTCACGGTCGACATCACCGAGCCGGAGAACCCGGTCCGGCTGGAGAAGATCCGCGGCGAGATCCGCTTCGAGAACGTCGACTTCAGCTACGACGAGAAGGGCGCGCCCACGCTCAGCGGCGTCGACGTGGCCGTGCCCGCCGGCGGCAGCCTGGCCGTCGTGGGCCCCACCGGCTCCGGCAAGTCCACTCTCAGCTACCTGGTGCCCCGGCTGTACGACGTATCCGGCGGACGGGTCACGCTCGACGGCGTCGACGTACGGGATCTGGACTTCGACACCCTCGCCAGGGCCATCGGGGTGGTCTCCCAGGAGACGTACCTCTTCCACGCCTCGGTCGCGGAGAACCTGCGCTTCGCCAAGCCCGACGCCACCGATGACGAGATCGAGGCGGCCGCCCGCGCGGCACAGATCCACGACCACATCGCGTCGCTGCCCGACGGCTACGACACCCTGGTCGGTGAACGCGGCTACCGGTTCTCCGGTGGCGAGAAGCAGCGCCTGGCCATCGCCCGCACGATCCTGCGCGATCCGCCGGTGCTGATCCTCGACGAGGCGACGAGCGCCCTCGACACCCGTACCGAATTCGCCGTGCAGGAGGCGATCGACGCCCTCTCCGCCGGACGCACGACTCTCACCATCGCGCACCGGCTGTCCACCGTGCGCGACGCGGACCAGATCGTCGTTCTGGACGGAGGGCGGACCGCTGAGCGCGGCAGTCATGAGGAACTGCTCGGCCAGGACGGCCGCTATGCGGCTCTGGTCCGCAGGGACACCCAGCTCGCCCCGGCGGCGGGCTGACGGGCCGAGGAACACGCCGAGCGGACGAACGAACTTGTTCGGTACGAACGTGTTCGTTACGGTGGCTGTGTGCCCCTCGCCGTTCTGTCGCCGCCGAGGGCGCCGGCCCTCGGGAAAGCCGCGGCCGGCATTCCCGACGAGCCGGAGGTACCACCATGAGCACCGCGCACCACCCCATCGCGATCATCGGCGCCGGCCTCGGCGGCCTCACACTCGCCCGCGTACTGCACGTGAACGGGATCGAGGCGGCGCTCTTCGACCTGGAGGCCGACCGGAGCGCCCGCACCCAGGGCGGCATGCTCGACATCCACGAGGATTCCGGTCAGGCGGCCCTGCGCGCCGCCGGCCTGCACGAGCTGTTCAGGGAGAAGGTCCACCCCGGCGGCGAAGCCATGCGGATCCTCGACAAGCACGCCCGGGTGCTGCATGAGGCGGCGGACGACGGTTCGGGTGACCGTCCCGAGATCGACCGGGGCGACCTCCGCGATCTGCTGCTCGACTCGCTGCCCGAGGGCACCGTGCGCTGGGGCAGCAGGATCACCGGCGCCGCGCCCACCGCCGACGGAACGCACGAGGTGACGCTCGCGGACGGCACCTCCTTCACGGCCGGACTGCTTGTCGGGGCGGACGGAGCCTGGTCCCGTATCCGTCCGCTGCTCTCCGATGCCGTCCCCGCCTACACCGGCGTCTCCTTCGTGGAAATGGACCTCTTCGAAGCCGATGCCGATCATCCCGAGTGCGCCGAGCTCATCGGCGGCGGGATGTTCTTCGCGCTCGGTGACAACAAGGGATTCCTCGCGCACCGCGAATCAGACGGCAGTCTTCACGTCTACACCGGGCTGCGCGCCGCAGAGGACGGGCTGTCGACGATCGACTTCACCGACGCCGAAGCCTCCAAGGCCGCCGTCGTCCAGCGCTTCGCGGACTGGGCGCCCGGTCTCCGGCGGCTGATCACCGACGCCGACGGCCTGCTGACTCCGCGCCTCATCCACGCACTTCCCGCAGGGCACCACTGGAAGCGCACTGCGGGTGTCACCCTGCTCGGTGACGCCGCACACCTGATGTCACCCTTCGCGGGCGAAGGCGCCAACCTCGCCATGATCGACGGCGCCGATCTGGGCCTGGCGCTCGCCGCTCACCCGGGAGACGTCGAAGCGGCGCTGGCCGCGTACGAGGAAACCCTCTTCGTGCGCAGCGCGAAGAGCGCCCAGGAGTCCGCCGAGGGCCTGGAAATGATCTTCAATGACCGGGCACCACAGCCGCTCGTGGACATGTTCACCTCATTCGCCGCGGGGTGACCCCGGCCCGGGGGCCCACACGACGGCGCCAGCGTGTCGCCGGAGGCGGGGTGCGGAGGGAGCGGACGGCTGCGGGATAGCGTGCCCGCATGGTGAACGAGTCCCCGGACACCCCGCCCCCTCGCAAGCTCCGCCCGACCCGGCGCGGCCGGCTGGCGTTGCTCATCGGCGCCGTGCTCGTCCTGGTGGTGGCCGCCGCCGTACTCGTACCCCTGCTGACGCGGGAGCAGGGGTACGAGCCGACCCGTTCCCTCCTGGTCCCCGAGGGGTGGCGGGCCTCCCAGGTGTACGCGGCCGCGGACAAGGTTCTCGACGAGCCGTCCGGCACCACGGAGAAGGCCGCCGCCACGGCCGGCCTGCCCCTTCCGGCGGCGGCGAAGGGCAACCCCGAGGGCTACCTCTTCCCGGCGACGTACCCCGTCACCTCCGGCACCACCCCGGAGAGCCTGCTGCGCTACATGGTGGACACGGCGGTCAAGCGGTTCGGCGCGGACCACATCACGGCCGGGGCGCAGCGCAACGGCGTCACGGTCTACCAGACGGTGACGCTCGCAAGCATCGTGCAGGCGGAGGCGGACACCGAGCCGGACATGGGCAAGGTGGCCCGGGTCGTGCACAACCGGCTCGCGCGTGACATGCCGCTCCAGATGGACTCCACGCTCAACTACGCGCTGAACCGCAGCACCCTGGACACCACCACGGGCGACACGAAGATCGACAGCCCGTACAACAGCTATGAACGCAAGGGGCTGCCGCCCACCCCCATCGGAAATCCGGGGGAGCAGGCGACGGTTGCCGCGATCAGCCCCACCCCGGGTCCCTGGCTCTACTTCGTCACCGTCGCGCCGGGCGACACCCGTTTCACCGCCGACTACGCGGAGCACCAGCGCAACGTAGCGGAGTTCAACCGCAACCGACGCGGCGGCTGAGTCGCGTCCGGGCCTCTGCGCTGGTCCGGTGAACGCGTCGAGGTTCCAGGGCGCGGCGGGCCGGTTGAGGCTCTCGGCCGTGGTGCGGCGGGCGCGATCAGGCTGCGGACTCCGCAGGTTCGGCGGCCGGCCCGGTGCGTTCCAGCAGCCGTCCGACCGCCCGCGCGGCGGCCCGCCCCGCCCGGTTGGCGCCGATCGTGCTGGCCGACGGACCGTAGCCGACGAGCTGGACACGCTCGTCACGTACCGCCTGAGTCCCCTCGACCCGGATGCCGCCACCCGCCTCGCGCAGTCTCAGCGGGGCGAGGTGGTCGACGGCGGGCCGGAATCCGGTCGCCCAGAGGATCACATCCGCCTCGACGGAGCGGCCGTCGTCCCAGGCGACACCGTCCGGTGTGATCCGGTCGAACATCGGCAGACGGTCGAGCACCCCCGACTCGCGGGCGCGCCGGACGGCGTCGGTGACCGGCAGCCCGGTCACGCTCACCACGCTCTGCGGAGGCAGCCCGCGCCGCACCCGGTCCGCCACCATGGCGACCGCTGCCCGTCCCCGGTCCGCGTCGAACGGACCCTCGCGGAAGACCGGCGGCCGACGTGTCACCCAGTGGGTGTCCGCGGCCACCTCGGCGATCTCCATCAGGTGCTGGGTACCGGAGGCCCCGCCGCCCACGACGACGACCCGCAGTCCGGCGAACTCGGCGGGCCCCGGATAATTCGCCGTGTGCAGCTGGCGGCCCCGGAAGGTGTCCTGGCCCGGGTAGCGCGGCCAGAACGGCCGGTCCCAGGTCCCCGTGGCGTTGATCAGCGCGCGCGTCGCGTACGTACCTTCCGAGGTCTCCACGAGCAGCCGCCCGCCGTCGCCCTCGCGCACCGCGCTCACCTCCACCGGCCGGTGCACCCGGAGGCCGAAGGCGTGCTCGTACGAGTCGAAGTACTCACCGATGACCTCGGAGGAGGGCCTGCTGTCATCGGCGCCGGTCAGTTCCATGCCGGGCAGTGCGTGCATGCCGTGCACCTTGCCGTACGTCAGCGACGGCCAGCGGAACTGCCAGGCGCCACCGGGGCGCGGCGCGTGGTCGAGCACCACGAAATCGCGGTCGGGCTCCAGGCCCGTACGGCGCAGGTGGTAGGCGGCGGACAGACCTGCCTGCCCGGCACCCACCACCACGACATCCACTGACTGCACCCCGATGTTGTTCACGCTTCTACCAACTACGCGGGGCGCGTGGATCTTCCCGGGGGCCGTTGACGGTTCAACGCCCCCCGGCGATCAGCAGCGGTGCACCACCCGGAGCTGAGGCCGGGCGGCCGTTCGCCGCGGGCACCGCGGAGAGCGGGGACGCCGGGACCGTCGACAGCAGCCCCCGGGCCGCCAGCTCCGGAGTCACACCCTCACCGAACCAGTACGCCTCCTCCAGATGCGGGTACCCCGACAGCACGAAGTGCTCCACACCCAGGGCGTGGTACTCCTCGATCCGGTCCGCGACCTCGGCGTGGCTGCCGACCAGCGCGGTGCCCGCACCGCCCCGTACCAGACCGACGCCGGCCCACAGATTGGGCGCGATCTCCAGCTTGTCGCGCGAGCCCCCGTGCAGCGCCAGCATCCGCTGCTGGCCCACGGACTCGCTCCGCCCCAGCGCCTGCTGGGCCGCGGCGACCGTGTCCGCGTCGAGATCACCCAGCAGCCGGTCCGCGGTCGCCCACGCCTCGCGGGAGGAGTCGCGCGAGATGGTGTGCAGCCGGATCCCGAACCGCACGGTGCGACCCTGCTCCTCGGCGAGCCCCCGGATCCAGTCGATCTTCTTCTTCACGTCGGCGGGCGGCTCGCCCCAGGTCAGATAGACATCGGCGTGCGCGGCCGCGACCGGCCCGGCGGCGGCCGACGACCCCCCGAAGAAGATCTCCGGCAGCGGATCCGGCGGCAGCGCCGTCAGCCCGCCCTCCACCTGGTAGTGCTCACCGTCGAAGTCGAACGGCCGGCCGCTCCACGCCCCCCGCACCACCGACAGGAACTCCGCGGTCCTCGCGTAGCGCCGGTCGTGGTCCAGATGGTCACCGAACCTCCGCTGCTCCGTGGAGTCACCGCCCGTCACGACGTTCAGGAGCAGCCGCCCCCGGGTGATCCGCTGATACGTCGCGGCCATCTGCGCGGCGAGGACCGGCGAGATCACGCCCGGCCGGAACGCCACCAGGAACTTCAGCCGCTCGGTGTGCTGGGCCAGCGCCACGGTCGTGAGCCAGGCGTCCTCGCACCAGGTCCCGGTCGGCGTCAGCACGGCCTCGAACCCCAGCTGCTCAGCGGCCTTGGCGATCTGCGCCAGGTACTCGATGTCGGGCGCGCGCACCCCGCTGACCGGAGTGATCCGGTCCCGTTTGATCCCGCCGTCGGTGTACGCGTGCCGGTCGACGAGCGTGCGCCCGTCGCCGCCCGTGGGCAGGAACCAGTGCAGGTGGACGTTCATGAGGAGGCCTTTCCGTACGAGCGCGGGGTCGCGGAGGACGCGGGGAGGTCGCGGTTGAAGCGGGTGTCGACGAAGTCCTTGAAGTCGAAGCGGCGCGGGATGAGCTTCAGATCCGCGAAGGTGTCCGCGATCTCCTGCTCGGAGGCGATCGCGGCCGGGTCGATGGCGACGGGGACCCTGGTACCGGCCGTCAGCTTCACCGCGTCCAGTGCCACCTGGTACGGCAGCCCGGTCTCCTTCGCCCAGACCTTCGCCCACGCGTCGGGGTGTTTGAACACCCAGCTCTGCGCCCGGTTCAGCCGGACGAGCAGATCACCGATGGCCTTGGACTTCCCGGGTTCCTTGAGCGCCGCGGGCGAGGCCACCTGGAACCCGAGACCGTTGACGACCCCTTCACCCGTCGTCAGGACCCGAGCCTTCCCGCCGCGCAGCACCTGCGAGGTGTACGGGTCCCAGATCGCCCAGGCGTCGACCTTGCCCCGGGTGAACGCGGCCAGTGCGTCGGCCGGCTGAAGGTACTTCAGCTTCACGTCCGAGAGGCCGAGTCCCGCCTTCTTCAGCGAGCTGATCAACTGGAAGTGGGCGGAGCTGCCCTGGGCCACGGCGATCGACCTGCCCTTGAGCTGGGCCGGACTCCGCAGCGGCGAGTCCTTGGGGACCACGATCGCCTCACCGGCCGAGGAGCCGTGCGTGGCGCCCACCACCACGACCTTGGAACCGGCGCCTGCGGCGAACACCGGTGGGGTGTTGCCGACCCCGCCGATGTCCACGGCCCCGGCGTTGACCGCCTCAAGCAGGGGTGGGCCGGAAGTGAAGGTGGACCATTTGATGCGGTAGTCGAGGTCGTCCAGCTCACCGGAGGCGCGCAGGATGGCTTCGTAACCACCCTTCTGGTCACCGATGTTGAGCGTGACGCTGCCCTTGCCGTCGGTGCTGCCCGCCGTGGAGGCGGAGCTCGCGCCACCGCAGGCGGTGAGCAGCAGGGCGAAGGGGAGCAGGAGCGAGGGCAGGGTACGGCGGTTCATATATCGTCTCTCTCCGGTCCGGACAGGAGGGGTTCAGGGGCTGAGCGGGCTCGCGTCTCAGGCGCGCGCGGGGGCCGTCTCCACGCCGAGCTCGGTGAGCAGCCGGGTGCGCAGCGCGGCGAACTCCGGGGTACCGGGGTTGCGCGGCCGGTCCAGGCCCACCGGTGTCTCGTACGCGATGACGCCGTCCCGCATGACCAGCGCGCGGTCGGCGAGGAGCAGCGCCTCGTCCACGTCGTGCGTGACGAGCAGTACGGCGCAGCCCCGGCGCTGCCAGAGCTCGGCCACCAGTTGCTGGGCCTTGATCCTGGTCAGCGCGTCGAGTGCGCCGAACGGCTCGTCGAGCAGCAGCAGATCGGGCTCGCGGACCAGCGCCCGCGCGAGCGAGGCGCGCTGCGCCTCACCGCCCGAGAGGGTCCTGGGCCAGGCCCCGGACCGCTCACTGAGCCCGACCTCCGCCAACGCCTCTTCGGCCACGGCGCGTTCGGGCTTCCCTGGCAGCCCGAGCAGTACGTTGCGCCAGACCCGCTTCCAGGGCATCAACCGCGGTGCCTGGAACGCGACGGCCCGTCGCCGGGGCACCAGCACCGTCCCCCGGATCTCCCGGTCGAGGCCGGCGAGCACCCGCAGCAGGGTCGACTTCCCGCACCCGCTGCGACCGAGCAATACGGTGAACTCCCCGGCGCACACGGTCAGATCGAGTCCGTCGATGACGTCCCGGCCGTCGAAGGAGCGGGACAGCCCCTCGACCCGCACGGCGGCTTCCGGCAGCGCGCCGGCCGGGGCGGGGGAGTGGTTGGTCACTGGCCCGTGAAGGTCGGTCGCCATTGCAGCAGCAGCCTTTCGAGAACGCGGACGATGACATCGGCGGCGAGGCCGAGGAAGGCGTAGACCACCAGGCACACGACGATGACGTCGGTACGGAAGAACTCCCTGGCCTGGTTCATCAGGAAGCCGATTCCGGCATCGGCGTTGACCGACTCGCCGAACACCAGCGCCAGCCAGGCGGTCGCCAGCGAGTAGCGCAGCCCCGTCATGGCCCCGGGCAACGCCCCCGGCAGCACCACATGGCGCACCAGCCCCCAGCGCCCGAGCCCCAACGACTCACCGGCTTCGATGAGTTGGGGATCCACACCGCGAATGCCCGCATACACGTTGAGATACAGATGGAAGGCCACACCCAGCGCGATCAGCGCCACCTTGGGGGCCTCACCGATTCCCAGCCAGATGATGAACAGCGGGATCAGCCCGACCCACGGAACGGTGCGCAGCATCTGGACGCTCGCGTCGACCAGATCCTCGCCCAGCCGGGAGAGCCCCGAGATCAGCGCGAGCGCCGTGCCGACGGCGCCCCCGAGCACCAGCCCCACGGCCACCCGCTGGAGGGAGACGGCCATCGCGGAGGTGAGGGTCCCGTCCGCGATCAGCCCCCATCCCGCGCGGGCGATGGTGCCGGGCGAGGCCAGTACGTCCGGATGCAGCACACCGGTGGCGCTGAACACCTGCCAAAGGATCAGCAGCAACAGCGGCCCGGCGGTACGTCGGAGCCACCGCGGTACGTTCCGCAGCCGCACCCCGCGAACGGCGGCCGGCGTCACGGGCTCCAGGTCGAGCGGCCGAGGCCGGACCGCACCTTCCGGCTGGCCGGATTTTGCTATTTCGACGGATATATCGGGTGGGGTGAGAGCGTGATCGAGAGTCATGTGGGCTCCACGAACGGTTCATGGGAAGGGGGCCCCGACCCCTGGCCCCGGGCCCCCGGGCACACGACGGCCGTGCCGTACGAGCGGAGGTCACGGAGGAACCACCGCGGGCATTCGGCGGGACCGAGCGGCACGGGAGGGGGAGGAGGCGGGACGCGTACTACGTCAGGAGCGGTCGGGCGCCTCGCGCCCGGTCACTGACGGGAAAAGTGCTGAGAGAACGTCAGCAGCCGCGACAACAAGCGGCGGAGGCCACCCGCAGCAGGTCGATGTGACCGCGCGAAGTGAGCAGAGCTGATCGGAACATGCCGCTGAACGTAGCGATCCCTCAATGAAACGGTCAATGGTGTCTCGGCACGTGGACGCGCGATCATGCGGCACGGGCAGGAGAATGACCCCATGTCCACCGCCTTCACCACCAGCGTCCTGCACGTCACCACAGGAACCACGGAGACCGTCACCGACCTGACGTCCGACTGCGAACAGTTCCTCACCCGGGCGGCCGCCGGCCGGGACGGGCTGCTCAACATCTTCGTACCGCACGCGACAGCGGGGATCGCGGTCCTCGAAACCGGCGCGGGCAGCGACGACGACCTCCTCTCCGCCCTGCACACCCTGCTCCCCGCCGACGACCGCTGGCAGCACCACCACGGCAGCCCCGGCCACGGCCGCGACCACGTACTCCCGGCCCTCGTACCGCCGCACGCGACACTCCCGGTGATCGCGGGGCGGCTGGAGCTGGGGACGTGGCAGTCGGTGTGCCTGGTCGACACGAACAGGGATAATCCGGAGCGTCAGGTGCGGCTGAGCTTTCTGGGCTGACGGAGATCGCTAACTGAGCTGAACTCCCTCCTGCCAGTGCGCCTACGCCCTGGGCGCCCGGTTTGCGCACAGGCCCGAACAGAACGAACCGAGCCCACATCGGACGCGGTCCGAGCCCAGCTGGTCGCCGGGCTCGGACTCAGGATCTCGGGCAGTTGGGGAAGGTCATCTGCACCCAGACCTCCGCCTGGGACGAGGCCGGCCGGCTGTCCGCTCAGCGCTTCACTGCCGGTTCCCGCACGCTCAATGAGTACACGTACGCCTACCGCGCCGACGGCCGTCTCATCGCAACGTCCGACCGGACGTCGGGGACGCGCACCTTCGACCTCGACCCGGTCGGCCAGGTTACCGCCGTCCACGCACGCGGCTGGAGCGAGCGGTACGCCTATGACGCGAGCGGCAACCAGGCCTTGGCCTCCTGGCCCGACTCGCATCCCGGTCACGAGGCCACCGGCCCCGCGCCTACACAGGTACCACCGTCACACGTGCGGGTGACGTCCGTTTCGAGCACGACGTGCTCGGCCGTGTCACCTTGGCCAGAAGACCCGGCTCTCCCGGAAACCGGACACCTGGCGCTACACGTGGGACGCCGAGGACCACCTCGCCTCCGTAGTCACCCCCGACGGCATCCGTCGGCGCTACCGCTACGCCCCGCTCGGCCGCCGCTTCTTCGCCATCGCCACCGACCTCATCGGCACTACGACCCGGAGACGGGGCGGTCCACGTCTCAGGATCCTCTGGGGCTCTCGCCGGCGCCGAACCTGGTCGCCTACGTGACCAACCGCACACGATCTGCGATCCCGTTGGCCTGTCGCCGTCTGACTGCGCCGACGGCCCGCCCATCGGCGAGTACACCTCCAAGGGCGAGGGACAGGGCCTCAAACGTTCCGCCAAAGTGGGCGACGACCAATGGCAGTTCAACACCGGTCACGGCTACGACCGAGCCCACACCGGGCCGGGCGGAACTATGAACGATCTGCGCTCCACCAACTTGAAACCCGATCAGATCGAACAGGCGATCGTCTCGGACGTGTACACGTACATGAGGGACGGAACTGGCTCAACCCGTAACGACCGGACCCCGGCTCCGGCACCGCACAGGCCACCGGGGCGAAGGGGAGCCGACTGCTAAGGTCTGCGCGCGCATACCGTCAACGACCTCCGCTGCCCTCCGGAGCGCCGGCAAGAACTTGTCAGGAGAAGCGTGAGATGCCCGATCCGACCCTCGCCGCCAGGAGCCTGAGCCAGGCGATCGACAGCGCCGAACGCCAGCAGATCAGCGAAGCGGGCCGTGACTTTATCGAGAAGCTCACCTTCGCAACGGCCGACGAGATCCTCACCATGCTTCGGGAACTCCTCGCCGAGGACTGGATGGCGCTGCCGCCCTGGGCCCGGAATCTCGCCTACCGCCTAGCCTGCTTGCAACGTCCTGATGACCCGAGACTGCTCCGGGAAGCGGCTGCGGACCTGTTGTGCTTCGGACCCGACTGGGACGAGTTCGCCGAGGACCTCAAAAGGCGCGCGGCGAAACTGGAGTAGGGCCTGCTTTCCGTGGAACTCCTGTACCTGAAGGTCCCTATCGGCTCCTTCAAGCGAAGCCTCGGGACGCACGCGGCGGAGCGCGCGGGCTCCCGCCGGGGCTACTGGGCGCCACGCCGCCGTCGGCGGGCCCGCTCGAACTCGGCGGCATCCGACAACCAAGGGCCGTGGTGTTCGAGTGCGGCGCAGCCGCCGCGGACGAAGGCGCCCACCAGGTTCCGGTACCCGCCGATCCCGTCGACCAGGCTGTACTCGACCCGGTACTCTGGATCCGACCCGCCGTCTGCTCCCTCGCGCACGGTCGTGATCCGGGCGATGGAGTCCGCGTAGAAGTGGACCTGGATCCCTTCGCCCATCTCCTCGTCCTCGATGGTGAACACTTCGTTGTCCGCAGCGGAGCGATCGCCGACGAAATCCCAGAACTCGGCGGTGGCAGGGCGAGGACTGTCCGGGAGCCACTTCTTCTCGACGCCCTTGTCGTCGGTGAACGACAGGGGCCTCCTCTTCACACTTCCGCCGGAGTGGGCGCGGTCGCCGGCAGTCTCCGCGTCATCCTCCATGGGGGCACTCCTGGAGCGGTCCGCGGCCTCCGAGCACATCAGGAAGCCCACGGTGCGCACCGCCTCATCGACGAGCTCAGGGTGTGCGCGGCGCACGGCCGCATCGACCGTTGCTGCCATCCGCGCCCAGTCCTGTTTGTCCGTGGCACGTCTTCCGTGCCGCGGATCGCGGCCGATCCGCATTCCGGCGGATGCCTGTTCCGCGGTGGCGATCACACGTATGACTTCGGGCAGCAGAGCGGGGTCGACCGCATCGGGCATCCGCCTCGGAACCGTCGCGCCGTGCAGGTATTGGCCCGTGTACTTGAGAAGCGCGGTGTCGAGGGGGCCGAGTGGCGCTCCGCGTTCGGTGCGACGGCGGTTCGCCCGGTACTCGTGAGCCCGCTTCTCGTTGGACGTCTCCGTCGCCGCGCGCATCGCCGCGCAGACCTGGCCACGTTCGAGCAGATCGATGTCGGCCCCATGGGCGATGAGCCGGATCCTGTCCCACCGGATGCGCTGGAAGAGCGCGTCGACGTCCGCGGGCGTGGAGAGGAGGACCGGGTCCAGGAGCGTCATGGCAGCGTTCTCGTCGAGCCGGCCACGGGTTCCGGCGGCGTCGCACAGCGGAAGCACCGCGCTCCACAGCAGCAGGTGTCTGGCCAGGTCATCCTGGATCACCGCGAGATGGGCTTCCCTGATCGAGAACGTGAAGGTGCGGGGCTCATGGTTGGCGTCGGCCCCGGCGCCGAGCATCAGCCTCAGCTCACCGTCCTCGCGGATCACGTTCGGTATCCAGCCGCTCTGCCGCGTGAAAACGATGTCTCTCATGGACTCAGTCTTCCCCACCGGACGAGGCCGGCGGCGAGGAAGCGGGACGGGCTGCGCGCCGAACCGTGCCGGACCGCTCCGGTGCTCGGCTTCGGCCGGTGAGCGGCACCCTATGCTTGGCCTCATGAGTCGTTGGTCGGATTTCGCCGGGAAAGCGTCCGGGGAGGACTACGCCGCACGATTTGCGGCCCTGGCCCGTAGCGGCAAGGACGTGCACGGTGAGGCGCGGTTCTGTGCCGCGCTTCTGCCGGCCGGAGCGCGGGTGCTGGACGCCGGGTGCGGTACCGGGCGGGTCATGATCCGGCTCGCGGAACTCGGGTACGACTGTGTCGGGGTGGATCTTGACGCGTCGATGCTGGCGGTGGCTCGGAAGCAGGCACCGGGACTGCCGTGGTTCCAGACCGATCTGGCCGAGTTCGAGCCCGCCCGGCTCGGTATCGCGGGTGGCTTCGACCTTGTCGTCGCCGCGGGCAATATCTTCCCGTTGCTCGCTTCCGGTACCGAGGCGGCGGTGGTGAAGCACCTCTCCGCGGCCCTGCGCCCGGGGGGTCTGCTGGTCGCCGGCTTCGGCCTCGACGAAGCCCACCTGCCGGTGCCGCCCGGCCTCACGCTGGCAGACTACGACGACTGCTGCGCCGCGTCCGGCCTGTCCCTCGTCGACCACTTCGCCACCTGGGATGCCGACCCCTACGAGGGCGGCGGCTATGCCGTAAGCGTTCACCGTCGATGAGGACGTGTCGGACGCCGTGATCATGGGAGGCCCGGTGCTGGTGCGCACCGGGCCTCCGTCGATCGCTGCGAATCTGTGTGGCAGGAGTACAGGAGTGACTGTGACCGGTCAGTGCTCCAAGGTCATCGCGTAGATCTCCAGGTCGCTGTTGCGTTGCCAGTCGAGTCCTCCGGACCCGGGTGCGACCCATGCCGGCACGGATGGTGTTGCCAGGGAGAGGGACCGGACCTTCTTCCCGGACTCCAGTGGGACGGTCGTTTCGTAGAGCGATGCCTTGGTGTCGGTCTTCCCGGTTCCGGCCTTGAGCTGGTACGCGGTCGTCAGCGCGACGGCGTTGCCGAAGTCCGGAGCCTTGTTCGCCCAACCGGTGAGTTCCAGCGGGACGGTCGCGGTGCTGCCGTCGGTGTAGGTGACGACGGCGGTGGCCGACGCGGCGCCGGTACTGCCGTTGTCGGAAGCGCCCACGATGTGGAGGCTGTGGTAGTCGCCGGAGGGCAGGGCGATCGCCTGCCCGGTGGACTTGACGAAGTTCTCGCTGGTGCCGGAGGTCCTGGGCGCCTGGTAGGTGACCCCACCGAAGGCGACCGGTCCCGGTGCGGGCAGTTGGTCGGCGGCGAAGCTCGTACCCGTGCCGTCGAAGTCTCCCTGGCCCGGTGCGGCGAGCGTGGCGACGCCGTCGTTGTTGTAGGTGTCGTTCAGGTCGACGGCGCATGAAGTGGCCGTTTTGATGGCGCAGTTGCCGGCCTTCTCGACCGCGACGCCCACTGTCTTCCTGACCGGCGCGGCTCCGGGGAGTTCGGCGGTCACGGTCACCTTGTAGGTGCCTGCCTCGGTCCCGGCCGGTGCGGTGATCCGCAATCGCCTGTCCAGCTGGGCGGGGAGCCCGTTCGAGTCGGCCTTCGCCGTCGCGCGGGACGGTGACACCGACCATCCCTTCGGCGCCTTCGCGGTCACGGTGACCCGCGCGGTGTGCGGAGCCGTGGCCAGCAGCGTCAGGTCCACCTGCTGCCGCGAGGCGTGATCCGCCGTGGGCTCCATGACGACCTGCTCCGGCCCGACGCCGGCGCTGAGCTGATGCTGCGGATTCGGCGCCGTGCTGATCGACGGCGGGGCGTCCTTCGCGGCCGTCGCCCACGCGGTGGGCTCGGTGCTCAGGGCGTAGTCGATGCGCCCGCCGTGGGCGATGTCGGCCTGCGCGACCCATGCCTTGTCCCAGGCCTTGCCGTTCACCTTCGCGGAGGCGATGTAGCGGTTGGCCATGCTGGTGCCGGGCGCGGAGATCGTCAGAGTCCCGCCCTGCGTCTTCCCATAATTACCGATCCGTACCTGGGCGTTGGGGAACTGCGGCGTGGTGATGACGTCGAAGTTGCCGCCGCTGGTCGTGGGGTAGAGCCCGAGCGACGACATCACGTACCAGGCGGACATCTCGCCCATGTCGTCATTGCCGGGGATGCCGCCGGGGCTGTTCGTGAACAGGGTCTCCTGCGCCTTGACCACGGTCGCGGTGTTGCCGGGCTGCCCCGTCCACGCGTAGAGGTACGGCGCGATGAGGTTCGGCTCGTTGTTCGGGTTGTACTTCGTGGAGCCGTAGTAGTTGTACGGGTCCATGACCCAGGCCGTGCGCGCGGTCCCCGCGGGGTCGGTCAGGAGGTCGTCATAGGCGAAGAAGTCGTTCAACCGCTTGTTCGTCGCGTCCTTGCCACCCAGCATGCCGACGAGCCCCGCCGGGTCCTGGGGCACCGACCACTGGTACTGGCTCGCGTTCTGCTCGTGGAACGCGTGGTCGCTGGTGACCGGGTCGTACGGGGTCAGCCAGGTGCCGTCGGACGCGGTGCGGGGCCGGAACTGGCTGGTCCTCGTATCGAAGACGTTCTTGTACGACTGGCCGCGCCTGGCGAACATCTTGGCGTCGGCCGTGTGGCCGAGCCCCTTCGCCATCAGGGCCAACGACGCGTCGGCAGCCGCGTACTCCAAGGTGGCCGACGTCCCGTAGTAGCAGTCGTTGTCGTTCGACTTCGTCGGGCAGCAGTTGCCGCTCGTTCCCCTGTCGCAGTCGGCGCTCGACTTCACGTTGAGGCCGTAGGGGATGTATCCGCGTTCCGCGTAGTACGCGGCTCCGGCCCGCCCGTTCTCACGGACGTCGGCGGGCGGCACCTCGGTCGCGTTCGCCCGGAGGTACTTGTACGCCTCCTGGGCGTCCGCTCCGGTCAGTAGCCCCTTTGACCAGCCCTCGACCAGGAACGGCGTGACCGGGTCGCCGGTCATGATGTTGCCTTCCTCGTTCTCCAGATACCAGCGTGGAAGCGCCCCGCCCTCCCGGGCGATCGCCAGGATCGACATATCGATGTCGTGTGCGACCTCTGGAACGAGCATCTCCAGGAGCTTGTTCTGCGTCCGGTAGGTGTCCCACAGCGAGAGGTTGCTGTACGGGGTGTAGTCCCTGGCGGTGTGGATCTTCTTGTCGGCTCCGACGTACCGGCCGTCGACGTCACCGATGATGTTCGGATCAACCATGGAGTGGTACAGCGCGGTGTAGTACGCGACCTGCTGGTCGTGCGAACCGCCACCGATCGCGGCCTTGTGCAGCATCGAGTTCCACTGGGTGTTCGACGCCTTGTGCACGGCGTCGAAGTCGAAGCCGAACTTCCCCGTCTCCGCCGAGAGGTTCTTGCGGGCGCCGCCGAGCCCGGTGAAGGAGAGCCCCACCTTGGCGACCACAGGCGTGTCGTTCTTCCTCGTGTCGAACGACACCCACGCCCCGTTGGAACCCTTGGCGGCCGACGTACGGGACCCCGGGCTCCGGTCGGCGCCCTTCCAGGTGCCGTACGACGTGAACGGCCGGCTGAGCTGTGCGACGAAGTAGGTCTTCTTGGAATCCTCGACCCAGCCCTCGACCGTCCGGTCACCGACGACGTGGATCTCGGAACCGGTCACGCCGGCACCGGCGTTGAACATCACGTTCGCCCGACTCGTCCGAGGGAACTCGTACTGCTGCCACCCGGTCCGTTCGGTCGCCGTCAGGGCGGCCGTCACGCCGTACCTGTCGAGCTTCGTCCGGTAGTAGTCGGGTCCCGTCGTCTCGTTCTCATGGCTGAAGCCAGACGCGTACTGTGCCGGATCGGTCGAAGTCACCGCGCCGGTCGTGGGCATCATCGGCAGATAGTTGAACCGGCACCCGTTGATCGTCGTCTGGCTGAACCCGATGACCGTGTCGGACGACTCCTTGTCGCACCCCGTGCCACCGGATGTCTTCATCAACGGACTCTCCTGCACCAGCCCGAACGGCGCGCCCGCGGCGGGGAAGGTCAGCCCTTCGTTCTCGGTCCCGATGAACGGATTGACCAGCTTCGTCAGATCGGTCCCCGCGCCCGGAGTCGCCTCGGACACCGCGGAGCGCGTGGCGGCAACCGCGCTCACGGCAGTCCCGGTGACAGATCCCGCGGCAGCGAGGGCGATACAGAGCGCGGCCGTCCCCAGCCGGTTTCTCAGACGCCGCGCCGTCGAACTGCTCCGGGCCGGTGCGTATCGCGTTGATTGCATACCACTCCCGTCGTGCGCCTGCTCGTAGACATCGTTGTCATGCACCGAACGTGACGCTAGATCGTCTCCTCCACCCCTGCAAGGGGTTACTCCTGCGTCACTTGGCTCGGGCCTCGTCCGCCACGACCGCAGGACGTTCGCGCGTACGGAACCGGTCGCGCTCGACGCGGACCGGTACGGCACCCCGCGAGCCGCAGTGGACGAACGTGGCAGGTTCCACGCCATCCGCAGGCGCGGCCTGATCCGGATCGAGGTCGGCCGCCGCTGAGCGACTGGTGACGACGTACGTCCGGCGTTCCTCGCGCTGAGCGAGCCGTCGCCGCCCCGGCCGGCGCGGCGACGGCCGAAGCGGTCAGTGAGGCAGCCCGACAGCCCTCTCACCGCTGCGGCGCTGCTGGATGACGACGGCGATGACGAGCAGCGCGCCCTGCGCGACGTTCTGCCAGAAGGTGTTGATGCCCTGGACGGTGAGCCCGTTCTCCAGGCAACCGAGCAGCGCCACGGCGAGCAGGGTGCCGCCGATCCCTCCCTTGCCGCCCTTGAGCGCGGCGCCGCCCAGGGCCGCCGCGGTGATCGCCTTGAGTTCGAGGCCCTCGCTGCCGGAGGTGGGCTGGCCGGAGCCGGTGCGGGCGGTCAGCAGGATGCCCGCGATGGCGGCGACGACGCCGATGAGGGCGTAGACGCAGATCAGGTACTTGTTGATGTTGATACCGGCCAGGCGGGCGGCGGTGTCGTTGCCGCCGATCGCGTACAGGTTGCGCCCGATGTCGGTGTACTTGAGCAGCAGGTGGACGATGACGGCCACCACGATCAGGATCCAGACCATGACCGGCAGACCGGCGATCTTGCCGCGCCCGAGGAAGATGAAGAAGTCGTTGTTGAGGACGTAGCCCTGGGCCCGCCCGTCCGACAGGAGCTGAGCGAGGCCCTTGTAGGCCGCGAGCCCCGCCAGGGTGGCGATCGTGGGGTTGACCCGGCCGTAGACGATCACGAGGCCGTTCAGCGCGCCGATCAGGACACCGACGCCGACGGCCGCGGCCATGCCGAGGAACGCGTTCGAGCCCGCTGAGGTGAACACCATGGCGCTGACGACCGAGGCCACGCCCACCTGCGAGCCGACCGAGATGTCCAGACCGCCGCAGATGATGACCACGGTCTGCACGATCGCGAGCAGTCCGGTGATGGTCGCCGCTTCGGCGATGACCTGCATGTTCGACAGGCTCAGATAGTTGTCGTTCAGGACGCCGAACAGGATGAGAACGACGGCGAGCGCACCGATCAGGCTGACGTTCTGGCCGCCCAGGCCGCCAAGGATCTTCGAACGGCGCGGCGCGGGGCTGTCGTCGGGGGTTCCCTTCACGGACGGAGAGGGGGAACTGGTGAGGGTCATGAGGAGGCTCCGGGGGCGGTGCCGACTATGTCATCGGCCATGGCGAGCTGGAGGATGGATTCTTCGGTGGCTTCACCGCGGTCGAGTTCGCCCGTGATGCGGCCGTTCTGCATCACAATCACGCGGTCCGCGAGGCCGAGGAGTTCGGGAAGCTCGGAGGAGATGACCAGCAACGCGACCCCCTCGGCCGCCAGGTCGGCGATGATCTGGTAGATCTCCGCCTTGGCGCCGACGTCGATGCCGCGGGTCGGCTCGTCGAGGACCAGCACCTTCGGCTTGCGGGCCAGCCAGCGGGCCAGGACGACCTTCTGCTGGTTGCCGCCGGACAGTTTGCGCACCTCGTGGTCGATCGACGGGGCCCGGACCCGGAGCCGGTCGGTGTACTCCTGCGCGAGGCGGCGTTCGGCCGTGCGCCGGACGAAGCGGAAGCGCCGCAGCCGGTCCAGCATCACGAGCGAGGTGTTGTCCTTGATGGACTGCTGGAGGAACAGGGCCTGGGCCTTGCGTTCCTCGGGCGCCAGTCCGAGACCCGCGCTGATGACCTCGCCCGGCCGGCCGCTGCGCAGCGGCGTGCCGTCGAGGGTGACCGTGCCCTCGCGGACGGGCAGGTCGCCCGCGAGCGCGAGGGCCAGTTCCGAGCGGCCGGCCCCGATCAGCCCGGCGAGGCCGACGACCTCGCCCGCGTGGACCTGGAGCGAGATGTCGGTGACGTCGTCGGTGGTGAGGTGCTGGACATCGAGGACCAG
Source organism: Streptomyces sp. NPDC104307 (assembly GCF_055584045.1). Classification (NCBI taxonomy): domain Bacteria; kingdom Bacillati; phylum Actinomycetota; class Actinomycetes; order Kitasatosporales; family Streptomycetaceae; genus Streptomyces; species Streptomyces sp. NPDC104307. The sequence continues at coordinate 339,083 of NZ_JBVJMU010000005.1, forward strand.
GCGGTCGGTCGCCACGTGCGGGCGTACGAACCCGGCGGACAGGTCGCGGCCGACCATCTGGCGCACGAGCTCACCCTCGTTCGTGGCGCCGGCGTCCTGGACGCCGACCAGGCTGCCGTCGCGAAGGACGGCGATGCGGTCGGCGAGCTGGAAGATCTCCTGCATGCGGTGCGAGACGTAGACGATGGCGATGCCCTCGTCGCGCAGCCGGCGGATGAGGGTGAACAGGGCGTCCACCTCGTGCTCCGACAGCGACGATGTCGGTTCGTCGAAGGCGATCAGCCGCGCGGTCGTGGCACCGGTCAGCGCGCGCATGATCTCGACCAACTGGCGCTGGGCGGGCGTGAGCTGGGAGCCGAGCAGGGCGGGGTCCAGGACGTGGGCGAAGCCCAGCCGGTCCAGGTCGGCCCTGATCCGCCGGTTGAGTTCGGCCCGGTCCAGCACCCGTCCGCGCTTGCGGGGGAGGGCGCCGGCGTAGACGTTCTCCGCCACGGAGATATGGGGGATGATCTCGGGTTCCTGCGGGATGATCCGGATTCCGGCGGCCCGTGCGCGGGCGGGGGAGTCGAGGGTGATGTCCTCCCCGTCCATGACCACGCTCCCCTCGGTGGGCTGGTGGTCACCGGTGAGGATCTTCAGGAGGGTGGACTTGCCGGCGCCGTTCTCACCCATCAGCGCGGTGATCTGTCCGGCGGGGAAGTCGAGTGTGACGCCGCCGAGTGCCTGCACGGGGCCGAAGCGCTTGGTGAGGCCCGACACGGCGACGGGAGTGGGGTGGGGCGCCGCCGGGCCGCCGGGGGGTTCCGGTGCGGCGGCCGGGTGTTGCGCTGGGGTCATGGGTCGGTTCACCTCGATGGCGTGGTGCAGGCAAGGTCGGAAGCGCGGTGGGGTCACCGGCGGGCGGCAGCGTGTCGCGGCCGCCCGCCGGGAGCACTCAGCTGCAGGTGACTCCGGCGCCCTTCCACGAGGTGGAGTCGACCATGGTGGTGGGGGCGAAGGCCTCGGCGGGGAACTTCTTGTCCTTCTTGAGCTTGTCGTACATCGTCTGGACGGCCAGCGCGCCGACGTCCTTGCCGTTGATGAAGAGGGCCGCCTTCATGCCGGTCGGCTTGTCGGACTGCCACTCCTTGCAGGCGAGATAGGCGCCGAGCCCGACCCCGATAACGTTGTCGGGGCTGACGTCCGCGTTGGCGAGCGCGGTGACGCCGCCCATGACGTTCTCGTCGTTGCAGCCCCAGACGACCCAGTTCTTCACCTTGGAGTTCGCGGTGATCGTCGCGGCGATCTTGTCCTGCGCGCCCGTGGGGGTGTTGTCGGTGGGGACGTTGATGGTCTTCACACCGGGAACGGCGGCCTGGAACGCCTTCTTGGCCCCTACCACCCGGTCGCCGCAGACGGTGACGTCCTGCTTCCAGGCCGAGATGATGCGGGTGTCCGCGGCCTTCCAGCCGGCCTTCTTGTACTCGGCGGCGGCGCGCTTGCCGACCTCCCCGCCCATCTGGGCACCGCTGAATCCGATCCGCGGGACGAGATCGTCCTTGCCGCACTTGGCCGGGTCGGGTCCAGAGGCGCAGATCTGGTCGTCGGACGTCAGCAGCGCGACCTTGCCCTCCTTCGCGGTCTGTACGACCTGCGGGCCGACGGCCGGGTCCGGAACGACGATGATGACGCCGCTCGTCTTCTGCGCGATGGCCGACTGCACTTCACTGACCGTCTTGTTGGCATCGTTGCCCAGGTTCACCACCTTGAGGCCGATGCCGAGTTCCTTCGCCTTCGCCTTCGCGCCCGCGGCCTCGCCGATGAAGTACTCCTGGTCGCCCTGCTTCTGCAGATACGTGAGCGAGATCGCGCCCTTGACCTTGCCGCCGCCCTGGTCGTCGGTCGTGGACTCCTTGCCCGAGGAACACGCTGAGCTGAGGCCGAGGGCCAGGAGGAGGCCGGTGGCGGCGGCCGCACGGCTGGGGGTGGAACGGAACATCAGGGGCTCCTTAGTACTGACAGCGGCCCCCGCTGCACAGTCGCGCGGAGGCCGGTTCGAGAGAAGGGGGAGGCTGCGGGCTGAGGGTGCCTCGGTAGGGAACCGGAATCGTCGAAATCAAACACATTCAAACGTTTAACTGCATAACATAACGCGGTTTCCTCTGCGTCAAGAGGCGTGACGGGTTGAAATACGCCTGTGATGTTCCCCGGCCGAATCTGTGAACAGGCGGGGAAAAGCTCCCAGTTCGTCCGAGCGTGCCATCGATGCCGGTGGCACGCCCAGACGTTCCGAGAGCGTATAAGGAAACAATCAGCGGGAATCGGCTGTTGGACCGGTCGACGGTGAAACCCTGGTCCTCGCGCCGGCGCGGGTGGTCGCGGACTCCGCTGAGCCCCTTCGCTACAGCCGGCCTTCGCCACAACCGGTCGGAATGCGGTACGAAGTTCGGTGTGAACGAACAGACTCAGCCCACGACCGTTCGCGTGTTCATCGCCCTGGCCCCGCCCGACCACGCGAAAGACGAACTCGCCCGGGAACTCAGCCCCGCCTACGACACGCACCCCCAGATGCGCTGGAACCGCATCGAGGACTGGCACATCACCCTGGCGTTCCTCGGGGAGCTCCCCGTCTCCACCTTCCCGCTCCTGCGCCCGCCGCTGGCCGGGCTCGCGGCGGCCCGCCGGCCCCTCTCACTGGCACTGCGCGGCAGCGGGACGTTCGACGACCGGGTGCTGTGGAGCGGCATCGACGGGGACCTGGACGGGCTGCGGACGCTCGCCACCGACGTACGCGCCCTGGTCAGGGACTGCGGTGTCGCGTTCGAGGACCGGCCGCTGCGCCCGCATCTGACGCTGGCCCGCGCACGGCGGGACGACCGGTCCGGGGCGGCGGAGATCGCCTCCCGGCTCGCCGGATTCACCGGCAGCCCGTGGCCGGCGAGACGCCTGCACCTGGTCGGCAGCAACGCCGGCCGGGGCACCGCGCCGATCCGTTACCGCGACATCGAGGCATGGGCCTTCGGGGGCTAGGTCGTGTCCGCAAAGTCCCGTCGTACGCCCGGAGGGCGTGGCCCGTGGCGTCTGGTGCTTCCCCAAGCTCTCGGCTTCGCTCGACCAGGGGAGACCCCATTTCTCGGCGTGCCGGCCGACATCCCTCGTACTGGATGTACTTGGGATTTCGGCCGGTGCGGCGAGAGTGCGTGCCAGGCGTCACGGGCCAGGCGGGACTTTGCGGACACGACCTAGGCGCAGAACCTTTCCCACAGAGGTACTTGACCTGGAGCGCGCTCCAGATCCGAGAGTGGAGGGCATGAACACCACAGCTCCTCAGATCGTCCTCGGAACCATGGACTTCGGCACCCGCGTCGCCCCCGAACAGGCCTTCGCGATCCTCGACGCCTTCGTCGCAGGCGGCGGTGTCTGGCTCGACACCGCGAACTGCTACTCCTTCTGGGCCGACCCCAGCGGCGTCGGCGGCGCCAGCGAGCGCGTCATCGGCGCCTGGCTCAGGGCCCGCCCCGGCGCCCGCGACGCGGTGCGCATCGCCACGAAGGTCCGGCAGAACCCGCTCGTCGCGCACTCCTGGCCGCAGAGCGCCGAAGGGCTCTCCGCCGACGCCGTCCGCGCCGGAGCGCAGGAGAGCCTCGGGCGTCTCGGGGTCGACTACGTCGACCTGCTCTGGGCCCACGCCGAGGACCGGGGCGTGCCGTTGGAGGAGACGGTCGGCGCCTTCGGTGAACTGGTCGCCAAGGGAACGGCGCTACGGGTCGGCGCGGCGAACCACGCGGCATGGCGGGTCGAGCGCGCCCGGTCACTCGCACAGGAGCAGGGCGTGGAACCGTGGACGGCCCTCCAATTGCGCCACTCCCTCGTCCAGCCCCGCCCCCTCACCCCGCTCGCGGAGGCCGGCCACCGCCTGCTCACCGCGGATGACCTGGACCTGGCGCAGGATCAGGGGCTCACCGTGTGGGCGTACACCGCGCTGATGTGGGGTTCCTACGTGCGGGCGGACAAGCCGCTGCCGGAGCCCTATGATCACCCCGGCAACACCCGGGTGCTCTCGGTCCTGGACGACACGGCCAACGACGTCTCGGCCTCTCCGAATCAGGTCGTCCTGGCCTGGCTGATGCGGCAGGGCATCGATCCCATCGTCGGCGTGAGCCGGGTGGAGCAGATCGAGCAGGCACTCGCCGCACGCGATGTGCGGCTCGGTGACGACCACGTGGAGCGCTTCGCCCAGGCGCGGTAGCAGCAGCCGGAAAGAGAGTCCATGACCACCACCGCCCTCACCCCCGCGACAGCCGCAGAGCGCACCGGCGTCTCCATCGACACCCTGCGCTACTACGAACGCGAGGGGCTCATCGGCCCGATCCGGCGCTCCTCCGGCGGGCGCCGCGAGTACACCGACGACGACGTCTTCTGGATCGGCCTGGTCACCTGCTTCCGCGAGGCCGGCCTCGGCATCGCGGACCTGCGGGGCTTCGTCGCCATCCTGCGCGCCGAGCACCCCGCGCGGGACCGGGTCGCCTTCCTGCGCGAGCACCGTGCCGAGCTGGAGCGGCGGGTGACGGCGCTGCGCCGGGCCATGGAGGTCCTCGACGGGAAGATCGCCTACTACAGCTGAGCTGCCACAGTCGAGTGCGAAGGGCTCGCTGCCGGTTCCGGTCCGTGCAACCAATGGAGTGGCGGAGCAGAGGCCCGAGGTATGTCATATGCCTGCGATCTTATTATTTACGTACTTTGCTCGGTATGAGTCTGAGTCTGAGAGCATTCCGCGCGACGCGTACCGGTGCCAGACGCACTCCGGCGAAACGGTGGGCCGCCACCGGGCTCGGCGTGCTCGGCCTGGCGGCTGCCGGGCTGGGCCTGCCGGGGCAGATGGCCGCCGCACAGCCCGTGGGCGTCCCACTGATCGACGAGACGTTCACCGGAGCCGAAGCGCAGGCGGGGTTCGAGGCGTTCGGACCCGCGTGTCTGACCGGTGCCCCGCAGGGCCCGGCCGCCGGACCTGGAACGCATCCCCTCTCGGGATGTCCCGCCGGCGCGACCGGGCCGGTGCCGCCGGACAACGCGGCACCGAAGGGCTACCTGCGCCTGACCGACGCATCGAACGACCAGTCGGCAGCGGTCCTCTACAACCACGCACTGCCCGCCAACCAGGGGCTGGTCACCAGCTTCGACCAGTGGCAGTACGGCGGAACGACCAACCCTCCCGCCGACGGAATCTCCTTCTTCCTCATCGACGGCGCGGCGTCACTGACCTCGCCGGGAGCTTTCGGCGGCAGCCTCGGCTACGCACAGAAGCTGCCCGACGACAACCCCGGCAATACGTTCCTGCCGGGTGTCAACCGGGGCTATCTCGGGGTCGGTCTGGACGTCCTCGGCAACTACTTCGGGGACTGGGAGCACCGCGGCAACGGCTGTGCCACCCGGTCACCGGCCGGCACCTCGTTCCGTATCCCCGCACCGGGGCAGAACATGGTGACGCTGCGGGGGCCGGGGGACGGCACAGAGGGGTACTGCTTCCTCGACGCCACCACCAGCAACCACTCGACGACCGGGCCCTGGCCCTCCACCCTGCCAGGGCAGCTGCACGGGCCCACGGCCTCGATCCCGCCCGGCTCCACCCCGGACGAGGCGGAGGCCCTGCTGGAGCCGTCGCGCCGCACCGTGACCGTGGAGATCTCCCCGTCCCCCGATCCGGTGATCACGGTCTCCATCGATTTCCATGACGGCGGCGGCAGTCGGCAGGTGCTCTCGGCTCCGGCCCCGCAGCCCGTGCCGGACACGTACAAGTTCGGCTTCGCCGCGTCCACCGGCCTCTTCACCGACGTCCACCTGATCCGTAACCTCACGGTTCACCCGGCGGCCGCGTTGCCCCAGCTCAACCTCGTCAAGCAGGTGTCCCAGGAGCCGCCGCCGCCCTCACCGCTGACCCCGGGCACCAAAGTCCCCTACGAGTACGTGGCCACCAACAGCGGCAACGTCCCGCTGACCGACGTGAACGTGACCGACGACAAGGTCACGGACATCAGCTGCCCCCGGACCACGCTCGGTGTGGGCGAGACGATGACCTGTACCGGTACGTACACCGTCACCGACGCCGACGGCACGGCGGGCTCCGTCACCAACACCGCCACCGCACAGGGCAAGGACGGTGAGACCCCGGTCGTCTCACCGCCCGACGACGTCACGCTGCCCGTCCGGGCCGGGCCCGGTGTGCGGCTGGAGAAGTCGGCCGACGACACCCGGGTGTACCGGGCGGGCGACGAGGTGACGTACACCTACACCGTCACCAACACAGGGCCCGAGCAGCTGACCGGGGTCGGTGTCACCGACGACCGGGTGAGCGATGTGACGTGCGGTGCGACGACACTGGCGCCGGCCGGGCAGGCGGGTGACAGCACCACCTGTACCGGCGTCTACACCGTCACGGACGCGGACGCGGCCCAGGGGTCCGTCACCAACACCGCGACCGCGCAGGGGCAGGCCGGTGAGACCCCGGTCGTCTCGGAGCCCGACGATGTCACCGTGGTCGTCGGGTCCGAGCTGAGCCTCCGCCTGGAGAAGTCGGCCGACGACACCCGGGTGTACCGGGCCGGTGACGAGGTGACGTACACCTATACCGTCACCAACACAGGCGACACCCCGCTGACGGACATCGCGGTCACGGACGATCTCGTACCGGACGTCACCTGCCGGTCCACCACCCTCGCGCCGGGAGCCACCACCACCTGCACCGGGACCTACACCGTCACGGAGGCGGACGCGGCCCGCGGCACCGTCATCAACGTGGCCGCCGCGCGCGGTGAGGCCGGCGGAACCGAGGTCACCTCGCCGCCCGACGACGTCACACTCACGGTCAAGGGCAAGGAACCGTGTCACGGCAAGGGCTGTCACAAGCCGCACCCGTGCCACGACGACAAGGGCTGTCACAAGCCGCACCCGTGCCACGACGACAAGGGCTGCCACAAGCCGCAACCGTGCCACGACAAGGGCTGCCACAAGCCCACTCCCACTCCCACCCCGACACCGACGCACACCAAGAGTCCCGCGCCGCACCCCGGTCACGACACCCACCACGGCGGCGGCCACCTCGCCGATACCGGCGCGGGAACGACGCTCCTGGCCGGCGGTGCCGGTCTGGCGGGCGCCGGTCTGCTGCTGAAGGCCGCGTTGACGGTGCGTTCCCGTCGCACCCGGACCCGGCTGTGAACCAGCTCTGAGCTCCCCTTTCGTCCCCCGCTTTGCTCCGGTGGGCCACCTTGCGACTAGTTTGTGTGCAGCACAGGTACGCAGGCCCGTGGTGTCAGAGGTGCACGGGGGACGGGAGGTCGGGGAGAGTGTCGCTTCGCGGAGGTGATCCAGCCGAGATCGGCGGCTATCCGCTGGAGGCGCGGCTCGGCTCGGGTGGCATGGGCACGGTCTTTCTGGGCCGGACCAGTTCGGGGCGGCCCGTCGCCATCAAGCTGATCCACCAGCAGTACGCCGGGGACGACGAGTTCCGCATCCGCTTCCGGCAGGAGGTGGCGGCGGCCAGGCGGGTGAGCGGCGCGTTCACCGCCGCCGTGGTCGACGCCGCCCCGGAGGCCGAGCAGCCGTGGATGGCGACGACCTACATCGAGGGGCACACGCTCGCCCAGCACATCGCGGAGAAGGGCCCGCTGAACGGGGCGGAGCTGAGGCTGCTCGCCATCGGACTGGCCGAGGCGCTGCGCGACATCCACCGGGTGGGCGTCGTCCACCGGGACCTGAAGCCCTCCAACGTCGTGCTCTCGCCCGAGGGCCCGCGCGTCATCGACTTCGGCATCTCGCGCGCCGCGGACCAGCAGACGCTGACGATGACGGGGCGGGTCATCGGGACGCCGCCCTTCATGTCTCCGGAGCAGCTCCAGGCCCCGCGCGGGGTCGGGCCGCGCTCCGATGTCTTCTCGCTGGGGACACTGCTGGTGTACTCGGCGACGGGACACGGGCCGTTCGACGCGGACAGCCCGTACATGACGGCGTACCAGGTGGTGCACGAGGAACCGTCGCTGGGCGCCGTGCCGGCGGCCCTGCGCGCGGTCGTCGAATCGTGCCTGGGCAAGGATCCCGAAGAGCGCCCCTCGGCGGACGAGCTCCTCGTGCTGCTGCGGGACCTGCCCGCCGACCTCGGCGGCACCGAGGCGAACGGGGCCGGTACGGGCCGCACCCGCGACGTGATCACCCAGGCCCACCTCGCGACGCGTGGCACCGGGGCGTCGTCCGGCCCGGAAGGTCCCGGTACGGGCAGCCCAGTCGCCGGCCGGCTGCGCCGTAACTGGCGCCCCGTGCTCGCGGCCGCCGTCGCGGTCGCGGCGATCGGCGGGGGAGCCGCCGCACTGAACGCGGGCGGCCTCGGTGCCGGCGGCGACGACGGCAGGGGCACCACCGTCGCGGCGCCGGGTGCCGCGCTCCCCGCCGGCTTCCGGCCGTGGCACAGGACCGTGCCGAGCGGTCGTGCGGACATCTCGGACGAACTGCGGTGTGTCTCGCGCGGCGAGGCGCTGTTCTGCGGTGGCGGCGGCGTGGTCGCGACCCGCGTCCGGGCTCAGGACGGCTCGCGGGTGTGGACGGCGAAGAGCCCGGGAGTGCCCGTTCAGGGCATGCACCTGGTCGGCGCCACCGACGACACGGTACTCGGCTACCGCTTCGCGGACCAGGACGCCCCGCAAGGCCCGCCCAGCGAGGTGGTTGCCCTCGACGCGGACACCGGCCGCGAGCTGTGGTCCGTGCCCTCCGGCGCCCAGTCGACGGCCGTCACGGGCCGCACCCAGGACGCCGTCGTGGCCGGATCCGCCGTCGTGACGGTCGACTCCTCCGGCTCCCGCTTCGAGGCCCGGGACGCGCACAGCGGGAAGACCGTCTGGACGACGCCGTTCCCCTCGGGTACGCAGTGCGCTCCCGTCGAGGCCGGCCCGCGGCTGATGGCGATGTGTGCGACGAACACGGAGGTGGACGACCTGGATGTGCGCCACCCCACCCTGTACACGGTCGACCGCGCCTCGGGGACGCTGGGCAGGCCCATCGAGGTCGACGGCCCGGCCGTTCCGGTGGGCGCCGCCGACGGCAGGCTCGTCCTCCTCCAGGAGCGCCGGGAGGGCACGGCGACGGTCGGCTACCGGGGCGTGGCGCGGGTCGACCCGCGCTCGCGGAAGGTCACGTACTCCGCACTGGCCAGGACGTACGAGGGAACGCCCGGCATGGCCGGCGGCACTCTCTGCGTGAGCGGCCAGACCGGGCTCATCACCGCGTTCGACCCCGCCACCGGCCGGGAGAAGTGGTCTCGGCAGACGAACGTGGAGGGCGCGTCTGGGCCCGTCGCGGGAGGCGGCGCGCTGTACTTCAGCTCGGCCACCGGCCGGGTCGTCGCGCTGTCACCGTCCGACGGCAAGGCCCTGTGGTCGACGGACCCGCAGGCCGACGGCCTCACGGGCGAGTCGGGCGCGGACCCGCGGGTGACCGTCGTGGGGCGGGCGCTGGTCGTCGCCGCGGACAAGAACACCCTCTTCGCCTTCGACACGCAGCACCCGCCGAAGTCGGGCTGACGCCCGGCGGCACTGCCACCGGGCGTCTTCCGGGCCGGGATATGGCTCCGGGGGTGGCACGCGCCACCCCCGGAGCCATATCCCGGCCCGCTCTCAGGTCTGCGGACGGCTGCCGTGGTTCGCGCTGTTCTTGCGGCGGGCCTTCTTCTTGCGACGTCGCTTCGAGGACATGGATATCTCCTTGATCTGCCGTTCTGCCTCAGTATCCAACGGAATGCGTTCCGCTGCGATCGCTGTGCCCCTACCCACGGAAACGATGTCAAACATCCGGTGTGTCCCCTCGGCCGTCGGTCAGGAGAGGGGCGGCCGCCACTCGAACATGAGGATCGTCGCGTCGTCCCGCAGGCCCGTGCTGCCGGAGTCCAGGATCGCGTGGATGAGGCGGCGCAGCGTCTCCGGTGCCAGCTCACCGGCGGCCGAGGCCCGCACGACGTAGTCGACGAAACGCTCCAGGCCGAACTCGGTGCCGTTGCGCATGCGGGACTCCGTCGCCCCGTCGGTGTACAGCAGTACGCGGTCCCCGGGCTCCAGCGAGATGCGGTGCACCTGGCGGGTCGCGGCGCTCAGCGTGGACAGCAGGCCCATCGGCGGTTCCGGGTCGCGTTCCATCGCGCCCGGCACCAGTGTCTGCTCCCGGATCAGCAGCGGGGCGGGGTGTCCGCAGTTGCTCCAGCGCAGTACTCCGCCGGCCAGGTCCAGCTGGAGCAGCACGCCCGTACAGAACTGGTCGGGCAGCCAGGTGGCCAGTGCCGTATCGACGCTCTCGACGAGTTGCGGCAGGTCGGCACCGGTGCGGCGGGCGTTGCGGCAGGTGGCGAGGGAGACGGCCGTGGTGAGCCCGGAGGCGAGATTGTGCCCCATGGAATCGAGGATCGCGGCGTGCAGGGTCGTCTCGGTCAGCGCGTGATCGAACGCGTCCCCGCCGATCTCGTAGGCGGGCTCCAGCACCGCGGTCGAGACGACCGACGCCGTGCCGATCGTCCGGGGCGGCAGGAACGCCCGCAGCATCTCGGCGGGCAGCCGCATCGGTTCGGTCCGGGTGCGCCGTACGAAGCTGTCCTTGTAGGAGCGCTTCGACGTGATCATCATGGCGAGCAGCGAGGCCAGTGTGCGGGCGCGGCGCAGGGTGACCGGGTCCAGGCCGGGGGAGTGCACGGCGACGACCCCGAGCCGTTCCGCCCCGTCCAGGAGGGGCAGCCAGGCGATCAGTTGCCCGGTGCCGGAGTCCTCGACCCGCAGGGACTGTGTGCGGTAGGCCCAGCCCGCCAGGGAGTCGTCGATGGTCAGCTGAGAGGTGCTGAGGGTCAACGGGACCAGCAGGCGCTGCTGGAGGTCGGAGAGATAGACCACGGACTGCCGCAGCCCCAGCGCCTCCGAGCAGCGCGCCGCGGCGGTGGCCAGGTCGAGCGTCGAGTTGGCCGGATCGGCGAGGAACTCGCCCAGCAGGCCGTCAGCGGCCTCGGAGGACCACACGTCAGCTCCCTTCGCCGCGATCCGGGACGGCCTGCGTCCCGCACACCCGGCGGACGCGGGCGATGCGCGGCGTGCACGATTCTGCTGGGACATATCCCGGGCCGCACACGCGGCGCCGCTGTTCGGAGCAGCGGCGCCGCAGGTGCGGTGCCCGGCCGGGGCAGAGCTGCGGGTACCCGTCGCGTACCTTGGCGACTGTTCTCGCGGAGTCCGGCCGCCACCGGCCGGGACGGCCCTGACCAGGGCTGTTTGACGGTCCGGCCCGGCGGACGAGACCTGGACGCTGCCGGACGGGCGGCGGCCGCGACACCTGAGTCGAGATCGGAGCGCACGATGAAGGCAGTCCGTTTCAGCCGGTTCGGAGGCCCGGAGGTCCTGGAGATCGTGGATCTTCCCGATCCGCACCCGGGTCCGGGGCAGGTCCGGATCGCCGTGCGCGCGGCCGGGATCAACGCCAGCGACTGGAAGAAGCGCCAGGGGCTGATGGACCAGGAGCTCCCGCAGACCATGGGCTACGAGGCGGCGGGCATCGTCGACGAGCTCGGTGCGGGCGTCGCGGACCTGGCCGTCGGTGACCGGGTGTTCGGCTTCTCCGCCGACGGGGTGGCCCAGGCGGAGCTGGCGGTGCTGTCCGCCTGGGCGCCGGTTCCGCCGTCGCTCGGCTTCGCCGCGGCCGCCGCGCTGCCGGCCGCCGTCGAGACGGCCACCCGGGCGCTCGACCAGCTGGGTGTGGGGGCGAGGGCCGCCGGGGCGGGACGAGACGGCGAGCCCGGGGGCGGCGGCACGCTGCTCATCAGCGGCGCGTCCGGAAGCGTCGGCAGCGCCGCCGTACAGCTCGCCGTGGTGCGCGGCGCACGCGTGATCGGCACCGCCAGTCCGGCGAACCACGGGTATCTCCGCTCGCTGGGGGCCGAGCCGGTCGCCTACGGCGAGAGCCTCGCCGAGCGGGTCCGCGCGCTCGCACCGGACGGCGTCGACCTCGCGCTCGACGTGGCCGGGAGCGGTGTCCTGCCCGAGCTGACCGAGCTGGCGGGCGGCGCCGGGAACGTCGTGACGCTCGCGGACTTCATGGGCGCGCGGGAGCACGGGGTCCGGTTCAGCAGCGGGGACGTCGGACGCGCGCTGCACGCGCTCGGCGGGATCGGCGAGCTGATCGAGTCCGGGCGCTTCGCCCTCCCGGTCGCGGAGACCTTCCCACTCACCGAGGTCGCGGAGGCGCACCGGGCCGGGGAGGGCGGCCACGCGCGCGGGAAGCTCGTGCTGCTCGTCGACGGCCCCGCGCCCGGGGCCCAGTGACACGTACGCCGGGCCGGCCGGCGTCGCCGGGCAGCCCGACGACGCCGGCACACGGCAGACCGGTCAGGCTCCTTCGAACACGGCTCGGGTGCTGGTGACGACGGCACACTTGCCGGCCGCCCAGCGCAGTGCCATCGCATGGTCCCCGGCGGAGAAGTCGGCCACCGCGTCGGCCACCACGAAGGCCTGGATGTCCTGCATCCAGGCGTCGCACGCGGTCATCAGGACGCCGATGTGGGCGTAGACGCCGGTGATGACGATCTGGTCCCGGCCCTGTTCGCGCAGCCGCTCCAGGAGATCGGTGCGCACGAAGCCGCTGTACTTCCACTTGGTGAGCACCGCGTCGTCATCGTCGGGCGCGATGTCGTCCGCGATGGCGGCGGCGTGCGGGTCGTCGGGCAGGCCAGGACCCCAGAAGTCCTGCTGCAGGCCGCGCTCGTCGGGGCTCTGCCCGCCGGGCTGCGCGGTGTACAGCACCGGTACGCCGAGCCGCTTCGCCTCCTTCCTCAACTGGGCCACATGCGCGAGCAGTTCGGGGACGGGTGAGGACCGGCGGTCGTAGGCGGACAGGAAGTAGTTCTGCAGATCGTGGACGAGGAGTACCGCGCGTGCGGGGTCGACGGTCCACTCGACCCGGTTGGCGGGCAGTTCCTCCGCGCTCGGCATGGGGTACGGGGCGATGGCGGGCAGGGCCATGGTGCTGGGTTCCGTTCGGGTTCGTCAGGTTCGTCTGGTTCGGGGAGAGGGCCGGGCGGCCGGCGGAGGGGGTCAGACGGCCGGGGCGGCGGCCGCGGCGGTCCGCAGTTCCTTCTTGGAGATCTTCCCGACGCCGGTCTGCGGGAACGTCTCCACGAACTCGACCCGGTCCGGCACCTTGTACGCGGCCAGCCCCCGTTCCCGTACAAAACGTTTGATGTCCACCGGCTTCACCGGGCCCTCGCCCGGGTGCAGGATCACGTACGCGCAGACGCGTTCGCCCAGATACGGGTCGGGCTCGGCCACCACATTGGCGTCGTGCACCGACGGGTGGGCGAGGAGGTGGTTCTCCACCTCCTCGGCGGCGATCTTCTCGCCACCCCGGTTGATCTGGTCCTTGGCGCGTCCTTCGACGACGAGGTGACCGCTTCCGGTGACGCGGACCACGTCGCCCGTGCGGTAGAAGCCGTCCTCTGTGAACGAGCGGGCGTTGTGCTCGGGCGCCCGCCAGTAGCCGCGGATCGTGTAGGGCCCCCGCGTCAGCAGGTGACCCGTCTCGCCCGGGGCGACCTCGCGGTCCTCGTCGTCCACGACCAGGATCTCGTCGTCCGGCGAGATGGGCCGCCCCTGCGTGGTGACGATCGTCTCGACCGGGTCGTCCAGCCGGGTGTAGTTGACCAGGCCCTCGGCCATTCCGAAGACCTGCTGCAGGGTGCAGCCGAGCGCCGGGCGGACCCGCCGTGCCGCCTCCTCGCTGAACTTGGCGCCACCCACCAGCAGGACGTCCAGGCTGCTGAGGTCGTGCGCGGTAGTGGTGGCCGCACGGGTCCACAGCAGGGCGAGCGGGGGGACCAGGCCGGTGATGGTGACCTTCTCCCGTTCGATCAGCGGGAAGGCGGCCTCGGGGGACGGCCGGGGGCACAGCACCACGCGCCCGCCGGCGTAGAGGGTGCCGAGCGAACCGGGGGAGGAGAGCGGGAAGTTGTGGGCGGCGGGCAGCGCGCAGAGGTAGACGCTCGTCTCGTCGACGCCGCAGATCTCGTTGGAGCCGCGCAGCGAGTAGATGTAGTCGTCGTGGGTGCGCGGAATCAGCTTGGGAACGCCGGTGCTGCCGCCGGACAGCTGGAGAAAGGCCAGTTCGTCCGGGCGCGGGGCGCCGTAGCCGACCGGATTCTCCGCGATGTCTGCCAGCGCTTCGAACTCGCCGGGGTCGCCTGCCGCGACGAACACGTGCCGCAGCGTTCCGGCGCCCGCGCGCGCCTTCGCCGCCAGCTCGCGGTAGTCGTAGCCCTCGTGCTCGGCCGGGATGACGTACGCGACCGCCTCGGTGAACTCGCAGAAGTACGAGATCTCCGTCTCACGGTGGGCGGGCAGGGCGAAGACAGGCAGTGCGCCGATCCGGAACAGCGCGAAGACGACCTCGAAGAACTCGGCGATATTGGGCAGTTGCACCACCACCCGGTCGCCCTTGGTGATGTTCCGGGCGAGGAGGCCCGCGGCCAGCCGGTCGGCGCGCCGGTCCAGTTCTCCGTAGCTCCAGCGTTTTCCGGCGGCCGGATCGACCACGGCGATCCGGTCCGGGTGCGCCTCGGCGCGCTCCCGGAGCATGGAGCCGAACGTCTCTCCGCGCCACCAGCCGGCCCGCCGGTACCGCTCGGCGAAATCGGCCGGCCAGGTGGGTGCGTCGTGCGGGCTCACAGCTCGGCCCCCACAGCGCTGAGGAAGGTACGGAACTTGGCCGCCGTCTCCGCGGTCTCCGCCTCCGGCTCCGACGCGGCCACGATGCCGGCGCCCGCGTAGAGGCGCAGCGTGCGCTCCTCGGCCTCGGCGCAGCGGATCGTGACGACCCACTCGCCGTCGCCTCCGGCGTTGCCCCAGCCCACCACTCCGGTGAAGAAGCCGCGGTCGAACGGCTCGGTCTCCGCGATGACCTGACGGGCCGTCGCGGTGGGTGTGCCGCACACCGCGGGTGTCGGGTGCAGGGCGCACGCGAGCGCCAGGGCCGAGATGTCGGGGGAGGAGAGCGTTCCGGTCACCGTGGTGGACAGGTGCCACATGGTGGCGGTGCGGATCAGGGTCGGCCGGGCCGGGACGGTCAGCTCGGCGCAGTGCGGAGCGAGGGCCTGGTGGACGGCGTCCACGACGACGGCGTGCTCGTGCAGGTCCTTCACGGACTCCAGCAGGGTGGCGGCGCGGCGGACGTCCTCGGCCAGGTCGCTGCTGCGGGGGGTGGACCCGGCGAGCGGATTGGCGACGACCTGCTGTCCATGCCGGGAGACCAGCAGTTCGGGGCTGGCGCCGATGAGGGTGCGGCCCTGGCCGGTGGGCAGCGCGAAGGTGTAGCCGACCGGGTCGCGGCGGGCCAGCCGCTGGAGCATCGCGGGCAGGTCCAGCGGTTCGGTGGAGGTGAGTTCGAGGGTGCGGGCGAGCACCACCTTGCTGAATTCCCCGCGCCACATGCGCTCCACCGCGGCGGCGACGCCCGCTCCGTAGACCTCGGGTGCCGGCACCGGGCGTATCCGCCAGTTCGCGGAGCCGGAGATGCCGACGGGCAGGGCGATCAGGGGGTCGGAGGCGAGCGGCGGCGCGATCCGCAGCTCCGCCGGCACGGCGAGGGCGGCCGGTGACTCGTGGTCGAAGGGGACGGCGCCGATGACCACCGGCGATTCCTGCCCGGACGCACGGGCCTCGGCCAGGGTCGCGGTCACCCGCTCGTCGAGCGGCCGTCTGTCGTGCGGCACGGGGCGTGCCGTACCGGATGCCAGCAGGGTGCGGCCGGGGGTGGCGAGGAAACGGTCACCGGGCCGGTAGCCGTCCAGCAGCGAGGTGGCCGCGCCTACGGCCGGGTGGGCCGGATCGGCCGGGGGTACGTGCGTGGCGACCTGGGATGCCGTCGGCACAGGGACTCCATTCTCGATGTTCCGTCAGTGGGGGTACGTACGGGCTGGGCGCGGTTCAGCGCAGGGTCGCGCCGCCGTCGACGTACAGCTCCTGCAGGGTGATGTGGCGGGCGCGGTCCGAGGCGAGGAAGGCGACGGCGTCGGCGATGTCCTCGGGGGCGGCGATCCGGCCGAGCGGTATGCCGGTCCGGTAGGAGGCCTGGTCCCCGTCGATGACCCGCTGCTCCGCGCCGGAGTCGGTCCACAGGGCGCGTTGCATCGCCGTGTCGGTGGACCCGGGCGCGACGACGTTGCAGCGGACGCCGCTGCGGGCGAGTTCGAGGCCGAGACATCGGGTGAACATGGCGGCCGCCGCCTTCGACGCGGCGTAGGCGGCCATGCCGGTGCGAGGAATCCCGGCGGCGTTGGAACCGACCGTGATGACACTGCCGTTGCCCCGTCCGGCCATCAGCGGTGCGACGGTCTGCGAGACGTGGAAGACGCCGGTCGTGTTCACCGCGAACGTCTCCGACCAGTCCTCTGCGCGGAGTTGGGTGGCCGGGCCGGTGCGCAGGATGCCCGCGACGTTCACGAGTACGTCCACCGGGCCGAGTTCGCGCTCGACGCCCGCCACGGTGCGCTCCACGGAAGGCCGGTCGGTGACGTCCATGACGTACGGCTCCAGCCGGCCCGCCGAGGACGTGTCCCCCGGCTTCTCGGCCTGTAGCCGGTTCCACCGCAGGGCCAGGGCGTCGATGCCCTCCTGCGCACGGTCGGTAGCGGCCACCCGGGCGCCGAGGCCGGCGAACAGCTCAGCGACGGCCGCTCCGATGCCTTGTGCGGCACCGGTCACCAGGACAGTACGGCCATCGAACTCGCCGATTCCGCCCGGTATGCGCTCAAACATGAGCAACCTCCTACGGGGTAGTTAGGTAAGGGTAACCTAACTTATTCCGCCGATCGATGCGAGGAGGTCGATGGGCGTCAGTGCGTGCAGAGGTGACGGTCAGTCATGGAGGCGCGCGGGGTTCGAGAGGGGGAGTGGTGCCGGGATCGCGTTCGGGTGTTCGGTGTCAATGGGTTAGGTTAGCCTTGCCTGACCTTGAACGGGAGAGGGGGGCGGTCATGCGTGCGGAACCATCGAGGGGGACGTGCGAGTGCCTTCTCCGTCGGCACCGGGGTGAGCGGACCGAGCGGCCGCGCAACCTGGTGGGTTCGCCCGCGGAACGGCCAAGTGGCCGATGAGGCAGCCGAGTTCTCCCGTGAACGCCATGACCGGGTGCGCGCGTACGCGCCGCCCCGTGACGTGGCCCCGTAGTCATCGCCGCCGACGCGCACCGCGCGGTCGGCGCCCGTCCCGCAGGAGCCGTCCGATGAACCAGACCTTGTCGCCCGAACGCGTCCGCGCGGATGTCGCGGAACTGCTCGACTGCGACCCCGCCGAGATCGCGCCCGAGGGGAATCTGGTCGATCTGGGCCTGGACTCGATGCGGATCATGGCCCTGGTCGAGCGCTGGCGTGCCGCGGGGGCGTCCTCCCTGGAGTTCCCCGACCTCGCGGAGAAGCCCGAACTCGCGCACTGGACCGCGCTGCTGACGGAGCGTACGGCATGAGCGGGACCGATCACCGGCACCGTCATCTGGACCGGATCGCGGAGGTCCGGACGGGCCGGCAGGCGGAGAAGGTGGGCTACCCGATCGGCATCCGGGCGACCGAGGTCGTCCGTACCGCCATGGTCGGCACCGGCCTGCTGCGGGTGACCCTGGGCGGGTCGGGCGCCGAGGGGTTCGAGGCCCACGCGTCCGACGAACACGTGAAGCTGATCTTCCCGGATCCGGACGGCACGCTGCGACTGCCCGAGCGGAACGGGGCGATGCTGCGCTGGCCCCGGCCGGCGCTCGTCTCGCGCGAGTACACCGTGCGCCGCTACGACCCGGCCGCGCGGGAGATCGACATCGACATCGCCCCGCACGACGGCGGACTCGCCTCGGACTGGGCGCACGCGGCCCGGCCGGGCGACGTCATCCATATCGCGGGGCCGCCCGGCGGGCTGATCGTCCCGGACTCCTACGACCGGTATCTGCTCGCCGGCGACATCACGGCGCTGCCCGCGATCGCGCGCCGGCTGGAGGAGCTCCCGAGGGGCGCGAAGGGCTGGGCGTTCATCGAAGTCGCCGATGCCACGCAGGAGATCGAACTGTCGGCGCCCGAGGGCTTCGAGGTGCGCTGGCTGCACCGCGGCGGCCTGCCGGCCGGGACCGGCGACGCGCTGGTGCGGGCCGTGACCGAGGTGGCCGTGCCCGAGGGGGAGCGGGCGTACGTGTGGGTCGCGGGCGAGGCGGGTCAGATCAAGCCGCTGCGCCGCTGGGTCCGTGACGAGTTGGGGCTGGCGAAGGCCGACCATGACATCACCGGTTACTGGAAGCGCGGCGTGGCCGACTTCGACGAGGACGAGCACTGATCCGACCGGGTGCGCGGGCGTGACGCCTGGCACCCGGTTGCTCTGCCCAAAGATCATCAACTAAGGTAAGCCTTACCTAAGTATCAAGGAGCATTGCATGTCCATACGCAGATCGTCCGGCCTCGTCGGCGCCGTGTCGCTGGCCCTCCTCCTCACCGCGTGCGGGTCGTCGTCTGACGGCGGGTCCGATACCTCGAAGGCGAGCGGGACCCGGGTGTTCGCCGCGGACAACGGCAAGATCACCATCCCCGCCCACCCGAAGCGGGTCGTCGCCACCGGCTACGCCGTGCCCGCCATGATCGAGGCCGACGCGCCCCTGGTCGGGATCTCCTCCTGGCAGCGCGGCGAGCCGATGATGACCAAGGACGACCTCGCCACGTACAAGAAGCTCCCCAAGGTGGCGGGCGAGCAGGCGGCCGAGACCAACTACGAGGCCGTGGCCGAGGCCGAGCCCGACCTGATCATCATCGGGGTCCCCGCCCCGGTGCTGGGCGACATCGACATCAAGCGCCTGGAGTCCATCGCCCCGGTCCTGGCGATCGGCCCGACCGTGCCCTCCGCCTGGCGCGAGCTGTCCCGCAAGCAGTCCGACGCCGCAGGCGCGCTCAAGCAGTTCGACGTAGCGAAGAACACCTACGAGGAGAAGGCCGCGGCGCTGGCCAAGAAGTACAAGAGCGTGCTGCCCCAGCTCAAGCTGGGCCACGTCGGCGCGTACGGTGACGCCGCCAAGGGCACCTTCCAGCGCGAGTTCGACGGCTCATGGGGCACCAACATCGCGGACGACATCGGCGCGAAGTACTACGGCAAGGTCAAGAAGTCGGGACCGGGCTCCCAGTCGGTCAGCGAGTACCCGTCCATCGAGGAACTCCCGGCCGCCTTCCGCGAGGCCGACGTCATGACGTACTCGGTCAACGCCGACGGCAGCGTCCCCAAGCCCGTCCAGTACGTCCTGGACTCCAAGCTCTGGAAGAACCTCCCCGCGGTCAAGGCCGGGAAGGCCTTCCCGTTCCGCTACACCGAGGCCGCGACCTACGGGGAAGCCCTGAAGACCCTGGACGCGATCGACAAGTCGCTCGCTCCGCTGCTGAACCGGTGACCGTCGCGGGCCGCGCGTACCGGGCGGCGAGATCCGGGCGGGCCATGCCGCAGATCGGCCTGCTCGCCGGCGGACTGGTGCTGCTGGCGGCGGTCGCCGTACTCAGCATG
The DNA here is from genome assembly GCF_055584045.1 of Streptomyces sp. NPDC104307. Taxonomy (NCBI): domain Bacteria; kingdom Bacillati; phylum Actinomycetota; class Actinomycetes; order Kitasatosporales; family Streptomycetaceae; genus Streptomyces; species Streptomyces sp. NPDC104307. The sequence goes on from NZ_JBVJMU010000005.1 coordinate 358,639, forward strand.
GGCGTCGGAGCCCGACACGTTCCGCCCGCAGACGTCGTGCGGGCCCTGCTGGACTTCCGGGGCACCGACGACGACCACGTGATCGTGCGGGACATCCGGGCGCCGCGCGCACTGCTCGCTGTCGCGGTGGGCGCCGCGCTCGCGGTGTCCGGCGCGCTGATCCAGACGCTGGCCCGCAACCCGCTGGCCGAGCCCGGCATCCTCGGGGTCACCGCGGGCGCCGGGTTCGCCGTCACCGTCGGCTCCGCGCTCGGCCTGGCCACCGGCCAGGCGGGCGAACTCGGCTTCGCGATCACCGGATCGGTACTCGCGGCGCTGCTGGTCGCCGCGGTCGGCCGGCGCTCACCGCTGCGCCTGGTGCTCACCGGCGTCGCCCTGACCGCGGTGCTGGGCGGTGTCTCGCTGGGCATGCGGCTGATGCTCCCGAACACCTTCGACAGCTACCGGTTCTGGTCGGTCGGATCGCTGGCCGGGCGCGAACAGGTGCCGCTGGCACTGCCGTTGACCGCGATCGGCGTGTCCCTGCTCGGCGCGCTGCTGCTCAGCCGGGCGCTCAACGCCCTGACCCTCGGGGAGAGCGTGGCGCACACCCTGGGCGCCGGGGTGGGCCGGGTACGGGGCGTGGCCCTGGTGCTGATCACCGTGCTCAGCGGGGCGGCCACCGCGGTGGCCGGTCCCATCCTCTTCGTCGGACTGATCGTGCCGCACCTGGTCCGCAGACCGGCGGGGGGCTCGGTGCCCTGGCTCATCCTCTACACGATGGTGCTGGGCCCGGTCCTGCTGCTCGTCGCCGACATCTGCGCACGGGTCCTGCTGCCCACCGGCGAGGTGCCGGTGGCCATCGTGACCGCCTTCCTCGGTGGCCCCATGCTGATCTGGGCCGTGCGCCGCTACGGGGCGGGGTCACTGTGAACAAGTTCGGACTGAGGGCCGAACGCCGCACGGTGCTGCTCGTCGCCGTGATGGTGGCCCTGATGCTCGCCCTGGGCCTGCTCGGGCTCTGCTACGGGGCGTCATGGTCTTCCCCCGGCAAGGTGTTCGCCGTGCTGAGCGGCGCGGACCATTCCGTGGTGATCCGGGACTGGCGGCTGCCACGGGTGCTGGCCGGACTGGTGTTCGGCGCCGCCCTCGGGGTCGCGGGGGCGATCTTCCAGAACCTCACCCGCAACCCGATGGGCAGCCCGGACGTCATCGGCCTCGACGCCGGCGCCTACACGGGCGCTCTGGTCGCCATGACCGTACTGTCCGGCACATCCGCGCAACTGGCCACCGGCTCGGTGCTCGGCGGACTGCTCGTCGCGGCCGCCATCTACCTGCTCTCGCTGCGCAGCGGCTTCTCCGGGCTGCGGCTGGTGGTCATCGGAATCGCCTTCAACGCGATGGTGACCGCGATCAACTCGTGGATCGTGCTGCGCGCCGAACTCGAAGTGGCGATCGCCGCCGTCGGCTGGAGCGCCGGCTCGCTCAACGGCGTGGGCTGGTCCGACCTGGGGATTCCCTTCACGGTGATCGCCGTGCTGCTGGCCCTGATGACCGCACGGTCGCACGCCATGCACCAGGCCTCGCTCGGTGACGCGGTCGCCGTGACCACCGGGGTCGGTCTGGGCCGGCTGCGGTTGCTGATGGTGCTGGTCGGCGTCGGCTGCACGGCCACGGTGACCGCTGTGGCCGGGCCGATCGCGTTCATCGCCCTGGCCGCCCCGCAGATCGGCCGCAGGCTCGCGGGCGCCGCCGGAGTGCCGCTGCTTCCGGCCGCGCTGACCGGGGCGGTGCTGCTCCAGGGCGCCGACCTGATCGCCCAGATGCTGCTGGCGCCCGTCGCGCTGCCCGTCGGCGTGGTGAGCACCGCGATCGGCGGCTGCTATCTGATCTGGCTGCTGACCAAGGAGGTGAGGCGCGCGTGACCGCACGCCTGACGGCGCGGGAGATCACCCTGCGCTACGGAGACCGCGTCGTGTCCACACGGCTGAGCCTCGACATCCCCGACGGCGCGTTCACCGCCGTCGTGGGCCCCAACGCCTGTGGGAAATCAACCCTGTTGAGCGCGCTGGTCCGGCTGCTGCGCCCCGACTCCGGACAGGTGGAGCTCGACGGCCGCGACGTCGGCGGCTACGCGACCAAGGCACTGGCCAGACAGCTCGGCTTCCTGCCGCAGGACCCCCTGGCGCCCGACGACATCAAGGTCCGCCAGCTCGTGGGCCGCGGCAGGTTCCCGCACCAGTCGATGCTGGCGCTGTGGTCCGCGCAGGACGAGGAGGCCGTTACGGAGGCCATGGCCTCCGCCGGCGTCGAGGACCTGCGCGAACGGCCGGTGCAGGAGCTCTCCGGCGGACAGCGCCAACGGGTCTGGATGGCCATGGTGCTCGCCCAGCAGACGTCCTACCTGCTGCTCGACGAGCCGACGTCGTTCCTCGACATCACCCACCAGTACCAACTGCTCGGGCTGCTGGCCAGGCTGCGCAACGAGGGCCGCACGGTGGTCGCCGTCCTGCACGACATCAACCAGGCCTGCCGCTTCGCGGACCACCTGATCGCCATGAAGGACGGCCGGGTGGTCGCGGAGGGCGTCCCCGGGGACATCGTGGACGCCGCGCTGATCAAGGACGTGTTCGACCTGCCGAGCGTCATCGTCCCCGATCCGGTGACCGGCACGCCGATGGTCGTACCCACACTTCAAGGAGAGTAAGTTGAGCACCGCAAGCGCGCCCTCGGACGGCCTTCTCGCCCTGACCAGTGCCCAGTTGGGAATCTGGAACGCGCAGCGCCTGGAGCCCGAATCGCCGTACTACGTGGTCGGCGACGTGGTGGAGATATCCGGCACGGAGCCGGTCGACGCGGACGCGCTGGCCGAGGCGGTCCGGGCGACCACAGAGGAGGCCGAGACCCTGCGGCTGCGGGTGTACGACACCCCGGACGGGCCACGCCAGGCGGTGAGCGGGGAACCGGTCGGGCTGCCGGAGGTGGTCGACGTCAGTGGCGCGGCCGACCCTGTCGCCGCGGCCCAGGCCCTCGTCGACGCCGAGCGGGCCCGCACGGGTGAGGCATGCCGGGGGATGACGGACCGGGTGCTGTACGCACGTACCGTCATCAGGCTCTCCGACCGCGAGGTCTGGTACACCCAGCTCGGCCACCACCTGGTCTTCGACGGCTACACCGCCGCGATGCTCGCCCGGCGCACCGCCGCCCGCTACACCGCCCTGGTGCGCGGGACGGAGCCGCCCGCTTCCACCTTCGGCGGGTTCGCGGACCTCGTCGCCGCCGACCGGGCCTACCGGGAGAGCGACCGGTTCACCGAGGACCGCGCCTACTGGGTCGAGCGGTTCACACCGCTGCCCGAACTCGACGACGCGACCGAGACCGACACCGCCGGCGGTTCGCCCGAGCACACCCTGACCGCCCGAGCTGTCGTCACCCCGGAGGAGACGGCCAGGCTGCGCGCCTTCGCCGGCCGGGAGGGCGTCGCCTGGGGCGAGGCGCTGATCGCCTGCTACGCCGCGTTCCTGCACCGTATGCTCGGCCGCACCGACCTGGTGTTCGCGCTGCCGCTGATGTGCCGGGCCGGTTCGGCCGAGCTGCGCACCCCCGCCATGGCCGTCAACGTGCTGCCGCTGCGGGTCACCGTGCGCGGCGGGGACGGACTGGGGGAGCTGAGCCGTCGGGTCGCCGCCGCCATGCGCGAGATGCGGGAGCACCAGCGCTACCGGGGCGAGGACCTGCCCAGGGACCTCGGAGCACCCGGCGCGGGCGCCCTGCTGCACGGACGCGGGATCAACCTCAAGGCGTTCGACCTGGCGATCGACTTCGCCGGGGCCGGCGGTGTGATGCGCAACGTCGCGGGCGGACCGCCGGAGGACATGGGCCTCAGCGTCCTGCCGACCCGGGACGGCGGGCTGCTGCTCGGCTTCGAGGTCGACGCCCGGTCCAAGGACCAGGCCTCGGTCGACGCCCTGCTGTCCGGGCTGCTGGCCCTGCTGTCCGGGCTGACCGACGGACTGCCCGTCGGCCGGATCGCCCTGACCGGCGACGCGGAACCGCCGGCCCAGTGGTGCCCGCCCGCCCTGCCCGGCACCCCGCTGGACGTCCCGGCCGCGTTCGCCGCGATGGCCGCCGCAGGCCCCGGCCGTACCGCCCTGGTCTGCGACGGGGACCGGCTGACCGCGGCGGACCTGGCGGACCGGGTGCACCGGCTGGCCCGCGCGCTGCGGGCCCGGGGGATCGGCCCCGACGACGTCGTGGCGCTCGCGCTGCCCCGTTCCGCGGACTCGGTGGTCGCGCTGCTGGCCGTGCTGGACGCCGGCGCCGCGTTCCTGCCCCTGGACGCCGCACACCCGCCCGAGCGGCTGCGTGAACTGATCGAGGACACCCGCCCCGCGCTGGTCCTGACCGCCGGCGCGACCGAAGGCCTCCCGTGGGAGACCCTGCTCGACGAGGCGGCCCCGCTGTCCGGCGCGCCCCTGACGGCCGGTGAACTGGCCGCGCCCCGGCACTCCGAGCACCTCGCCTACGTCATCCACACCTCCGGATCGACCGGACGCCCCAAGGGCGTCCTCGGCCGGACCGGCGGGCTCGCCTCGCTGCTGCACCACCAGCGGGCCACCGTCGTGGCCGAGGCCGAGCAGGCCGCGGGCAGGCAACTGCGCGTCGCGCACACCTACTCCTTCGCCTTCGACTCCGCCTTCGACCACCTGGTGTGGCTGCTGTGCGGGCACGAACTGCACGTCTACGACACCGAGACCGCCCGCGACGCCGACGCCCTGCTCGCCGCGTACTCCCGCGACTCCATCGACATCGTGGACACCACCCCGTCGATGGCCGCACCGCTGATCGAGGGCGGGCTGCTGGACCTGCGCCCGACGCTCCTGGTCCTCGGCGGCGAGGCCACCCCGCCCGCGCTGTGGCGACGGGTCACCGAATCGGGCGTCACCGCACGCAACATCTACGGGCCGACCGAGGCAACCGTCGACAGCACCACCGCACGGATCGAGGGCGACGGGCCGACGATCGGCCACCCCCTGGCCGGTACCCGTACCTACGTCCTGGACAGCGCGCTGCAACCGGTCCCGCACGGCACGGCCGGTGAGCTCTACCTGGCCGGACCGCACCTCGCCCGCGGCTACCTCGGCATGCCGGGGGCGACCGCCGAGCGCTTCGTGGCCGACCCGTTCGGCGCACCGGGCGACCGCATGTACCGCACCGGAGACCTGGCCAGGTGGCTGCCCGGCCAGGGCCTGGAGTACCGGGGCCGGGGCGACGGACAGGTCAAGATCCGCGGCCACCGGGTGGAGACCGGCGAGGTCGAGGCGGCGCTCGCCGCACTGCCCGGAGTCACCGCGGCGGCCGCCGGAGTGCGCTCCTCCCGGCTGGTCGGCTACCTCGTGTCCACCTCGCTCACCGGCGAGGCGGCCCGTACCCAGCTGGCCGAACGGCTCCCCGAGCACATGGTGCCCGCGGCGGTCGTGGTGCTGGACCGGCTGCCGGTCACCCCCAACGGCAAGCTCGACCGCGCCGCCCTCCCCGCGCCCGTGCTGCCCGGCGGCGCAGGGCGGGAGCCCCGCACCGAGCGGGAACGCCTGCTGTGTGCGGTCCTGGCCGAGGTGCTGGACGTCGAACGGGTCGGCGTGGACGACGACTTCTTCGCCCTCGGCGGCGACAGCATCACCGCGATCACCGTCAGCAGCCGGCTGCGGGCGGCGGGCCTCGCGCTGCGCCCCCGGGACCTGCTGGCCCGCCGCACCTTCGCCGCGCTGGCAGCCTCCGCCGAACCGCTGACACAGGCGCCCGAGCCGGCGGACGAGCCGGTCGGGCCGGTACCCGCGCCGCCGATCGTACGCGGCCTGCTCGACCCGCATCCGGACACCGGCACCGTCGCCGGGTACGCCCAGTGGACCGCGCTGCGCGTCGGTGAACTCGCCCACCACGAACTGGTCACCGGCGTACGGGCCGTGCTCGACCACCACGACGCACTACGGCTGCGGGTGGCCGACGGGCTGGAGGTCCTGCCGCGCGGCACGGTGCGTCCTGTCGTCGACGAAGTCCGCGGTCAGGACGTGACCGCCTTGGCGGAGCGGCTGGCGGCCGAACTCGACCCGAGCTCCGGCGACCTGCTGCGGGCGGCCCTGCTCCGTACCGGCGAGGACACCCCGGACCGGCTGGTCCTCGTCGTGCACCACCTCGCCATGGACGGCGTCTCCTGGCGCATCCTGCTGCCCGACCTGCACACCGCCTGCACCGGCGGCACGCTCGAACTGGTCGGCGCGTCCTGGCGGCAGCACGCGCTGCTCCTCGCCGGACAGGGGGAGTCCGGCGCCCGGCGCGGCGAACTCGACCACTGGCGGACCGCGCTCGCCGCCGCCCCCCGGCTCGGCGCCCGGCCACTGGACCAGCGGCGGGACACCGTCGCCACCGCCCACCGGTCCGTCACCGTCGCCTCTGCCGAGGCCACGGAGGCGCTCCTGACCACGCTGCCCGCCGCCTACCGAGCCGGAGTCGACGAGGTGCTGCTCGCCGCACTCGTTCTCGCGCTGCGCGGCTGGGGTCTGACCGGCGACGCGCTGACCGTCTCGATGGAGGGCCACGGCCGCGAACACCTCGACCTGGGCCGCACGGTCGGCTGGTTCACCAGCGAGTACCCGGTGCGCGTCCCCGCCCGCGACGACGTAGGGCAGGCGATTCGCGCCGCCAAGGAAGCCCGGCGCGGCGTCCCCGACGGCGGGGTCGGCTACGGCGTCCTGCGCCACCTCGACCCGGAGACCGGACCCGAGCTGGCCGCCACCCCGCCGCCGGACGTACTACTGAACTACCTCGGCAGGTTCGCCCCGTTGTCCGCGAGCGGCTGGGACCTGCCGGAGCGCGACGCGTTCTCGGTGATCGAGCCCGGGGACAAGGCACTGGAACAGATCCTCGCCCTCAACTGCTTCGTCCACGAGGAGGGCGCCCCCCGGCTCGCCGTCGAATGGACCGCCGCGACCGGAGTGCTCGGCGCCGACGCGGTGACCGCCCTCCAGCAGGCCTGGGCCGCAGCCCTGGACGCGCTGGCCGCGCACGCGCTGCACACCGAAGGCGGGCTCACGCCGTCCGACCTCCCGCTCGTCGGCCTCGACCAGCCCGCCATCGACGCCCTCGAACGCACCGGCCCGATCACCGACGTCCTGCCCGCCACCCCGCTCCAGGTCGGGCTCTCCTTCCACACCATGGTCCGCGAAGACCAGGACACCGACGTCTACGTCGTCCAGGCCGTGACCACCCTGGCCGGCGAGCTGGAGCCGGACCGGATGGCGGAGGCCGCCCGCGAACTGCTGCGCCGCCACCCCGCCCTGCGGGTGTACCTGGGCACCGCCGGGGACGACGTGGTTCAGGTCATCCCCGCCGAAGTCGCCCTGGAATGGCGGCAGGACGACCGGTTCCCCGAAGCGGCCCGCGCCGATCTGGAGCGCCCCTTCGACCCGGCCAGGCCCCCGCTGATCCGCTTCCTGCTGTCCCGCGTCGGGCCCGCGGAGCACAAGCTGGTCATCACCAACCACCACGCCCTGCTGGACGGCTGGTCGATGCCGCTGGTCGGCCGTACCCTGCTCGCCCTCTACGCCGAACTGAGCGGCGGCCCCGCCGTACCGGCCGCCCCGCCCCTGTCGGAGTACTTCCGCTGGCTGGCCGGCCGGGACCGTCAGGCGTCACTCGCCGCCTGGCGCAACGCGCTGGACGGCGTGGACGACGCCACCCGGCTGGCACCCGCGAGCACCGGCACCCTCGTCGAGCGGCCCGGCCGCGAGACCGTCGCGCTGGGCCACGAGTTCAGCGACCGGCTGCGCGCGTTCGCCCGCGAGCAGGGCGTCACCCTGACGACCGTCCTCCAGACGGCATGGGGCCTGCTGCTGGGCCGGCTCACCGGCCGACGCGACGTCGTGTTCGGCTGCCCGGTCTCCGGCCGGCCCGCCGAGGTCGACGGCGTCGAATCGATGATCGGCCAGCTCGGCACCACCATCCCGGTACGCGTCCGGCACACCCAGGACCAGACCGCGGCCGCCCTGATGGCACAGGTGCACGCCGAGAGCGTCGTACTGGCCGAGCACCACCATACCGGCCTGCCCGAGATCCAGCGGGCCGTCGGCGTCGGCGAACTCTTCGACACGATGCTGGTGATGGAGAACTTCCCGCTCTCCAGCCGCAAGCGCACCCCGCTCACCCCCGGACTCGACCTGGCCGGGGTGGACATCACCGACGCCACGCACTACGCGCTCACCGTCATCGTCATCCCGGACGACGAGATCACCATCGGCCTCGGCTACCAGCCGCACGCCTTCACCGCGCAGACCGTGCGCGACTACGGCCGCTGGCTGCGCAACCTCCTGCGGGAGATCGTCGACGACCCGGCCCGGCCCGCACTCCGCCTCCCCGCACTCGACGCGGAGGAGCGGGCCCTGATGCTGCGTACCGGCACCGACGCCGTACCCGCCAAGGAGCGCGGGCACTGGCTGGACGAATTCGCCGCGTGGGTACGCCGCAAGCCGCGCGCAGAGGCCCTGGTCTGCCGCGACCGCAGCCTCAGCTACGAGGAACTGGACCGGCGGGCGAACCAGCTGGCCCAGGCGCTGATCGCACGCGGGGTCAGGCCCCAGGACCCGGTCGCCGTGCTGCTCGGGCGCGACATCGAGATGACCGTGGCGCTCTTCGGCGTCGCCAAGGCCGGTGCGGTGTACGTGCCGATGGACACGAGCTACCCGCGCGAGCGGCTGGCCTACATGTTCGACGACATCAACCCGGCCGCCGCCGTGACGACCGGCGCCGAACTCCCCGTCGACCGCGACATCCCGGTCCTGCGGGTGGACGAGCCGGCCACTCTCGCGGCCGTCCCCGACACCGACCCGGCCGGGGCACGCGCCCGGCTCACACCGGACGCGCTCGCCTACGTCATCTACACCTCCGGAACCACCGGGCGCCCCAAGGGCGTCGGCGTGACCCACCGAGGCGTTCCCGACCTGATCGCCCTCCAGGAGGAGATCGTCGGCGTCACCGAGCACGACCGCTACCTGCACTTCGCCTCGACCGGCTTCGACGTCGCGTTCTGGCAGACCATGGTGCCGCTGCTCTCCGGCGGCACCTCCGTGATCGCGCCGGAGGAGGTGCGGGTACCCGGCGACGAACTGCTCGACTACATCACCGAGCACCGGGTCACCGGAGTGAACCTGCTGCCGTCGTTCCTGGCCGCGATGCCCGACGACCGCACCGTAGAGCCCGACGTGTTCTTCGTCGTCGGCGCCGAGCGCCTCGACCCCGAGCTGGCGCGACGCTGGGGCGAGGGCCGCCGGGCGCTGTTCAACGCCTACGGCCCGACCGAGGTCACCATCAACTCCGTCACCTGGCAGTACGACCCGGACGACACCGGACCGCTGCCGATCGGCCGCCCCGACCCCAACGTCCGCGCCTACGTCCTGGACAGCGGGCTCCAGCCGGTGGGCACCGGCGTGACGGGCGAGCTGTACCTCGCCGGGCCGAGCCTGGCCCGGGGCTACCTGGGACGACCCGGACTGACGGCAACCGCGTTCGTCGCCGACCCGTTCGGCCCGCCCGGCGAACGGATGTACCGCACCGGAGACCTGGTGCGGTGGCGGCCGGACGGACAGCTGGTCTTCCTCGGCCGCGCCGACCACCAGATCAAGATCCGCGGCTTCCGTGTCGAACTGGGCGAGATCGAGTCCACCCTGACCGGCCACCCCGACGTCCGCGCCTGCGCCGTCATCGTCCGCGAGGGCAGGCTCGTCGGCTACGTCATCCCCGTCGACGGCGCCGACCTCGACACCGCGCGGGTCCGCGCGCACCTGGCCAGGGAACTGCCCGACCACATGGTGCCGACAGCGCTCGTACCGATCGGCCGGCTGCCCCTGAGCCCCAGCGGCAAGCTCGACTCCGCCGCGCTGCCCGCCCCCGAGACCGAGGCAGCGGCCCGGCGTGAACCCGCCAACCGTGCCGAAGCCGTCCTGCTCGGCGTGTTCCGCGACGTCCTCGGCACCGATGACATCGGCCCCGAGAGCAGCTTCTTCGCCATCGGCGGGGACAGCATCGTCTCGCTCCAAGTGGTCTCGCGCGCCCGCCGCCAGGGACTCGGCCTGACCGCCAAGGACGTGTTCGAGGGGGAGACGGTCGCCGGGATCGCGGAACGGGCCGCCGCCCTCGACGCCGGACAGGCCCCCACGACCGGAGACGCCCCGCTGACCCCGCTCATGCGCGACCTGCTGCACCGCGCGGGAACGGCCGCGGACGGATTCTGCCAGTGGGTGGAGGTCTGTGTCCCGCCGGGCGGCGACGAGACGAGCTGGCGGTCCGTGCTCGACGCGCTGCTCGCCCGACACGACGTACTGCGGGCCCGTCTGACCGGCGACACCCTGCACATCCCGCCGGCCGGCGCGGTGACCGCCGCCGACGTACTCACCCGCATCACGGCGACCGGCGACCTGCGGGCCCCGTCCGACGCCGCGATCGCCGCGGCCCGCGCGTCGATGGACCCGCGCACCGGTCCGCTGCTGCGCGCGGTCTGGGTGGACGCCGGAGCGAACCGGCCGGGCCGGCTCCTCCTGATCGCCCACCACCTGATCGTCGACGGAGTGTCCTGGCGCGTCCTGCTGGACGACCTGGAGCACGCCCACTCCGGCGGAACGCTGACCCGGCACGGCCAGTCCTTCCTCGGCTGGGCGCGCTCACTGCGCGACGCCGACCGGAGCTCCGAACTCCCGCACTGGCGGCGGATGACCGCCACCCCGGCGCTCACCAGCCCCCTGGACCCGGCCCGCGACACCGTCGCCACCGCGAAGCACCACGAGATCCGGCTCGACCCGGAACCGACCCGCGCCCTGATCACCACCCTGCCGGCCGCCTACCGCACCACGCCGGACGCCGTACTGCTGACGGCACTCGCGCAGGCGGTACGGGACTGGCGCGGCACACCCGAGGTGCTGGTCGCGCTGGAGAGCCACGGCCGCCCCCGGCAGGTCGACCTGTCCCAGACCGTCGGCTGGCTCACCGCCGTCCACCCCGTCAGGCTCGAAGCGGGCGACGACGTGAAGGCGGTCAGGGAGCGGCTGCGCGCCCAGGGCGACGGCCTCGGCCACGGCATCCTCACCGCCGCGGGCCTGCTGGACCCGGCGGCACCGGAGATCGCCTGGAACTACCTCGGCCGCTACCCCGGAGCCCCGGACCGCGAGACGCCGTGGCAGGCGCCCCCGGACGCAGACCCGCTCGGCTCGAACGGCTCCGACGCGATGCCCCTGCCGTACAGCCTGATGGTCAACGCCCTGGTACGCGACGACGCGCTGGGGATCCGGATCACCTGGCCGTCCGCGCTGTTCACCGCCGCCGAGACCGAAGCCCTGGCCGGGCACATCCGGGACGCGCTCCTGCGCGTCGCCGCCGCCCCCGAGCTCAGCGCACTCGACCACGACCGACCGGCCGCCGACGTGCAGCCGCTGACCCCGTTGCAGGAGGTGATGCTGCGGCACTCGCGCACCGAGCGCCCCGACCCGTACACCGTGCAGTCGGCGTTCTCCCTGGCCGGCCCGCTCGACACCGACGCGCTGCGCGCCGCGGGCACCGACCTGCTGGGCCGCCACCCGAACCTGGCCGCCGTGTTCCCCGCCGATCTGGCGGTGATCCCGCGATCGCCCCGGCCGGACTTCCGGGTGGTGGACGGTCCCGCCGAAGAGGCGCTCGCGGCCGATCTGGCCGAGCCGTTCGACCTCGCCCACGGCCCGCTCCTGCGGCTGACCGTGATCCGGAGCGGCCCCGAACGCGCCGAGTTGGTCCTGACCAGCCATCACGTGCTCTCCGACGGCTGGTCGGCCCCGCGCATCCTCACCGAACTCTTCGCCCTCTACACGGCGCGGGTGCGCGGCGAGGCCCCGGATCTGCCCGCCCCCGTCCCGTTCGCCGGCTACCTGCGCTGGAGCGCCGAGCACGAACCCGACCTCAAGGCCTGGGCCGCCGAACTGGACGGCCTGCCCGAGGGCGACTACCTGGGCGGCGGCCGGCCCGGCCCGGCCTGGCAGGAACCCGAGGTCATCGAGTTCGACGCGGATCTGGTGGCCCGACTCACCCGCCTCGCGGCCCGGCGCGGCCTCACCGCGAACACGCTGGTGCAGGGCGCGTGGGCGGTGCTGCTCGCCCGCCGGTCCGGCCACCAGGACGTCTGCTTCGGTGCCATGGTGTCCTGCCGCCCGCCGGAACTGGAGGGCGTGGAGGAGATCATCGGACTGCTGGCCAACACCGTGCCGGTCCGGGCCCGGCTCGACGGGACTCTCGCGGAGACGCTCACCCGGCTCCAGTCCCGGCAGCGGGCGCTGATCGAGCACCACCACGTGCCCCTGTCCGAGCTGGAACGGCTGACCGGACGGCACAGGCTGTTCGACAGCATGGTGGTGTTCGAGAACTACCCCGTCGACCCGGACCGCCTGCGCGAACCCGCCCCAGGGCTCACCGTCGTCGGAACCCGCTTCCGCGAGGCCACCCACCACCCGGTGACCCTGACCGTCATGCCGGACGGCGACGGCTGGACCGGCGTGCTGGCCCGCCGGATCGACGCCCCCGGACTCGCGGCGGAACTGCTCGACCTGCTCGGGAACATGGACGAGCGCTTCGACGACGACATCCTCGGCCTCCTGGAGGACCGATGAGCGCGAACGCCGCACCGCAGCGGGAGCGGGTCGACCGGGAACTGCTGCGGATCGCGTTCATCCTGGTGCTCGGCACCTTCATGGCCACGCTGGACGCCACGATCGTCAGCGTCGGAATCGACCGTCTCACCGACGAGTTCGACGTGTCCGTTGCCGGGATCCAGTGGGTCACCACCGGCTACCTGCTGGCCGTGGTCGCCGCCGTGCCCGCGTCCGGCTGGCTGGCCGACCGCTACGGCGGCCGGCGGACCTGGCTCGCCGCCGTGGGCGTCTTCCTGCTCGGCTCCGTGCTCTGCGCGTCGGCCTGGTCGGTGACCAGCCTGATCGTGTTCCGGGTGATCCAGGGCCTCGGCGGCGGCCTGCTGCCCGCGACCGGACAGGCGCTGCTGGCCCGCGTCGCGGGGCCCGGCCGCACCGGGCGGGTGATCAGCGTCGTCGCCGTCGTCCCGCTGCTGTCACCGGTGTTCGGCCCGCTGGCAGGCGGCTCCATCCTCTCGGTGGCGCCCTGGCCGTGGCTGTTCCTGGTCAACCTGCCGATCGGCCTGGCCGCCGCCCTGCTGGCCCGCCGCTACGTACCGGCGGTACCCCCGGCGAACCGGCGGACGCCGTTCGACCTGCGAGGAGCCCTGCTGCTCTCACCCGGACTGGCCGTGCTGGTGTTCGGCCTGACCGAGGTCGCCCACGGCCGCACCGCCCCGGCCACCGCGGGCATCGCCGTGGGCCTGGCGATGCTGGCCGGCTTCACCGTGCACGGCCTGCGGACCCGTGGCACCCCGCTGGTCGACCCCCGCCTGTTCACCCGCCCCCCGTTCGGCGCCGCCGCGCTCTCCCTGCTGGTCCTGGGCGCGTCGGTGTTCGGCACGATGTTCCTGCTGCCGCTCTACTTCCAGACCGGCCGAGGTATGTCGGCCTGGGAGGCGGGACTGCTCCTCGCCCCACAGGGGATCGGCGCGGCGGCCGGCTCCGTGCTGGTCACCCGGACGATCAGCAAGGTCGCGCCGAGGACCCTGGTCATCACCGGCATCGTGCTGATCCTCGTCGGCACCGCCCCCTTCACCCAGCTCCACCACGGCCTCCCGGACGCGGCGATCGCCGCCGCGCTGGCGGTCCGCGGCTTCGGCATGGCCATGGTCGGCGCACCCGTGATGAACATCGTCTACAGCCGCATCGAGCCCGAACACCTCCCCCGTGCCTCCGGCGCGCTCAACCTGCTCAACACGGTCGGCGGTTCGATCGGCACCGCCGCCCTCGCGGTGGTCCTGCAGAACCGGCTGTCGGCCCGCGCCCCCGACATCCCCGCCGCGTTCGGCGACACCTTCTGGTGGGTCCTCGGCTTCTGCCTGTGCGCTGCGGCGGGTGCGACGAGACTGCCGAGGACGGGGGTCAGGAGGGGGGTTCCGGAGAAGGCCTGAGGTTGCTGTCCGGCCTCGCGGCGGCCGGACTCCGGCATCACCTCCCGAGGACCCCGGCCACCTCGTCCGCCATCACGCGGTAGCCCGCGTCGTTGGGGTGCAGGGCGTCGCCGTGGTCATAGGCCGGGCTGAGACGGTCCGGGTCGGACGGGGCGGCGAGTGCCCTGTCGAAGTCGGCGTACGCGTCGAACTCGCCGGACCGGCGGATCCAGTCATTGACCTCGTTGCTGACCCGCGCCGCGTGCGGACCCCAGTGGTCCGAGCCCTTGAACGGGAGCAGTGTCGCACCGACGGCCTTGAGGCCCTTGTCGTGCGCGGCACCGATCAGCGCGCGGTATCCGGCGATGAGTTCGCCTGACGAGACAACCGGAGCGGGCCGGTATGTGGGCGGCGGGTTCGGACCCTTGACGGCTTCGCTGAAGCCGATGTCGTTGACCCCTTCGAGGATCACGACCGTGGAGGCGCCGGGCTGGTCGAGGACGTCGCGTTCGAAACGGGCGGTGGAACGCTCTCCGAACCAGGCGGAATCGTTGAGCACCAGGTTGCCGCCGATGCCCTGGTTGACGACGGGCCGTCCGGTGCGCTCGGTGAGGGCGTCGGAATAGCGGTGGTTGGTGTTGGGCGTGGAGCCGAAGCCGTCAGTGATGGAGTCCCCGAAGACGATGATGCCGCCCTCTGCGGGTGTCCCGCACGACGGCTCGGCGGGCTCTCTCGCGGTCCTTCCTCCCTTCCCGCCGCCTACCTCGATCCCGGAGAGGTAGTACCAGGACTGGGTACTTCCGGTGTACGCGGCGCCCGACGTATCGGCCCGGTGGTCGCCGTTCGCGCGGTAGGTGTCGGCCCAGCCCTGGGCGTGGAAGGTGGCGGGACCCGTCGTGCCCGCGAAGTACAGGGTGACCGTGACCGACTCCAGGCGTTTCAGCTTCAGCGGGGCCGCGTCACTGCGAAGTTCTCCGTGCGCGGGTACTGCCGCGGACCGCCTGCCGCCGAAGGTGAGATGACGGACCGTGCCCTGCCCGACCGCAGGGCCTCGCGTGGTGCGCGCGATCGTCGCGCCGGTGATCCTCAGCGGCGCGGTGCCGTACGTGTTGGAGAGGCGAATCCTTGCCAGGTCGCCGGCCTTGGTGACGCGGACGACCTGGCGTACGGATTGGTGGGAGAAACCCTCCTGGGACCAGTTGGGAGTGAAGCCCGTGCTGGGGAGCTGCGGGGATGCGCCCCACGCCGCGGTCCAGACGGCGGGCGCGGCCTCGCTCGGGGCGGCCAGGATCCCGGTGGCCAGGGATCCGGCGATGAAGGGGGCAGCGATACGGCGCACGAGAGTGGTGTCCATGAGTGACCCCTAATGGGTTAGTGGTTCCGTTAAGGTGCTCGAACCGTAGCAGGTCGAAGGGGCCTAACGGAACTCGTGGCCCGTTAGTGAGGCTTCAGGGTTGCCCTACGGGGTGGTTCGCAACATTGAGGAAGTCTTTGCCCGTGGCTGGAACGCGTTGCTCCGCCTGATATCGGGGCTCCGCCACGGGTGGATGTAGTCCCATGCGGCGTGATGAGCGGCCGAAAGCGTGCGGGTGGAGGCCCCGGCCGCGTTACGGCCACGTTGACCGTATGCAATGGCGCGACGCATTCTCGTTATGTAACTGCGCAGTACATCTAGTTCGGCCGGGAGCGGCGCAGGCCTCGAATCCGCTGTTCAGCTGTGGTTCCCGGACCCCGGTCGACGACAGCACGCAGGAGGTAGCGCATGTGTGGCATCACCGGCTGGGTCTCCTTCGAACGCGACCTGCACAGTGAGTCCGCGACCGTGGACGCGATGACGGAGACGATGTCCTGCCGCGGCCCCGACGACCGCGGCAGCTGGATCAACGGTCCGGCCGCCCTCGGGCATCGCCGGCTGGCCATCATCGACCTGCCCGGCGGGCGCCAGCCGATGACGGCCGACACTCCGCAGGGCACCGTCGCCCTCGTCTACTCCGGGGAGACGTACAACTTCACCGAGCTGCGCCGCGAACTGGCGGGCCGAGGGCACCGGTTCACCACGAACTCCGACACAGAGGTCGTGCTGCGCGGTTATCTGGAGTGGGGCGAGGCGGTCGCCGAGCGCCTCAACGGCATGTACGCGTTCGCCCTGTGGGACGGCCGCCACGACAAGCTCGTCATGATCCGCGACCGGATGGGCATCAAGCCCTTCTACTACTACGAGACCGCGGACGGCGTCCTGTTCGGCTCCGAACCCAAGGCGATCCTGGCCAACCCGCTGGCCCGCGCCCGCGTCGGTCTCGACGGGCTGCGCGAGCTCTTCGCCTTCGTCAAGACACCCGGCCACGCCGTGTGGGAGGGGATGCACGAGGTCGAGCCGGGCACCGTCGTCACCGTTGACCGCAACGGACTGCGCCGACACGTCTACTGGCAGCTGGAGACCCGGCCGCACACCGACGGCAAGGACGAGTCCATCGCCCATGTGCGCTCGCTCCTCGACGACATCGTCCGACGCCAGATGGTCTCGGACGTGCCGCGCTGCACCCTGCTCTCCGGCGGCCTCGACTCCTCCGCCATGACGGCGATAGCCGCCCGCCAACTGGCCGAGAGCGGCGAGACGGTGCGCAGCTTCGCGGTCGACTTCGTCGGGCAGGCGGACAACTTCGTCGCCGACGAACTGCGCGCCACCCCGGACACGCCGTACGTGCACGACGTCGCACGGTCATCGGGCACCGATCACCGGGACATCGTGCTGGACTCGCACGCGCTGGCCGACCCGGAGGTGCGGGCCCAGGTGATCAGGGCCCGGGACATCCCGATGGGCTTCGGAGACATGGACGCCTCGCTGTACCTCCTGTTCCGGTCCATCCGCGAGCACTCGACCGTCGCGCTCTCGGGGGAGTCGGCCGACGAGGTCTTCGGCGGGTATCTGCAGTTCTTCGACGAGGAGGCGCGGCGCGCCGACACCTTCCCGTGGCTGGTGCGCTTCGCCCAGCACTTCGGGGACGACTCCGATGTGCTGAGGTCCGACCTGACGGCGGCCCTCGACATTCCCTCGTACATCCAGGACAGCTACGCCACGGCGGTCGCGGGAATCCAGCGGCTGGCGGGCGAGAGCGACTTCGAGTTCAGGATGCGCAAGATCTGTCATCTGCACCTGACCCGCTTCGTGCGCGTCCTGCTCGACCGGAAGGACCGGGCGAGCATGGCGGTCGGGCTCGAAGTGCGTGTGCCCTTCTGCGACCACCGCCTCGTCGAGTACGTCTACAACACGCCCTGGTCGCTGAAGTCCTTCGACGGCAGGGAGAAGTCCCTGCTGCGCGAGGCCACGGCGGACGTGCTGCCGAAGTCGGTCTACGACCGGGTCAAGAGCCCCTATCCCTCCACCCAGGACCCCAAGTACGCACTCGCATTGCAGGAACACGCCAAGGACCTGCTGGCGCGGCCCTCGCATCCGGTATTCGACCTCGTCGACCACGACCGGGTCACGCGCGCGGCACGGCACGACGCACCGCAGATCACCCAGGCGTCCCGGCGCGGTCTGGAACGCACCCTGGACCTGGCGCTGTGGCTCGACCTCTACAAGCCGGACATCTCGCTCTCCTGAGCGGCGGCGAGCGGCCGGGGACCGGCCTGATCCCTTCCTGCTCGTGCCGGGATCGAAGCCTGCCCCCCGCCACGAGTGCTCGGAGAACAACTGGGTGGACGATGACCCGGTGCCGCCGGGGTCGTTCCGCGCAGCGTCCGAAGCGTTTCCGCTCTGCCGGGGGGCGGGCACCTTGGGCCGGCGCTTGCCGGAATCCTTGGGGAACTCCCTGTCGAAAACGAACGGACCGCCAATGGCGGTCCGTTCGCGAGATGGTCACTCCGTCGACCGGCGGCGCAGGGTGGCGCGACGTGGAGGTTGACTAAGCATCAATGTCCATGCTGTGGCGGTGCGTGTGGGTGTGCGTCATCCGCCGACGCAGTCGGGGCACAGTCCCCGGTACGTCACCTCGGCCTCGGAGACGGTGAAGCCGAACCGTTCGGAGTCCGGCAGCCCGGCCAGCGGGTCGGCGTCGGGGTGGACGTCCCGGATGGTGCCGCACGCGGAGCACACCAGATGCTGGTGCGGGTGGTGGGCGTTCGGGTCGTAGCGCCTGGCACGACCGTCGGTGCCCACCTCGATCACCTCGCCGAGCGCCACCAGCTCACCGAGGGTGTTGTAGACGGTGGCGCGGGAGATCTCCGGCAGCCGTGCGACGGCGCGCACGAGCACCTCGTCGGCCGTGAAGTGGACGTGCTCGCCCGCGAGGACCTCTGCGACCACCCGGCGCTGAGCGGTCATGCGCCAGCCGCGTTCACGGAGTCGTGTCAGCAGGTCACTCATGCCCACCAGCCTCACTGTGCGTTGTCCGGCGAATGATTCGCGCAGACCCGTCTGTCGTATTGACTTGGACTAGGTCCATCGTAGGATCGGTTCCGGCTGACAGCCAAGGGTCAGGTCAACAGCAGGGGAAAGTGCGTGGCTTCAGGAGACGGGTGCGCTCACGCCGGCATCCGGACCGTGACCGCCTCCAGCGGGAGGCGATCGCCTTCGGGGCGCCCGTACGCGCGCGCCGCCGCGCCCGCCCCGCGAGCCCGTCACCGCCTGGGCCGCCACACTCAGTGCCACCACGCTCAGAGCCATCACACCCGGATCCATCGCCACCCTCGGTTCCACCACCCTCAGTTCCAAAGCAACGTGATCCGCCCCGTCCGGAAGGATTTCCATGACTGAGAACCACGACGCGATCGTCACCGACCCGAAGACCGAGGAGGTCTCCGGCTGCCCGGTCGCGCACGGTCGCGCGCCGCACCCGACCCAGGGCGGCGGAAACCGCCAGTGGTGGCCGGAGCGGCTCAACCTGAAGATCCTCGCCAAGAACCCCGCCGTGGCGAACCCCCTCGGTGAGGACTTCGACTACGCCGAGGGCTTCAAGAGCCTCGACCTCCCGGCCGTGAAGCGGGACATCGCCGAGGTGCTCACCACCTCGCAGGACTGGTGGCCCGCCGACTTCGGCAACTACGGCCCCTTCATGATCCGGATGGCCTGGCACAGCGCGGGTACCTACCGCATCAGCGACGGACGCGGCGGCGCCGGCGCCGGCCAGCAGCGGTTCGCCCCGCTCAACAGCTGGCCGGACAACGCGAGCCTCGACAAGGCCCGCCGGCTGCTGTGGCCGGTCAAGAAGAAGTACGGCAAGAACCTCTCCTGGGCCGACCTCATCGTGCTCACCGGGAACGTCGCCCTGGAGTCGATGGGCTTCAAGACCTTCGGCTTCGGCGGCGGCCGCGCGGATGTGTGGGAGCCCGACGAGGACGTCTACTGGGGCCCCGAGACCACCTGGCTCGGTGACGAGCGCTACACCGGCGACCGGGAGCTGGAGAACCCGCTCGGCGCGGTCCAGATGGGCCTCATCTACGTCAACCCCGAAGGCCCGAACGGCACCCCGGACCCGATCGCCGCGGCCCGCGACATCCGCGAGACGTTCCGCCGGATGGCGATGAACGACGAGGAGACGGTCGCCCTGATCGCGGGCGGCCACACCTTCGGCAAGACCCACGGCGCGGGCCCGGCGGACAACGTCGGCCCCGACCCCGAGGCCGCCCCGCTCGAACAGCAGGGTCTCGGCTGGCAGAGCACGTACGGCACCGGCAAGGGCGCCGACGCGATCACCAGCGGGCTGGAGGGCATCTGGACGGACACCCCGACCGCCTGGGACAACAGCTTCTTCGACATCCTCTTCGGGTACGAGTGGGAGCTGTTCAAGAGCCCTGCGGGCGCCCACCAGTGGCGGCCCAAAGACGGCGGCGGCGCGGGTACCGTCCCCGACGCGTTCGACGCCTCGAAGACCCACGCGCCCACCATGCTGACGACCGACCTCTCGCTCCGCTACGACCCGGCGTACGAGGAGATCTCGCGGCGCTTCCACCAGAACCCGGACGCGTTCGCGGACGCCTTCGCCCGCGCCTGGTTCAAGCTGACCCACCGCGACATGGGCCCGATCGTGCGCTACCTCGGCCCCGAGGTCCCTGCAGAGACGCTGGTGTGGCAGGACCCGCTCCCCGAGCAGACGTACGAGACCGTCGACGCCTCGGACGTCGCCTCGCTCAAGGCGCAGATCCTCGACTCCGGCCTGAAGGTGTCGGAGCTCGTCTCCGCCGCGTGGGCGGCAGCCTCCTCCTTCCGCGGCAGCGACAAGCGCGGCGGCGCCAACGGCGCACGCATCCGGCTGGAGCCGCAGAACGGCTGGGCGGTCAACGAGCCGGACCAGCTGGCGTTGGTGCTTCGTCTCCTGGAGAGCGTCCAGGAGACCTTCAACTCCGCGCAGTCCGGCGGCAAGCAGGTCTCGCTCGCCGACCTCCTCGTGATCGCGGGCGCCGCGGGCGTCGAGAAGGCGGCCAAGGACGCCGGCTTCGACATCGAGGTCCCCGTCACCCCGGGCCGCGTCGACGCGACGCAGGAGCAGACCGACGTGGAGTCCTTCGTCGAGCTGGAGCCGGCCGCCGACGGGTTCCGCAACTACCTCGGCAAGGGCAACCGGCTGCCGGCCGAGTACCTGCTGCTCGACCGGGCGAACCTGCTCACCCTGACCGCCCCCGAGCTGACGGTCCTCGTCGGCGGGCTGCGGGTGCTCGGCGCCAACTACCAGCAGTCCTCGCTCGGTGTCCTCACCGAGACCCCCGGGGTGCTGACCAACGACTTCTTCGTCAACCTGCTCGACCTGGGGACGACGTGGAAGTCGACGTCAGAGGACGCCACCACCTTCGAGGGCCGCGACGCCTCCGGCAAGGTGAAGTGGACCGGCAGCCGCGCCGACCTGGTCTTCGGGTCCAACTCGGAGCTGCGCGCGGTCGCGGAGGTCTACGCGAGCGATGACGCGAAGGAGAAGTTCGTGAAGGACTTCGTCGCCGCGTGGGACAAGGTCATGAACCTGGACCGGTTCGACCTCGTCTGATCACGGGGACGGGCCGTCGCGGCAGGGGAACCCCTTGCCGCGACGGCCCGTCCCCGTCGGGTGCGTCAGGCCGTGGCCACCGCGAAGACGTGGATCACTCCGCCTTCCGTGGTGGACGGCAGGGTCACGCTCGCGAGCTGCTTGCCCGCCTGGAGCGCGATCGGGGCGGTGGCGAAGATCTCGGTGCCCACCGGGTCCGTACCGCCGCCCTGGACGTCGCGGTACTCGGTGTGCACCGCGACGGTGTTGCCGAACGACGGCTTCTCCGCGCCGCCGCCCAGCGTCCAGTCGCTGAAGCCGACCTCCGCCTGCTGCGTGCTGCCGTCGGTGTACGTCAGCGTCGCCTGCCCGGAGGCCGAGCCCTCGGCCGCGCTGCCCAGCAGGCTGAGCTTCGTGTCACCGGAGTCCGAGGGAACGTTCAGCACCTGCGGTTCGGTGCCGGCCACCTCGATGTTGTCAGGGTCGCCCGCCGCCACCTCCGGCCAGCCGAAGTCGAAGCCGCCGGAGGAGACCGTTCCGCCCGGTGCCGCGCCCGCCGCGGCGAGTGCCTTGGCCGAGTAGCTCCAGCCCTCACCGTCGAAGTTGGCCTGCGGGTTGTCGTCGTCCGTCGAGATGGCCGTGCTGTTGCGGTTCCACAGCATGCCGTTCTTCTCGGCCACGGTCACGGAGGCCGAGGTCTTCGGGAGCTCCTCGCCGGTGGACGACTTCAGCGTCACCGGGACCGTGTAGTGGCCCTCCGCCGTGTCCGCGGCGGCCGACACCTTGAGCACGGCGCTCACCGAACCGCGTGCCGGGACGGTGAAATCACCCTCCGCCGGAGTCACCGTGACACCGGCCGGAGCCTTCGCCGTCCAGTGGACCGTGGTGGCCTTCGTCTCGATGCTCTGCACCTTGACGGTGGTCTCCGCGCTGCCGGAGCCCGGCTCGATCTTCAGCTGCTCGGGAGTGGCGCCGGTGAAGTACTTCAGGCCACCGCCGGGGAAGGACGGCGGGACGTCGGCCTTCGCCGCACCCCAGGAGGTGTCCGCCGTGGTGCCGAGGGTGTAGTCCAGCCTGCCGCCGTGCGTGACGAGTGAGGCGGGCACCCAGGGCTTCGTGGAGGTGCGGCCGTTGACCTTCAGACCGTGGATGTAGGTGTGGTCCGCAGAGGCGGCGGGTGCGTCGACCGTGATCGTCTTTCCGTGCCCGGTGTGCACCACGGCGTGCGGGAACAGCGGCGCGGTCAGGGTCAGATCGGCCCGGCTGGGGTTCTGCGGGTACATGCCGAGCGCGGAGAAGACGTACCAGGACGACATCGTCCCCGCGTCGTCGTTGCCGGGGATGCCACCCGGGGTGGTGGTCCAGAGCTGGTCCAGCTCCGCGCGGACCGTCTCCTGCGTCTTGTACGGGGTGCCCAGGTAGTCGTACAGATAAGGGGCGTTGATGTCCGGCTCGTTGGTCGCGTCGTAGCGCGTGTCGTCCTTCGCCGAGAAGTCGAACGTGCCGTCCGGTGTGCGGAAGAAGGCATCCAGCCGCTTCACCGCCTGGTCGTCACCGCCCATCGCGCCGGCGAGGCCCGCCACGTCCGAGTACACCATCCAGGTGTAGCGCGCGCTGGATCCCTCGACGAAACCGCTCCCGGTGCCGGGCGTGAAGGTGCCCGCCCAGGTGCCGTCGGCCTTCCGGTCGCGGATGTAGCCGCCCTGCGGGGTGGCGTTGGCGTCGAAGACGTTCGTCCAGTTCCCCGAACGGTCCAGGAACCTCTTCGCGTCGGCGGTCCGGCCGGTCTGGCGGGACAGCTCGGACAGCCCGTAGTCGGCCGCCGCGTCCTCCAGCGTTTCGGCCGCGCCGCCCCAGCAGTGGCAGTTGTCCGCCGGTACGTATCCGAGCTCCAGGTACTTGTCGAGCGCGGGCCGCTGGCCCACGCACTCGACGTTGCAGCCGGAGCTGTCCGAGTCGTTCGCGGTGGGCACCGTCGCCGCCTTGACCAGCGATTTCAGCGCGCCCTTGACGTCGAAGTCATGGCCGCCGAAGGCGTAGATCCCGGCGAGAGCCGCGTCGGAGGGATCGCCCGACATCACACTCGTCTTGCCGTTCTCCAGCAGCCAGCGGTCCCACTCGCCGCCGCGCTGGCCCGCGTAGTTGTAGAGCGACTGCGCGTAGTCGCTGCCCGCCTTCGGGTTGAGCAGTGTCATGAGCTGTACCTGCGCGCGGTACTGGTCCCAGCCGGAGAAGGTCCCGTACTGGGCCTTCTGGCCCTTGGCGATCCGGTGCGGCTTGCGGTCGGCGCCGAGGTAGCGGCCGTCCACGTCGCTGGTGAGGGTGGGCTCCAGCATGGAGTGGTAGAGCGCGGTGTAGAAGGTGGAGCGCTGGGCGTCGGTGCCGCCGCCCACCTCGACCGACTTCAGCGTCCTGTTCCAGACGCCGGCCGCCCGGTGCCTGATGGAGTCGAAGCTGTCGTGGGGGCCGTTCTCCGCACGGAGGTTGGCCTCGGCGTTCTGCGGGCTGACGTAGGAGACGGCGACCTTGGCCCCGGCCTCCGTCGTGCCGTCGGCGAAGGTGACGTACGCGCCGGAGCCCTTGCCCTCCACGGCGTTGCCGGACGAGCTGTACCCCGTACCGCCGGATGCCCCGGTGGAGCCGGGCTCGACCGTGCCGTCGGTCCACGTGCCGGTCTTCGCGAACGCCTTGTCGAAGTGGGCGGTGAAGTAGAGCGTGTAGAGGTCCTTGCGGTTGTTCGCGCTCTGCGGACCACAGAAGTTGCCCGCGGTGACGGAGCCCGTCACGGTCCGGGCCGCCTTGTCGATCTTCACAGTGGCACCGGTGCTGCCGCTCTCCGAGTTCGACGTCCGGAAGAGCATGCTCGCCGGCTTGTCCGCCGGGAAGCCGAACTTCCCGGAGCCGGTCCGGGCGGTGGTCGTGAGCGCCGCGGACGCGCCGCTCGCCAGGCCGACCTTGTAGTAGCCGGGAGTGGCGGTCTCGTCGGTGTGCGAGAAGCCGCTGGCGTACTTCGCGTCGGTGGTGTCCGCGCTGGGCGAGGAGTCCACGTCACCCACGTACGGCATGATCGGGATGTCGCCGTTGGCGCCCGAGCATCCGACGCCGTTGAGATGGGTGAGGCTGAAGCCGCGGATCTTCGTCGCGTCGTACTGGTAGCCGCCGGGAGCGGGGGTCGAGACCTGCTTGCCCTTCGAGTTCTGCGGGCTCCAGGCCAGCATGCCGAACGGCTGCACCGCGCCCGGATAGGTGTTGCCCGCGTTCGATGTGCCGATCAGCGGATCGACGTACGAGACGGGGTTCTTGACGGTGCTGTGGGGGGAGGCCGCCGATGCGGGGGAGGCCGTGGTGGCTATTCCCAGCGCGGCCATGGCGGCGACGGCGACGGAACTGATGACTCTGAGCCCGGCGTGGGTCCGGTGGTTGTGCGTGTCTGACACCGTTCCTGCCCTTCGTGTATGACGAACGGTCAACGCGCCGGGAGCGGTACGCCGTGACCACTCCGCGACGGCGTCGCTCCCGACAACGTTGTCAACGACGTGAGGATGCTCCTCCTGCCGCTCCGGGGTGTCAAGGAAAGGCTTGGGGAACGACGGAGGGCGTGCCGCTTGTGAACAGCGGCACGCCCCTGGGCCCGATGCCCGATGGACTACAGGTCGAACTCGGCCGGAGCGATGCCGGCCGAGAAACAGGCCTCGCGGACCACGGCGCGTTCGGTGGCGTCGAAGTTGCCGTCGGCGCCGCCGATGACGATGCCGATCTGGATGACCGCGCGGGCCTCTGTGGGCTTCTTGCCGACCTTGCCGATGGTCTGGAGGAGGCTGACCTTCCCGAAGTCGAAGTCCGAGATCAACTGCTGGCAGTAGTCGTTGAACCGGCGCTGAAGATCCTCCGCGGGGAAGTTCCGCAGTACTTCGTTCCCCGCGATCAGGGAGGCCACCCGCTGCCGCTCCGCGGGGTCGATGGAGCCGTCCGCCGCGGCCACGAGGGCGCACATGGCCATGCTCGCGTCGCGGAAGGCCCCGCTCTTGAGTTCGTTCTTCTTGGCGTTGAGCTGCGTCTGCATCGTCGACGCCGATTCCTTGACGCGGTCCCACAGTGCCATTCGAAATACTCCAGGTCGGTCGAAGTGGTGAGTGCCGGCAGGTGCGCGAGGGCGCGTCTTCCGGCGGGAGGGTGCTACAGGTGCGCGGCGACGGCCGGCATCAGGTCCTGGAAGGTGCGCCCCTGTGCCGCGGTGCCGATGGCGGTCATCTGCCACCCCGTTCCGGACCGCTGGACCTTGGCCATGATCTGCGCGGTGTGGCGCCCGCCGCCGGTCAGTGTGTAGCGGGCCAGTTCCTGTCCGGTGGTCTCGTCGACCAGTCGGCAGAAGGCGTTGTCGACCTCCTCGAAGGTCTGGCCGGTGAACGAGTTCACGGTGAAGACGATCTGGTCGACGTGGGCCGGGACGCGCTGCAGGTCGACGACGATCGACTCGTCGTCACCGCCCTCGCCCGCGCCGCCGACCCGGTTGTCGCCGTTGTGCCGGACCGAGCCGTCGTCGCTGGTCAGGTGCTGGAAGAAGACGACGTCCTGCGGGGCCGCGCCCGCGAAGAGGACGGCGGAGGCGTCGAGGTCGATCTCACGGGCGGTCAGCCGGGCGAGGAACCCCCTGCGCGGTGCGGACTTCCAGCCCAGACCCATGCGCACGACGGTGAGTTCACCGCCGCCTGTCTTGGTGAGGCTGATCTGCTGGCCCTTGGTCAGGTTGACGGTCATGGCTCCACTCTCGGCAGGGGGCGGCGGTTCGACGGTGACCCGGAGCGGGTCAGAGGCTGACTCCGAAGTCGGCGACGATCCCGCTGAGCCCGGCGGCGTAGCCCTGTCCGACGGCGCGGAACTTCCACTCGTCGCCGTTGCGGTACAGCTCGCCGAAGACCATGGCCGTCTCCGTGGAGGCGTCCTCGCTGAGGTCGTAGCGGGCGATCTCGGCCCCGCCCGCCTGGTTGACCACGCGGATGTAGGCGTTGCGGACCTGGCCGAAGCTCTGGCCGCGTCCCTCCGCGTCGTGGATCGAGACGGGGAACACGATCTTGGCGACCTCGGCCGGTACGCCCGCGAGGTCGACCTTGACGATCTCGTCGTCGCCCTCGCCCTCGCCGGTGAGGTTGTCACCGGTGTGCTCGACCGAACCGTCGGGGCTCTTCAGGTTGTTGTAGAAGACGAACTGCTCGTTCGAAGGAACCTTCCCGGACTCGTCGCACAGCAGGGCGCTGGCGTCCAGGTCGTAGTCCGTGCCGGTGGTCGTACGGACGTCCCAGCCGAGACCGACGAGGACCGCGGTCAGTCCGGGGGCCTCCTTGGTCAGCGAGACGTTTCCGCCCTTGGCGAGGCTCACTCCCATGGTTCTCTCCTCTGTTCATCGCGCCGCGCATCGTTGCGACCGCGCGTGATCGCACGGACGCCGAGTACCGGCAGCTGAAATCTACAGCACTGTAGAGTTGGCGTCCGGAGTGTCGCCCCCGGTCTCCGCCGGGCTCACGGGACGTCCGCGCGGCTGGGTAGGATGCCCCGGCGTCCGGCAGTTGAACGAGTGGCCGGGCAGTCGTGCGAAAGGGGCCGCGTCGTGGGCGGAGAGAAGGACGGCGGGCCGCCGGAGCCTCGGGCCCGCAGGCGTGGCCAGGGCGAGTTGGAGACCCAGGTGCTGACCGTGCTGGGCGGAGCGAGCGAACCCGTCACCGCGGCGTGGGTGCAGGAGCGCCTCGACGGCGGGCTGTCGTACAGCACCGTCATCACCATCCTGACCCGGCTGCTCGACAAGCAGGCGGTCACCCGTACGGGTTCGGGCCGCCCCGTGCTGTGGCAGTCGACCGCGAACGGGGCCGGCCTCACCGCGTTCCGCATGCGCCGGCTCCTCGATCAGCGGGACGACCGCGACGCGGTGCTGTCCAGTTTCGTCTCCGCGCTGTCGCCGGACGACGAGGAACTGCTGCGGTCGCTGCTCGGTGAGAGCGGCTCCGGCCCGGCCGCGGACGAGTCGGAGAGTTGACCGATGGGTGTCTTCGTCTGTCTGCCCCTGGTCCTGCCTCTCACCGCGCTGCCCATCGCGCGCCTCGCCGAGCAGCACCTGCACCCGCGAAGTGCCGCCCGGCTGCTCGCGACCATTGCCGTGATCCTGGCGTCGTGCAGCACTGTCTGCCTCGGTCTGCTGGCCGTGGTCGGCACGGCCCAGCTGCCCGGCAACCCGCTCCCCGACGGCTGGTCCGACGACGAGGTCAGGAAGGCCATTCCGCACGACAGGTTCGTCGGCAAGACGGCGATCGCCGCGCTCATGGCGGTGGCCGCGGGCTGCTCGTCCGTCCTGTGGCGCCACTACCGTTTCCGCTCCCGGGCGCACCGCACGCTGGCCGGACTGCCGACGACGGCCGAGGTCGCCGTACTGCCCGACGGTGTGCCGTACGCCTACGCACTGCCCGGCTCGCCCGGCCGGATCATGGTCTCCTCCGCGATGCTCGACTGCCTGACGGAGGCCGAGCGACGGGCGCTCCTCGCCCATGAACGGGCCCATCTCGCCGGCCGGCACCACCGGCTTCTGCTGGCCGTTCAGCTGGCCGGCTGCGCGAACCCGCTGCTGCGCCCGCTGCGCGCGGCCATCACCTACAGCACGGAGCGCTGGGCCGACGAGGAGGCGGCGGTCACCACCGGGGACCGGCGGCTCACCGCCCGTACGGTCGGCAAGGCGGCGATCATCTCGCACCGGGCCGCCACCGAGACCGTCGCGGCCTTTGCCTCGGCCGGCCCCGTCCCCCGGCGGGTCGCCGCGCTGCTGGGGCCGGTCCCGCCGGAGCAGGGCTGGCCTCCGATCCACACCCCGACCGGGATCGCCGCGTTCGTCGCGGCGGTGGGCACGGCCCTCTCCACCGGGTCCTCGCTGAACGCGGCCTTCGCGCTCTTCGTCGCGCTGGAAGCGGCGACGCCGCTGTAGGGCCCGGCTGGGCGACCCGGTTCACAGGACCCGGCGGAATCCCGGTATTCGGCGCAGCACCTGGGCGGCCGCGAAGCTGACCGGTACCGCGCAGGCCGTGACGAGTGCGAACGCGCCGAGCGCCGGAAGCCCATGGCCCGCCACGGCGAACTGGAGGGCCACCACGATCGGTACGTGGATCACGTACACCGCGAAGGAGCCGGCCGCCAGGGACCGGCTGAACCGGGTGTTCCACCGCGCCTTCTTCCGGAAGAGGACCAGCAGCCCGGTGCACAGGGCGACGCAGAGCAGGCTGTCGAACGCGGACCACAGCAGCGAGGCCCCGTTCGCGCCGCCCGCTCCGAAGAACGGGGCGTCGGCGCCCACGGCGAACAGCAGGACGGCACCGGCGAGTCCGGTCCACAGCCAGACCCACCCCGTCCGGGCGGGAAGCCGGTTGAGCCAGTCGCCGCGCCGGGCGAGTATCCCGAGGACGAAGAAGGCGGCGTACTGCGGCACCCGGGCCGGCTCGACCTGGAGGAAGTCGAGGAACGGCACCCAGGTGTCGAGGGGATACCGCACCCGGACGGCGAACGTCGCGCCCGTGAGCACCACGGTGAGGGCGAGGAGCGCGAGGTGTCCGGGCACCCGGCGCGGCGGGAGGGCGCCAGGGGCGGTGGCGGGGGAGCGGCGGAAGGGGCGGGCCACCAGGCGGCAGAGCGCGTACAACAGGCTGTAGGCCAGCAGGTTCTGGATGAACCAGAGGTGCCCGAACTGCAGGTCGGGCCAGGACGGTCCGCTCCAGTCCCCGGGCCGCTCGCCCAGCCCCAGGTACACATCGGCGAAGTACCGGGGGAAGGAGATGTCCGGATAGCCGCGGTAGTGCACGTAGTAGGCGTACATCAGCGCCGGTACGAGGGTCAGCGCGCCGGCCAGCACCGGCACACCGAGCCGGAGCAGCCGGCCGCGGACGAACGACCGGCCGCCGCGCCGGGCGTACGAAGCCGGCACGAAGTAGGCCGAGACGAAGAAGAAGAGGCTCATGAAGAACGTGCCGTCGAGCGCGGAGAGCGTGGCCAGGACGCCTGTCCGCGGCCCGCCCTCCACGTACCACCAGTCGGCCGGACCGTAGGCCTGGGCGCAATGGTGCGCCACCACCAGGGTGATCAGGGCGATGCGGAGGGTGTCGAGCCAGTCGAGATGTGGGCCCTTGACGAGGTGAGGAGAGAACGGCGTCGTGCCGCTGTCGGCATCGAGGTGTGTGTTCATCTGTTCACTATGCTCAACACATGTACACCCGGACATCAGGGAAATCCCTGAGAGGGCGTCAGGGTTCCTCCGTCGGCGCGCGGCCGGGGTCTGTCAGGCGGCCGGTCCGGTCTCCCCGGTCGCGTCGCCGAAGAGACCGTGCAGCAGCAACCGCTGGTTGGCGGCGCTGCGTTGGGCCAGCACCTCGGGTGCGAACATCGGCCGGTCGAGGCCCGGCTGCATCACCCGCTCCAGGAGCAGCGGTCCGAGTACGAGGCAGAGGATCTGGAACGGTGCCCAGGTCTGCGCGCCGGGGTCCGACCTGATGCCCTCCGCCGTCGCGAGCCGCTCCAGCTCGCCCCGTGCGCCTCGCAGCAGGCGGGCGAAGAGGTCGGCGCTCGCCTCGCTGTCCTCCAGCAGGACCTGCCGGAGATACCCCCGCAGCACCGGATCGGCGCCGAACAGCCGCGCCGAGACATCCCCGAGCGAGGCCATCAGATCGCCGGACCGCGACTCGATCCCGGCGAGAGCCTCCCCGATCCGGCCCAGTACCTCCTCGTCCACCGCGGCCCGCAGTCCCAGCTTCGAGCCGAAGTGCCGGGTGACGAGCGCGGGCGACAGCCCGGCCGCGGCCGCGACCGCCCGCGTCGAGGTGGCCTCGAAGCCCCGTTCGGCGAACAGCTCCAGCGCACACCGCCGCAGCCGCGCCCGTCCCGTCAGGTCCTCCTGAGCCACGTTTTCCATTCCGGGAGGCTAACCGAGCCGGTGCCCCGACGGCCGGGCGCGCCGGGTCCCTGGGCCCGGAGCACCTTCCGGACGCAGTCAGCGCAGCGACTCGGGCAGCTTCTCCCGGTGGATGACGCCGAGTCGCTGCGTGGCGCGGGTCAGCGCCACGTACAGTTCGCTGGTTCCGTACCGGGCCGGCTCCACGACCAGTACATGGTCGAATTCCAGCCCCTTGGCCTGCCTGGGTTCGAGCAGCACCACCGGGCGGGTCAGATCGGGCTCCGCACCGGCCGTGACCTCGTCGAGCGGGGCCGCGATCTCCGCGTGGAGCGCCGCCGGCGCGATCACCGCGAGACGTCCCTCCTCGGGCGTCAGCTCCGCGACCGCCCGCGCCACCGCGCCCGCCAGATCGTCCCCGGCGTCCCTGATCCACGGCACCTCGCCGGTGGACCGCACGGAGCCGGGCGGTTCGAAGGAAGGGTCCTGCGCCCGTATTACCCGGGCGGCCAGCTCCATGATCTCGGCGGGCGTACGGTAGTTGACCTTGAGTGTGGTGTGCTCGAAGCGGTCACCCACGTACGGCTCCAGGATCTTCTCCCACGAGCCGACGCCCGCTTCCTCCGAGGTCTGGGCGGGGTCGCCGACCAGGGTCATCGCGCGGGTCGGTGAACGGCGCATCAGCAGCCGCCACGCCATGGGCGACAGCTCCTGTGCCTCGTCGACGATGATGTGACCGAACGCCCAGGTCCGGTCGGCGGCGGCGCGCTCCGCCGCGCTGCGGTGGTCGGCCTCCTCCTGCCGCTCCGCCATCCGTTCGGCGTCGATGATGTCGTGCGCGGCGAGCGTCTCGGACTCCTCGTCCTCGAACTCGTACGACTCCGAGCCCCTCGACAGCTCCAGGACGCCCTGCGCGTAAGCGATCCGCTCCTGGCGCTCGGCCTCGGCGGCGGCCCGCCCGGCACTGTCGTCGACCCCCAGGAGCTCCGCCACCTCGTCCAGCAGAGGGACATCGGCGGGGGTCCAGGTGCCTTCGCCGGGCGCGCGCCGGATGGCTTCGGCGTCCTCGTCCGGTACGTACCCGGGCTCGGACAGATAGTCGGTGAGGAACCCCTCCGGGGTGAGGGGCGGCCACAGCTCGTCGACCGCGGCGTGCACCTCCTTGCTGAGGGCGACGTTCCTGCCGAGCTGGGCGACGTCGTCGGGGCCGAGGAAGTTGGGCCCGCCGTGCGGGTCGGCGCCGATGAGCTCGGTGAGCTGCGAGGTGAGGGCGTCGATGACCCGGAAGGCGAAGTGCGGACGGGCCAGGTTGTGGGGCAGCCGGGTGTCGCGGGCCGCCTGCCGGGCCTCGTAGGCGATCTCCCAGTCCAGGACGAGGTCGCCGTCGTCGTGCCGGATGATCATCGGGGCGCCGGGCTCGGGCAGCTGTTGCCGGTCGCGGACGGCGAGGGCGAGCGCCTCCGCCATCGCCGCACCGCCCTTGACGGCGGCGGCGCGGCGGGTCTCTGTGCCGTCGGCGTGCACCCCGGGGAAGAGCTCGGCCTGGGTGGCGAGCAGGACGCCGGTCTCGCCGAGCGCGGGCAGCACCTCGCCGATGTAGCGCAGGAAGGCCGGGTTCGGGCCCACGATCAGGACGGCCCGCTTGGCGAGCAGCTCGCGGTGCTCGTACAGCAGATAGGCCGCTCGGTGCAGCGCCACCGCTGTCTTGCCGGTGCCGGGGCCGCCCTCGACGACCAGGACACCGCGGTGCGGGGCACGGATGATGCGGTCCTGCTCGGCCTGGATGGTCCGCACGATGTCGCCCATGCGGCCGGTGCGGGCGGAGTTCACGGCCGCGAGGAGCACCGCGTCGCCGCTCGGATCCTCGAAGCCGGTGCGCTCCCGGTCCCCGACGTCGAGGATCTCGTCGTGCAGCTCGGTGACGGCGCGGCCCTCTGTGGTGATGTGGCGGCGCCGGCGCAGCCCCATGGTGGTGTGACCGGTGGCGAGGTAGAAGGGGCGGGCCACCGGCGCGCGCCAGTCGATCAGCAGGGGGGTGTGCGCGGTGTCGTCCTCGCGGATCCCGATACGGCCGATGTGGTGGGCCGCGCCGGTGGCGAGGTCGATGCGGCCGAAACACAGCGACCCGTCCACGGAGTTCAGGGCAGCCAGCAGACCCGAGCGTTCTGCGACGAGCACGTCGCGCTCGTGACGGGCCTGCAGTCCGGTACCGACCGGGGTCAGTGCGTCCTGGACGTGCTGGGCGGCGACTCCGCGCAGTGCGTCGACACGGTCGTAGAGCCGGTCGATGAATTCCTGCTCCCCCTGCAATTCGGAGCTTTCCCGAGTTGACAAAATGGCTCCCTGCCGGATATCGTTTTGCTTAGTGGCCCCCCGTGAGGGGCCTTTTCTGTGGGCGCACAGAAACACTCAATATACCTGGGAAAATCCCCGGCCCGCAATCGCGGACCGGGGATTTTTCGACTGTGCTCATGGACTGTGCTGGTCGACGGCGCTCATCGACGGTGCGACCCGCGATGTCCGCGTAGGCCGTGCCGAGGTGACGGTCACTCCGCCGAACCGGGGCTCTTGCGCCGGCCGGCGTTGAAGCGTGCTTTCTTCTGACGGTTACCGCACGTGTTCATATCGCACCATTTGCGGGTGCGGCTCTGGCTGGTGTCGAAGAAGGCAGCCCGGCAGGTGGGCGATGCGCACAGTGCAAGCCTTCCGTCCCGTTCGCCCGAGATGACGCTGATCGCGTCGGCGGCGATCACGCCGAGGGCGTCTTCCACCCGCGAACCCGGGCCGAGCTGCCATCGCCGCTTGCCCCCGGGTGTCAGGACGGCAGCGGCCCGGCCCTGAGTGCTCCGGTCGTTGATGACCTGGACGGCGGACGCGGGGAGAGCGTCGCCGGTCGCGGCCGCCGTCGCCGCGGCGTGAATCGACTCCCTCAGCTCCCGGGCGAGGTCGAGCTGGGCGGTGCCGCAGGACTTCACGGCCAGGCCGTTCACCGCCAGCCAGTCGACGAGCCGGCGCGGCGCGGGAATGCGCTCCACAGGGGTGCCGTGACGCTCCGACAGGGTCCCGGTGAAGCTGGTCGCCAGCACGCTGCCGAGGCGGAAGTCAGGGAACTCAGCTTGCATGGAACCACCTTAGCCGGTTGCGTTCCGGTGTGGCGGCATGTAGAACCGTCTTAGACGGTTCGCGATGGTGTGCAGCCGGTTCCGTGATGGCCTGGAGGTCTCATGCCGCGTCAAACCAGTGACGTTCAAGCGTTTGAAGCCCACGCGACAGAAGCCGAACTCGACGATCTGCGCGCCAGACTGGCCTCGGCGCGCCTGCCCGAGGCCGAGACGGTCCGTGGGACCGCGCCCGGCCCGCACCGATGGGAGCAGGGCGTCCCGCTCGCCGACCTCGTCGGTGTCGTGAACTACTGGCGCACCGGGTACAACTGGCGGCCGTTCGAGGAGCGCCTCAACCGGATCGGTCAGTTCCGCACGACGATCGATGATCTGGGAATCCACTTCCTGCACCGCCGGTCCACGCGGGCGGACGCCACCCCTCTGCTCCTGACGCACGGCTGGCCGGACAGCATCGCCCGGTTCGTCGACGCGGTGGACGAGCTGGCGGATCCAAAGGACGCGGCCGCGCCGGCGTTCCACGTCGTGGTGCCGTCCCTGCCGGGCTTCGGTTACAGCGACAGGCCGGCCACCACTGGTTGGGGAACCGAGAAGATCGCGGCCGCGTGGGTGGAACTGATGGGAAGGCTCGGCTACAGCAGGTTCGTGGCCCACGGCGGCGACTGGGGAGGCAATATCACCACGGTCCTCGGCGGCAGGTTCCCGGCGCACGTTCTCGGCATCCACACCACGTTCGCCGAGGCGCCGCCCGGAATGACCACGGACGGACTGACGGCGACCGAGCGCGAATGGACCGAGGACACCGCCGACTTCTGGCGACACCGCGCGGCATACGCGAAGCAGCAGGCGACCCGTCCGCAGACCATCGGCTATTCGCTCGTCGATTCACCGGTCGGGCTTCTTGCCTGGATCCTCGACAAGTTCGCGGAATGGTCGGATACCGAGGACAGCCCGTTCGAGAAGATTTCCATCGACCGCGTTCTTGACGACGTCACCCTGTACTGGCTGACGCGGACCGGCGCCTCTGCGGCCCGTATCTACTACGAAAGCCACAACTCGCTCGACCCCGGACTTCGGGTCGACGTCCCGTCAGCACTCACCATGTATCCCCGCGACGTAGAGAAATGCCCGCGCCCCTGGGCGCAGGAGCCCGCGCCCCTGGGCGCAGGAGCGGTACCGGAAGATCGTCCGATGGGCGGAGCCGGAAAGCGGGGGACATTTCCCGTCGCTGGAGGTTCCCGGGTATTTCGTCCAGGATCTGCGAGAGGGCCTCGCGGCAGTGCTGGCGGCACACCGGTGAACGCGGCTAAGGGCTGTCCCGCCAGGAATTGCGGGACAGCCCTCAGGTGCCGGGGCTCGATCACCGCCTGATGCGGCTGAGGGTGTTCGCCCGGCAGCTTGCCGGACTTCCGTGAGAGGCGTGAACCGCGAGCCCCGTATGGACCAAAAGGGAGAGCCCTTAGGCTGCCAACCGTCCCCGTCACCGTCCCCGATCCAGGAGCGCGCACGATGTTCGACCCCGCCCAGCAGCACCCGTACCCCGACGCGTTCCAGCCGGACGCAGCGCCTGCCCCGCACGCTCTGCTCGCACCGCTGAGCGGGTTCCTGGGCACCTGGGCCGGGCGGGGCAGTGGTGAGTACCCGACGCTCGCCGAGGAGTTCCGGTACGCGCAGCAGGTGACCTTCAGTCATGACGGGCGGCCCTTCCTCCATTACGAGGCGCGCGCCTGGCTGCTCGACGCGGACGGCGCCCCGTTGCGGCCGTCCGCACGGGAGAGCGGCTGGTGGCGGATGCAGGCGGACGGGCGGGTGGAGGCGCTGATCACTCAGCCCACCGGTGTCGCGGAGATCCTGACGGGCCGTGCGGCCGACGGCGTGGCCGACCTCGCCACCCATCAGGTCGCGCTCGCCCCCACGGCCAAGGAGGTCAGCGCCACCCGCCGTCGCTACACCCTGACGGATGACGGCACGCTCGAATTTGTCCACGACCTCGCGGCGGTCGGCCAGCCGCTCCAGCACCACCTCGCGGCGCGGCTCCGGCGCGAGGGCGGCAGCAGGCCGCACTGATCCGCTCGCCGTGACGGGTCGCCGGCCGTCGTCCCGTCCGTCCGACGGCGCCCCCGCTCATACCCCGGACAGCACGTCCTGCAGCCGGGCCGCGAACGCCCGCGGGTGCGTGGTGTTGCCGTTGTGCCCGCCGGGGAACGGGACGGCCTCCCGGCCGACCAGTCCGGCGAGGCGTTGTGCGCACTGGCCGACGAAGACGGATGGCGCCGTGGTGCTGCCGCTCGCGGGCACGATGCGTACGGGAGTCGCCCGCAGCGCTTCCCGGTCGAGCTCGGCTTCGATGACCGCGGTGAAGTCGCGCTCGATGAAGAAGCCGAAGTTGGCCGCACGGTACGGGGTGAGCGGCATCGGGGTGAGCCCCGGTTCGGTCTCCTGGCACGCCGGGTCGATGCCGAGGACCCGGGCGATCTCGGGGAAGGCCGCTTCCAGACCGCCGTCACGGTGGACATCCTGAAGGTGCGCCAGCTCGGCGGCGTGCCGCTCGCGCTGTCCGGTGGGCAGCAGGGACGGCGTGACCGGGTCGTGTGCCACGAGCACCCCGAGCTGCTCGGGGTGGGCGAGCGCCAGGTGCAGCCCGATGGCGGCGCCCATGCTGCACCCGAGCATCAGGGCGGGCTCATCGGTCAGTTCGGCCAGCAGCCGGTGCACGTCGTCGGCGTGCCGCGCCATGGTGACGCGCTGTCCGGGATCGTCGATCGTGCTGCGGGAGAGGCCCCGGCGGTCGTAGGTGACCACGGTCCAGCGGTCCACGAGCCGGTCGACCAGGTCGGTGCTGCGGTCGGCGTCGCCCTCACCGCTCTGGGAGACGAGCAGCAGGGGACCGGAGCCGCGGGTTTCGTAGTGGAGCGTGGCGCCATCGGTGTCGAGGAACATCAGGATCTCCCGGTCTCAGTGGTGGGCGGCGCCATGAGCGCCGGCCGATACCTCACACCGTAGTGCATCTATTTAGATGCATTGATGAAGATGCATTGGCGGCGCGTGTCGGGTCGCGGGCGTCGTGGCCGCCCAGTGGGAGGGCTTGATGAAATGTCCCGATTGGGTGGTTAGTCGCATACGCCACTAATAATCCACTGAAGCGCTTTTTTTCATAGCCCAAAAGTTATGAATATTGAGCAAATCGCCCTTTTCGGGCTCAGTGGTCAGCATCACCTTCCCGGCCCGGGACGCGGTGCGTCCGGCCTCGGTTCCCTGTTGTGCCAAGAAAGTTGACTTCCCCCGAGAGGTCTGATGCTGGGCATTTCCTTTAATTGATCTTGCGAATCAATTGGGATCAAGAATTCCGGGCTTGTTTCGTCCGGCGTTTTTCGCTTACGGTCACCGTCAATCCGGATGGAACGCCGAATCCTGCCGCCGTCCGGGAACCCGACCCACTCACCTACGGCAGGAGCGGGGGACCCAGGTTTACTGCCGGTCCGGAACCCGGAGCGGCTAGGGGTTAAGTCGACATCACGTGCGGCCGGACATCTCCAGTCCGAACCCGACAGCTCACCTCGCAGGCGGCGGAGAGGAAATACGCCATGCCCATCACGGGTAAGTACCGTCGTTTCAAGTCCACCACCCTGACCCGCGGCTTCATCGCCGTGAGCACGGGCGGAGTCGTTCTCGCGCTCCCCCTGATCGGGGCCGGATCGGCTTCTGCCGCACCGGCGCACCCCGCCGTCGCAGAAAAGTCGGCGTCCTCGACCCCCTTTGCTGCCAAGGGAATTGCGGCCCACCAGGCGGAGTCCACCGTCTATTCCGTGGTCTCCGGCGATTCGCTTTCCAAGATCGCCCGTGGGCATTCCCTCAGTGGTGGCTGGGAGCGGCTCTACCAGGACAACCGGAGTGCGGTCGGTGAAAACCCCGACCTGATTCACCCGGGCCTCAAGCTGACCATCGGCGCCAAGTCCGCCGCCGTAGCGCCGAAGGCGGCTCCCTCCGCCGAGTCGAAGGAAAAGCCCGCCACCGAGGAAAAGCCCGCGTCCGACGCCGCGCAGTCGTCCGACCGGTCCGAGGGGTCCGACCGCGCCGACCGCTCCGAGCGGACGGCCGCGCCGGTCGCGGAGAAGACCACCGAGACCACCGCCACCGAGACCTCGGCCACCGCTCCCGCGCAGGCCGCGACGGCGTACACCGACGACCTCGACGGCTGGATCAAGGAGTCGCTCGCCGTGATGGCCCAGAACGGCATCCCGGGCAGCTACGACGGCATCTACCGCAACGTGATCCGCGAGTCCTCCGGTAACCCGCAGATCGTGAACAACTGGGACTCGAACGCCGTCGCCGGCACGCCCTCCAAGGGTCTCCTCCAGGTGATCCAGCCCACCTTCGACGCCTACCACGTGGCCGGTACGTCGACGGACATCCTCGACCCGGTCGCCAACATCACCGCCGCGTGCAACTACGCCGCGGCCACCTACGGCTCCATCGACAACGTCTTCGGCGCCTACTGACATACCCGGCTCCGCCTTCGGGAGGAACCGGGCGCAGGGGTGGGAAGGAGCCATGCGGCTCCTTCCCACCCCTTTCGCGTGCCGTGCGGCCCCTGCGGACCCGCTCGGGCCGCCTCGCAACCGGGTGCGCGATGGCACTATGAACCTTTCATCCCGCGCGCTACCCTCCGCCGCATGATTTCCACGGTGGTCTGGGGAACCGGCAATGTCGGCCGCGCGGCCATCCGCGCCGTCGAGGCCCATCCGGCCCTGAATCTGGCGCACGTGCTTGTTCACGATCCGGGCAAGGTGGGCCGCGACGCGGGCGACCTCGCCGGGACCGGCCGCGATCTGGGCGTCGCGGCGACCGACGACATCGACGCGGTGCTGGCCACCGCTCCCGGCGCGGTGGTGTACGCGGCCTCCGGGGACATCCGCCCCGACGAGGCGCTCGCCGACATCACCAGGGCGGTCCGGACCGGGGCGGTGGTCGTCACCCCCGCCCTGTACGCCCTCTACGACCAGCGGAGCGCCCCACCCGAGCTGCGTGACCCGGTCCTGGCCGCTGTCGCGGACGGCGGCGGCTCACTGTTCGTCTCCGGCGTCGACCCGGGCTGGGGCAACGACGTGCTGCCCCTGATGATCAGCGGACTCGGCAGCACGGTCGACGCGATCCGCTGCCAGGAGATCTTCGACTACTCCACCTACGACCAGCCCGACGCGGTCCGGGACCTGATCGGCATGGGCCACGCCATGGAGTACGAGCCGCTGATGCTCGCGGCCTCCGTCCCGACGATGGTGTGGGGCGGCCAGCTGCGGCTGATGGCCAGGGCCCTGGGCGTGGAGCTCGACGACATCCGCGAGACGATGGCCCGGCGGCCACTGGAGACGACGGTCACCACCCGGACCATGGGCGAGTTCGCGGCGGGCACCCAGGGCGCGGTGCGGTTCGAGGTGCAGGGCATCGTCGAGGGTGAGCCCCGCATCGTCATCGAGCACATCACCCGCATCCACCCCTCCTGCGCCCCGGACTGGCCGTCGCCGCCCGACGGCGCCGGCGCCCACCGCGTGATCATCGAGGGCCGCCCGCGGATCGAGGTCACCGTCGAGGCCACCGACGAGGACGAGAACCGCTCGGCGGGCGGCAACGCCACCGCGGTCGGCCGGCTGGTGAACGCCATCGACTGGCTGGTGGACGCGGAACCCGGACTCTACGACGCACTCGACGTCCCCCTGCGCCCCGCAGCCGGCAGACTCGGAAGGAAACAGCCATGATCATCGACATCCCCGAGGGCCAGGAGCCGATCGGATACGTGTGGGGCGACATGGTCCCCGGCATCGGGATGGCCGCCGCGAACTTCTCCCTGTCGGTGTACCAGCACACGACGCTCGGCCTGCGGGAGTTCGAGGCCGCCCGGCTGCGGATCGCCCAGATCAACGGGTGCCTGTTCTGCCTGGACTGGCGCACCGAACGGGACGGCGAGAAGGTCGAGGAGGAGTTCGCAGACGCGGTGAACGAGTGGCGCACCGCCGGAGCGTTCGACGACCGGACCCGGCTGGCCGCCGAGTACGCCGAGCGGTACACCCTGGACCATCACGGTCTGGACGAGGAGTTCTGGGCCCGGATGACCGCGCACTACAGCCAGCGCGAGATCGTCGAGCTGAGCATGAGCATCGGCTCCTGGCTGGCGTTCGGCCGGCTCAACCACGTACTGGGTCTCGACGCCGTGTGCGTGCTGCCCGGCCACTGAACCGTGAGCCGGATGCCCCGGGCCCGTGCGTCGCGCCCCTGGCCCGGGGCGTACCCGGGAGGAGACCCGTCCCGTCATCTCCTCCCGGCCGGCCTGCCACCTCGGGCCGGTGTCACAGATCGGTCGCGATGATCTTCTCGATGTTCCGTTCGGCGAGTGCCGTGATCGTGACGAACGGATTGACGCTGGTGTTGCCGGGGATCAGCGCGCCGTCGATCACGTAGAGGCCCGAATACCCGTGCAGGCGACCGTAGTTGTCGGTGGCACGGTCCAGCACCGCACCTCCGAGGGGGTGGTAGGTGAGGTGGTCGCCCCAGATCTTGTACACACCGAAGAGGTCCGTCCGGTAGATCGTCCCCTCCTTCGCGTTGATCTTGTCGAAGATCGTCTTGGCCATGTCGATGGACGGCTGCTTCCAGGCGGTCTGCCAGTTCAGGTCGACCTTGCCCGTCGCGGGATTCCAGGAGAACTGGGCGCGGTTCGGGTTCTTCGTGATCGACAGGTAGAACGAGGCGAACGTCTCGATCCCGGTCGGCAGCGGCGCGACCTCGGCGAACGCGCCGCCGGCGGCCCAGTTGTCGATGCCGCCGCAGGGGATGCTCGCCTGGACCGCGCCGGTCGGGTCCCACAGGTGGTTGGCGCGGCCGCACATGACGTTGCCGTTGTCGCCCCAGCCCTTGCCGATCTCGTCGTTGAGGGCGGGCAGCTTGCCGGTCGCCTTCAGCTCGGTCAGCAGCTTGCTCGTGCCGACGCTGCCGGCCGC
This sequence comes from Streptomyces sp. NPDC104307, assembly GCF_055584045.1. Taxonomy (NCBI): domain Bacteria; kingdom Bacillati; phylum Actinomycetota; class Actinomycetes; order Kitasatosporales; family Streptomycetaceae; genus Streptomyces; species Streptomyces sp. NPDC104307. Next base: position 398,667 of record NZ_JBVJMU010000005.1, read on the forward strand.
GAAGAACACCTTGTCCGCGGTCACCGTCTTGGTGGCCTCCGTGCTCCCGTCGGTACGCAGCTGGTCGATGACGACGGTGTAGCCGCCGGCCGACGCCGGGGCGACCGAAGTCACCTTGTGCAGGGGCGAGATGGTGACGTTCCCGGTCGCCATGACCTGGGCGAGGTAGGTCTTCTGCAGCGACTTCTTGCCGTAGTTGTTGCCGTAGAGGATCTCACCCGCCAGTGCCGACTTGGGTACGGTGCCGGCCGCCTCCTGCTCCATGTAGTCCCAGTCGTACACGTCCGGCACGAAGACGAACGGGAAGCCTGAGCGCTGCGCCTGCTTGCGGCCGACCCGGGCGTACTTGTAGCAGTCGACGCTGTCGAACCAGGCCGGGTCCACGGTGCCGACGCCGAGGCCGGAGTTGGCGCGCGGGTAGTAGGTGGAGTACATCTCGTCGGCGTTGACCGTGGGGAGGACGGCGCCGAAGTTCTCCCGCTTCGGGGTGACGGCCATGCCGCCGTTGACCAGCGAGCCGCCGCCGACGCCGCGCCCCTGGTAGACCGTGATGCCGCTGAAGTCCTCCGCGTCCAGGATTCCGGTGTAGCGGGGGATCGACCGGTCGATGGGGAAGCCCAGGAAGTTGCTGAGGGGCTGCTTGGTCTTGGTGCGCAGCCAGTACGAGCGGCCGTCGGGGCTCGTCGTGTTGGCGAAGATCTTGCCGTCGGAGCCGGGGGTGTCCCAGGACATGCCCATCTCGACCATGTGCACCTTGATGCCCGCGCGGGCGAGCCGCAGGGCCGCCACGGAGCCGCCGTACCCGGTGCCGATCACCAGGACCGGAACGTGCTCCCCGCTGCCGATCACCGTGGCTCGGGCGCGGCTCGCCGCCTGGGCGACGGTGGCGTGCCCGGAGAGGGCCGCAGCCCCCACTATGAAACTTGTTCTAGCGATGAATCTGCGACGCGAGACACCGCTCGATCCCTTGTCGGGTAAGCTTGAGTCCGTCATGTGACGTTCCTCACTCTCGATCGAATGGGAACGAGTTCTACTGGCGCTCGCATAAGAAGTCACTACATACCTGCGAGTAATTTCTCTGGGGCTCGGCCGCCCGCCGACTGCCGCCGCCTCATCGCCTCCGGGTGCGGCACCCGGGCGCCGCGTGGATGCTGGGAGGGTCAGCGTTCCATGAGGAGGACAGTCATGAGCATGCTCGACAAGATCAAGGACCTGATGAAGGGGCACCCGGACCAGGCCCGCCAGGGAGTCGAGAAGGGTGGCGACATCGCCGACAAGAAGACGGGTGGCAAGTACAGCGGCCAGGTCGACTCCGCCCAGCAGAAGCTCAATGACCAGCTCGGCGACAAGCGGCCGCCCGCCGACGACCGGTAGGGCGCCCCGGAGGTCCCGAGAACCCCCGCACGGTCGCGACGGAGCGGCGGTCGCCATCGAAGGCGACCGCCGCTCCGTTCGTTCGTGGGCGACTTCGTTGCGCGGTGGAGGTCAGTTGTGGCCGAACTTCCGCTCGCGCCTGTGTGAGACCTGCTCCGAGATCGCCTTCACCCCTTCGGGTGCGGGCGCGGTGCTCGTCTGTTCCTTGGGCTCCGCGGTCGCGGAGTGCTCATGGCCGCCGCTGCGGGCGCCACGGTTGTGCCGGCTCTGCTTCTTGCCCATGATCGTGCCTCCTGTGCGGATGTCGGACGATGGGCCGCCTTTCACACGCATACAAGTGTAAAGGGTGTATTTACGTGTATGGGGTCCTTCTCTGTCCTGCGGCGCCCTGTCTGACGCCCCTGTCCGACGCCTCCGTCCGACGTCTCCTTCTGAAGTGCGGAGCACGGCTGCCGGGGAGCATGCTGGGTGGGTGACCTGGTACGGCGCGGCCCGGGGTGCTCCGCTCAGCGAGGGCGCCGGTGTGCCCGGGAGACTGAGGGACGGCCGGGCGCCGGACGAACTGTCCCTGGCGCTCGCCCAGGCCGTCGTGAGCGGGGTCGAGGCCGCGGGCGGACAGGCGGGCGGTGCCTTTCTCCGCTCCCGCACACCGGGACTGCTGCGACTGGCGGTGCTGGCGGGAGCGCCCGGACCACTCTTCCGCCCCTGGTGGCGGATGCATGTGAACCGCCCGTTCCCGGTGGCCGACGCCTTCCGCAAGGGCCAGGCCGTGCACCTGGCCGACCCCGAGGAGGCCATGCGCCGATACCCGCAGCTGATGGCGGGCCTGCCGTTCCCGTTCGGCTCCCTGTACGTGCCGGTCAACTGCGGCGGCGAACCGGTCGGGGTCCTGACGATCCTGCGTCCGGCGACCCCCGGAAAGCCGGTGGGACCCGCGGAACGACGCAGGCTCGGCACGGTCGCCGAAGAGCTGGGCAGCGCACTGACGGAGCTGGCGTCCGCCGGTACGGAACCACGCTGGGACGGGGAACCGCTCCCCGTCCAGTTGCCCGCGGGCAGCTCGCCGCCCGTACGGATCGGCCGCTTCGACTGGGACCTGGCCAGCGGCGCCGTAGGAGCCGACGCCGAACTGTGCGCGATCCTCGGCACTGAGCCCGCCGAGTTCCCGGGCACCATCGACGCGCTGGCCGCGCGACTGGCTCCGGAGGACGTCTACGGACTGTGGACCCTGGCCCGCCAGGCGGCGGGGACGGGCGGCCCCGTCGTACGCAGGATGCGGCTGCGCGGCCCCGACGGCCGCTCCCATCTGCTGGAGGTCTCGGGCCGCCGGGAGGGCGGGGGCGGGGCCGGTGCGGCGAGCCATCTGACCGGATTCCTGGTGGACCTCGGCATCGGCCCGGTCGTCCCCGAGGCGGCCGACCGGCTGCCGAGGGGAATCTTCTCGCTGGACCGCTTCGGCCGGATCACCTACCTCAACGACCTGGCCGAGCAGATCCTCGGCCACGCCAGGTCCGAGCTGGTCGGGCGGGTGCTCTGGGAAGTCCTTCCGTGGTTCGGCAACCCCGCGTACGAGGACCACTACCGGTCCGCCATGATCTCCGACGACCCGGTCCACTTCCTCGCCCGGCGCAACCCGCCCCCCTGGCTCGCGATCTCCCTGTACCCCGGCCACGAAGGGCTGACGGCCGTACTCACCCCCACGGAGGAACCCTCCTACGCGCCGGGCTCCGTGTCCTCGCCGGGGCTGGGCCTCGGCTCCCCGGCCGACCGCTCCGCCGCGCTCTACCGGCCGGTCGCGCTGGCCATCGCGCTGACCGAGGCCGTCACCGCCCGGCAGGTGTCCGCCGTGGTGACCGAGGAACTGCTGCCCGCGTTCGGCGGCAGGCAGCTCGCGATCTACCTGCTCAAGGAGGGCCGCCTCTACCTGGAGTGGGAGACCGGATTCCCCCAGGGCTTCCTCGACGGATTCGACGGCGTCGGCCTGGACGCCCGCATCCCCGGGGTGGAAACGCTGACCTCCGGCCGCCCGATCTTCTTCGAGTCCATGCAGCACCTGGGTGCCGCCTACCCCGGCATCCCGATGGACGCGGATGTCGGCGCCCGCGCGTTCCTGCCGCTGATCGCCTCCGGACAGCACGTCGGCTCCTGCATCCTCGGCTTCGACCAGCCGCGCGGCTTCAGCCCGGAGGAGCGCACGATCCTGACCGCGCTGGCCGGTCTCATCGCCCAGGCACTGCAACGGGCCCAGCGGTACGACACCGAGGCCGCCCTCGCCCGCGGACTGCAGGACGTGCTGCTGCCGCACCGGCTGCCCGTCGTCGACCACGTCGCCACCGCCGGCCGCTACCTCGCGGGCACCCAGGGCATGGAGGTCGGTGGCGACTGGTACGACGTCATCGAGACGGGCGAGCGGGTGGCCCTGGTCATCGGGGACGTCCAGGGCCACGGCGTCTCCGCCGCCGCCACCATGGGACAACTGCGCAGCGCCGTACGGGCCTTCGCGCTCAGCGGACACGACCCGCAGGAGGTGATGAGCGGCACCAACCGGCTCCTCATCGACCTCGACCCCGGCCAGTTCGCCAGCTGCTGCTACATCGTCCTGGACCCGGCCACCGGGATCGCGCAGGCCGTGCGTGCCGGGCATCCGCAGCCCGTGCTGCGCCACCCGGACGGCACGGCCGAGGTGCTGGACCTGTCGGGCGGAATCGTGCTCGGAGTCGCGCCCGACGCCTCCTACCCCGTCAGCGAACTGCACCTGGCCACAGGCGCGATGCTCGCCCTGTACACCGACGGGATGGTCGAGCAGTCCGGAACGGACATCGACGTCGGCATCGAACGGCTGCGCCGCACCATCGCCGATTTCGGCCCGGCCCCGCTGACCGACACGGCGGACCATGTGATCGCACGGGCCAGACAGGCCCCGGACCGGCCTGATGACATCGCCCTGCTGCTCGCCGGCCGCTGGGAGGAGGCGGACGACGCGAACGGCACGGACGACGACGCGGACAGGACGGCCCGGACCCCGTGAGCGCGGCTCAGGCGCGGTCGGTGACCGGCCGCGTGTCCGGCATGCAGGCCCCGCCGCCGGACGTGGCGTCGCCCCCCCGTCACCTGCGCTTTCGTCCGTGGCCCCGGCGGCTTCGGGCGTGTCCGCTCCGGGCCGGGGCCGGCCCGGCAGAGCGCTCAGCGCCGGCGGGTCTTCGGGGCGGGGACGAGACGTACCGCGGTGTTGAGGACATGGTCGATCACATCGCGCGAGGGGTTGTCCGTCAGATTGCTGAGCAGCCTGGCCAGCGTGTTGAGCAGGAACGGCGAGCCCATCACGTACCGGTTCAGGACGGGCTGGAACCCAGACCGGCTGAAGACGAGATCGGCGGCCGTGTTGCCCAGCCGGTAGTAGCGCCCCCAGCGCCGGTTCATCTCCGCCGGATAGTGGTGGAGCGCCCGCTCTCGCCGGGGGCCCGCGGGCATCGCCAGGGCCAGTGCGGCGCTCTCGGCGGCAACCTCCCCGGCCTCCAGGGCCTGGCCGATGCCCTCGCCGTTCCACGGGCTGATCATGCCCCCGGAGTCACCGACCAGGAGGAGGCCCCGGGTGTAGAGGGGATGACGGTTGAGGCCCAGCGGCAGCGCCGCGCTACGCACGGGCCCCTCGGCGTTCTCCTCGCGGAGCCCCCACTCGGGCGGTGTACGGGCCAGCCACTGGTCCATGGTCGCCCGCAGATCGGGCTTGCCGTGGCGGCGGTGCGGGATCGCGCCGAGTCCCACGTTGACGCGCCCGTCGCCCATCGGGAAGATCCAGCCGTACCCCGGCAGGAAGCGGTCGCTCCTGGGGAAGCGGAGGTCGGCCCAGAGCTCCAGGTACTCCTCCCGGGAGCGCTCGGGACTGCGGTAGTAGCGGCGGGCCGCCGTGGCGATCTGGCGCCTGGTGTCCCGTTGCAGGCCCATCGCGAGAGCCAGCCGGGCGGAGGCGCCGTCGGCGGCGATGACGACCGGCGCCCGGTGCACCACCGGGTCCGCCTTCCCGGAGACCGCGCTCACGCCGGTGATCCGTCCGGCCCGGTCGGTCACCGGCTCCGTCACCTTCACGCCGGTACGCAGCCGCGCCCCGGCGGCGACGGCGTGGCGGGCCAGGATGTCGTCGAAGTCGTGGCGGCTGCGGGTGAGGCCGAAATCCGGGTAGCCGCCCAGCGCGGGCCAGTCGATCCGCACCTGCCGGTCCCCGGTCACCCAGCGCATCCCGCGCGACCGCGTCCAGCCCGGTGCGCCGATGTCGACGCCCATCCGGATGAGCTGGTGCACCGCGCGCGGCGTGAGGCCGTCCCCGCACACCTTCTCCCGCGGGAAGCCGGACTTCTCCAGGAGCAGCACGTCCACGCCCGCGCGGGCGAGGTGGAAGGCGGTGGAAGACCCGGCCGGACCCGCCCCCACCACGATCACCTGCGCCTCCTCCGGCCCGCCGGGGGGCTGTTCGTCGGGCGGGGACTGGTCTGCACGCGCTTCCCGCATGGGGAACCCTTTCCTGGGGCGGCCGGAGCCGCCCGGCAAGGCGGCCCTGTACACCGACATCCTGCCGGTTCGCACCGCTCGGCGGCAGGGTGATCACGCGTGCGAGGTGTGCGGGCTTTCGGTGCGGCCGCCGCGACGCGCCCCGGGGCCGCACGGTGTGCGGCCCCGGGGCGGACAGACGGACGATCAAGTGGTGAGAAGGGGACGAGAGGTGGACGCTGACGGGTCAGTACGGCAGCGGACGCCCGGACGGCGTGCGCAGATCGAGCGGCGGCGGCCGCGACGGAAGCTGGGGACGTCTGACAACCCTGATGCGGCCCACTGCCACCACCTCCTACCGGTCCCCGACCTATGCCCTGCGGTGCGCCGTTCACACCCCGCGGGGCCGGTGATCGCTTTCTGTGACCGGCCCGCCTACTCCTGCGGACCGTGGCCCGCGTCGGCGAGCAGCCGCTCGATCCGGTCGAAGCGCTCGTGCAGCAGCTGGGCGGTCTCCTCCCGGACGTGCCGCGCGCTCTGCTCCGCCGCAGCCGTGAGCCGGTGGCGACGTCTCTGTTCGTGCCCCACGAACCAGGTGGCGAGGGCCGCCGTGACCATCCCGTAGGTGGTGATGCCCACGCCCATCACCACGACAGCGACGATCCGGCCCCACAGGGTCACCGGGTAGAAGTCGCCGTACCCCACGGTCGTCGCGGTCTCCGCCGACCACCACAGCGCCCGGGGGTAGCTGGTGATGGTGGCGGCGTGCCCGGCGTGCTGTTCCGCCGCGAGCACCGCCCAGGAGCCGGCGAGCAGGGTCAGCGCGAGGAGCACCGTCGCCCAGCCCACCGCCTTCAGATGGAGCGAACGGCCTTCCCGGCCGAGCAGCAGCTCGACCGCCTTGGTCAGGAACACAGGCACCATTTCGGGATCATGCCCGGCCGCCGCCGGAGCCGGCCGACGGGCGCGCACCGACGGGAGTCCGCATCACCCGTTCGGAACGCCCTGCCGGGTCCGGGCCGCGGACGCCGGGCCCCCGGGGTGGCCCCGCTCCGCATTCCGGACCTGGCAAATCGTGTTAAACCTGAATATGTGGGTGGTACAGGTCGGTTCCGGGCGTGGTTTCACCACCCCGCCCGGCGGCCGCATCGGCACGGTGACGGGCGCGCGGGCGGTGAACGGCGTGCGCCCCGCGACCCGGACGTGAAAGGGCTCTCGGCCGGACGCAGGGTGCGCGCCCTGTTCAGCACCCGCCCCGTTGCCGGGCAGGTCTTCTTCATGACGCTGGGGATCGTGCTGCTGCTCGTGGCGGCCGCGGTCTTCGCGCTGGTGCTCCAGGGCAGACGCGACAGTACGCACGAGGCCGAGGCCCGTTCGATGAGCGTGGCGCAGTCCTTCGCCAACGCCCCCGGAACCGCCGCGGCGCTGGACAGCAAGGACCCCACCGCCGTACTGCAACCGCAAGCGGAGAGAGTCCGGGAGCGGACCGACGTGGAGTCCATCGTGGTGGCCGGGACCAATGGCATCCGCTACACCCACCCCGACCGCGAACGGATCGGCAAGCACATCATCGGCCCGTACAAGGAAGCCCTGGACGGTCGCGCCTTCACCCGGACCTTCACCACGAGCCGCGGCCCCGCCGTCGTCTCACTGGCCCCCGTCCTGCGGCAGGACGGCACGGTCGCCGGGCTGGTGTCCGTGGGCATCACGGTCAAGACCGTGAACGCCGTGGCCCAGCCGAGCATCCCGTTCGCCATCGGTACCGCGCTGGGCGCACTGGTGCTCACGACGGGTGCCGCCGCCCTGGTGAGCCGCCGACTGCGCCGCCAGACACACGGCCTCGGCCCGACCGAGATGACCCGGATGTACGAGCACCACGACGCGGTGTTGCACTCGGTCCGCGAGGGCGTCCTCATCGTCGGCGCCGAACACCGGCTGCTGCTCGCCAACGACGAGGCCAGAAGACTCCTCGGACTGCCCGCCGACGCCGAGGGACGCGCCGTGACCGAGCTGGGTCTGGAACCACGCACCGCCGAACTGCTGGCCTCCGGCGAGGTCGCCACGGACGAGGTGCGGCCGGCCGGGAACCGGCTGCTCGCCATCAACCTCCGTCCCACGGCCGAACGCGGCGGGCCCCCGGGCGTCGTGGCGACCCTGCGGGACACCACCGAGCTGCGGGCCGTCACCGGCAGGGCCGAGACCGTGCGGGAGCGACTGACGCTGCTGTACCGCGCGGGCGCCCGGATCGGCACCACCCTCGACGTCACCACGACCGCACGGGAACTCGCCGAGGTCTCCGCCCCCGGATTCGCCGACTGCGCGACGGTCGACCTCGCGGACGCGGTGCTGCGCGGAGAGGAACCGGAGCCACCCTCCGGCGAGGCGATCAACGTACGGCGCACCGCTGTCTCCGGCGCCGTGAGCGGCCACCCCCTCTACCCGCTCGGCCGCGTCATCGGCTTCGTACCCACCGGCCCCGAAGGCATCGGCAGCAGCAGCGGCCACACCTGGATGGTGCCCGACCTGACCGCGTCCGAGCAGTGGCGGCAGGCCGACCCGGAACAGTCCGCGAGAATCCTGGAGTACGGATTCCACTCGCTGCTCTCCGTGCCGCTGCACGCGCGCGGTGTCATCCTCGGCATGGCCAACTTCTGGCGCGCGGAGAACGAGGAGCCCTTCGACTCGGAGGACCTGTCCTTCGCGGAGGAACTGGTGGCCCGCGCGGCCGTCAGCGTCGACAACGCCCGGCGCTACACCCGCGAGCACGAGATGGCCGTGACCCTGCAGCGCAGCCTGCTCCCGCGCGGGGTGCCCGAGCAGAACGCCCTGGACGTCGCCTTCCGCTACCTTCCGGCGCAGGCCGGGGTGGGCGGGGACTGGTTTGACGTGATCCCGCTGTCCGGCGCACGGGTCGCCCTCGTCGTGGGCGACGTCGTCGGGCACGGTCTGCACGCCGCGGCCACCATGGGACGGCTGCGCACCACAGTGCACAACTTCTCCACGCTGGACCTGCCGCCCGACGAACTCCTCGGCCACCTCGACGAACTCGTCGTCCGGATCGACCAGGACGAGCAGACCGATGACGGCGTCGCCGTCACCGGGGCCACCTGCCTCTACGCGATCTACGACGCGGTGACCGGGCGCTGCTCGGTGGCCCGGGCCGGCCATCCGGGACCCGCTCTCGTGCTGCCCGACGGCACCGTCGAGTTCCCCGAGATCCCGGCGGGGCTGCCCCTCGGGATCGGCGGGATGCCCTTCGAGACGGTCGAACTGGAGGTGCCGGAGGGAAGCCGGCTGGTCATGTACACGGACGGCCTGATCGAGCGCCGGGACCGGGACATCGACGACGGCCTGGAGGAGTTGCGCCGGGCCCTGGCCGACCGTGACCGGACCCCGGAGGAGACCTGCGACGACGTGCTGGCGGCCCTGCTGCCCAGCCGGCCCGGCGACGACGTCGCCCTGCTGGTGGCCCGCACCCGCACCCTGGACCCGGCCCGGCGCGTGCAGTGGGAAGTGGCCCCGGACGCCTCGGCCGTCTCGGGCGTCCGCAAGGAGGCCACCCGGTGGCTCAGCGACCAGGGGCTCGACGAGGAGGGGTTCGTCACCGAGCTGATCCTCAGCGAGCTGGTGACCAACGCCATCCGCTACGGCTCCGAGCCCATCACCGTACGGCTGCTGTACGACCGGGCGCTGATCTGCGAGGTGGCGGACTGCAGCAGCACCTCGCCGCATCTGCGCTACGCCGCCACCACCGACGAGGGCGGGCGGGGCCTCTTCCTTGTCGCCCAGTTCGCGGAGCGCTGGGGGACCAGGTACACCGCGCGCGGCAAGGTGATCTGGTCCGAGCAGGCGCTCGGTGAGCCGGAGCCGCCCCCCGGATAGGGGCCCGAGCCGACGGCGGTGCGGGGCGCGGCAGCAGCTGCCGGGCCCCGCACCCCTCGTTCACCTCATGAGCGGTGTCACGGGAAGGACACCACGTTGGACGGGACGGTCGACGTCCCGGAGGTGGGCGCTCCGGTGTTGTTGATGACATGTTCGTACTGGCCCTGGCCGCCGAGCGAGACGACGAGCAGGTCGTGGAACTTGACTCCGGGCTTCACCGGGGCCTCGAAGCCGTGGCCCTGGATGATCGTCGGGTCCACGTTGTAGTAGCAGTAACTGCCCAGCCCCCAGCCCTCGTGGGTGTTGACCGAGTCGTCGACCTTGTAGGCCGCGTACCCCTTGGTGTTGCCGTTCTGCACGGCCGCCTGGTTGGGGGCGTCGTACGACTTCTCGTTCTGGAAGAAGATCGTCTTGCCGTTCTCGCCGGACCAGCGCACGTCGTACTTGTTGAAGTGTTCGACGAACAGTCCGGTGGCCAGGACGTTGTCACCGTTGACCTGGAGGCCGTAGTCGGACCGGTTGGTCTCCCAGCCGACTCCGTCTCCGTGGTCGGCGCGCCACAGCCAGGTGTGGTCGACGATGGTGTCGTCGTTGTTGATCACCATGGCGGTGGTGGCCTTGCCGGCCCCCGCGCCGCCGATCCGGACGAACACGTCCTGGACGGTGGTCGGGTTCGCCGAGTGGTCGGCGGAGGCGCCGTCGGGGCCGACCTGGACCAGGACCTGGGAGTTCTGCGGACCGGCGTCGACGAGCAGACCGGCGAGCTTCACGCCGTCCACGTCACCGACCTTGATCGCGGTGACCCCGTTGTCCGGGATGATCGTGGCGAGACCGAGGCCCAGGACGACCGTGTTGGCGCGGTCGATGTTGATGGTCTGGTTCACGTGGTAGACGCCGGGCGTGAACAGCAGGTGCAGGCCCTGCTGCACGGCCGCGTTGATGGTGGCGGCGGAGGCCCCGGGCTTGACCACGTAGAACTGGCTCAGCGGGATGGAGCTGCCCTGCGGCGTGCCGTTCCACGAGACGCCGCGTGCGTTGGTGCGCTTGGCGGGGACGAAGACCTTGTAGTCGTTGCCGTCCAGGTAGAGGAACGGCTTCTCACGCGAGACGGTGGTGGTGTCGAGCGTGGTGTACGGGGGGTTGGGGAAGCTCTGGGCGGGGGCGCCCTCTACGCCGGAGAACGTCATGTTCCAGACGCCGTTGCCCCAGCTGCCGATCGAGCTGTCGCGGGTGTACCACTGCTGCTGCGAGTACGGGCCGACCTGGCCGTCGATCTTGCTGTCGGCGATGTACCCGCCGCTCGCCCAGCCGTAGCCGTTCGGCGCGAGGTTGAGTCCGCCCTTGACGTGCATCCGGCGGAACGGGGCGGCCTGCGAGACGGCCCAGCGGTCGGTGCCGCTGACCGGGTTGAGCGCCAGGTTCTCCGCAGAGCGCCAGAAGTTCTGGGTGGCGTTGCCGTTGAACCAGCCCGCGTCCACGGTCACATCACCGTTGAAGGTGGTGTCGTCCGGCTTGAGGCCGAGACCGGCGATCGAGGTGTAGAACCCGATCTGCGCGTTGAGGTTGTTGTACGTGCCCGGTTTGAACATCAGCGCGTAGCGGCCGTCACCGAACTGCGCCGACTCCTGCTTCTTGAAGATCTCGTCGACCTTGGCCTGGATGTTGGGCGTCGAGGGGTCGAAGACCAGCACGTTGGGGCCGAGGTCGCCGCCGCCGGGAATCTGCGGGCCGCCTCCGCCGCCGGTGGTGCCGAAGACCTGGAACTCCCAGAGCGAGTAGCCGTACTGGGTGGCTCGCGTGGTGCCCGTCAGCCTGACGTAGCGCGCGGTGCCGGAGACGTTCAGCGTCTCGTTCCCGCCGGGGCCGGTGGTGGTCGAGTAGGCGGTGCTCCAGGAGTTGTTGTCCGTGGAGAACTCGATCCTGTAGCTCTTGGCGTAGGCGGTTTCCCACTTCAGCGCGATCTGGCTGACCGAGGCGGAGGAGCCCAGGTCGACCTTGATCCACTGGGGGTCGGAGGCGGCGCTCGACCAGCGGGTGCCATTGTCGCCGTCCACCGCGGAGGCGGCGGGCGTGCCGTAGTTCTCCTGGCTGGAGGCGGTCACCGTCTTGCCCTGCGAGAGCAGCGAGGGTGCCGCGCTGGCCGGGGCGGAGGGGACGAAGGCCAGGAGCGAGACGACGAGACCGGCGACGGCGGTCAGTACGCCGGTACGTCTTCTTCTGGTCGAGGCCACCGGTCTGTGGAACACGGGGGGTGCGTACATGGGTTAAGTCTCCTGAGTCGCGGTACGGGTGCACGACACGAAGCCGGAGAGCGCTCTCTCCGACCGATGGGGATACTTCTCCCTCCGTTCCCTACGCGTCAATAGGTGTGCAACACCCGCTTGTTCAGCGGTCGTTGAGAACAAGAGTTGACGACTGATATCTCACGGTTGACCTGGTTCCATACGCCTTCGTAGACACCTGGCCATGGAACTGACCCGGCGTCGATTCAGGGGATGATGGTGTGTACGCATGGAGTGACGGAGGCGATGCGCGCCGTTGCCACCGCAACGGACACTGCCCCGAGGCACCCGCCGAGGGCCGGAGGATCTGCGCACCGGAGGCCACCGCGCCTGTTACCGGACATCTTGCCGACGCCCCGGGGACAGCGGCCGCGGGTGCTCGCTATCCTCCGGGACATGAGCCGTGAGCATGACACGCGCGGCGCCCTTGACCAGGCGCGATGGTGATTCCGGTGACCGGTGACATGGGCCCCGTGCCGTCGGGGCCCGGTGGCGCGCAGGCGTGGAGATCCTTCGGGGTCCGGCTGCGCCAGTGGCGCCGGCGGGCCGGACTGACCCAGGTTCAGGTGGGCGCCCGGGTCGGCTACGACCACACCGCCATCAGCAAACTCGAACACGGCAGCCGCCGGACGCCGCCGCCGCTGGCCCGCAGGCTGGACGACCTGCTGAGGGCGGGCGGTGACCTGCTGGCCGCCTGCGAGGCGGCCGAGGCGCTCGAAGCCGGGCGGCCCTCGGGCGAATCGGCCGGCGGACCGCCCACCGCCCCGGCGCGCCGGGGTCCGCTTCCCGGCGAACCCGCGGGCGGGGCGCTCCTGGCGATGCTGCCGCCGGGCGCCGCGCTGCCCGCCCGCCTTCCGGCGTACGGACTCGCCTGCCCGGTGCACGGCCGGGACGGCTGTGCCGTGCCCGCGCTGGCCGATGTCGTCGCACTGCACGCCGTCTTCTGCGCGCTGGGCCCGGAATCCTCGCCCCACCCCGCGCTGGACGACGAGACCATGCACGCGCTGACCGCCCTGCTGGCCGTCTGTCTGCGCGCGGAGGAGGAACGCGGCTGGCCGGGAGCGACCGCGGTCGTCGAGCGCACCCTGCACGCGATGCTCCGGTGGATGGCGCTGCCCGCCGCCCCCTACCAGCACCAACTCGCCCCGCTGGCGGCCGAGTACGCGCAGTCGGCCGGTTGCCTGCGGCTGCTGTGGGGCCGCAACGGCACCGCGATGGCCTGGCTGGACCGCTCGTTGCTCTGGTCGGCGATGGCCGGTCATGTGGGGACCGAGGTCGCCGCCCTGAGCGATATGAGCACCCTGGCCCGGCTGGAGGGTGACGGCCCGTCTGCGCTGGCGTACGGCGGGGCCATCCGGCAGGCCGCGGCGGGCCGGGCCTGGGCGGGGGCGATGAGCGATCTGTACCAGGCGCGCGGCCACGCGGTCCGGGGGGACGCCGCGCAGACCCTGGGGCACATCGACCGGGCCTGGTCCCAGCTGGACCGGGTCGGGGAGCGGGACGAGACGGAGGCGCCCTGGCTCTCCGTGGCCTCGGTGCGGTTGCGGGTGGAGTCGGGCGCCGCCGGAGCGCTGCGCGACCTCGCGGCGGCCACCGGGGACCGCCGGTTCGCGCTGCGCGCGGTCGGGGCGGCCGGCACCGCGCTCGGACTGCTGCCGGCCGGGATGCTCTCGGCCCGGATGCTGTTCCTGGCCCGGCTGGCGGACGCCCATGCCTGCGCGGGCGACCTGTCGGCGGCGCAGGCCGTGGCCGGTCCGGTGCTCGACACGACGGAGGTGACCCCGTCGACCCTCCTCGGCCAGGAACTGCGCGGGCTGCACGGCAGACTGGCGGCCCGAGGCGCCGGCCGGCCCGAGACCGAGGACTTCGTCCGCAGACTGGCCGCGGTGATCCGCTGAGCCCCGCACCGGGGTGGTCCGCGGCAACGCCGGGGGCGGGGCGCGTCGTACCCGCCCCGCCCCCGCCCCCGTCACTCTGATCCCGGATCAGCTCACGTCGAGCGCCACATCGTCCACGACGAAGCTGGTCTGGAGGTAGGCGTCCTCCTTACTGGTGAACCCCAGCGTGAGGGTCTGCCCCGCGGCGGAGCCGACGTCGAAGCTCTGCTGGACGTACCCGCCGCCCGCGTCGAGATTCGAGTACGTGGCCAGCGTCCGGGTTCCCAGCTTGACGGTGAACGTGTCGTAGGCCGTCGCGTCGCCCGCCGACTCGGCGGTGTCGGTGCGCACGAAGAACGACAGCCGGTACGTCGAGCAGCCCGCCGGAACGGTCAGCGACTGCGAGGCGCTGTCGGTGTGGGCGCTGCCCCAGCCGCCGAACCAGGCCTGGTAGGAACCGGTGTGCGCCGGCTTCTCCGACGTCCGGTTGTTGATGACCCCGTCCGTCTGGGTCCACGGCGCCGTGCCGTTCTCGAAGCCGCCGTTGGCGACGACCTGCCGGGCCTGGCAGTTGCCGCCGCCACCGACGACCAGCGAGTAGGTGGTGGTGTGGGTGGCGGTGCCGGTCGCGGTCACCGTGAGCGTGTAGGTGCCGGCCGCGGCCTGGGCCCCCGCGGAGACGGTCATCGTCGAGGACGATCCCGACTGCACGGTCGCCGGGGCGAAGGAGACGGTGACCCCGCTCGGTGCGCCGGAGGCCGTCAGGCGGACGCTCTGTCCGGAGCCGCTGGTGGTGGCCGTGGACACGGTCGCGGTCGCCGAGGCGCCCGGCTGGACGTTGCCGGACACCGGGTTCACCGAGACGGAGAAGTCGTCGGCCGGTGCGGTGCTGCCGACCGCCGTCTTCCACACCGTGTAGGCGACACCGTCGGCGCTGCGGTCGAGCGCGGTCGCGTTGATGTTGCTGGTCGTGTCGCACGACTGGTGGTAGCAGGGATCGTACGAACGCCCGGCCGTGCCGCCCCACTTGGCGGCCTGGGCCGAGGTCTTGGTGTCACTCGCGCCGGTCGCGTACCCCGAGGTGGCGATGCCGGCCTGCTGGAAGGAGTAGTCGTCGGAGCGTCCCTGGCCCTCGATGTTCTCCTCCGGAGCGAGGCCGAGCGAGGTCCAGTACTCCTTCATCGGGGCCGAGGCCGCCGAGTTGAGGTTGTTGATGAAGTAGCCGCCGTTGGTGGAGGCGATCATGTCGAAGTTGTAGTACGCGCTGATGGCGGCGCGCTGGGCGGAGGTCAGCTGCCCGACGTAGTACTGGGAGCCCTGCAGGCCCTGCTCCTCGCCGTTCCACCAGGCGAAGCGGACGTGCTTGGTCATCGTCGGGTTCTGCTGGGCCAGCGCGAGGGCGTTCTCCAGCAGGGTGGCCGAGCCGGATCCGTTGTCATTGATGCCGGGACCGGCGCTGACGCTGTCCAGGTGGGCGCCGAACATCACGGTCCGGTCCGCCGGTCCGCCCGGCCAGTCCGCGATGAGGTTCTTGCCCGCGTAGGTGCAGCTGCCGCAGGTCTGCTCGCTGACGGTGTAGCCGGCCGCCTGGAGCTTGCCCTTCACATAGGCGAGCGAGGCGGTGTAACCGGCACTGCCGGCCCGGCGGTTGCCGCCGTTCTGCGAGGCGACGGTGCTGAGCTGCGACAGGTGCGACTGCACATTGGCGACGCTGATGTCGGGAGGCGTGCCGCCCGGCGTGCCACCGCCGTCATTGACGGTCAGTGTGTACTGCGCGGTGTGGCTCTGGGTGCCGGCGCCCTTCACGGTGAGCGTGTAGGTCCCGGGGGCCGCGGCCGACGCCGTCGAGACGGTCATGGCCGAGGTCGCGCCCGACTGCACGGCGGACGGACTGAAGGAGACGGAGACTCCGCTCGGCTGACCGGTCGCGGACAGGTTCACCGTCTGCGCGCTGCCGGAGCTGACGGTCGTCCTGACCGTGGCCGTCACGGAGTTGCCGGGCTTCACCGAGCCGGTGGCGGGGTCCAGCGACATCGAGAAGTCGTTGTTGCCGCTCGGGGTGCAGGCCGGGTCACCGCTCTGGGCGGGCACGCTGACGGCGTCCCAGGCGGCCTTCGTCCGGTTGAACAGCACGCAGGTGGCGTCGAGGGTCTTGGCCGAGGTGAGGGTGGCCGTGCGGTAGCGCTTGTACGTCATGCCGCTGGTCTTGAGCAGCATGCCGCCGTAGAAGACCTTGCCGGCGCTCTGGATGCCCACGCCGGTGACCGAGGAGCTGTTGCACGTCGGGCTGGACGGCTTGCCGCCACCGGGGCTGGAACCCTCGGCCAGCAGGTAGAACCAGTGGTTGAGCGGACCGGCCGCCGCGTGCTCCTCGGTGCTGGGTATGGAGGAGCTGTAGCAGTTCGGGTCACCGATCTGCCCCGGGTTGTACATGATCCGGATCGGCCCGTTGCCCACCAGGTTGATCTTCTCGCCGACTGTGTAGTCCGGGTCGTCGTACGGGGCCGGCTCGTTGGTGTACGCCTCGGTGAGCGCCCCCATGATGTCGCCGGTCGCCTCGCCGAGACCGGACTCGTTGTTGGCGCCGCCGGGCGTGTACTGGTCGATGCCGTGGCCGAACTCGTGGCCCACGACGTCCATCGCGCCGATCCACTGGTTGGCGTTGTTGTGGCCGATGGAGACGGTGGAGCCGTCCCAGTAGGCGTTCACGTCGTTCAGCCCGACCTTGACCGGCCAGCTGCGGCCGTTGCCGTCGTGACCGTTGCGCCCCAGCCAGTCGCGCAGCATGTCCCACTCGTGCTGGGCCGCCCACATGACGTCGACGCAGCCGGTCTCCTTGGCTGAGGCGTTGCCGGTGCCCCAGGAGTCGGAGGACTTGGTGAAGACGCCGCCCGTGCTGTAGTCGGCGCAGCTGAGTCCCGGCCTGCCGGGGTCTCTGAGCGAGTAACTGCCGCCCGAGGAGGTGGTGTTGATCGACAGTGGGGAGGGCCCGTTCCACTGGCTGTTGCCGGTGCCGGCCTTGACGTCGTCGTAGCTGTCGAGCACCGCGCCGGTGCCCGCGTCGACGAAGACGTGCAGATGGCTGGGCGCCTTCGCGGTCCGGCCGGTCAGCACCGTCTCCCAGGCCAGCCGGGACTTCCCGCCGGTGGCCCGTACGACCAGCCGGTGGCTGTCCACCCGCTCCACGGACTTCAGCTTCTTGCGCGCGGCGGCCTCTGCCCTCGCGGCGGAGACGGTCGCGGTGGTCGGTACGTTGATCCGCCGGGAGACCGCCGACTGCGCGCCGCGGACCCGCCCCTTGGAGTCGGCCACCACGACGGCGTCCCCGCCCACCACCGGGAGTCCGCGGTAGGTGCGCTGGTAGGCGATCGAGTAGAGCCCGTTGACCCAGGGGGTCACGTTCTGCCGCTCGTAGCGTTCCTCCGGCCCCTTCGCCAGGGCGTCGAGGCCACTGGCGGCCGCCCGGTCGGCGGCCGAGACCGCGGCCGCGAGAGGGGTGGGGGCGGGCGGGCTCGGTTCCGCGGAAGCTGACTGGCCATTCGTGGCGACCAGCATCGCGGCGAGGACGGCCAGGGTTGTCCCGGCCGTCATCGGTCTGCGTTTCATCGAGGCTCCTCGGTTTGTGGGGACCTCGGTCACGGGCGGCGGCGTGGACAGACGCCCCTCCCGTGCGGCTGCCGTCGGCCGTCCGCCCAGGTGGTGTCCGTGATCGAGCGACCGAACACTCACACGTGACCCTCGGCGGGTCAACGAACCAGGGGCGCTGTGAAGGGAGTTGGCAAGTCTGGTCAAGTCGGCCCGGTGGGATCGCACAGCGTTCGCACAGGGCGGTGGTGAGTCGGCGTGTTCGCCAGGTGGCTCGCGAGAGATCGACGGCGTGGCGGAATCCGGGCGCCGGAGGAACGCGAGGGGAGTGGACAGTTCGGCGGTGAGGGGCCTACTATGCACCCGCACTCAATGATCTTGCCGCAAAAACATCCAACGTGAGCATATCACCTCTCGATCAATTACGCAAGCTCTCCTGACGTACCGTCACGTGGCCGGCTCCGGCCCGCCGCCAACGAGGAAGACGACAGACATGACTTCGGGAACCATCACCGCAGCGGACGCCGGCACCTGGCAGCTGGGCGACCTGACCGTCAACCGGATGGGTTTCGGTGCGATGCGCCTGACCCAGAACGGCGCCGCGCTCAGCACCGCCCGCACCCCGCACGACCGGGACCGGGCCATCGCCGTGCTCCGCAGCGCCGTTGACCTCGGTGTGAACCACATCGACACGGCGGCCTTCTACTTCTCACCGATGAGCTCGGCCAACGAGCTGATCAACCGGGCGCTCGGGCCCTACCCGGAAGAGCTGGTCATCACCACCAAGGTCGGCCCCGGCCGGGGTCCGTCCGGCGACTGGCTGGACTGGGCCCGGCCGCAGGACCTGCGCGGCCAGGTCGAGGAGAACCTGCGCCAGCTCGGCCGCGACCACCTCGACGTGGTGAACCTCCGGATGAACGGGCCCACCTCCATCGCGGACAGGTTCGGCGCGCTGGCCGAACTGCGGGAGGAGGGGCTGATCCGTCACCTGGGACTCTCCAACGTCGGGGCGGACCAGATCGCGGAGGCCCTGCCCATCGCACCGGTCGTCTGCGTGCAGAACCGCTACGGCATAGCCACGCGCCGGGCGGACTCCGACGACGTGCTGCGGATCTGCGGCGAGCGGGGCATCGCGTTCGTGCCGTTCTACGCCATCGCGGGCGAGGGCCGGGAATCCGGTGCGGCCGCCGCCGCGGAGAGCGAGGCGGTGTCGGCGGTCGCCAGGGCCCACGACGCCTCGCCCGCCCAGGTCCGGCTGGCCTGGACCCTCCAGCGCGGCCCCCACGTACTGGCCATCCCGGGCACCGGCAACCCGGACCACCTCACCGAGAACGTCGCGGCGGCCGCCCTGCGGCTCACCGGGGACGAACTGCGCCTCCTCACCGAACTCGGCCGGCACACCGGCTGAACCGCACCGTCGGCCGGCCCGGGGTGACCCGGGCCGGCCGGAGACCCGGGAGCGGCCCCGTAGCGACGTAGCATGATCCTCATGGAGCAGCGCGAACTGGGCAGGACCGGACGGGACGTATCGGTCGTCGGACAGGGCACCTGGCAACTCGGCGGGGACTGGGGCGAGGTGCGGGAGGAGGATGCCTTCGGTGTGCTCGACGCGGCCGTCGAGTCGGGAGTCACCTTCTTCGACACCGCGGATGTGTACGGGGACGGCCGCAGCGAACAGCTCATCGGCCGCTATCTGAAGGAGCGTCCGGACGCGCGGGTCTTCGTCGCGACGAAGATGGGCCGGCGCGTCGAGCAGCTGCCGGAGAACTACGTTCTGGACAACTTCCTCGTCTGGAACGACCGTTCGCGGTCCAACCTGGGCGTCGACACCCTGGACCTGGTGCAGCTGCACTGCCCGCCGACCGCCGTCTACTCCTCCGACGCGGTCTACGACGCCCTCGACACACTGGTCGAACGGCAGCGGATCGCCGCCTACGGGGTGAGTGTCGAGACCTGCGCCGAGGCGCTGACGGCCATCGCCCGCCCCGGCGTCGCCAGCGTCCAGATCATCCTCAACCCCTTCCGCCTCAAGCCGCTGGACGAGGTGCTGCCGGCCGCGCGCGCCGCCGGTGTCGGCATCGTGGCGCGCGTGCCGCTCGCCTCGGGGCTGCTCTCGGGCAAGTACACCAAGGACACCGTCTTCGGTCCCGACGACCACCGCACGTACAACCGGCACGGGGAGGCGTTCGACCAGGGCGAGACCTTCTCCGGGGTCGACTACGCGACCGGGATCGCCGCCGCGGCCGAATTCGCCGGGCTCGCTCCCCAGGGGGCGACGCCGGCCCGGACCGCACTGCGCTGGATCATCCAGCAGCCGGGCGTCACCAGCGTGATCCCCGGCGCGCGTTCGGTGGAACAGGCCCGCGCCAACGCCTCTGCGGCCGCGCTGGAGCCGCTGGCGGACACGACACTCGACGCGGTACGTGACCTCTACGACCGCAGGATCCGCGCGGCGGTGCACAGCCGCTGGTGAAGGGCGGGGCTACCGGCCTTCGTCATCGGGGGCCGGTGACTGCGCACCGCTCGTCGAGGTGACCTCGTCCGGGGTGGTGGCCGAACTGGAGTCGGGGGAGAAGAGACTCATCCCCAGATACACGGCGGCGAGGAAGGCGACGGTGCCCGCGATGGCACTGGCCACCCTCGGGCGGCGTCTTATCGCCTCACGGGTGCTGCGCCGGGGGGCGTTCCTCGACCGGCCTGCCGCGCGCCGCCCGTGGCCGCCGGCCGCCTGCGGCAGCCGGTAGGTGGTCGGAGCGCCGGAGTCCTCACCGGACGCGGCGCCGGGCCCGGCCTTGGCGGGGGACCGGTGCGGCGCGGGGGAGATCGGTGCGGGCGACGGCGGGTAGGGCGCGGCCGGTGCCTGCGGTGGAGCGGGCCGGTACATCGGCAGCGGCTCCGCCTGGCCCCGCCAGGCCTCGCCGCTGAACCAGTCGGCGACCTGCTGGGCCGTCGGCCGGTCCTCCGGCTGCTTCGCGAGGAGCCCCAGCAGGTACGAGTCGAAGGCGGCGGACATCTCGACCCCGCGCTGCCGCAGCGGCACGGGAGGCGTGTCCACGTGCTGGTAGAGGGTGGCGGTCGGGGTGTCGGAACGGAACGGCGGCTGACCGAGCAGCAGCTGGTAGACCACACAGCCGAGGGAGTACATGTCCGAGGCGGCGTCGGCCGTGCGGCCCAGTGCCCGCTCCGGCGCGAGGTAGAGGCTCGTGCCGACGATATGGCCGGTGGTGGTGAGCGCGGCGGACGGATCGTCGACGAACTGGGCGATGCCGAAGTCACCGATCTTGACGGAGCCCTCCACGTCCAGCATCAGGTTTCCGGGCTTGATGTCCCGGTGGACTATGCCCTGCCGGTGGGCCGCGGCCAGTCCGGCGGCGGCCTGGCCGGCGATGCGGGCGACCTGTTCCGGGTCCAGCCGTTCCTGGGACAGCAGCAGATCGGCGAGGCTCCGGCCCTCGACCAGCTCCATGACGAGGAAGAGCCGGTCCTCCCAGGACCCGAAGTCGAACACCGCCACCAGGTGGGGATGGCTCAGCCGGGCAGCGGTCTGGGCCTCCAGCCGGAAACGCGCGGTGGCCGACTCGTCGGCATGCTCTCCCAGCAGCAGCTTCACCGCGACGGACCGGCCGAGGACCTCGTCCGTGGCCCGCCAGACCTCACCCATCCCGCCACGACCGATGGCGGATATCAATCGGTACCGACCAGCAACCAGCACCTGCGCACACCTATCCAGAGTTTGGGCCGAGGACCGCTTCGACTGCCGCGGCTGCGACCTCATCTGTATCCGACGGGGTGGGGGGTACGCAGCATGATCAGGATATCCGGCGGACGGCCGCCGGACGACCGCCGGGCGGCATCGGCAGGGATCGGGCGGACAACCAGGCACAGGCGGCCTGCGCGCCGAACTCGCCCTGGCCGCTGGGACATCCTCCGTCACCGCGCGGGGCGCAGGCCCTCCGAGTCCGTGGCGGCCGTGCTCTCAGCCGCTGATCATCCCGGGTCCCCCGCGGCCGCCCGGCCCACCGATTCCACCAGGGGCAGCAGCCGGTGCGGCACCCGCTCCCGCAGGGCCACCTCGGTGCGGGTCCTGACCACGCCCGGCAGCTGGATCAGCTGCTGGATCACGTCCTCCAGATGTCCGTTGTCCCGGGCCACCACCCGGGTCAGCAGGTCGCCGCCGCCCGTGGTGGAGAAGGCCTCGACGATCTCCGGTACGGCGGCGAGCGCTTCGCCCACATCGTCGAGGTGCCCCTGCGTCACCTCCAGGTGGACGAAGGCGAGTACCGGGTGGCCGAGCGCGGCGGGAGAGAGGACCGGTCCGCTGCCGGTGATCACCCCCTCGCGTTCCAGCCGGTCGATGCGGGCCTGGAGGGTGCCCCGGGCGATGGAGAGGATCCGGGCGTACTCCCGCACGCTGGTGTGCGGCTGCTCGATGAGGAGCCGCAGGATGCGGGTGTCGAGCGCGTCCACCGCCATGGTCCGCCGGCCTCTCGCTGGTACGTCTGCTGGGGCGGCGACTGTACCAATGGCACACCGGCCGCCGCCCCGGATCGGTCGGCGGCCGGGACGGCGGGTGGACGTCAGAACTGCACGTCGGAGCAGGCGTAGAAGGCGTTCCCGGTGTCGGAGATCGTCCAGACGCCGAGGATCAGGTGCTTGCCGGACTTCTGCGGCAGTACGCCGGAGTGGGTCACGGTCGAGCCGGGCAGCTTGCCGCCGAAGGGGACGGTGAGGAACGGCTGCGGTTCCAGGTCGGCCCGGGTGAGCGGCTGGGACGGGTCGTAGCCGTCCTTGGTGATGTAGTACCGGAAGTCGGTCGTGGCGTGCCGGGCCTCGATCCGCCAGTTGAACGTGTAGTTCTGCCCCGCGGTGACCTTGGTGGCGGGCCAGGCGCCGCCGCGCGGGTCGTCGAGCTCGGAGAACCGGCCGATGCCGCCCGAGCAGATGTGGCCGTCGGCTGGTCCGCGGGTGGGGAAGCCCTTGGGGCCCTCGACGCTCGGGGGCTCCCACTGGATCTGCCCGCAGTGCTTGACGGTGCCGATGCCGCAGAGCTGCTGACGGCTGATGGGGGAGTCGGTGTAGCCGTGGCTCTGGGCGCTGCCGGAGGTGGCGAAGAGTGCCGCACCGGCCAGGCCGAGCCCGGCCAGTAAGGAAGTGATCCTTCTGCGCATACGTAGCTCCTGGAGATGTGGGGTGATGTCCGGAGAGTTCTGCGGTCTAGACCAAGGGTGAGCGTAGTCATGTCAACTCACCGTGTCCATAGCGTCCTGGGACTCGCCGCCGGGCGGGCCCGATGTCCCGGTCCGCGACCGCCCGGCAGCAGGCGTCAGGGGCGGAACGACACCATCTGGGCCGGATCCGCGTGCTGCGGTGCGGTCGAGACCGAGCCGTGGCCGTCGATGCTCAGGGCCAGCCCGCTGTGGCGGTTGACCAGGCGGTACTCGCCCGTGGCCTGTGAAGCGCCACCCGCGGCGGGGGACTTCATGGCCTTCTGGAGGTACCACTGGGAGGTGGCCGACACCTTCGCGCCTTTCGCGCCGAGCGAGACCCGTGCGCCCCAGGCCCGCCCGTTCGCACCGTCCGCCACGCGCAGCGGTCGACCGTCAGGTCCGGTGACGGTGTAGAAGCCGTCGCCGGTGCTCGTGACCTTCCACTTCTGGGTCTGGCCGCCGGACAGCGCGAGCGAACCGCCGTTCGCGGCCCTGATCTCCCGGGCCCTGCCGCCGGCCGGGGAGACGGGCAGCGCGGCCTTCGAGGTGGGCTCGATGGTGATGTCGGCGTACTCACCCGTGTACGTGTCGCAGTAGAAGGAGCAGTACGAGCGGAACGTCCTGCCCACCACGCTGGACGTGGTCCTGCTCCCCGAGTCGAGGAACCACCGGTACCACGAGGCGTTCTGGTTCTCCGCGACGCCGCCGATGTCCTCCCACTTCTGGGTGGCCAGGTCGTCCGTCGCGTAGAAGTGCAGCGGGGAGTCGGTCTCGGTCGCCTGGGCGATGTTGTTCTGCGGGGTGCCGATGTACTTGCCCAGGTAGGCGCTCCACGTGATGTTCATGACGGTCAGCTGGGAGTTGTCCGGCATGGTGCCCCGCGCGACCTGGTCCGCCGCCTTGCCGGCGGTGGACGGTTTGTACTCGTCGGCGGGCGCGGTGTAGCCGGTGCCGTTGCCGTCCGCCGGGATGATGTTGGATTCCTCGCCACCGGTGCCCGGCGACTGCCAGGCCCCGTCATGCCACTTCTTCCACGAGGAGGGCGCCATCTTCTGGGCGATGGGAGCGCGGGCCACGTGCTGGTGCCAGACGCTGCCGCCGCCGGACTTGTTCAGCACCCGGTCGGCGTAGAAGACGTAGAAGTAGCCCGAGGCGTTGTCCACGAACAGGCGCGGGTCACCGTCGCCGTAGTCGTACGTGTCCTTCGGGAACTGGCCGGTGTCGTCGCGCTTCGTGCTGTACGGCGAGGTGATGACGTGATCCTCGATCGACCAGGTCCTGCCCTGGTCGCGGGAGACGGCGTAGTCGATCCCGTCGTAGTGCATGCCGTCGCCGAAGGGCTGCGGCGTGAACTCGTTGTGCACCAGTCCGTACCAGTCGCCACTGTCCGGGTCGACCCAGACGCCGGCCAGATCACAGTAGTTGGGGTGGGCGTAGCCCGACGTGTCCGGGGCCGGCGTGGCTTCCTTGCCGGTGGGGCTGTTGTCGCAGCGCCACGTGGTGTCGTCGTTGCGGTCCTGCTCGTTGGCGGGGTTCACCGCACCGGATATCGGGTCGAGCCGCGCGGAGTCGAAGTCGTCGCCGCTGAAGAAGTTCCACTCGCGCGGGTCGTCCGCGCCGTACAGCGCGTGTGCCTGCTGGTAGTAGAACCGGCCGTCCTTCGCCGTGAACACTCCGGCCGGGGTGTCATCGGGGTTGGCGTACTCGACGGGGGCACCGGCCGAGAGGCTGTACTCCGGGCCAGGCGCAGAGGCGGCGGTCCAGTTCTGCGACGTCTGCTTCGGGTCGCACGGAGCCAGGCCGGTCCGCGCGTTGTTCGCGACCCCTCCCAGTACGGCCACGCACTTGCCGGACTTGGCGCTGTAGATCGTGGCGTCGGGCAGGTACTTGAACTTCTGCTGGTTCACCCGTGCACAGTCGTAGAGTTGGACGCGCGCGCCGTTGGCATCCGAACCGCCGGTCACGTCAAGGCATTTGCCGAGCACCTTCACCGAACCGTCGTCCGCCCAGCTGAACCGCTGGGCGGCGGAGCCGTTGCAGTCGAACAGCTGGATGGCGGCGCCGTTGGCCGAGCTGCCGTCGGTGACGTCCAGACACTTGCCGCCGATGGTCACCGTCCCGGATGCCGCGGCGGCGTTCGCGGCGGGCAGAGCCACCACTCCCGTCGCCACCGCCATGGTGAGCGCGGACGCGGCCGCGAGGCCGGCCCTTCGTCCTGTTCTCTGCTTCACTGTTTCTCCTTCGGAGATATGCGGAATCGGAGACATACAGACATGCGGACATCCGGACATGCGGAGTCGCAGGTCGTGCGAGGGGCTGTCCGGAGCGATGGGGCGAGCGGGCTCAGGTCCTGATGGGGGCCACGAGTCCGTCGATGAACTCGGCCCAGTCGGCGCGTGTCGCCGGTTTGCCCGGGACTCCGGGCCGGCTCTGCCACGGCAGCGGCCCGTCCTCCCGGCGGTACTCGACACCGAGTGCGTCGAGCCGGACCAGATGGGCGCGCAGCCGTACGAGGAAGTCGTCGAAATCGCGCTCGCCGTCGCTCCAGAGAGCCTCGGCGATGGCGCACAGACGCGGGAAGACGTAGTAGTCGACCGTCCGGGGCGAATCCATGTGCTCGGTCCAGATGTTGGCCTGCCCGCCGAGGATCCGGGCCGTCTCCCGTTCGGTGAGCCCCTCGGGCACCGGGTCGAAGCCGTACGCGTCCGCAAGCGTCAGCGGCACCGCGAACGGGATCGGTTCGCTCTCCAGCTCCGACTGCCGGTAGTCCAGGTACGCCAGGTCGTCGGGGCAGGAGATCACGTCGTACCCCCGGCGCGCCGCGGTACGGGCGCCGGTCATGCCGCGCCACGAGGCGACCGCGACGCCTTCCGGGACAGCGCCCTCCAGGATCTCGTCCCACCCGAACACCCGGCGGCCGCGCGCCGCGATGTGCGCGCCGATGCGGCCGAGGAACCACGCCTGGAGCTCCTTCGAGCCGGCGAGCCCCCGCTCCGCCATCAGTTCCCGGCTGCGCGGATCGGCGTCCCACTGGTCCTTGGGGCACTCGTCGCCGCCGATGCCGATGAAGGGCCCGGGGAAGAGTTCCATCACCTCGTCGAACACGCCGAGGAAGAAGTCGAGCGTCGACTCCTCGGCGTTGAGGATGTTCTTGTTGATGCCCCACCGGGGGCTGGTCTCCAACCGCTCGCCGCGTACACCGAGTTCGGGGTAGGCGGCGATGGCGGCCTGCGAGTGGCCCGGTACGTCGATCTCCGGCATGACCGTGATGTGCCGCTGGGCGGCGTACGCGACGATCTCGCGCAGGTCGTCCTGGGTGTAGTAACCACCGTGCGGACGGCCGTCGTTGGGGGCGTCCTCGGTGGCGCCGAGCTGGGACTCGCGACGCCAGGAGCCGACCTCGGTCAGCCGTGGGTGCCGCAGGATCTCCACCCGCCAGCCCTGGTCGTCGGTCAGGTGCAGATGGAGCGTGTTGATGCGGTGCGTCGCCAGCAGGTCGAGGAAGCGGAGCACGTCGTGCTTGGGCATGAAGTGCCGGGCCACGTCCAGCATCGTGCCGCGCCAGCGGAAACGTGGCGAGTCCTCGACGGTGCCGCAGGGCACCGCCCAGCTCACCCCGGCCACCTCGGCGGCACGGTAGATCTGCGGCGGCAGGAGCTGGCGCAGGGTCTGGCAGCCGTAGAAGACACCGGCGGTGTCGCCGCCCGTGATGGTGACGCCGCCCGGACCGCAGACCAGGCGGTAGCCCTCGGCGGGGAGGCGCGGATCCAGGGTCAGCGCCAGCGCGGAGCCGGCCGGGGCGGGTTCTGAGCCTGCGGTCACCGGCAGTGCCAGTCCGGTCGCCGGACGCAGTACCGACTGCAACCAGCGGGCGGTCGGCTCCAGTTCAGCGGGCGCGCTGATCCAGGTGGACGTGTCCAGCGAGAACGCGCCGTCGCCGGACGCGACCGAGCGGGGGCGGGGGAGAAGGAGCATGGTGGGGGTCATCCCTTCACGGCTCCGGCGGACATGCCGGACACCAGCTTGCGTTGGATGATCAGGAAGAAGACGACCACCGGCAGCGAGAAGAGCACCGAGCCGGCCATCTGGCCGCCGAAGTCGGTACCGGTGGCAGGAGTGGAGAACGACGCCAGCCAGACGGGCAGCGTGTAGTGGTCCTGGTCCTTCATGAAGGTGTAGGCGACCAGATAGTCGTTCCACGCCGTGATGAACGCGAAGACGCTGGACGCGATCAGGCCCGGCGCCACCAGGGGGAAGAGGATCCGGGTCAGGGTCTGCCAGGTGGTCGCGCCGTCGAGCCGTGCGGCCTCCTCGATCTCCGCCGGGATCGTGATGAAGAACCCGCGCATCACCCAGATCGAGAAGGGCAGCACGGTGGCCACGTAAGCGAGGACCAGCCCGATGTACGTACCGAGCAGCCCGATCTCGTTGAAGATCAGGAAGGTCGGGATGAGCAGCGCCGTGATCGGCAGCATCTGCACGATCAGGATCGACACCATGATGGTGCGCCGGCCCCGGAAGCGGAACCGGGACAGTGCGGCCGCGGCGAACGCCCCCAGGACCACGGCGAGCAGCACGGCGCCGCCCACCACGATCAGACTGTTGCGCAGGTCGGTCAGGAAGCCGGTCTGGTTGATCGCCGCGTTGAAGTTGCGCAGCGTGGGGGAGGACGGCCAGAAGTGCGGCGTCGGCGTCATCGCCTCGGAGCGTGCCTTGAAGGCGGTGTTGACCATCCAGTAGACAGGGAAGATCCACACGAGGCAGAAGACGATGGCGAGCGTGTTGTTCAGCCATCCGCCCCGTGGGCTCCCCGCCCGGAACGGACGGCTCTTCACCCGGTGTCCCGTACGGCTTCTCACAGGTCCTCCCCCGAGCGAAGCAGATTGCGGATGTACACGGCGGTGATCCCCAGCAGGATCGCGGTGGTGATGACCGACAGGGCCGCGCCCTGGCCGATCCGGAAGGACACGAACGCCGTCTTGTAGGCGAAGATCCCGAGCGTGCTCGTCGCGTTGTCGGGGCCGCCCGCCGAGACCAGCCAGATCTGGTTGAAGACGTTGAAGTCCCAGATCACCGACATGATCGTGACGAGGAGCAGGGTCGGCCGCAGGAAGGGCAGTGTGACCGACCACCACACCCGCCACTCGCCCGCCCCGTCCAGCCGCGCGGCCTCCGGCAGCTCCAGGGGCAGCTGCGTGAGCGCCGCGTACAGGGTCAGCGCGATGAACGGCACCGCCTGCCAGACCACCAGCGACCAGATCGAGAGATACGCGAGAGAGGCGTTCTGGCCCCAGTCGGTATTGGTCATGTCGCCGAACACGTGGACCTGGGTCAGCAGCCAGTTGACGACCCCGTAGCCCGGCTGGAACAGCCACTTCCACACCAGGGAGGAAGCGACGTTCGGCATGGCCCAGGCGAAGATCAGCACGACCGTCACCGTCATGCGCATCGCGGTGCGCAGCCGGGTGAGCAGCTGGGCCACGCCCACGCCCGTCACGATGCTGCCCGCGACCATCGCCACGGTGAACAGCACGCTGCGCACCAGCGACTTCCAGAACTCCGGGTCGTGGAACATGTCGGCGTAGTTCCGAGTGCCGACCATGCTGAACTCGCCTGTGAAGAGCGTGCGTTGGCTGTAGTCCGTGAACGAGGTGAAGACCAGGAACAGGACCGGCGCCACGCTGAAGACGGCCATCACCAGCCCGGCCGGTGAGAGCAGCCACACCACCGCCCACTGCCGTCGGTGCCTCGGCCGCTTCCCCGGCTCCGCCGGACGAACCGCGTCGAGCGGACTGCCGGCGGGCGGCGTTGTCGCGGGTCCCGGATCCTCGGTGAGCAGGTCGTGGGCGCCGGACGTGCGGGGGCGGCCCGCTCCGTCAGCCGGCCGCATTGAGTGCCTTGTCCACCGCGGCGTCGAAGTTCCGGGCCGCGTCGGCCGGGGACTTCTTGCCGGAGGCGACTCCGGAGAACAGCTGGTTGACGGACTTGTCGGCCTCCAGCGAGGCCCACTTCGGGCTTGCCGGAGTGGCCCGCGAATTCAGCGCGGCTTCGAAGAAGCCCTTCTTGAGCGGGGCGGCTTTGGCCAAGGCCTTCTCGTTCGCTTCGGCGCTGTTCGGATTCCAGCCGTCGTGCCCGCCGATCCACGTGTCCTGGATGCCGGGGCTCGCGGCGGTCTTCATCCACTGGAGCGCCAGGTCCTGCTGCCTGCTCTTGGCCGCCACGCCCCATACGGCGCCGCCCAGCATCACCGGCTGGGCCTTGCCCGAGGTGCCGGGCAGCGGGAAGGAGCCGAGATCGGCGTCGGTGAGCTCGGGGTTGGCCTTCTCGATCTGGGCGATCTGCCCGCTGGTCGCGGTGATGGCGCCTGCCTTGCCGTCGGCGAACACCTGGAGCTGGTCCGGGTTCTGCGGATCGGCGGTACGGGAGGCGGGCGCGGAGTACAGGTTCTGGAACTTCTTGAACTCGGCGAGACCGGCCTGAGCCTTGGCGGAACCGACGCCGGCCGACCACGTGGCGCCTTGCTCGGTGGCTATCTCGCCACCCGCGTCCCAGATGAACTGCAGCCCGGTGGCCCAGTGCTGGCCGGGCAGGTAGAACGGGGAGAAGTCGGACGCCTTGTTGGCCGCCCCGACCTTCCCGAGCGCCGCGGTGAGCTCGGCGTAGGTCTTCGGTGCCTTCTTGACGCCGGCCTTCGCCCACATCGTCTTGTTGTAGATCACCGCGCGGGCGGCGGCGAAGCCCGGCACGGCGTACAGCCTGCCGTCGACCGTCGAGGGCTCCTCCAGGCCGGGAAGCCATTTCTGGCCCTGCCTGAGGTCCTTGGCGTACGGGGTCAGATCCAACAGGCCGCCGCTGGAGGCGTAGCTCGCGACCTGGGTGTTACCGAGATCGAGGACGTCCGGCGGGCTGTCGGTGGCCAGCGCCGTCGTGAGCTTGGTGGCGATGCCGTCCCAGCTCTGGGTCTCGATCGTGACCCCGGCACCGGTCTTCGCGGAGAACTCCTGCTTCATCGCCTTGAGCGACTCGGGGGAGTAGTCGTCCTGCATGATCCACACGGTGAGGGTCTTGCCTTCCCCCTTCGCGTCGGAGACCTTCTGCTCACCGCCGCCCGCGCCGCCCGTCCCGGAGCCGTTGCAGGCCGTCAGGGTGAGAGCGGAAGCCAGGCCGAGGGCGCCGGCCACGGCGAACCTTGAGTGTTTCATCGCAACTCCTGTGATTATGAGGCGGTTTCAAGCAAGGAGAAGGGTGCGGACAGGGGGGTGAGTCCGGGTCAGAGCACCCCGAGCTCACCGGCGAGTACCAGGCACGCGCCGCCGAGCAGGATCAGATCGTTGTCCCCGGCGAGGGAACGGATGTCGAGAGCGGCGTTGACCGGGCCGAGCGTGCGGGCCCGTACGACCTCCAGCGCGGCGTCGAGGAACTCCCCGTCGACCAGCTCGGGGGGGCCGGTCAGCACGATCTCGTTCAGGTTCAGGACGCTGATGATCGGGGCGAGTACGGTGCCCAGCGCCCGGCCCGCCGCTGCCCGCAGGGCCGGCCACCGCTCCTCGGGCGCCAGATCGAGACGCCG
Source organism: Streptomyces sp. NPDC104307 (assembly GCF_055584045.1). Taxonomy (NCBI): domain Bacteria; kingdom Bacillati; phylum Actinomycetota; class Actinomycetes; order Kitasatosporales; family Streptomycetaceae; genus Streptomyces; species Streptomyces sp. NPDC104307. The sequence goes on from NZ_JBVJMU010000005.1 coordinate 428,929, forward strand.
CCTCAGGTGCCCGGCGTCGATGGACAGATCGAGGCAGCCGCGCCGCCCGCACATGCACAGCTCACCGCGCTCGTCCACGGTGACGTGACCGATCTCGCCCGCCGCGAACTGCTCCCCCTCGACCCGCTCGCCGCCGACGATCAGTCCCGCGCCGACGCCGTGCTCGATCGAGATCACCATGAGGTTCTGGGTCCGCGCGTCCCGGAAGTGCAGTACCCCGAGCGCCGCCAGGTTCACGTCGTTGCCGACGTACGCCGGGATGCCGAAGCGTTCGGTCAGCTCGGCCGCCAACGGGAGGCCCGTCCAGCCGAGATGGGCGGCGAGACGGATGACCCCGGTGTCGTCGATGATGCCCGGCGAGCCGACGCCGATCCCCAGCACCCGCCGGGGCGCCGCCTCGATCAGCTCCTCGGTGAGCCGGAGCACCAGTTCGTGGGCGGCCGTGCCCAGGGCATCGCCGAGCGGCACGTCCCGGCGCTCGACGGCCTCGCCCCGCAGATTGAGCACCGCGCCGCTGAACCGGTTGCTGTGCGACAGGTCCAGGACCACGAGGTTCACCGCGTCGTCCTCGATGCGCACGAGACTCGCGGGCTTGCCGAGCCGTGCGCCGCCCTGCCGGGGGCCGATGTCGGCGACGAGCCCGTCCTCCTCAAGATCCGCGACGAGCGCGGAGATCGTCGGCGCGGTCAGCCCGGACGCCCGCGCGATCTCCGAACGGCTCTTGGGTCCTTCGTGGTACAGCGTCGCCAGCACCAGCGACCGGTTGTGCACCCGGCTGTCCAGCGTGCTCGCCTTCTGCCGCTCCGGAGGCCGGCGCGGCAGCGCCGGTACCTGGAGCAGGCTGCGCTGCGGACGGAGGGGTCCGGCAGGGGGAACGGCGGATTCGCCCATGGAGTGCGACTGCTTCCTAAAGTGGCTTTACTTAAGATGCTTTAGATAGTCAGTCGCATGTCTGCCACCGTCAAGGGGGTGGACGGGTGTTTTTCGGCCACGGCCGTGGCCGTCGTCGTGCTGGAGCGGACCGTCAGGCGGCCTTGGCCACACGGGCGACGGGATGCAGCGCGGCGTACTCCAGGGGTGCGGACGGGTCGATGGAGACGTCCAGGGGTGCGGGTTCGGCTCCCGCCCGGACCAGGAGGTCTCCGACCGAGGCGATCATCGCCCCGTTGTCGGTGCACAGCTTCGGCGGCGGGACCCGCAGCGTGATGCCGGCGGCGAGGCAGCGTTCCTCCGCGAGAGCCCGGACACGGGAGTTGGCGGCCACTCCGCCCACCACGACCAGGGTGTCCACGCCGTGCTCACGGCAGGCGGCGACCGCCTTGCGCGTCAGCACGTCGGCCACGGCCTCCTGGAGTGAGGCGGCCCCGTCCGCCAGCGGCAGTTCCTCGCCGCGCAGCCGGTACCGCTCGGCCCAGCGGGCGGCGGAGGTCTTCAGCCCGGAGAACGAGAAGTCATGACGTGAGTCCCTCGGGCCGGACAGCGGGCGCGGGAACGCCACGGCACGCGGATCGCCGTCCCGGGCGGCCCGGTCGATGGCCGGCCCGCCCGGGTAGGGCAGCCCGAACACCCGGGCCACCTTGTCGAAGCACTCGCCGGCCGCGTCGTCGATGGTGTCGCCCAGGTGTGTGATCGGGTCACGGGCCAGATCCCGGACGAGCAGCAGGGAGGTGTGGCCACCGGAGACGATCAGCACCATGCAGGGGTCGGGCAGCGGCCCGTGCTCCAGGGTGTCGGCAGCCACGTGCCCGGCCAGGTGATGCACCCCGTACAGCGGCACCCCGAGCGAGAACGCCAGGGTCTTCGCCCCGGCGAGCCCCACCTGGAGCGCCCCCGACAGCCCGGGGCCGGTGGTGACCGTGACGGCACCGATGTCCGCCATCCGCAGCCCCGCCCGGTCCAGGGCCTCCCGCACGACAGGTGTGAACGCGTGCAGGTGCGCCCGCGCCGCGATCTCCGGCACCACTCCGCCGAACCGGGCGTGCTCGTCCATGCTCGACGCCACCGAGTGCCCGAGCAGGCGCCCGTTCCGCACGAGGCCTGCGCCGGTCTCGTCGCACGAGGACTCGATGCCGAGCACCACCCGGGACTCCATGGCGTACCTTTCTGCACGAACTGGCTAATTGCAAGCTATGTGCAATAAGGATACGTCGAAGCTCACCCGGGTCGGTCAGGCACCCGGGCCGGTCAGGCACCCGGGCCGGTCAGGCACCAGGGTCGGTCAGGCGCCCCTGCGCAGGGCGATCGTGTCACCGGCGTTGACCACCTTCGCGCGGGTCGCTCCGGCGAACGCCGAGCCGTCGCTGCTGACCTTCCACGTGTTCGTCCCGCTGTTCGCCTTGCCGTTGAGTGCCGTGATCGCGCCCGTTCCCGAGGAGGGAGTCACGCCGCTCACGCAGCCGGACGGGGTCGCCCCGGCCGTCGCCGCGTCCAGGACGGCGCCGAGCGTCGTTGTGGTCCCCGTGGGGGTGAAGGCGACGGAGCACACCTTCAGGCCGCCCGCGCCGTCGTCCACGGTCAGGGCCAGTTTCGTTGCGGTGCCCGGGGTGAAGGCGGACTGCGCCACCCACTGGGGCGCGCCGCTCGTGACCGGGGCCGGGGGAGCGGCGGTGAAGCCTCCGCCGGCGACGGCGCGCAGTCCGTCGATGGAGGCGTATGCGGAGGGCGCGGTGTCGCCGGGCAGGTACTTGAAGCCGCCGCCGGGGCTGAACTGCTGGCTGATCAGGAAGTCGACCGGGGTCTTGCCGGCGGAGGTGAGGAAGTCACCGGTCTGCGGGTTGATGCCGCAGGCGTTCAGGCCGGAGACCGCCCAGCCGTTGGAGTCGGTGTTGACGCCGAACATCGCGTTGAAGGCGCCGCTCGTGGGCACCAGTTTGCTCTTGAGGAACGCCTTGGCCTGCGTGATGTCCGTGTCGGTGCCCGGGACACCGGAGACGCAGAGCGCGGCCATCGCGGCGCCGGTCATGTCGATGTCACTGGTGGCGGCGAGCGCCGCCGGATCGCCTTCGGCCTTGCTGAAGTTCCAGCCGCCGTCGTTGTGCTGGTTGGCGCGGATGCGGGTGACGAGCGAGTCGCGCAGGGCCTGGGGTATCCGCTGGGCACCGGCCTGGGTCCTGGCACCGCCGAGGGCCAGGGCCGCGAAGACGGTGCCGTTGAAGTTGGCGGACGGGCCGAAGTAGCCGGGCTCGGCGTTCTGCCAATAGCCGTAGATGTCACCGATCAGGTTGCGGGAGGCGGAGACCCTGGCCGGGTCGATACCGGCCGCGTAGGCGTTGAGCGTGGCGCGTTCGTAGTCGGTGACCACAGGCGCCGCCGACGGCCAGCTCGCCGTGGCGAGCAGGGCGCGGTAGACCGATCTCGCGTTCTTCGAGGCGTCGCCGCCGGGTGTGACGTCCACCGCCGCGGTTCCGGCGGAGGCCAGGGCGCTGAACGCCCACTCGTTGGACAGTCCGCCCGAGGCGTACGAACCGTCGGCTGCCTGCAGGGACTTGAGATACGCGACACCGTTCGTCTTCGAGGTGGCGATCTGGGCCGGTGTGGCGGTGGCCGCCGCCGGCAGGACACTCAGACACAGAGCCCCGAGGGAGACGGCTGCTGTGAACACAAGACGGGGTGAGACCGAAGGACGGGACATGGCCTGCTCCTGGGATGAGGGGCGCGCCGACCGGGCCCGCGTCCGGCCCGAAGAAGGGCGGCAGGGGGCAGGGCCGCCGCCCGAACGCGTGGACCGGCTTCCTGTGATGCACCGCCGCCATGGGCATTCGGGCTCGGAACGGCCCCCAGCCGTCCCACACCGCTGCGCGTCAGCCCCGGGCTCTCACCGGGTTCCCCCATGTGGCAGCCCAGGACGCTACCCCAGGCGAAGCCGTCCTGTCAGCAGCCCCCCATCCCACTCCGAACGGAGCGCGGCCCCTTCTTGACGTTGTGTGCGCAAGCGTGCTCCAATCCGCCTGATAAGCACTGAGTCCCAGGGGAAGCCGGTCGAAACCCGGCGCTGACCCGCAACCGTAGGCCCGGCATTGCCGGGCGAGCCGGATTACCTGGGGCCTGATCTGCAGCGAGAAGCGCCGTCGCGGACTACGGCGTGGTCGACCAGCCCCGCCATGCGGTGAACCACGCGTGGTCGCGGTGGGCTCAGCCACGTTCGTGTCCCCACGGAGACAGAACGAGGGGGCCGCGGTGGGGACCGCACAGCGAACAGACCGGAAGCCGGGAACCAGAATCTTCCTGTCCCTGGTATCAGTGGCATTCCTCCTGCTTGCCATGTGCTTGACGCTCGGCACGGGCACCCCGGCCTCGGCCGACCCCCTCGGGGACTGCACGGCCACCAAGGGCGCGATCGTCGCGGTCGACTTCGGCCCCTTCGGCGGCAAGGTCGAGCGCGGCTGCGACACGACGCCGACGACCGGCTACGAACTGCTCCACGAGGCGGGGTTCACCACAGAGGGCACCCAGCACGACGGCCCCGCCTTCATCTGCCGCATAGGTCTCGGCGCCGGAACGCAGTACCCGACCAAGGCGAAGGAGTCCTGCGTCCTCACCCCGCCGGCCACCGCCTACTGGTCCTACTGGCTCGCCTCGCCGGGCCAGAACAAGTGGACCTACAGCCAGTACGGCGCCATGGACCGCAAGCCCAAGGACGGTGACGTCGACGCCTGGGTGTTCGGCGGCACCGACATCGGGGGCACGACCGGCAAGCCGACCTTCACCCCGGACCAGGTACGCGCCCAGGGCGGCGCCGAGACCCCCGATCCCGGCGGCACACCCACCGTCGCGCCCGGTGAGATCGACATCAAGGGCGCGGCCGGCTGGGTCGACGGCGCGCTCAAGGACGGCGAACGCGTCGTCGACGACGGAGCCGACACCCCGAACTATCTGTTGACCACAGAGGCGGCCTACGCCCTCGCGGCGGCGGGCGGCGACAGCGCGAACCTCGACAGGATCACCGCCTTCCTCGGTACGCACGCCGACGACTACGCCTACGCCGCAGGCAAGGACCAGGCCCCGGACGCCACCGCGGCAGCCCGGCTCGCGCTCGTAGCGGAGATCACAGAAGGCGACCCGCACCACTTCGGCGGCCACGACCTGATCGCCGACCTGCTGGCCAACATCTGCGTCACCGGCCCCGAATCGGGCACCTACACCCCCGGTTGCTCCGCCAAGGGCGACTTCCGCAACGCCTCGTACGGCGACGGCCAGGCACTCGCGCTCCTCGCCGTACTGCGCTCCGGTGCGACGCCTCCGGTGGCGGCCGTCGAGCGGCTGACCCAGCTCCAGTGCGACGACGGCGGCGTCACCAGCATCCTGATTCGCCCCGGCGAGTACTGCGACGGCGATCCCGCCGTCACCGGCCTGGTGGTTCTGGCCCTGCGCGAGGCCGCAGGACAGGACGCCGTCGTGGCGAAGGCGCGTACGTATCTGGAGAAGACCCAGCGCGAGGACGGGGCGTTCCCCGGCTACACGGGTTCCACGACCGGCAGTGTCCACGCCACCGCGTACGCGGCGCAGGCGCTGCGCGCGCTGGGCGACACCACTAGGGCCGACGCGGCCGTCTCCTGGCTCTCGCGTGAGCAACTGGACGGCGGCGGCTTCGGGTTCGAGGAGGCCGCCACGGATCCGGCGCTCTACGCGACCGGCCCAGCGGTCCTGGCCGGCGCGGACACCGACCTCACCCGCCTGACGACGAAGAAGCCGGACCCGACGGACCCGCCGACCACGGACCCGCCGGCCACAGAGCCGCCGGTGACTGAACCGCCCACCACGGACCCGGCCCTTCCGGCCGGTAAGGGCCCGGACCTGAAGAAGGGCGTCGCCTACCTCACCCGTGCGGCCAACCTCAAGCAGGGCCAGTACTACGGAGACGGCACGGGCCGCGCGGACTTCGGGCTCACCATCGACGGCGCCTACGCCCTCGTGGCGACCGGCATGAACAACGACAAGCTCCGCGGCATCGTCGACTTCCTCGACAAGGGCGGGAAGGACGGGGCCGGCCGGACCCTCCAGGACTGGACCGGTACGGGAACGAAGTACGCGCTCGGCGGTTCCATCGGCAAGGCCGCCCTGCTCGCCGAAGCGGTGGGCCGAGATCCTCGCTCCTTCGGCGGCAAGGACCTCATCGCCGCGCTCGGCAAGGCGGTGTGCGCCGGGCCGAGCAAGGCTCCGGACCGCAGCTGCGCGGCCAAGGGCGCCTACACCTACGCCCCTTCGGTCTTCTCCCAGTCCCTGGCCGTCATGGCCCAGGTGCGCGCCGACGAGAAGCAGGCAGCCCAGGCGCCGGTCGCCTACCTGCGGAGCCTCCAGCACGGCAGCGGTGCCTGGCCCAGCCTGATCCCCGCCACGGGCGACTCCGACGTCGACTCCACCGCCATCGCCGCCATGGCCCTGGACCTGGCCGGTGGTGAGAAGGCGGACAAGGCCGTGGACAAGGCGCTCGGCTGGATCGCGGGCGAGCAGCTTCCCGACGGCGGCTTCCCCGGCGCGGCCGGAAACTCCGTCAACTCGGCCGCCCTCGCGGTCCAGGGGCTCTCGCTGGACGCGGAGCGGTACGCCTCCGAGATCGCCAAGGCGCGGAAGTTCCTCGCGGGCCAGCAGAACACGGACGGCGGCTTCAACGTCGCCAAGGAAGGGCAGCGCGGATCGGATCTGCGCGCCTCCACCCAGGCGGTCGGCGGTGCCACCGGGGTCTCGTTCGGCATGCTCGGACGGAGCCTGGCCGGTACCTCGCCCCAGCCGACACCCAGCCCCGGCGCGTCCACCCCGTCGATCGTCACCCCCGATGACCCGGCAGGCGGCGCGGGCGGCATCGTCGACACCGGCACCGGCACCGACACCGACACCGACGGCGGTGGCTCCGGCGGGGGAGCGCTGGCCTCGACCGGTGTGCAGGCCGGAGTGCTCGTCGGGTTCGCGGCGTTGCTGGTGGGCGCCGGATGGCGGGTGGTCGTCGTGGCCCGCCGCCGGGCGTCGGAGGCGGGACGGATATGAGCACCCCCGTACGGCGCGGAGCCGCTCGGACGGTCGCGGCCCTCCTTCTGCCGGCCGCGACGCTCATGGCGAACGCGTCCCCGGCGGCGGCGGACCCGCAGCCCATGGGCCGCTGCACCACCACCTCCGGAGCGGTCCTGGCGGTCGACTTCAGCCACTGGGGCGGCCCCGTCTACCGCTCCTGCGGCACCACGCCCACGACCGGGTACGAGCTGCTCAACCAGGGCGGCTGGCGTACCACCGGCACCGGGCACGACGGTCCCGCGTTCATCTGCCGGATCGGCTACAGCGGGCAGCAGGGCGGCAGGCAGTATCCGACGCCCCGGCAGGACGACTGCGTGCTGACGCCACCGGCCTCCGCCTACTGGTCCTACTGGCACGCCGATCCGGGCGCGAACTCCTGGGAGTACAGCCAGCTCGGGGCCATGCTCTACAAGCCGAAGCCCGGCAGCGTCGACCTGTGGATCTTCGGCGGTACGAACATCGAGGGCACCGAGGGACGGCCCACGCTCACCCCCGACCAACTCCGCGCCCACAACACGAAGGCGCGGGGCAACGTTGGCGAGCCCGCCTCGACCGAACGCGCCCCCGCGCTCCCCCCGGGCACCGACACCGGCCCGAAAGCGCCCGAGCCGAAGAAGCCGACTCCTGCGAAGCGGGCCCCCTCGAAGCCGGCCTCCGCCAAGGCGAAGCCGTCGAGGAGCCCGTCGCCCAGCGCGTCGAAGTCCGCGTCACCGAAGAGCCCTTCGCCGACCGTTTCGCCCAGTCCTGCCGGGAGCGCGCCGGGGGCCGGGACCAGGGTGGTCGACGCCGCCCCGGCCGCCGACGCGAAGGTCGACGCCGGTTCCCGGGTGCCGTTGCTCGTGGGCGGCTCCCTGGTCGTACTCATAGGCGGGGCGGCCGTGTTCGCGGCCAGGCGCCGCCGGCGTACGGAGTAGTCGAGTGGCGGGTACCGTCCCCGCGGTGACCTCGCCCGTGTCCGGCAGGACGCCGGACACGGGCGGCCGTCGGCTGCCCAGAACGCTCCATCCGGTCGCCTGGTGGATCTGGGCACTCGCGCTGGCCACTGCCGTCAGCCGCACCAACAACCCGCTGCTGCTGTTCCTCGTGCTCGCCGTCCTCGGATACGTCGTCACCACGCGCCGGACCGAGGCGCCCTGGGCCCGCGGATTCAAGTACTACCTGTACCTCGCCCTCACCGTCGTCGCGATCCGCGTCCTGTTCCGGGCGGTCTTCGCGACCGGCATCACCCCGCACGACCACTTCCTCTTCTCCCTCCCGCACATCCCCACCCCCGACTGGTACGCGGGCATCCAGCTCGGCGGCCCCGTCTCCCTCGAAGCGCTCCTGTCCGCCGCCACCGACGGACTGCGCCTCGCCTGCATGCTCTGCTGCATCGGCGCCGCCAACACCCTCGCCAACCCCAAACGCGCCCTGCGGATCCTGCCCGGCGCCCTGCACGAACTCGGCGTCGCCGTCACCGTCGCCATCAGCGTCGCGCCCCAACTCGTGCAGAGCGTGCAACGAGTGGCCCGCGCCCGGCGGCTGCGGGCCGGACGCGGCAAGGGGCTCAAGGCTCTGCGCGGCATCGTCGTCCCCGTCCTGGAGGACGCCCTCGAACGCTCGCTGCGCCTGGCCGCCGGAATGGACTCCCGGGGATACGGACGCGCCGGCACCGCCACCCGCCGCTCGCGGCGGACCACCGGGGCGCTGATGCTCCTCGGGATGTGCGGCCTGTGCGCGGGGGCGTACGGCCTTCTCGACGCGACCACCCCCGCCTTCCTCGGGTTCCCGGCGATGGCGGCGGGAGCCGTGCTCTGCGTGGCGGGCCTGCGGCTGGGCGGACGGAGGGTCTCGCGCACCACCTACCGGCCCGACCCGTGGCTGCTGCCCGAATGGGCCGTCGCCGGAGCCGGGGTGCTCTCCGCCGTCCTGCTCTTCAGCAACATGGGCTACGACGCGGCCGAGCTCAACCCCTCGATCTACCCGCTCAGCTGGCCGACGCTGCCGCTGGTGCCCACCTGCGCGATCCTGCTCGCCGGGTCCGCCGGGTTCCTCGCACCGCCGCCGGCCCCGCCCCACCCGGTCGTCCCCCGACAGCGCACCGAGAAAGCCGAAGCCACGTGATCACTTTCGACCAGGTCACCGTCAGGTACGACGGGGCGGCCCAACCCGCCCTCCGTGAGGTCGACCTCGTCATCGAGGAGGGTGAACTCTGCCTCGTCGTCGGTCATACGGGTGTCGGCAAGTCGACTCTCCTGGGCGCCGTCAACGGGCTCGTACCCCACTTCACCGGCGGCACCCTGTACGGCCGCGTCACGGTCGACGGCCGGGACACCGCGAGCCACCCGCCCCGGGAACTCGCGGACGTGGTCGGAGTCGTCGGGCAGGACCCGCTCGACGGATTCGTCACCGACACCGTCGAGGAGGAACTCGCCTACGCCATGGAACAGTTGGCGATCGCGCCGCCCGTCATGCGCAAACGGGTCGAGGAGACTCTCGACCTGCTGGGCCTGGCAGACCTCCGCCACCGCGCGCTCCACGAACTCTCCGGCGGGCAGCAGCAGCGGGTCGCCATCGGCTCCGTCCTCACCGCCCATCCCCGCGTCCTCGTCCTCGACGAACCCACCTCCGCCCTCGACCCGACCGCGGCGGAGGAGGTCCTCGCCGCCGTCACCCGGCTCGTCCACGACCTCGGGGTCACCGTCCTCATGGCCGAGCACCGCCTCGAACGCGTCGTGCAGTACGCCGACCGCATCGTGCACCTGCCCGGTGACGGGCGCGTCGTCCACGGCACCCCCGCCGACATCCTCCGTACCTCCTCCATCGCCCCGCCGATCGTGGAACTCGCCCGCACCGCCGGCTGGCACCCGCTGCCGCTGTCCGTCCGCGACGCGCGCCGGGCCGCCGCCCCGCTCAGGACCGAGCTGGCCGACGCCACGCCCGCCCCGGTGCGCCCGGCTCCCGCAGCCGACGCCCCGCGACTGCTGACCGCCCGCGGAGTCACCGTCAGCTATCACGGCGTCGCTGCCGTCCGCGAGGTCGGCCTCGAACTGCGGAGCGGCGAGATCACCGCACTGATGGGGCGCAACGGCTCCGGAAAGTCCTCCCTGCTCTGGGCGTTGCAGGGGTCCGGTCCGCGAAGGGCCGGCACGGTCCGCGTCACACAAGGCGGCTCGGCGCACGACCCGCACGCACTGCCCGCGGCCCACGCGCGCCGCCTGGTCGGCCTCGTCCCGCAGACACCCGCCGATCTGCTCTATCTGGAGAGCGTCAAGCAGGAACTCTCCCAGGCTGACAGCGAGTCGGCGGACGGAGGCACGAACCCGGGTGCGCGGGAGATCCTCGACCGGCTGGCGCCGGGCATCGACGACGCGACCCACCCCCGCGACCTGTCCGAGGGGCAGAAACTGGCTCTCGTCCTCGCGATCCAGCTCGCCGCGACACCTCAGGTGCTGCTCCTCGACGAACCGACGCGCGGCCTGGACTACCGGGCGAAGGCGGAACTGACCCGGATCGTCGCCGCACTCGCGGCGGAGGGCCGTGCGGTCGTCATCTCCACCCACGACGTGGAGTTCGTGGCCCGGACCGCCGACCGGGTCGTGGTGATGGCCGAGGGCGACATCGTCGCGGACGGCCCCACCCCCGAAGTCATCGTCGCCTCACCGGTGTTCGCACCGCAGACCGCGAAGATCCTGGCACCGCTGCCGTTCCTCACCGTCGACCAGGTGGCCTCGGCACTCGCGCCGGCCGGCCCCGCGCCCCGCGACGGCGAGGACCAGGCATGAGCACGACCGCCGCGACGGCCATCCGGCTCAACACCCGTGTCTCACTGGTCATCGCGCTGGCCGCGTTCCTCGGCGTGGTGGCCTTCTTCTGGCCCTTCGTCGTCGCACCCGGAAAGTTCGGCTCGAACTACGCCCCGCCCCTGATCTTCGGCGTCCTGCTCGTCCTCGTGCTCTGCGTGGTGCTCTCCGAGATCGCCGAGGGCGGCATCAGCTCCAAGGCCCTGGCCATGCTCGGCGTCCTCTCCGCCGTCAACGCGGCGCTGCGCCCGCTGGGCGCCGGAACCGCCGGCATCGAGACGGTCTTCTTCGTCCTGGTCCTGGCCGGACGCGTCTACGGGCCGGGCTTCGGCTTCACCCTCGGCTGCACCTCACTCTTCACCTCCGCCCTGATCACGGGCGGTGTCGGGCCGTGGATGCCGTACCAGATGTTCGGCTGCGCCTTCGTGGGCATGCTCGCCGGCTTTCTGCCCCGGGCCACCGGCCGCCGCGAGGTCCTGATGCTCGCCACCTACGGTTCGGTCTCCGGCTACCTCTTCGGCTTCCTGCTCAACCTGTCCTTCTGGCCCTTCTCCCTGGACCCGAACAGCTCCCTCGCCTACCTTCCCGGGCTGCCGTTCACCGAGCAGTGGCACCGCTACCTCGCCTTCGACCTCGCCACCTCCCTCGGCTGGGACACCGGCCGGGCCGTCACCAACTTCGTCTGCATCACGCTGGCCGGCCCGGCGGTACTCACCACGTTCCGCCGGGCCGCCCGACGCGCCCGCTTCCAGGCCCCGGTCCGCTTCACGCCCGCCGGACCGGACGACTCGGGGCGGCGCCCGTAACCTCCGGCCGCCGCCCCGAGTCCTTCGCGATCAGGAGGCGGGCAGCTCGCCGCGGACGGTGCGGGCCGCGGCGACCAGGTTCTCCAGGGACGCCCTGGTCTCGGGCCAGCCGCGGGTCTTCAGGCCGCAGTCCGGATTGACCCACAGGCGCTCGGCGGGGATGGCCTTCAGCCCCTTGCGGAGCAGGGCCGCGGCCTCGTCGGCGTCGGGTACGCGCGGTGAGTGGATGTCGTACACGCCGGGACCGGCCTCGCGCGGGTATCCGTGCGCGGCGAGTTCGCGGGCGACCTGCATGTGCGAGCGGGCGGCCTCCAGGCTGATGACGTCGGCGTCCAGGTCGTCGATGGCCTGGACGATGTCACCGAACTCCGCGTAGCACATGTGGGTGTGGATCTGGGTGTCCGGCCGTACCCCGCTGGTGGTCAGGCGGAACGACTCGGTGGCCCATTCCAGGTACCCGGCGTGGTCGGCGGCGCGCAGCGGGAGTGTCTCGCGCAGCGCGGGCTCGTCGACCTGGATGACCGAAGCACCCCCCGCCTCCAGGTCGTCGACCTCGTCGCGCAGGGCGAGGGCGACCTGGCGTGCGGTGTCGCCGAGCGGCTGGTCGTCACGGACGAAGGACCAGGCCAGCATGGTCACCGGCCCGGTGAGCATGCCCTTGACCGGACGCCCGGTGAGCGACTGGGCGTACGAGGTCCAGCGCACCGTCATCGGCTCCGGGCGGGAGATGTCGCCCGCGAGGACCGGCGGGCGGACGTAACGCGTGCCGTAGGACTGGACCCAGCCGTGCTGGGTGGCCAGGTAGCCGGTGAGCTGCTCGGCGAAGTACTGCACCATGTCGTTGCGTTCGGGCTCACCGTGCACCAGGACGTCGATGCCGGTCTTCTCCTGGAAGGCGATGACCTCACCGATCTCGGCCTTGATCCGTTCCTCGTAGCCGGCCGTGTCGATCCGTCCCGCGCGCAGGTCGGCGCGGGCCGTGCGCAGTTCGCTCGTCTGCGGGAACGAGCCGATGGTCGTCGTCGGCAGCAGCGGCAGCCCGAGGTGGGCCCGCTGGGCGGCGGCGCGCTCGGTGTACGGCTGGGAGCGGCGGCCGTCGGCGTCGGTGATGGCCGAGGTCCTGGCCCGGACGGCGGGGTCACGGGTGATCGGGGAGCCGGTGCGGGACGCGAGGTCGGCGCGGTTGGCGGCGATCTCGGCGGTGATCGCTCCGGTGCCCAGGGTCAGTCCCTTCGCGAGCGTGACGATCTCGGCGGTCTTCTGCTCGGCGAAGGCGAGCCAGCGCAGGATCTGCGGGTCGATGTCCCGCTCCGGCGCCGTGTCGAGCGGGACGTGCAGCAGGGAACAGGACGCGGCCACGTCGACCCGGTCCGCGAGGCCGAGGAGGGTGGCGAGGGTGGCGAGGGACTTCTCGTAGTCGTTGATCCAGATGTTACGGCCGTTCACGACACCCGCGACGAGGCGCTTGCCGGGAAGCCCGCCGGCGGCGGCGAGGTCTTCGAGGTTGGCGGCGGCGGCATCGGTGAAGTCCAGTGCCAGACCCTCGACCGGGGCCTTCGCCAGAACCGGGAGCGCCTCACCGAGCCGCCCGAAGTAGGAGGCGACGAGCAGCCTGGGCCGGTCGGTGAGGCCGCCGAGGTCGCGGTAGGCGCGGGCGGCGGCGTTCAGCTCGGCCGGGGTGCGGTCCTGGACCAGGGCGGGTTCGTCGATCTGTACCCACTCCGCGCCGGCGGCACGCAGATCCGCGAGCACCTCCGCGTACACCGGCAGCAGCCGGTCCAGCAGGGTGAGCGGCTCGAAGCCGGCCGCCACCCCCGGGGCGGGCTTGGCCAGCAGGAGGTAGCTGACAGGGCCGACGAGGACCGGCCGGGCGGTGTGCCCGAGTGCGACGGCTTCCCTGAGCTCGGTGACCTGCTTGGTGGAGTCGGCGGTGAAGACGGTGTCAGGACCGAGCTCGGGGACGAGGTAGTGGTAGTTCGTGTCGAACCACTTGGTCATCTCCAGCGGCGCCACGTCCTGGGTGCCGCGAGCCATCGCGAAGTACCCGTCGAGCGCGTCGGCGGCGACGGCCGCACGGTGCCGTTGCGGGACCGCGCCGACCATGACACTGGTGTCCAGGACGTGGTCGTAGTACGAGAAATCGCCGGTCGGGACCTCATGGACGCCGGCATCCGCCAGCCGCTTCCAGTTGGACCGGCGCAGTTCCGCCGCCGTCTCCCGGAGGGCTTCCGCGCTGACGCGGCCCTTCCAGTACCCCTCGACGGCCTTCTTCAGTTCCCGGTTCGGGCCCTGTCGGGGGTAGCCGTGGACGGTGGCTCGTGCTGCCGCGGCTGCGGGCTTGGGTGTCACGGAAATCTCCTTCGCGAGACGACTCCTGAACATCCCGGAGACGGGACACGGACGCGAAGGGATGACGGACCTGACGGATATCGCACACGCCTCGGCGCGGATTCTCCGTCTGGTATGCACGCCGACCCGCCCACGAGGTCACCGGGATAACCGCGTCCGAGGGTTCGGGTGCGGGCAACGGGCAGGTCTTCGGACTCGCGGGCACGTCTGCCGGGGGCAGACTCCTACTGGCCGTCGCTTCCCGGATCCGAACGGATCCAGTGCGTATGACGGCGGTCGTTCCCACTTACCGCTGCGGGGCAGTCCCGGATTCACACCGGGTTCCCTCTTGCGACGCGTCTGCCTGGCGGACAGGGCGAACCAGCTGCACCGGCCAGCCTAGGGGGTGGACCGTCGCAGCGGCGCCGCTGTTCACATTCCGGGATCCGGAAGGGGACGGAGACGTTGCCATGAGTGCCGCGTTCCTCCTCCTGTGCCGACTGTCCTCAGGCTGGTCCGTTGGCTCTGCCGTGGTCGGGCGAGGTGGGGCATGAGTGGGCCATTGGCTCATTGGAGTGGGTCTGAGTTGAACCATTAGCCCCCCAGGTGTTGAGATGGAGGCATCAATGGCGCTGCAGGTCCCTCAGGGATCTCTGTGGCGCCTTTCTCATGTCTGCGCTGGTGTCATGCGCGAAAGGGGCGAGGCGACTTGCTGAAGAGGGCGTTCGTCGCACACGACCCCGGGCGGATCCGGCTGCGGTTCGCGTCCCGGGCCGTGCTCGGCATCGGGCTCGCCGTCGCCCTGTGCGGGGCGGCGGGGCACTCGCTGGTGGCGGCCATCACGGGGGGCCTGGCCGCGCTGCTCGCCCTGTTCACAGTGACCGACCCGACGGTGCGCGGGCAGGCCACGACGACCGCGCTGCTCCCCGTCGTCGGCCTCCCGGTGCTCACGCTCGCCGCCGTGCTGCACGACGTACCCGTCGCCCGCGACCTGGCGTTCCTCGCCGTCGTGGGGGCCGGGGTGTACGCGCGGCGGTGGGGGCCGCGCGGGCACTCGCTGGGCGTGTTCGCCTTCATGGCCTACTTCTCCGCCCAGTTCCTGCACACCGTGCCCGGCCAGCTGCCCGAGCTGTACGCGGCGGTGCTGCTGTCGCTCCTCGCGTCGTCCCTGGTGCGGTTCGGGGCGTGGTGCTACGAGCGCCGGATCACGGCCCCGGCGACGGTCGGCCTTCCCGCGGGAGCGACGGGGCTGCGGCGCATCACGACGCGGCAGGCCGTACAGGCGACCCTGGGCGCGGGATTCGCGCTCGCGGTGGGCCAGCTGCTCTCCGACCAGCGCTGGTACTGGGCGGTCGGCGCCACCTGGTGGGTGTTCGTGGCCACGACCTCTCGCGGCGAGACCGTGGTGCGCGGGTTCAGGCGATTCCTGGGGACCGTGCTCGGCATCGGGCTGGGCTTCGCCGTGGCCGTGCCGCTGCACCACGAGCCGGTCGTGGCCGCCGTCGTCGTCGCGGTGGGCGTGTTCGGGATCTTCTACACCGCCGCCGTCTCCTACACCTGGATGATGCTGGCCGTCACCGTGATGGCCAGCATGCTGTACGGGCTGCTCGGCGTGCTCGACGCGGGACTTCTGGTGCTCCGGGTCACCGAGACGGGGGCCGGTGCGCTCGGCGCCGTACTCGCGGTGCTGTTCGTGCTGCCGGTGACCACGCACTCGGTGACCGAGGCCTGGGTGGAGCGGGCCCTGCGGTGCGTGCACACCTGCACGGCGGAGGCCGCTGCCCGGCTCGCAGGAAGCGAGGACGCCGACCCGCCCCGGCACGTTGCTGAGCTGGAGGCGATCCTCGGCCGGGTACGGCTGTCGCTGGCGCCGCTGGTGCACCCCCTCAACCCGGTGAGGGCCCGCAAGGCACGGGCGCGGCAGGTCCTCGCGCTGCTCGACGACTGCGCGCGCGAGGTGCGCGGACTGGCCTCCGTCGCCGCCGATCCGGAGGCCTCGCACGACGCCCGGCTCGCCGCCGCCTGCTGGCGCGTCGAGAGCGCGGTGGAGGCGCTGACCGCTCCCGGGCGGCCGGCCCGCACCCCGCTCGCCCCCGGACATCCGGCGCACGCCGGGGTGACGGAACCCGCCCTCGCCCACCTGCACGGCCTGGAGCGGGCGCTGGCCGAGCTGGCCGCGCCGCTGCACAGCCCGCCGAGGGCCCCGCTCGCCGCGGCCTGATAACGCACCCTTTGGTCCAGACCACTCGCCGCACTGCTACCGTCGCCGCGGAAGATCGCGACGGTCCCCACTGTCGCGGTCAGTCGGCGGAGAGAGGCAGTGCGGTGGACAGCAGCAACGGTGCCGGACGGGCATTCATCGGGTCCTTCACCTCGGCGGGCGGGCGGGGCATCACCGTCGCCGCCGTGGACCAGGAGACCGGGGCGCTCACCGTCCTCGGCGCGACGGATTCCGTGCCCGACCCCTCCTACCTGGTACTGGGCCGGGGCGGGGGCCCCGGCGGCGCGGTCCTGTACGCGGTCAGCGAGACCGAGCCGGGAGCGGCCGCGGCGCTCGACGTCACCCAGGACACGCCCCGGCCGATCGGCGCCCTCCAGCCGGTGGACGGGGACGGACCCACCCACCTCACCCTCGCGGGCGGCCGGCTGCTGACCGCCAACTACGGCTCCGGCAGCGTCACCGTGCTGCCCGTGCGCGCGGACGGTTCACTGGGTGCCGCCAGCAGCGTGCTCCAGCACGAGGGGAGCGGGCCGGACGCCACCCGCCAGGAGGGCCCGCACGCCCACCAGGTGCTCCCCGACCCCTCGGGGAACTGGGTGCTGAGCGTCGACCTCGGCACCGATTCGGTACGGATCTGCGCGCTCGACGCGGAGACCGGAGCGCCGCGCCCGCACGGGGAGACGGCGCTGCGGCCCGGTACCGGACCGCGCCATCTCGCCTTCCACCCCGACGGCGCCCACGCCTATGTGCTGAACGAGCTCGAACCCACGGTCACCGTGTGCCGGTGGGACGCCGCCGCCGGAGTCCTCGAAGCGGTCGGCGAGACTCCCGTGCTGCCCGCGGAGGCGACCGGGGACGGCGCCGCGGCGAGCTACCCGTCCGAGGTCGTCGTCTCGCACGACGGCAGGTTCCTCTGGGCGGCCACTCGCGGGCACGACAGCATCTCGGTGCTCGGTCTCGACGCCACCGGCGAGAAGGCGTCCCTGGTCACCACGGTGGGCTGCGGTGGCCACTGGCCGCGCGACCTCGCGCTCGACCCCACCGGGCGACGGCTGTACGCGGCCAATGAGCGGTCCGGGAACGTCGCCTGGTTCGCCGTGGACCCGGAGACCGGTATCCCGGTCCAGGAGGGCTCCCTGGAGGTTCCTGCGGCCTCCTGTGTGATCTTCGCCTGACAGGCGCGGGCGTGGGGGGGGGGGGGGGGGGGGGGGGCCCCCCCCCCCCCCCCCCCCCCACGCCCGTCAGGAAGCGGAACGCACCCCGGAACGGATCAGAGGGCCTGTGCCCCTTGCGCCACCGGGGCGGCGATGCCGAGTGCCGTGGTGTACATCGACATCACCAGCTTGCCGATCGCCGGGTAGGCGCCGAGCGGCTCGGCCGCCGCGCAGCCCGCGTCCTTGACTGCGGAGTCCAGCAGCCCTTCGGCCACCTCGGGGCCCACCAGGTACGGGGCGACCGCAAGCTGGAGCGAGCCGGAGTCCTTCAGCTGCGCGGCGACCGACGAGACGGAACCCTCGACGTCGAGCGCGGCGGCCATCACGGGAACCGCCAGTCGTGCGGCCAGCAGCATGCCGGTGATCCCGGCCGCCTGCACGGCCTCCTCGCCGCCCACCGTCGCCAGTACGATCCCGTCGGCGGCGGTGGCCACCGTGAACAGCCTCGCCCGGTCGGCGCGGGCGAGACCGGCCTCGGAGAGGCGTACGTGCAGCGCCTCGGCGAGCAGCGGGTGCGGGCCGAGCACATCGGTCAGCTCGGCCGGTGCCTGGCTGTCCGTGATCGCTTGGCCTATCCGCTGCACAAGGGCGCTGTCCGGTCCCGCGAGCAGCGGCACCACGACGGCGGCCGGCCCCTCGGGCGGAGCGACCTCGCGTCCGGCGGCCGTGGCCTGCTCGAAGCGTGCGGTGCGCTCTGCGGCGCAGTGGGCGAGGGCGGAGACAAGGGACGGGTACTCGGCATCGTCGCCGTCGAGGTAACCGATCACGGCGTTCAGACCGGGCAGCTCGGAGCGGGCAATGCTGATCACCTCCTCGGCCAGACTGCGGCTGGCCGAGGAGGGGGTACCGGGAACGGCGAGAACGAGCGCGGCAGCGCCCTCAGGTGCGACCACGGGCTCCGGGCGGCGGTGCCGTCCGGACTGGCGAGGTCGCGGCATTCGTACAGGCAGGCCGGAAGCGGGCCCAGTGGGGGTGCTCATGGCGCCGCATGCTACTGGTTTTGGGTACCCCACTGCGCGGGGAGGGTCCGGTCGAGCGTTGTCTGTCCGTATTTATCCGTTGAGCGGCTTACCGGTCAACTGCCCTGCTCTGTCACCTCTGCGGTGGACTGTTGGTCCAATCCGGACAACGGAATGCTGAGCAGCGTCGGATGATGCGGCAGGAGCAGACCGCCGGTGGCCAGGGCCCGCGCGATGCGCAGGGAGCCGATCAGGGGATCACCCGAACCGGGGACCGCCCGCGCGTGCGGCAGCAGCCGGTCCAGCTCCTCGCGCAGCGGTACGAGCAACGGCTCGCCCATCCGGAACAGGCCACCCGTCAGAGCCACTTCGCATCCCTCGTCCCCGGATCCCGCCGTCGGGCACACGGCGGCGGCGGCCTCCGCGATATGTCCGGCGGCCTCGCGGAGAATGCCCTCCGCCACCGGGTCGTGTGCGGCGCAGCCGGCCACCTCCGGAGCGAACGAGGCCAGCACCGCGGGCCGGTCGGTACGCGGATAGAGCAGGGCCGGAAGTCCGGGCGCCGGTCCGAACACCGCCTCCAGCCGGCCGAGCAGCGCCCGGGATCCGCCGCGCCGCCCGTCGTGGGCGCGCATCGCCGCGTCGAGACCGGCCCGGCCGATCCAGGCACCGCCGCCGCTGTCGCCCAGCAGATGACCCCAGCCGTCGGCCCGCCGCCACCGCGTCAGATCCGTGCCCAGGGCGATCAGACCGGTCCCGGCCGCGACCACGGCGCCGGGACGCTGTCCGACCGCGCCGGCGTACGCGGTCACGGCGTCGGCGGCGAGCGCCAGCCGGCGCACCCCGAGCGCGTCCGTCAGGGCTGCGGGCAGTTCGGCCCGCAGCCGGTCCCCGAGGGTGCCCATACCGGCCGCGCCGATCGCCGCGGCCGCGACGCGGCTGCCGCCGCCGTGCCGTGCGAGCAGCTTCCGGACGGCGGGCAGCAGTTGTTCCAGCAGGTGGGCGGCGTCGATGCCGGAGGTTCCGGTCCGCACCGGTTCGGCAGACGCCGACGTGCCCAGGGGGGTGTCCGAGCCCACGGTGCCCAGAGCCACCCGCAGCCCGGAGCCACCCGAGTCCACGCCGAGGACGTACTCCCCGGCGGGGTCCGGCCGTCCGGGGCCGCCGGGCGCGGTCGTCACGGCAGTCGCCAGTCCACCGGGGCGGCGCCCTGGCGCTCCAGCAGCTCGTTGGTCCGGCTGAACGGGCGCGAACCGAAGAACCCGCGGTCCGCCGACATGGGGGAGGGGTGCGAGGACTCGATCGCCGGGAAATCACCCAGCGAGGGGCGCAGATTGCGGGCGTCGCGCCCCCACAGGACCGACACCAGCGGGGTGCCGCGCGCGACCAGCGCCGAGATCGCCTGCTGGGTCACCTCCTCCCAGCCCTTGCCGCGATGCGCGGCGGGCCGGCGGGGCGCCGTGGTCAGCGCCCTGTTGAGCAGCAGGACGCCCTGCTCCGCCCAGGGCGTCAGATCACCGTTGGAGGGGCGCGGAAGCCCCAGGTCCGAGTGGAGCTCCCGGAAGATGTTCTCCAGGCTGCCGGGCACCGGTTGGACGTCGGGTGCGACGGAGAAGCTCAGCCCCACCGCGTGCCCCGGTGTCGGGTAGGGGTCCTGACCGACGATCAGGACCCGCACCTGGTCGAAGGGTTGCTGGAACGCCCGCAGGACGTTCGCGCCCGAGGGGAGATAGGTGCGCCCCGCGGCGATCTCGCCGCGCAGGAATTCGCCCATCGCCGCGACGCGTTCGGCCACGGGCTCAAGGGCCCGCGCCCAGCCGGGCTCGATGATTTCGTTCAGAGGTCGTGCTGCCACGGGCGGCACTCTACTGCTGATACGACGGTATGGATCAACCGCCGGTCGCCGCAGCCCGCACGCACAGGACATCGGGCAGGTGGGAGACGAGCTGCTGCCAGCTGTCGCCGTCGTCCGCGCTCGCGTACAGCTCGCCGTTGCGGTTGCCGAAGTAGACCCCCGCCGGATCGGCGTCGTCCGTGCAGAGCGCGTCCCGCAGCACCGTGCCGTAGTGGGCCCCCTCCGGGAGCCCCGCGGACAGCGGCTCCCAGCTGTCGCCTGCGTCGCGGGTCCGGAAGACCCGGCAGCGGTGCTCCGCCGGTACCCGGTCGGCATCGGCGTTGATCGGGAAGACGTACGCCGTGTCCGCCCGGTGCGGGTGCGCGGCCACGGCGAAGCCGAAGTCGGACGGCAGGCCCGCGCCGATGTCGGTCCAGTTGCTCCCGGCGTCGTCGCTGCGGAACACGCCCCAGTGGTTCTGGAGGTAGAGCCGGTCGGGATCGACCGCGTCCCGGCTGACCTTGTGGACGCACTGGCCGAACTCCGGGTGCGGGTCCGGCAGGAAGACGGCCGACACCCCCTTGTTGGCCGGGGCCCAGCTCTCGCCGCCGTCCGCGGTCCTGAACACCCCGGCGGTGGAGACCGCGACCGTCACCGACCGGGCGTCCCGCTCGTCGGTCAGGACCGTGTGCAGCCCCTCGCCGCCCCCGCCCGGCACCCATTTCGAACGCGTCGGATGCTCCCAGAGCGGGCGGACCAGCTCGAACGACTCGCCGCCGTCCCGCGACCGGAACAGCGCGGCCGGCTCGGTGCCCGCGTACACGACGTCGGGCGCCTCCGGGCCCGCCGGCTGCAGCTGCCAGACCCGCTCCAGCGACGTCCCGGTGAACTCGGGGAACTTCACGGCCGGGCGCCTGGGCTCCACCCAGCTGGCGCCCAGGTCGTCCGAGTGGAAGACGGACGGGCCCCAGTGCGCGCTGTCGCCGCCGACCAGCAGCCGGGGAGCTTTTCCACGGGTGTCGATGGCGACCGAGTAGATCGCCTGAGCGTTGAAGTGCGGACCGTCGAACCTCCACACACCGTCGTGCCGGCGGCCGATGAAGAGTCCTTTGCGGGTACCCACGGTGAGCAGAACATCGGTCATGACCCGAACCTCCCGAAACGCCGTTGTGCCGGATACCGGCCAGTCTGCACCCGGCCACTGACAGTGGCGCGCAGGACAGCCCGGGACACCGCCGCTTCCGCGGACGTGCCAGGTCCGGCGGGGTGCACGAGGCCCAGCGGGGGACTGGCCCGCGACGGCCGCCCGGGTCAGCGGCGGGGCGCCGCCGTGCTGCTGCGCACCACCAGACTGGTGGCCAGGTCGACCCGGGTGGTCGCGGGCTGCCGGCCCCGGCCCAGGTCGATGACCAGCCGGGCGGCGGTCTCGGCCATCTCTATGAGCGGCTGGCGCACCGTGGTCAGCGGCGGGCCGATCCACCGGGTGAGCGGCAGGTCGTCGAAGCCGATGACGCTGAGATCCTCGGGGATGCGCAGGCCCAGCTCCCGCGCCGCCTCGTACACGCCGAGCGCCTGGAGGTCGTTGCCGGCGAAGACCGCGGTCGGCCGGTCGGCCAGGCGCAGCAGATCGAGGCCCGCGGTGTAGCCCGCCTCGTGCTGGAACTCGCCCTCGCGGACCAGGGCGGGATCGATCGGCAGGCCCGCGGTCTCCAGGGCGGCGCGGTAGCCGTCCACCCGGGCCCGGCTGCACATCATCCGGGACGGGCCGCTGATGACCCCGATCCGCCGGTGCCCGAGTGCGGTGAGGTGACGGGTGGCGGCCAGGCCGCCCTGCCAGTTCGTCGTCCCGACCGAGGGGACGTCGTCGCCGGGATCGCCCGCCGGGTCGACCACCGCGTAGGGGATGCTGCGGCTGGTCAGCTGGGCGCGCTGGGCGGCGGTGAGGTCCGAGAGCACCAGGATCACCCCGACCGGTCGCCTGGCCAGCACCCCGTCCACCCAGGTCTGCCCCGGCGTGAGCCGGCCCGCGCTCTCCGAGAGGACCAGGCTCAGCCCCTCCTCCCTGGCGACGTTCTCCACCCCGCGCACGACCTCCATGGCCCAGGCGCTGTCCAGCTCGTGGAAGACCAGGTCGATCAGCTGGGACTGGGTGGTGGAGCCCCGTCTGCGGCGGTAGCCGTGCACCAGCAGCAGCTCCTCCACCTTGGTGCGGGTACCGGGAGCGACATCGGCGCGCCCGTTCAGCACCTTCGAAACTGTCGGAGCCGAGACTCCGGCCGCTCGGGCGATTTCCGCCAGCGTGGCGGTGCCTTCCGGCGGTTCGCCGGCCGGTGCGTTTCCCTGATGTGACTGGACGTTTGCGGGGCTCATAAGGGGATCGTAGCTTCCCGCCAGGTCCGGCGACGGCTGGGCCGGGCGCGAGCAACTCCCGCTTCCCGACCCCTTGACGCACCCGAAACCCGACCGTACGGTTCCGGAAACATTCGGAAGTCACACCGAAACATTCGACAGAGGTGCGGTCATGCGGTCGGGTATTTTCACTCAGGGCACACGTACGGCGAGATGGACCGCGGCCGGCGCCGCCATGGTCATGGCCGGCCTGCTGGCGGGATGCGGCTCGGACAGCGGCAGCGGGGGCGGGGGTGGAACCCTCACCGCCTACGTCTACGGGGACGACGCCGTGAAGATCCAGGAAGCGGCGGTCAAGGAGTTCAACAAGACCTCAGAGGTCAAGGTCAAGCTCGTCCCCGTACCCGGCACCGACTACGTCAACAAGCTCCGCAGCGCCATGGGCTCCCCGAGCGCCCCCGACATCTTCTACAACTGGGGCGGCGGCTCCATCAAGCCGTACGTGGACGCGGGGCAGGTCGTCGACCTCACCTCGACGATCGAGAGTGACCCCACCCTCAAGGACGGCTTCCTCCCGTCGATCGTCGAGGCGGGCAGCCTCGACGGGAAGATGTACGGCGTCCCGATGCGCGGCATGCAGCCCGTGATGCTCTTCTACAACAAGACCCTCTTCGCGCAGAACAAGCTCCAGCCCCCCAAGACCTGGGAGGACATGCAGAAGGCCATCACCGTCTTCAAGGGCAGGGGCATCACCCCGTTCGCCCTCGGCGGCTCCGACAAATGGCCCGAGCTGATGTGGATGGAGTACCTCCTCGACCGGATCGGCGGCCCCGAGGTCTTCCGGAAGATCCAGGGCGGCGACAGCTCCGGCTGGGGCGACCCCGCCGTCCTCAAGTCGGCACAGACCGTCAAGGAGCTCGTCGACGGCGGCGCGTTCGGCAAGAACTTCAACTCCGTCGACTACGGCAACGGAGGCGCCCCCACCCTGCTCAACAAGGGCAAGGCCGCCATGCACCTGATGGGCTCGTGGGAGTACTCGACACAGCTCGGCAAGGCGCCCGCGTTCGCCAAGAAGGACCTCGGCTGGACCGCATTCCCGACCGTGGCCGGCGGCGTCGGTGACCCGGCCGACGTGGTCGGCAACCCCACCAACTACTGGTCCGTCAACACCAGGACCAAGCACAAGGACGCGGCCATCGCGTTCCTGAAGACCATGGCCGCCAAGTCCTACAGCAAGGCCCTGGTCGACAACGGCGACATCCCGACCACGTCGGACGCCGCCTCGACACTGGATTCCTCGCCCAACCCGCGGTTCGCGCACGACCAGTACTCGATGGTCCAGAAGGCGCCGAGCTTCACGCTCTCCTGGGACCAGGCGCTGGAGTCGCAGATCGCCACCCCGCTGCTCACCGAGATCAGCAAGCTGTTCGCCGGCAAGTCCACGCCCGAGCAGTTCGTCGCCGCGATGAAGGCCGTCAAGTAACGATGTCCCAGCTCTCTCCGTACTCCAAGGTGCGTGGAGGAAGGAAGGCGGCCGTCGGCAACGTCGGCCGCCCCTCGGTCGCCTGGGCCCTTCCCGGGATCGTCTTCTTCGCCCTCTTCGCGATCGTCCCGCTGGCGATCGCCGTCTATCTCTCCTTCTGCCACTGGGACGGGCTGAACTCCCCGGCCCCGGTCGGCACGGACAACTGGACCCGGCTGTTCAAGGACCCCGAATTCCGCCAGGCCGCCTGGCTCAGCCTGCTGCTCACCACCGTCAGCTGGGCCTTCCAGACCCCGGTGGCGCTGCTGCTGGGCGTCTGGGCGGCGGGCAGACAGCGCAGCCGGACCTTCCTCTCCGCCGTCTTCTTCATCCCGCTGCTGCTCTCCACCACCGCCATCGCGATGCTCTTCCACGCGCTGCTCGACCCCAACTTCGGCGTCATCAAGCAGATCGGCCCCTGGCTCGGCATCGACCCCAACATCATGGGCTCGTCCACCGGCGCCCTGCTCACCGTGGCCTTCGTCGGCGGCTGGCAGTTCATGCCGTTCCACACCCTGATCTACCAGGGCGGCGCCCGGCAGATCCCCGAGGTCCTCTACCAGGCGGCCGCCATCGACGGCGCCGGAATGCTGCGGCAGTTCT
Source organism: Streptomyces sp. NPDC104307 (assembly GCF_055584045.1). Lineage (NCBI taxonomy): Bacteria > Bacillati > Actinomycetota > Actinomycetes > Kitasatosporales > Streptomycetaceae > Streptomyces > Streptomyces sp. NPDC104307. The sequence continues at coordinate 453,552 of NZ_JBVJMU010000005.1, forward strand.
TCCACATCACCCTGCCGCAGCTGCGCAACACCATCACGACCTCCTCGGTCCTGATGATCGTCGGCTCGCTGACGTACTTCGACACCGTGCTGATCATGACCAAGGGCGGTCCGGGCACGGACACCACGATCCTGCCCTACCTGATGTACCGCACCGGCTTCCAGACCTACGACCTCGGCTACGCCGCGGCCATCGCCACGGCCCTGGTGGTCGTCGCCACCGGTCTGTCACTGATCCTGGTGCGCTTCAGCGGATTCGGCTCCATGCGCTCGACGCGGGAAGGTATGTGACGTGATGTCGGTCGACACCCGTCGTGCGGCGCCGCCCACGACGCCCGCGGTCCGGGGCCGGAGCGCCACCGCCCGCCGCCGGAAGCGGGGAAACCCGCTGGCCGGACTCGGCTCGCTGGTCTGGCTCGTCATCGTCGTCGTACCCCTGTACACGCTGGTCTCCTCCTCGCTGATGCACCAGGACGAGGCGCTCAGCGGCGATCCGCTGGCGCTGCCGTCCCACCCCACGCTGGAGAACTACGACAGCGTGCTGCACAGCGGCTTCCTCACCCTGCTGGGCAACACCGCGATCGTGGCCGCCGCCACGGTGGCCATCGTGCTGGTCCTCTCGGTGCCCGTCGCCTATGTCGCGGTGCGCACCCGCAGCCGGCTCTCCTCGCTGGCCTTCCGGACGTTCCTGCTCGGCGTGGCCATCCCGGCGCAGGCCGTGATCGTGCCGCTGTACCTGCTAATCGGCAAGATGGGCCTGTACGACACGCTGCCCGCGATCATCCTGCCGACGGCGGCCTTCGCGATGCCGGTGGCCGTCCTCGTCCTGAGCGGCACCATGCGCGACGTCTCCGAGGAGATGTACGAGGCGATGGCGCTGGACGGCGCGACACCGCTGCGGATGCTGTGGCAGCTCGCCATCCCGATGTCCAAGGCCGGCATCAGCACCGTGGCGATCTTCTCGGCACTGCAGGCCTGGAACGGATTCCTCTTCCCGCTGATCCTCACCCAGTCGGAGGAGAAGCGCGTACTGACGCTCGGTCTCTTCAACTTCATGTCCCAGTTCGGAGTGAACATCCCCGCCGTACTCGCGGCGATCGTGCTCTCCGTGGTGCCGATCTTCGCCGTGTACCTCGTGGCGCGCAGGGCGCTGGTCAACGGACTGATGGGGGTGGGCGGCAAATAACGCACCCACGCCGCCCCGCACCACCGCACTCATGAGAGGAACCCCTGCCCCCATGGCAATCCCCGCTGTCCCGCACGCCCGCCGCACCGAGACGGCCCCCGAGACCGACGGCCCCTGGCGCGACCCCTCCCTCACCCCCCGGGAACGGGTGGCCGACCTGGTCCCCCGGATGACCCTGGAGGAGAAGGCCGCCCAGCTGTACGGAGTCTGGGTGGGCGCCGACGCCGACGGCGACGGGGTCGCCCCGCACCAGAACGACATGGTCGACCCGGTCGACTGGGACGAGCTCACCACCCGCGGCCTGGGCCAGCTCACCCGCCCCTTCGGCACCGCCCCCGTCGATCCCGGGCTCGGCGCGCTCGCCCTGGCCCGCGCCCAGCACCTGATCGCCGGGGCCGGACGGTTCTCCATCCCGGCCCTCGCCCACGAGGAGTGCCTGGCCGGCTTCACCGCCTGGGGCGCCACCGCCTACCCCGTACCGCTGTCCTGGGGCGCGGCCTGGAACCCGGAGCTGGTCACCGAGATGGCCCACCGGATCGGCCGGGACATGCGCTCCGTCGGCGTCCACCAGGGCCTGGCCCCCGTCCTGGACGTGGCACGCGACCTGCGCTGGGGCCGCGTCGAGGAGACCATCGGCGAGGACCCCTACCTCGTCGGGACCATCGGCACGGCGTACGTACGAGGCCTGGAGTCCGCCGGGATCGTCGCCACCCTCAAGCACTTCGCCGGGTACGCGGCATCGGCGGGCGCGCGCAACCTCGCGCCGGTCAGGGCCGGGGCCCGCGAGATGGCGGACGTGACCCTGCCGCCCTTCGAGATGGCGCTGCGCGAGGGCGGCGCCCGCTCGGTGATGTCCTCCTACTCCGAGATCGACGGAGTGCCCTCCGCGGCCGACCCTGCCCTGCTCACCGAACTGCTCCGGAACACCTGGGGGTTCACCGGGACCGTCGTGGCGGACTACTTCGGCATCGGCTTCCTGGAGACCCTGCACAAGGTCGCCGCCGACCGCGCGGACGCCGCCCGGCTCGCCCTGGGCGCCGGAGTGGACGTGGAACTGCCCACCGTCCGCAGCTACGGGGACGCCCTCGTCGCCGCCGTACGAGACGGCTCGGTGGCCGAGGAACTCGTCGACCGGGCCCTGTACCGAGTACTGCTGCAGAAGTGCGAACTCGGCCTGCTCGACCCCGGCTGGTCGCCGCTGCCCGCCGCCCTGCGGGACACGGAACCCGAGCGGGCCCGGGGCACCGTCGACCTCGACCCGCCGGAGAACCGGGCGCTGGCCCGCGAACTCGCCGAGCAGGCCTGTGTGCTGCTCGCCAACGACGGCGTGCTGCCGCTGCCCGGCACCGGCCGGATCGCGGTCGTCGGACCGCGCGCCGACGACCCGCTGGCGATGCTCGGCTGCTACTCGTTCCCCAGCCACGTCGGCGTCTCGCACCCCGGGACCGGGATGGGCATCGACGTGCCGACCGTGCTGGAGTCGCTGCGCGGCGAACTCCCGGGCGCGGACGTCGGATTCGCGGCCGGCTGCGAGGTGGACGGTACGGACACGTCCGCGATCACCGACGCCGTCCGGCTGGCCGGGGACGCCGATGTCTGTGTCGCGGTGCTCGGTGACCGGGCCGGTCTCTTCGGCCGGGGCACCTCCGGTGAGGGCTGCGACGCGGCGGACCTCGCGCTCCCCGGGGTGCAGGGCGAGCTGCTGGACGCCCTGCTGGCCACCGGTACCCCGGTGATCCTGGTGCTGCTGACCGGCCGCCCGTACGCGCTGGGGCGGTGGGCGGACCGGACGGCCGCCGTCGTGCAGTCCTTCTTCCCCGGCGAGGAGGGCGGTCCGGCGCTGGCCGGGGTGCTGTCCGGCCGGGTCAACCCCTCGGGCCGGCTCCCGGTGAGCGTACCGAGGGGGCCGGGCGGTCAGCCGTGGACGTATCTGCAGCCGCCGCTGGGGCTCGCGAGCGGGGTCAGCAATCTGGACCCGACGCCGCTCCACCCCTTCGGGCACGGCATGTCGTACACCTCCTTCGACTGGGAACAGGCCGGTCAGGTCCCGGCCGAGATCCCCACCGACGGCTCGGCCGACATCGAACTCACGGTCCGCAACACCGGTGACCGGGAGGGCGCCGAAGTGGTGCAGCTGTACGTCCACGACCCGGTCGCCCAGACGACCCGCCCCCAGGCGCGGCTGATCGGCTACGCGCGAGTGCCGCTCGCCGCCGGTGCGGCGGCCAGGGTCCGGTTCCGCTTCCACGCCGATCTGGTGTCCTTCACCGGCATCGCCGGCCGCCGGATCGTCGAACCCGGCGAGCTCGAACTGCGGCTCGCCGCCTCCAGCGCCGCCACCGCCGTCCGCCGGACGGTACGGCTGCGGCTGACCGGGCCCGAGCGGACCGTCGATCACCGGCGGCGGCTCGTCTGCGGGACCTCGGTCGAGCCCGTGACGGAGCCGGCCGCGCGCTGACCGGCCCGCCCGTGAACCTCCCCGCCGGACGTGCGGGGAGGTTCACGAAACTTTCGGCATGTCGCTACGGCCGGGCCCTGCGGGGCGGCGGCATCGGCCGGTGGCGCATCCCCGGCGTCGACGGCGGGTCGCGAGGACTGGGGTCATGCTTCGTCGCGATGGGTGAGGTTGCCGTGGGTGAGGCGCCAGAGGTGACGATGGGGAGCCGACTTCCAGGTCTCGTCGGCGGCGATCGCCTCTGTGATCCATTCGTGGAGTTGCGGGAGGGCGCGCGCCCTGAGAACCGCGCGGATGGCAGCACGTTCGGCGGCATCGACCGGGTGGACGTCTATGCGGAAGCCGACCATGTCCGGGTGCACGCCGCGGCCGTAGTTGCTGGGGACCGGAGCGATCCATTCCGCTCCCAGAACGATGGTGCCGCTGTCATGTCCGGTGAGAAAGCCCAGCTCCGTGACCCGGGTCATGCAGGAGCCAAGACACTCGTTGATGTCGGTGGTGGTCAGTGGCCAGGCTCGGTGCCGGGGCAGTCTTCGATTTCGTGCGGACATGGCAAGCAGAATGGCAGAAGGTTACTGTCGGCCCTCACCGACCTGGGCGACCGGGCGGCTCAGCTGCCTGGACCCGCCCGAGCGCCTCCGGCGGGACCGATAGGCCCGGGACTCCGGGCAAGGGAGCAGCAGAGCGGATGAAGAGCGTGAACGAGGACAGCGGTGTGCCGGCCGGACACCTTGAGGTGGCCCCCGTCGGCGAGGGCGTCGAGATCAGGCTCGGCACGCCGGCCGGAGAGCTCTCGCTGATCTGCACCCCGGAGCGGGCCCGTGAGGTGGCCACCGCCCTCCGTCTCGCGGCGGACGAGGCGGACAGCGTGCGCACGGCCGACCCCGTCACGGTCAGGGCCGACGAGTTGCGCCGCGGAGACGTGCGGGACGGCGACCGCGCGATGACGGTGGACGGGGTCAGAGTCGACGGGAACACCGTTCACGTCACCTGGAAGTCGGGCGCCGGACGCGGCTGGAACCAGCTGTACGACGCGGACGCCCGCATCACCCTGCGCCGCCGCGGGCGGTAGGTGCCCCGGTCGCCCCTTCCCCCGCCGCGCACCGCCGGGCCAAGGGGCGCACCCTGGAGGAAGAACCTCCGGAGGTGAACACCCATGACGCAGACCGCTGTCGGATGGCACATCGAGCTGGAATTCGAGGAGGACGCCCACCGCACCCGCGCCGCCGCCCTGGTGCGGCTCTCCGACGGGAGTGAGGTGCGCGCCCACGGCTACGCCAGCCGGCACCCCTCGGACTCCGAGCAGCCCCGGGTGGGCGAGGAGATCGCGGGTGCGCGTGCGCTCAACGAGCTGGCGATGAAGTTGCTGACCAAGGCCCACGACGAGATCGACGAGGAGTCCGGCCGTACGTCCTATCCGCTGACCTGAGGGGCTGAGCGGGCTCGGGGCTGCGGACCCCGGCCTTGTACGAGACTCGTCGTAATTTGACGGACGTCGTAGTACGGGATGTATCGTACTAGCGATCCTTCCGTACCCGGCGAAACGGAGTCCGTCGTGAGTGCCCTTTTCGAGCCCATCACCCTGAGGTCGCTTGTCGTGCCCAACCGGGTGTGGATGGCGCCGATGTGCCAGTACTGCGCCGAACCGGTGGGGCCGGGGACGGGCGTGCCCACCGACTGGCACTTCGCCCATCTCGCGGCCCGTGCCGCCGGCGGCACCGGGCTCATCCTCACCGAGGCGACGGCCGTCAGCCCGGAGGGCCGGATCAGCCCGGCCGACCTCGGCATCTGGAACGACACCCAGGCCGCGGCCTTCCGCCGGATCACCGACTTCGTCAAGGCACAGGGCTCTGTGGTCGGAATCCAGCTGGCGCACGCCGGGCGCAAGGCGTCGACCGCCGCACCGTGGACCGGCGGCGGACCCGTCGGGCCCGAGGCACACGGCTGGACGCCCGTCGCGCCCAGCCCGCTGCCGTTCGACACCGGCCACCCCGTGCCCCACGAGCTGACCGCCGAGGAGATCCAGGGCGTCGTCGCGGACTTCCGCGAGGCCGCGCGCCGCTCGCTCGAAGCGGGCTTCCAGGTCGTCGAGGTGCACGGCGCGCACGGCTACCTCATCGGGCAGTTCCTCTCCCCGCACAGCAACCGGCGCACCGACCAGTACGGCGGCAGCTACGAGAACCGGGTCCGGCTCGCCCTCCAGGTCGTCGACGCCGTGCGCGAGGTCTGGCCGGAGGAGCTGCCCGTCCTCTTCCGCGTCTCCGCGACGGACTGGCTCACCGAGAACGCCGACGACGAGCGGGAGGGCTGGACCGCGGACGAGACCGTGCGGCTCGCCGCCGAGCTGCGGGACCACGGCGTCGACCTGCTGGACGTCTCCACCGGCGGCAACGCTCCCCGCGCCCGCATCGCGGCCGGGCCCGGCTACCAGGTGCCCTTCGCCGAGCGCGTGAAGCGGGAGACCGGCCTGCCCGTCGCGGCCGTGGGCCTGATCACCGACCCGCAGCAGGCCGAGAAGATCCTCACCGAGGACCGGGCGGACGCTGTCCTCCTCGGCCGCGAACTCCTGCGCAACCCGTCGTGGGCGCAGCACGCGGCGCGTGAACTGTGCGGCACGGTCCGCGTTCCCGAGCAGTACGAGTACGCGATCTGACCACCGTCCGACCGCCGTCCGCCCTCCGCGCACACTCCCTCCCGGCCCGCCCGGGACGTGCGCGGAGGGCGGACGCGTGCGTGCCGCGACAAGGCAACCGTTCACCGCGCATTCATCAGGGATGACGGCTGGGGCATTCCCTCCCGCGCCGGAGGGATCTACGCTCGGCCGCGAATCGATCACCGTTGCCCCGGCCGGACCCCGGACGAAGACAACGTTGTCCGAACTCCCTGGAAGGTACCGCGACATGCCCACCAGACCGTTGCCCGCGGCCCGGCGCCTCGCCGCGCGAACAGCCGCCGTGCTCGTCACCGGCGCGCTGGCCGCCGCCGTGCTGCCCCCGGCGGCAGAAGCCGCCGCCCCGGCCACCCGCCCCACCGCCTACGTCGACCCGCTCATCGGCAGTGCGAACGGCGGAAACACCTTTCCCGGTGCCACCCTCCCGAACGGCATGATCGCCTGGTCGCCCACGAGCACCAAGGGCGACCAGACGAGCACCGGCGCCGCGAACGGGTACCAGTACGACACCACCCGGCTGCGCGGCCTGAGCCTCACCCACGTCAACGGCGCCGGGTGCGACCCGGGCGCGGCCGGTGACATCCCGATCATGCCGTTCGTCGGGGACGTCACCTCCTCGCCGTCGGCCGACACCAAGGACGCCGTCTACGCCGCGGACTTCTCGCACGACGACGAACGCGCCGTCCCCGGCCGCTACACCGTCGGCCTGGACTCCGGTGCCGAGGCCGACCTCGCCGTGAGCCGACGGGCGGGTGTGGCCGACTTCTCCTTCCCCGCCGGGAAGCCCGCCAGCCTCCTCTTCCGGGTCTCCAACTCGCTCAACGGCAGCGAGGACGCCCAGGTCGACATCGACACCGCGCACCGCAAGGTCACCGGCTCTGTGCTCACCGGGGCGTTCTGCGGGCGACGGGCCAACGGCGGCACCAACAACCGCAAGAGCTACTACCGGCTCTACTTCAGCGCCTCCTTCGACCGCGCCTTCTCCACCACCGGCACCTGGAAGGACGGCACGCTCGCCCCGGGCTCGACCTCCGGCAGCGGCGGCGAGGGCTACGCCACCGGAGCGGACCGGGCCGGGCGCGGATCGGGCGGCTGGGTCGGCTTCGACACCGCCTCCGACAACGATGTCCACATGCGGATCGGCATCTCCTACGTCAGCCAGTCCGGCGCCGAGGCCAACCTCCGCGACGAGATCGCCCCGCACGCGGGCGTGGGCGACGTGGCGGCCGCCGCGAGCCGGAGCTGGGACAAGGAGCTGAACTCCGTACGCACCGGCGGCGGTACAGAGGCGCAGCGCACCACCTTCTACACCGCGCTGTACCACTCCCTGATGCAGCCCAACATCATCAGCGACACCGACGGCCGCTACCCGGGCATGGACGGGAAGGCGCACCGGACCGAGCGCGGGCAGGGCGCGCAGTACAGCAACTTCTCCGGCTGGGACCAGTACCGGGCGCAGATACAGCTGCTGGCCCTGCTGAAACCGGAGATCGCCGGGGACTTCGCCCAGTCGCTGTACAACTTCGCCCGGCAGAACGGCGGTGTGTGGGACCGCTGGGTGCACATCAACGGCGCCACCCACGTCATGACCGGTGACCCCACGGCGGCCACCCTCGCCACGTTCTACGCCATGGGGGTGCGGAACTTCGACTACGAGGGCGCCTACGAGTCGCTGGCCCGCCAGGCGACCGTCCCCGTGGACGACGGACTCTCGGACGCCGGCTGCCCGGGGCAGTGCACCGGCCAGCGGCCCAACCTGGCGCAGTACCTGGAGTCCCACTACGCGCCGCAGGACGTCTGCCACTGCTGGGGCGGAGCCGCTGAGACCCTGGAGGACGCGGTCGCCGACGACGCGCTCGGCCGCTGGGCCGCGCTGCTCGGCCGTGACTCGGAGGCCAAGTCGTTCAAGGAGCGCGGCGGCTGGTGGCGCAACGTGTTCAACGCCGGGGCCACCGACGGGGCCGGCACCAGCGGTTACATCCAGGCCCGCGATCTCGACGGCTCCTGGGTCTCCCCGTTCAGCCCGGGAAGCGACCTCGGCTTCGCACAGGGCACCAGCGCCACGTACACCTGGATGGTGCCGCAGGACGTCCAGGGGCTGGCGGCGGCGATGGGCGGCCGGGACGTCGCGGCGCAGCGCCTCGACGGCTTCTTCCACAAGGCGGACGGCTCCTGGTCGGTGAAGGGCGGCGACTCCGTGCGCTACGACCCGACCAACGAGCCCGGCATCCACGCCCCCTGGCTCTACAACGCGCTCGGTCAGCCGTGGAAGACCCAGGCGACCGTCCGCGAGATCCTGAACACGGTGTACGGGACGGGCCCGCGCGGTCTGCCCGGCAATGACGACCTGGGGACGATGTCCGCCTGGTACGTCTTCTCCGCGCTGGGGCTCTACCCGCAGTCGCCGGGCAGCGGCTCGCTGCTGCTGGGCGCTCCGCTGTTCCCGGAGGCGGTGATCGACCGGCCGCACGGCAGGGACATCACCCTCACCGCCCCGGCCGCCGATGCCGCTCACGCGTACATCGACGCGGTGACGGTCAACGGCAGGCGCAGCGACCGCTCATGGACGGACGCGAGCCTGCTCGCCAGGGGCGGCACGCTGGCCTTCGGGCTCAGCGACGAGCCCAACACCACCTGGGGGACGGCTACTTCGCAACTGCCGCGCTGACAGGTCGGTGACCTGGTGCCGGATCGCCGCGAACGGGGCGCGGCGATCCGGCACGGCGTCCGTGGAGCAGGCTTTCTATCGTTGAAAATTTCCTGTGCATGACTGTTGTTTTACGTTTGTTGCTGTGGCTGAATGTTTGATTGTGTGCTGTGCCTCACAGGTTCGAGGCACTTCTAGCTCTCTCGACAGGACGACGCCTTGAGACGACAAATGCCCCGCCCCCGCGCTCTGTTCCGAACGGCGGCCTGTGCCGCCGCGCTGCTGATCCCCGTCGGGGCCACCCTGGTCCCGGCCGCCGCAGCGACCCCCGCCGCAGCCGCCGGCGCCGCCTCCGCGACCACCTTCAAGGCCGGTGACCCGGCCACCGAGGCCCAGGGGCTGAAGGGCGAGTACTACAGCATGTCCGCGCCCGGCGCGCGGGACTTCGCCAAGCTCGGCGGGGTCGCCCTCGACCCGCAGATCAACTTCCCCGGTCTCACCGGCACGTTCGAGTCCACCACCGGGCAGACCGAGAACACCACCGCCCGCTGGACCGGCGGCCTCACAGCCCCGGAGGACGGTGACTACACCTTCGCCGCGAGCGGCGACAACGGCTTCCGGCTCTACATCGACGGCAAGGTGGTCATCGACCACTGGGAGCCGGACTGGGACAACGAGCAGACCAGCGAGCCGATCGCGCTCAAGGCCGGCGAGACGCACGAGTTCAAGCTGGAGATGTTCCAGGACACCGGCGGCGCCAACATGTTCCTGCGCTGGTCCAGCGCGAAGCTCGCCAAGCAGGTCGTCCCGGAGTCCGCCTTCACCCCGCCGGCCGACTTCGAGGTCTACCCCGTCGGGCTGAGCGTCCCGAGCGACGGACAGCGGCTCCAGCTGGCGTTCGACGACAAGGTCGCAAGCTACTCCTCGGTGAAGGACCACCTCACCCTGGAGGCGGACACCTCGCCGATCCCGGTGAAGTCCGTCGCCCGCGTGCCCGGCAACGCCAAGGCCCTGCTCGTCACCCTGACCGCCCCCGTCCAGAAGGGCCAGCAGGTCCGGGTCGCGTACGACGGCAAGGCCGGGCTCACGGTGGGCGGCAAGGCCGTCCCCCAGATCAGCCGCACCGCGAAGAACCTTTCCACGCACCGGCTGACCACGACCTGGGGCGACAAGCTCGACCGTAACCACCCGCTGCCCGAGTACCCCAGGCCGCAGCAGGTCCGTGACGACTGGAAGAACCTCAACGGCCCGTGGGAGTTCGCCGGGGCCAAGGCCGGCGAGAAGCCCGTCTTCGGCAAGAAGCTCGGTGAGCGCATCACCGTGCCGTTCCCCGTCGAGTCGCAGCTCTCCGGCCTGGAGCGCCACGAAGACCACATGTTCTACCGCAAGCTCGTCACGGTGCCGAAGAACTGGTCCGTGAAGGGCGACAAGCACGGCAAGGGCGGCAGCAACCGGCTGAAGCTGAACTTCGGTGCCGTCGACTACCAGGCCACCGTCTGGGTCAACGGCAAGCAGGTCGCCGAGCACACCGGCGGCTACACCTCCTTCACCGCGGACATCACTGACGCGGTCAAGGGCAGCGGCGAGCAGGAGATCGTCGTCGCGGTCACCGACACCACCGGTGACGACCAGCCGAAGGGCAAGCAGTCCCGCAACCCCGGCGGCATCGTCTACACGCCGTCCTCCGGCATCTGGCAGACCGTCTGGATGGAGCCGGTGGCCCCCGCCTCCGTGGACTCCCTGACGACCACGCCCGACATCGACAAGGGCACCCTGGCCCTGAAGGTCAACTCCGCACAGGCCTCGGCCGGTGCGCGGATCACCGCCGTCGCCCGGGACAAGAAGGGCAAGGTCGTCGGCACGGTCTCCGGACCGGCCAACCACGCGCTGAGCCTGCCGGTGAAGAAGCAGCACCTCTGGACCCCGGACGACCCGTACCTGTACGACCTCCAGGTCAGCCTCACCGACGGCCGCTCCAAGGACACCGTCGACAGCTACTTCGGGATGCGCTCCCTCGGCATCGAGAAGGTCGGCGGCTACCAGAAGCTGGTGCTCAACGGAAAGCCGTTCTACTCCCTCGCCATGCTCGACCAGGGCTTCTGGCCCGACGGTCTGTACACCCAGCCGAGCGACGCGGCGCTGACCTTCGACCTCAAGGCGCAGAAGGAGCTCGGCTTCAACGCGGTGCGCAAGCACATCAAGGTGGAGTCGGCACGCTGGTACTACCACGCGGACCAGCTCGGACTGCTGGTCTGGCAGGACTTCGTCTCCTCCGACATCACCGGTGAGAAGGGCCAGCAGGCCTTCCTCTCGCAGGGCAAGCAGATGATGGAGCAGCTGCACAACTCGCCCTCGATCGGCGGCTGGATCGTCTTCAACGAGGGCTGGGGCGAATGGGACCGCACCGAGACCGGCAAGATCGCCGAGTCCGTCAAGGCCGCCGACCCCTCCCGTGTCGTCAACGCGCACAGCGGGGTCAACTGCTGCTCGTCCAAGGGTGACTCGGGCAAGGGCGACATCATCGACCACCACGACTACCTCAACAACGAGGCGCCCTTCCCGGACGACCGGGCGGCTATGGACGGCGAGCACGGCGGCTTCACCCTCCGCAGCCCCGGGCACATGTGGCCGGGTGCCCCCGCGGCGATCTACAGCGGGGTCGCGGACAAGGACGCTCTCACCGCCAAGTACGTCGACAACACCCGGACGTACTACCTCGCCGCCGCCGGAGCCGAACTGTCCGGCTCGGTGTACACCCAGGTCAGCGACCTGGAGAACGAGCTGAACGGCCTCTACACCTACGACCGGCGCGAGATCAAGGTCGACCCGAAGAAGGTCCGCCAGATCAACCAGCAGGTCATCGCGGCCGGCGCCAACGCCGGCCACCGCGACGAGGTGAAGGGCGGCGCCGCCTGGAACCTCGACGAGGGCAAGGGCACCAAGGCCGCCGACCAGGGCCCCAACCGCCTCCCGCTCACCCTCTCCGCCGGCACCACCTGGACGCCCGGCGTCCAGGGCTCCGCGCTGAAGTTCAACGGTGAGGGCCAGTACGCCCAGACGACCGGCCCGGCCGTCGACACCACCGGCGACTACACCGTCTCCGCCTGGGCCTCGCTCGACGCGCTGCCCGGCAACTACGCGACCGCGGTCAGCCAGGACGGCCGCCGCACGGAGAACCCGTTCTATCTCCAGTACGGACAGGGCGCGTTCGCCTTCAGCACCCCCGGCGGCAAGCGCGCGCGGGCCGAGATGACGCCCGAGACCGGTAAGTGGTACCACCTGGTGGGCGTGCGCGAGGGCGACGAGCTGAAGCTGTACGTCGACGGCACCCTCGCGGGCACCGCCCCGGCCGGTCCCGCCGACGTGAGCACCGGCCCGCTCTCGGTGGGCCGCGGGCAGTACGCCGGTGAGAAGGGCGACTTCTGGAACGGCTCCATCGACCAGGTCAAGGTGTACGACAAGGCCCTGACCGCGGACGAGGTGAGCGCGCTGCACGACGCCGGACAGCGGTAGACCGTCCGGCACGGTGACTCGCTGCCTGCCGTCGCACCCGTGCGACGGCAGGCAGCGGCATGCCCCGGCACTCGGTCAGGAACCGGCGTCGTGTGAGGATCGGGGGATGGATGATCCGGAGATCCGCCGCCGCCTCGACGACGAGCTGAAGGCCTGCGTCGAGGCACTGGCCACGGTGTACGAGGCGGACCGCTACCCGGCCCGGTGGCCGGAAGACCCGGCGGGCTGGCTGACCCCCGAAGGGCTGCTCGACGCCTGGGCGGCCTGGGACGGCCCCTACGTCCTTGGGCATGTCGCACTGACCCGGACCGGCCACGCCATGGCGGCCGAGGTCGGGCTCCCGCCGGACGAACTGGCCTCGGTGTCAAGGCTGTTCGCGACGGCGTCGGCCCGGCGGAGCGGGGTGGCGACCGCGCTGCTCGCGACCGCGGTGGCCGCCGCGACCGCCGACGGTCTGCGGCCGGTGCTGGAGGTGGAGGACGGCGGAACCGCCGCCGTCCGGCTCTACGAGCGCGCCGGCTGGCGGCTCGTCTCCAGCCGCGAGGGCGACTGGACGACGGCCGACGGCCGGACGGCGCTGCTGCACACCTACCTCGCCCCGGCCGGTGCGGCGCGGTAGACACCGCACACGTACCTCGCACCGGCGGGTACGGCGCGGTAGCGCACCCGCCGAGCACGGACCGACGGCCCGGACGCGACGCGAATGCGTCACGGCCGGGCCGTCGGCGTGCTGCGGACACGACCCAAGGGCAGGTCAGGGAGCCCAGGGCGCCTCGACCGCCCAGGTGGTGTCCTCGGTGAACGTGGCCGGGTTGTCCCAGGCGTGGGTGCCGCCCGGTGTGGCCAGCCACACCTCCGAGTCGATGTGGCGCAGATAGCTGCCCGGCAGATTGGCGCTGGACAGCCGTACCCCGCCGGAACCGGCGACCGCGCACCAGGTGGCATCGGCCTTGAACAGCGCCGAGCCGTCGTTGGCGTCCCGCCGGACCCGGAAGTCCCGGTGCCGCAGGTACTCGCCGGGATAGTTGCGGGACTCCAGCGAGTAGCAGTTGCTGTTGCCGAGCCCGGTGACGATCTTCCAGGTGGCGTCGCTCTTCAGCAGCGCGCTGCTCCCGCTGTCGACGACCTCGGTGAAGGCGAGCGCTTCCTGATGGCGCAGGTACTTGTTGGTGTACCCGGGTGTCGTGACCCGCAGCGACTTGTACTGCCCGGTGGGCAGGGTCACCGGCGGGGCGGGGTTCCGTGAGGCGTTGATGAGGGCCTGGTTGGCGGCCTTCACCCGCGCCGTGTCCACCTTGACGACCTGGCGGTCGTAGGTGAGCAGCCCGTTCGCCTCGTTCTCCACATCGGTGATCTCGGTGTAGACCGAGGCGGAGAGGCCCGCGGGCAGCTGGCCGACCCGGATGCTGTCGAGCAGCCCGACGAAGCGGTTGTTCAGCGCGGAGACGCTCGGCTGGTCCTCGTAGCTGAAGCCGCCGCCGGGGAACCACTCGTGTCCGGGGACCTTGTAGCCGAGGCCGCCGAACTCACCGAGGACCGCGGCTCTCGTCGCGGTCGGGGCGGTGTTGCCGGGGCCGACGTAGATGTGGTTGTCGACCACGTCCCCGTTGCCGCCGTCCACCGAGCCGCAGCAGTTGACGCCGCTCATGTTGTTCACCAGCCGGGACGGGTCGTACGCCTTCACCTCGCTGGCGATCCTGGCCTGGTCGTACTGGCCCCAGCCCTCGTTCTGGTCCACCCACATGACCAGCGAGGGCGAGCTGCGGTGCTGGTCGATGATCGCGTGGAACTCGGACTCCCACTGGGTGCGCGCCGCGGAGTCGGGGCTCTTGCCGGTGTCCATGGCGGGCATGTCCTGCCAGACCAGCAGACCCAGCTTGTCCGCCCAGTAGAACCAGCGCTGCGGTTCGACCTTGATGTGCTTGCGGACCATGTTGAACCCGAGGTCCTTGTGGGCCTGGAGGTCCGACTTCAGGGCGGCGTCGGTCGGCGCGGTGTAGATGCCGTCCGGCCAGTAGCCCTGGTCCAGGGTGCCGGTCTGGAAGACGAACTTCCCGTTGAGGACCGGGCGCAGCACGCCGTCGACCTTCGCCACGGCGATGGACCGCATGCCCGTGTAACTGCCGGCCGAGTCGGTGACGGCCGAGCCGTCGAGCAGCTCCGCCTTCACGTCGTACAGGAACGGGTCCTCCGGGGTCCACAGATGGGCGCTCGGCACCGCTACGGAGATCTCGGAGCCGACGGTTCCGGTGGCCGTACCCACCACGGTCCCGCCGCTGGAGACGGTGACCCTCGCGCTGCGGCCGGAGGCGGACGCGCCCTGCACCTTCACCCGCAGGGTGCTGTCGCCCAGGTTCGGGGTCATGTCCAGGCGGGTGATGTGCGCGGCGGCGACGGGCTCCAGCCAGACGGTCTGCCAGATGCCGGAGGCCGCGGTGTAGAAGATCCCGCCGCCGTCGTGCGGCTGCACGCCGTTGATGCGCTGCTTGCCGACGGCCTGCCCGCCGGTCTGTGTCGGGTCGTACACGGAGACCACGACCGTGTTCGTACCGCCGTTGAGCTGCGGCGTGATGTCGTACTTGAACGAGTCGTAGCCGCCCTTGTGGGCGCCGACCTGGGTGCCGTTGACCCAGACCGTGGTCTGCCAGTCGGACGCGCCGAAGTTCAGCTCGACCCGGCGGCCGTTCCAGTCGGACGGCACGGTGAAGGTGCGCTTGTACCAGAGCTTGTCGTTCTCGGTGATCTTCCGCTGGATGCCGGACAGCGCGGACTCCGCGACGAACGGCACCCGGATCTGATCGGTGAACGACGCGGGCTGCCCGGCGTCGCGGCCGGTCACCGCGAAGTCCCAGATGCCGTTGAGGTTGGCCCAGTCGGGCCGGGTGAGCTGCGGGCGCGGGTACTCGGGCAGCGGCTTGTCCACCGGGACCTGGTTCGTCCAGGGCGTGGTCATGGGGGCGGGCTTGGGCGTCCAGGACGCCGCGCCGGCCGGTGCCGTGCCGATTCCCACCAGGGCGGTGGCCACCAGCGCCAGTAGCCCGGTGGTGGCGATCGTCCGTCTCCACCACGGCCTGCGGCCGGGAACACGTAAGCGGCTCATGGGTTTCGTCTCCTTCGTCGGGTCCAGCTCCGTCATGGGGGCGCTCCCCGCGCCGGGCGGCGCGGGGAGCGGTACGGGGGGGCGCGTGGAAGCGCTGCGGGTCAGACGAGCTGCCAGAGGTGGTCGTCGGTCCCTGTGTCACCGAACTGGACGACGTGGGCGCTGTCGGCGGTGGACATGTTGTCGACGCCGAGCACCTTCCCGGAGTTGCGGTTGCGGACGCGGTACCAGCCGTCGCCGTCCGGGACCAGCTGCCAGAGGTGGTCGTCGGTGCCGTTGTCGTCGAACTGGACTACGTGGGCGCTGTCGGCGGTGGACATGTTGTCGACACCCAGCACCTTGCCGGAGTGCCGGTTGCGGATGCGGTACCAGCCGTCGCCCTCGGGAACCAGCTGCCAGTCGTGGTCGTCGGTGCCCGTGTCACCGAACTGGACGACGTGGGCGCTGTTCGCGGTGGACATGTTGTCGACGCCGAGCACCTTGCCGGAGTGCCGGTTGCGGATGCGGTACCAGCCGTTGGTGAGCCAGGGCGCCCCGTCCGGACCGGCGGTCGGGAACGAGGTGATGCGCAGCCGCGCCGCCCCCATGGGGACGAGCGTGACCTCCTCCACCGGCTCCGCGCTGCGGGCCGGGCTGTCCTGGAGCGGGGTGACGACATGCTCGCCGTCCGCCGTCCACTCCGGGATCCGGCGGGCCCGCGCGGTCATGGTCAGCGGGGTGCCCTCCAGCGTGAACGGGTTGTCGTCCCTGACTCGGCGCACGGTGTGGGCGTGCAGCGAGGCGGCCGGCTTCTTCCCGTCCAGGACGAGCCCGTAGTTCCACGGACCGGTGGCGTGCACCTCGTACTCCGGGAACTGATCGGTGCCGCCGATGCGCCGGTACTCCTCACCGATCCGCAGCGAGTACGTGAGCGGGCCCCGGTCCACGCTGACGGAGCCGTGGTTCCGCTCCCAGGTGCGGACGGTGGTCGTCTGCGGGAGGCGCAGGGTCACCTTGTCGCCGTCCGCCCAGGTGCGGTCGACGCGGGTGAAGGCGGGACCGGCGGGGGCGTCCACCCGGCGCCCGTTCACCTTGATCTCCGGCGCTTCGCACCAGGCGGGCACCCGCAGCACCAGCGGGAAGCGCAGCTGTTTCGGCGCCTTCAGGGTGAGCGTGACCGAGTCCGTGAAGGGGTAGCCGGTCTCCTCCGTGAAGGTGACCTCCGTGCCGCCGGCGACCTTCGCGGTGACCTCGCAGGCGGCGTACATCGCGGCGGCGAGACCTCCGTCGGGGGTGGCGAGCCAGAGCTCCTCGGTGAAGTACGGCCATCCCATGCCGTAGTTGTGCGGGCAGCAGCGGTACTGATCGACGCCCGGCAGGAACGCCTGCATGGCGAAGCCGTTCTGGAACTGCCGGTCCTTCTTGGGGACGTTGTCCAGGTCCACGCTGTTGGCGCTGGTGATGTAGTGGATCGCCTTGCCCGAGGGGTCGAGCGAGGCGGGCAGGGAGTTGAAGGCCAGCTCCTCGCAGCGGTCGGCCCACAGCGGATCGCCGGTGATCCGGGTGAGCAGCTGGTGGCTGGCCATGAACTCGACGATCCCGCAGGTCTCGAAGCCCTGCCGGGGGTCGCCGTGCCCGGGGCGGGCGTTCTCGTCCCCGGCGAAGCCGCCGCCGGGGAACTGCCCGTACGGGTCCATGGCCTTGCCGTACGTCCCGTACGTGTTCCGGGTGTCCTGGGCAGAGCCGCTGCGCAGCGCGTACTGGGCGGGCTCGCGGAAGCCCTGCGCGATGTTCACGTTGTGCGGGTTGACCAGGTTGTCGCCCCAGTCGGCGCCGTTCGCGTGGATCTTGTCGGCGAGGTCGAGGAGGAAGGTGTCGCCGGTGCGGTTGTAGAGCCAGAAGACGCTGTCCAGCCCGTCGCCCCAGCGCAGCGCGATCCAGCTGGTGTTGAAGGCGCCCGGCCCCTGGGCGTTCATGTAGCGGAAGAACTTGCTCAGGAACGGGATGATCCGGGTGTCGCCGGTGTACTCCTGCCAGGAGCGCAGCGCCTGGACCAGCGGCAGGAAGGGCCAGAAGTCCGGGCCGCCGTTCAGCGACGTACGCAGCGACTTCGGGCCGAAGAAGCCGTCGGACTGCTGGGTGGTGAGGATCGCGTCGAACCAGCGGCGCACCGCCGCGAGGGCCGTCGCGTCGCCCGTGACGATCGCGAGGTCGGTGTAGCCGCGCAGCCAGTACGGGACCTCCTCCCAGCCGCCCAGTTCGGGGCGGACCCAGCCGGTGGCGGCGAAGTCGAGGAAGTGGGAGAACTCCTCGTACCGGCCGCAGAGACCGTCCAGCTGGAGCTTCAGCTGCCCGGCCAGCCAGCCGCGTGCGGTGACCCGGCCCGGCGGGAGTTTCAGGAACGCCGTCGGGTGCAGGGGAGCGGCGTTGGGGGAGTAGTGACCGCCATGGGCCGGTTTCACCCGGTGCTCGGCCGCGGTCGCGGTGGTGGCCCAGCGGCCGTTCGCCGCCGTGGCGGCGGCGGCCGTGGCCAGCGCGCCTGCCATGAGTTGTCTGCGGTTCAGGGGCATGGAGGGGTCTCCTGCTCTCGGCCGGCCGTGCGGGGCTCCGGCTCGGGGAAGGCACATGGCACGTGTGGGGCCGTCATGACGCGGCGGACCGGGGGGAGCCGGAGCGCGTGCATGGCGAGAAGCGCCGTCGCGGCCGGAAGGGCTGCGCGGCCCAGTGCTTGCAACGTTGGAAATTTGGCTACCGGCGGTATGACAGCACGGGCCTCGTGCGGCTGTCCAGAGTTACGGCAGTAACCGGCGCCCGGTGGCCGTCATTTCGCCCCGACCAACTCCGACACATTTTGGAAACGCATCGACAACGCTCTTGCCGCCCGTGCCGCGCCGCCTATATAACGTTGTAAACCGAGCCGCCGAGAGGCCGCGCAGGCTCTCACGACCGCAGTTCGTGCAGCTGGGGCCACCCCCGCGAAGCACTGGCGGGGGTCGTGAGGAATGCAGTGACATCAGCCGCCGCGCGGCCGATGCATCGTCCAGCCATGCCCGACCGCACGCCCGCCGGTGTGCCGTCAACCCGCCAAGGAGCCCCCGCGCATGATGATCCAGCGCCGAACCCGTACCCTCGCCGTGGCCTGCCTCCTCGCCGCCACCGCCACGCTGGCCGCCTCCGGCTGCTCCAAGTCGGAGGGCTCGGACAACGCGAGCGCTGACAGCAGCCAGGGCGCCCAGGAGGCCAAGTCCCCCGAGTCCTCCTCCGGTTCCGGCTGCTCGCTGCAGAGCTACGGGGCACCCAAGCTGGACCTGAAGAACGCGGTGGTCGGCTTCTCGCAGTCGGAGAAGGAGGCCAACCCGTTCCGGATCGCCGAGACCAAGTCCATCAAGGACGAGGCGGCGAAGGTCGGCGTCAAGAAGCTGCTCACCACCAACGCCCAGTCGCAGCTGTCCAAGCAGATCAGCGACATCCAGGACATGCTGTCGCAGGGCGCCCAGTTCCTCATCGTCGCCCCGCTGAACTCCGACGGCCTGGAGCCGGCCCTGAAGGCCGCCGCCGCCAAGAAGGTCCCGGTCCTCACCATCGACCGCAAGCTCAACTCCACCGCGTGCAAGGACTACGTGTCCTTCCTCGGCTCCGACTTCGTCGAGCAGGGCAAGCGCGCGGCCGACGCGATGATCAAGACGACCGGCGGCAAGGGCAAGGTCGCCATCCTGCTCGGCACCTCGGGCAACAACACGACCACCGACCGCACCAAGGGCTTCGTCGACCAGCTCAAGGCCAAGGCACCCGGCCTGAAGATCGTCGCCCAGCAGACCGGTGACTTCGCCCGCGACAAGGGCCAGCAGGTCATGGAGCAGCTCATCCAGTCCAAGCCCGACATCACCGCCGTCTACGCGGAGAACGACGAGATGGGACTGGGCGCGCTCACCGCGCTGAAGGCCGCCGGCAAGAAGCCCGGCAAGGACGTCAAGATCGTCTCCGTCGACGGCACCCGCAACGCCGTCCAGGCCCTGGTCAACGGCGAGTACAACGCCGTCATTGAGTCGAACCCGCGCTTCGGCCCGCTGGCCTTCTCGACCGCCCAGAAGTTCTACGGCGGCGAGTCGATCCCGGAGAACGTCATCATCTCCGACCGTGCCTACGACGAGTCCAACGCCAAGGCCTCGCTCGGCGGCGCGTTCTGACCGTCACCGGCCCCACCTGCCCGTAGTACCCGCGGGGGAGTTCGCCGGGCCGGGGCCGGGACGCGTACCGATCCGTACGCGTCCGCCCCGGCCCCACCGCCCCTGACGCAGCACCGCCGCCGTGACGCTCCCACCCGTCACGGCGGCCACCGGGCCCACACCCTTGGAAGAGCGGAAGGCCAAGACCAGCCATGGCACCACCCGAAGCAGTACCGCAGCCGCCGGAGCCGGCCGCCGACCCGGAGGCGCCGGCCACGACCGGCGCCCCCGCGAAAGAGGCGACCGGGCCCGACGCCCTCGTGAAGGAGGCCACCGGCACGAAGGAGGCCACCGGCACGAAGGCCGCCACCGGTCCCCAGAGCGCCACCGGCGCGCGGGACGGCTCCGCCCCGGCCGTTCTCGAAGCGCGCTCGGTGAGCAAGCGATTCCCGGGCGTCGTAGCCCTGGACGGCGTCTCCTTCTCCCTGCGCGCCGGGGAGACCCACGCACTGGTGGGAGAGAACGGAGCCGGAAAGTCCACCCTGATCAAGGTGCTGACCGGGGTGTACCAGCCCGACGAGGGCGAGCTGCGGCTGACCGGAGAACAGGTCGCCTTCGGCCGCCCGTTCGAGGCTCAGCAGGCGGGCATCTCCACGATCTACCAGGAGGTGAACCTCGTCCCGCTGATGAGCGTGGCGCGCAACATCTTCCTCGGACGAGAGCCGAAGAACCGTTTCGGCCTGATCGACTTCTCCCGGATGAACCGCGAGACCAGCGAACTGCTCGACGGCTTCGGCGTCCGCGTCGACCCCAAGCGGCCGCTGCACACCCTGGGCATCGGCACCCAGCAGATGGTCGCGCTGGCCCGCGCCGTCTCGGTCAACGCCCAGGTCGTCATCATGGACGAACCCACCTCCTCGCTGGAGCCGCGCGAGGTCGAGACCCTCTTCCGCGTCATCGAGGACCTGCGCGCACGCGGCATCGCGGTGCTCTACGTCAGCCACCGCATGGACGAGCTCTACCGGATCTGCGACCGCGTCACCGTGCTCCGCGACGGCCGCCACATCCACACCGGCGACCTCGCCGACCTCGACCGCATGCAGCTCGTCTCGATGATGCTCGGCCGCGACATGGCCGAGGTCCGCCGCTCCGGCGTCACCAGCTTCGGCTCCGAGGGCCACGACGCCTCACGCACCCCGGTGCTCACCGCCTCCGGTCTCTCCCGCAACCACCAACTCCACGACATATCCCTGTCGTTGTACGCAGGTGAGGTGCTGGGACTCGGCGGACTCCTCGGCTCCGGCCGCAGCGAGACCGCCAAAGCCCTGGCAGGCGCGCTGAACCTGGACTCCGGTGAGATCGGGATCGGCGGGCGCACCCTGCGCCGGCTCACCTCCGCCGGCGCCATCCGCGCCGGCATCAGCCTGCTCCCCGAGGACCGCAAGGCAGAAGGCATCGTCCCCGGACTCTCGGTGCGCGAGAACATCGTGCTGGCCGCGATGCCGCGCCTCTCCCGCGCGGGCGTCGTCTCCCGCGCCAGGCAGGACCGCATCGTCGAGATCTTCATGAAGCGGCTGCGGATCAAGGCGGCCAGCCCGGAACAGAAGGTCGGCGAGCTCTCCGGCGGCAACCAGCAGAAGGTACTGCTCGCCCGCTGGCTCTGCCTGGAACCCAAGTTGCTGCTGCTCGACGAGCCCACCCGCGGCATCGACGTCGGCGCCAAGGCCGAGGTCCAGAGCCTCATCGACGACCTCGCCCGCGAGGGCCTCGCCGTCCTGCTCATCTCCTCCGACATCGAGGAACTCATCGAGGGCGCCGACCGCATCGTCGTCCTGCGCGGCGGCGCGGTCGCGGGCGAACTGGCGGGCGACGAGGTGGCCGAGAGCCATCTGCTCGAAGTGCTCGCCGACCACTCACCGGCGCCCGCAGGGAAGGCCCCGGCCGCTCAGGAGGACCCCCGATGACCCAGGCCACACTCTCCACCCCCGCCGCCCGCCCGTGGGCGCGGCTGCGCGACCCCGCCTGGTACCAGGAGTACGGGGTGTACCTCGCCGTCGCGGTGGTGCTCCTCTTCAACGCCCTGTTCACCGAGCACTTCATGACCGCGGACAACCTCCGCACCCAGCTCGTCCAGGTCGCGCCCATCGTCATCGTCGCTCTGGGCATGGCCCTGGTGATCGGCACCGAGGGCGTCGACCTCTCCGTCGGCTCGACCATGGCGGTGGCCGCGGCCCTGCTGCCGCTCTACCTCGGCTACGGGCTGGTGCCCGCGCTGGTCATGGCGCTGCTGGCCGGTGCGCTCGTCGGAGCGGTCAACGGCACGCTGGTCTCCCTCGTCGGGCTCCAGCCGATCGTCGCCACCCTCGCCCTGTTCGTCGGCGGCCGGGGACTGGCCCTGGTCATCGCGGACGGCCAGCTCAAGCAGATCGTCAACCCCGACCTGCTCTCGCTCGGCACCGGCTCCTTCCTCGGCATCCCGCTGGTCGTACTCATCGCCGCGGTTCTCGCGGCCGCCGTCGCCTTCCTGGTCCAGCGCACCACCTTCGGCCGTCAGATCGTCGCCATCGGCGGCAACCGGTCCGCGGCCTCGCTCGCCGGACTGCCCGTGCGCCGCGTACTGATCGGTGTGTACGTGCTCTGCGGGGTGCTGGCGGCACTGGCCGGCATCCTCGCCACCGCCAGGCTCACCGCCAGCGACCCCTCCTCGCTCGGCTCCCTCATGGAGCTCTCCGCCATCACGGCCGTCGTGGTCGGCGGCACCCCGCTCAACGGCGGCTCCGTCCGGGTCCTCGGCACGGTCGCCGGCGCACTGCTCATGCAGCTCCTGCGCGCCACCCTCGTCAAGCACGACCTGCCCGACTCCACCGCACAGATCGCCCAGGCGGCCATCATCATCGCCGCCGTCTACGTCGCCCGGGAGCGTCGGTCCCGTTGAACGAAACCTCACCCGCACCGGTGGCCCAGGCCCCCGCACCGCGCAAGACCCCCGCAGCTGCGGACGGTGGCACGCCCAGCCCCGTGACCGGCGCACCACCCCCGCTCGGCCAGCGGATCGCCGAGCTCCTCCAGCGCCAGGGCGTGCTCGCGGTCCTGCTCACGGTCGTGATCGTCGCGTCGTTCATCTACCCGTCGTTCCACACGCTGGACAACGCCCGCGGCGTGACCGTCCAGGCGTCGTTCCTGGCGGTGGTCGCCCTCGGCATGACCATGGTCATCATCACCGGCGGCATCGACCTCTCCGTCGGATCGGTCTTCGCGCTGGGCGGCGTCCTCGCCGCCTGGGCCTCCCAATGGGGCTTCCTGGCCGCACTGCTCGTACCACTCGTGGCGTGCGGCGCCATCGGCCTGCTCAACGGCTTCCTGGTCGCCCGCGCCGGAATGGCCCCCTTCATCGTCACCCTCGCCACCCTGCTGGGGGCCCGGGGCATCCTCCTCGCCATCACCGACGAGGGCGCCACCACCTACCTGATCCCCAAGGGCTCCGCCTTCGCCGAGCTCGGGCAGGGGAGCGTCTGGGGCTTCGGCTACCCGATCCTGATCGCCCTGGTCCTCTTCGGCATCGGCGGTCTCCTCCTCCAGCGCACCTCGTTCGGGCAGACGCTCTTCGCCGTCGGCGGCAGCAGTGACGCGGCCACCCTGATGGGCCTGCCGGTGGCCCGTACCAAGATGCTGGTCTACACGCTCAGCGGACTGCTCGCCGGACTCGCCGGCGCGCTCAACGCGGCCAGGCTGTCGTCCGGGGTCACCATCGTCGGCGTGGGCATGGAGCTCGACGCGATCTCCGCCGTCGTCATCGGCGGCACGCTCCTGATCGGCGGCGCCGGATCGATCAGCGGAACGCTCTGGGGCGTACTGCTGCTCGCCGTCATCCAGAACCTGATCAACCAGATCGGCTCGCTGAACTCCTCGTACCAGTCGGTGGTCAGCGGAGGGTTCCTTATCGTTGTCGTCGTGGCGCAGCGCTATCTGGCGCGCAGCCGCAGAACCACTTGAACCTGTGCCGGGGCCCAGGCCCCGGCACAGGCCGAGCCGAACCGGCGGAGCCGGGCCACCGCGCTGCAACGCGCGTCAAGTCGATTCAGGGAGTGCCGTGGGCGTCAGCCTCAAGGACGTTGCGCAACGGGCGGGCGTATCCATCAAGACCGTGTCGAACGTGGTGAACAACTACCAGCACGTCACACCGAAGATGCGCGCCAAGGTGCAGCAGGCCATCGACGAGCTCGGCTACCGGCCGAACCTCACCGCACGGCATCTGCGCAAGGGCCGCACGGGCATCATCGCGCTCGCCGTCCCCGAGTTCGGCAACCCCTACTTCGGGGAGCTGGCCGGAGAGGTCGTCGACGCGGCCGCCCGGCACGACTACACCGTGCTGGTCGACCACACGGGCGGGCTGCGGGAGAAGGAACTCCTGGTCAGCCAGGGATTCCGGTCCCATGTGATCGACGGCCTCATCCTCAGCCCCATCCACCTGGAGACCGAGGACCTGATGGCACGGGCCGAGACGGCCCCGCTGGTGCTGCTCGGCGAGCGTGAGTACGAGGCGCCCTACGACCACATCGCCATCGACAACGTGGCGGCCTCCCGCGAGGCCGTACGCCACCTCATCGACCAGGGCAACCGGCGGATCGCCTTCCTCGGCTCGCGCACCGGCCGCGAACGGCAGCCGGCCCATCTCCGGCTGCGCGGCTGGCGGGAGGAGCTCGCCGCGGCGGGCATCACCCCCGACGAGTCACTCGTCGTGGTCACCGACGGCTACGGCCGCGAGGACGGCGCCACCGGGATGGCCGCGCTCCTGGACCGTGGGGAACAGCCCGACGCCGTGTTCGCGTACAACGACCTCATCGCCATCGGGGCGATGCGCACCCTCTCCGAACGCGGTCTGCGCATCCCGCAGGACGTCGCCGTCGTCGGCTTCGACGACATCGAGGAGAGCCTCTACGGAGCCACCACGCTGACCACGGTCGCCCCGGACAAGGAGGCCATCGCCCGGCTCGCCGTCGACAGCCTCGTGGAACGGCTCTCCGGCGACGCCTCGCCCGCCCCCCGGCGCCCCCGGCCCGGCTACCGGCTCATCGTCCGGGAGTCCACCGTCCCCCGGCCGGCCGGATCGTAGGACCCGTCCCGGCCGTCCGCTCCTCGCAAGGACCTCTGATGCCTCGCCCCACCGTGAACCGCAAACCGTTCGGCACCCATGGCAACACGGACGTCGATGTCTGGACGCTCGACTCCGGCAACGGAGTCCGCGCCGAGATCCTCACCTACGGCGGCATCCTGCACCGTCTCACCGTGCCTGACACCGGGGGAGCCCCCGCGTCGGTCGTCCGGTCGCTGCCGGGCCTGGCCGACTACACGGGCGGCAACCCGTTCTTCGGCGCCCTCATCGGCCGCTTCGCCAACCGCATCGCGCACGGCCGCTTCACCCTCGACGGGACGGCCCACCAGGTCCCCGCCACCGACCGGGGACACGCCCTGCACGGCGGGCCCGAGGGCTTCCACACCCGCGTCTGGCAGGCCGGCGGGGAGGCCACCGACGTGGCCGCGAGGCTCCGGCTCACTCTGCACAGCCCCGACGGCGACATGGGATTTCCCGGCGCGCTGGACGTCACCGTCACCTACATCCTCGACACGGCAGGCACCCTCACCCTCGGCTACACCGCGACAACGGACCGCCCCACCGTCGTCAACCTCACCAACCACGCCTACTTCGACCTCGCCGCCAAGGGCGACATCCTCGGCCACACCCTCCAGGTGGACGCCGACAGCTACCTCCCCGTCGACGAGGACGGCATCCCCGAGGGCCCGGCCGTGCCGGTGCACGCCACCCCGTTCGACCTCACCACCCCGCGCACCATCGGCGACCGGATCGCGCTCCCCGACGAACAGCTGCGCAGGGCGGGCGGCTTCGACCACTGCTGGATCCTCCGGGATCGCGGCGCCAATCTGCACCGGGCCGCCCGCCTCACCGCTCCCGGGGGCGGGCGGATCATGGAGGTGTGGACCACCGAACCCGGCATCCAGGTCTATACCGCCAACCAGCTCGACGGCACCCTGGACGCCCTCGGCGGCGGCCGCCACGAACGCCACAGCGCCGTCTGCCTGGAGACCCAGCACCTGCCCGACTCACCCAACCGGCCGGACCACCCGGGCACCGTACTGCGCCCGGACGAGGTCTTCCGCAGCTGGACCGAGCTCAGGTTCCCGCACCTCGCCGCTGGTTGAGGGCTGTCCCATGAATCGGCCCGGCCCACGGATGTCGCACCCTCCGCGGGCCGGGCTTCCTGGTGCGCCGCGCACCTTACCTGAGCATGACAGGCGCGTAGGGTCGCGGCACCGCCCGTTGTCCGGGCCCTGCGGTGCCGTTCCTGGGAATGCCGGAATGCGGCG
The DNA here is from genome assembly GCF_055584045.1 of Streptomyces sp. NPDC104307. NCBI lineage: Bacteria > Bacillati > Actinomycetota > Actinomycetes > Kitasatosporales > Streptomycetaceae > Streptomyces > Streptomyces sp. NPDC104307. The sequence goes on from NZ_JBVJMU010000005.1 coordinate 479,652, forward strand.
GGCCGTTGTGGCGTCCATGACCTTCTTTGTTGACGTCACGGTGCGGGGCTACGAACTCGACACCCAGGGCCATCTGAACCAGGCCGTCTATCTCCAGTACGCCGAGCACGCGCGCTGGGAGCTGCTGAGGGCCGCCGGGCTGCCCCAGGAGAAGCTGCTGGCCGATGGCGTGGGGCCGGTCGCGCTCGAAGTGACGGTGAAGTTCCGGAAGGAACTGCGCGGCGGCGAGCGGGTACGGGTGTCCTGCCGGTTCGACTACGGGAAGGGCAAGACCTTCACGATGGCGCAGCAGATCCTCAAGGAGGACGGATCGGTGGCGGCGGAGATCACCGGAGTCGCGGGCATCCTCGACCTGTCGACCCGCAGGCTGGTCCCCGACCCGGGAGGCCGTCTCGCCTCCCTCGCCAAGGACCCGGAGCTGCTGAGCGGCTGACACGCACGCACATCGAGAGCCGGAACGGGGGCTTTATCGGCAGAGCCGTCCCATGGCACAGGCGGTCCGGGAGGATGGCCCCGTGTTGGTCAGAGCAGAGACGGTGGGGCAGGTCCCTTCGACGCCCGCGGTGGTCCGCGTGCACTGCGCGGTGGGAACCGCCGTGGTGCACTGGCAGGGCGCTCCGGACGGGCCGGACGCCGAACACCATGTCGAGTGGACCGTCGACGAGGACATCACCTGGGCCGCGAACACGCGGCCTGCCGCGTCCCCCACGCCCAAGCTGTCGCAGGACGCCGGCCGCGTCGTCTTCCGCGGCCGGCTCAGCCTCGCGGAGGACGGCGTGGCCGTTCTGGACATGGGCGGGGCGCTGATCCTGTTCGACCTCGCCGGCCCGCGGCCCCCGGAGGGCGCCGACGGGTCGTGGATCGAGGTTCACGTCGGCGGGGACCGCGTCAGCGTCTGGCCGTACCTGCCCTGACCCGCCATCACCGGAACGGCTCGCCCGCGCTCTCCGTCAGAACGCGTCCAGCCCGGTGAGCCCGGCGGAGAGCTCCCAGAGCCGGGAGGCCTCCTCGGGATCTGTGGCCCAGGGCTTGACCCCGCCGACGAGCATGTCCTCCGTGGTTGCCGGTTCCGCGATGTCGCAGTCCTGGCAGTAGGCGCCCCCGTGCCCCTCCAGCAGCGGTGACGTCGCCGCCCATACAGCCGTCGCCGCGCCCTGCTCCGGGGACTTGAAACCCGCCGCCGGCTTCCCGTCCGGGGTCACCCAGCCCTGCGCGAGCCACTCCTCGCGAGGGATGTGACGCTGCAACGGGGTGAGGATGCTGCCGGGGTGCACCGAGAAGGCCCGCAGCCCCAGGCCGGAGCCGAGGCCGTCGAGGTGCCGGGCGAAGAGGGCGTTCGCGGTCTTGGACTGGGCGTAGGCCAGCCAGCGGTCGTACCCGGTGCGGAAGTGGATGTCGTCCCAGCGGATGCCGGACAGGAAATGGCCGGACGAGGCCACCGACACCACCCGTGACCCGCCGGAGGCGGCGGCCAGGGCCGGACGGAGCCGCTGGACGAGAGCGAAGTGGCCGAGGTGGTTGACCGCGAAGTGCGCCTCCCAGCCGGGGCCGATACGTGTTTCCGGGCAGGCCATCACGCCCGCGCCGTTGATGAGGATGTCCAGGGAGCGGCCGGTGTCGAGGAAGCGCTCGCCGAAGGCCCCGATGCTCTCCGGATCCGCCAGATCGAGTGCGTGCACCTCCGCGCCGGGGATGCCGTGCAGAGCGCGTTCGGCGATCGCGGGCCGGCGGGCGGGGACGACGACGTGTGCTCCCGCTCGGGCGAGAGCGCGGGTGGCCGCCAGCCCGAGTCCGGAGTACCCGCCGGTGACCAGGGCGGTCGTGCCGGTCAGATCGATTCCGGCGAGAACTTCGTCGGCCGTGCTGTGGGCACCGAATCCGGTGCCGATCCTGAGCTGCTGAGTGATCATCCCCGGACGCTAGGTCTTGGACCGCACTCCAGGTCAAGGCCGCGTCGCCGCCGTGCTCGGGAGACCGGCCCCGAGCTACGACGGATCTCGTATTATGGAAGCCCGGACAAGCGACGATGTGGAGCCACCGTGACCCCTGCCAGTGCCACAGAGCGGGCCGTCGGCGCGCGCACGCTGGCCCACCCGGCTCGGGAGGACATCAGGATCGAGGCGGTGCTGCACGCGCTCTCGGACCCGGTGCGGCTGTGCGTGGTGCGTGAACTGGCCGCCGCCGAGGAGGAGCTCACCTGTTCCCGGTTCGACCTTCCGGTGACCAAGTCGACCACCACCCACCATTTCCGGGTACTGCGCGAGAGCGGCGTCGTCCAGCAGATCTACCGGGGCACCGCCAAGATGAACGGACTGCGCCGAGCGGACCTGGAGGCGCTGTTCCCCGGACTGCTGGACCGGGTGCTGGAAGCGGCGAACCGGCAGGCGGACCGGCTCGGCGAGGGCTGAGGGCCCGCGTTCCGTCAGGAGACCCGCGTTCCGTCAGGAGGACAGGGCCCGCATCCGGCTGATCTCGGTGGTCTGCTGGGCGACGACGTCGTCGGCCATCTCCTCCACCTGGATGTTGTTTCCCTCCGAGAGCGCCTCTGTCGCCATGGTGACCGCACCCTGGTGGTGGGTGATCATGAGTTTGAGGAACAGCTGGTCGAAGGTCTTGCCCTTCGCGGCCCGGAGCTGATTCAGCTGGGCCCCGGTGGCCATGCCGGGCATGGCGCCGTGGTCGTGGCCCTCGGCCTGCTCCGTTCGGCCGTGGCGGCTGAGCCAGCCCTTCATCGCACCGATCTCCGGCTGCTGGGCCGCGGTGATGCGTTCGGCGACCCGCTTGACGGCGTCCGAGCCGGAGCGGGCGGGGACCAGCCGGGTCAGCACCAGCGCCTGGGCATGGTGCTCGATCATCATGCGTACGTAGCGGACGTCCGCCGAGTTGGGGGTGTCCACGCCCGCGGCGGCCTTCGCGGCCTGGGAGGCGGAGAGCGTACGCGCGGGCTCCCCCGGCTTTCCTGGCGCCACGACCGAACCGCCCCCCGCCGCCCGGTCCTTGGAGCCGTTGTCGCCGCCTCCTCCGTCGCAGCCGGCCGAGGTGAGGGCGACAGCGGTCACGGTGACGGCGAGTGCGAGTCCGCGGAACCGCCGGACCTGACGACGAATCAACAAAGCGACCTCCGTTGATATATGGCTGGTTGCGCTCTGTACTAGCACGTCAACGCACAGGTGTGCCCAGAAACTTTCATTACGTTCCTGTTGCCGTCTGTTGGGATGTCCATGGCAAGGACGATACTGCCGGAGTCCGTGAACCGGTCAACCACATTCGGATCCATGGGAGGACGCAGTGACCCCGTTGCACACCACCCCGGTGCGGCGCAGACGTCTGGGCGTGGCGGTTGCCGCCGCCGGGCTCTTCGCCACTCTGCTGATGGCCGGACCCGCGGCCGCCACCCCCGACCCGGGAGACTCGGCCGCGACCCCGGCCGAGGTCTCCACGAGTCAGGAGGCGGAGGCGACCGCCGCGATCAGGAGCGGTGAGATACCCGGCGTGGACGAGATCATCCACAGCCGCAACATCACCCATCTCGCCAACGTCCCGAAGGACGCGCTCCAGGGGCTGAATACGGACCTGGCCTTCCAGGGCAAGTACGCCTTCGCCGGGAACTACGACGGCTTCAGGATCTTCGACATCAGCAACCCGAAGTCTCCGAAGACGGTCGCCCAGGTCCTGTGCCCAGGATCGCAGAACGACATCTCCGTCTCCGGGAACCTGCTGTTCCTGTCGACGGACTCCTCGCGCAGCGACAACTCGTGTGCGAGCACCACCCAGCCCGCCACGGAGAAGTCCTCCTGGGAGGGCATGAAGGTCTTCGACATCAGCGACAAGCGCAATCCCAAGTACGTCGCCGCCGTCGAGACCGCCTGCGGATCGCACACCCACACCATCGTCCCGGAGCGCAAGAACGTATACGTGTACGTCTCCTCGTACTCGCCGAGCGAGACGTTCCCCGACTGCCAGCCGCCGCACGACGGCATCTCCATCATCAAGGTGCCGCGCCAGGCACCGGAGAAGTCCCGCATCGTGAACTTCCCGGTGCTCTTCCCGGACGGCGGGAACCCGGGCGCGCCCGCCAACCCGGGTGTGTCCAAGACCACCGGCTGCCACGACATCACCGTGCTGCCCTCCAAGGACCTGGCCGCCGGCGCGTGCATGGGCGACGGGCTGCTGTTCTCCATCAAGGACCCGGAGAACCCGCGGATCATCGACCGCGTGCAGGACAACGTGAACTTCGCCTTCTGGCACTCGGCGACGTTCAACCAGCGCGCGGACAAGGTCGTCTTCACCGATGAGCTCGGCGGCGGTGGCGCCGCCACCTGCAACAAGGAGATCGGCCCCAAGCGCGGAGCCGACGGCATCTACGACATCGTCGGCAAGGGCGACCACCGCAAGCTGGTCTTCCGCAGCTACTTCAAGATCGACCGCCCGCAGGCCGACACCGAGGTCTGTGTCGCACACAACGGGTCGATCATTCCGGTCAAGGGCCGCGACCTGATGGTCCAGGCGTGGTACCAGGGCGGAGTCTCCATCTGGGACTTCACCGACTCGTCGAAGCCGAAGGAGATCGGCTACTTCGAGCGCGGTCCCGTCACCCTGGACGAGGTCACCACGGCCGGTCCGTGGTCGGCGTACTACTACAACGGCTACATCTACTCCAACGACATCGAGAAGGGCTTCGACGTCCTGAGGATCGACGACCGGCGTACCGATCCGGCGAAGCGGGTGCGGACGGACGAGCTCAACGTCCAGACGCAGCCGGACTACTTCGACCGCTGAGCCGACGGCCGGTCCGCCGTCGGGGCGGGCCGGTCCGCGCGTCACCTCCACAGGATCCCGCCGGGTGCCTCACCCGGCGGGATCCGGCGGTTCCGGCGACGCCCGGGACCGCCGGAGACCGGACGCCTCAGGCCGCCTCGTACCGGTGTGCCCGGCCGCCCCGCCACTCGACCCACTCGGGGCTGTCCAGAATCCGCTCGGGGTCGTCGAGCCCCGCGCCCTCCAGGAACACGATCACATCGTGGTCGGAGTGCGCGAGGCCGAGTATCTGGACCCGCCCGTCGCGCTGCACGGTGACGCGTCGCCCGCCTGAGGGGGACGGGCGGAAGATCACGATCGGGGGAGGTGTCATGCCTCCAGGGTGCGACGCGCCGGAGGCCGCCGCACCGTGAACCGGAAACCCGGCGCGGGAGCGTATCGGGGAGGCGCGCGGAGCGGAGGATGGACGGGGATGCCCGGCGGACGGCGCTCAGGCCGCGGACCGGTTGCCGCCGCCCGTGGCCGCGGCCCACTCGACCAGCAGCCGCTGGTACTCCTCTTCGTCCTCCGGCGAAAGACGTCCGCCCGAGCGCTGCCACAGCCGGCGAATGTCTTCATTCACCACTGCGGCGGAACGCACGGAGCCGGACGGGCACGGAGTCGGGGACATACCTACCAGGCTAAGGCCCTGATGTGACTATCGGACCCATCGCGCGCAAGGGACATCTCTCACATGTTCCTCAGGCAACCCCGGGCGCCAATCCGAGCTCCAGCAGTCCGTGCGGCCGCTCGGCCAGCGGCGCGTGCTCCACGAACCGCACCTCGCAGCCCACCGCGGCGGCCCCCGCGTCCGCGTGCCGGTCGTCACCGACCATCACCACATCCGTCGGACGCTGTCCGAGAAGTGTGCAGGCCGTGTGGAAGAGCTGTGCGTCCGGCTTCTGGACGCCGTGCTCGAAGGACAGCACATACGCGTCCACGAAGGCGTCCAGACCGTGTGCCCGGAAGACCGGCCGCAGGTCCCAGCCGATATTGCTCACCACGCCGATCCGGACGCCGCCCGCGGCCAGCGAGCCCAGCACCTCGGCCGCGTCCGGATAAGGGCACCAGGCCTCCGGCGTCCGGTGCCGGTCGTACAGCGTGTCGTACAGCCCGGGATCCGGCAGGGCGACCTGGCGGGCCAGCCCGGTGAAGGCGGCCCGGTGCCCGTCCACGCTCTCGTCACGGGTGGCCCAGACCTGCGCCAGGTCTTCCGGCACCCGCTGCGGAGCTGGGCCGCCCGGCAGCGCGCCGGTGGCCTCCAGCTCCCGCACGTACCGCTCGAAGGCGGCCTCGTCCACGCTCACCTCCCGCTCGGCGAGAGCGGCGGCGAGCCATGACCGGACGGACTCGATCCGGAACAGCGTCCCGGAGAAGTCGAAGAGCACACCCTTGATCGGCATGGCCCCGATCCTCGCCGATCCGCCGACGGCGCCGCAAGGATGCCTGTTCAGGCGTCGTCCGAGGGCTGCTCACGGGCCCTGTACCGTTCGAATCCGGCCACCGCGAACGCGACCAGCGCGGCCCCCAGCAGCCACCCGCCCAGCACATCTGAGGGCCAGTGCACCCCCAGGTAGAGCCGGGTGACACCGACCCCGAGCACCGAGACCCATGCCGCCACCAGGGCCGCCCGCCACATCCCCGGGCCGGCGCCGTGCCGCCGCAGCAGCCACAGCAGCAGCCCGCAGCTCACGATGGCGGTCATCGCATGTCCGGAGGGGAACGCCGCGTAGTGGGCGGAGTCCACCGGGTCGGGCCACCGGGGCCGCTCCCGGTCCACGGCCGCCTTGATCCCCTGCTGGAGCAGGCTGGAGAGCACGCTGCTCGCGGCAACCCAGACCGCGAGCAGCCGGGCGCCGCGCCACCACAGGCCCACCACGGCGACGGCGATCAGCGCGCGCATCGTCCAGGGATCCCACAGCCAGTCCGTCAGCACCCGGTTGACGTGGACGAGACCGGGCTCCGTCACCGCCCGCCGGTGGAGCGCTTCGACGACCGTGCGGTCCAGGCTCATCAGCGGAGACCACCGCGCGGCCACCAGGACCAGCAGTGCCAGGAAGAGGACCGCGCAGACCGCCCCGGTCCGCAGGGCCTGCCGAGAGGTGCGGACGCGGTCCGGCCGGGGGAGCGGCGGGAAGGAGAGCATGCAGGGATCCTCTCCGACGCGAGGTGTACCGGGCCATTCGCGCCGCCCCGGCCCCGTACGTGTCCTGGCCCGGAGGACGTGTCCCGGAGGTCGCGTTGCGGAGGTCGTGTCCCGGCTCCGGTCGTGTCCCGTCGGCCGGTGTCCCGCTAGCCCAGCGCGCTGATCGCCGGAACGAGTGCGACCAGCAGGGGAATCGCCGGGACGAGCGCGGCCGCCGCGGTGAGCCGCAGCCGACGGGCCGCGGTGAGCCGCCCGGCGGGGGCGAGCAGCCGGTCAACCCGGAGCGGCACCTGCGCGTCCGGTGTCGGGCTCGGCCCGAACACGCCCCGGTCCTCGTTGAGTTCGACCAGCGCCAGAGCGGTCGTCAGCCGGCCGAAGCGGCGTGACGCCACGTCGTCGGCGGCCAGTTCGACGAGCCGGTGCATCTCACCGCGGAACGCCGCGAACACCGGCACCTGCGGAAAACCGGACGCCAGCGCCGCGGAGCAGTTCAGCAGCCAGTCGTGGCGCGCCTTCGCGTGGCCCTGCTCATGGGCGAGCACCGCATCGAGTTGACGGCCCTTCAGTCTTCCCAGCGCCGCTGTGGTGATGACCAGTTGGGGGGCCGTACCGGGCAGCCACCAGGCATCGGGGCGCTCCCCCTCCAGCACCACCAGCCGTTCCGCGCCGGGCTCCTCGCCGGGCATCAGCGGGGAACGCACCAGGAGTTCGGCGCGCCGCTGCCTGCGCCGCCGCCGCGCCCGGCGGATCTCGCGGGTCAGCATGGCGGCCGTCCACACCCCGCCCAGTGCCAGCAGCACGGCCATCACGGCCGACCAGGGCCCGTACGCCGCGAGGGCGTAGGCCTCGACCACGGCGTGCGGCGCGGGCGCGAAGACATGGCCTCGTACCGCCTGCCAGGCCGCGGCGGCGCTGAACGTCATGGACAGGGCGAACGAGATCAGCACGCCGGCCACCACGCACTGCCACACCCACAGCGCCACAACCGGCTCGCGCTCCGGCCATTCGGCCCGCGCCATCAGCCGCGGGGTCACGACGGCGGCCAGTGCACCGAGCAGCAGCAGCGCGAGGGAGACCAACATGGGCGTCACCCTATGAGGGGCGCGGCACACACGGGTATGGCTGCGCTCGGCAAGTGACGTACGCCACGGTTTGCCGGGCCCGCTGTCTCACATGGTGAGCAGCATCGCGAACATGGATATCCCCATGGTCAGACGGCAGGCCAGGGCCAGCTCCGGCCGGGCCGCCCAGCCCCCCGGTGCCGGCCCGCCGGCCGCCACCCCGCCACCGGCCACCGCCCCGCCGCCGCTCGCCGTCGCGGCCACCGGAATCAGCCGGGCGCCCGAACGCAGCACATAGGCGGCGTAATAGGCGAGGAGCAGCCCGGTCAGCAGCGGGACGCCTCCGGCCGCGGCCATGGTGTGCGATCCGTGACCGCCATGGGCCGTCGCCCCCGGACCCGCCATGGCGACGGCCATGTAGACCATCGCCGACGAACCGACCAGATGATGCAGATGGTGACCGCTGCGGCGGGAGAACCAGAGGGCGCGCAAGGCAGCGGCACCGAACAGAGCCGCGTACACGGCCCAGGCCCACGCGGGCGGGGCGACGACGGCGGCGGGCACCGCCATCGCGGCCATGCCGAAGCCCATCAGCGCCTCCGCGCGCGCCGTTCTGCGCTCCTCGCCGGTCCCGGTGCGGGTACGCAGCAGGCAGTACGCGCCCGTCAGCGCGCACAACGCCATCAGCAGCCAGCCGGACAACGCCGGTCCATGCACAGCAGACCTCCCCCGGGCGAACGACATCGCCGTCGCCTAGTCGATGCCCGGGTGCGGACGCCTGTACGCGGCGCACTGGAGTACTGGGGGAGCGCGCAGCGGTGGTGTATCACGGACGCGCCTGGTGGGAGCGGTCCCGGACCTCAGGGCCTGAACCGCAGAGGATGGTCCTCCGGCACCTCGACGACGGCGATCCGGACCCCGTCCGGATCGGAGATCCACATCTCGTCGAGCCCCCAGGGCTCACGCCTCGGCGCCCGCAGCACCTCCACCCCCTGGCCCGACAGCTCCTCGTACGCTGCCCGCACATCGGCCACCTGGAGCCACAGCAGCAGCCCGGGGGACGGTGGCGCGTCGCCCCGGCCGGACACCTCCAGGAAGCCGCCGCCCAGGAAGTAGACCGTCCCCCGCTCGGGACCGGTACCGAACTCCCGGTAGACGGGCAGGCCGAGGGACTCCCCGTAGAAGACACGTGACCGTTCGGGATCCGTGGGGCGCAACAGGATCCGGCTGCTCAGCACATGAACCATGCTCCGGAGCGTAGGCCGGTTCGGGAGAGCTACGCTGCTGCGGCACGGCCACACGGAGAATCGGAGAGACCCCTCATGGACACCGCACCGCCCCGGGACTCGGGAGAGCTGACCTTCCGCGACGCGACCGACGCGGATGTGCCCGCACTCGTGGAGCTCATACAGGCCGCGTACCGCGGTGACTCCAGCCGTGCGGGCTGGACCACGGAGGCGGACATCCTGAAGGGGCAGCGGACCGACCCGGAGGGGGTCCGCGCCGTGGTGGAGGACCCCCGCAGCAGGCTGCTCGTGGTGGAGCGCGACGGCGCGCCGGTCGCCTGCTGCCAGCTGGAGCACAGGGGAGAGGCCGCCTACTTCGGCATGTTCGCGGTCCGCCCCTCGCTCCAGGGCGGCGGCCTCGGCAAGGTGATCATCGCAGAGGCCGAGCGCACCGTCCGGGAGAGCTGGGGGGTGCGGGAGATGCAGATGACCGTGATATCGGTCCGGGAGGACCTGATCGCCTGGTACGAGCGCCGCGGCTACCGCCGTACGGGAAAGATGAGCCCGTTCCCGTACGGCGATGAGCGCTTCGGTATTCCGCAGCGCGACGATCTCGCCTTCGAACTGCTGGTCAAGGACCTGCCGGCCGGCTGACCAGCGGCTATGCGGTGAAGCGGCCCGCGCGGCGGATCTCCGGGAAGTCGGTTGTCGCGCCGTCGAGCCCGAGTCCGCGCGCGAGCCGCAGGTGGTCCTGGGTGTTGACCACCCAGCCGACCACGGTCAGTCCCTCGGCGTGCGCCTTCTCGACCAGTTCCAGGGTGATGCGCCGGACGTTGAGCACCAGCCGGGTGGCGCCCACCGCCTTCGCGCGGTCCACCACGTCCTTGCCCCAGCGGCTGGCCACGAGCGCCGTCCGCACGCCGGGTACCAGCTGGGCGATCTCCGCGATCGCCTCGTCGTGGAACGAGATCACCTCGACCCGGTCGACGAGTCCGCGCCGCCGCATCACCTCGGCCAGGGTGCGGGCGGCGGCCACGTCCTTGATCTCGGCCTGCATCGCGGAGCCCACCGCGTCGAGGACCTCTTCGAAGACCGGGACCCGTTCGCCCTGGCCGGCGTCGAGTTCGCGCAGCTCGGCCATGGTCTTCTCGGCGATCGGCCCCTTGCCGTCGGTCGTACGGTCGACGTCGGCGTCATGCATGACGGCGAGAGCGCCGTCCTTGCTCAGGTGAAGGTCCAGTTCGATGAGGTCCATCCCGGCCTGCTCGGCGTGCACGAACGAACGCAGGGTGTTCTCCGGTTCGACCCCCATCACACCGCGGTGACCGATGGTGAGAAAAGACAAGGCACTCTCGCTTCCGATTTCGACGGCGTCTCCCCGTGTTCTGCTCCTACCCACTACCCGCAGGGCGCCGCGGCATGACCCCGTTCCGGCCCTCAGTACCTCGTAGCGGCGAGCGGGGCGGCCGGGCGGGGGAGCGGTGCGCTGTGTCCCTGGACATCGGCTGCACCGAGCAGGAACCCGGTGATGACTGCGGCGATCAGGACGGCACGGATGCTCACGCGGTGATTCTCCGGAGTGGTACGGGAGGAGCTGACGCCGTCCGTCCTACCGGCCGCGGCGCGCGCCCCACGAACTGCGTCACTCATGGGTGGGCGTGTCCCGTGCGGGGTTGCCGGGCAGGCGTACGACGGCCTCGGGACCTCGGCCCGACCGGTCCGCCCCTCATCGCTTCGGGCGCAAGGAAGCGGGTGCGGCACTGCCATGTGACAGGAAAAAACGCGGTGACCATGGGGTCGGGCAGGATAATTTCCAGGGCTCCACTTGTCTCGGAGAACCGCAGACAGATACGGTTACTTGACGCGAGGTTCTCCCGTGGAGGAAGTGTTATGACGGAAATTCTTGTGCACGATGTAGCAGCCGACGGCATATCTGCCGCCCAGCGGGTGATCGATCACCCGGCCTGGCCTGCGCTCAAGAATGCCGTGGAGGAGATCCGCCCCTGGCAGTCCAAGGACGGATCCATCGACTTCGAGGCCGAGGGCGCGCCTTCCCCCGCCGTCGCCGGGGCGGCCCTGGAACGGGTCACCACCGCTGTCGAACAGCTTGCCCCGCTGCTTCCGCACGACGCCGCGTACCACCGGGCCCTCGTCGCGGACCTGCGCCGCTGGGCGTCCGACGGCTTCCGCATCCCCGACTTCCTCGACTCGCTGCTCGCCTTCCAGCCGGCCAAGGAGCGCGCCGACGGACTGCAGCACCTGGTCGTCTTCGCGATGTACACGCAGAACGGCAACCCCGACCGCAACCTCGAAGCGGTCGTGCTCCGGATGGTCTGGCCCGAGTGGCTCGCGGACCTGGAGGCGACCCGCTACGACAACCCGCTGTTCTGCGGGATCACCTTCGAGGACTTCACCTCCGGCTACGACACCAACTCCGCGGTGCTCTTCCCGGAGACGATCGCGGTGCGTGAGGCCCCCGAGCGCTTCAGCTGGGGCGGCATCTTCTGCGACCGCGAGGCCGCCCGCTTCCGCCGCGTCACCGAGGCGTCCGTCGAGCTCCTCGGCGTCGAGCTGCCCGACGACATCCGCGAGATGGTGGGCGACCAGCAGCGCTGCGAGCAGGCCTTCGTGCTCTGGGACATGGTCCACGACCGCACCCACAGCCACGGTGACCTGCCGTTCGACCCGTTCATGATCAAGCAGCGCCAGCCGTTCTGGATGTACGGCCTCGAAGAGCTCCGCTGCGACCTCACCGCCTTCCGGGAGGCCGTGAAGCTGGAGGCCGACGGCTTCGGCCAGGGCCGCGACGTGCAGTACGCCGTGCTGTTCGACCGGATGTTCCGCTTCCCGGTCACCGGCGAGCGCGTCCGCAACTACGACGGTCTCGGCGGCCAGCTCCTCTTCGCGTACCTCCACAAGCACGATGTCGTGCGCTGGACCGACAACACCCTGAAGATCGACTGGGAGCTGGCTCCGCAGATCACCAACCAGCTCTGCGGCGAGATCGAGAAGCTCTACCGCGACGGCATCGACCGCCCGAAGCTCGTCCACTGGTTCGCCGCGTACGACCTGGTCGCCACCTATCTGGCACCGCACCCCGGTTCCCGCTGGGCCAAGGGCCCCGACGCCCTGGACCTCTCCCAGCCGCCCCGCAAACTCGTCGACGACGTGCTTCCGGACGAGTTTCCCCTGAGCATGTTCTATGAGGCGCTTTCCAAGAAGCTGAAGAACGTGATCGCGTCCACCAAGGGCATCACCGCCGCGGACGCCGGGCAGGCGGCCGCGTGAGCACACGGAGCGAGGAGGCGGTGGCCATGAACGGAAACGGCAAGGGCAGCGGGAGCGGTGCGCTCGAAGGGGCCGTGGTCGCCGTGGCGGGAGCGGCGGGTCCGGCCGGCCGGGCCACGCTGCTCCGGCTCGCCGAGGCGGGCGCGGTCGTCGTCGCCTCGGACGCGAACGCAAGCCGCCTCGCGGAGGCCGTGGACGCGGCCCGCTACGCCCACGGCGGCGCGACGGTCACCGGGGACACCGTGGAGCTGCTCGATCTCGGCGCCGCCCGTGAATGGGCGGACAAGACCGAGAAGGAGTTCGGCAGGATCGACGGGCTGGTCCACCTGGTGGGCGGCTGGCGCGGCGGCAGGACGTTCGCCGACACCGACCTCGCCGACTGGACGCTGCTGGAGAAACTGCTGATCCGCACCGTCCAGAGCACTTCGCTCGCGTTCCAGGAAGGCCTCCAGCGCAGCGACCGCGGCCGCTACCTGCTGATCAGCGCGGCCGGCGCGAGCAATCCCACCGCGGGCAACGCCGCGTACGCCGCGTCGAAGGCCGCGGCAGAGGCCTGGACCCTCGCGCTCGCGGACGCCTTCCGCAAGGCGGGGGGCGAGGACGGAGCGCGCAGCGCGGCTGCGATCCTGGTCGTGAAGGCACTGGTGCACGACGCCATGCGCGCCGAGCGCCCGAATGCGAAGTTCGCGGGCTTCACCGACGTCAAGGAACTGGCCGATGCCATCGCCGGCGTCTGGGACCGGCCCGCCCCGGAAGTGAACGGAAAGCGCCTGTGGCTGACCCCGCAACCCTAAGGACCGACGCGCGTCGTCATCACGACCCGCAGGTACGCGGCTTCGCCAGTGACAACTACGCGGGGACCCATCCGGAGATCCTCGCGGCCCTCGCCCTCGCCAACGGCGGCCACCAGATCGCCTACGGCGAGGACGACTACACCGGTCACCTCCAGCGCGTCATGCACAGCCACTTCGGCCCCACCGCCGAAGCCTTTCCGGTGTTCAACGGAACCGGCGCCAACGTGGTCTCGCTTCAGGCGATGACCGACCGCTGGGGTGCGGTCATCTGCGCCGAGTCCGCGCACATCAACGTGGACGAGGGCGGCGCACCGGAACGGGTCGGCGGCCTCAAGCTGCTCACGGTGCCCACCGAGGACGGCAAGCTCACGCCCGAGCTCATCGACCGCCAGGCGTACGGCTGGGACGACGAGCACCGCGCCATGCCGCAGGTCGTCTCGATCACCCAGAACACCGAGCTGGGCACCGTGTACACGCCCGGTGAGATCCGCGCCATCTGCGAGCACGCCCACGGGCACGGCATGAAGGTCCACCTCGACGGGGCGCGGATAGCCAACGCCGCGGCCTCACTGGACGTGCCGATGCGCACCTTCACCAACGCCGTCGGCGTCGATGTGCTCTCCTTCGGCGGCACGAAGAACGGCGCCATCTTCGGTGAGGCGGTCGTGGTCCTGAACCCCGACGCCGTCCGTGCCATGAAGCACCTGCGCAAGCTCTCGATGCAGCTCGCCTCCAAGATGCGCTTCGTCTCGGTACAGCTGGAAGCGCTGCTCGCGGGCGACCTATGGCTGCGCAACGCCCGGCACGCCAACGCGATGGCCCAACGGCTGGCCGAGGGGGTCCGCGCGGTGGGCGGCGTGGAGATCCTCTACCCGGTCCAGGCCAACGCCGTCTTCGCCCGGCTGCCGCACGCGGTGAGCGAGCGGCTGCAGAAGCGGTTCCGCTTCTACTTCTGGGACGAGAAGGCCGGGGACGTGCGCTGGATGTGCGCCTTCGACACCACGGAGGACGATGTCGACGCCTTCGTCCTCGCGCTGAAGGAAGAGATGGCGGCCTAGCAGACACTGCATGACTATGCGGTCGGCCGGAAAGTGATTGACTCCCGGTCGGCCGCATACCTACGCTCGGCGGCCATGGAGCTCATTCAGCAGGTCCCCGGAAACTCGGCCTATCTAGCAGCCGACGAGGCGATCGACCACGGCCACCCGCTGGTCCGAAAGACGGCCGCGCGGCTGCGCTGCGCAACCGATGGCGCATATGCATACGCCGCTGCCGCCTTCGACCTCGTACGCGACACGATCACGCACTCCGCCGACTCGGGCGACATGCGGGTCCCCTGGCGCGCCTCCGACGTCCTGGCGACCCGCAACGGCATCTGCCACACCAAGTCCCATGCCCTGGCCGCTCTGCTGCGCGCGGAGGGCATCCCGGCGGCCCTCTGCTATCAGCGGCTCGCGGACGACAACGGGGACCCCGGGCCGGTGCACGGGCTGATCGCGCTGCGGCTGCCCGGCCGGAACCGCTGGGACCGGCAGGACCCGCGGGGCAACCGGCCGGGCGTGGACACGCGGTTCTCGCTCGACGAGGAGCGGCTGGCCTGGCCCGTGCGGCCGGAGTTCGACGAAGTGGACTACCCAGTGCTCTACGCCGCACCGCATCCGCTGGTTCTGCGCGGTCTGCGGACCGCGGCCGACCGGGTCCGGCTCTGGCGCACGCTTCCGGTGGCGCTCTGAACCCCCGACCGGTTCACGGCCGCAGCTGAAACGTCACTTCGGTGAAACGTCACTCCGGCCCGCGTCAGCCCCGCTCGCGGACCTCGGCGGGTGTCGGGGCCGTACCGCCCAGATGCGCGGGCACCCACCAGGTGTCGTTCGCGTCCCTCGGGCGCACCGGGTAGGCGCGCTGAGCGGCTTCGAGCAGTTCCTGTACGCGCTCCCGCAGCCGGCGGGTGATCGCGCCCGCGTACTGGTCGGTGGGGGCCTCCATCGGCTGGCCGACGCGGATCGTCACGGGGACGTGGCTGCGCCTGAAGTTGCGCGGGCGGCCCTTGGTCCACAGCCGCTGCGTTCCCCACAGCGCCATCGGGATCAGCGGCACCCCGGCCTCCTGGGCCAGCCGCGCGGCACCCGACTTGAAGTTCTTCAGGGTGAAGGACTCCGAGATCGTCGCCTCGGGGAAGACCCCGACGATCTCGCCCGAACGCAGCGAGGCGAGGGCGTGCGCATAGGCGTCCTCGCCCTGCTTGCGGTCCACGGGAATGTGCTTCATGCCGCGCATCAGCGGTCCGGAGATCTTGTGCCGGAACACCGATTCCTTCGCCATGAAGCGGACGAGCCGCTTCTGCGGCAGCGTCGTGAGACCCGTGAAGATGAAGTCCAGATAGCTGATGTGGTTGCTGACCAGAACCGCGCCACCAGTCTTCGGGATGTGCTCCGAACCCTGGGTGTCGATCTTCAGGTCGAGCGCCTTGAAAAACGTACGAGCGGCGCCGATGACCGGCCGATAGACGAGTTCTGCCATCTGGGGGAAACCCTTCTTCAGCGCCTGGGGAGGGTTCTCCCGGCGGAAGTTACGCAGCCGTAGGTTTTCGGCATTGGGCCGATCGTGCCCCATGCGCGTCGCGGTGGCCAGTCTCGGCGGGCGCGGGGCGCGAGATTCTCGTCACGTGCAACGGCCGGGAATGTCCTGGCGGCCGGGGGTGCTGACTCTTTGGGCAGAGCTCTGGCAGGAGACCGAAGATGGACGGGCAGGTACGGGTGAACAGACTGGATATCGCCCAACTCGGCGTGGAACTGGGGGAGCGGGCCACACTCGTGCAGTTCTCCAGCGCCTTCTGCCAGCCGTGCCGGGCCACCCGGCGCACGCTTGCCGAGGTGGCCGCCATGGTCGAAGGCGTCACCCATGTGGAGATCGACGCAGAGGCGCATCTCACTCTGGTGCGTGAGCTCGGTATCAGCGCGACCCCGACCGTCCTGGTGCTCGACGCCTCCGGCCGCATCGTCCGACGGGCCACCGGACAGCCGCGCACCGCCGATGTCGTGGCCGCACTGGGACGGGCGATATGACGGCCCGTGACGCATCTCCCACCTTGCGGGACGGTCTTGACCGCACCCACCGGACATCGTCAGTCTGACGCTATGCCGCCAGTACTCCTTCTCCACGGCCGGGTCCACGTCGATCTCGCCCGCTGCGCGAGTGCGCGCTGTCCGGATGCCTGAGCATCCACGGCCCCGTACCTCCGACGCGCAGAAGGAAGACACCTCCATGACGGCATCACCCGAGCTCGGCAAGGCCCGAACGGCATCCCCGGACCTCCTGCGCTCCGTGTTCCGGCGGCACGCCGCCGGAGTCGCCGTGATCACCGCGGCCGGTGACCGGCCGGTCGGCTTCACGGCGACCTCCCTCAACTCCGTGGCCGCCGAGCCGCCGCTCATCTCCTTCGGCGTGGGCACCTCCTCCTCCAGCTGGCCGGTCGTCGCGGAGGCGGAGCACATCGGGGTCCACATACTCGGCGAGCACCAGCAGGAACTGGCCGCCACCTTCGCGCGCAGCGGCGCCGACCGGTTCGGCCCGTCCACCTATTGGCGCAGTGGCCCGGAAGGCGTCCCGCTGCTGGACGGCGTGCCGGCATGGCTGGTCTGCCGGGTCGTGGCACGGATTCCCGCGGGCGACCACCGGATCGTGATCGCCCAGGCGGTGGTCGGGGATCCGGCCGGTCCCGGGCGCCCGCTGGTCTACCACCAGGGCCGGTTCACCGCTCTGCGAGACTGAGAACACTTTGGTGGCACGGGGCGGGGCGGCGTTGGACAGATCACAGTTCAGAGCGCTTGCCCCAAGGGCAGGTACTGGATGTACTGGCGAGTAATATTACGGTCGGAGCGTCGGTCGCACCGACCGGAAATCGCCCCATCAGGCGCCTATGCTGCGTGCAACAAGGCAGCCCGGAAATGACGATGCAGTAGGAGAGCCGGCGTGAGCTTGAGGATCGTTGTCTGTGTGAAGTACGTGCCCGACGCGACCGGTGACCGGCATTTCGCCGATGACCTGACGTTGGATCGTGAGGATGTCGACGGGCTGTTGTCGGAGCTGGATGAGTACGCGGTCGAGCAGGCGTTGCAGATCGCGGACGGGGCCGATGACGCGGAGGTCACCGTGTTGACGGTGGGTCCGGAGGATGCCAAGGACGCGTTGCGCAAGGCGTTGTCGATGGGTGCGGACAAGGCTGTTCACGTCGAGGACGATGATCTGCACGGCACGGATGTGATCGGTACGTCGTTGGTGCTGGCGAAGGCGGTCGAGAAGACCGGGTATGACCTGGTGATCTCGGGGATGGCGTCGACGGACGGCACGATGGGTGTGGTTCCGGCGCTGCTCGCGGAGCGGCTGGGGGTGCCGCAGGTGACGCTGCTGTCGGAGGTTTCGGTGGAGGGCGGGGTCGTGCGGGGGCGTCGGGACGGTGACACCGCCTCGGAGCAGCTGGAGGCGTCGTTGCCGGCGGTGGTGTCGGTGACCGACCAGTCGGGTGAGGCCCGGTATCCGTCGTTCAAGGGGATCATGGC